>NZ_CP046619.1:1200000-2400000 GCF_009755725.1 Diaminobutyricimonas sp. LJ205 | reverse complement strand
GAACTGGTCAGCTGCTTCCTGCTGCGTATCGAAGACAACATGGAGTCGATCTCGCGCGGCATCAACTCGTCGCTGCAGCTGTCGAAGCGCGGCGGTGGCGTTGCCCTGTCGCTGTCGAACATCCGCGAGTCGGGTGCACCGATCAAGCAGATCGAGAACCAGTCATCCGGAATCATCCCGGTCATGAAGCTGCTCGAAGACAGCTTCAGCTACGCCAACCAGCTCGGCGCGCGTCAGGGTGCCGGTGCGGTCTACCTGCAGGCGCACCACCCCGACATCATGCGCTTCCTCGACACCAAGCGTGAGAACGCCGACGAGAAGATCCGCATCAAGACCCTGTCGCTGGGCGTGGTCATCCCCGACATCACCTTCGAGCTCGCGAAGAAGGACGAGGACATGTACCTGTTCTCGCCGTATGACGTCGAGCGTGTGTACGGAGTGCCGTTCGGTGACATCTCGATCACCGAGAAGTACCACGAGATGGTCGATGACGCGCGCATCAAGAAGACCAAGATCAAGGCGCGTCAGTTCTTCCAGACCCTCGCCGAGATCCAGTTCGAGTCGGGCTACCCGTACATCATGTTCGAGGACACGGTGAACAAGGAGAACCCGATCCAGGGCCGGATCAACATGTCCAACCTGTGCTCGGAGATCCTGCAGGTCAACACCCCGACCACGTACAACACCGACCTGTCGTACGACCAGATCGGCAAGGACATCTCCTGCAACCTCGGCTCGATGAACATCGCGCTGTCGATGGACTCGCCGGACTTCGCGCAGACGGTCGAGACGGCGATCCGCGGTCTTACCTCGGTGTCCGACCAGAGCTACATCGAATCGGTGCGTTCGATCGCGGATGGCAACGACAAGTCGCACGCGATCGGCCTCGGCCAGATGAACCTGCACGGCTACCTGGCGCGCGAGCGGATCTACTACGGCTCCGAAGAGGGCATCGACTTCACCAACATGTACTTCTACGCGGTCGTGTACAACGCGATCAAGGCGTCGAACAAGATCTCGATCGAGCGCGGCAAGACCTTCGAGGGCTTCGAGAACTCGAAGTACGCGTCGGGTGAGTTCTTCGACAAGTACACCGAGCAGGTCTGGGAGCCGGCCACCGAGCGCGTTCGCGAACTGTTTGCGAACTCGACCGTGCAGCTGCCCACTCAGCAGGACTGGCTCGAGCTGAAGGCATCCGTCCAGAAGCACGGCATCTACAACCAGAACCTGCAGGCGGTGCCGCCGACCGGCTCGATCTCGTACATCAACCACTCGACCTCGTCGATCCACCCGATCGCGTCGAAGATCGAGATCCGCAAGGAAGGCAAGATCGGCCGCGTCTACTACCCGGCGCCGTTCATGACGAACGACAACCTGGACTACTACCAGGACGCGTACGAGATCGGCTACGAGAAGATCATCGACACCTACGCGGCGGCCACCCAGCACGTCGACCAGGGCTTGTCTCTGACGCTGTTCTTCAAGGACACCGCCACCACCCGTGACATCAACCGTGCGCAGATCTACGCGTGGCGCAAGGGCATCAAGACGATCTACTACATCCGCCTGCGGCAGATGGCGCTCGAGGGCACCGAGGTCGACGGCTGCGTCAGCTGCATGCTCTAACGATTCGCTGATTGAGGAGCGAGCGCCAGCGAGCGTCTCGAAACCAAACCCCGCAACCACAAGGACTTCGAAATGACTCTCACCGACAAGGTCAACTCGGCCGCGAACGACCCTGCCCACCAGGGCAAGGTCAAGCTGGTCAGCCACGTCAACGCCATCAACTGGAACCGAATCCAGGACGACAAGGACCTCGAGGTCTGGAACCGTCTGGTGAACAACTTCTGGCTGCCTGAGAAGGTGCCGCTGTCGAACGACGTGCAGTCGTGGGAGACGCTGACGCCCGAAGAGCAGACGATGACCATGCGCGTGTTCACCGGTCTTACCCTGCTTGACACGATCCAGGGCACCGTCGGTGCGATCAGCCTGATTCCGGATGCGATCACGCCGCACGAGGAAGCCGTTTACACGAACATCGCGTTCATGGAGTCGGTGCATGCGAAGAGCTACTCGTCGATCTTCTCGACGCTCAGTTCGACGCCGCAGATCGACGACGCCTTCCGCTGGTCGACTGAGAACGAGAATCTGCAGAAGAAGGCGCAGATCATCATGGATTACTACCGTGGTGATGACCCGCTGAAGCGGAAGGTCGCCTCGACGCTGCTCGAGTCGTTCCTTTTCTACTCGGGCTTCTACCTGCCGATGTACTGGTCCTCGCGCGCCAAGCTCACCAACACCGCTGACCTGATCCGCCTGATCATCCGCGATGAGGCCGTGCATGGGTACTACATCGGTTACAAGTACCAGCGTGCGCTGGAGACGGTCTCCGAAGAAAAGCGTGAGGAGATGAAGGACTACACCTTCAGCCTGCTCTACGAACTGTATGAGAACGAGGTGCAGTACACGCAGGACCTCTACGACGGCGTCGGCCTGACCGAGGACGTCAAGAAGTTCCTGCACTACAACGCCAACAAGGCGCTGATGAACCTCGGCTACGAGCCGATGTTCCCGAAGACGGTGACCGACGTGAACCCGGCGATCCTCGCCTCGCTCTCGCCGAACGCCGACGAGAACCACGACTTCTTCTCGGGCTCGGGTTCCTCGTACGTGATCGGCAAGGCCGAGAACACCGAAGACGAGGACTGGGACTTCTAGCCCTCCTCCTCAGCGCGGCGCATGGTCGCCCCCGCCCTGGCCGCGAACGCGGTCGCGGTGGTGGCGATCGTGCGCTGCATGACCTCGACCGCGATGGTCGACGTGGCGCCGGCGGGACGGGCGAGGCTGATCGTCCGGGTGAGCGGCGGCCGCGCAAGGCGCACCGACCGCAATCCCGGGCGGTCGATGAGCACCATCGCGGGGACGATCGCGACCCCGAGGCCGCGTTCCACGAACCGCAGCACAGCATCCATCTCCGCTCCCTCGAGCACCACGTCGGGCGTGAGCCCCGCCGCGTTGAACGCGGCATCGGTCGTGCTGCGGAGGTCGTAGGTCGAGCTGAACACGATTTGTGGCAGGGCTGCGACATCCTCGAATCCGATGGTGTCGCGCGTGGTCACCGGGGGCGCGCTGGCTGACGAAATCACCACGAGCTCCTCGACGAGCAGCGGAGTCACCGTGAATTGCTCGGCGGATGTCGCATCCGACGTGGTGATCAGGGCAAGGTCCAGCTCGCCGCCGGCGAGTTCGTCGAGCAGCCGCCGCGATCCCTGCTCCGAGAGGTGCAGCTCGATGGCGGGATGCGCCGCATGGAACGCGCTGAGCACCTCGGCCACCAGACTGATGCACAGGGTGGGCGTGGCACCCAGCCGCACCCTGCCGCGCTTCAGGCCAGCGAGCTCGGCCAACTCGCGGCGGACGGACTCGGCGTCGGCGAGCATCCGCCTGGCCAAGGGCAGCAGTGATTCGCCTGCGACGGTGAGCGAGCTGCCACCACGCGCGCGATGGAACAGCTCGGCGCCGAGGTCCTGCTCGAGTGAGGAGATCTGGCGGCTCAGGGACGGCTGCGCGAGGTGCAGCTGCTCGGCGGCGCGGGTGAAGTTCCCCAGCCGAGCCACCTCCACAAAGCTACGCAGTTGCTCGAGGTTCACATCGATACTGTATCCGCATCGTGGCGACCAGCATTATGCATTGGAGTAATCCAAAGCGAGTGCCTAGCGTTGAGATATGAGCGCTCCAGAACGCCAGATCTCTACGTCAGTCCTCGTGATCGGCACCGGTGGGTCGGGCCTCCGTGCCGCGATCGAACTCTCCGAAGCGGGAGTCGACGTAGTCGCGGTCGGCAAACGTCCCAAGAACGACGCGCACACCTCCCTCGCGGCCGGCGGCATCAACGCCGCGCTGGGCACGATGGACGCCGATGACAGCTGGCAGCAGCACGCCGCCGACACGATCAAGGAGAGCTACTACCTCGCCAACCCGCACACGGTTCAGATCGTCACCGAGGGTGCCCGCCGAGGCATCGAGGACCTCGAGCGTTACGGGATGCCGTTCGCACGCGAGGACGACGGCCGGATCTCGCTGCGCTTCTTCGGTGCCCACAAGTACCGCCGCACGGCATTCGCGGGCGACTACACAGGACTCGAGATCCAGCGCACGCTCGTGAATCGGGCGACCCAACTCGACATCCCGATCCTCGACAGCGTTTACATCACGCGCATCCTCGTGAACGACAACGTCGTCTTCGGCGCCTACGGCTTCGACCTGAATGACGGCACCCGGTACCTCATCCATGCCGATGCGGTGATCCTCGCCGCCGGCGGCCACAACCGGATCTGGCGGCGCACCTCCTCACGTCGCGACGAGAACACCGGTGACTCGTTCCGCCTGGCCGTCGAGGCCGGAGCCCGACTGCGGGATCCCGAGCTCGTGCAGTTCCATCCCTCGGGCATCATCGAACCCGAGAACGCGGCCGGCACGCTGATCAGTGAGGCGGCACGCGGCGAGGGCGGCATCTTGCGCAACGGCCTGGGCGAGCGCTTCATGCACAACTACGACCCCGAGCGCCTGGAGCTCTCCACCCGCGACCGGGTGGCGCTGGCCTGCTACACCGAAATCAGGGAGGGCCGCGGCACCCCCAACGGCGGTGTGTGGCTCGACGTCTCCCACTTGCCGCGCGAGACGATCATGACCCGCCTGCCCCGCGTCTACCAGACCATGCTCGAGCTGCAGATGCTCGACATCACGAAGCAGCCGATCGAGATCGCGCCCACCGCGCACTACTCGATGGGCGGCGTGTGGGTCCGGTCCGAGGACCACAGCACCGAGGTCGACGGACTGTACGCGATCGGCGAGGCGTCCAGCGGCCTGCATGGCGCCAACCGTCTGGGCGGCAACTCGCTCATCGAGCTGCTTGTCTTCGGTCGCATCGTCGGACAGGCGGCCGCCGCCTACTCGACTGCGCTGCCAGCCCAGGTGCGCTCCGCCGAGGCCGTCGCCGAAGCGCGCGGTGAGATCGAAGCCCTGCTGGCGGCATCCGGCGAAGAGAATGTGCGAGCCCTTCAGCGGGCCATCCGTGACACCATGACCGAGTTCGCCGGCGTCGTGCGCGACGAGGAGGGCCTCACTCAGGGCCTCGCCGAGCTCGACAAGATCGAGGCTCGCATGTCCGACATCGGGGTGCACCCGGATGTCGCGGGCTACCAGGATCTGGCTCACGCGTTCGATCTGAAGTCGGCTGCGCTCGCGGCTCGAGCCACCCTTGAGGCGGCTCGCGAGCGGCGGGAGACCCGTGGAGCCCACAACCGCAGCGATTATCCGGAGATCGACCCCGAGCTGCAGGTGAACCTCGTCTGGTCGCCCGAGACCGGTGTCGTGCGTGAGCAGATTCCGCCGATCCCGGCGGAGATCGCCGACCTGATCCAGGAGGTGTCAGTGGTCGGCAAGCTCGTCGAGTAGTCAAACGACAGCCAGCGACGACGACAGCTGTTTGGTTCTCCGCCTTGTAGGGGCCGCTCTAGTCAGGGTGGTGTCGACGAACGGCTTGGAGGAACGTTCCGGCTGCGCACAGCGGTCTCTGATGCATGCTTGCGTATGCTTTATCTAGTTCGGTTATCCAACACCTGTTGGATAAATCAAAAGCAGCTTCCCTTCCGACGACGAAGGGTGGAAAGGAATGCGACTGTGAAGGCTTCAGTTACCAACGGGACCGGTATGGGGTTCGTTCTCGAGGACATCGACATCGACGAACCGATCGGAGCGGAGGTGCTGATCCAGGTCAAAGCCAGCGGCCTGTGCCGTTCGGACCTCTCCATCCAGGAGCACGCGTTCGGAGGCCTCTACCCGCTGCCTGCTCTTCTGGGGCACGAACCCGCCGGCGAGGTTATCGCCACGGGCCCTGACGTCACCGACTTTCAAGTTGGGGACCACGTTGTTGGATCCCTAATCCAGTCCTGTGGGTCCTGCGTGCACTGCCTGACCGAGCGCTCCTACATCTGCCAGAACCCGGCGGCCACCACGCGCCGCGAAGGGCAGCGCCCGCGCCTCTCCCGGGGCGGCGAGCCGCTGTTCCAGGGATTCGCGCTCGGCGGGTTCGCCCAGCAGATGCTTGTGCACCAGAACCAGCTGGTCAAACTCCCCAAGGACATGCCGTGGGCTCAAGCTGCCCTCCTCGGTTGCGGCGTGATCACCGGTGCCGGGGCAGTCCTCAACCGTGCGAACGTCCGTCAGGGCGAGTCTGTTGTCGTCGTCGGCACTGGCGGCGTCGGACTGAACGGTGTCAGTGGGGCAGTGGTCGCCGGCGCGAACCCGATCATCGCGGTGGATGTCGAAGACTCCAAGCTCGAGGTCGCCAAGTCGTTCGGCGCAACCCACGTCATCAACTCCCGGAACACCAACGCCGTCGAAGCGGTCCAGGAGATCACGGGTGGTGGCGCTCAGCACGTCTTCGACTACGTCGGGCACTCCGCTGTCCTGCAGGACTCGCTGGCTATGGTCGGAAGCGGTGGCGGCCTGTACCTGATTGGGGCGTCCCCGGACGGCGCCGTGACGTTGCCGGTCGTCGAGGCGGAGAACTTCTCCAAGTCGATTTCGGGTGTGAACATGGGCGCGTCGACGATCAAGCGTGACATCCCCATGTACTCCCGTCTCTACATGGACGGACGTTTCAAGCTTGACGAGCTGGTTTCCGTGCAGATCCCGCTCAGCGAGGTCCAGCAGGGGTACGAGCTACTCAAGGACAGCTCCGTCATCCGCGTCGTGATCACCGACTTCGAGAACTGACACCCGCTCGCCCACCAGGATGCCCAGCCAGCTGCATTCAGCAGGCTGGGCATCCTATTCGCAAGACAGTTGGGCGGATGCTACGGCATCCGCCCACTTCGTCTTGTGAAGGATCACCACCTCAATCACCTCATGTGGTGATGTGCGCTCATCACGTCTGCTCCTACCTTCCGATTAGTCCCGAGCACGTTCGGGAAACAATCCACGAAGGAGAGCGCCATGAGTACGACGACGAAACCACTGACAACGAGTCGTGGACGGATGGATCCGCTACGAAAGACCGCGATTGTCGCGGGCGTGCTCTACCTGATCACGTTCGTATCCATCCCGACCCTGGCCCTCTATGAGCAAGTGCGGAACGACCCGACCTTCATTGCAGGAGCGGGACCCGATACCCCGATCATCCTCGGTGGCATTCTGGAGGTCATCGTTGCTCTCGCCTGCATCGGTACCGGCGTCGCGCTGTACCGGGTGGTCAAGCGGCAGAACGAAGGGCTCGCGCTGGGTCTCGTCGGCGTCCGAGTCCTGGAGGCCGCCGCGATCTTCGCGGGCGTTGTCAGCCTGATGGCGATTGTGACTGTACGGCAGGCGGGCTGGGGCGAAGAAGCGCTGGTCACCGGACAGGCGCTGCTGGCTCTGCACACCTGGACGACGCTGCTCGGACAGGGTTTCCTGCCGGCGGTGAACGCCCTGCTCCTGGGAACCCTGATGTACAAATCCCGGTTGGTGCCTCGAGTGCTCCCCGTGCTGGGATTCATCGGAGCACCGCTGCTCGTGGCATCCGTCGCCGGTTCATTGTTCGGCCTCTGGACGCCGCTGAACCCGCTAGGAGGAATCGGCGCGGCGTTGCTCGCGGCGTGGGAGTTCTCACTGGGCGTCTGGCTCGTGGTCAAGGGCTTCAAGCCGTCTGCGGTCGCGGCGCTGGGCAATCGCTGAGGCCGGCAGCAAACTGTTCGTGTGAGTAGCCTCCCAACGCCGTGGGTGCTGCACGTTGACCTCGACCAGTTCATCGCGGCCGTCGAAGTGCTGCGACATCCCGAGCTCGCGGGCAAACCGTTGATCATCGGCGGACGCGGCGACCCCACCGAGCGAGCGGTGGTCTCGACAGCGTCGTATGAGGCACGCGAGTTCGGCGTCGGGTCCGGGATGCCGTTGCGGATCGCCGCCCGCAAGGCTCCGGATGCCGTGATCCTGCCCGTCGACGCGGAGACCTACCTTGCGGCATCCGAAGCGGTGATGGCCACACTCCGCGCCCAACCGGGAGCCACCGTGCAGGTGCTCGGCTGGGACGAGGCGTTCGTCGGCATCGAGACCGAGGATCCGGAAGTGTATGCCCGGCAATTGCAGCACGCCGTACTCGACCGGACCCGGTTGCACTGCAGCGTCGGCATCGGGGACACGCTCATCCGGGCGAAAGTTGCCACCGGATTCGGAAAGCCTCGCGGGGTCTTCCGGCTCACGGCCGAGAACTGGTTCCAGGTGATGGGGGACCGGCCGACCATCGACCTGTGGGGAGTGGGCCCAAAGATCTCGCGTCGTCTCGCAGACCGCGGCATCACCACCGTCACCGAACTTGCCTACGCCGAGCCGGACGTCCTGGCGGCCGAGTTCGGCCCGCGAATGGGACCGTGGTTCGCCCAGCTCGGCCGGGGCGACGGTGCCCGGGTCGTCGACGACACCCCATGGGTTGCCCGCGGCCACAGCCGGGAGATTACGTTCCAGCGGGATCTCACCGAGCCGGCGGAGGTCGAGGACGCGGTGCGGGAACTGGTCGCCCGGGTGCTCGAAGACGTGGAGGCCGAGGGCCGCCCGGTCATCGGGCTGACGCTCAAGGTGCGGTACGCGCCATTCGTCACCAAGACCTTCGCGAAGAAGATCCCGCCGGTGTTCGACCGCGAGATCGTGCTGGCCCGCGCCCTGGAACTCGCAAACAAGCGGGAGATCGACCGGCCGATCCGACTGCTCGGGTTGCGCGCCGAGATGCCGATGCCCGAGGACGCGCGTGAGGGGCACACGCCGACCCGCGGCGGTTGGTAGCCGGGCGAGCGGCCGAAGTCCGCCCGTCGCGCGCTTAGTCTCTGTCATTGGTCCGTCCCGCCGTGCCTGCTGCGCACCCGGTCGATCAACCACGACGAAAGCGTCGCGGCCACGGTGCCGAGCAGTGCCAAGCCACCGAGCATCAGTCCCACCGCCACCCATCGGCCCGAGGCGGTGACCGGGTAGTAGTCGCCGTACCCGACTGAGGCGACCGTGACCGCGACCCACCACGCGGCATCCCCAAAACCGGTGATATTGGCCGTGGGCGCGTTCTGCTCGGCGTCGAGCACCGCCAGCGCTCCCATGAACATCAGCAGGATCGAGGTCGCCACCGCATAGATCGCGAACCGGCTCCGGACGGCACTCCCGACTTCCGGGCGAAGTGATGGAATCAGCCGCAGTAACCGCAGCAGCAGTAGCGGCCGCAGGATCGGCACGAGGACAGCGGCCAGATTCATCAGATGCGTCCGAAACCATTCACCTCGGGGCCGGGCCAGCACGATGCACACGATGTACTCCGCGGCGAAGATCAGCCAGATTATGGCGAGGATCAATCGCGGAATGGCATCGGCGGGAGGCTGCAGATTCGCGATCACGACCCAGGCGTACAGGGCCGTGAAGACCACGGCAGCCGCGACCATGGGCCACTCGATCAGTTGCTGCCAGCGACTGAGCGTCATGGGACGACTTTAAGACGGCCCCCGTCGAGGGTCTGGCCCGCGCGTGCAGGTTCATCCGGTCAGGATGATGACGCCTCGCGAAGGCTCGCCCAACAATCGGGGAGTAGCTGAGGAGGCGCGTCATGAAAGACGGATACCCGCTCATCGAAGACCACGGGCTGATCGGAGACCTCCAGACCTCAGCTCTCGTGTCGACAGATGGGTCGATCGACTGGTTTTGCGCTCCACGATTCGATTCGCCGAGTGTGTTCGGGGCGCTCCTCGATCGGGAGAAGGGCGGGTTCTGCCGCGTCCGGCCGACCGCGGACGCCTTCACCACGAAGCAGCTCTACTTTCCCGATACCGCGGTGCTGGTCACCCGATACCTGACCGAATCCGGCGTCGGCGAGGTGGTTGATTTCATGCCGGTGACGAGTGCGCGGGTGCCCACCGAGCATCACCGGATCGTGCGGATGCTGCGGTGCATCCGAGGCCAAATGTCCTTCGAGATCGACATCGCCCCGCGCTTCGACTACGGACGCGAGCCGCACGAGACGCAGATCACCGAGGGCGGCGCGGTCTTTAGGGGCGCGCGCACCACGATGGCGGTCAGCCTCGTTCGGGAGCCCGAGGACGAACAGCTGGGCCGCGGCGCGGCCGACGAGGCCGGGGACGTGCACGCCGAAGTGACCCTGAACATGGGGGAGATGCGCGGCATGATCCTCGACGTCGGCGGGACCGAGGCGCGACGGACCAGCGTCGGCGAAGTGTGGGGTCTCTTCAACGGCACTGTGAAGTTCTGGACGACCTGGCTCGAGCAGTGCACCTACACCGGTCGCTGGCGGGAGATGGTGAACCGTTCGGCAATCACCCTCAAGCTGATGACCTACGCACCGAGCGGAGGACTGGTCGCCGCCCCCACTGCCGCGTTACCAGAGCAAGTCGGTGGCGAACGCAACTGGGACTACCGCTTCACCTGGGTCCGGGATGCGTCGTTCTCGGTGTACGCCCTGCTCAGACTGGGCTTCATCGAGGAAGCGGTGGCCTTCGGCGCCTGGATGCGTGAACGAGTCATCGACACGCACCCGGACGGCGGAACCCCGCTGAACATCATGTACCGCATCGACGGATCCAGCGATCTCAGCGAGGAGAGCCTGGAGCACTGGGAGGGGTACCGAAAGTCGTTCCCTGTTCGGGTCGGCAACGGCGCCGCCGATCAACTGCAGCTCGACATTTACGGCGAGATGATGGACAGCCTGTACTCCGCTGACGCACGCGGCTTCCAGATGAACTATGTCGGCTGGGTCAAGGTGTGCGCCGTGCTCGATTGGCTCGTCGACAACTGGGACCAGCCCGAGGAGGGCATCTGGGAAACCCGCGGCGGACGGCAGGACTTCACCTACGGCCGGCTGATGTGCTGGGTCGCCTTCGACCGCGGCATCCGCCTCGCCGCCAAGCATGGGCGCCCGGCATCCGCTGACCAATGGATGGCGGCCAGGGACGCGGTCTTCCAGCAGATCATGGAGAAGGGCTGGAACGAGGAGCGTCAGGCCTTCGTGCAGCACTACCAGACGAATGTTCTGGATGCCTCGCTCTTGCGCATGGCGGCGCTCGGGTTCATCAGCCCGACCGATCCAATGTGGCAGTCCACGCTGGAAGCGATGGATGGCGAACTGGTCACCGACAGCCTCGTCTACCGGTACGACCCTGAAGCCTCACCGGACGGTCTGCGCGGTTCCGAGGGCACCTTCTCGCTGTGCACGTTCACCTATGTGGAGGCGTTGGCAGGGGCCGGCCACCTCGATAAGGCGCGGGTCACCTTCGAGAAGATGCTGACCTACGCCAATCATCTGGGGCTGTACTCCGAAGAGATCGCGCTGACCGGTGAGCAGATCGGCAACTTCCCGCAGGCGTTCACCCACCTGGCCCTGATCAACGCGGCCGTCACGCTGGATGAGCGGCTGACCCGCCGGGCGGCGCGCCGCTGACCGAACTCAGGCGGCCGGTTCCTCGACCGGTGCGGGAATCTTGCGCGGGATGAACAGGGCCGCCGCCAGACCGACCAGGCCCACCACCGCGAGCACGATCACCGACAGTGCATAGTTTCGCCCGGGGGTCGACGCGATCCCGGCAACCAGGACGGTGCCGGCGATCGCCGTGCCGAGCGACGACCCGAGGTTGGACACGCTGCGGGAAAGGCCGGAGATCTCCCCCTGCTTGGACTCGGAGAAACTGGATTGCACAACGTTCACCGATGGGGTGAGCATCAGACCCACGCCGAGTCCGGTGAGCAGCAGTCCCGGTGCGAAGGCCCAGCCGGTCTCCGTTCCCGGCACGAGCCAGAGGCCCAGTAGCATCCCGGCGGTGGTCATCACGAAGCCGGCCACAATGAGGGTCTTTTGCGCGAACCGTTTCGACAGCGGTCCGGCCGCCAGCGAAGAGGCCAGCAGGCCGATAGTCGCGGCGGTGAAGATCACCCCGGTTTCGATGGCGTTGTAGCCGCGCACCACCTGTAGGAAGCTCGCGACTACAAACGAGAACCCCAGGAGCATCAGCCACTGCGCGTTCTGGGTGATCAGCCCAAGGTTGGACGTCTTGTTGCGGAACAGGCTCGTCGACAGGAGCGGTTCCTTGCCCGCCCGTTCCTTGGCCCGCACCGACAGGAAGAACCCGACCAGCACGAGTGCGCCGGACGCGACCAGGACAAGCATCAGTACGAGGCTGTTGTCGGTGGCGAGGATTCCCAGCACGATCAGGATGAGACCCCCGGCCGAGAGAACCGCGCCCAGCACGTCGAACTCCCGAGTCGGATCCGGCGGGAGCGGATCCTTGATGTTGCGGCTGAGCAGCACGATCGCCACGATGATGAGCGCCTGGAAGACGAACGCCGCGCGCCAGCTGATCGCTGAGGTGATCAGGCCACCGATCAGCGGACCCGCCGCGGAGCCGATGCCTCCCGCGGCGCTGATCGCTCCGAACGCCTTGGCTCGGGAACCCAGATCGTGGAACAGCATGGTGGTGAGGATGTAGACCGGCGGGATGAGCAGCGCGGTACCGATGCCCTCGAGGATGGAGTTCCCGAGAATGAGAATGGGAAGCCCGGGCGCCACCGCGCTGATCAGCGCGCCGACGCCATAGATCATCAATCCAAGAAGAAACAGCCGCTTGCGGCCGTACTTGTCGGTGAGCTTTCCGCCGGGGATCATCAGCGCGGCCATGACCAGCAGGAAGATCGTGATCGCGACCTGAATGCCCTGCACAGTTGTGTCCAGGTCCTCGCTCATGTCGTTGATCATCACGTTCATGTTCGAGCCGGCGAAGCTGCAGATGAATTGCGCGAGCGCGAGCGGAAGTAGCACACCCCGCGCCTGAGTCTTGGCCGTCTGCTCGGTCATGTTCGCGTCCCATCCGTGCGTGATGTGCTGCTGCCGCTCGCCCCAAAATACGCACGTGCCGGCGGATGAGGATCACCCCGCGAGGATGAGGAAGTCACGAACGGCCCAGAGTAGGCATTTCCTGAGGGAGAGCCGAGTGAACGGTGACACAACGCAGTCGCCAACGGCTCACCGCAACGAGGGAGACCACCATGACAACCGGTTCAGCGGGGCGGACTACCGATACCGGGCGATTCGCCGATCAGGATTACAGCACCGGGGCGGCGGGTACGATTCTTGTCGCCGGGATCATCATGATCATGGCCGGCGCCTTCCAGGTCACCCAGGGCCTCGTGGCATTGCTCAACGATGAGTTCTATGTCAGAGGCGAGGAGTACACGTTCCAGTTCGACCTCACCTCGTGGGGCTGGATCCACTTACTCGGAGGCGTTCTCCTGGTGTTTGCCGGGGCTGCGGTGTTCCGTGGTGCGCTCTGGGCGCGGATCGTGGCTGTGGTGCTCGCGGTGCTCAGCGCGATCGCAAACTTCATGTGGCTGCCGTACTACCCGTTGTGGGCGACCATCATCATCGCCTTCGACGTTCTCATCGTGTGGGCGGTGCTCGCCCACCCCCGCGATCTCACGCGCGGCAGCGCTTGATCGCACATCCCCTGCACGCGCGCGAATCATCCGCCCGGGGTGATGCAGCGCGGGCAGGGGGAATCGACACTTGTCGAGTCTCGCCGAGCCAGGAATTTGTGAGGGTGATGTTTCATGCAATCAACGGATGTGCACGGCCCGATCGACTTTGTGTTGATCGAGTTTCCACTTGACCAGAAGCGCACCGGTAAGACCGCGGCGGCTCTGCTCGACCTGATTCAGCGAAAGGTGATCTGGGTCTACGACCTCATGATCATCGCGAAAGACGCTGACGGCTCGGTGGCCGGAATGGAGTGGGAAGAAGACTCCAGCGAAGGACTGGAAGGATTCGCACAGCTCGCCGCGGTCCGGTCGGGGATGCTCAGCGACGAAGACATTGAGGAAGCGGCCGCCGCCATGAACCCGAACACTGCAGCCGCGCTCATTGTGTACGAGAACCTGTGGGCGATCCCATTCGTCGCCGCAGCGCGCGAGGTCGGCGGCGAGATGATCGCGAGTGCCCGCATTCCCGCGCAGGACATCATGACCTTGCTGGATGCCATCGAGTCCGAGTCGACGGTCTGAGGAGGAGAGCGACATGGGACTGCTTCGAGGAGTAGCGCGCACGGCGGTGGTCGCCGGCACCGCATCGGCGGTGAGCGGTCGGGTGCAGCGCCGGCAGCAACAACGCTGGAATGCCCAGGATGCTCAGCAGGCCGGCAGTTACGAAGAACAGCCGGTCTATCAAACGGCGCCCGCGCCTGAGTCAGCTGATCCGCTGGAGCAGCTGAAGACCTTGGGGGAGCTCAAAGCACAGGGCGTTCTGACCGAGGAAGAGTTCGCCACGCAGAAGGCGAAGATCCTGGGCGCATGAGTCCGACAGTCCGCTGGTCGATTCCTCGACCAGCGGATTTCTTTGTCACCGCTGCTGAAGCAGACGTTCGTCTTCGGCGGGCTCGACCAGCGGAACGCTCGGAGGACGCGCGAGGAACTCGATGAGCGCGATGACGACGATCACGACGATGGTCGTCGTGATCACCACGGCGATGGTCGGCCGCGACCAGAACACCAGCACGAGGCCCCCGATGATTACAGTCGCTACCCAGAGCAGTCGCTTGTACTTGTAAACCCAGACCCCGAAGCCGCCGGTACGCATGCCGGCTCCCTCCGCACGACCGCGCAGGCGGGCGATTCCCCTCGACGCGGCCGCGCGAGCGCGAACAGCGGAGGGTGAGGATCCCGAGAAGTACGCCGCGATTGCCACCACCAACGCGAGGACCGCGACTAGGCGGAGCCCGTCGCGAAGGAAGCGCACCAGGGTGTCATAGACCATCCCCGCCGACTCACTGGACAGTACTGTGCCGGGCAGGGCCTGAAGGTAGACGATGCGGGCAACGGCGAGAGCGATTCCCAGCGCAAGCATCGAGGCCAGGATGCCGAGCGCTCCGAACATGACTGCGCGGCTGCGGTACCGTGCCAGCAGCACGCCCGCAACGAACAGGATCAAGGTGATGATCGGAAGCCAGATACTGAGCGCGGTGAGTAGCCGGTAGGCGGTCTGGGCTTGGGTGACGGCATCCGATTCCACCAGCTCGTACGAGACATCCACTTCGGGAATGTTCGACGCCAAGTCGAAGCCGTCCGCGATCAGGCGTTCCTTCACCTGCGCGACGATCGGTCCGAGGTTCACCGTGATCGTGTCACTCTGGGCGCTGATCGCCCCGCCCTGAGTGCCCTCAAGAAGGTTCAGCAATTGCGTGTGTGCAATCTCGTTGGCCTGATCCCAGACGGTGGCGAACTGCTGGCTGCTGATCAAACCCGCAACGCGCGTGTGAACAAAGTCCTCAATGCCCGAGATCAACGGCTGCTGCAGGGCTTGGAGGGCAGCTTGGGCCCGCGGTGCGAGACCGAGGTCGGACACTGCGCCTAGCGCCTCGTCGGTAACCGCCTCCAGATCCACGTGGGTGAAGATCACCTCGGTGACCGCATCGGTCAGGTCCGCCTGCACTGACGGCTCATCGATCAGCGGGCTCACGGTTTCGACGTAGCGGTCGGTATCGGACACCTGGGTGCTTGCCCACACCGCCGCGATCGTTACCGGTGCGAGTACACACGACAGGGTGAGTAGGATCGCCGAAGCGATGGACCGCCAACGATGCCTCCCGCGGGAATTCGCGGTGCCCGCCGCGTGGACCCGCTCGGCCTCGAGTTCGGCCACACGGGCTCTCATCCGTTGTAGCTCCTCAGCATCACTCATCACTGGCTCCACTCAGTCGAGCGTCGTCGCCTCAGGATTCATCCGTTCGCTCAGTTTCCGCCGCGGCAAGAGCGTGCTCATCATCTGCGAAGGATGAGATCGGCGAAAAGCGTAGGCAGTACGCCAAAGGGCGTACGCGTTCCCAGCGTGAGGTGCACTACTTCGGCCGATCCGCGCCGTGCACGCTCTTTCTACTGTCGAAGTATGAGCAGAGAGCATCCCATGTCGCACAACCCGACCTTGATCGAGGAAGCCCCGTCGCGAGAGGATCCACCCACTCCACCTCGGAGTCGACGCCGGTGGCGCCGCAATCTGATCGCTGCCGTCGTCATCATCACCGCCCTGGTCGGTGCGTCCACTGCGGCCAACCTGCTCATCGAACAGGCGGAACGCGCCGCGGTCGTGCCGTACGGGGAGAAGATTCAGATCGACGGTGGCAAGATCAACGTCTACCGTGCCGGCAGCGGCGATGAGACCATCGTGCTGCTCAGCGGGTTGGGCTCGGCGGCTCCGGCGATTGAGTTCGCGCCCCTCATCCGCGAACTTGAGGACCGCTACAGCGTCATCGTCGTTGAAGGCTTCGGCTACGGGCACAGCGACCAAACCAATCGGCCACGAACGGTTGAAAATATCACCACCGAACTGCACGACACGTTGGCTCAACTCGACCTCGCCGGTCCATACGTGCTGGCCGGCCACTCCATTGCCGGGTACTACACGCTCTACTACGCGAACCAGTACCCAGACGAGGTTTCGGCGGTCATCGGGATCGATGCAACGGTGCCGACCGCCGATGCCGCAGAGGCGGGCGCAGGCGAGGTGTCGAGCGGGATCAACTTCGAGAAGCTCCTGCAGACGACAGGGCTGGTGCGGTGGGTCACCGCAATCGCACCTGCGCTCTCTGACCTGGACCCGGAGCTGTACACGCCAACTCAACGCGAGCAGTTTCGCGGGCTCGTGAACTGGAACTACGGCAATAACACCGTCGCCGATGAGACGAATCGGATGGGGCAGAACGGCCACACCATCTACGAAATGCGTTACCCGAGGGATCTACCCGTGCTCAACTTCCTCGCCAGCGACAAGATGACCTGGAATGACGAACTGCATCAGCGGAACATCGACCTGCTGCAGAACGTCCCGCACCAGAGGATCGTCGTGCTCGACGGCGACCACTACCTGCACTTCACCCACTCAGGAGCGATGGCCGAGGCGATCACCGACTTCCTCGACGAGACGCGCTAGCGGCGGAGCACGCGGCCGGCCAGACCGGGAAGGCGGGCACCCCGGGCCATCACGGGGGTGCCCGCGATCAGGACATGGTCCACGCCGACCGGTTCTGAGCGCGGGGACTCGTAGGTGGCGGTGTCCCGGATCGTCTTCGGGTCGAACACCACGAGATCGGCGACGGCTCCCTCGCGCAGCACACCGCGATCGGCGAGACCGAGGCGGCGGGCAGGGGTCGCGGTGAGGTGCTGCACCATCGTCTCGAGACTCAGCCCCGCGGCATCCCTCGCGTAATGACCAAGGAAGCGCGCGAACGCACCCCACGCCCGTGGGTGCGGCCGCTCGCCGATCGTGATGCCGTCGCTGCCTGCGCAGTGCACCGGATGCCGCATGATCTCGCGCACGTTCTGCTCGTCGCCGACATGCATCAGAATGCCGGTTGTGAGCGCGTCGTCGCGCATGAGGTCGAGGGCGGCGGTTGTGGCATCCACACCCGACTGCGCCCCGATTTGCGCGACGCTGAGGCCGACGCTCCACGCGAGGTGGTCTTGCGAGACGCCCGAGATCTGTATGAGATCCCAGTCGACGATCTCGCCGTGGGCGCCATCCGAACCGAGCACCTCGAGGTCGTGGCGGATCCGCTCGCGGGCATCCGCATCATCCAACCGTTCGAGCGTCGATGACGGTCCGCCCGACGCCGCCCAGCTCGGCAACAGTGCCGCAAGGGTGGTCGCGCCGGCGAGGTAGGGATAGCTGTCGAGCGTGACATCGACTCCGTCCGCGAGTGCAGCATCGACCAGCGCCAGCAGCTCCGAGGCACGCCCGCGATTCGGCGCGAAGTTCATCGTCGCGTGCGTGAGGTGCAGCGCGCAGCCCGAGCGTTTCGCGATCTCGATTGCCTCTGCGTATGCGGTGAGTGCGCCACCGCCGTAGCCGCGCGTGTGTGGTGCCCAATAGCCACCGCGCTGGGCGACGACTGCGGTGAGCGCCACGAGCTCGTCGGTGTCGGCGTACATCCCGGGCGGGTAGGTGAGGCCCGACGACATCCCGACGGCGCCGGCGTCGAGGCCGTCGGCGAGGATGCCGCGCATCCGGTCAAGCTCGGATGCCGACGCTTGCCGCGCAGCAGCCCCGACCGTCAGCCAGCGCAGGTTGCCCTGCGGCACGAGCACCGCGACGTTGGTCGGCACACCTTCATCGAGTACCGCGAGGTACTCCGGCATGGCGTGCCAGGTGAATCGCTCGTCGGGCAGGTCGCCGTTCCACGCGCCGATCTGGCGGCGGATGTCCGGCAGTATCGCGTCGTCGACGGGCGCGTAGCCGATGCCGTCCTGACCGATCACCTGCGTCGTCACGCCTTGGGCGAGCTTCGCCCGGTGGTCATCGTCGCGCAGCACGGCGAGGTCGGCGTGCGCGTGCATGTCGATGAAGCCCGGGCTCACGATCCGGCTGGGGGCGTGGAAGTCGCCGGGCTGCGGCTCTCGGCGAACGGTGTCATCCCGGTCGATGCGGACGATTCGGTCGTCCTCGACCTGAACGTCGGCGCGGTAGCGCGGGCCACCGAGTCCGTCGATCACGTCGGCGCCGAGGATCCACATCAGAAGTAGGTTTCGACGATCTCGGTCACGACCGGGTCGGCGGCGGACGCGTCGGCGACGACCGGGATCGCGCGCCACTTGTCGAAGACCGTGCACGGGTGGGAGATGCCGAGGCGGAGGATGTCGCCGACTGCGAGCGTCGAGTCTCGCGGGATCCGGACGAACGCGTGCTGGTCATTGACGGCGGTGACCTCGACATTCGCAACGAGCGCGCCGCTGCGATCGACCACCACGGGGAGGTCGAGGTCGTAGGCGACGTCGCGGCGGCCGGCGTCGAGGATGACGAGGTCCGGTTCGGGGCGCGACAGTACCCGCGAGTGCACCGTCGCGGCTGCGCGCAGGTGCGGGGACTCCTGCGCAACGGACGCAACGGATGCCGCGGGCGCCGCGTCGCCGAGCGGCGAGACGCGCTGATAGTGCCCGTGGTCGTGCACCTGGAAGGCTCCCGACCGGATGAGCAGGCGAACCCGTCCGGACAACGGTGCGAACGCCTGCGCGACGAGGTCGAACCACGCGCTTCCGCCCGCGGTGATGACGGGCAGCTCAACCGCGAACAGTCCAGCCGCCGACACTGTCTCGAAGAGCCGCACCAACTCGGCGAGGTAGCCGGCGACGGCGGCGGATGCCGCGGCATCCCGAGACCCGCCGAAAGCGCCCTCGTACCCGCTGACGCCGACGAGCCGCAGTCGCGGGTTCTCGGCAACCGCCCTAGCCACGGCGAGCGCGGTCGGGATGTCTCGTGCCCCTGTGCGTCCGTGTGCACCGCCGAGTTCGACGAGCACGTCGATGGGGCGGTGCCCGGTGGTCGCGCCGAGTGCGGCGAGCGACTGAGGGCTGTCGACCCAGCAGCAGAATTCGAAGGAGGGGTCGGCGTCGAGCTCGGCGGCGACCCAGGCGGCGGCGACCGGATCGACGAGTTCGTTCGCGAGCACGATCTTGTGCACCCCGACGCTGCGGGCGGCCTGCACCTGCCAGCCGGTGGCGAGGGTGAGGGCGACGGCCCCGGCATCCAAGAGGTCCTTCCACAGTGCCGGCGCCATTGTCGTCTTGCCGTGCGGTGCAATCTCCAGGCCGTGCGCGCCGACCCAGTCGAGCATCGTGCGCGTGTTGTGGTCGAGGGCCGAGCGGTCAAGCACCATCACGGGGGTCTGGAAGTGTGACAGTGGCACGGCCGCTGCCGCGGCATCGGCCGCGCGCGTGCCCCACAACTCGGACGGGATGGACTTGTGGCTCGCGGAGAGCTCGTCGTTCACCGGGGTTCCTTCCTTCTTGCGCGGCCGCCGACCGGCCCCGCGTCGCTAGGTTACGGTGGAGGACGTGACTATTCATCGGCGCATCTCCACCACCGACGCCCCGGCACCCGCCCACACCTTCTCGCAGGGCGTCCGCAAGGGGCCGATGCTGCAGGTCTCGGGCCAGGGCCCCGTCGATGCCGCGACCGGTGAATACCTCCACGTCGGCGACGTCGCCGCGCAGACGACGCTCACGCTCTCCAACGTCGCCGCGATTCTGCGTGCCGGCGGCGCAAGCTTCGACGACGTCATCATGTTGCGGGTGTACCTGACCAGGCGCGAGGACTTCGCGATCATGAACGACGCGTACGCCGCGTTCATGGATGAGCACGTGCAGGGTGACATCCTGCCCGCGCGAACGACCGTGTTCACGGGATTGCCGCGCGAGGAGATGCTCGTCGAGATCGACGCGCTCGCGGTCATCGAGGACTGACTCCGCTCATCTGTGCCGCGAGGGCGCGGCGCCGCTCGTCAACGGAGGTGCCTTCGCGTCCGGCGTGCACCCGGTTCGTGAGCTGCACCGCCCAGGCGCCGGTGGCGGTATCCGCCACGAAGGACGTGCCGGTGAAGCCGGTGTGACCCACCGTCCGGCGCGCGGTCATGAACCTGGGGTCGCCCACGCGCAGTCCGTGGGTCTGCCGACCGAGCGAACCGGCTGCGGTCGCCGACGCATCCGCGGTCGTGAGCAGCGTGAACGCACGCTCGCTGAGCGGCAGCCTTCGCTTGGCGACGGCCGAGGCGAGCGCGACAACGTCGTCGACGGTTCCGAATGCTCCGGCATTGCCGACTGGACGGCCGATCGAGGCGGCGAGCTCGTCGTGGATGTCACCGCGCAGCATCCCGCGGTGCGGCTGCTGCTCGGTGGCGACCGCCAGTTCGGGCGCGACCGGCCCCCAACGCAGCGTGGTCGCGCCAATCGGACCGGCCACTCGCTCGAGGACGATGTCATCGAGGGGAGCACCGAAAAGTTCCTCAAGCGCGAGGCCGAGCACGATGAAGCCCAGGCACGAGTAGTCGTGGGTTGCCCCGGGCGGGGCGAGTGGTGGGGTGTCGAGCACGTCGGCGAGCGCGGCTGCACCGGTGGCGCCTGAACGCCAGATGTGCGAGCTGGGGCGCAGCCCCGCCGTGTGCGTGAGCAGGTGATGCGGGGTCACGCCGTCGCGGACGGCCGCAGCATCCACGATCTCGGCGATCGGCTGATCGAGGGCGAGCAGTCCGTCATCGATGGCGGAGTGCACGGCGACCGCGGTGAACGCCTTGGTGAGCGAGGCGAGGTCGAACAGATGCTCAGACCGCAGCGCCTCAGGGTCGTCGCGGTGGGGAGTGCCCCGCCCGTCACGCAGCACGTCGCCCGACGCGGTGCGAACGACCGATGCGAGCGCGGACCAGCCTTCGGTCACTCCCACTCCAGGAGGCCGTCGATGGTCGGCTGCTCGCCCGCGGCTGCCCGCCGTGCGATCGCGATCGCGCCATCGAGCGGCGAACCGAGGGCGGGCACGATCCGCGCTCCGGTGCGCGCGACGACCGCTTCGGCCAGGGCACCGCGGAAATCGGCGTCGTCGAAGACCCCACCGGTGAGGGCGAGCACCGGTGGCACGTCGGGCTGGCCGAGCGCGGCCGCCGCGGTGTCGGTGAGGTGGTCGATCGCCCGATCCCGCAGGCGTATCGCCGCGGCATCCCCCTGGATCCCGCACCGCAGCACCTCGGGGGCGAACGTCGCGAAGACGCCAGCACGGTCGGTGCGCTCGGCGAACTGCCGGGGCCAGGTGAGTGGGTCGCCGAAGCGGTCCACCGCGGCCGCGAGCATGGCCGCGGCATCCGTGGTCCGGCGATCGAGCTGACGCAGTGCCTCGACGAGTCCCTGCCGGCCGATCCACGAGGCCGAGCCGAGGTCGCCGAGCAGATGGCCCCAACCGTCGACCGTCGACCAGGTTCCGGTTCTCGACCGGGACATCGCGATCGACCCGGTCCCGACCGCGAGTACCGCGCCCGTGGCATCCGAGAGCGCACCGACATGTGCGGTGAAGATGTCGGGGGCGAACCCGATCACATGGCATCCGAGCACTTCGCCGACGCGTGCGCGCGTGCTGTCGAGGCCGACGGCCATGGTGGAGAATCCCGAGGCGCCGACCACCACCGCCGCGACTTTGCCGGTGTCCTGCAGGGCGGAGGCGGCGGCATCCGCAGCCTCGACCACCGCCCGCGGCGCCCCGGACGACGTGGCGCTGGTGCCGGTCGAGCGGCGCTCGCGCACCTCGCCGGTCTCGAGGTGCACCGCGCGAGCGCGTGACCCCGTGCCGCCGACATCGATGCCGACGACCCAGGGAGCGCTTGACGCGGTCACTTGCTCATGCCGGAGGTGAGACCCGAGATGATCTGCTTGGTCGCGAACAGGAACACCACCACAAGCGGCAGCGTCGCGATCGTCAGGCCCGCGAAGAGCTGCGGCCAGTCCGTCGAGTACTCGCCGAAGAAGCGGGTGAGGCCGACCGGCAGGGTGTAGCTGTCGCGGTCGCGCATGAGGATGAGTGGGTAGAAGAAGTCGTTCCAGATCGGCACGAACCGGAAGACGATCACGGTCGCCAGCGCGGGACGAACGAGCGGCAGCATCACGTTCCAGAAGGCCCGGAACGGCCCGGCGCCATCCAGTCGGGCAGCCTCCTCGAGCTCGAGCGGCAACTGCCGGAAGAACACCGTGAGCACGAAGGTGCTGAACGGAATGCCGAGCGCGCCGTAGACGAGGATGAGGCTGAAGATGTTGCTGGTCATCCGCAACTGGTCGAGCATGAAGAACAGCGGCAGGATCGCCAGGTGCACCGGGAGCATGAGTCCCGACAGGAACAGTGCCTCGATGCCCTGGAAGAACTTGCTCCTGGTGCGCGCGAACGCGTACGCCGCGAGCACGGAGACGACCGTCGAAAGCAGCACCGACCCCACGGTCACAACGACCGAATTCATGAAATAGGTCTCGAAGGATGCCGTGATCCACGCCTCCTGGAAGGACGTGAAGTTCAGCGGGATCGGCAGTCCAAGCGGCTCGGTCGCGATTTGCTGCTGCGAGCGCAGCGCGTTCGAGACCATGAGCAGCAGCGGGCCAATCGCGATGATCGCGTAGCCCCAGAGGAAGACGTTCGCTGCCAGTCGGCCGACGAAGCTGCCCTCGGCGCGCGCGGCCCGGCGACGCGGGGGCGGGCCGGATGCCGCGGGCTTCCGCTCGACGGGGGCGGTGGTGGTCTCAATGGTGGACGTGCTCATCAGTAGAGCTTCCTCTCGGCGCGGCGGATCACGCGGGTGATGCCCACCGAGATCGCGAGGATGAAGAAGAACAGGACGGTGGCCAGAGCCGACGAGATGCCGATCGAGTTCGGGTTACCGGACTCGAAGGCGGTCCGGTAGAAGAGCAGCATCATCACGTCGGTGGCACCGGCGGGGCTTCCGCTTGAACCACCGAGCGCGAACGGGATGGCCATGGCCTCCATCGCGCCGATGAAGGTGAGCACCGTGATGATGCCGATGCTCGGCGTGAGCAGCGGGAGCGTCAGGAACCGGAAGCGTTGGAAGCCCTTGGCGCCGTCGAGGGAGGCCGCCTCGTTGAGCTCCTCCGGGATGCCGGCAAGCGCCGCCCCGTAGAGCAGGATTGGGAAACCGATCCACTGCCAGGCCGTCACGAACACGACCACCCAGATCGCGAGGTTCGGGTCGCCGAGCCACGGCAGGGCGAGACTCTCGAGGCCCCCGCCGCGCAGGAGCGCGTTGATCGGGCCGAACAGCGGCGAGAGCATGAGCGACCACAGGTAGCCGATGACCATCGGGCTCACCAGATAGGGCAGCGCGAAGATCGTCTGGAAGAAGCGCTTGGTGCGCTTGCGCTTGTGCAGCAGCGTCGCGATTCCGAGCCCGAGCGAGTTCTGGAATACGAAGGCGCCGATGAAGAGCAGGATGTTGTGGCCGAAACCGCGCCACAATTCGGTCGCGTACGGCTCGCCCGTGAGCAGCGTCGTGTAGTTGTCGAACCCGACGAAACCGTCGCGGCTCGTGCCCTGCCACCCGAAGAACGAGTAGCTGAGGGCGGTGACCATCGGGTACAGGATGAGCACGGCGAAGAGCAGCAGTGCTGGCGCGACGAACGCGAGGCTCGTGCCGAACCTCAGGTGGACGCCCGTGTTACTGATCGGGCGCGGACGCGAGCGGCGCGGCGGTAATGCGATGGCCATGACGGCTACTCCTCACAAGGGGGACTTCCGCTGGTCGGACGGGCACGCCCGACCAGCGGAAGGATGGATCAGGAACCGGGGGTGAACCAGGTGGAGACACCGGACTGAAGATCTGCGGCGAGCTGCTCCGGGGTCTTCTGGCCGAGGAACATCGCCTGGATGTCGGGACCGAGCACCGCGGTACCGGTCGGGTCACCGTAACGGAAGTCGACCAGCAGCAGGTACGGAGAAGGGTTCTCCATGTACAGCTTGTTCATCTCCTTCATCAGCGGGTCGGAGTATTCGACGCCCTCGAGCGGCGAGAACTGCTTGATCTCGTCCGCGACGAGCTGGCCGAACTCGACCGTCGTCATCCAGTTGAGGAGGTCGGTCGCGGCTTCCTGGTTCTCGCTTGCGGCGTTGATGCCGAAGCTGCCGTCGGCGTACGACGGGGTCACCGCGTTCTTCAGCACCGAACCGGGTGCCGGCGGCACCTGGTAGACGCCGAACTCGGCGTCGGGCGCGCCATCCTGGAAGACCTTCAGGTCGAAGGATCCGCCGGGCCACTGCGCAGCCTGGCCCGAGGTGAACTGAAGTGTGGCATCCGCCACGGCGATCGCGTTCACGTTGGGGTCGAGGTACTCCTGCATGTCCTTCACCAGCTGCAGCGAGGCGGTGTAGTTCGGGTCGGTGAAGTCCTTGGTACCGGCCTGCACTTCGGCCGCGAAGTCGCTGCCGCCGTAGCGAGCGGAGCCCACCAGGTCGTGGAACATCGGCAGCACCCAGTCTTCGCGGGCGCCGAGTGCCATCGGGGTGATGTCCGCCGCGAGCAGGTCTTCCTGCAGCGCGATGAACTCGTCCCAGGTCTTCGGCTCCTCGAGGCCCTGCTCGTCGAAGATGTCCTTGTTGTAGTACATGTGCATGGTCTGGTACGCGAACGGGACACCGTAGGTGGCGCCATCCTCACGTCCCTGCGCCGCCTGCAGCACGATCGGGTCGTACTGGTCGAGGCCGTCGACGATGTCATCGATCGCCACAAGCTGACCGGCCTGGATCGGGCCCTGGGCCCCTCCGTAGGCACGGATCGCCGCGACATCCGGGCCGTCACGACCGGCGAGGCCGGTGGAGAGCAGCTGGTTGTACTCGGTCGCCTGGAAGCCCTCGAACTCGATCGTGATGTTCGGGTTCGCTTCTTCGTAAACGTCGAAGACGCGCTCCCAGTCGGCCGAGCTCTGCGCCTGCCACGACCAGATCGTCAGGGTGGTTTCTTCGCCGTCGGATGCCTCGCCGCCGCCGACCTCACCCGGCGCACAGCCCACGAGGGCGAGTGCGCTCGCGGCAACGCCGCCGACGAGCATCAGAGTCCTCTTCTTCATGTCGTTCCCTTCTGTGGTGCACGGGTCACAGCGAGGCGGAGTGCCTCGCGGACGTTGTTGTCGCTCGTGCGCAGCAGGGCACGAGCGTCCTCGACCTCGACGGCGCCGAGGTGCCGTACGAGTGCTGTTTTGACCTGCCCGTCGCTTTCGGCGAGCAGGTCGGTGGCGGCCTCAGTGTCGAGGTCGAGTGCATGGGCGAGGATCCGCACGGAACGTCGGCGGAGCTTCGCATTGGTGGCGACGAGCGCGACCATGAGATTGGAATAGGCGCGGCCGCGACGCACCATGACAGCCGTCGAGAAGCCGTTGAGCACGAGCTTCGCCGCGGTGCCGGCCTTGAGACGGGTCGAGCCCGTGAGCACCTCTGGACCGGTGTCGAGCAGGATGGCAATGTCCGCAAGCTCCGTCAGCGGCGACTCCGGGTTGCTCGTGATAAGGGCCGTCACCGCGCCGCGCTGCCGGGCCGCCTCGAGTGCGCCACGCACGTACGGGGTGGTGCCAGAGGCGGTGAGGCCGATCGCCACATCGCCCGGCTGGAGGGTGGATGCCGCCTCGGCGCCCTGCTCGACGGAGTCCTCCGAGCCTTCGACCGCAGTGATGAGCGCCCCGGGGCCGCCCGCCATGTGGGCGACGACGCGACCGGGTTCCAGATCGAATGTCGGTACAAGCTCGGCGGCGTCGAGAACGGCGAGTCGGCCTGACGTGCCGGCACCGAAGTAGGCAATGTGACCGCCGGCCGCGAGTGCGCGTTCGCCGGCATCCACCAGACGAGCGATGTCGGGCAGCGCGGCGCGCACCGCACCGGCGACCTCGGCGTCCGCGTCGTTGAGGAGACGCAGGATGTCGATCGACTCGAGTCGATCGAGATCCATGGATGCCGGGTGGCGGCTCTCGGTCCGTGGCAGGTTCGCCGTGTCCCAGGTGTGCATGCTGTCCGTTCGCTCGGAAGGTCGTGCCGCCGAACGAGCAGGCTCCACATCGGCGGTGATGACAAGAGTTACCAGAACCATAACCCATTCTGGAAATTCTTTACAGGACCGAAACAGATCGTGCCAAGATGAAGTCCCGACCCAGCAACATCCCGAGAAAGCGAGGCGGTCGTGTCATCCAGCACCTTGACCACGCTTCATCAACGACTGCCGGAATTGACCCCCACCGAGCAACGGATCGGGGCGTACGTGCTCGCCGATCCGGCAGCGGTTGCCGGGGCATCCATCACCCAGGTGGCTGCCGGCTGCGATGTCTCCGTCGCGTCCCTCGCGCGGTTCGCCCGCACGCTCGGCTTCCAGGGCTACGCGGAGTTCCGGCTCGCGGTGGCTGTCGACGCCGACCGCGCGACGGCCGGGCGCGAGCGCTTTCAAGTTGGCGATGGCGAAGTGGGTCCGCTCGACGATGCCGAGACGACCGTGCGAAAGATCGCGTATGAGGAGTCGTCGGCGATTGACCAGACCGCACGCGACCTTGACCTCGTGGCGCTCGACACGCTCGCCGAGCGGATCTCGAACGCCCGCCGCATCGACATTTACGGGTTCGCCTCGAGTGCGCTCTCGGGCATGGACCTGCAGCAGAAGTTGCACCGTATCGGCCTGTTCTCGCAATGCTGGAGCGACCATCACCTCGCCCTGACGAGCGCCGCGCTGCTCACCGACGCGGATGTCGCAATCGGCATCTCGCACTCGGGTCGCACGATTGAGATCCTGCAGACGATGGAGGTCGCGGCGGGCACCGGCGCGATGACCGCCGCCATCACGAACGTGCCGACCTCGCCGCTCGCGACCCGCGTCGACCTCGTGCTGACGACCTCTGCGAGCGACACCCCGTTCCGCTCCGGCGCGATGTCGAGCCGGATCGCACAGCTCACCGTGATCGATTTCCTGCTCGTGCGAATCGCGCAGCGCAACTACGACCGCATGGCCACCAACCTCGAACTGACCTACAAGGCGGTGCAGGGGCACCGGGTGGACTAGCCCTGGCCCTACAGCCTCACCGTCAGTTCGTTCGTCCTCTCGGATAGGAGATCCGCACGTGCACCACGGAATCGACCGCCTCACCGCCGGTGAGCCCCGCGACCTCGTCGCCCGACTGAAGTCGGCCCGACTCGGCTACCTCACGAATGATCTGGCAATCACCGCCGATGCGCGGCGCGCGCGGGACGGGATCGTTGCGGCCGGGTTCGGGATCGATCGGTTCTTCGGCCCGGAACATGGCCTGAGCGGCCGAGCGAAAGAGGGTGCACTGGTCGGCAACGGAGCGGACCCCGCCACAGGCATCCCCGTGATCAGCCTCTACGGCGATCGGGTGCGCCCGACACCCGAAGACCTGGCCGGACTGGACGCCGTGCTCGTGGACCTGCCCGATGTCGGCAGCCGTTTCTACACCTACATGTGGACGGTGAGCCATCTGCTCGAGGCGTGTGCGGAGGCGGGAGTCGCGGTCGTGATCGCCGACCGGCCGAACCCGATCGGCGGTGCGCTCGCGGATGCCGAGGGGCCGATGTTCGACGAATCGTGTCACTCGCTCGTCGGGCGCTGGAGCATGCCGATCCGTCACTCGCTCACCATTGGCGAGGCCGCGCGGCACTGGGTTCGCACCCGGTCGATCGCGGTTGAGCTTGACGTTGTGACGGCGTCCGGTTGGGACCGGTCGGCCCGCTGGTCAGGGGATGCCCCGTGGATGCCGCCGTCACTCAACATGCCCTCGGCAGCGACCGCGCTGCTGTATCCGGGCACGTGTCTCGCCGAGGGCGTGAATCTCTCGGAGGGCCGGAGCACCGCGGTGCCGTTCCGCGTGATCGGGGCGCCGTGGCTCGACGGCGCGGCTCTCGCCTCGCACTTCAATGAACTCGACTTGCCGGGCGTGCATGCGCTCGAGTACGGCTTCACCCCGCACGTGCGCGACTGGGCAGGCGAGGACTGCGAGGGGATCATCCTCGAGGTGACGGACGCGAGCGTATTCCGCCCGGTGCACACGGGGGTGCGGTTGCTCGCCGCGGTCGAGGAAATCCACCCCGGGGTGCTCTCGGAGCGCACGCACATGCACATGCCGGGCGAGAGCGATGCGACGCCGATCGAGAAGCTCTTCGGGCGGCGTGGTGCGTTCGAGTCGATCACATCGGGGCAGTGGAACGACCCCGCGTCACTCGCGGTGCCCGAGTGGGCAGCGGCGGTCGCGGAGGACCTGCTTTACGCGTGACGCTGGGCTTCCGATGGTCGAGGAGCTTTCTGGCGCGCCAAGCCGACTGACAGTCACGCAGATTCGGGAGGCGCGACCCCCAGTTCACGAATGTCACTACCGAGTGACATACCGAATCCTGAGGTCGCCGAAGCGTCAGTCGTCAGCGCCACCGACGCCGTCGACACCGCTGAAACCGCCTCCGGTGCCGACGTCACCGGACTCGGCGGCGGTGAGGTCGAACGGCGACGTCACATGAGCGATCGCGCCATCCGGCTTGAGATTGGCAGCCTTCAGTGCCTGCTCCAGCGCGAGATCCAGGTCGGACCCGGGCTCGATTCCGTCGTGGTCGGGCGTGCGCTCGTCGTCATTGAACTGCGGCTGCTCCATACGGAGAACCTAGGGCAGGCTGTCCACGCCTCACAAGTGCCCTACCCTCGCGCGACGCGACCGGCGACTCGCCAAAAAGTGCCCATGTCGAACGAAACATGGGCGTCTTTTGGCGAGTCGACACGAATGCGCTGCCCGCTACTCACCGACCTCGCAGCGACTCGCCAGAAGATGCCCATGCCGAGCAGGAACATGGGCTATTTCTGGCGAGTCGATGCGGGCGTTGTCTACGCACATCCAACGGCAACCGGGTGGACTGACGCGCTACTCGACTACCGGGCGCCGAGGACGGTACCCGCGCACCCAGTCCACGAGGAACTCCTTCGGGTAGGCGTCATTCGCACCCGCCTCGAACTCGTAGATGTCCAGCATCAGCTGCATGGGATAGGCGGGGGATTGGGCGACGGATGCCACGGAATCACCGTCGACGAAGAAAGTCACCCCGGCCGGGGTCCACTCCGCGCTGTAGGTGTGGAACTCCCGCGCGTCGATCGGCACTGGCACCTTGAGGAATTCGTCCTCGATGGTGGGATCACCGAATGGGTGCACCCCCATGCCGACCACGGTTTCGTGCACGCCGACATCGGTGCCGAAGATCTCGAACACGCAGATCTCGGCCGAGCGCTGCGGTTCTTCCTCGAGGCCGATCATCCAGAGCGCCACCATCGACCGAGAATCCGCGATGGCGGCGACCCTCGCCTCGATCAGTCCGTACTGCGGGGTGTACAGCCGCTGCGCCGCCTGCTCCTCGGTCACGGTGAGCCCCGGCGCGAAGTGGTGCTGGCCGATGCTGCTGCCGACCGGACCCGAGAAGACTCCGGTCTGCAGGTTCGATACCCGCAAGGGCCCGTTGTGCTCAGGCGACCACGGCTGTTGGTCGGCGTCGATCCTGAGTCGCAGCATCCCGTCGCCGACCGAGTAGCGGGCAGCGCTGCGCTCACGACTGGCCCACTGCGGCAGGTAGTGCGGGATCCACTTGGTTCGGTCGAGGTCGATGCCGTCGAAGTCGTCAGCGAACTCGAGTTCGTAGCCGGATCGATCGAGGCGCACGATCCTGATCCTAGGGCGGCATAACCCGTGCATCCCATCGGTTACATCTGCATGGTCGATGCCGATCCGCTGGATGCATACTCGCAAACAGTCATGCGCGTGGCCCAGACGGTGCTGCCCAGCGTCGCAAGCGTGCGCGTGCGTACGCCGATGGGACAGGGCGGCGGCAGCGCCGGAGTGATCAGCGGCGACGGCTACCTGCTGACCAGCGCGCACGTGGTCGCCGGTGTCCAGGAGGTCCAGACCGCCTTCACCGACGGAACCGAGGGCAGCGCCGCCGTGGTCGGTCGCGACCCGCTCTCCGATCTGGCGGTGTTGCGCGCCCGCGGCCCGGTTCCACCGCCCGTGGTGCTCGGTGATGCCGGCACGCTGCGGGTCGGCCAGCTCGTCGTCGCGGTCGGCACGCCACTCGGCCTTGCCGGCAGCGTGACCGCGGGGATCGTCTCCGGCCTCGGCCGGTCACTGCCGACACCGTCGGGGCGCGTGATCGACGAGGTCATTCAAACGGATGCGGCGCTGAACCCGGGCAACAGCGGCGGGGTGCTCGCCGACAGCGCCGGCCGGATGATCGGCGTCAACACCGCCGTCGCCGGGATCGGCCTGGGACTTGCGGTGCCGATCAACGACACCACCCGCGAGATCATCTCATCGCTGACGACGCACGGCCGGGTGCGCCGCGCCTGGTTGGGTATTGCGAGCATGCAGGTGCCGTTGGCTCCGGATGTCGCAGCGAAGGTCGGTTCACCGACCGGCCTCGAGGTGGCTCAAGTGGTCGCCAACAGCCCCGCCGAGGAAGCCGGCCTGCACCGCGGCGATGTGATCGTGCAACTGGACGGACAACGGGTGGTCACCACGACCGCGGTGCAGAAGCTCATGGTGGAGAACGCCATCAGCCGGCGGATCGAGATCACCGTCTGGCGCAACGGCGCGCTGGTCGACGTCGTCGCGTGGCCCCGCGAGTTGCAGGCAACCTAGGCGACCACGACACCACTCTGTCGCGCGGGCGGCGTTAGTGTGGTCGGAACCTGTCCGATGGGGAGTGAGGCTCGATGGCCAGTGACGGCTTCACCACTCGACGGGCCGACGCGGATCCGGCCATGCGGCTGGCCGCGACGGTCGCGCTGCTGCGCGACTCGGATGCCGGCCTCGAGGTGCTGCTCGTGGAGCGGCCGAACGACCGCGGCGCCTTTGCGGGGGCCTGGGTGTTCCCCGGCGGCACGGTGGACGCCGAGGATCGACTCACCACCGATGAGCCGGTCGAGACCGTCGCCCGCCGGGCGGCGATCCGCGAGGTGCGCGAAGAGACCGGGCTCGTGGTCGGCGCGGATGATCTGGCGCTCACAGCACTCTGGACTCCGCACAGCTCGCTGCCACGGCGATTTCGGACCTGGTTCTACTGGACCCAGGCGCCCGACGCCGAGATCGTGCTGGCGACCGAGGAACTCACCGCCGCAGCGTGGGTTCGACCCGCCGACGGGCTCGCCAAACACGGCGCCGGCGTGCTGCACCTGCTGCCACCGACTTGGGTCACCTTGCACGCCTTGAGCCAGCACGGCTCGGTGGCCGGCGCGCTCGCCGCTGCTCGCCACACCGACCCGATAGAACACACCACCCGGATCACCAACAGTGCAAAGGGCAAGTTGCTGTTGTGGCATCCGGATGTCGCCTATCTCGACGATTCCCTGCTGGACGCCCCGGGCCCTCGGCACCGGCTGGACATCGGGCAGTTGCCCTGGCTCTATGAGCGCACCGGCGAGGCATCCGAATCCCATTCGTGACTGATGAGGATTGCCCCCTGTTGTAGGGTCATGAATGCGAGGACGACATGGCAGTCGCCCGCCTGGAGGAAGAGCACCATGCGCACCAAGTCTGGATTTCTTGCCATCGCCGCGGTCGCGGCATTGACCCTCGCCGGCTGTGCGAACAACGAAGCGAGCGAGCCGGGGGGCACCACCACCGAGGGGGCATCGGAGATCGCGGTCGATGAAGAGGCAGCCGCGCTTCTGCCCGACGACATCGCCGACGCCGGCACGCTCGTCATCGGCATCGACCCGAACTACGCGCCGAACGAGTACAAGGACGAGGCCGGCGAGCCCATCGGCTGGGCGGTCGAACTCACCAACGCGATGGCTGCGAAGCTCGGCGTGAGCACGGACTATCGGCCGTCTGGCTTCGACCGGATCATCCCGAGCATCACCGGTGGCAGCTACGACCTCGGCATGTCCTCATTCACCGACAACGAGGAACGCGAGAAGGTCGTCGACTTCGTCAACTACTACGAGGCGGGCATCCAGTGGGCACAGCCGGCCGGCGGAAGCGTCGACCCGGCGAACGGCTGCGGGCTGACCGTCGCCGTGCAGGCCACCACCTACGAGGAAACCGATGAGCTGCCGGCGAAGTCCGAGGAGTGCGTGGCGGCAGGCAAGGAGCCGATCAATATCCTCAAGTTCGAGACCCAGGACGAGGCCACCAACGCCCTCGCCCTCGGCCGCGCCGACGCGATGAGCGCCGACTCGCCGATCACCCAGTACGCGGTGGCGCAGGTGGGCGAAGACATCGAGCTGGCAGGGGAGGCGTTCGACGTGGCCCCGTACGGCATGGCCGTGGACAAGGGCAGCGAACTCGCCAAGGCCCTGCAGGCTGCCCTGCAGTCGCTCGTTGACGACGGCACCTACATGGAGATTCTCGAGGAGTGGGGCGTCGAAGACGGGGGCATCGACGAGATCACGATCAACGCGGCCACGGCAGGCTGATCATGCAACAGGAAACGCAGCCGGAGGCGATCAAGGCCATCCGGCTGCGTCACCCATGGCGGAACGTCTTCGCGGTCATCCTGATCATCGGCCTGCTGCTGTTCATCATCGATGCGGCGCAGCGTGAGGCATACGGCTGGGGCACGTTCGCCCAGTACCTGTTCGACCAGCGGATCGCGCAGGCGGCGGTCAACACGCTGCTGCTGACGATCTACTCGATGATCATTGCGATCGTGCTCGGCGTGATCCTTGCGGTGATGCGGCTCTCCCCGAACCCGGTGGTGAAATCGGTCTCCTGGCTGTACCTGTGGATCTTCCGCGGCACCCCGGTGTACGTGCAGTTGGTGTTCTGGGGGCTGCTCGCCACCATCTACGGCACGATCGACATCGGCATCCCGTTCACCGCGCCGTGGGTGTCGTTCGAGACGAGCGAGACGATCGACGTCTTCTGGCTCGCGGTGATCGGCCTGTCGCTCAACGAGGCCGCCTACATGGCTGAGATCGTGCGCGCCGGCATCCTCTCCGTCGACGAGGGCCAGAACGAGGCGGCGACCGCGCTCGGCATGTCCTGGCTGCAGACCATGCGCCGGGTGGTGATCCCGCAGGCGATGCGCATCATCATCCCGCCGACCGGGAACGAAGTCATTTCGATGCTGAAAACGACGTCGCTGGTCGCGGCGATCCCGTTCAGCTTCGACCTCTATGGGCGGCAGCGCGACATCTCCGCGGCGATCTTCGACCCGATACCGCTGCTGCTGGTGGCATCCGCCTGGTACCTGTTCTTCACTTCCATCCTGATGGTCGGCCAGTACTTCCTCGAGAAGCGTTTCTCGCGCGGCGTCGGCCAGGCCCGCCCGGACAAGAAGGCCGAAGTGATCGCACCGATCGGCGAGAACCCGGGAGGCAAGGGATGACCGAAACGCCGATGGTGCAGGCCGAAGCCGTTTCGAAGAGCTTCGGGGCCAACCACGTGCTCAAGGGCATCACGCTCACCGTGAACAAGGGTGAGGTGATGTGCATCATCGGCCCGTCCGGGTCGGGCAAGTCGACGTTCCTGCGCTGCATCAATCACCTGGAGCGGGTGGATGCCGGACGCCTGCGCGTCGACGGCGTGCTGGTGGGCTATGAGGAGCGCGGCGACAAGCTCTACGAGTTGAAGCCGAGAGTCGCCGCGCAGCAGCGCCGCGACATCGGCATGGTCTTCCAACGGTTCAACCTGTTCCCGCACATGACCGCGCTGGAGAACGTGATCGAGGCGCCCACCCAGGTCAAGGGGGTGTCGAAGTCGGTCGCGATCGCCCGCGGCCGGGAACTGCTCGACCGGGTTGGTTTGGCTGAGAAGGCTGACTCCTACCCGGCGCACCTCAGCGGTGGCCAGCAGCAGCGCGTCGCCATTGCGCGTGCGCTCGCCATGGATCCGAAGCTGATGCTCTTCGACGAGCCCACCTCGGCGCTCGACCCGGAGCTCGTGGGCGAGGTGCTCGACGTGATGAAGGGACTCGCACAGAGCGGCATGACGATGATCGTGGTCACCCATGAGATCGGCTTCGCCCGGGAGGTCGCGGACTCGCTGGTGTTCATGGACGGCGGGTACGTCGTCGAATCCGGCGAACCCCGCGAGGTGCTGGCGAACCCGAAGCAAGAGCGCACGCAGGCGTTCCTGTCGAAGGTGCTCTGAGCCCAAACCGGTGGTTGAGTAGCCACGGAGCGCAGCGACGCGGCGTATCGAAACCCCGCCCCTGGATCATCCACAGGTCGTGCATGCCTGGTCGCGGGAATGTCGGTGGTCTCATGTTGACTTCGAGCATGGGCAACGAAGCCAACGGATGGGGCGAAGCGCAAGCCCCTGTTCTGGCCGAGTCGCCTCTTGATTCGTTGTCCGCCGAGCAGATCGAAGACGCGTTCCAGGCGCGCGTCGCGGAGTTGCGCGCGTCGGGTTGGCTGGTGGAACACCTCCCGCGTGACCCGTTCACCCCGCAGGCGGTTGCCGGCTCGATCCCGGAGGGCATCCAACGCATTGTCCGGATGGAGCAGGAGCAGGCCGAGCTGGAGGCGAGGAAGAGCCGCGAGCTTGCCAACCTGGCTCGAATGAGTGTCGCCGAAGCCGGCAAGGGTGCCGACCGGGGACTGGTCTACCGATCGCTGGCCGCCGAACTGGGGATGGCTGCCCACCTGTCCGAGCGCACCTTCCAGGCCCGGATCAGCAATGCCGAGACCCTGGTCGAGAAGTTCCCGCAGACCTTGGCCGCACTGGAAACCGGGACGATCGGTGTCGGCCATGCCCGGGTGATCATCGAATGCGGCCAGCCGATCAGCGACCCGGAACTGCGGGCCACCTATGAGTCCGCGGTCATCGACCGCGCCGTGGATCTCACGCCCGGCCGGTTGCGGAAACAGGCCCGACTGGCCGCGACCCGGCTCGCGGAAGTCAGCTTCGAAGACCGGCACCAGCTCGCCGTCGAGGACCGGGCGGTGCGGCTGCAGGAACTCGAGGACGGCATGTCCGAGATCATCCACACCCTGCCGACCGTGTTCGCGGTGCCGATGCTGGACCGACTCACCGAACAAGCCAAAGCCATCAAAGCCGCCACCCCGGACGAGCCACGCACCCTGGACCAGATCCGCTCCGACCTGATGTGCGAGCTGGTACTCACCGGGCAACCATCCGGCTGCCCGGACGCCCCGCACGCCGCAGGAATCGGCATCCGCGCCGAGGTGTCCATCGTGATCCCGATGCTCACCCTGCTCGGACAGGGTCAGGAACCGGCCACCATCGCCGGCCGCGGCCCAATCGGCGTGGCCGAGGCACTCCGACTGGCCGCGCAGGCACCGTCACTGATCCGGTTGCTCACCGACCCGGTGAGCGGCCAGGTGCTCGCCGCGGACACCTACCGACCCTCGAAGAAACTGCGCCGATTCATCCGCGGGAGGGATCGTCGATGTCGATGTCCGTGGTGCACCCGCGCCGCGCCGCGGGGCGACATCGACCACACCCTCGCCTGGGAACACGGCGGCAAGACCACGGCCGATAATCTCGCCTTGCTCTGCACCGGGTGCCACACCCTGAAACACCTGCCCGGGTGGACGGTGCGACAGATCAGTCCGGGAGTGCTGGAGTGGACCAGTCCGCACGGGATCGTCGCCACCGATGTCCCGGACAGCCCGATCACGTTCAAATAAGCGGGCGAGATCTCGACAGGCTCGATCAGCGGGTGGAGGCGAGATCTCGGCAGGCTCGATCAGCGGCTGGACGCCAGATCTCGGCAGGCTCGATCCGCGGAAATCGCTCGATCAGCGGGAATCGCTCGATCAGCGGGATTGAGGCTGAGCGGCCAGCATCGGCGCACGGCTGGCCAGAATCACCAGGCTGCCCACGGTGAGCATGGCGACCAGGATGGCCACCACATACATCCCCAGGACCGCATACCCGGCAGCCGAGTCAAGGAACGGATAGGGAACCCAGCCGTCGGTCGCGCCACGAATAAGGACAACGATGATCCACACGAGCGGGTAGATCACTAGCAGCCAGAGCCGGCTGAATGGGATGGGGCGACGATCGGCGGTAATCAGCCAGTCGAGCACTGCGTACACCGGCGTGATCATGTGCAGCACGACGTTCGCCCAAGCGGGGGCAATCGAGCCGACGCCCAATGGTGCGAGCAGCGTCGCGTAGACGGAACCGACGATCACCAGATAGGTGGTGATCGACGCCCTGACCACCAGCATCAGGTCACCGACGCGCTCGCGACGCACGTCGATAACCGCCGCCGCGACCAGCGCCGCCGCAAAGAACAGGTTCGACTGGATCGTGAAATACCCGAAGAAGTTGAACGGGTTGACCGGACCACGGGCGGCGGTGTCAAAGAAGGTCCCGGCCACCGCAATCACGATCAGCACCGCCACGACCAGGCGGATGGTGAGCGTCAGGGTGGGCAGATTGGCTTTGACTTCCGCCGGTCGTACTACGGTCATGCAGAAATCCCCTTTTCCCCCGACGGATCAGAGTCGAGCGTAGTGCGTCAACCCGAACCGAGCCCGCCGGCTCACGGATGGGCGCCCAGGAAGACATGCACCGAGGACACCACCACCGAGCCCTCGCCGACGGCCGATGCCACCCGTTTCACCGAACCCCTGCGGACATCGCCGACGGCGAAGCATCCGGGCACCGCGGTTTCGAGCGCACCGGGCGGACGCTCGTGCGGCCACGCTCGCCGTCCGCCCTCGGTGAGCACGTCCGCCCCGGTGAGCACATACCCCCACTGGTCGCGCAGCACCTCGGCGGCGAGCCAGTCGGTGTGCGGCCGGGCGCCGATGGTGATGAACACAGCGTCACTGGGCACCGTGGTCTCGGCACCGGTCTCGAGGTCGTGCAGCACAATGCTCTCAAGACGTCCGTCACCACCTCCGCCGACGACCTTCATCCCCATGGCGATTCGAACGCCCGCGGCATCGAGCTGGTCGATCAGGTACTTGGACATGCTTGCGGCAAGATTCCCTCGCACGACGAGCGTCACCGATCGTGCGTAGCGGGCCAGGTGCAGCGCCGCCTGTCCTGCCGAATTGCCACCGCCGACGACATGGACGACGTGACCTTTCTGCGCGCGCGCCTCGACAGCGGATGCACCGTAGAACACCGCCGAACCGACGAACGCACTGAGCTCTCCCAAGGGCAGACGGCGATAGGTCACTCCCGACGCCAGGATCACCGAACGCGCCATCACCTGCTCTTCACCCGCAATCTGCAGACGAAAGCCGGCGTCGTCGACCGACATGCCAACCACCTCGCGACCGTGCGCGAACACCGCTCCGAATACCCAGGCCTGCTGGTACGCCCGCTGCGACAACTCCGCCCCCGACACTCCCCGGGCAAAGCCGAGATAGTTGCGGATCAGCGAACTTGAGCCGGCCTGCCCGCCGATGGCGTCGCGTTCCAGCACCAATGTTCGAAGACCTTCGGATGCCGCGTACACCGCAGCCGCCAGCCCGGCGGGTCCCGCTCCAACGACGGCCAGATCGACCGCGTCGCGCGGCAACTCGGTGTTCAAGCCGAACGCCCGCAGCAACTCCGGGTTGCTCGGATTGCGCAGGATCTCGCCATCCGGCAGACGCACGAGCGGCACACCGGCATACTCGACGCTCGCGCGCCGCAGTGCATCCTGAGCCGCCTCGGAGTCCGGCTCGGCGGTCGCGAACGGCACGCTGCCGCGCTCCAGCAGGCGGCGAATCTCGTGCGTGCGGACCTGCGCCACGTCTCCGATCACGGTGATGTCACGCGAGCGTTTACCCACCGCGACCTGCCACTCGCGCAGGAACTCGGTGACCACCCGGTGAAAGCTCTCGTCCGGGGAACGACCCGGTCGAAGCACGTAGTAGTCGATTTCACCGGATGCCATCAGCCCGAAGAGCACCTCGGCCGTCTCCGGCGCTGCCCACTCGCCCCAGCCGATAAGCAGGCCGCGTTTGCCGTCGGGGAACAGCCGTCTCGCCTCGGCGAAGGTGCTCGGCCCGGCGGCGACCGTGTCCGGGGTCTCGGCGAGAACAAGCGCAACCTGCTTGTTCGCCTCCACGGCCTGTTGCAGCATGGGCGCGGCGCTCGGAGGGTCTACGACGAGAATCTCGTAGTCGTCGCCGTATCGGCGTTCCAGTTCGGCTCGGACCGTATCGCTGGCGTGTTCGGGCGCACTCGCGACAAGGATGATCGGCCGGTCCGCGGGGTGGGGGACGGCATCCATAACGCTCCCTTGAGTTGAGGAGCCGGCCGGCAGTGACGGCCGAGCCGTCTCGCGGCGAGTGTACCCGCGGCATGCCGACGGTGTCATCCGGTCAAACCGAGGGGTGGACGGGGGCCGGATGTGCGTAAGACTTCGACTATGGACCGATCGCCGGGTGCCATCAGGACGCCCGATCAGCGGTTGCGGGTCTTCGTCAGCTCGACTCTCAAAGAACTCGCTACGGAACGGAAGGCCTCTCGGACGGCGATCGAGAGGCTCCATCTGGCGCCGGTCATGTTCGAACTCGGTGCCCGACCGCATCCTCCGCGCGCGTTGTATCGCGCCTACCTCGAGCAGAGCGACATCTTCGTGGGACTCTATGCCGAACGGTATGGCTGGGTGGCTCCCGACGAGCGCGTGTCCGGGCTCGAGGATGAGTACAACCTGTCGGGCAGGATGCCGAAGCTGATCTACATCCGGGAGACGAGCGAAAAGCGCGAGCCCAGGCTCGAGGAGTTGCTGGGGCGGATCCGCGACGACGACCAGGCATCGTTCAAGTACTTCGCCGATTCCCGCGAACTCGGCAGGCTGCTGGAAAGCGACCTGGCCACGCTGCTCGCCGAACGGTTCGATGAGGCCGGCAGCGTGGCTGCCGACGTGCCCGGCGCAGCGCCGCGCATTCGCCCGCGCCCACTGCCTGCGCCGCTCACCGAACTGATCGGCCGGGACACGGAGGCCGCCGAAGTGCACCAGTTGATCCGACGTGAGGCCGTGCGGCTGGTCACCCTGACCGGCCCCGGCGGCATCGGCAAGAGCCGACTCGCCATGGACGTGGCGGCGGGCGCCGCGGACGACTTCCCCGGCGGGGTCGCCTTCACCGATCTCAGCGGTGTGCATGATGCCGCGATCCTGCCCACCGTGATCGCGGAAACCCTCGGCGTACAGAACACCGGCGAGGGAAACGCCCTCGAAGACAAGCTGCTCATGGCCATGCAGGATCGGCGGATCCTGCTGGTGCTCGACAACTTCGAGCAGATCGTCGACGCTGCACCCACCCTGACCCGGCTGCTGGAGGGCGCCCCGGGCCTGACCCTGCTGGTCACCAGTCGGTCGTTGCTGCGCGTGAGCGCCGAGCATGTTTACCCGGTCGGCCCGCTCGCCCTGCCAGCCGAGTCCGTGGAAGCTGACCCGGACGACATCGCCCAAGTGGCATCCGTTGCGCTGTTCATCGAGCGCGCCCGAGCGGTGAAACCGGACTTCGAGGTGACCGGCGCGAACATCGCCGCGGTCGCCCAGATCTGTCGGACGCTGGATGGCGTGCCGCTCGCGTTGGAGCTGGCCGCAGCGCGCACGCGAGTGCTGACACCGGACGCGATTCTCGCCCGCCTCGACCAACAGCTTCAGCTGTTGGTCGGCGGTGGGCGGGACCGGCCGGAGCGGCAGCAGACCCTGCGCGGCACCATCGAGTGGAGCGCCCAGCTCCTCGGCGGCGACGAGCGGGCGCTGCTGGTCGAACTCGGAGTATTCGAAGGCGGGTTCTCGCTGGACGCGGTCGAGGCGGTCGCGCTGCCAGACGAGGGCGACGCACTCAGCCTGCTCGCCGGCCTCGTCGATTCGAGCCTCGTCCGCCAGGCCGAGAGCGGCGGACGCCCGTTCTTCACGATGCTGTCCACCGTGCGCGATTACGCACGCGAACAACTCGAGACCACGAACCGACTCGAGGCCGCCCGGGAGCGGCACGCGCAGTACTTCATCCGGTTCGGTCAGGAGGCGGAGCGACCGCTGGAAAGTTCGGAGCAGCGCACGTGGATCAGCCAGCTCGTCGACGACCGGAACAACCTGCGGGCGGCCGCGCGTTACCTGCTCGACCAACACGACTGGGAACGCGCCGCCGGTTTCGCGTGGAGTCTGTACATCTACTGGTGGATCGGCGGGCACCTCGGCGAGGTCAAGCGCTGGATGGGGGAAGTGCTCGACGCCGGGGAGCCGCTCGGCGAGCTCACCGAGGCGATCGCGCTGTACTTCACGCGCGCGATCACGATCTGGCAGGACCCTGATGGGCTCGTCATCCCCGGGCTGGAGCGCAGTGCCGAACTGTTCCGCCGGGCAGGCAGGCCGACGAACCAGGCCCTCGCCCTGATCTCCCTCGCGCTGGCGCGGCTGGCGTCCGCCACACCGGATCCCACCGCCGCAGAGCGCGACCTCGACGTGAGCCTGACGCTCTTCCGCGATGCCGGCGATCGCTGGGGACAGTCGATGGCGCTGGTCACTCGCGGCCGGGTCGCCCTGCTCAGGCAGAGTGTCCAGGAGGCGAAAGCCTGCTTCGAGGAGAGCCTCGCGTTCGCCTCCGCTCAACAGGACCGGCTGAGCGAGGCGATCGCCCTGCATCACCTGGCATGGGCAAGACTGCTGACCGGCGGCGAGGGGGCAGACGAGGCGTTCGAACACAGCCTGCGGCTGTCCGAAGAGCTTGGCCATGCCGAGGGCATCGCCTACGGGTTGGAAGGGATGGTCGCGCTCGCCGCCTCCGCAGGCGACCCGCTCCGAGCCGGCACCCTGTTCGGGGCTGCGCAGCGACTGCGGGAACGCAGCGGCCTGTACGACGTACCCACCTTCTCGTTCCATGAGCGCTTCGTTGAGCAGTTCCGATCGGGGGAGGCTGCATCGGCATTCGATTCCGCTCTCAGGCAGGGGCGCCGCATCTCCACCGATGAAGCTGTTGCCGAGGCGCTGATGACGGGCGTGGCATGAGCCGCCCGGTCGCGGTCGCGGCCCGGGATCGGGTGAAACCGCTGACGCTGGGCCTGTCCATCGGCGTGATCCCGTTCCTGCTGGCGGCGAGCGTCATTCTCTACCTGCTGCCCACCCAGACCGACCGCCTGTTCGCCTGGACGATCACGCCGTCGCTCACCGCGATGATGCTGGCGTCCGCGTACGCCGGCGGGATCTGGTTCTTCGCCCAGGTGATCCGCCTGCGTCGCTGGCACCGCGTGGCATACGGCTTCCCGGCGGTGGCGCTGTTCGCCGGCCTGCTGGGCGCCGCAACGCTGCTGCACTGGGACCGCTTCCATCCGGGACATGTGTCGTTCATCACCTGGACGGCGCTGTACCTGACGACGCCGCTGCTCGCAATCGCCGCGATCCTGATCAACTGGAGGGAAGACCCGGGCACCGCTGAGCCGCGGGATTACGTCATCGGTCGAGGACTGCGGGTGCTGCTCGGGGTGTTCGGTATTGCTGCGCTTGGCATGGGTTTGCTGTTGTTCTTCTTTCCACAGCTCGCGATCGAGGTTTGGGCGTGGCCGGTGACCCCGTTGACCAGCAGAGTGGTGGGTGCAGTGCTGACCCTGCCGGGCATGGTTGACGTGTGGTTCCTGCGTGATGGCCGCTGGAGTTCATTTCGGTGGGTGTTCCAGGCGCAGCTGATCTCGCTGGCGTTCATCATCGGCGCGCTGGTGATCGCCCGCAACGATCTGGACTGGACCCGGCTCTCTGCGACGCTGTTCGTGGCGGGCATCGCGGCGTCGTTCGCCGGCTATCTGGCGTTGTACTGGTACTGCGAATCGCGGATGCGAGCATCTGGTAATCCGCCCACACATGGATCAGGGACGGCCAGGAGTCTCTAGCCGAGCAGCTTGCGGATGCGCTGGCTCGATACCGGCTCGGCTGTGCCCAACTGTTGTGCGAACAAGCTCACGCGCAACTCTTCGAGCAGCCAGCGGGCGTGCACCAGGCGGTCCGGGCTGTCCGGGGCGAGCGGCAGCTTTCCACCGGCTGCGAGGTATCGGGCGGTTTCGTTCGCCACCTCGTTCATCCAGACCCGGTCGCGCGCGACATCCGTTGGCAGCTTCTGCATCCGAGAAGTGATCGCCTGCAGGTAGCGCGGCAGGTGCCGCAGTCGGGCGAGCCCAGTGCGGGAGATGAAACCCGGGTACACCAGGTTGCCAATCTGCTCGCGGGCGTCGGCGACTGCCGGCAGCACCGTCATGCTGGTGGCCGCCTTCAGCGACCGTTCGGCGTCGCGGGCCGCGGACAGGGTGCTCGTCGCCACGCCCACCGCCGCGTACAGCGCGTCGACGAGACCGGCCGACACGGCGTCACGCACGGACTGGAACTCGTCCCGCCGCCAGAGCAGGCCATCCGCGTGGGATCGGCGCAGCCCATCGTCGATGCAGGCGAGCAGGGCATCGTCGAAGAGGGCCTGCACGTTCTGGTACGGGCTCGCGGCCAGGGTGAGCTTCTCGGCCTGGCTGAGGTGGTCCTTGACGTAGCCGAGCGGCGACGGGATCGACAGCATCAGCAGGCGACGGATGCCGCGGGGGTGAGCCTTTGCCTGGTCCTCCGCCGTGGTCATCAGCCGGATCGCGACGCTCTGACCTTCGTCGACCAGCGCCGGGTAGGCGCGGATCACGTTGCCGGACTGGCGGATGTCGAGTACCCGGGGCAACTCGTCGAGGTCCCAGCTGGTCAGGCCGCTGCGCTCGATGGCGTGCGGGGTGTTCGCGCTCGCCTTCACCACCGAATCACGGGCGCGGGACTTCAGCTTGTGCTGCAGCGCGATCAAGTCCTTGCTGCGCGCTTGCACCCGGCCGCGGTCGTCGACCACCGCGAAGGTCACCCGCAGATGCGGTGGCAGCCGGTCTGGTTCGAAGTCGTCAGGGGAGGTCGGCGTGTGCGTCTTACGCAGGATCTGGGTGGCGAGGAACTCGGTCAACGGCTGCTCACTGAGGTCCGCAGCATCCGGAACCGCCTCGAGCAGCGTGCGCGCCCAATCCGCGGCGGGCACCACGTTGCGTCGGATCGCCTTCGGCAGCGTCTTGATCAGCGCGGTAACCAGGTCTTCGCGAAGCCCAGGCACGAGCCAGTCGAATCCGGCGGGAGAGAGCCGCGCGAGCAGCGGCAGCGGAATGTTCACGGTCACGCCGTCATCGTCGGCGCCGGGTTCGAACCGGTACGACAGGGACAGGGTCTGCTCACCGTGCTGCCAGGTCGTCGGGAACGCGTCCTCATCGACCGCCGTCTCCCCGGCTAGGTTCTGCTCGGTCATGGTGAGCAGTTCGGGGTCATCGCGGCGGGCCTGCCGCCACCACTTCTCGAAGGTACGCACCGAATATACGTCCGCGGGTATGCGCTTGTCGTAGAACTCGACGATGGCTTCGTCATCGAACAGGATGTCGCGGCGGCGGCTGCGTTCCTCGAGCTGTTCGAGCTCCTTGCGCAGCGCCCGGTTGGCACGGTCGAACGCGAACAGGCGGCGGTCGACGTGGCTGAGGTCCCAGTCGCCCTCGACCAGCCCGTGGCGGATGAACAGGTCACGGGCGAGTTCCGGGTCGATCCGGGCGTACTGCACGCGTCGGCGTTGCACGATCGGAACGCCATAGAGGGTCGCCCGCTCGAAGGCGACGACCGCGCCCTGCTTCTTCTCCCAGTGCGGCTCGGAGTAGGTGCGCTTGACCAGGTCGCCGGCGAGTGCCTCGGCCCAGGCCGGATCGATCGCCGCCACGGTGCGCGCGAACAGCCGACTGGTTTCGACCAGCTCGGCAGCCATGACCGCCGCGGGTTGCTTCTTCGCCAGGCCAGAGCCGGGGAAGATCAGGAAGCGGTGGTTACGCGCCCCGACGAAGTCCTTCTTCTGCGCGTCGCGCAGGCCGATGTGACTGAGCAGCCCGGACAGCAGCGAGCGGTGGATGCCGTCGGGGTTCACGCTCGGCTCGCCGATGTGCAGGCCGAGCTGATTGGCGGCACGAGTCAGTTGCCGGTAGACGTCCTCCCACTCACGGAAGCGCAGGAAGTTGATGTACTCCGCCTTGCACAGACGGCGCAGCGCACTGCCGGAGAGCTCCTTCTCCTTGTCCTTGAGGTAGTTCCAAAGATTCAGCAGGCTGAGGAAGTCGCTCGACGGATCGGTGAACCGGGCATGCAGTTGGTCGGCTTGCGGGCGCTTCTCGAGCGGCCGTTCGCGGGGGTCCTGGATTGACAGCGCCGCGGCGATCGCGATCACTTCGCGGGTGTTGCCCTGCGTCTTCGACTCAATGATCATGCGCGCGAACCGCGGGTCGATCGCCAGCCGGGTCATCTGCCGGCCCACCCGGGTGATCTCAAGTTCGCCGGAGCCGTTGGTCGAGCCCCCTCCGCTGGTTGAGACCTCCACCGCGCCGAGTTCGCGCAGCAGATCGACGCCGTCCTTGACCCCGCGCGAGTCCGGCGGCTGCAGGAACGGGAAACGCTGCAAATCGCCAAGCCCGAGCGCCAGCATCTGCAGGATGACTGCGGCCAGGTTGGTGCGAATGATCTCCGGGTCGGTGAACTCCGGCCTGCGGTCGAAGTCCTGCTCTGAGTACAGCCGGATCGCGATGCCGTCGCTGGTGCGGCCGGCGCGACCGGAGCGCTGGTTCGCCGACGCCTGCGAGATCGCCTCGATCGGCAGCCGCTGCACCTTCGAGCGGGCGCTGTACCGGCTGATCCGGGCGGTGCCCGCGTCGATCACGTACTTGATTCCGGGCACGGTGAGGCTGGTCTCGGCGACGTTGGTCGCGAGGATGACGCGGCGACGGATGCCGGGACGGCGTTTGGTTTCGAAGACCCGGTGCTGGTCGGCCGCGCTCAGCCGGCCATACAGGGGGAGGACTTCGGTGTCGCCGCTCCCGCTGGTCGAGCCGCTCCCGCTGGTCGAGCCTGTGGAGACCCGCCCGCGGATCGCCTCTTCCGCATCCCGGATCTCGTTCTCACCGGACAGGAACACCAGCACGTCGCCCGGCGCCTCGCGGGCGAGCTCGTCCAGTGCCGCGGTGATGCCTTCGATGTAGTCCCGGTCCTCCGAGATCTCGCCGTCGAGCTCGTCCTCCTCGGTGACTTCGGCGACCAGCGGCCGGTAGCGAATCTCCACCGGGTAGGTGCGGCCGGAGACCTCGATGATCGGGGCGGGCGTGCCCGCGGCATCCGCGAAATGCTTGGCGAAGCTCTCCGGGTCGATCGTGGCCGAGGTGATGATCAATTTGAGCTCGGGGCGCTTGGGCAGCAGCGTCTTCAGATAGCCGAGCAGGAAGTCGATCGTCAGGCTGCGTTCGTGCGCCTCGTCGATGATGATCGTGTCGTATTTGCGCAGCATCCGGTCGTGATGCAGTTCATTCAGCAGGATGCCGTCGGTCATCAGCTTGATGCGGGTGGCCGCGCTCGCCTTGTCGGTGAAGCGCACCTGGTAGCCGACGAGGTCGCCGAGTTCGGTGCCGAGTTCCTCGGCGACGCGTTCGGCGATGGTGCGCGCGGCGATCCGGCGCGGCTGGGTGTGCCCGATCGATTTCCGGCCGAGTTCGAGGCAGATCTTCGGCAGTTGGGTGGTCTTGCCCGACCCGGTCGCCCCGGCAACGATGACGACCTGGTTGTCGCGGATCGCGGCGGCGATGTCGCCGCGCTTCTGACTGACCGGCAGTTCGGCGGGGTAGTGGATGACGGGGGTCGACATGAGCCCTCCATCCTATTCGGCTGCGCCTGATCCCGGTGGTTGAGCAGCGCCGCGAGGAACGAGCGACCGCGTTTCGAAACCAAGGTGTTGTGACCGCAAAGTGGTTTGTGTTACAAAGTAGCCATGACACGACGACGAACGACGCACGGCGTTGCGCACTGGATGCCCGGAAGCGTTCTGTGGCCCGCGATGCTGCCGTTCATCCGGATCGCGCTGGTCGCCCTTGCCGCGCTGGCCACCACCGGACTCATCGCCGCGACCGGACAGCAGGTCGGGCCCGCTTCAGCCGCCGTGTTCGGCGCCGCGTACCTACTGCCGGTCAACATCATCAGCCTCATCGCGGTGCGCCGGCTCGTGCACCGCGACGGCGGAACCCTGCGGTCGATGATCGACTACCGGCGCGACCGCCTGGGCCGCGACATCCTCTGGGGTCTGCTTTGGATCGCGGTGCTCTACGTGCCGTTCGCGCTGGCGATCATCGGCACGATGGCTGTGCTGTTCGGCGCCGACGCCTTCTCGCAGTTCGGGGCCGTGTTCGCGCCCGATCTGAGCACGACGCCGGTGATGAGCGCCGGTGTTTCGATCGCATTCGCGGCGATCGTACTGCTGACGTTCGCGCCGTTGAACGCGCCGGCCGAGGAGTTGGTGTTCCGCGGCTACAGCCAGGGCGGCCTCCAGCAGACCCGCCCGATTCTCGGCATCCTGCTGCCCTCGGTCGCCTTCGGGCTGCAGCACGTGTTCTTCGCGCTGACGGTCCCCGGGATGCTGGTCTACGCTGTCGCGTTCTTCGTCTGGGGCTTCGGCTCCTCGCTCATCTACCGGCGACAGGGGCGGCTGCTGCCGCTGATCATCGCCCACGCCATCGTGAACCTGTGCTTCAGCGCGCCGGCTCTGATCCTTCCGTTCGTCCTTCCCGCCTGACTGGAGCAACCATGAACAACGAAGCAGACGACGACAAACCACTCGAACCGGCCGCCATGCTGGCCCTGCTCGAGCAGCAGAAACGGGCCGTCGACCTGGCATACCTGCGCCCAGTCGGCTGGTTGTACACGGTCTGGGGTGTGGCCTGGGTGGTGGGTTTCCTGCTGCTGTGGCTGGCCGCGACAACTGAGTGGATGCCGGAGTCAGTGGCGCGCATCACCTTCGGCGCGCTCATCATTGCGTCGATCGCGGTGTCGGCCGTGGTGGGCATCCGCATCGGTCGTGGCATCCGCGGGGCATCCGATTTCCAGGGCGCCGTGTACGGGATGTCGTGGACCTTGCTCGGCATCGCCTTCGCCGCGCTCGGAGCCGGCCTGCTGCAGAACGGGATGTCCAGCGACCTGGCCGCGCTGTACTTCCCGTCGGCATACGCGCTGATGGCAGGCGCCCTCTATCTCTCCGGTGCGGCTCTGTGGAACGAGCGCAGCCAGCTGGTGCTCGGCATCGTCCTGCTCGCCGTCGGTGCAATCGCCCCATTCTTCGGCGGTCCCGCCAACAACTTGGTGATGGCGATCGGCGCTGGCGGAGCATTCCTGCTCGCGGCGGCCTATTACCGCGGCCGAATCGCCCGGGAACGGCGGCGCTGATGGAAGAACTCGACCCGGTGATTCATGCCGCAGCCCGGCTGCGCATCACCGCTACACTCGCGTCCATCCCGCCTGGTGACAAGATGTCGTTTCCACGGATGCAGGAGTTGCTCGAGATGACCGCGGGCAACCTCTCCACCCACCTGCGCAAGCTCGAGGACGCGAGCTACGTGGAGATCACCAAGACCCATCAAGGCCGGACACCCGTTACCTACCTCGCCCTGACAACGCGCGGACGTCGCGCGTTTGAGGACTACACCGAAGCGTTACGAACCGTATTGGGAGCACAGAAATGACCGCACTTGCCCGCCTCGAGCACGTGACCCGCCGTTTCGGCGACGTCACCGCGCTCGACGACGTCTCGCTCGAGATCGAGCCCGGCCGGATCGTCGGCCTGCTCGGACCGAACGGCGCCGGGAAGACGACGCTGCTGTCGCTGCTGCAGGGACGCCGACGTCCCACCGCCGGAAGCGTCGAGCTGTTCGGCGGCAGCCCGTCCGATTATCGGGTGCGCGCCGGCCTCGGCTCGACCCCGCAGGAGACCGCACTGCCGCCCACACTGCGGGTTCGTGAGGTCATCGATTTCATCGGCCAGCACTTCGAGAACGCGGTGCCGACCGGTGAGCTCGCCGCCGAGTTCGGGCTCACCGACCTGCTGAAGCGTCAGACCGGCTCGTTGTCCGGTGGCCAGAAGCGTCGGCTGAGCGTCGCCCTCGCGTTCGTCGGGCGACCGAAGCTCGTGCTGCTCGACGAGCCGACCACCGGCCTCGATGTGGACGCCCGCCGCGCCCTGTGGGATGCCGTCCGGGCTCAGCATGAGAACGGCGCGACCGTCGTGATCACCAGCCACTACCTCGAGGAGATCGAGGCACTCGCCGAACGCGTGCTCGTCATCGGCCGCGGCAGGGTGCTCGCCGACGACAGTCTGGACGCCGTGCTCGGCCAGGTGGGCACGCGCATGGTGCGGCTGGCGACGGATGTCCCGGACGCCCTCGGCACCCTGACCGGAGTCGTCTCGGTGCAAGCCGAGGACGACGGCACTCACACCCTCTTCAGTCGTGACGCCGACGCGACCGTCACCGCGCTCGTCAGCGCCGGCATCCCATTCAGCGGCCTGGCCGTGCGCGGGGCCACCCTCGAAGAGGCCTTCCTCACGCTCACCGCTGAGCCCGAACTGGAGTTGATCTGATGACCACCTTGCGCCTTGCCACCGTGCACGCGCGGTACTCCCTGCTCGAGACCGTGCGCGTGCCGATTGCCGTCATCGGAGCGCTGGTGTTCCCCTCGCTCGCCCTGCTGTTCTTCGTGGTGCCGCAGCAGGTCGTGGCCGCCAACCCGCTATTCGCCACCCAGGCGGTGATCTCGATGTCGGTCTTCGCGGTGATGTCGAACTCGCTGTTCAACTTCGGCATCTCGATTTCGGAAGACCGCGAGAAGCCGTGGGACCCATACCTGCGCACCCTGCCGGCGCCCGGGCTGGCGCGAGTACTCGGCTATGTGTTCTCGATCGGCATGCTCGGCGTTGCCGCCATTCTGCCGGTGATCGTCATCGGTGGCCTGTTCACCGCGGCCGAGGCATCCGTCGGTCGGATCCTGCTAGGACTGGTCGCGCTGGCCGTCTCCGCGCTGCCGTTCATGCTGATCGGGATCGCGATTGGTTACGCACTGCCCTCCAAGGCCGCGATCGCGGTGGTGCAGATCGTCATGTTCGGCTTCGCCTTCGCCGGTGGGCTGTTCCTGCCGCCACTGATGTTCGCGCCATGGCTGGACACGCTCTCGACGTTCTTCCCGTCGCGCCAGGCCAGGGAGTTCGTGATCTGGGCTGTGCAGGGCGGCGAGCTGGAACCGTGGATATGGCTCGGCCTGATCGCGTGGACCGCGGCGCTGCTGGTGCTGGTCCTGGTGCTCTTCCGTCGGGATGAGGGGCGCCGCTACCGCTAGCTAGTGGCGCCGAACGAGCGCCCGCAGGGTGATCGCGATTCCCGCGACGCACCACACGGTCAGCACCAGAAGGTCACGTCCGCTGGCATCGAAGCTGTCGGCCGCCAGCCCCGCGCGCAGCAAGTCTGCGCCGGGGCGCAGCGGAAGGAAATCGTGCACCGTCTGGAACCAGTCGGGAAGCTGACTCGCCCCGAACGTGATCGGAGAGAACAGGAGCACGAAGAACACCAACACCTGGGTGATCAGCTGCGCCAGCATCGGCTGCACACTGACCGCGATCGCATAGCCGACCGAGGTCGCCATCACCGTGATCAGCAGGGCGGAGGCGACGAGCACCGGCCAGTCGAAGGTGAAGGCGAGGTCGTACCGAAGCCATCCGGCCAGCACCGCGACCGCCACGCTGGGGAGGGCGATGATCAGCCACACTGTCAGGTCCGCCGCGAAGAGCATCGGGCGGGCCAGCGGCAGCGAGCGCATGTAATTGAACGTGCCGTCGGTTCGCGCGCGGGAGACGCCCTGCGGCACGATCACCAGCCCGATGGTGAGCAGCAGGACGGTGGGTGCACCGGTGGAGAGGAACATCGCCGTCGCCGGGTTGATGTCCGGGATGAGGAACCCGAATCCGACGATGATTCCGGCGGCGAGCAGCGCCTGGATGATGATCACCAATGGCAGCAGGCTGCCGATCTGGGCCAGTTGCCAGCGCAGCAGGGTGCGATAGCTGGACCACAAGCCGACCCCGGGTGGTCGCAGCTCGATTCGTTCGTGGCTGACAGGCTCAGCAACGGTGGGATCAGACATGGGAGGCCTCCTCGGGGGCGGGTTCTGCGGCGACGGAAACGGTGGCGGCAGCGTCGACGGCGGTGCCGTCGCTGTCGCGCGACGTGAGGGATAGGTAGGCGTCCTCGAGGGTCGTTGGTCCCAACGAGAAACCGTCGACGCGCCCCTGCTCTCGCAGCGCGGTCGCCCAGGTGACAGCCTGCGCGGCCTGGTTCGCGGGCACGGTCAGCAGCACCCGTCGACCGGTGCGCACCCGGCGCAACGCGGTGATGGGTAACTCACTCGGGTCTGCGGTTGGGTCTATGGCATCCGGCGGCAATTGCACTTCGAGTCGCAGGTCGCTGTCGTCTGTGCCCCGCAGGCGAGCAGGGGAGCCCGACGCGACCACCTTGCCGTGGTTCAGGATCACGAGGTCGTCGACGATCCTTTCGGCCTCGGCGACGTTGTGGGTCACGAGCAGCACGCCGGCGCCTTCGTCGCCCCGACGGCGAACCGCCGCCCAGAGCAGGCGCCGGCGGGAGGCGTCGATGTCATTCGTCGGTTCGTCCAGCACGAGCAGGGGAGTCGGCGCGACGACCGTCATTGCGAAGGCGGTGAGGCGCCGGATGCCTCCGGACAGGCCGCCGCCTTCGGGCAGTGCCCGCTGGTCGAGCCACTGGGCGATGTCCAGTTCTTCGGCCAGCCGGGTCGCGGCGGTGCGCGCATCCTGAGCGGACAGTCCTCGGATCCGCCCGGCGATCTCGATCGCGGTGCGCGGGGTCAGGCCGTCGATGGGGGCCTGGGACTGCGGCTGCATCGCGACCTGCCGCCGGGCTGCCGCCGGGTTGGCGACCGCATCGATGCCGTTGACTCGAATGGATCCCGAATCCGGTCGGAGCAACCCCACGATCTGCGAGACGAGTGTGGTCTTGCCGGCCCCATTGTGTCCGAGCAGCCCGACCACATCACCCGGGCGAACGCGCAGGGAGATGTCGTTGTTTGCGACGGTCGTGCCGAAACGGCGGCTGAGGCCCGCGATGTGCAGGACGTCGTGATCCATTAGCGCTCCAAACATACTGTCAGTATCTGGATACTGAAAGTATTGGAATGCTAGCGGTATGTCAATGCCTCGACGCGTAAGATCTGCTTATGGCTGAGCTTCCTTCCCCTCTCTCGCGGCAGGAGAGCCAGCGGAAGACGCGGGAGGCGCTGATCGGCGCGGCGCGTGCCGTGTTCGCCCAGGACGGCTATCACGGCGCAAACCTTGAGCTCATCGCGCGCGAGGCTGGTTTTTCCAAGGGCGCCGTGTACTCCAACTTCGACGGCAAGGCGTCGCTGTTTCTCGCGGTCATGGACGCGAACATGGAAGCGGCGCTCGCCGAAGGTGGCTGGGATGTCTTCGAGGAACCCGCCGAGCCGGACACGGGACGCTTCGGCAGCGAGGAGGTCGTCGCAGCGATCAAGGGGTTCGCCCTCGCCACCCTCGAATTCATCGCCACTGCAGGCCGCGATGAGGAGCTTGCGGTCGAACTGGGCAAGCGGATGCAAGGGCTGATCGACGCCTACGAGGCACTCGCCCAAGAGTCGCGGCCCGACGACGAAGAACTGTCGGCGAATGAGGTGGGCGCCCTGCTCACGGCGTTGGATCAAGGCGCGGCCTTGCTCACGTTGAGCGGTAGTGCCGCAATCGACCAGCGACTGCTCCGCGTGGGGATGCAGCGTCTCCTCGACCCGGGCAGGCCTGCGACATCCGAAGACGGCGACACGGCTGGGGAGAGTGCTGGCCGACCAGCACTGCACGATTCGGTGATCCAGCAGCGGATCGTGTCCGCGATGAAGGATCGCGGCTCGTCGGAGGAGTAGTAGCTGTCGCGGATCGAGCATCGCCGAGATCTCGGCAAGCTCGATCAGCGGATGGTTAGGCCTGCTCGGCCGCCCACTGCTCGGGGCCGACCTCGGCTGCCTTCGGGTCCATCCAGAGCACGCTGAACAGGTTGCCGTCGGGGTCCTCGAAGTCACGCGCGTACATGAAGCCGTAGTCCTGTGCGTCACGGTGCTCCGTGCCTCCGGCAGCCAGCACCTTCTCGAGGAGCGCGTCGACTTCCTCACGCGAATCGCGGCTGAGCGCGGTCTCCACCTGCAGCGTCGTGCGCGGGTCGGCGATCGGCTTGTCGGTGAAGGTCTGGAAGAACTCGCGGGTGAGCACCATCAGAAAGATGTTCTCGTCGATCTGGACACTGGCAGCGTTCTCGTCGGTGAAGTTCGGGTTGATGGTCCAGCCGAGGCTTTCGAAGAAGGCCTTCGAGCGCTCCAGATCGGTGGTGGGCAAGTTGACGAACACGTTGGTGGGCATGAGGTCTCCTTTGGGTTACCACCCAACCTGCGGGCGCGCGCCCGGTTGTGTCAATAGCCCCATCCGTTGGTTGAGCAGCCACGCGAGCGGGAGCTGGGGTCAGTCGATTTGCGTGTGTCACTTTCGGGTGACATAGCGGAATCGCGGCGGTCGTTTTGCGTGTGTCACCCAGGGGTGACATACCGAAAACGGGGGTCTCGGTCTTGCGTGTGTCACTTAGGGGTGACCTAGCGAAATCTGGGGTGCCGGTCCTGCGTGTGTCACCTTGGGGGTGACATAGCGAAAACCAGGGTGGCGTCTTACGTGTGTCAGCTTGGAGTGACACAGGGAAAACGCGGGTGTCGGTCCTCCATCCGGCTTCTCCTCCGCAGTAGCGGCTTGGTTGCCTGCATTCACCGGCGTTTCATCAGCGGGCGAGGAGGCGACCCCGCTGACGGAGAATGCGCGCATGGATCCCTTCACCGTGCTCGGGAACCCGGTTCGTCGCCGGCTGGTCGAGATTCTCTGCAGCGGGTCCCACACCTCGGGCATGCTCACGGCAGCCGTCATGACCGAGTTTCGCATCAGTCGGAGTGCGGTTCAGCGACACTTGGCCACACTCGTGCGTCTCGACTGGGTGGATATTCGACCGGACCGCACCGAACGTCACTACTCGCTTCGGGTGGAGGTGCTCGACTCGCTCGCGGCCGAGTGCGGCTGGCTCTATTACCTTTGGCAGCGGCGGATCGGATGGCATGAGCGGAACGCGCCGCAGCTCTGGCACACGACTCCCTTCGATCCGGACGTGTATACACAGATGTGGCGAAACGTGCAATAACTCGGGTCTATTGCCAATCTTGCGTGAGTTCTGTATACATGAAGGGATGCTTTCGGCATCCGGAAGCATCCGGAAGCGTCCGCAAGCATCGTCACATCGCGGGGAAGGAGTCGGTATGCGCGCAAGCGACAAGGCCTACCGAACCCTGCGTGAGGAGATCGTCGGCTGGCAGCTCCGCCCGGGCAGCGTGCTCGGAGAGGTCGAGCAGTCCACCCGGCTGGGCGTCAGCCGCACCCCACTACGCGAAGCGCTGTCGCGTCTCACTGCCGATGGCCTGGTCGCCCAACAGGCCGGCCGCGGACTGGTGGTGACGGATGTCTCCCAGAGCACGATCCGTGAACTGTTCGAGGTTCGCCGCGCCCTCGAAGTGCAGGCCGCCCGACTGGCTGCCGTCCGTGGCGACGCTGACGAGTTCCGCGCCCTCGAAGCCGAGTTCCTCGCCGTGCCAACCCTGCTCGAAAGCGACGACCCCGACCGGCACGGGTACTACGACCTCGTCGAGCGCTTCGACGACGCACTCGACGACGCCGTTGGGAACCCATACCTGGTGGGCGCGCTGCGCGGGCTGCGCACACACCTCGCCCGGGTGCGCCGGCTCGCCAAGGATGATGTCGCGCGGCTGAGGTCCGCGGCATCCGAGCACCTGCTCATCGTCCAGGCGATCGTCGCCCGCGACCCGGAGCTGGCCGAGCACGCCACCCACGTCCACCTGCACCACGCCCTGCAGAATGCCCTCGCGACCACGCAGTCGCTCCAGTCCGCCTGAGACTCTCCAGTCCCTGAGACCTCCAGTCCCTAAGAAAAGGAACCCCGCCCAGTGAAGCAGCACGCAGTCCGCACCTACCGAAGCGAAGAGAACCTGCCGCGCGAGCAGCAGCTTGCCTGGAAGATCGCCGAGGTCGCCTCCGAGCAGCTCGAGCCGACCGCCGAGGTCACCGACATGGTGATCAACCGCGTGATCGACAACGCAGCCGTGGCCACCGCCTCGCTCACCCGGCCGCCGGTGGTGGCCGCCCGCGAGCAGGCCGAGCGGCATGCCGGGGTCGAGCCCGGGTCGACCGTGTTCGGCAGCCAGTCCCGGGTCAGCCCGGAGTGGGCTGCCTGGGCGAACGGGGTCGCGGTGCGCGAGCTGGACTACCACGACACCTTCCTGGCTGCGGAGTACTCGCACCCCGGCGACAACATCCCGCCGATCCTCGCGGTCGCGCAGCACACCGGCCGCAGCGGCGCCGACCTGCTGCGCGGCATCGTCACCGGCTACGAGATCCAGGTCGACCTGGTCAAGGCGATCAGCCTGCACAAGCACAAGATCGACCACGTCGCCCACCTCGGCCCGTCGGCCGCGGCCGGCATCGGCACCCTGCTCGGGCTGCCCACCGAGACGATCTTCCAGGCCGTCGGCCAGGCGTTGCACACCACGACCGCGACCCGTCAGTCGCGCAAGGGCGAGATCTCCACCTGGAAGGCGCACGCCCCCGCGTTCGCCGGCAAGATGGCGGTCGAAGCGGTCGACCGGGCAATGCGCGGCCAGACCAGCCCCACTCCGATCTACGAGGGCGAGGACGGTGTCATCGCCTGGCTGCTGGATGGCCCGGAGGGACGCTACGAGGTGCCGCTGCCCGATCGCGGTGAAGCCCGCCGGGCAATCCTCGACAGCTACACCAAGGAGCACTCCGCCGAGTACCAGGCGCAGGCCTGGATCGACCTTGCGCGCAAGTTGGGCGCGCAGCATCCGGAACTCCGCGACCCGAAGAACGTGACCCGGGTGGTGCTGCACACCAGCCACCACACCCACTACGTGATCGGCTCCGGGGCGAACGACCCGCAGAAGTACGACCCCAGCGCGAGCCGCGAGACCCTCGACCACTCGATCCCGTACATCTTCGCGGTCGCACTGCAGGACGGCAGCTGGCACCACGTCGACTCCTACGCGCCGGTCCGCGCGAACCGGCCGGACACCGTCGAGCTCTGGCAGAAGGTCACCACGGTTGAGGACGCTGAGTGGACGCGCCGCTACCACTCGAACGACATCACCGAGAAGGCGTTCGGCGGACGGGTGGAGATCGACCTCGCCGACGGCCGCCGCGTGGTCGATGAGATCGCAGTGGCGGACGCGCACCCGCTGGGTGCCCGACCGTTCGCCCGCGAGCAGTACGTGCAGAAGTTCCGCGGCCTGGCCGCCGGCGTGCTCGAGCAGGACGAGATCGAACGCTTCCTCGACGTCGCCCAGCGACTGCCCGAGCTGAGCGCCGCCGAGCTCGCCGGGTTGACCGTGAACGCCGACCTGCCGCGCGGCACCACGAAGGGGATTTTCTAATGCTGTACTCCGAGAAGGCTCCCGCCGAAAAGCGCGCCTGGCTGCGCGAGCGACTCGCCAGCGGCGAGTTGTTGCAGCTTCCCGGCGCGTTCAACCCGCTGTCCGCGAAGCTGATCGAGGAGAAGGGCTTCGACGGGGTCTACATCTCCGGCGCCGTGCTGGCCGCCGATTTGGGCCTGCCGGACATCGGCCTGACCACGCTGACCGAGGTCGCCGGCCGCAGCGCCGCGATCAGCCGGATGACCAACCTGCCCACGATCGTCGATGCCGACACCGGCTTCGGCGAACCGATGAACGTCGCCCGCACCGTGCAGGAACTCGAGAACGCCGGCGTCGCCGGCCTGCACATCGAGGACCAGGTCAACCCCAAGCGTTGCGGACACCTGGACGGCAAGCATGTCGTCGACGCGGACACCGCGATCAAGCGGATCCGCGCGGCTGCCGATGCCCGGCGCGACCCCAACCTGCTGATTATGGCTCGCACCGACATCCGCGGTGTTGAAGGCATGCAGGCCGCGATCGACCGGGCCAAGCAACTCGTCGACGCGGGCGCCGACGCGCTGTTCCCGGAGGCGATGAAGGACCTCGCCGAGTTCGAGGCCATTCGGCGTGCGGTCGACGTGCCGGTGCTCGCGAACATGACCGAGTTCGGCAAGAGTGAACTGTTCACCGCCGACCAGCTGGCCGGCGTCGGCGTGAACATCGTGATCTACCCGGTGACCCTGCTGCGCAGTGCAATGGGGGAGGCTGAACGTACACTCGACGCCATCCAGCGCACCGGCAGCCAGCAAGTGGCCGTGGAAGGCATGCAGACCAGGGCTCGGCTGTACGAGTTGCTCGATTACGAGGCCTACAACACCTTCGACACCAGCGTCTTCAACTTCCAGGTCCCAGGCCTGAAGTGAGCGACGAGAACCACAAAGGAGTGACTATGAACGAAGAGATTCGCAAGGGCCTGGCTGGAGTCGTCGTCGACACGACCACGATCTCCAAGGTGAATGCCGAGACCAACTCGCTGCTGTACCGCGGCTACCCGGTGCAGGAGCTGGCCGCGAACTGCACCTTCGAGGAGGTTGCCTACCTGCTCTGGTACGGCGACCTGCCCACCCCGGTGCAGCTCGAGGAATTCCAGGCCACCGAGCGCTCGCTGCGCCACCTGGAACCGCTCGTGAAGCGCGTGATCGACGAACTGCCGACCACGGCACATCCGATGGACGTGGTGCGCACGGCGGTCAGCGTGATCGGCGCGAATGATCCGGATGCCGCATCCAGCGACCGCGAATCGAACCTCACCAAGTCGATCCGGCTGTTCGCCCAACTGCCCGCGATCGTCGCCTATGACCAGCGGCGGCGCCGCGGTGAGCACCTCATCGAACCGCGCGACGACCTGGCCTACTCGGCGAACTTCCTGCACATGACCTTCGGCGAAGTGCCGCAGCTGTCAGTCGTGAACGCGTTCGACGTGTCGATGATCCTGTATGCGGAGCACTCGTTCAACGCCTCCACGTTCACCGCCCGGGTGATCACCTCCACCCTGAGCGACCTGTACTCGGCGGTGACCGGCGCGATCGGTGCGCTGAAGGGGCCGCTGCACGGCGGCGCCAACGAGGCGGTCATGCACATCTTCGACGAGATCGGCGACGCATCGAAGGCGGAGGCCTGGCTGGAAGCCGCCCTCGGCGCCAAGCGCAAGATCATGGGTTTCGGGCACCGCGTGTACAAGCACGGCGACTCCCGCGTGCCGACGATGAAGGCGGCGCTCGACACGCTCGTGATGGAGTACGACCGGCCCGACCTCGCCGAACTCTACGATCGCCTGGCCGCAGCGATGGATGAGAAGAAGGGCATCAAGCCGAACCTGGACTACCCGTCGGGTCCCGCGTACCACCTGATGGGATTCGATACGCTGACCTTCACCCCCCTGTTCGTGGCCAGCCGCATCACCGGCTGGACTGCGCACATCATGGAGCAGCTCGAGGCGAACGCCCTGATCCGGCCGCTCAGCCAGTACACGGGGGCTGACGAAAGGCACCTGTAGATGACCGTCACCATGCTCGAGCTGAACTCCGGCTACCAGATTCCCCAGCTCGGGTATGGCGTGTTCCGGGTGGACCCGGCCGAGACCGAACGCAACGTCAGTGATGCGCTCGAGATCGGCTATCGGCACATCGACACCGCGGCGATCTACGGCAACGAGGAGGGCGTCGGGCGGGCGATCGCGGCATCCGGGATTCCGCGTGAGGAACTGTTCATCACCACCAAGCAGTGGTACGAGAACCAGGCCGACGACCGCTCGCCCGCGGCCATGCAGGAAAGCCTCGACAAGCTCGGGCTGGACTACGTCGACCTGTACCTGATCCACTGGCCGGCGCCGCAGCGCGATACCTACCTCGAGGCATGGCACGGCCTGGAGCGGCTGCGCGACGAGGGCAGGACGCGCTCGATCGGGGTGTCGAACTTCCTCGTGCCCTACCTGGAGCGGGTCATCGCCGAGGGCGGCACCGTGCCCGCGGTCAACCAGATCGAGCTGCACCCGGCGTACCAGCAGCGCGAGGTGACCGCGTTCGCCCGGTCGAAGGGCATCGAGATCGAGGCATGGGGCCCGCTAGGCCAAGGCAAGTACGACCTGTTCGGTGAGCCGGCAGTCGCCTCGGCCGCGGAAGCACACGGCAAGACCCCTGCGCAGGTGGTCATCCGCTGGCACCTGCAGACCGGAAACATCGTCTTCCCGAAGTCGAACCGGCGCGAGCGGATGGCGGAGAACTTCGACGTGCTGAACTTCGAGCTGAGCGCGGATGAGGTTGCTGCGATCACCGCGCTCGAGCGCGGCGGACGTGTTTCATCGCACCCCGCCGAGGTGAACTAGGCGGTGCGCCGCCCCGGGCTTCTCACGCTCGCGGTCATCGGCCTGATCGCCGGATTCTTCTCGGGATTATTCGGCGTCGGCGGCGGCATTCTCATTGTGCCGCTCCTGACGCTCGCGCTCGGGTTCGGGCAACGCCTTGCGAGCGGCACCTCGCTGACCGCAATCCTGCCGACCGCGGTCGCCGGCAGCGTCGGCTACCTGCTGCAGGGTCAGGTGAACTGGGGCGTGGCCCTGTGCCTCGCCGTCGGCGCGATCGGCGGGTCGCTGCTGGGCAGCTGGCTGCTGCAGCGCATCCCCCAGGGCGTGCTGCGGTGGATGTTCATCGCATTCCAGGTGGCGATGGCGGTGCGCCTGTTTTTCCTCGTCCCCGAGCGCGATGCTGATCTGGCCCTCGATGCGCCGACCGCCGTCGCGCTGGTCGGGCTGGGCGTGGTGACCGGGATCCTGTCCGGGTTGCTCGGTGTCGGCGGCGGAGTAATCGTGGTGCCGGCGCTGATGGTGTTCTTCGGCATGGGGGACCTGGTCGCCAAGGGCACGTCGTTGATCATGATGATCCCCACCTCGATCACCGGCACCATCGCCAATGTCCGGCGCGGAAACACCGACGTGCGCACGGCGCTGACGATCGGAGCGTTCGCGATCCCGGCATCCTTCGGCGGCGTTGCGCTCGCGGTCTGGCTGCCGCCGCTGCTCGGCAGCATCCTGTTCGGATTGCTGCTGCTGTTCACTGCGGTGCAACTCGCGGTGCGCGCGCTGCGGTCGCGCGGGAAGTAGTACACGTGACCCCTTGGCAGACGGGGTCGTAGGCTGGCCGCATGGCCGAACGACTGCGGGACGCCGTCAGTCCCTACCTCAGATCCCACGCCGACAACCCGGTCGACTGGTGGCAGTGGGGCGCCGAACCCTTCGCGGAGGCCGCGCGGCGCGATGTGCCGGTGCTGGTGTCAATCGGCTACTCCACCTGCCACTGGTGCCACGTCATGGCCCGCGAGAGCTTCAGCGACCCCACGCTCGCGGCCGCGCTGAATGAGCGTTTCGTGGCGATCAAAGTCGACCGTGAGGAGCATCCTGACGTCGACTCCAGCTTCATGGCCGCAGCGTCCGCGTTCACGCAGCAGCTCGGCTGGCCGCTCACCGTGTTCGCGACGCCGGAGGGGAAGGCCTTTTTCGCGGGCACCTACTTCCCACCGGTGACCCTGCGCGGCGTGCCCTCCTTCGGCGAGGTGCTGGCCGCGGTGGCCGATGCCTGGGCGGAACGTCGGGATGAGGTGGAGGCGACCGGGGATGCCGTGGCGCAGGCGCTCGCCGCATCCACTCGGTTCGACTCGAACCCCCTGCTCAGCGATGACGACTTCACCAGCATCGTGCGCACCCTTGCTGGCCACGAGGACCAGCAGTTCGGCGGGTTCGGGGGAGCCCCGAAGTTCCCGGTGGCGACCGTGCTGCTCGGCCTGCTCGATCTCGGATCGCTCGGCGATGCCCAGGCGTGGGCACTCGCCCAACGCACCCTCGCCGCCATGGCCGCCTCGCCGTTGCTGGACCGGGTCGAGGGCGGATTCTTCCGCTACGCAACCGAGCGCGACTGGTCGGAGCCGCACTACGAGCGGATGCTCTATGACAACGCGCTCCTGCTGGCGGCCTACGCCCGCGATCGTCGCATCGAGGTAGCCGAGGGCATTGCTGATTTCCTGACCGGGGTGCTGCGGCTGCCGGGAGGCTTCGCAAGCGGACAGGACTCCGAGAGCGTGATCGATGGGCGCAAGGTCGAAGGCGAGTACTACCGGTACACCGACCGGGCCGAGCTGGAACCGCCGGCGCTCGACGACAAGGTTCTGACCGGCTGGAACGGCCTGGCGATCGAAGCTCTGGCACTCGCCGGGCGGTTGCTCGATCGGCCGGGCTGGATCGATGTTGCACGCGAAGTCGCCGACGGACTGCTGGAACGGCACCGGCGAGCGGATGGCACTCTCCTCCGCGCATCGACCGGCGATCGTATGTCGGAGGCCTCTGCCACCCTGGAGGACTATGGGATGCTCGCAGGCGGGCTCCTCGAACTCGCGCTGTCCACCGGGGAGGTTCGCTACGCGATAGTGGCACGGGAACTCGTGGATGCGTGCCTGGTCGGCGGCGAGGACACGAGCTCTGGCGGCGTGGATGCGGCCGCCGCGCTGACAGGGGGAGCGCTGCCGTTCGGCGTGCCGGGCGGCCCGGATCCGGTGCTCGCCGCGCACGGCACCGCGCTCGCGCACGACCCCAGCGAAGGGGCGTATCCAAGCGGATCCAGTGCCATCGCCTCGGCCGCGTACCGGCTGTACCTACTCACCGGTGACCGGCGCTACCGCGACGCCAGCGAGCGCGCGATGGCCCTGGTTGCGGGTCTCGCCCGGCAGGCTCCGGTGTCGTTCGGCTCGGCGATCGGATTGATGAGTGCGCTGAATGCGCCGGTCAGCCAGCTCGTCGTCGTGAGCGATGATCCGAACTCTCCGCTGGTGGCTGCCGCTCGCCGGTGGATGCGCAGTGGAACGGTCTCGACTGCGGTGACCAGCCCGCAGGCCCAGGCGTTCGCCGAGGCCGGGTTCGAACTGTTCGACGGTCGGCAGACGGCGGACGGCCGGGCAACCGCCTACCTCTGCGCTGAGTTCGTGTGCAACCTTCCGGTCACTGACCTGGCCGAATTGCGGCTGCCGTGATCCGACCTTCACGGCCGTGATTTCATCTTCGCGAACTCACTTCCGTGCGCTCACCTCCGTGAACTCACTTCCGTGAATTCCACACCGGAGTGGAGCGTCTCCCTGGTCCGGGCCGCGGCCTCAACGGCCGGGTCATCGGCGGGCGGGATGTGGTCCTCGAGGAACCACTTGGCCAGCCTGGCCCTGACCAGGTGGGTGGCCCGGATGCGACCGCGGTCGTCGGGTCGGGCGATGAACGGCTTCGGGTGTTCGTGCGCGACGAGCTTCCAGCGGTCGTACTTGTCGAGCGGCTCGTGCACCTCGATGTATTCGCCGCCGGGGAGGCGCACGATTCGGCCGGTCTCGTAGCCGTGCAGGGCGATCTCACGGTCCTTCTTCTGCAGGGCCAGGCAGGCGCGGCGGGTGAGCTCGAACGCGATCAGCGGCCCGACGAGGAGTGCGATCTGGAAGCCGATGATCACCGACTCCAGGCCGAGCCCGAACCGGGTCGCGGCGATGTCGGCGCTGGCGGCTCCCCAGAGCACACCGTAGAACACCATTCCGGCAACGCCGATCCCGGTGCGGGTGGCCGCGTTCCGGGGCCGGTCGAGGATGTGGTGATCCTCTCGGTCATGGGTGATCCAGCCCTCGATGTATGGGTAGAGCGCCACCATGGTCAGGAACACGCCGACCACGGCAAGCGGCACGAGAACCGCCAGGGTCCAGGTGTAGCCGAACAACTCGAACTCCCATCCCGGAGGGACGAGCCGCAGGGCGCCGTCGAGGAATCCGGTGTACCAGTCGGGTTGGCTTCCCGCCGACGCGTTGCCTGGGTCGGCTGGCCCGTACAGCCAGATGGGGCTGATCGTCACCGTCGCCGAGATCAGCATCAGCACGCCGACAACGAGCGCGAACAGTCCGCCGGCGCGGGCCGTCGCGTTCGGGAGCATAGGAACGCCGACAACGTTGTCTTCGGTGTGACCGGGCGCGGCGAACTGCGGCGGCTTGTGGGTGTAGGACGACCAGGCCCGGCCGATCAGCAGCACCACCAGGGCCACTGGGACAATCAGGACGTGGATCGGGTAGAGGTGCTCAACGATCGAACCCGGGAACTCCCCGCCGAACAGCAGCGCCGACATCCAGCTGCCGATGACCGGGATGCCGAGGACGATGCCCTCGACGATTCGAAGCCCCGAGCCGGAGAGCATGTCATCCGGCAGTGCATAGCCGCTCCATCCGCCGGCGAGCGCCACGATCAAGAGCAGGAACAGCATCACCCAGCTGGCCTGGCGGGGCCGACGGAATCCGCCGGTGAAGAACATCACCAGCAGCTGCATGATGATCGCGGCCGGCAGCAGCAAGGCCGCCCAGTGGTGCAGCTGCCGCAGCAGCAGCCCGCCGCGCACCTCGAACGAGATCGTCATGGTCGAGTCGAATGCCTTGGACACTTCCGCGCCGGTCAGCGGTGTGTAGCTGCCGTTGTAGGTGACCGGCTCGCTGGACGGTGTGTAGAAGAACATCAGGATGACCCCGGAGACAAACAGCACGGCGACGCTGGCGAACGCGACCACCCCGAACAGGTTGCTCCAGCGCACAGGAACGCGCCGACTCCTAAGCTCGGCGGCGATCCGGACCAGGCTGCCACCCAGTGCGGTGCGGGTGCGGAGGTAGCCGCCGGCTCGCTCCGCGATCGAGCCTCGTGCGTGATGATTTCCGGTCTTCTGCGTCGTCCGCATGACAACCCTCCAAAGCGTCTCACTAGGTATGACTCCCCCGGGATCCGTTTTGTGACATGGACAGCGGATGTCACAGACGGCCGGGCTGTCTCGTCTTGAGTACGAGAAGATGAATCTGAAATCAGAGGGTCAAGGAGGAGCTCGCATGAGCCGGGCCGAAGAGTTCGAAGAGCTGCGGCCGCTGCTGTTCGCCATCGCCTACCGAATCCTCAGCAGCGTGAGCGAGGCCGAGGATGCGGTCCAGGAGACCTGGCTGCGCTACGAAAGCTCGGTCACCGAGCCCACCTCGACCAAGGCCTTCCTCTCTGCTGTGGTCACCCGCATCTCGATCGACGTGCTGCGCTCGGCCCGCTCCCGGCGCGAGCAGTACGTCGGGGAGTGGTTCCCCGAACCCCTGGTCGCCGACCCGTACGAGGATCCGGCGCGGTCGGCGGAGCTGGCCGATTCGGTGTCGATGGCGGCCCTGCTGCTGCTGGAACGGCTCAGCCCGCTCGAACGAGCGGTGTTCGTGCTGCGCGAGGTGTTCGCGTTCGGCTTCCCCGAGATCGCATCCGCGGTGGGACGGTCCGAGGCCGCCTGTCGGCAGCTCGCGGTGCGGGCCAGGCGGCACATGGACACCGGGCGACCTCGGTTCGAGGCGGACCGGATTCAGCGCGATGCGTTGGCGTCCCGCTTCTTCGACGCACTCAAGGACGGCGACGTCGGGGGACTGCAGGAACTGCTCGCCGCTGACGTTCAGATGGTCGCGGACGGTGGTGGCAAGGCTCCGAACCTGCCCAGGGGTATCTTCGGTGCCGACAACGTCGCGCGAACCCTCGCCGCCTTCCTCCCCACGCTCTTCCAGGTCGGGGGCCAGCTGGAGTTCCACGAAATCAACGGCCAGCCTGGTGCGATCTTCCGCGACCGGGAGCAGAAAGTGCTCGCGACCTGGGCGCTCGACGTGCTCGACGGTCGGATCCAGACGATCCGCGCGGTGATCAACCCCGACAAGCTCGCGCATGTTGGACTGGTCGCGGATGCCTGGGCCGTAGCCGCCGAAGCGAAAGAGGCGCGACGGCGAACGCGGTGAATCGCCGGCCTGCTAGCTCGCCGCCTTGTGCGCAGTGATCACTCCGGTGTCGAAGCCGAACAGCTTGAGGCCGCCGCCGAAGCGGGCGTGCTCGACCTTGATGCACCGGTCCATCACCACGGTCAGTCCCTTGGACTCGCCGTAGTAGGCGGCTTCCTCGTTCCAGATGCCGAGTTGCACCCACACCGTCTTGGCGCCGATCTCGAGCGCGTCGTCGATGACCTGCGGGATGTCACCGGCCTTGCGGAACACATCGACGATGTCGGGCACCTCGGGCAGCGACTTCAAATCCGGATACGCCTTCTGGCCGAGGATCTCGGTGGCGTTCGGGTTCACGAAGTACAGCCGGAAGTTGCTCGACTGCTGCAGGTAGGTGGCCACGAAGTAGCTGGAGCGCGCCGGGTTCGGCGAGGCGCCGACGATGGCGACCGACTTGGCGCGACGCAGGATGCCGAGCCGCTCTTGCGCGGACGGGCCGATCCAGGTGCGCTGTGACTTCAGCAGCTTCGCGAGCGGCGAGTTCGCCGGCAACCCGCAGGTCAGGCCGTTCGCCAACTGGACGATCTCGGTATCCGAGCTGGTGGTGTTGTAGGTTGTCGTGTCGGTCATGCTGCCGCTGCTCCTGCCGCCTGGTCGAGGGCCTGATCGAGGTCGTAGATGATGTCATCGACATCCTCGATGCCGACGCTCAACCGCACAAGCCCCGCGCCAACGCCCGCCTCGGCGAGCTGCTGCTCGGTCAGCTGGGCGTGCGTAGTGGAACCGGGGTGGATGATCAGGGTCTTCGCGTCGCCGATGTTGGCGAGGTGGCTGGCCAGGTTCACCGATTCGATCAGCTTCTGGCCGGCCGCGCGGCCGCCCTTGACACCGAAGCTGAACACCGAACCGGGACCGTTCGGCAGGTACTTCTTCGCCCGATCGAAGTGCGGGTGTGATTCCAGACCCGCCCAGTTGACGTACTCGATGCGCGGGTCGGCCTCAAGCCAGCTGGCGACCTGACGCGCGTTGTCGACGTGCGCCTGGATCCGGTACGGCAGCGTCTCGACGCCCTGCGCGAGCAGGAACGCCGAGTGCGGCGCCAGGGTCGGGCCGATGTCGCGCAGCTGCTCGGCGCGCAACCGGGTGAGGAAGGCGTACTCGCCGAAGTTGCCGTGCCAGTTCAGGCCGCCGTAATGCGGGACGTCCTCGTCGAACAGCGGGAAGCGGTCGTTCGCCCAGTTGAACCGACCGGATTCGACGACCACACCGCCGAGGGTGGTGCCGTGCCCGCCGAGGAACTTGGTGGCGCTGTGGATGACCACGTCGGCGCCCCACTCGATCGGCCGGTTCAGGTAGGGGGTGGCGATCGTCGAGTCGATGATCAGCGGGAGGTCATGCGCGTGCGCCACCTCGGCGAGGCCCTCGAGGTCGGCGACCTCGCCGGACGGGTTCGCGACGATCTCGGCGAAGATCAGCTTGGTCTTGTCGGTGATCGCGGCGGCGTAGTCGGCCGGGTCGGAGGAGTGCACGAATGTGGTCTCCACGCCGAACCGGCGCAGGGTGACATCCAGCTGGGTGACCGAGCCGCCGTACAGGCTGGCGGAGGCGACGATGTGGTCGCCCGCCCCGGCGAGCGAAGCGAAGGTGATGAACTGCGCCGACAGCCCGCTGGCGGTGGCGACGGCACCGAGCCCGCCCTCGAGGCTGGCGATGCGCTCCTCGAATGCGGCGACCGTGGGGTTCGCCACCCGGCTGTAGATGTTGCCGTACTTCTGCAACGCGAATCGGGCTGCCGCGTCCGCGGTGCTGTCGAAGACGAAGGCACTCGACTGGTAGATCGGCAGCGCACGAGCGCCGGTGGTGGCATCCGGAATATTGCCCGCGTGAATTGCCCGCGTCTTGAACCCGTAGCTTCTGTCAGAACTGTCGCGATCAGCCATGCGCCCAATTTAGCCGGGTCTTCGGGCCCGGATGCGCCGGCGAGCAACCTGCCGTAACAGTCCGTGTGCTGTGGCTCAGCGCCAGTTCGGCAGCCAGTAGTGCAGCTGGATGAACGACCAGGGCACCTCGAGGGCGGTCCAGATCGGCCAGAAGAACACGCTGACCGCGGTCGCGACCGCGAGGATCACGGCAATCAGCCGGATGCCGCCATCCCGCCGCCACCGCGGATCCGCCGGGGTGCCCAGCATCAACCCGAACACCGCGGTGAGCGCCAGGATCAGGAACGACTGGAACGCGATCGTATAGAACTGGAACACGGTGCGCTCGAGGTACATCAGCCACGGCAGGTAGCCGGCGAGCAGTCCCATCAGGATCGCCCCGTGCCGCCAGTCACGGAAGCGGATCAGCCGGTAGACGAGATACAGGGCTGCCGCGACCGACGCCCACCAGATGATGGGGTTCGCCAGATCGAGGATCGTCGAGCCGTAGGTGGTGCCGCCGTGCTCGGTGCCGGCGTAGTACATGCTGGTCGGCCGGATCAGCAGCAGCCAGGTCAGCGGATTCGCCTGGTAGCTGTGCGGCCGGGTCTCGCCGACGTGGTAGTTGTACACCGACACCTGGTAGTGCCAGAAGTTCTGCCAGTCGACCGGCACCCAGGCCAGCGGTCCGGTCCAAGCAAGGTTCCCGTCTTCGACCCAGTGCCGGTAGAAGCCGTCATCGGTGGCGAACCAGCCAGCCCAGGTGATCAGGTAGGCGACCAGCGCGACCGGCACGGTGAGCAGGAAGCTGGCGGGGGCCTGCTTGAGCAGGGTTCCGGAGATCCAGAACGGGATGCCCAGCCGACGCCGATCGAGCGCGTCGACCACGAGGGTGTACACCGCGAAGAAGGCCAGGAAGTACAGTCCGTTCCACTTCACTGCGGCGGCGAAGCCAAGGGTCAGCCCCGCGACGAGCAGCCAGGGACGCCACCACAGAACCGGTCCCCAGTCGGTGGGCCGCGAGGCATCCGTTCTGCTGGCCAGCCAGAGCCGTAATCGGCGTGCGGTCCAGCCGCGGTCGAGCAGAATCGCGCCGAAGCCGAGCAGCACGAATAAGGCGAGGATGCCGTCGAGCAGCGCGACCCGGCTCATCACGATCGCGTTGCCGTCGATCGCGAGCAGGAAGCCGGCGATGGCGGTGAGCGCGGTCGAGCGGAACAGGAACCAGGCGATCAGCATCAGCACGGCGACCAGCAGGATGCCGCAGACCGCGGTGCCGATCCGCCAGCCGACCGGGTTGTCCGCGCCGACCAGGGCGAGGCCGGCGCCGATGATCCATTTGCCGAGCGGAGGATGCACGACGAAGCTCGGCTCGATGGTGTACCCGTTCACCTCCCCGGCGTTGAATGCCGTGTCCGCACCTTCCGGCCAGCGGGACTCGTAACCGAGGTTCGTCAGCGTCCAGGCGTCTTTGACGTAATAGGTCTCGTCGAAGACCAGGCTGTCGGGATGGCCGAGGTTCCACAGTCGGGTGGCCGCCGCGACACCGAGCACTGCGGCCGGGACGCCCCACCGCCAGACGCGCCGGGCGGCCGGGTTGCCGGCGTACCACTCGTCGAGGCGGCTGCCGCGGGGGGCAGCGCTCACCTCGGTCGACACGTCGCCCATGCTAGTCCGGCCACGTGGCGGGCCGCCTGCGGGCGGAGCCACGGCAACTGCGCGGGTGGGAGGATGAACGGGTGATCATCCTCGCGGCGACCCCGATCGGCAATCTTGGCGACGCGAGCCGCCGGCTGGTCGAGGCGCTGGAGAACGCGGAGACCATCGCCGCGGAAGACACCCGCACCGCCGTGCACCTGATGCGTGCCCTCGGCGTCGAGAACCGTCCGCGGCTGATCGCCATGCACGAGCACAACGAGGTCGAGAAGGCCGCCGAGATCGTCGAACTCGCCCGGGACGCGGACGTGCTGGTGCTGACGGATGCCGGAATGCCCGCAATCAGCGACCCGGGTTTCCCGCTCGTCGCGGAAGCAGCGCGCGCCGGAGTCACCGTGACGGCTCTGCCCGGCCCGAGCGCCGTGCTGATGGCGCTTGCCGTGAGCGGGCTGCCGACCGACCGGTTCACCTTCGAGGGCTTCGTGCCGCGCAAGAGCCGGATCGCCTACTTCAGCAAGCTCGCGCACGAGGAACGCACGATGGTGTTCTTCGAGTCGCCGAACCGGCTCGCCGACACCCTCTCCGACCTGGCCGCCGCGCTCGGCGCCGACCGTCGCGTGGTGGTCGCCCGTGAGCTCACCAAGAAGTTCGAGGAAGTGCGTCGCGGCACCGCCGCCGAACTCGCCGAGTGGGCAGCTGCCGGCGTGAAGGGTGAGATCGTGATCGTCGTCGATGGAGCGACGCCCGCCACCGTCGACCTGGAGCAGGGCATCGCCCAGGTGCGGGAACTGCAGGCCGGCGGCATCCGATTGAAGGATGCCGCAGCAGAAGTGGCCGAGGCCACCGGGCTGTCCAAGCGGGCGCTGTACGAGGGTGCGCTCTCCGGACGCTAGCGCGCCGCGGCGCGCGATTCGCGCGGCGGCGCTCGACCTACCGCGGGCCAGTGGGGCAAACGGGCGCCGGGAGCGAGCGGGTCTCGGCGGGCTCGACCAGCGGAGGAGCGCGCAGGCGCCATCAGCAGCGGGGCCTCGCGTAACGGCCGACGGCGGAACCGTAGGATATTAGGCATGTCTGCTGGCAAGCCGTTCTATATCGCCACGCCCATCTTCTATGTGAACGACGTGCCCCACATCGGGCACGCGTACACCGAGGTGGCGGCCGATGTGCTTGCCCGCTGGCACCGGCAGCGTGGTGATGACACCTGGCTGCTCACCGGCACCGATGAGCACGGCCAGAAGATCCTGCGCACCGCGGTGGCGAACAACACCACCCCGCAGGAGTGGGCCGACGAGCTGGTCGAGTCCGCGTGGAAGCCGCTGCTCGAGACCATCAACATCAAGAACGACGACTTCATCCGCACCACCGAGAAGCGCCACGAGGCCGGCGTCAAGGTCTTCCTCGAGAAGCTCTACAACGACGGTTACATCTACCAGGGCGAATTCGAGGGTCACTACTGTGTCGGCTGCGAGGAGTACAAGCAGCCCAGCGACCTGGTGCCCGGAACCGGCGAGTACGAGGGGCAGCAGGTCTGCGCCATCCACTCCAAGCCGGTCGAGGTGCTCAAGGAGACCAACTACTTCTTCCGCATGAGCGAGTTCGAGCAGCGACTGCTCGACCTGTACGAGCAGCGGCCCGACTTCGTGCAGCCCGAGAGCGTGCGCAACGAGATCGTGCAGTTCGTCAAGCAGGGCCTGCGCGACCTGTCCATCTCACGGTCGAGCTTCGACTGGGGCATCCAGATCCCCTGGGATGACAAGCACGTGCTCTACGTCTGGTTCGACGCGCTGCTGAACTACGTGACCGCGATCGGCTACGGCGTCGACGACGAGGAATTCCGGCGCCGTTGGCCCGCCGTGCAGCTGGTCGGCAAGGACATCGCCCGCTTCCACGCGGTGATCTGGCCGGCGATGCTGATGGCCGCCGGTCTGCCGGTGTCACAGCGGGTGTTCGGCCACGGCTGGCTGCTGGTCGGCGGCGAGAAGATGTCCAAGTCCAAGCTCACCGGTATCGCGCCGACCGACATCACCGACACCTTCGGCTCGGACGCGTTCCGCTATTACTTCATGCGCGCGATCAACTTCGGCCAGGACGGCTCGTTCAGCTGGGAAGACCTCGCCGCCCGCTACCAGGCCGAACTCGCCAACGGTTTCGGCAACCTCGCCTCGCGCGTGATCGCCATGGTGAACCGCTACTTCGACGGCGAGATCCCGGCCGCGGGCGAGCTGAGCGACTCCGACCGGGCGATCCGCGTGCGCGAGCGCGCGACGACGGACGCGGCGGATGCCGCGATCGAGAAGCTGGCAATCCACGACGCGCTCGCCTCGATCTGGGAGCTCGTCGACGCCCTGAACGGCTACATCACCGAGCAGGAGCCCTGGCAGCTGGCCAAGAACGACGAGACCCGCGAGCGGCTCGGCACCGTGCTGCACACCGCGGTGCGCGGCCTCGGCACGCTCGCGGTGCTGCTGTCACCGGTGATTCCGATCGCCAGCCAGAAGCTCTGGACCGCGCTCGGCGGCGAGGGCGATGTGCAGGATGTCACGATCACGGATGCCCCGGACTGGGTCGGCGGCGCTCGAGTCTCGGCGCTCGAGGGCACCCTGTTCCCGCGGATCGAGCACGAACCCGTAGTCGCTGGTTGAGGAGCGAGCGCCAGCGAGCGTCTCGAAACCACACCACCGAACGACTGAGGAGCAGCGACCTTGACCGACAACCACCTGCGCACGCGGTACGCCGACGAGGGCCGCAACCTCGAGTACCCGCCGTTGCCTGAAGCGCTCGTGGTGCCGGTGTACGACAACCACACCCACCTTGAGATCGCCGACGGCGAGAACCCGATGGACTACCGGGAGCACCTCGACCGGGCATCCAGCGTCGGCGTGCGCGGCGTCGTGCAGGTGGGCACGGATGTCGCCACCTCAACCTGGTCGGCGGAGATCGCGAGCCGTGAGCCGCGAGTACTCGCCGCGGTCGCGCTGCACCCGAACGACACACCCGAGCTGGCGGCATCCGGAGACCTCGATGACGCCCTGGCGGCGATCGACGAACTCGCCGGCCGGCCGCGAGTGCGCGCCGTCGGCGAGACCGGGTTGGACTTCTTCCGCACCGGCGAGGATGGGCGGGCGGCGCAATTCCGCGCGTTCGAGGCGCACATCGAGATCGCCAAGCAGCACGACCTGGCGCTGCAGATCCACGACCGCGACGCGCACGCCGACGTGATCGCGACGCTGAAGCGGGTCGGCGCTCCCGAGCGCACGGTGTTCCACTGTTTCAGCGGCGACGCCGAGCTCGCCCGCATCTGCACCGAGAACGGCTGGTACATGTCCTTCGCCGGAACGGTGTCGTTCAAGAACGCGGGCACCCTGCGCGAGGCGCTGGATACTGCCCCGCGCAACCTGCTGCTGGTGGAGACGGATGCCCCGTACCTGACGCCCGAGCCGTACCGCGGCCGGCCGAACGCGCCGTACCTGATTCCGCACACCCTGCGGGCGATGGCCGCGCACCTCGGCACCGACGTGTCGATGCTCGCCGCGCAGGTGTCGTCGAACACCGAGGCCGTGTACGGCTCGTGGGAGTCCGAACCGGTCGAGGCGCGATGAGCCTCCTCGGGCCGGCGGAGATCCGCGACCTCGCCGAGCTGCTCGGCATCCAGCCGACTAAGAAGCTCGGCCAGAACTTCGTCCACGACGGCAACACGGTGCGCCGGATCGTCGCCGCCGCGCATGTCGCGCCGGGCCAGACGGTGGTTGAGATCGGGCCGGGACTCGGGTCGCTCACCCTCGGCCTGCTCGAGGTCGGGGCATCCGTCATCGCCGTGGAAATCGACAAGCGCCTGGCCGAGCAGCTGCCGAAGACGGTGGAATTGCTGCATCCGGGTGCGCCGCTCACGGTGGTGACCCAGGACGCGATGACCGTGAGGTCGCTTCCCGAAACGCCGACCGCGCTCGTGGCGAACCTGCCGTACAACATCTCGGTGCCGGTGCTGCTGCATTTCCTCGAGCACTTCCCGACGCTGGATCACGGGCTGGTGATGGTGCAGGCCGAGGTCGGTCAGCGGCTCGCGGCCGGTCCTGGCTCGAAGGTCTACGGGGCGCCGAGCATCAAGGCCGCCTGGTACGGGAAGTGGAAGACCTCGGGATTGGTCAGCCGACAGGTGTTCTGGCCGGTGCCGAACGTGGACTCCATCCTGGTCGGTTTCGAGCGCGGTGTCGCGCCCGGCACCGAGGCGGAACGGCTGGCGACCTTCGCACTGGTGGACGCCGCGTTCCAGCAGCGGCGGAAGATGCTCCGGCAGGCGTTGTCGGTGGTGCTGGGGGACTCGTCCGCGGCATCGGCGCGACTGGAGGCGGCGGGGCTCAAGCCGACCGCCCGCGGCGAGGAGCTGACCATCGACGACTTCCTGGCGATCGCGCGCGTTGGCGAAACCGCTGGTTGAGGAGCGCCGCGAGCGCCGCGAGTGACAGACTGGACCACATGACTGGCGTCTCCCACCACAAGAGCAACCTGAGCGACGAGGCCATGCAGAAGGCCACCGGCAAGCACCCGTCGGAGTGGTTCGAAGCTCTCGATGCCGAGACGGCCACCAACTGGACACACACCGAGATCGCCCGCTGGCTGGTCGAAGACCAGTCCGTGGATCCGTGGTGGGCGCAGAGCGTGACCGTGCGCTACGAGCAGGAGCGCGGCATGCGCCTGCCCGGCCAGCAGGGTGACGGGACCTTTTCGGTCGGGTCGACCAAGACCGTCGCGGCGCCGATCGACACCGTCTACGGCCGGATGATCGAACTGCTCACCGCCGAGTACGGGCAGGACGCGGCATCCGCGAATCGTGCCGCGAAGCGTCCCTACGCGCGCTGGAAGATCAACGGCGAGAGCGTGCTGGCCACCTGTGAGGACCGCGGCGCGAAGACGATGGTCAACCTGACGCACTCCGGGATCATCGACGGCACCCGGGTCGAGCATGCGAAACCGGAACTCGCCCGGCTGCTGACGGAACTGGCTTCGTCTCTCTGACGCTCGCCTGCCGCTAGGTTGGAATCCATGACGGCCGGTCCCACCCCTCGGATGGTGCACACCAGAGCGCCCGGCAAGATCAACGTCTTCCTCAAGGTGGGGTCGCTGCAGGACGACGGCTACCACGATGTGGCCATCGCGTACCAGGCGGTGTCGCTGTACGAGGATGTCCGGGCGTACCCGGCGAACGACTTCTCGGTGTCGGTGAGCGGGTCGGTCGACCTGTCCCGGGTGCCGGCCGACGAGACCAACATCGCCCTGAAGGCGGCGCGGCTGCTCGCCGATCGCACCGGCTACAGCGGCGGCGTGCGGCTGGAACTGGAGAAGCACGTGCCGGTCACCGGCGGCATGGGCGGCGGGTCGGCGGATGCCGCGGCCACACTGCTGGCCTGTGACACGCTCTGGGGCACCGAACTGCCGCGTGACGAGATGATCGCCCTCGCGGCGCAGCTCGGCGCGGATGTGCCCTTCGCCCTGACCGGCGGCACCGCGATCGGCACCGGGCGCGGCGACCAGCTGAGCCCGGCGCTGGCGAAGGGGCACTTCCACTGGGTGCTGGTTCCCGCGGAATTCGGCCTCTCGACACCGGAGGTCTACCGGGAACTCGACGCCCACCGCGACCGCAACGGCACCCAGCTGCTGCCGACGACGCCGACGCCCACCGTGGACATGGCCGTGCTGCACGCCCTACGCGCCGGCGACCCGCACATGCTCGCGGACACCCTGCACAACGACCTGCAAGCCGCGGCGCTGCACCTGGCGCCGTCGCTCACGGGCATCCTCGAGCTCGGGGAAGCGAACGGCGCGCTGGCCGGCATCGTCTCAGGCTCGGGTCCAACGGTGGCGTTCCTGGTGGCAGATGTCGACAGTGCGCTGGAGTTGCAGGTGGCGCTCTCCGCCGCGCGGTTGAACGTGGTCCGGGCGACGGGTCCCGTGCACGGCGCGCGCGTGCTGGGGGAGTAGGGGCCGGCGCGGTCAGACCGCCGGGACGCCCGGGTTTCTGCTGCTCCTAAGACACCCCTGGATCACTCGCGCGCAAGATCCGTCTCGCCGACTTTCGTCTCGCCGATTAGCCAGACTCGCTAGAAGCTGACTCCACCGAAGCTGACTCGCTGACTCGCTGACTCGCTGACTCGCTGACTCGCTGACTCGCTGACTCGCCGACTCGCTGACTCGCCGACTCGCCGAAGGCGACTCGCTAAAAAGTGCCCATGCGCGGCGACTGCATGGGCAATTCTTGGCGAGTCGATCCAAGGTGCGCGTCTCCGAGCGGCTGGTCCTCGCCTTTGACTCGCCAGAAAGCGCCCATCGTCAGCGGAAGCATGGGCCATTTCTGGCGAGTCGATTGCGTCTGCACGTTTCACGAATGCTCCATCAACCCCTCGCTCCACCGACTCGCCAAAAGGTGCCAGTGCTCGGCGGGTGCATGGGCCTTTTCTGGCGAGTCGATTGAAAGCGCGGGTCTGGCGGCGGCATCCGTTCGGACTGACTCGCCAAATGGTGCCCATGCTCGGCGAGTGCATGGGCCATTCTTGGCGAGTCGAGTGCGCTTCCGTGGCGTTTTGGCGAGGAGTTCGTCGGTGTTCTGGTGCGAATTGGGTGGGGAAGGTGCCCCTTGTGGACAACTCGTGCCGTCGACGCGGAAACCGGGCAGTTTGTCTGCATGCAGCGACGGGATCTCCCTCCAACGCTCGCCCGAACTGTGTTCACTGTGGCGACTGCCCGGGACGCCGGAGTTCCAGCGAAACGACTTCGAGCGGCCGACCTCGCTGCGCCGTTCCACGGGGTCCGCAGTTCGGCTGAGGCGGCCACGGATGTCGTGGGCCGATGCCGTGAGTACGTTCCCCGTCTACGTCCGGGTCAGGTCTTCAGCCATGGCACGGCCGCCATGATCTACGGGCTCAGGCTGCCACGGCGCATTGAAGAGGAACGCAACCTGCACGTCGCGGTGCGGCACCCCGCCCGACCGCCGAGAACAACTGGGATCCTCGGCCACGAGATCAGCAACGGGATGTCTCATGGCCAGACGTGGAGCGGGCTGCCGGTCATCGACCCGATCACCGCGTGGATGCAACTCGCGCCGCTGCTCACACTCGACGAACTGATTGTTTGCGGGGACTCCTTGGTTCGTCGCAAGATTCCTCCCGCGACGCTCGACGACGTGCTCGAACGGGTCGACCGCGCGTCTGGATTCCGCGGCATCCGGAACCTGACGCAGGCCGTACCTCAGATTCGCGCCAGGACGGACTCTCGGCCAGAAACGCTTCTGCGGCTGCTCATCGTGCGGGCGGGCTTGCCTGAGCCGCTTGTGGGTTACACGGTGCGCGACTCGAACGGAGACTTCGTCGGCACACCGGATCTGGCGTACCCGAAAGAGCGGGTGGGGCTTGAGTACCTCGGGGACGGTCACCGTACAGACCGGGCGACGTTTGTTGACGACATCAGCCGAACCGAGCGATTCGAGCAGGTCGGATGGCGCGTGGTGAAGGTGGTGTCGGATGACATCTTCATCCGACCGCCGATCCTCATCCGGCGCATCCTTGCCGCGCTGGAAGGGCGCTAGGTGGCTCGCCGCTGGTCGCCGCTGGTCGCCGCTGGTCGCCGCAGGTCGCTGCCGGTCGCCCGCGCCGGCCCGCACGGCTCGGCGGGGAGAGACAACGGCGTCAGCATGGCATCAACCTGCGGTAGCCCGACCCATGCTCAGTGCGGAGGACGCAACTGATCGGCGGGTAGTAGCGCCGTCTTGGCTTGGCACCCGAGCTCCCCGGGCTGCAAAAGGATGCGTGGTACATACAACACGTTGACGCCCGTGGAGGTGCGCTTCACGAGCAGGCAGTCGCCAGCGTCGCCCATCGCGAATCCGATGTCACCGCCATCCACGGTCGCCGCGGGCTCGAACGGCACCTCCCGATCACCGGTCGGTTGCGGCATCCGCGCGGTCACCTCGGCGACGATCTCGTCGGCGGTCATCGTGGCGGGAGCGTTCGTGAGCACCTCGATGACAAGCGCCTCGGTGCCCTCAGGGACGACCTCGACAATTCGCGTGTCCACGGGCGGAGCGATCCGCTGCGCATCGGCTGGGCACTGGATGTCCCGAGCGACTGCCCTGTCGTCGCCGAAGTCTTCGGTGGCGACGCCCCAGAAGTCGAACTCGGACTCGAAGCAGGCCACGTAGGGGTCCCCGTACTCCGAGAGCTGCAACGTCGCCCGGAACTGGAGGGCCCCGAACGGATCGCCGTGAACTGCGTCAGGGTAGGGCTCGTACCCGATCAGCTCGACCATTGACGACTGCGCGGTGGCTGCGTCCGCCCAGCGGGCGTAATCGTCGATGGTGTCGGTGGCGACACGGTAGAGGTCACGCGAGACGTCGGCGACGGCGGCGCGAGCAGAGGATTGCGACCGCGTGTCACTCGCTGGCAGAATGCCGCCCGTGCATCCGGTCAGCGTGCCCGCAACAAGGATGACAAGCACACCAGCGCCGATTTGTGGGCGGGATTCACTAAAGCGCATGGTTACGAGCATGGACGAGGACCGGCGCTGGGGCAACGACCTGGCCGGTCCGCGTCGCGTCGGGCCGGACCTAGTGCCGCAGCGCCTTCCGCGCGAGGTGATTACCCAGCAGCTGCACCAACTGCACCAGCAGGATGATCACACCCACGGTGATCCAGACGACGGCGCTGTTCCAGCGGTGGTGCCCGTAAGTGAGCGCGAAGTCGCCGAGACCGCCGCCGCCGACGATGCCGGCCACCGCCGTTGCATCGATCACGGCGACGAACACGAACGTGTAACCGAGGATGAGCGGGCCGAGGGCTTCCGGCACGAGCAGGGTCAGGATGATCCGCCACGGCCCCGACCCGACTGCCCGCGCTGCCTCGATCACGCCCGGGTCGATCGTGACCAGGTTCTGCTCGACGATCCGCGAGACGCCGAACGCGGTCGCGATCGACAACGGGACGATGGCCGCGGTGGTGCCCAGGAACGTGCCGACCAGGGTCACGGTGAGCGGCGTGGCCGCCACCAGCAGGATCACGAACGGGATCGGCCGCACGATGTTCACGCCGATGTTCAGGATGCCGAAGACCCAGCGGTTCGCTAGGATCGCGCCCGGTCGGGTGACGTACAGCGCGACCCCGAGTGCGATGCCGAGGGCGCCTCCGACGAGCATGGTCACGGCGACCATGTACAGCGTGTCGGTGATTGCCTCAAACAGCAGCGGCGTGTGCCAGTCCCACTCCCAACCCTCGGTCATGCGATGGCCCCTTCCCGGATCGGCGTCGCCAGTTCGGTGACCTCGGTGACCTGCGACAATTCGGCGATGACCGCGTCGATGCCGGCATCCGGACCGGTCAGCTCAATGGTCAGCGAGCCGAACGACCGGCCCTGCAGCGACGAGATGCCGCCGAAGATGATCTCGAATCGAACGTCGTGGGCTCCGGCATCCGAGAGCACCGAGCCGACCCGGTTGCCGTCCGCGATGGCGGCGCTGATGATCCGCCCGGAGTGCGCGGCCCGCAGCCGGTGGAGATCGTCGGTGTCGGGGGTGTCGTGTAGCACGGTACTGACGAAGCGATGCGCGGTAGCGGTAGCGGGAGAGGAGAAGACGTCGAATACGCTGCCCTCTTCGACGATGCGTCCGGCGTCGAGCACGGCAACTCGGTCGGCGATGCGTCGGACGACTTCCATCTCGTGGGTGATCACGACGATGGTCACGCCGAATTCGCGGTTGACCTTCTGCAGCAGGGCGAGCACGTCCTGCGTGGTTTCAGGATCGAGGGCGCTCGTCGATTCGTCGGCGAGCAGGATCCGAGGTGACGTAGCGAGCGCGCGGGCGACGCCGACCCGTTGCTTCTGTCCGCCGGAAAGCTGGTCGGGGTAGGAGTGCGCCCGATCGAGTAGGCCGACGAAGTGCAAGAGCTCGGCGACCCGGGCGTCGCGCCTGGCCTTCGGCCAGCCGGCGACGCGCAGCGGATAGGCCACGTTGCCCGCGACCGTGCGCGAACGGAACAGGTTGAACTGCTGGAAGATCATGCCAATCCGGGCGCGGACCGGGCGCAGGCTCCGTTCGGGCAGGGACTGGATATCGACGCCGTCCACGGTGACTCGGCCGCTGGTGGGCCGTTCGAGTCCATTGATCAGCCGCACCAGGGTGCTCTTGCCCGCACCGGAGTAACCGATGATGCCGAAGATCTCGCCGGCGTTGATCGTGAGGTCGACCGCGTCGACGGCCGTGACCGGGCCGCTCGGGGTGTCGAACGTCTTGCTCACGTTCTCGAATTCGATGATCGCCATGGAGGGTCTCCTTCGTGGGCGGGTGATGCGTGCGGTGTGCGGGGTGGTGCGGGATCTCGACAAGCTCGATCAGCGGGTCCGGTTCGATCAGCGGGCCCGGTTCGATCAGCGGGTGTCGCTCGATCAGCGGATCCGAGCCCGCACCACCCGGTGCGCTACTTGGCGGCGCGCTTGTCTTCCTCGATGCTGGCGAGGCGGTCGCGCAGCTCTTCGGGGTCGAGTTCGATCACCACGGCGGTGCCGCCGGAGGACTCGACGACCGAGTCGACGACCGCGGGCGAGTGGTACAGCTTGGCGACCCTGAGGTAGGTCGGGTTGTCGATGTCGTCCGCGCGGGCGGCGATCACGTTCAGGTACGGCCAGCTCTTCGGGTCGTTGGGGTCCACCGAGAACAGCGCGGTCTGTGGGTCGAGACCGGCGTCACGCGAGAAGTTGTTGTTGATGATCGCACCGTCGGCAGACTGCAGTGCGGCCGGGGTCTGCGACGCCTCGATCGGGATCACGGTGACGCGAGACTTGGCGGCGTCGATGTTCGCCGGTGTGGGAACCTGCTCCTTGCCGTCGAGCGTGATCAGTCCGGCGGATTCGAGCACGCCCAGCGCACGCGCCTGGTTGCTCGGGTCGTTCGGGATCGCGATCTGCGCGCCATCCGGAATCTCCTCAACCGAATCCCACTTCTCGGAGTACAGCGGCAGTGGCACGATGATGGTCGAGCCGATCGGCTGCAGGTCATCGCCGGTGGCCACATTGTGGTTGGACAGGTAGTCCAGGTGCTGGAACGCGTTCAGGTCGGTTTCACCGGCCGCGAGTGCCGGGTTCGGCAGCGGGTACTCGGTGAAGTTCACCAGCTCGAGCTCGATGCCCTCCTCGAGCAGCAGCTCGCTGAGGATCTGCCAGTGCGGCTGGCTCGCGTCGGTGGTGCCGATCTTGACGGTCGTGAGCGGGGCGTCGCCGGCGGCGGCCGGTTCGGCCTTGTTGCCGAACACGCTCGGGACGATCAGGATCGCGGCGATGATGACCGCGACCGCGGCGACCGCGACGCCGACAATCAGGCCGGTCTTGCTCTTCTTGCGCTCGGGGAGGACCGGAGCGTCCGCCTTGGTGTTTGCCATGTCTGTGCCTTCGTGAGTGGTGAATGCTGGGCCGCCGGGTTGGCGTGAATGCGAAGGTAGCGACGGGCGAGCGGATGTCGCGACCACTGTTTCCCGGTGTGACGAACGGTGACGTAACAATTGCCCGGTGCCCGCACCCGGAGGCAGTCTCTGAATCCATGACGAAGCAAATCGGGTTCAACCTGTTCGAGATGAACACCGTGGGACACATCTCCCACGGCCTCTGGGTGCACCCGGAGAACAACCGGCACCGCTTCAACGACCTCGACTTCTGGACCGAGCACGCCAAGCTGCTCGAGGAAGGCCTGTTCGACGCGGTGTTCCTCGCCGATGTGATCGGCACCTACGACGGCTACCGGGCGGGACCCGAGACGGCACTGCGGGAGGCGGTGCAGATCCCGTCGAATGACCCTCTGCTGCTGATCCCGGCGATGGCAGCCGTGACGAAGCATCTGGCCTTCGCGGCGACCTTCTCGACCACCTACGAGCCGCCGTTCGCGTTCGCCCGCCGCGCCAGCACCCTCGATCACCTGACCAAGGGCCGGTTCGGCTGGAACGTGGTCACCTCCTACCTGCCGAACGCGGCCCGCAACTTCGGCCTGGACGACGAGGTCGCCCACGACGACCGGTACGGCATCGCCGACGAGTACCTCGACGTGCTCTACAAGCTGTGGGAAGGCTCCTGGGATGACGACGCGGTGATCCAGGACCGGGAGGCCCGCGTCTACACCGATCCGTCGAAGGTGCGCTACATCGACCACGTCGGCGAGCACTTCAAGGTCGCCGGCCCGCACCTGTCGCAGCCGTCACCGCAGCGCACCCCGGTGATCTTCCAGGCCGGATCCTCAGACCGCGGCCGCGCGTTCGCCGCCAAGCACGCCGAGGGCGTGTTCGTCGGCGGCCGCTCACTCGAGGTTTACCGCGAGAACATCGCCGACATCCGCCGGCAGGCCGCGCTGCAGGGCCGCGACCCCGCGCATGTGAAGACCTACGGCAGCGCGGTGATCATCGTCGGCAAGGATCGGGCGGCCGCCGAACGCAAGGCTGAGCAGTTCCGCGAGCTGTCCCGCGCGGAGGGGTACCTGGCGCACGCGGGCGGCGGTGGCATCGATCTGGCGGCGTATCCGCGGGAGGCGAAGGTGAGCGACATCCTGCGTGCCGAGGCTCGCGCCGGGCGCGACAATGCGCAGTCCGGTCGCCGGTTCTACCCGGATGACGCGACCGTCGGCCAGGCGCTGGATGCGGTCACCCGGTTCGATCGCGACGCCTTCCACGTGGTCGGCTCGCCGATCGAGGTGGCCGATGCGATCGAGGGGTGGGTGGATGCCACGGACATCGACGGGTTCAACCTGCGCCAGTTCCTCACCCCGGGCACCGCCGAGGACTTCATCGAATACGTGGTGCCTGAACTGCAGCGGCGCGGGCTGTACCGCACCGCGTATGCGGAGTCGACGTTCCGGGAGCGGCTGTTCGGCGCCGGGAACACCCGGCTGTTCGACGAACACCACGGCGCCCGCTACCGCGGCGGCGCACATCTGCAGGACGTGGTCGGCGTGGCCGGCGATGGCACTGGCACGCGCACTGGCACAGGCAACGGGGAAATCAGCGAGGAGAGGGCATCATGAGCTACGAGACGATTGCGGCCGAGTTCCGGTCGATCATCGGGCGCATCGGCGACGCGGCGGTGGAGCGCGAACAGGATGGGGCGCTGCCGTTCGAGGCGGTGCGCTGGTTGAAGGATGCCGGTTTCGGGGCGCTGCGGGTGCCGGTCGAGTTCGGCGGTCAGGGCATCCGGCTCGAGGAGCTGTTCCGGTTGCTGATCGAGCTGGGCGAGGCGGACTCCAACCTGCCGCAACTGCTGCGCGGGCATGTCGCCTTCGTCGAGACGCAACGCGCGCTGCCGGACTCTCCGCAGCGCACCGAGTGGTTCCGACGGATCGCGGGGCGGGAGATCCTGTTCGGCAACGCCCAGGCCGAGCGCAGTGATTCCAGCACACAGCAGACGACATTGTCGGAGGTTGACGGCACACTGCGGCTCAATGGACGTAAGTACTACAGCACCGGCACCCTGTTCGCCGACTGGATCTGGTCGGGCGGCAAGCTCGGTGAGGATTTTGTGGCGTTCGCGGTCTCCGCCACCGCGCCAGGGGTCACCCGCATCGACGACTGGGACGGCTTCGGCCAGCGCCTGACCGGCAGCGGCACGACCATCTTCGATAACGTCGCGATCGACCCGGCGCACGTGCTGCCCTGGGATGAGAACGATGGGCACCGTCCGCTCGCGTACACGACAGGGCTGTACCAGGGCATCCTGCTCGCCGCGCTCACCGGGATCGCCCGGCGCGTGCTGCGGGAGGCGGTGGAGTTCGTGCGGCCGCGCACCCGGACGTTCGGCGTCCCGGGCAATTCGCTGCCGCGCGAGGATCCGCTGGTGCAGCGGGTCGTCGGCCGGCTGGGAAGCCTGCGCTTCGCGGCCGAGGCGGTGACGCTCGAGGCGATTCGTCGGCTCGAGGATGCCGACACCGGCCGCGCCTTCGACGAGGGCGATGAGGCCCGCTACTCCGAGGCGCTGATCGCGGTGTTTGAGGCGCAACAGGTGGTGATCGACCTGGTGCTGCAGGCGACGACGTTGCTGTTCGAGGTCGGTGGGGCATCCGCGACCAGCATCGAGCGGTCGCTTGACCGGTTCTGGCGGAACGCGCGCACCATCGCGTCGCACAACCCGGCAATCTACCGGGAGCAGGCGATCGGCGACTACCACCTGAACGGCACGCTGCCGAAGACGCCGGCGCAGGTGCTGCGCACGGCGAGCGGGTCCGCCCGGCACACCCGTTCATCGTTCAAGCCGGCGCCGGTCGGCTGATGGGTTGCGTACTGCTCGGCGATGGCCTGCACACCTCCGCGCAGGGATTCGGCGCGATGGCGGTCTCCGGCGTTTACGGTCAGACGGATGCCTCGGACGCTGCCCGCACCATCCATCACGCCATCGACATCGGGGTACGCCTGATCGACTCGGCGAACGTCTACGGCAACGGCGAGAACGAGAAGCTGATCGGCAAGGTGCTGCGCACCCGCCGCGACGAGGTGGTGCTGGCGACCAAGTTCGGCATCCCGACCGAGCCCGACCCGTACCGGGCGCGGGGTGACGCCGCCTACGTGCACAGCAGCGTGCGCGAAAGCCTCACCCGGCTCCGCACCGACGTGATCGACCTGTACTACTACCACCGGGTCGACCCCCGCGTGCCGATCGAGGAGACCGTCGGGGCGCTCGCCGAGTTGGTGCAGGCCGGCGCCATCCGGCACATCGGCCTGTCCGAGGTGACCGCCGAAGAGCTGCGCCGGGCGCACGCGGTGCACCCGATCGCGGCAGTGCAGAGCGAGTGGTCGCTGTGGAGTCGTGATGTCGAGGCATCCGTTGTCCCGACCGCCGCGGCGCTCGGGATCGGCTTCGTCCCGTACTCACCGCTCGGACGCGGCTTCTTCACCGGCTGGACCAGCGCGGACCTTGCCCCGGACGACCTCCGCCGCAAGTTCCCGCGGTTCACGCCGGAACGGCTCAGCCGCAACCGGGCGCTGATCGAGGCGCTGCTGTCCGAGGCCTCTGGCCTTCAGGTCACTCCCGCGCAGCTGGCGCTCGCCTGGTTGTACGCCAAGGGGCGCGCGTTCGGGCTTCCGGTGGTGCCGATTCCGGGCACGCGCCGGGCGTCCCGCGTCGAAGAGAATGCGGCGGCCGCGTTCATCGAACTCGGTGACTCCGTCGTCGGCCGGCTGGACGCGCTTGCCGCCGGAGTGGTGGGCGACCGGGCATCCGACCTGAACTGGATCTCGCAGGGCAGAGAGCAGGCGCAGCGCTGACCTCCGGCGCCGGCACGATGGGCGAGCGCCCAGCCGCACCACGGTAGCCTCGGTATCCGTGGCCCATCTGCTGGGAGCCGAAGCGCTCCACCTCGAATTCCCTACCCGCATCGTCTTTGATTCGGTGACGGTCGGGCTGAACGAGGGCGACCGGATCGGCGTCGTCGGCCGCAACGGTGATGGCAAGTCCACGCTCATGAAGCTTCTCGCCGGCCGCATCCAGCCGGATGCCGGACGGGTCACCCGACGCGGCGACGTGCGCCTCGGCATGCTCGACCAGGCCGACGAACTGGACCCCGACCTCATCGTCTCCCAGGCGATCGTCGGCGACACTCCCGAGTACGAGTGGGCTGGCGACGCGAAGATCCGCGACGTGATCGCCGGCCTCGCCGGCGACATCGGCTGGGACGCCCGCATCGGCGACCTCAGCGGTGGCCAGCGTCGCCGGGTCGCGCTCGCCGCCCTGCTCGTCGGCGACTGGGATGTCATCTTCCTCGACGAGCCCACCAACCACCTCGACGTCGAAGGCATCGCCTGGCTGGCCGAGCACCTGAAGCGCCGCTGGCCGGCGAACCAGGGCGCGCTCGTCGCCGTCACCCACGACCGGTGGTTCCTCGACGAGGTCTCCACCGACACCTGGGAGGTGCACGACCGCATCATCGAGCCGTTCGAGGGTGGCTATGCGGCGTACATCCTGCAACGTGTCGAACGCGACCGGATGGCCGCGGCATCCGAAGCCAAACGGCAGAACCTGCTGCGCAAGGAGCTGGCCTGGCTGCGCCGCGGGGCGCCGGCGCGCACCACCAAGCCGAAGTTCCGGATGGATGCCGCGTACGAGCTGATTGAGAACGAGCCGCCGCCCCGCGACACGGTGTCGCTGCAGTCGATGGCGATGCAGCGACTCGGCAAGGATGTCGTCGACCTGCTCGACGTCGGCGTGACCTACCCGGCCGCGGACGGCGGCGAGAAGGTCGTGCTGCGCGATATCGAGTGGCGGATCGCGCCGGGGGAGCGCACCGGAATCCTGGGAGTGAATGGTGCAGGCAAGTCCACGCTGCTCGGCCTGATCGCCGGCAGTGTGCAGCCGACCGCCGGCCGGGTGAAGCGCGGCAAGACCGTGAAGATCGCAATCCTGGACCAGCAGTTGCGCGAACTCACCGAGATTCAGGATGACCCGGTGCGCGTGGTCATCGGGCGGCAGAAGTCCAGCTACGTGTCCGGCGGCAAGGAAGTCACTCCGGGGCAGCTGCTGGAGCGGCTCGGGTTCACGAGCGCCCAGCTGAGCACGCCGGTGAAGGACCTCAGCGGTGGGCAGAAGCGGCGGCTGCAGCTGCTGCTGATCCTGCTCGATGAGCCGAACGTGCTGATCCTGGACGAGCCGACCAACGACCTCGACACCGACATGCTCGCCGCGATGGAGGACCTGCTCGACTCGTTCGCGGGCACCCTGATCGTGGTCAGCCACGACCGTTACCTGATCGAGCGGATCACCGACCAGCAGTACGCCGTGCTGCACGGGCACCTGCGGCACCTGCCCGGCGGGGTGGAGGAGTACCTGAAGGTGCGGACGAAGCCGGAGGCTCCGTCCCCGGTGGCCTCGGCCGGTTCGACCAGCGGTGGGGGCTCGACCGGCGGTGGTCTCTCTCTGGGTGGCGCCGAACGCCGCAACGCCGAGAAGGAGCTTGCCGCGATCAACCGCAAGCTCACCAAGCTGGCCGCCGAGATCGAGAAGCAGCACGCTGTGTTCGCCGCGCACGACCAGGGCGACTATGTCGGACTCGGTGCGCTGCAGGATGTCCAGCGTGATCTCGACCAGCAGGTGGCCGATCTCGAAACCCGCTGGCTGGAGCTCACCGAGCTGCTCGAGGGGTAGCGCGCGGGGGATCGGTGTGAGCGCGGAGTTCGCGTTACCCCCAGGAACGCGCGTAGACACGTGCTTCTACCCCCCTTTTCACCAGCCGTTCATGTGCGCGCCAGTCGGCGTACAAGCGGCTGCGCTTGCAAATTCACAGCCAATCCTTAGCTTTTGTGGCGTGTCGGTACCCGGCCGGCACCATAGAGAATGGCGCAGACGCTTCCATGGGTGGTCCTCGCATCATCTTCACGCGGTTCGCTGACAGCAGCAGCCCCAAGCTCGCGCCATGGCGCGACCACCGGCGCCGGGTCGTCGGCTCAGCCGGACAGTCCGGTCGGCAGAGCCTGGAACCGCTGAGCGTCGTCTGGCAACTGATCTCCGCGAACAACCGCGAACTCGCGCGCAGTGCTGACGTGTACGACGACTTCCAGGACGCGGTGTCCTCTGCGACCGAAGCCGTCGAACTGATCGCCACCGACGGCTCTGTCGTCCAGGTGAGTGACGAGCGGCACGGCTCCTATGGCTGGTACATCACATTGTTCGACCTGCCCGCAGTGGTCTGCTCGCGCTGGTATCTCGCGGAACGCGAACGCCGCCACGCGGTCGCCCTCACCCTAAAATCTCTGCCGATCGCCAGCATCACGGCGGGCGCTCGCCAGTACGTGGAAGTGCAGACGCAGGGTCAACGCCACCTCGTCTGATCCGCGCCATGCACCCTGACTCCAGCGGGCTCATCGCCGACCGGTACGAGTTGAGCGACCTGCTCGGGGTCGGTGGAACCGCGTCCGTTTACGCGGCGACCGACCGACTCACCGGCGAGGCCGTGGCGGTCAAGGTGCTGCACCAGCACGTGGCCGCCTCGTCCGGTGCCCGCGAGGCGCTGTTCGCCGAAGCGCGCCTGGCGCAAGGGATCGCCCACCTCGGGATCGCCGCGGTGCGTGACTTCGGGGTCCAAGCATCCGGCAACGGCCCATCCGGCGGCCAAAGATCCGCAGCGCCCGAGGTCTGCTGGGTGGCGCTGGACCTGGCACCGGGACAGACCCTTCAGGAGTTGGTGGATGCCTCGGGACCGCTGTCCCTCGACGTTGCGTTGACCATCGCTGAAGCCGTACTGCGTGCGCTCGACGCCGCGCACGAGCTCGGTCTCGTGCACCGCGACGTATCGCCGCGCAATGTGATGGTCTCGGTCAACGAGCACGGCGAGGTGCAAGCCGACGGCGTGAGACTGCTCGACTTCGGCCTGGCGGCGGTATCCGGACTCCCGGCGCTCGCCGCCGACCCCACGCAACCGGGACGAACCGGCGTGCTCGGCAGTGCCCATTACGTCTCACCGGAGCACGCGCGTGGCGAGTCGATCGACCCTCGAGGCGACCTCTACCAGGTCGGCGGCGTGCTGCACTTCGCGCTCACCGGCACCCCACCGTTCCCGTTCGGCGAAGTTGCGGCGGTGCTCCAGGCGCATGTCAGCGCGCCGCCGCCTGCGCCGTCGGCCCGTCGTCCAGGAATCCCGCGGCGTATTGATCGCCTGGTCGTCAAAGCGATGCTGAAGAACCCGGACACCCGTTTCGCCTCCGCCGTCGACATGGCAGTCGAGGTCGCCGCAGCCCGCAGCGCCCTGGGCGATAACGTCGCGGGTGGCGTTGCAGGAGGTGATGGCGCAACTCGAGTGCTTCCCAGCGTCAGCACACAAGTGCCCGAAGCGCGTACCGAGCTGATCACTGCGGCAGTGACATCCGCAGTCCAGCCCCGCGCCATCCCGTCGCGAACGAAGCGCCGCCCCGGCGGCAGATCCGGGTCGGGGCCGGCTGGGGGCTGGATCGCCGGCCTTGTCGTCACCGCGCTGATCGGGTCGTCGTGGGCGCTGGCATCGCTTGCTCCGCCAGCGACGGATGCCTCGGAAGCCCCCGCACCCGCACCCGCCGAACCGCAACCCTCGGCCAGCCAGGCGCCCACGCGGCAGCCGACGGTCCGCCCGCCAGCTCAGACCGAACCGGCGGCGGCCAGCGTCCCGGCCCTCGATGCGCTCATGCTCGACGAAGCCCGTCGAACGCTCGAGCATGCTGGACTGCTCGTCGGCGACATCACGATCCAGAACTCGGCACTGCCCGGCGACACCGTGCTCGCCTTCTCGCCCGGCGCAGGATCGGCGATTCCACTGGGCGGCACCGTGAGCCTGACCGTGGCATCCGGCTCAAACAGCGTGCCGACCGTCACCGGGCTGCCGAAAGATCAGGCGGTCGCCCAGGTGCAGGCGGCGGGCTTCGCTCCGAATCTCACCGAACGGGCGGATGGCACGGCCACACCCGGCAGCGTGATCGTCGTCATGCCGACGGAGCAGTCCATCCTTCGCCTGGGCTCCGAGGTGACGATGGTCGTGGCTCGGGCGACGGCAAACCCGAGCCCGAGCCCGACAGCCCCATCAACCGGCGGCGACCCTAACCCCGCCCCCACTCAGGGCGCGGCCGAAAAGCAGCCCGGGGACTGATGCCACAGGGCTCGTAAACGCGGGCGTCGCCAAATTGGCGCCTGTTGTTCACTTGGCGCTCCGAGGCTGAAACCAACTCCCCGCTCTGCCCTCGCTACCCCTAGAGGAACTCGATGCCTACCACGCTGCCCTCAGCCTCGCTTGAGGTAGATGCAGCCGTACCGCAGAGGCGGTCGCTGAAGGCCAAGCCTTCGTCATCCGACTCGGCATTCCGTACTATCGCCACTTCGGCCGGTGGCGTAACCGTCGGCATCATGCTCGCCGTCGGGCTGTTCTTGTCGCTGCGCGCCGGCGATGCGGTGAGTGTCGCAGGATTCGGCTTCCTCACGGAGCAGCAGTGGTCGCCTGAGACCCAGGTGTTCGGTATCGCGGCGGTGTTGTTCGGCACCGTGACGATCGCCATCATCGCGATGTGCGTGTCCGTCCCGTTGGCGCTCGGAACCTCCCTGCTCATCTCCGAGGTGCTGATGGGCCGCGTCAAGCAGTGGGCGATCACCCTGGTCGACCTGATGGCCGCGGTACCCAGCGTGGTGTTCGGCCTCTGGGGTGTGTTCTTCCTGCAGGAAAGCATCATTCCGGTGTCGAGCTGGATCTCCACCTACTTCGGTTGGATCCCGTTCTTCGCCGTGACTGATCAGGATGGCGGCGCTATGAGCGACGCATCCGCCTTCACCTCTTCGGCGTTCATCGCAGGCATCGTTGTCGGCCTGATGGTGGTGCCGACGCAGACCTCGATCATGCGTGAGGCGTTCATGCAGGCGCCACCTGGCGAGCGTGAGGCCGCGTTCGCCCTGGGATCCACTCGCTGGGGAATGATCACCGCGGTCGTCGTGCCATTCGGTCGCGGCGGCATCATCGGTGGCACCATGCTCGGCCTCGGTCGTGCCCTCGGGGAAACCATCGCGGTGTACATGATCATTTCGCCGATCTTCACGATCAACTGGCAGGTGCTGAAAACCGGCAGCAACTCAGTGTCCGCGCTCATCGCGCTGCGTTATGGCGAAGCGAGCGAGTTCGCCCTGTCGGCGCTCATGGCCGCTGGCCTGGTGCTCTTCCTCATCACCCTGGTGATCAACTTCACCGCTTCGTCGATTGTCGCGCGCTCGCGCTCGGGCGCGGAAAGCGAGGCATGATGACCCTGACGCTGGACACTTCCATGGCCACGGTCACCGCCACAGCAACCCCGTCCGGTGACGAACTCGCTGCCGCGCCAGCCCGTACGAGCCTTCCAACCAAGGACGGCGTCGAGGTCGGCGCACGCCGTCGAGTGCGCTCCGCACGCGTCGATGATCGGTATGCGCTGCTCGGCGCGGCATCCGGAGCGCTCGCGATCGCCATCCTGCTGTTCGGTTGGATCGCCCCACTTAGCGGAATCGTCGGCTTCGTCGTGGTCGCATTCCTGGGCTTCATCGGCATCTACGCACTGCTGGTCAGTACCACCTCGGACGGCCGTGAGGTCACCGACCGGGTCATGACGGTGGTGCTCGCCAGCGCCGGCATGATCCTCTTCGGCTCGCTGCTCTTCGTCGTGATCTTCACGCTGCTGCGCGGGCAAGAGGCGCTGCTGAACTTCAACTTCTTCTACCAGGACATGGAGTTCGCCGGCCCGCTCGACGGACTCGATGTCGGCGGTGTCGCGCACGCGATCGTCGGCACTCTGATCCAGATCGGCATCGCCCTCGCGATCTCGATTCCGCTCGGCATCGTCACGGCACTGTTCCTGAACGAGCTCGGCGGCCGCTTCGCCCGGTTCGTGCGGACGATTGTCGACGCGATGACCGCGCTGCCCTCGATCGTCGCCGGCCTGTTCGTCTACTCCGCGATCATCCTGATGTTCACCAACCAGCGCTCCGGGTTCGCCGCCGCGCTCGCAATCACCGTGATGATGCTCCCGATCGTCGTGCGCGCATCCGATGTGGTTCTGCGACTGGTCGCCGGCAACCTCCGCGAGGCGTCGTATGCGCTGGGCGCGAGCCGCTGGCGCACCGTGTGGCACGTGGTGCTGCCGACGGCCCGGTCGGGCCTAGTCACCGCCGTGATTCTCGGAACCGCGCGTGGCATCGGCGAGACCTCGCCCGTGCTGCTCACCTCGGGCATCACCAACGTGATGAACACGAACCCGTTCCACGGCCCGATGATTTCGCTGCCGCTGCAGGTGTTCGACTTCGTGCGGTCACCCGAGCCGAACATCGTGGCCCGCGGCTTCGGCACGGCCGCCGTGCTGCTGCTGCTGGTGCTCGCTCTGTTCGCGATCGCCCGCCTGATCGGTGGCCGCGGGGCGGGCAACCTGACCCCCCGACAGCAGCGCGCGGCGCGGGCTGCCTCGGCGCGCGACGCCGAACGCATGAGCTCGCCCCGTCGCGCGGCATCCGCTCGACCCATGGAGGAACCACAATGACCCCGCGCAAGCGTCGACTCTCCCGCCTGATTGCCGCATTCGGCGTCGCGCTGATGGCCGTCGGGGTTGCCATGCCGTCGCACGCCGCGACCTGGGAGGTTATCACCGGCACCGGATCCACGTGGTCACAGAACGCCCTCGATCAGTGGCGCAGCAACGTGGCGTCGAACTACGGCATGACGGTGAACTACTCCGGCGTCGGCTCGTCGGCGGGTCGCCGTGACTTCATTCAGGGCAGCATCGACTACGCAGTCAGTGAGATCCCTTTCCAATCCCGTCCCGAGGATAACTCCGCACCCGAGACGCCGCCGCGCGGGTACGCGTACATGCCGATCGTCGCGGGTGGTACGGCCTTCATGTACCACCTGAACATCGGCGGCAAGCGGGTGACCAACCTGCGACTGTCGGGGGAGACGATCACCAAGATCTTCACCGGCAAGATCACCAAATGGAACGATGCGGCGATCGCCGCTGACAACCCGGGCCTGGCCATGCCCGATAAAGGAATAGTGCCGGTTGTCCGCTCGGACGGCTCGGGATCGACGGCCCAATTCTCGTTGTGGATGTCGAAGCAGCATCCGTCGCTCTGGAACGAGTTCTGCGCGTCGGTGAACCGGCCCAACCCGTGTGGGTTGACGTCGCAGTATCCGCTCTTCGGGAACGCGAAGGGGCAGAGCGGCTCATCCGGCGTCGCCGGCTATGTCAGCCAGAACTACGGCGAGGGTGCGATCACCTACGTCGAGTACTCCTACGCGCTTGAGTCGGGCTTCCCTGTCGCCAAGGTGCTGAACGCGTCCGACCACTATGTTGAGCCCACCGCAGACTCGGTGGCAGTGGCGCTGCTCCAAGCTCAGATCAACACGAACGCGGGCTCGGCCGACTACCTGACGCAGATCCTTGACGGCGTCTACAACAGCACGGACCCGCGAACCTACCCGCTGTCGAGCTACTCGTACATGATCGTGCCGACCGAGGTTGGCGGCGTGTTCACCGAACCCAAGGGTGCGACGCTCGGCGCCTTCGCCAGTTACATGCTGTGCGAAGGCCAGCAGCAAGCCGAGGACCTCGGGTACTCGCCGCTGCCGATGAACCTGGTGCTCGCAGGCTTCGATCAGATCAAGCGCATCCCCGGTGCTGGCGGCGCGAGCGTCGACCCGAACAAGTGCAATAACCCGACCTTCAAGCCCGGTGACTCGCCAAACAACAACCAGCTGGCGCTAACCGCGGCGCAGCCCGCCGAATGCGACAAGAAGGGGCCGAACCAGTGCGTCACCGGTACCGCCGGTGCCAAGCAGGAAACCGCCGTTACCGGTTCAGGTTCGGGCGGATCCGCGGCGGGTGCTGGAGGGGGCGCTGCGGCTGGTGGAGCCGCTGGCGGTGACGCCGCTGCTGTCGACGGGGTCGCGGCGGCACCCGTGTATGACGAGAACGGCAACCTGATCTCGGGTGGCACCGGCGGAATCGTCGGCACGGCGATCGCCTCACCGTTCACGCTCGATGACGACGGTTGGGGGTGGCAGCAATCGGTGATGCTTGGCGCGGTCGTTCTGCTGTTGCTGGCGATCGGTGTGCCGCCGTTACTGGCGCGCCGCATCAAACCCGCTGCTTCGACTGTTGCGCCAACCGCGGGAAGCGCGAAGTGAGCCGGATGAGGCGGCGGTCCGAGTGGGGGCTCGCGAGTGTGTCGGGCGTCGCCGTCGGACTCTTGGTCGCGATGATCGTCGGCGGTACCGCCGCGACGGTGCCTGCGGATCCCGCCCATGCCGCGGAGGACATGCTCACCTCGAGTGCGGTGACTCTCGCCAGCAAGGACGACGCGCTGAACCCAGTCGGAACACCTTTCCCTGATCTCGAAGTCACGATCTCGCAGACTAAGGATCTGGTGTCGCAGGGCATCCGGCTGAGCTGGACTGGGGGAAAGAAGTCGACGCCGCCGAGCGGAACCGTGGGTGGAACCAACTTCCTGCAGATCGCGCAGTGCTGGGGAGAGGACCCGGACAATCCGGGCCATCCCGACCGGCGCACCTGTCAGTACGGTGGCACTCTGGGCTGGGGCGCCAAGCGTGACGGAACCACGCTCGTGGAACACATTGCTGAGCGAGACGCGAAGTACTCTGCCGACCTCGGGTATGCCGCGTACACAGGGATACCCTTCGTGGCATACAACGCCGCGCGGGAGGTGGATGAGGAGAAAGCGCCCGCCGATCGCGTGCTAACCAACCTGAAGACCGGGTCGGACGGACAGCCGATCGTCAAGCCCGACAACGAGTTCGTCGATCTGAATATGAACCCGTTCTTCACGGCGCTTATGACCAACGAGGTGAAGTGGGCACCAGCCGGCGTGGACGGGTCGGGGTCCGTCCCATTTGAGGTCCAGACCGCCATGCAATCACCCGGGCTCGGGTGTGGAACGCCGGTAACATCGCCTGGCGGTGCGACGGTCGGGGAGTCGTGCTGGCTTGTCGTTATCCCACGTGGCACTGGGGATTCAGGCCAGTCTCTTATCAACAAGTCGGGCTTGTGGTGGGACGCTTGGCAGCATCACGTCGCTGTGAAACTCGAGTTCAAGCCGCTCGGCGTGAGGTGCCAGATCGGCGCAGCGGAGCGTCAGCTCGCCGGAAGTGAACTCATAGCTGAAGCGATGGCGTCATGGCAGCCAGCTCTCTGCCTCGGCGAGAACGGATCGCCGTTCGTGCTCAGTAAGGGCAATGAGGCCGATGCACTTCGGCGTGCTGCAGGCACCGCACCCAGCCCTCTCGCGTTCACCTCGCGTCCACTTGACCCTGAAGTTATCAGCGGAACCACGGATCCTCTCGCCTATGCGGCGGTATCGGTTTCAAGCGTTGCGATCTCATTTGCGATCGATCGACAGCCCAAGTTTGGGGCAGGGACGGAGTACGAAGCGCGTGCGGGACTGCCGCTCACCGAAATGAAGCTGACGCCACGGCTGGTGGCCAAGCTGCTGACGGCGTCGTACGTGGACGCACTCCCCAGGGACTCCGACAAGTCGCACATTGGATACGAGAGTTTTGAGGAGCCGGGTGAGAACCCGCGGACGATCGTTCAGGATCCCGATTTTCTGCAGTTCAACGACAGCGAATGGGCGGCGCAGAACATGATCGGGGCATCGGTCGCGGACGCCGTCACACCCTCCGGCAGGTCCGATCTGGCGGTGCGAGTGTGGGAGTACGTTCTCTCAGACGCGGAGGCGACTGACTGGCTTGCGGGCAATCCGGATCCTTGGGGCATGATTGTCAACCCGTATTACTCGACTAATCCGGACATCAACCCGACGGGGCTCGCACTTGGACTCCCGGCTGATTCCTTCCCCAAAGCCGATCCGGTCGAGAAGCCGGATAGCACGCAGTTGGACCCGGCGAACGGCACAGGCCCTGTCAACCTCGTAACGTGGCGCCCGTACACGACCGATTTCGCCGATTCCGCCCACCGGGTGCTCCGTGGCGACGGCCAGATCCTGGGGGCATGGGACAAGTTCTCCGTCCCCCCGAAGTACGGCAAGTCCGTGCCCGAGTTGTTCGGTAGCCAAAAGGTGATCGGGGTAACCAGCAGTCCAGCGGCTCGCCTCTATGAGACGGTAACCGCGCAATTGCGCAACCCCGCGGGTCAATTCGTCGCGCCCACTCAGGATGGTCTGGCAGCAGCAGCGGCGGCGATGACTCCGACGGCACAACCGAAGGTGCTGGCCCTCGACTTCGAGTCCGCGTCCGCAAAGGCGGCGCCCACTGCGTACCCGCTCGCGATGCCCGTGTATGCGGCGTTGAACCCGCAGCAGACCGACGCCGCGCAGCGCGCTGTCTATGCGAACCTCATCCGGTATGCGGTTGGCGAAGGACAGACCCCGGGCAGTGATGTTGGTGAACTGCCGCCCGGCTATGCTCCCCTCCCCAAAAGCTGGGTTAACCAGGCGCTGCTCGCGGCAGACACAATCGAGCACGGCATTGATCCCAACGCGGTCGCTCCAGTTGCACCGGTCGATGCGCCGGCAGCCAATTTGGCTATGGAGCGCAGCAGCGCGAAGCCGGTGACACCGCCGGTGGCAGCGGCGCCAGCTACATCGACGAGCCCCAACGCCACCGGCGAGTCTGCAGGAGCTCTCGCAGGGACTACGACGCCGGATGATCCGGAGCTTGGGCCTGCAGGAGCCGCAGTACCGGCAGGTTTACTCTCCGGTCTGGCGGCAGCGCTGGCCGTTCCGGTGCTCTCTCGCATCCGGCGCCGAACGTGACCGTGCTGGACAAGGCGGTGGACAGTGCTTCTTCGCCCAGCGGACCCGTGATGTTCACCGAGACTGCGCAGCCTTTCCTTGGGATTGATGAGGTCCCCACACAAACTTGGCGACCCCCTGTCAGGAGTCGCCAAGACGCCCGCTTGATCGAGCAGGCGTTTGTTGCACACAACCCCCTCGAGAAAAAGGAAACTGTGAACAAGAAGAAAATGGTAGCAGCGGCTGCCGCCTTCGGCGTGACCGCATCGCTGCTGGCAACCGTCGCTCCGGCGTACGCCGAGCCTGTGTCGCCGAGCTATGTCATCGTTGGTTCCGACACGCTGCAGGACGTCGTGAACGCACTCACCAATGGCACCAGTGTCACCGGTTCCAGCGTGCGCTCCACCGCGGGCAAGAACAACGTCGCCTCGTACGACGCAACGGGATCCGTGCTCATCCAGACCAAGACGGGCGGTCCGCTGTTCGGTCGCCCGAACGGCTCCGGCGACGGCGTCAAGGCGCTGAGCCGGTCCATCGACAACGGAGACTACAAGGCGGGCAGTCCCGGATCGCCGACGGTGAAGATCCTCAACCAGGTCGACATCGCCCGGTCCTCGTCGGGGGCAACCGAGGTCACCAACGGTGCGCTTCGCTACATCCCGTTCGGCCGCGACGCACTCTCGTACGCGTACAAGAGCACGGATGTAGCCTTCGAGCACATCACCGAGGCGCAGCTGAAGTCACTGTTCGAGTGCACTACGACCACCATCGGGACGACCACCGCTGTGCCCGTGATTCCGCAGGCCGGCTCCGGCACGCGCAAGGACTTCCTTGGCAAGATCGGTGTGACCGAGCAGACTCTCGGCGCCTGCGTGAAGGTTGGTCAGGAGCACGACACCCAGAAGCTGTCCGATGGCACGCTCTTCCCCACTAACGGTGTGACGGCGATGTCGGCGGCGCAGTGGGTTGCGCAGAACACCGGCGCTGGCATCAACCGCATTGGTGCGGGCGTCAAGATTGGCTCGCCGATCGGTGTCTCACCGACCTCCGGCGTGGGCGGCTCGACCGAACCGAACAAGGCGTACTACGACGACTCACACTGGGGTCGCGACACCTATCTCGTCGTCGAGAACGCCCGTGTGACCGTTGGTGACGCGAAGTACAGCGCCGATCTCGCCAACCTAGTGAGCACCGCGACCTCGAAGCTGGGCAACACATCGACCACTCTCATTAGCCAAGCCGGGTCGGTAAAGAAGAAGTTCGGATTCCTTCCCCCGTCAAACACGACGCCCTTCCGGGCTGCACTCCAGTAACGGTCCAAACACCATCCCTTAGAACTCATTCTTAAGAAGAAGGAAAACTGATGAATAATCGCAAGAAATGGAGCTCGGCCGCGGCCGGTTTGCTCAGCCTTGCCCTCGTGGCTGGCGGAACGTCGATGGCGAGCGCTGCCCCCGGTGACCCGGTCAACCCGCAGCCGGGCTTCCCCGTCCATCCGCAGCCGGCCGAATCTGCGCAGCCCGGCTCTATGGGTGGATTCTTCCTCTACGACGAGAACGCCGAGCGCGCCGACCTCGACCCGAATCGCGTCTTCAAGAGCGACGAATGGTACATGGCAGCCGCCAGCCCGACCGACTACAACGCAGAGACCAACCCGAGTGACATCCGTCCGGTAACTGGTAGTGCCCAGTTCGACCAGGTCTGGCGCTTCATCTCTGATCGCACGCCAGCGGCGGTTGCGGGCGGCCTCAACACCTGGAAGGCCTACGCGGCCGACTCCGCGGCCGGCCCCAACGGGGGTACCGCGCAGCCGGACTTCACGCTCGACAGCTTCACCACGGGCATCGGCGACGTCGTCGCGGCGGGTGGTTCGTACTGGTACGGCATCGCCTACACCACGAACGCCGGTGTCACCACCGTGGGTGCGGTGTACCGCCAGATCAATATCACCAAGGGCACGGGTGACTACACGATCAGCCCATTCATGCTCGTGCAGGCTCCCGCGTGGTCTCCCGACTTCACGGCCTTCACCGGCACCTCGGAGTACAAGCTCCGCAACGGCAACATCGAGATCAACGCGGGCGTTGGTAACGCTGGCAAGACCGTCGATGTGTGGGCCGAGGGTCCGACTGTGGACGACCGCAAGGTGCTCACCGACGTGGTGCTCGACGCGAACGGCGAGAAGACCATCCAGACGGCGGCGATCGCCGACGGCGAGCGCGTCGCGATCGCCGAGGGCGAGACTGTCCTCAGCTGGGCAACCGCGAAGGACTACGTGGACGTCGAGCCGACCGGAACCGACCCGAACAATGTGACCGTTGCCAACCCGACAGAGGGCTCCACGGTCGTCACCATCCCCGCTGGGCTCGTGAACGCCAACCAGACGTTCCGCGCCGTCGCTTGGTCGACCCCCACCCAACTCGGCAACGTCACCACCGACGCAAACGGTGACGTCGACGTGGATGTCTCGGCCCTCAGCATCGGCGACCACACGATCGCGCTGTACGACAACGGCGACAACATTGTTGCGTGGGGTACCTTCGCGCTGTCCTCGACCACCAAGGGCGCCGCAACGCTGACGGCCGAGGCCCTCACCAGCGACAAGTTCGCGCTCGAGGGCGTTAACGCTGCTGCAAACCTCGGTGCAACAAAGCGCGGCACCACCACCACCGAGGTTGACCTCGGCGCCTTCACCGTGATTGACGACCGGGACACGAACCTGTCTGGGTGGACCCTGACTGCCGATGTCGAGGACTTCGTCAACACTCCGGCGAGCGACACCATTGCCAATTCTGCCCTGGGAATCGCGCCCAAGCAGGTCGGCACTCTGCCCGACGGTGTAACGGTCACGCTGGCGCCGGCGCAGGTCGCCGGTAAGGGTGCAGGCTCCGCCCTGTTCGCCGAGGGTCCTGCCGGTGTATCCACCCTCGAAGCAGGCGTCCAGTTCGACGCCGGCCTGACCTTCGCGGTTCCCGCGTCGGCCAAGAAGGGCACCTACACCTCGAAGCTGACCCTGACCCTTCTCCAGAAGTAGTGCTTCTGGTCGGGTAGTCCGCTCGACAGCAAAACGTACACCCGGTGCGGGAGGTCGTTCGCGGCCTCCCGCACTGTCGTTAGAGCACGACTGTAGTCATCGGGACAGGCTGGGCGGCCGCGTCCAGTCGTCGTTAAGGTGCCGGCAAAGTATGAGCAGCCCGTCGGTTACCGATGAATGCGGAAATTGGACGTGCCCACTTCACCCGAACTCACGCGCGGTCGCGCAGCCCTTGTCGCGCTCGCCGCTCTGCTCATCGCTGCCGCGGTCGCGCTAGGCGCTGCACCCGCCTACGCCGAGGACAAGATCGGCGTCTCCGCCCGTCCCGCGAATGCCGACGGCGCCCCGGACGGACGAACAGCGTTCAGCTACAAGGTCGATCCCGGCCAGCGGATCGATGACCACCTGCTCGTCGCGAACACCGGTTCCACTGAGCAGAGCTTCACTATCGCGGGCACCGACGCGTTCAACGCTGAGGACGGCGAGTTCGCACTGCTGCCAACAGACGACCAGCCGAAGGCCATTGGCCAGTGGGTGCGTTTCGAAAACGGTGCGAACCGTATCGAGTTCGCGCTCACTCCCGGTCAGACCCGGCTGCTGCGGTTCAGCCTCGAACTCCCAGGCGAGGCGACGCCGGGCGACCATGTCGGCGGACTCGTCGCCTCGGTGGTCACCGGCGGCGATCAGGTCGAGGTCGACCGGCGCGTCGGCACCCGCGTGTACGCCAGGGTTTCGGGGCAGTTGCAGCCCGCGCTTACTGTGAGCGGCATCGAGAGCTCGTACGTCGGGGATTGGTGGAACCCATTCAACGGTGCCGTCCGCGTCAATTACACGGTCAAGAACAGTGGCAACATCGCGCTCGCCTCAAACGTGTCGCTGGACGTACGCACCTGGTTTGGTGCACCAGCATCGGCTCCAAAGGGAGAGAGCATCCCTGAGCTGTTGCCCGGGTTCACGCGCACCGTCGAGACCGAGATTCCTGCCGTCGCCGCGTGGGGCTATCTGAACCCCGGCGTAACCCTCAAGCCATTCGTCGATGGTTCCGACCCAAGTAGGTACATGCCCGTCGCCGAAACCTCGCGCGACACAGTGCTGATCGCCCTTCCATGGGTGCTGGTTATCGTACTCGGCCTAGTCGCGCTCGCGTTCGTCTTCCGCCGCTGGCGCCAGAGCGTGGATGCTCGACGCGCCGCCGAATGGATCAAGCACACCGAGGACGAAGCACGACGCAAGGCCGAAGCTGAGCAGGCCAAGGAACCGGTCGGCGCCGGCGCAGGCGAGAGCACCACGTGACCACGGCGCATCCGGTCGTTGCCCGGTGCGCCGCCGGCACGGCCGCGGTGCTCGTTGTCGCGGTGCTCGGGGTCGCTCTCAGCAGCGGTTCGGCCCGCGCGGACGACGAAGTGAATGGCAACCTGTCTGTCGTGGTCGACGACGGCACGACGCCGACCCCCACACCGAGCGGGTCCGCGCCTCCGACCACTCCTCCTAGCCCGCCGAACCGGCCGATCACGCCGCCCGGGCAGGACAAGAAGAACCAGCCCTCGCCGGTGGTCGAGCAGGAGACAATGACCAACCCGGGCGAGGCAGACGAGGCCCTCGGTGACGATCCGTCCGACCTGGGCGGCATCCTCTGGGTGAGCGGGCTGACTGCGGTTGGCGAGCCGTCGTTCGCACCGGAGAACGGAACCGTACAGCTCACCTTCACGCTGCGGAACACCTCATCGACCCAGTTCAATTCGCGCGCTCGGTTCTGGATCACTAACGCACTCGGTGCCCGCATCGCCGAGGAACGGCACGTTCGCGTGGACGACCTCGAGCCCGATGAAACCCGCCGGGTGAGTGTCACGTTCGCAGGGCTGGCCCAGCATGCCATGCTCACCGGGCACGTGCAGCTCACGCCACCGGCGCAGGTCGAGAAGACCAAGCTGTCGTCATTCACGCGCGACACGCTCGTCTTCTTCCCGCCGCTGTTCGGGATGTCGGTCGCGGGAGGCGTCGGCGCTCTCGGCGGACTGGTGTGGTGGGCATTCGGCGCAACCCCGCACGGCCCCGCTCGGCTGAGGCCGCTGGGGGGCCACGCATGAGCCTCCTGCGCAATGACAGACGGAGTGACATGCACACCGGCCAAGCCGAAACCCGGCGACAGGCCCGGGCGAACCTCGGCCGGCCGCCGCGCGCGTCCTTTCCCCAGCCACCGAAGCCGCCGCGTCCTCCCAAGGGGGAGAGGCCACCGCAACCGCCCCGGCGGATGCCGAAGCCAACACGCCGGCCCGTGGTGCTATCGCCGCGGAGGCGTTTGATCCGCGGCATCCTGGTCCTGATCGCCGCCCTGCTGCTGACGGTTGTCGTGAACATCGCCCTGGTCGGTCAGGTGAGGCATCTGGTGTGGCAGCAGCAGCTCACTGACAAATTCCGTGAGCAGCTCGAGGAAGGCGTAGCGCCGGTCAGCGAAGGCGACGTGCACAATGTGCTGCTGCCCGACGGCGCTCCGGTTGCGCGGATCGAGATCCCCCAGCTCGGCGTCACCGAGATCGTGGTCGAGGGAACCGATTCCGAAACCACGCAGGCCGGACCTGGCCATCGGCGCGACACCGTGTTGCCGGGGCAGGCCGGCGTGAGCGTCATCCACGGACGAGCCGCGGCGTACGGTGCGCCGTTCGCCCGGATCCAGGAACTGGCTCCCGGTGACGAGTTCACGATCATCACCGGCCAGGGCGAACACACCTTTGAGGTGCTCGGTTTGCGGTATGCCGGTGACCCTGCGCCGCCCCAGATCAAGCCAGGCGAAAGCCGGGTGACGCTTGTCACCGCCCGCGGATTGCCGTTCGCACCATCCGGAGTCGCCCGCGTCGACGCGCGGCTCACCAGCGAAGCACAACCCGCGGGTGCCCGACTGACGAATTTCGTGACCCTCTCAGAAGCAGACGACGCACTGAGCGGTGACATCTCACGGGTCTGGGCACTCGTGTTCACGCTGCAGTTCCTTCTCGTCGTCGAGATCGCCGCAGTCTGGGCCTTCCGCACGGTCGGTCCGCGGCGCACCTGGATCGTCTTCGTCCCCCTCACCGTGCTCGCCGGACTGTGGGTCACGGGCGAGCTGGTCAGACTTCTCCCGAATCTGCTGTAAAGGACTCAACCCATGAATGAGAACGAGCCGCGTTACGAGCCAGCCCCCGGCGCCACCACTGTGACCGAGGTGCTTCCTCCGGTTCCGCTGGTCGAACCGACGCCGACCATGACTCCAACCGCCCTGCCGACGGTGGACGCGTCGGCGCAGCCCATCTACACGTCGCCCGTCACTTCCGGCCTCGCAACGGCGCCTCACTCCGAGACGGACCGCGGCGCACGCGGTTGGTTCCGCGGAGGACGTCGTGCCGAGGCATCCGCCCCTAGTGAAATGACACCGGAACCCCTGGCGAGCCTCGAAGGTCGTAACATCTCCGCGTGGTTCGGTGACCACCAGGTGCTCGACCGGGTGTCGCTGACCATGGAGGCCGGCGTGATCACGTCGCTGATCGGCCCCTCCGGCTGCGGCAAGTCGACCTTCCTGCGCATCCTGAACCGCATGCACGAGCTGGTGCCGTCGGCGTCGCTGGCCGGCGAGGTGCTGCTGGACAGTGTCGACATCTACGATCCGACCCGCAAGCTGGTCGATGCGCGCAAGGACATCGGGATGGTGTTCCAGAAGCCGAACCCGTTCCCGGCCCAGTCGATCTACGACAATGTGATCGCCGGGCTGAAGCTGACCGGCACGCGCGCATCGCGCGACGAGAAGGACGAGCTGGTCGAATCCTGCCTCACCAAGGCCGGGCTGTGGAAAGAGGTCAAGGACCGGCTGCGCGCCCCGGGGGCCGGACTTTCCGGCGGTCAGCAGCAGCGCCTGTGCATCGCCCGCTCGCTGGCGGTCAAGCCGCGGGTGCTGTTGATGGATGAGCCCTGTTCCGCGCTTGACCCGACCTCGACCCGCGTGATCGAAGAGACCATGCTCGAGCTCGCGCAGGAGGTGACGATCGTCATTGTCACGCACAACATGCAACAGGCTCAACGAGTGTCGCAGCAGTGCGCGTTCTTCCTCGCAGCGCAAGGCACACCGGGAGCGATCGTCGAGCACGGTGACACTGAGGCGATGTTCGGCGACCCAATCGACCCGCGCACGTACGACTACGTGAACGGGCGGTTCGGGTAGGTCTCGGCAAGCTCGACCAGCGGCTGCTCTCGATTAGCGGGATCGGCTCAATCAGCGGGATGGAGTTCGGAGCCGTGCCTACCCGGGTTCCGATCCCTTGAGCAACGAGAGTTCCTCCGCGACATCCGGATCATCCGGCCGCTCGCGGAGGAGCTGCCGCTGAACTTCTATCGCCTCGTCCGTCCGGCCGAGCGATCGCAGGCAGCGCCCGACAGCCCATCGCGCGAAGATCACCTGATCGTGCGTGCCGTATTGCTCGGCAGCCTCAAGGGCGAGCTGGAACTCGCTGAGGGCTTCCTCGAACCGACCGGCGTCATGCCGGTGCCAGCCGAGGATGTTGTGCAGCGCCACCGCCCAGCGTCGGGTGCGGTCGTCCGTCGCATGCCGCAGATCAGCAAGGCCCGCGCGCGTCCGCTGCTCGGCTCGCTCCGGATCCGCAATCGCGAGCATGTGGTAGCCGTCGATCGCCAGGAAGGTCAGGTGCGCAGCGCAGGCCGCATCCACCGCCGCACGGAACAGGGAAACCGCGGCATCCGGTTCCATTGCGCTGTTCCGGATGCGTCCACGCTCGAGCAACACGCGGGTGCGCGCAGCGCTCGAAACGCCCTCGACGGTGTCAAGCAGCGCGTCGGCCTCGCCGAACTGTTTCTGCAGGCCGAGCGCACGGGCCTGCTGGGTGAGCAGTTCGGCGCGATCCTCCGCTGCGGCGAAGGCCGCGGCATCCGCGAACCGACGTTCCGACCCGGCCGGATCGTCGAAGTCCCAGAGGGCGTCGAGCGTGGCCTGGTCGAGCATGACTACTCCGCGTCGGGCTCGTCGAAGTCGAGGCTGAGCTTGCGCAGCAGGCCGGCCAGACGCTCCTGGTCGGCGGGGGAGAGACCGTCGAGCAGCTCCCGCTCCGAGACCAGCAGGGTGCTGATCGCCTTGTCGGCCAGGTCACGGCCGAGCGGAGTCATTTCGACGAGGATGCCACGACCATCGTTCGGATCGGTGCGACGCTCAACCAGCCCACGTTCGACGAGGCGGTCGATGCGGTTCGTCATGGTGCCGCTGGAGACCAGAGTCTGCTGCAGCAGCGCCTTCGGGCTGAGCCGGTACGGGCTGCCCGCCCGCCGCAGCGCGGAGAGCACGTCGAACTCCCACGAGTCCAGGCCGGACTCGCCGAACGCGGCACGGCGCGCGCGGTCCAGGTGCTTCGAGAGCCGGGCGACTCGGCTGAGCACCCTGAGCGGGGAAAAGTCGAGATCCGGGCGCTCGCGCAACCAGGCGTCGACGATCCGGTCGACCTCATCGTGAGCGGGCATCCCACCATTATCGTGCGCCGAGACGCCAACGAGCATCCGCGAGACTGCCGTTTGGGCGCGAGACTCCCTGACGGGGAACGCTGCCGGCATCGACTCGCCGAAAAACGCCTATCCCGCGTGGAGGCATGGGCATTACTTGGCGAGTCGGTGGGGGAGCGGATGCCTCGCACCACTCCGCTTGGGATCGACTCGCCAAAATGCGCCCATCACGCGCGGAAGCATAGGCATACTTTGGCGAGTCGGTCGCTTGCCGGTCTGGACGAACCGCTGGTCGCGCTTCCCGAGACTGTGTGCGGGTCTCGACAGGCTCGACCAGCGGGAGACAGGCTCGACCAGCGGGAGACAGGCTCGACCAGCGGGAGACCAACGGGGGACAAGCTCGACCAGCCGGCGGACAAGCGCACACACCAGCATCTGGCAGACTTGACGCGCGCGAATCCGCGCGATCCGCCTTGGTGTAATGGCAGCACGACAGCCTTTGGAGCTGTTAGGTCCAGGTTCGAGTCCTGGGGGCGGAGCTTGTCGTATGAGGGAGAACCAGTGACCGACACCAACCTCGCCATCATTGTCCTCGCTGCCGGCCAGGGCACCCGCATGAAGTCGGCCAAGCCGAAGATCCTGCACGAGCTGGCCGGTGTTCCGCTGGTGGGCCACGTGCTTGCCACCGTGCGCGAACTCGACCCGGCGCACGTCGTCGCCGTGGTGCGGCACGAGCGCGAGGCAGTCGCCACCACCATCACCGAGCTCAGCCCGGAAACCGTGATCGTCGACCAGGACGAGGTCCCCGGCACCGGACGGGCCGTCGAACTCGGCCTCACCGCACTGCCCGACCAGTTCGAGGGTGACGTGGTCGTGGTCAGCGGGGACGTGCCCCTCCTCGACGCCGCCACGGTCGCCGGACTGATCGAGGCACACCGGCAGGCCGCGGCATCCGCGACCCTGCTCTCGGCGATCCTCGACGACGCCACCGGGTACGGCCGCGTGATCCGCACCGCGGACGGCGCGCTCGATCGCATCGTCGAGCAGAAGGATGCCTCGGACGACGAACTCTCCGTCACCGAGATCAACTCCGGCACCTACGTCTTCGCCACCGCGGCGCTGCGCCGCACGCTGCCGCGAATCGGCACCGACAACGCCCAGGCCGAGAAGTACCTCACCGACGTCGTCGGCCTGCTCCGCGGCGACGGCGACCCGATCACCGCGGTGCCGGTCAGCGAAGCCTGGCTGGTCGAGGGCATCAACGACCGGGTGCAGCTCGGCGACGCGGCGCTGCGCCTGAACCGGATGATCGTGCGCGGCTGGCAACGCGCCGGGGTCACCGTTGTCGACCCGGCATCAACCTGGATCGACCTGAAGGCGAAGCTGGCTGAGGATGTCGAAATCCTGCCCGGCACCCAGATCAAGGGTGCCACGGTGATCGAACGCGGCGCCACCATCGGCCCGGACACCACCCTGGTGGACTGCGAGATCGGCGAGAACGCCACCGTCAAGCGCACCGACGCCACCCTCGCCGTGATCGGCGCCGGGGCATCCGTTGGCCCGTTCGCATACCTGCGCCCCGGCACCTACCTGGACGCCGACGGCAAGATCGGCACCTTCGTGGAGACCAAGAACACCCGAATCGGCGTCGGCAGCAAGGTGCCCCACCTCAGCTACATCGGCGACACCGAGGTCGGCGTGGGCTCGAACATCGGCGCGGGCACCATCACCGCCAACTACGACGGCGTGAACAAGCACCGCACGAGCGTCGGTTCGCACGTGCGCACCGGGTCGCACAACGTCTTCGTCGCCCCGGTTAGAATTGCCGACGGAGCCTATACGGGCGCCGGCACCGTCGTCCGCAAAGACGTCGGCGCGGGGGACCTGGCGATCAACGTGGCTCCACAGCGCAACATGACTGGCTGGGTCGAGGCCAATCGTGCGGGAACCGCCGCGGCCCGGGCCGCGGCAGCCGCACGGGGTGACTCCTAACCAAATCGCCGGACAACCGGCAGGAAGCGGGATACGTGTCCGGCATCAAAGTCAGCGGTGAGAAGAGACTCGTCCTCGTCAGCGGCCGCGCCCATCCGCAGCTCGCAGAGGACATCGCGAGTGAACTCGGATCAGAGCTGGTGCCGACGGATGCCCGCACATTCGCCAACGGCGAGATCTACGCCCGCTACGACGAAAGCGTTCGCGGCTGCGACGCGTTCGTGATCCAGTCGCACGGCGCACCGATCAACGAGGCGATCATGGAGCAGCTGATCATGGTCGACGCTCTCAAGCGTGCCTCGGCCAAGCGCATCACCGTCGTCGCACCGTTCTACCCGTACGCCCGGCAGGACAAGAAGGGTCGCGGCCGCGAGCCGATCTCCGCCCGCCTGGTCGCCGACCTGTTCAAGGCCGCCGGCGCGGACCGCATCATGAGCGTCGACCTGCACGCCGCGCAGATCCAGGGCTTCTTCGACGGTCCAGTCGACCACCTGTTCGCCATGCCGGTGCTGCTCAAGCACTTCAAGGCCAAGCTCGACCCGTCGAACCTGACCGTGGTGTCGCCCGACATGGGTCGGGTGCGCGTCGCCGACATCTGGAGCGACAAGCTTGGCGCCCCGCTCGCCATCATCCACAAGCGCCGCGACCCGCTGGTGCCGAACCAGGTTTCGGTGCATGAGATCGTCGGCCAGGTCGAGGGACGCGTCTGCCTGCTCGTCGACGACCTGATCGACACCGGCCGCACCATCGTCAAGGCCGCGGAGGCACTGAAGAACGCCGGTGCCACCGGTGTCGTCGTGGCCGCCACGCACGCCGTGTTCAGTGACCCGGCCACGGAGCTGCTGCAGAGCGACTTCATCGACGAGGTCGTCGTCACCGACACCCTGCGCGTGCCAGAGGAGAAGCATTGGGATCGCCTTACCGTGCTGCCGATCGCGCCGCTGATCGCCCGCGCGATCCGCGAGGTGTTCGAAGACGGTTCGGTGACCTCGATGTTCGACGGCGCCGCCTAACCTTTCGGGAACTTCCCAGCGGCCGGAGCGTTGACACCTCCCTTCCGCCTTGTTGGACTGCTTGATGGAGCCGATCATCCTCGGCGCCACCGACACGGCAAGGGAGCAAGACCATGCCCGACGAGCAGGGCGACTACGCCACCGGTGAAGACCGCGCCATCCTGACCAACAGGCAGGGACATCCGGTCTACGACAACCAGAACCAGCGCACGGTCGGACCCCGCGGCCCGGCAACGCTGGAGAACTACCAGTTCCTCGAGAAGATCAGCCACTTCGACCGCGAACGCATCCCGGAACGCGTCGTGCACGCGCGCGGCTTCGTCGCCTACGGCGAGTTCGAGGCGACCGGCAAATGGGGCGACGAACCGATTGCCAAGTACACGCGCGCACGGCTCTTCCAGGAGGCAGGCAAGAAGACGGATCTCGCCATCCGCTTCTCGACCGTGATCGGCGGCCGCGACTCCGCCGAGACCGCCCGCGACCCACGCGGGTTCGCGGTGAAGTTCTACACCGAAGACGGCAACTGGGACCTGGTCGGCAACAACCTGGGCGTATTCTTCATCCGCGATGCGATCAAGTTCCCGGATGTCATCCACTCGCTGAAGCCAGACCCTGTCACCTTCCGCCAAGAGCCCGGCCGCATCTTCGACTTCATGTCGCAGACCCCCGAGTCGATGCACATGCTCGTCAACCTGTTCAGCCCGCGCGGCATCCCCGCCGACTACCGGCACATGCAGGGCTTCGGGGTGAACACCTACAAATGGTGCAACGCCGCCGGCGAGACCGTGCTCGTGAAGTACCACTGGCAGCCTCGGCAGGGCGTGAAGAGCATGACTGCGGCCGACGCTGCCCGGATTCAGGCAACCGAGACCGGGCATGCCTCGAAGGACCTGTTCGAGGCGATCGAGAACGGCGACTACCCGCAGTGGGACCTGTACGTGCAGATGATGAGCGACGACGAGCATCCGGAACTCGACTGGGATCCGCTGGATGACACCAAGACCTGGCCGGAACAGGATTTCGAGCCCAAGCTGATCGGCACCATGACGTTGAACCGGAACGTCTCCGACCACCACAACGAGAACGAGCAGATCGCGTTCGGCACCGGCGTGCTGGTCGACGGGCTGGACTTCTCCGATGACAAGATGCTGGTCGGCCGCACCTTCAGCTACAGCGACACCCAGCGCTACCGGGTCGGCCCGAACTACCTGCAACTGCCGGTGAACTCGCCGAAGGCGAGGGTGTCCACCAACCAGCGCGGCGGGCAGATGTCGCATCTGCTCGACCTCGGCGAGGGGCAGAACCCGCACGTCAACTACGAGCCGTCGATCACGGGCGGACTCCGCGAGGACCACTACCGCACCGAAGACATCGAGGGCCCCGAGCTGCACGGCCGGCTCACCCGGGCGCGCATCCCGCGCACCAACGACTACCTGCAGCCCGGCCAGCGGTTCCAGCTCATGGAGACGTGGGAGCAAGACGATCTCGTGCTCAACTTCGTCACCCTGATCTCCCAGGCCACGCGTGCGGTCCAGGAGCGGATGCTGTGGCATTTCTACCTGGCCGACGACGACCTCGGCGCCCGGGTGGGTGAAGGCCTCGGCATCCGGGTCGACGAGATCCGCTCGCTCCCGCCGCTGCCGGGCCAGACCCTCACCGACGAGGACAAGCGTCGGCTGGAGAACCTCGGCAGCAACGGTCCGCGCGACGTGCAGGGGCTGACGATGACCCACTGCGTGCCGAACCAGCGGGTGCTCGCGGCGGCCTAGCCGATCCGCGGGTCGAGCCCAGGCCCATCCGCTGGTCGAGCCTGTCGAGACCCTAGGTCTCCTGCGGACGCTTCAACGGCTGCGATGGCGGGGCGCCCGGGATCAGTCCCATCTGCCAGACGAGGACTTCCCGATCGCCCTGCACCGCGAAGCAGTGCCAGCCGGTGCCGGCGGCGGTGAACCACTCGAAGCGCACGTCGTAGTCGGCAACGCCGAGCGAACCGACATACGCGGCACAGGCGGCGTGCGCCGTACGCGACGCGGTCCCGGCGGTGATCAGGATGCCGGGGAGCACGAGCGCCGCGAGCGCGAGAATGACAATCCCGCGCATCACCCAGGGGCGACGACGGCGGGGCTGATGCGGCTCGTACCCGTCGAGCTCCGGCTGCATGCTCACCCGCGGATGAGGGCGACGGCCTCGGCCGAGAGCCGGGTCACCTCATCGAACCGGCCGCCGGCGATCAGGCTGCGCTCGACCATCCAGCTGCCGCCGATGGCGAAGACGGACGGATGCCGCGCATACTCCACCGCGTTCTGGATACTCACTCCGCCGCTCGGCAGGAACGAGACATCCGGGAACGGCCCGCGCAGCGCGTCGAGCAGCCTGGTGCCGCCGAGCACGGAAGCCGGGAACAGCTTCAACTGGTTGACGCCCAGCCGGAGCGCCGCCTGCACCTCGGACGCCGTCGCCACCCCGGGCAGCACCGGCACCAGCAGTTCCTGCGCACGTTCGACGACGGCGGGATTCAGCCCCGGGCTGACGATGAACCGGGCGCCGACATCGACGGCTTGGTCGACCTGCTCGGGCGTGAGTACCGTGCCGGCGCCGACGATCACGCCGGGCACGTCCGCGGCGCGTTTGATCGCCTCGAGCCCGTCCGGAGTGCGCAGTGCGATCTCGGCGGCGCCGATGCCGCCGGCGGCGAGGGCGGCGGCCAGGTCCGGTGCGGTGGCCGCGTCGTCCACGGTCACCACCGGGACGATTCCGATACGGGCGAGTTCGGTGAGCGAGTCCACCCCTCAACCCTAAACCGGGGGCTGCAGTCCGCGGTGTTCACCCGGCTTCGCTAGCGTTTGGGCGTGCAACTTCAGCGTCACCTCGGTACCGGCCACGCGATCGCCATCGGGCTCGCCTCGATGATGGGAGCCGGCGTCTTCTTCGTCTGGGCTCCGGCGGCGGAGGTCGCAGGCAACGGCCTGCTGATCGGGCTCGTCCTCGCCGGCGTTATCGCCACGCTGAACGCACTCAGCTCAGCACAGCTGGCGATGCGGCATCCGGTCTCCGGCGGCACCTACGCCTATGGCCGCGCCGAACTCGGGCCGTGGTGGGGCTTCGCCGCCGGCTGGCTGTTCCTGGCAGGAAAGACCGCGTCGGCCGGAGCGATCGCGCTGATCGCCGGCAGCTACCTCTGGCCGGAGTACGCCAGGGCGGTCGCGGTGGCCGCGATCGTGCTGTTCGCCACCCTGAACGCGGCCGGCATCCGCAGCACCGCCCGGGTGAGCACCGTCATCGTCACGATCGTGCTGGCCGGCCTGGCGTTCATCGTGGTGAGCGTTCTCGGGCAGGGCTCGGTTCCGACCCCGGCCCTGCCGGACCTGGATGCCGGCTGGTACGGCGTACTGCAGTCGGCAGGCCTGATCTTCTTCGCCTTCGCCGGGTACGCACGCATGGCCACCCTCGGCGAAGAGGTGCGCGACCCGCGGCGCACCCTGCCGCGGGCGATCATCGGCGCGCTGGCCATTGCGCTGGTGGTCTACGGAATCGTCGGATGGCTGAGCCTCAGCGTCCTCGGAGCGGAACAGCTCGCGGCATCCGACTCCCCGCTCGCCGACCTTGTCGGAAGCGGCTGGGAGGTTCCGGTGCGGCTGCTCGCGGCGCTTGCCTGCCTGGGCTCGCTGATGGGAATCCTCGCCGGCCTCAGCCGCACTAGCCTGGCCATGGCCGGCCAGCGCGACCTGCCCGGGCCGCTCGCGCGGGTCTCCCAGCGCACGCACGCGCCGATCGTGGCCGAGGTCACGGTCGCGGTGATCGCCATCGTCGGAGTGATCGTGCTGGAGCCCGCCCGGCTGGTCGCGTTCTCGAGTTGCGCGGTGCTGGTCTACTACGCCATCGCGCACCTGTCCGCGCTCAGGCAGACCGAGGGCGCCTGGCTGCCGCGCGCGGTTCAGGTGGCCGGGATCATCGGATGCTTCGTGCTTGCGTTCACCCTGCCGTGGCAGGCGATCGTGGGTGCCGCGGGGGTGCTGCTGCTCGGGGTCGTGGCCCGTGCGTTGTCGCTGCGCGCCCGTTCGCCGCGCAGTTGATCGCCGTCGAAGAAGGGGGCAGACATCGAATCGCTCGCGGCGTAACCTAGCGCGCATGATTCTGGACGAACTGCGATCGGTTGCTCAAGTCATCACGCCGGGAGACGACGAATGGGAGACTGCCCGGCACTCACATGCGGGACCTTCCGAGCCTGACGTCATCGTGCGGGCGAGATCGGTTTCGGATGTCTCGGCAGCAGTCAGGCACGCGGTTGATGCCGGGCTGCCGGTCGCCGTCCGCGGTGGCGGTCACAGCGCGTGGCAGAGCATTCCCGGCGGGGTGCTGGTCGACCTCAGCCCCCTCGATCAGATCGAACTCGACGGCACCATCGTGCACCTCGGAGGCGGCGCCACCTGGGGTGCCGTCGTGAGCACGCTCGCCGAACAGCGGCTGGGCATCAGCTCCGGAGACACTGCGTCGGTCGGCGTCGGCGGGCTCACGCTCGGCGGCGGCATCGGCTGGATGGTGCGCGCCTGGGGCCTTGCCGCCGACCAGCTGGTCGGCGTGCAGCTGGTCACCGCCGACGGTGAGGTGCTCGAGGTGTCGGCGCAGTCGCATCCGGAGCTGTTCTGGGCCCTGCGTGGCGGCGGTGGCAACTTCGGCATCGTCACCCGGTTCGACTTCGCCGCCCATCCGCTTCCCGCGATCGTCTGGACGACCCTCGCACTCGACGGCGACAAGCGGGCAGTGCTGCGCCGTTTGCGGGACCTGATGCGGGCGGCACCGCGCGAGGTCACCGCCACCTACATGGACGTGCCGCCGATGGATCCGAGCGCGCCGGCGGGGGCGACGGTCAGCGTCTGCGTGATCGGTGACGACGTCGAGCACGCGGGCCGGCTGCTGGCTCCGCTCATCGAACTGGATGGCGTGAGCGTCGCGGAGATCGGGGTGAAGCCCTACCGGGACATCCTGCTCGAGACTCCGGCGGCGGAGCCGGGGGCTCCGATGCCAAGCTTCATCGGCGGCAACATCCTGACCAGCGACCTGGACGATGCCCTGATCGACGATCTGGCGAGCTTCCGTGAGGAGTATCCGATGTCGGTGCTGTTCCTGCGCACCCTCGGGGGAGCGTACGCCGACGTTGCCCAGTCCGACTCAGTCTTCCCCGCGCGCGACGCGGAGTTCTTCGCGATGGCCGCGGTGTTCGAGATCCCCGGCATGCCCGGGCCGAACCGTGAGGTTGTCGAGCAGCAGTGGGAGGCGATCGAAGCGCGCGGGCACGGGATGTACGGCAACTTCTCGACTTCGACCGAGCCCTCAGTCGCCGAGAAGGTCTACCCGCCCGAGATTTACAGCCGGCTGGCGGCCGTGAAGCGCGAGTGGGACCCGCAGAACCTGTTCTCACGCAACCACAACGTGCAACCCGCCTGACTTCTCACCCCGCGACACTACGCAAATGGGGGTTATGCGGCTGCATAACCCCCATTTGCGTAGGCTCGGCGGGTCTCGACGAGCTCGACCAGCGGGTACTAGTGGGTGTCGACCGCCTGGATCTCGCTGCGGTCGCCCGACCACAGGGTGTGGAAGGTGCCGTCACGGTCGACGCGCTTGTAGGTGTGCGCGCCGAAGAAGTCGCGCTGACCTTGCACGAGCGCGGCCGGCAATCGGTCGGCACGCAGGCCGTCGTAGTACGCGAGCGACGACGAGAACGCCGGCGACGGGATGCCCGCCTGGGTTGCCGCGATCACGACACGACGCCAGGCGTCCTGCGCCGAGGACACGGCCTCGGTGAAGTACGGCGCGGTGACCAGGGCGACCAGCTCGGGGTCGGCGGCGTAGGCCTCGGCGATGCGGTTCAGGAACTGCGCCCGGATGATGCAGCCGGCGCGCCAGATCTTCGCGATCTCGCCCTTCTTGATGTCCCAGCCGTACTCCTCGGCGCCGGCCACGATGGCGTCGAAGCCCTGCGAGTAGGCGATGATCTTCGAGGCGTACAGCGCCTGGCGCACGTCCTCGACGAAGGCGTCCGCGTCGGCGACGGTGAACGCGGTCGACGGTCCGGGCAGGGCGGTCGCGGCGGCACGCTGCGCCGGCTTGGAGGACAGCGAGCGGGCGAACACCGCTTCGGCGATGCCGGAGACCGGGATGCCGAGGTCGAGCGCCGACTGCACGGTCCAGGCGCCGGTGCCCTTGGCGCCGGCCTGGTCGAGGATCACGTCGACGAGCGGCTTGCCGGTGGAGGCATCCGTCTGGCGCAGCACCTCGGCGGTGATCTCGATCAGGTAGCTCTCGAGCTCGCCCTTGTTCCACTCGGCGAAGATCTCGGCGATCTCGGCCGGGCTCTTGCCGGTGCCGCGACGGATCAGGTCGTAGGCCTCGGCGATCAGCTGCATGTCGGCGTACTCGATGCCGTTGTGGATCATCTTCACGAAGTGTCCCGCGCCGTCGGTGCCGACGTGGGTCACGCAGGGCTCGCCCTCGGCGATCGCGGCGATCGACTTGAGGATCGGGCCGAGCGTCTGCCACGCCTCGGCGCTGCCGCCGGGCATGATCGACGGGCCGTTCAGCGCGCCCTCTTCGCCGCCGGAGATGCCCGCACCGACGAAGTTGATGCCCGTCTCGCGGACGGCCTTCTCGCGGCGGATGGTGTCGGTGAACAGGGCGTTGCCGCCGTCGACGATGATGTCGCCGGGCTCAAAGACCTTGACCAGTTCGTCGATCACGGCATCCGTGCCTCGTCCCGCCTGCACCATGATGATCGCGGTGCGCGGCTTCGAGAGCGATGCGGCGAATTCGTCGTAGGTCTGAGCCGGGATGAAGCCCGCCTCGGGGTGCTCGGTGACCAGGGTCTCGGTTTTGGCGTAGCTGCGGTTGAACACGGCGACCGTGTTCCCCTCGCGGCTGGCGAGGTTACGGGCGAGGTTCGAGCCCATCACCGCCAGTCCCACTACGCCGATGTTTGCCTGTTCTGCGCCAGTTTCGGACACGTATGTTGCTCCTTGGATTGTCGATGGCAGACCACCATCAAGGGTAGCCGCCGGGGAAGGGTGGTTTCAGAGGGTGAAGACGCGCGGGGTTTGTTCCCACATCGGCGCGAGATCGTCCATCGCGCGCTGCATCACCGTCGCCATCGCGGCTCGCGCCCGCTCTGGATCTCGGTCCCGGATGGCGGTGGCGGCTGCCAGATGCTTCTGGAGTGATTCATCGAGCGGGTTCTCCGGAATGAGCCCCAATTCGACCCGCCGTTCCAAAATCTCTGCCACCGGCTTTTGAAGCATCGAGAACAGCTCGTTGCCGGATGCCCGAAACAGGGTGCTGTGGAACTGCAAATCGAGCTCCACAAAGCGATCCATGTCGCCCTCGCCTGCCGCTTCGCGCAGCTTCTCGGCCAGCGCGCACAATTCGTTCGCCATCGCCGGCGGGCAATATCTGGCCGCCATCTCGGCGGCGAGCGGCTCCGCACCGCAGCGCACTTCGGTGAGTGACCGAATCTGGGCGGCACGGTTCGTGCCATCCAGCCGCCAGCGGATCAGCAGCGGATCGTAGAAGTTCCAGCGAGACTGCGGCAGCACCCGGATGCCGAGGTGCTTGATCGATTCGACCAAACCCATCGACTGCAGCACCCGCACCGCTTCGCGCACCACCGATCGGCTGACCAGCAACCGTTTCTCGATCGTGTCGGCGAGCATGATTGCGCCCGCTGGAGTATCCCCATCGACGATGGGTCTGCCGATTTCGTCGACCACTCGGGAATGAAGGCTGGTCGCCATGACCGAACGGTACTCGCACTGCCGCCACTATAAAAGTGTTTAGAGCTGAGTGCCGAAGGTGTCGCACCAGACGTTCTCGTTGAACGTGCCCGTGAACTGCGATTTCCCGATCAGCTTCTCGACGGTTGCGTGAATCGCCTCGCGACTCGGGGCGTGCGCGTGCACCATCGTCTTCACCATCGGCACGTCGATCAGGTGGTTCGGCTGGAACAGTGACACGAACACGGTCGGCACCTCGGTCACATACCAGGGGATCTCCGCGGCCATCGGCGTCGACCACTTGATGCGGATGCTCGCCTCCTGGGCGAAGCCCGCGACGTTCGCGAACACGATCGCGGCGTCGTACTGCTCCGAGTACTTCTCGTTCGCCTCTTCACCCATCACGGTGTGGAAGTACACGTGCTCCTCGCCCTCAGCGGCGCGCTGCAGGGCGTTCTTGAAGACGTGCACGTCAAAGCCCACGGCCTCGAGTTCTTCCCTGGCGATGTCGAGGAAGCCGCTCGGGTCGACGCCGGTGAAGTCCGCCTGGCCGGACACGCCATACAAGCGGATGCGGCGGTGCTTCGCCGGATCCAGCGGTAAGTTGCCCTGGGTGTCCTTGACCAGCGTGACGGTCTTGTCGGCGATGTCGGCGGCGATGGCGTGGTGCTCGGCGCTGCCGATCACCTGGAGCGCCTCCGGCCCGGGCACCAGCTGCTCGCGCGGCGTGGTGTGCAGGCCGAGCGTTGCCTTCAGGCCGAGGATGCGCTCGAGCGCTTCCTGCAGGCGCTCATCGGTGATCACCCCGGAACGGTAGCCGTCCAGCATGTAGCGCAGGTCCTCTTCGGGATCGCGGAAGAACAGGAACATGTCGCAGCCGGCGGCGATCGAAGCCGGGACCGCGTCGCGGCGTCGCATCGCCTGGGTCATGCCGACCATCATCGACGCGTCGGTCAGGATGAGGCCGTTGAAGCCGAGCTCGTCGCGCAGCAGGTCCTGCAGCAACTCGGGGGCGAGGGTGGCCGGCATCACCTCGGCGTCGGTCATTCCCGGCCGGAAGTGCCTGGACAGCTCGGGGGCGCCGATGTGGCCGATCATTATCGATTGCACGCCGTGGTCGATGAGCTCGCGGTAGACGCGACCGAAGGTCGCGGACCACTCGTCGTAGTCCATCGTGTTGTAGGTGGTGACCACGTGCTGGTCGCGCTCGTCGATGCCGTCGCCCGGGAAGTGCTTCATCGCGGCGACCGAGTTCGACTCGCTCAGGCCGTCGAAGTACTCCTTGGCCCGCTCGATGACCACGTCGGGGGTGTTGCCGAAGGAGCGGGTGCTGATCACCGTGTTGCGCCAGTTGTAGTGGATGTCCACGATTGGCGCGAACGCCCAGTTGCAGCCGAGCGCGGCGGTCTCCCGGCCGGCCACCCGACCCATGTCGCGGGCGATGGACTTGTCCGGGTGCGAGCCGGCGCTGAGGTGCGTGGCCACCAGGGTGCCGTCGTCGATGGAGCCGAAGCCGCCCATCTCGGGGTTCGACGCGACGAGCAGCGGCACCTTCGCCTTGGACTGCGCGTAGCGGATGTGCTCCTGCACCGCGGTGGATCCGGCTCCCATGTAGCGGATGCCGCCCACCCCGTAGGTGCCGACGATGCGGTCGAGGTACTCGGGCGCGAATGACGTGTTCAGGTTGATGAATAGCTGCCCGATCTTCTCCTCGAGCGTGAGCGAGTCGATGGTGTCGCGCACCCACCGAACACCGTCGGCATCGAGGTTGAAGGGGGAGGCGGTGAGATCGACCATCGGGCGCACTTCCTGTCGTTCGGGGGCAAGCAGGTTCCAAGGTCTGCGACCCCGGTGTCATTCCATACTGACACCCTTTCCCGAGAGGCTGTCAACCGATTGCCAAAAGTTATTGGCAAGCGGTTGCGATACACGGTGTCGTGTGCGTAAGGTTGCCGCCAAGCCCTCCGTGAGTTCGCTCAGGCAGGGTTCCCAACGACGCGAACGACGGAAGGCACAGTTACTTCGTGGCCACCCAGCAACCGGTTTCCTGGACTCTCTCAGGCTTCGGCGATGAGATCGATCCCGATCCCCGCATTCAGATCGCCGTGCTCAAAGCACTCGGCGCCAGCAACATCGAGGTGCGCAGCGCCTGGGGAGTGAATGTCGTCGACCTCGACGACGACCAGCTCGCCCAGCTCGTCGCCCTGCTTCGCGAACAGAAGATGACGGCATCCGCGGTCGCCTCGCCGATCGGCAAGGTGGATGTTTCCCTCGACGCCGACCTGGAGGTGCAGCGTCTGCGCCGGATCATCCGCGTCGCCCACGCCCTCGAAACCCCGAACATCCGCATCTTCTCGTTCTTCCGCGGCGAGGGCGTGCCCGTCGAGTCGATCCGAGACGACGTGCTCACCCGCATGCGCCTGCTCGCCGATGAAGCCGAGCGCGAGGGCGTCACGCTGCTCCACGAGAACGAGAAGGACATCTACGGCGACACCCCGGAGCGGGTGCTCGACCTGGTCGAGTCGGTCGGCTCGTCCGCGCTGCGGCTGGCCTGGGACAGCGCCAACTTCGTTCAGGTCGGCGTCGCGCATCCGCATGATGACGGCTACCGGATGCTGCGGCCCTACCTCGATTACCTGCAGGTCAAGGACGCGATTGCCGCGACCGGCGAGGTCGTTCCGGCCGGCCAGGGCGACGGCCAGGTGCTCGACACCCTGACCGCGCTCCGCGACGACGGCTACACCGGATTCGCCTCGCTTGAACCGCATCTCGCCAGCGCGCACGAACTCGGCGGCTTCTCCGGACCCGCCGCCTTCGGCGAGGCGGCCCGCGCCTTCGCCGGCCTGGTCGGCCGCATCGGCGTCACCACCAAGTAGCCAACCATTCACGAACCAGCAGGAACGGAAACGCACGCAATGACAGACAAGGTCCGCCTCGGAATCATCGGCCTCGGCGCTCAGGGTGGCACGTACGCCAAGTTCATCGCCGACGGCATGGTGCCGAACATGGTGATCGGCGCGATTGCCGACATCGACCCGGCCAAGGCGAGCGTCGCGGCCGAGACCTATCCCGACGTTCCCTTCTACGAGGACTACGTCGCCATGCTTGAATCCGGAGATGTCGACGCGGTCGTCACCTGCGTACCGCACTACCTGCACCCTGAAATGGGAATCGCAGCCCTGCAGCGCGACGTCCACGCCCTGGTCGAGAAGCCCGCGGGTGTCTACACCAAGCACGTCAAGGAACTGAACGAGTTCGCAGCCGCAAAGCCCGAGCTGACCTTCGGGATCATGTTCAACCAGCGCAACAACCCGCTGTACAAGCGGCTGAAGGAAATCGTCGAGAACGGCGAGATCGGCAACATTCTCCGCACCAACTGGATCATCACCACCTGGTGGCGCCCGCAGGGTTACTACGACCAGAGCGAGTGGCGCGCCACCTGGGGCGGCGAGGGCGGCGGCGTCCTGGTCAACCAGGCACCGCACCAGCTCGACCTGTGGCAGTGGATCTGCGGCGTGCCGAAGTCGGTGTACTCCAAGGTCTCCTATGGCTTCCGGCGCGACATCGCCGTGGAGGACGAGGTCACCGCAGTCGCCGACTACGGGAACGGGGCGACCGGCGTCTTCGTCACCGCCACCCACGACCTGGTCGGCACGGACCGGTTCGAGATCCTCGGCGACGCCGGCAAGATCGTCGTCGAGAACAGCAAGACCGCGACCGTCACCCGGCTGAAGAAGCCCGAGCGCGAGTTGAGCGCCGACATGACCATGGACGACGTGAAGAAGCTGTTCACCGGTCAGCTGAACGCCGCCGACCTGTACGAGCAGGAGACCATCGAGTTCGACTCGGTGTGGGGATCCCAGCACTCCGGCGTGCTCGAGAACTTCGCCGCCAACATCCTCGACGGAACCCCGCTGCTGGCCCCCGGCTCCGACGGAATCAACGGCGTGCGACTCGCGAACGCCATCCACCTGTCCAGCTGGACCGGCAAAGAGGTGCCCCTCGACTTCGACGAGGACGAGTTCCTCGCCGAGTTGAACAAGCGCATCCGCGACGAGGGCAAGTTCGAAGAGCGAACGGAGAAGGTCGGATGACCACACCACTGGGTGTCGTGCTCGTCGGGGCGGGCATGATCGCCAAGGTGCACGCCCGGGTGATCGTCGCCCACCCCGCGCTCAAGCTGCTCGGCATCGCCGATCACGCCTCGGCCAGCGCCGTGGCGCTCGCCGACTTCGTGGAGACCGAACTCGAGAGCGAGCGTCCCACCCTGTACGTGGGCGTCGCCGGAGCACTCGCTGACCCGGCCGTCGACGTCGTCGTGGTGACGACGCCGAGCGGATCCCACGTCGCCATCGCCGAGCAGGCGGTCCTCGCGGGCAAGCATGTCGTCATCGAGAAGCCGGTGGACGTGCACCTGTCCCGTGCGCGCCGCATCGCTGAACTCGCCGACGACGCCCGGCGGCAGGGAAAACTGGTCACCGTAATCAGCCAGAACCGGTTCGCACCGGCGATCGTCGCGGTGAAGAACGCCATCGACTCCGGCCGCTTCGGCCGAGTCACCTCGGCGACCGCAACCGTGGCGTGGTGGCGCGGGCAGGACTACTACGACTCCGGCGACTGGCGGGGAACCTGGGAGTTCGACGGCGGCGGTGCCCTGATGAACCAGGGCGTCCACACCGTCGACCTGCTGCTGCACCTGCTCGGAACTCCGGTCGACGTCTTCGGCTACAGCGGACGGCTCGCTCACGAGCGGATCGAGGTCGAGGATGTCGCGGCTGCCGTCATCCGTTTCGAGAACGGGGCGCTCGCGACCCTCCTCGCCACCACCAATGCCTTCCCCGAGAACGCCACGCGCCTGCAGGTGCACGGCTCGACCGGATCGGCGTTCCTGCAGGACGGCAGGCTCGAGTTCTTCCATGCCGATGACGCGCACGTCGAGGGCGAGCCGCGCGGGTTCGGCAGGCTCGGCAACCAGGCGGCGCTCGAAGTACCGGAACACGACCTGCCCGGCGCCCCGCCGCAGGACGACCTGTTCCCTGGCCACCTCCGGCAGTACGAGGACATCATCGACGCCATCCTCACCGGTCGCGAGCCTGGCGTCACTGTGGCGCAGGCAACCGACGCGCTGGCGCTCGTGCACGCGGTCTACGTCTCCCAGACCACCGGGAAGCCGGTGCGCTTCGCGGATGTGCTCGGCGGCGCGTACGACGAACTCACGCTCGAAACCGGAGCCGACCATGCCGTCCCCGGGGCGGCCCACTGACCCCGGGCGTGCCCGGTTTGCACCACCACCCTTCCCCCTATCACCACACAGTAAGGACCCTGACAATGAAGTTTGGCCATTACACGAAGGCTGCGGCACTCGTAGTCGGCGCGAGCCTGGTGCTCGCCGGCTGCGCCGCCTCGGCGCCGGCGGAGAACACCGGGAACACGGAGGCGCCCCGAGGTGGCACCCTCACCATCGGAGCGGTGCAGGACGTCGCCTCATGGGATCCCGGGCAGGCGCACGTAGGCCACCTGCTGCAGCCTTACCAGGCACCGTACGACACCCTCATCCTCCGCGAGCCCGACGGCAAGTTGAGCCCGATGCTCGCCACCGAGTGGGAGTACAACGAGGACTCCACCGCGCTGACCGTCGACCTTCGCACCGACGTCACCTTCAGCGACGGCGCCGAATTCAACGCCGAAGCGGTCAAGGCGAACCTTGAGCACTTCAAGGGCGCAAACGGCCGCCAGGCGGCGCAACTGTCGTCGCTCGAGTCGGTCGAAGTCGTCGACGCCGACACCGTGACGATCAACCTGGCCGAACCGGACCCGTCATTCACCTATTTCCTCAGCCAGGCGGCCGGATTCATGGGCAGCCCCGAATCCCTCGGAACCGAAGAGATCAAGCAGACACCGGTTGGTTCCGGGCCGTACGTGATCGACCCGGCTGGCACCACCCCGGGCTCGCAGTACACCTTCACCGCGCGTGAGGACTACTGGAACCCCGACCTGCAGAAGTTCGACAAGATCGTCTTCAAGGTGCTCACCGACGCGACCGCGCGCCTCAACGCGCTCATCTCCGGCCAGGTCGACATCACGCTGCTTGACCAGCGCAACGTGGCTCAGGCCGAAGGTGCGGGCAAGGAACTCTCCGCCAACCAGGCCGACTGGACCGGGCTCTTCCTGCTCGACCGCGATGGCAAGCTGAACCCGGCGCTCGGCGATGTCCGCGTGCGCCAGGCGATCAACTTCGCGATCGACCGCGAGACCATGCTCGAGGAGATCCAGCTTGGACGCGGCACCGCGACCACCCAGGTGTTCGGCCCGAAGAGCGGCGCCTACGTCGACGAACTCGACGAGGAGTACCCGTACGACCCCAAGAAGGCGAAGGCACTGCTCAAGGAGGCCGGCTACGAGAGCGGGCTCGAGATCACGCTCCCGGTCTTCACCGGCATCGAGGCCCAGTCCGCAATGCTCGTGCAGCAGTTCGCTGACGTCGGAATCACCCTGAAGCTCGAGACGATCCCGCCGGCAAACCTGCAGTCCGAACTGGTCTCCGGCAAGTACGCGATGGTCTACTTCTTCCAGATGCAGGCCGACCCCTGGGTCAACATCAAGGGCATCATCGGTGAGGCCGCGTTCTACAACGCCTTCAAGACCACCACGCCTGAGCTGGAGGAACTGATCGAGGCCGTGCGCTTCGGCGGCGAGGACTCAGCTGAACTGGCGCAGGAGGTCAACAAGTACGTCGTCGAGAACGCCTGGTTCGCGCCGATCTACCGGCTGGACCAGCTCGTGCTGATCGACCCGACGAAGATCACGTCGACGCCGACCAGCCAGCAGGCGGTTCCGTCGATCTACAACATCGCCCCGGCGAAGTAACGAAGTAACACCGTCCGGGTGACGGATGCGAGCCAAGCATCCGTCACCCGGATCCCACCCAGATCCACCCACATGCAACGGAGCAGCCGTGGTCACTTTCGTCTCAAGACGCCTCGCATCGGGCGTCGTCATGCTGGTCGCAATCAGCTTCCTCACCTACACGCTGCTGTTCTTCTCCGGCACCAACATCGCCCGTAACATCCTCGGCGACCTGGCGACCGAAGAACAGATCGCCTTGAAAGAAGCCGAACTCGGCCTCGACCAGCCCCTCTTCGCGCGCTTCTTCGGCTGGGCCGGAAGCGCGATCACCGGAGACCTCGGCCGTTCCTGGTTCGGCTCCGAGACCGTCGCGCAAGCGCTGACCAACCGACTCCCGGTCACCCTCACGCTGATGATCGTCTCGATCGTGCTCGTTGCGATCGTGGCCACCCTGCTCGGCATGGCCGCCGCGGTGAAGCGCGGCTGGATCGACCGGACCGTGCAGGTGGCAGCGGTCATCGGAGACGCGATCCCCGGCTTCGTGCTCGCCATCATCCTCGTCTCGATCTTCGCCATCCAGCTCGGGTGGTTCCCCGCGATCTCCAGCATCGGACCAGGAGTCGGTGCCGATGCGTGGATCGCGTCGATGACGCTGCCCGTGATCGCCATCGTCATCAACTACGTCACCTCGAGCGCCCAGCAGATCCGCAGCGCTGTGCTCAAGCAACTCGAGCGCGACTACGTGCGAACCCTGCGCAGTCGCGGCATCGGCGAACGGGAGATCTTGTTCAAGCACGTGCTGCGCAGTGCCGCCCCCGCCGGCCTCACCGTGCTCAGCCTGCAGTTCGTCGGCCTGCTCGGCGGCGTTGTCATCCTCGAGCAGATCTTCGCCCTGCCGGGCATGGGCGCCCTCGCGGTCAACGCAACCACCATCGGCGACATCCCGATCGTGATGGGCGTCGTGCTCTACACCGTGGTGATCGTGATCATCGTCAACCTCGTCGTCGACATCGTCAACGGCTGGCTCAACCCCAAGGTGCGTGTCTCATGAGCGAACCAATCGACATCCCCGGCCAGTCCGGCGTCGTCATCCGATCCTCAATCTTCAAGCGGATTCTGAAGAACCCCCTTGGCATCGTCGCGGTCGTGGTGCTTGGCATCATGCTGCTCGCGGCGGTGTTCGGCCCGATGCTCGCGCCGTTCGACCAGAACTTCGCCAACATCACGAACACGTTGGGCGAGCCGAGCAGCGAGAACCTGCTGGGTACTGACAGCGCCGGTCGTGACGTGTTCAGCCGGCTGCTCTTCGGCACGCAGCTGACACTGTTGTCCGCACTGTTGTGCGCCGCGGTTGCCATCGCCATTGGCTTGCCCGCCGGCCTCATCGCCGGGTACTACGGCGGCAGCTTCGACTCCAGTGTGAACTGGATCGCCGGCCTGCTGATGAGCCTGCCCGGCATCATCGTCCTGCTCACCGTGCGCGCGGCCTTCGGCCCGTCGGTCTGGATCTCGATGATCGTCTTCGGTGTGCTGCTGAGTCCCGGATACTTCCGCCTCACGCGGACCGCCGTGCAGTCGGTGCGGAACGAGCTCTACGTCGATGCCGCCCGGGTCGCGGGCCTCAGCGATGGGCGCATCATCGCCCGCCACATCATGTCGGTCGTCCGAGCGCCGATCATCATCCAGACAGCGATCGTCTGCGGCGTCGCCATCGCCGTGCAGTCCGGACTTGAATTCCTGGGGCTGGGTGACCCGGCCACCGCGACCTGGGGGGTGATGCTGAGCGACGGCTTCCGCAACATCTATCTCAGCCCGCTCCTGATGCTCTGGCCCACCCTGGCTATCGGCGTCACGGTGGGAGCGTTGGTGCTGCTCGGGAACGCCGTCCGGGATGCACTCGAGGACGGCCAGAAGATCAAGAAGCCGCGGAAGGTCGTCGACCGGTCCGCCCCGCGCACCACCGGGCGGCTTCGCAAGATCGTCCCCGCCGTCCAGGTGGGAACCGAGCAGCACCTGCTCAAGGTGACCGGCCTCGCCGTCGGCTATCCGCAGGCGGATGGCTCGATCAAGAAGGTCGTGGATGACGTGTCCCTGCACGTCGACCGCGGCGAAGTGCTCGGGATCGTCGGCGAGTCCGGGTCGGGCAAGTCGCAGACCGCCTTCTCGATCCTCGGGCTGCTGCCTGACACCGCCCGCATCGTCGGGGGAGCGATCCAGTTCGACGGCAAGTACACGGTCGCTCCCGGTGACGACGTGGTCTCCCAGCAGCGGCTCGCTGAGTTGCGCGGCAAGCGCATCTCGTACATCCCGCAGGAACCGATGTCGAACCTCGACCCTGCCTTCACGATCGGCTCACAGCTCGTGCGGCCGATGGTCAAGGTGCTCAGGATCTCGAAGGCGGAAGCGACCCGGCGGGCACTGGAACTGCTCGACAAGGTCGGCATCGCGAACCCGCAGCGCACCTTCGACGCGTACCCGCACGAGGTCTCGGGTGGCATGGCCCAGCGTGTGCTGATCGCCGGTGCTATCAGTTGCGAGCCGGACCTGGTCATTGCAGATGAGCCGACCACCGCGCTGGATGTGACCGTCCAGGCTGAAGTCCTCGACCTGCTGCGCAGGATGCAGAAAGACCTGGGCGTCGGAGTGATCCTCGTCACGCACAACTTCGGGGTCGTGGCTGACCTCGCCGATCGTGTCGTGGTCATGCAGAGCGGCCGGGTCGTCGAGGAGGGGCAGGTGCGTGACATCCTGCGCAACCCGCAGCACCCGTACACGCAGACCCTGCTGGCCTCGATGCTCGAGGACAAGACACCAATGACGAAGCTCACCCAGGAGGTGGCATCATGACCGACCGACTGCTCACCGTCGACAAGCTGGTCGTCGAGTACCCGGGCAAGGGCTTTCGAGCGAGGCCGTTCCGGGCGCTGAACAAGGTGTCGATCGCGATCGAGGCAGGCAAGACCCTCGGCCTCGTCGGCGAGTCCGGTTCAGGCAAGACCACCCTTGGCCGGGCCCTGCTCGGGCTGGCGCCGGTCACCGATGGCACGATCACCTTCGACGGCAAGGACATCTCCCACGCCAGCCGGAAGGATCGCCGCATCCTGAGCCGAGACCTGCAGGTTGTCTTCCAGGACCCGTACACCTCACTCAACCCGGCCATGGAAATCGGCGAGATCCTCGCCGAACCGATCACCATTCAGGGCGTCAGCTCCAAGGACGCCAAGGCCCGGATCCGTGAGTTGCTGGACCGGGTGGGCCTGCCACAGGACGCGGTGAACCGGCTGCCGCGCGAGTTCAGCGGCGGCCAGCGGCAGCGTGTCGCGATCGCACGGGCGCTCGCCCTGAAGCCGAAGCTCATCGTCTGCGACGAGCCGGTCAGTGCCCTGGACCTGACCACCCAGGCGCGCGTGCTCGACCTGTTCCTTGAGATTCAGCGTGATACCGGGGTGTCGTACCTGTTCGTCTCGCACGACCTCGACGTGGTGCGGCACATCAGCCACGACGTCGCCGTGATGTACCGCGGCGACATCGTCGAGCAGGGTCCCGCGTCCGCCGTGACCGCGGCCCCGGAGCATCCGTACACCCAGCGGCTGCTGCTCGCCTCGCCGGTGCCCGATCCCGATCGGCAGGAGCAGCGGCGGGCGAACCGGCTGCGGCTGCTCGCCCAGCAGGAGCAGCAAAACGAGCAGGCCGGAGCGGTCGCGTGAACACCGATTCCCGCACTCGACGCACTAGCGTTGATGGATGCTTGAGTCCTCGATGAGAAAGGAGCAGCCGTGACCATCAATGATGAACAGGCCGAGACGCCGCGCACGCCGTCATTGCGTCGCAAGACGGCCGCGACGATCTACGACATCGCCCGGCTCGCCGACGTCAACCCCTCGACTGTTTCCCGAGCCCTGAGCCAACCCGGCCGGATCAACATCAAGACCGAGGAACGTATCCGCGCCGCGGCGAAGCAGCTCAACTACCGGGTCAACCCGATCGCGCGAGCGCTGCCGACCGGCCGCACCTTCACTCTCGGCCTGATCGTCGCGGACATCACCAACCCGGTGATGTTCGGTGTCGTGCGAGGTGCCGAGCAGGCCGCCGCCGCAGCGGGGTACACGCTCGTCATCGCGGAATCCCAGGAATCCGGGGAGCGGGAAGCGACCGCAGCAGAACGCGTCATGCCGTCGGTCGACGGACTCGTGCTCGGAACCTCTCGGCTCAGTGACGACAAGATCCGCGAACTGGCCGAGCGAACGCCGCTGGTGCTCATCAACCGCGACGTTGAGGGCGTGCCGAGCGTATTGCCCGACCTCCGACCCGGGATCGAGCAGGCCATCCACCACCTGCACAGCCTGGGTCACACCCGGATCGCGTACCTGGCAGGTCCGGAAACATCCTGGATCAGCGGGCGACGCGGTGAAATGATCGCCGTGGTCGCGGCCGAGCAGGGGATGGACCTTGTCGAGATCGGGCCGGGCGTTCCCAGGGTCGACGGCGGACGTGCCGCATACTCCAGCGTCGCCCTCGCTGGCGTGACCGCGGTGTTGGCCTATAACGACTTGATGGCGATCGGACTCATGCGCGAGATCGCGGAGCGCGGGGCGGCAGTGCCGACCGTGCTCAGCGTTGTCGGCTTCGACGACATTTTCGGTGCAGACTTCACAACGCCGCCGCTGACCACCATCCGCACGCCGCTTGACGAGGCCGGCCGCCGCGCCGTGTCCACGCTGCTTGGCCGGATCGGCTCAGGCGATGAGCTGCTGCCCACCGAACTGGTGATGCGCGCCTCGACCGGGACGCCTCCGGCGACCCGCCTGCTGGACCTCACGAACTGACAAGACCTGCCGCCCAAGCGCGAGTAGTGCGTTTGCGATGGCAACCGGTTTCCATTCGGAAACCAGAGAAACAACCGAAATTCAAAGGAGAAACACGTGGCCAAGATCGGCGTGCAGGCAATGATGCTCAAGGGCAGCATCGAAGAGGTCGGCGCATTTGAGACCTTGCGAAAGATCAGCGAGATCGGCTACCACGCCGTCGAGATCTCGCAGATCCCGATGACCGAACAGAACGTCGCTGAGCTTGACCGCGCGCGCACCGAACTGGGCATGGACATCGCCTCGCTCTCGGCCGGACTCACCAAGCCGGTCGGGATGCCGGGGGAGTCGCTCACCGACGATTTCGACAAGATCGTGGCCGACTGCAAGAAACTTGATGCCTCAATGGTGCGGATCGGCATGCTGCCATTCGACGCGATGGCCTCACTCGACAAGGTGCTCGACTTCTGCGACCGCACCAACGAGGTCGCCGAACGCCTGAACGAACACGGCATCGGGCTGTACTACCACAACCACCACATCGAGTTCGCGAAGTACGACGGCCGCTTCCTGCTCGACATCATCGCCGACCGCGCGCCCCGGGTCGGACTGGAACTGGACGTGCACTGGCTGCAGCGCGGCGGCGTGAATCCCGTCGCGGTGATCGAGCAGTACGCCGGCCGCGTGAAGATGGTGCACCTCAAGGACTACCGGATCGGGCAGATGCCAGACAGTGCCTTCGAAGCGCTGGGCAACGGTGACTTCCCGGCATTCATGGCGGCGTTCACCGGCGTCGTCCAATTCGCCGAGGTGGGGGAGGGCAACCTGGACTTCCGCGCCATCATCGAGCAGTCGCTGGCAAGCGGTGCCGAATACCTGCTCGTCGAGCAGGACGACCTCTACGGCCGAACCGTGTTCGAGGCTCTGCAGACCTCCTACGACAACCTCGTCGCCCTCGGCTACGCCGATCTCTTCTGAGCACCGCTGTGCACCCGAAATTGACCACTGGAGAAGTTGTGAATAACACTGATTACCGGATCGTCTTCGCAGGCAAGGATGACTGCCAGATCGAGGAATTCGTGCCGGTAGCCCCGGCTGAAGGGGAGGTCCGGGTCAAGAACATCGTGTCGCTGATGAGCGCGGGCACGGAGCTTGCCGTACTCCGCAAGACCCACCGCGCCTACACGACGGGCGGGTTCATGGAGAAGTGGATCCAGTACCCGTTCTACCCGGGCTACGCGGCAGTCGGCCGGGTCACCGAGGTGGGCAGCGGCGTGACAGGGCTCAGCGTCGGGGATGTCGTCTGGCACTCCGGCCAGCACGCGACCTCCGGCACGATTCGAGCGGATGTCTGCGAGCTGGTGCCCGAAGGGATTGCCCCCGAGGATGCGGTGTTCTTCGGCCTGGTGCAGATCGCGATGACCGCGGTTCGCCGGGCACCGATCGTGCTCGGCGAGTCGGTGCTGGTCAGCGGCCTGGGGCTGGTGGGAGTGCTGTGCTCACGCCTCTACCAGATCGCCGGAGCCGACCTCGCGGTCGCCGACCTCTCCACGGGACGGTTGGAACGGGCGGAGCGGATGGGCGCGAGTTCGGTCGTCAACCTCTCGGAAACATCGCTGGTGGACTGGTACGAATCGCGGCCGGACCAGCGCCCCGACGTCAGCATCGAGGCAGCCGGTGTCGAAGCCAACATCGATGCGTGCCTGAAGGCCACCAAGAACGGTGGCCGCGTCGTCCTGCTGGGAAGCCCGCGGCGGCCGATGGAGATCGACCCGTACACCGACATCCATTTGAAGGGATTGACGGTCATCGGCGCGCACACCATGTCGGTCGATGCCGCCACCCGGGCGAAGGACGTGCCTTACCTGTTCGCTCTCTGCGGGGGCCCGCTAGGCCTGGACAGCATCCGAACCCATGTGCTGCCGTTCACCGACGCTCCGCGCCTGTACGACGGGATCGAACGCGACCTCGATGAGTACCTCGGCGTCGTGCTTCGCTACGAGGACTGACCCAGCCCGGACGAATAAACTTGGCAACCGGTTGACATATGGATTGCCCCGCGTTTCACTGAAGGAGTGCCAATGACGTTGCAGCTTGACCCCGATCGCCTGTTCCCCACCGACCCCGCCACCCGGGATGTCGCGCGCGGACTCTATGAACGCGTGGCCGAGCTGCCGATCATCTCGCCGCACGGGCACGTAGCGCCCAGCCTGCTGCTCGATGACGAACCGTTCCCTGATGCCGCGAACCTGTTCCTCACTTACGACCACTATGTGTTCCGGCTACTGCATGCCGCCGGAGTCGACCTGGTGAACCTCGGGGTTGGCACGAGTGCCCCGGTCGACCCGCGCGCCGCCTGGCGGATCTTCTGCGAGCACTGGCACCTGTTCGCCGGCACCGCCTCGGGCTACTGGCTGACGCACGAGCTGGTCACCCTGTTCGGAATCGACGTGGAACCGAGCGCCCAGACATCCGACGCCATCTTCGACACCATCGCCCGCCAGCTGGAAACCCCGGCATACCGGCCGCGCGCACTGTTCGAACGGTTCGGCATCGAGGTGCTCGCCACCACCGATGACCCGATGGACGACCTCGCCATGCACGCGGCGCTCGCCGCGGACTCGAGCTTCCGTGGGCGGGTGCTACCGACGTTCCGGCCCGACGCATACCTCGACCCGGCCTCGCCGCTGTTCGCCCAGAAGGTCGCCGCACTCACCGAGTGGAGCGGCACGCCGGTCGACGACTTCACCGGCTACCTGCGCGCCCTGGAGGGGCGCCGCGCCTACTTCATCGAGCACGGGGCCGTCTCCGCCGACCACGGCGTGGACGAACCGCTCACGGTCGACCTGGATGAGACCGACGCCGCAGCGTTGTACAAGCGCGCGGTGCGCGGCGAACTGTCGACCGAGGAGGCACGCACCTTCCGGGGCCACATGCTGCTGCAGATGGCCCGGATGAGCGTCGCCGACGGACTCGTGATGACGATCCACCCCGGCGTGTACCGCAACCACAGCACCGAGACGTTCAACCGATTCGGCCCGGACACCGGGCACGACATCCCATTCCAGACCAGCTACACCGAGAACCTGCGGCCGCTGCTTGAGAAGTACGGCCTCGAGAAGAACCTGCACGTGGTGCTGTTCACCATCGACGAGACCGGTTTCTCGCGTGAGATCGCGCCGCTCGCCGGCTTCTACCCGAGCCTCTACATCGGCGCGCCGTGGTGGTTCATCGACGCCCCGGATGCGGTGCTGCGCTTCCGCGCCGCGGTCACCGAGACCGCCGGTTTCTACCGCAGCTCGGGATTCATCGACGACACCCGCGCGTTCCTGTCCATTCCCGCCCGCCACGACATGGCCCGCCGGCTCGACTCCGCCTTCCTCGCCCGCCTGGTGCGCGAGGGCCGGGTCTCGCAGTCGATGGCCGACCGGATCATCGTCGACCTCACCGACTCGCAACCCCGAAAGGTCTTCAAGCTGTGACCACCCCGCTCAACCGTTCCACCTTCGCCGAGCAGGCCGGCCGCAGCGCCGACGCGGCGCCCGAGCGAATCGTGCACATCGGGCTCGGTGCCTTCCACCGCGCCCACCAAGCCTGGTACACGGATACCGCGACTGACGCCGCCGACTGGGGCATCACCGCGTACACCGGCCGCAGTCCGAAGGCCGCCGAAGAACTCGCCGCCCAGGACGGCCTCTACAGCGTGCTCGAGCGCGCCGTCGATGGCGACCGGGTCAGCGTCGTCGGGAGCATCTCCCGCGCCGTCGACGGGGCCCGCGTCGACGACCTCGTCGGCCGGCTCGCCGCCACTGAGACCGCCCTCGTCACGCTGACCATCACCGAGGCCGGCTACCGACTGACCGCCGATGGGCAGCCGGATGCCTCGGACGAGCAGGTCGCCCGCGACATCGAGTGGCTCAGCACCAACCTGACCGCCGCGACCGTCGACCTCAGCAATGCACCCGGCTCGACCCTCGCCCGCGTTCTCGCCGGCCTCGAGGCACGCCGGCGGGCCGGCGGTGAACCGATCGCGATCGTGCCCTGCGACAACATGCCGGACAACGGCCCGCTTGTGCGCAGCGGACTGCTCGCGCTCGCCGAGCGTGTCTCGGATGACTTGCGTGAGTACGTCGATCAGCGGGTCAGCTTCGTCTCCACCTCGGTCGACCGGATCACCCCGAAGACCACCCAGGAGGACATTGACGCGGTCGCCGCGCTCAGCGGATTCACCGACGCCGCCCCGGTGGTCACCGAGCCGTTCCGCGACTGGGTGCTGAGCGGAGACTTCCCGGCCGGACGACCCGCCTGGGAGACCTCCGGCGCCCGATTCGTCGACGACATCGAACCGTTCGAGCGCCGCAAGCTGTGGCTGCTGAACGGCGCGCACAGCCTGCTGGCCTACGCCGGCACCGCACGCGGGCACGACAGCGTCGCCGACGCGATCGGCGACCCGATCGCACGCGAATGGGTTGAGCAATTCTGGACCGAGGCATCCGCTCACCTGCCCGAGGGTCTCGACCTCGACAGTTACCGGTCCGCGCTGCTCGACCGCTTCGACAATGGCCGGATCCAGCACCGGCTCGCCCAGATCGGCATGGACGGGGTCACCAAGCTACGGGTGCGCATCGCGCCGATCCTGCTCGCCGAGCGGGCTGCCGGTCGCGACGGAGACGGCTCCGCCCGAGCCCTCGCCGCCTGGGTGCGGGCCGTGCGAGCGGGCAACGTGCCCGCCGACCGCGCCGAGGAGAAGGTCAAGGCTGCGGCATCCGAATCCGGAATCGCGCCGCTGCTGGCCGTGGTCGACCCGAACCTCGCTGCCGACCCCGAGGTCGTCAGTGCGGTCGAGGCGCGGCTCGCCGATTTCGCCTGACCCAACCCCGCTGGTCGGGCTTGCCGAGACCGGTCTCGGCAAGCCCGACCAGCGAATTCACCTGAGAGGCGTACACGCGTGATCACCGAGCTGAACCACATCGCGATCCTGACCCGCGACCTGACGGAGTCCGTGGACTTCTACGAGGGCCGACTCGGTGGCACCGTCGCCTGGACGGGAGAGGTCCCGGCCATCGGCCTGCGATTCGTCTACGTCCAGCTCGGCGGTGGATTCATCGAGCTGCTGCACATGCCCCAGGTCGCTGCCGATCGGCCGCTGGGCGTCGACCACATCGGATTCATCACCGATGATGTGGATGCTGACTTCGCTGCACTGATGGATGCGGGCTTCGAGGCGCAGCAGCAGCCGCAGACGGCCGGCAGCGGCAACGGGCGGACGGCGTTTCTGAGCGACCCGAACGGGGCGCGGGTCGAGCTGCTGCAGCGTGACACCCCGGTCCCTGATCCGTCGATCGTCTCGGACACCGTCCTCGCGATCGACCACATCGCCGTGCACGCACGCGATCTGGACGGCGCATTCCGGTTCTACCGGGACGGGCTGGGGTTGCAGCACCTGCGGACGATCAACATTCCAGATTCGGACTTCGCGCTCGGCTACGTCGGGCTGGACGGCCACGTGCTCGAACTGCACTCCTTCGGCGCACCGGCCGGTCTGGAACGCTTCCCGCACATCGCCCTGCGGGTGGGAAACCTCGACGCCGCCCTGGCCACGATCGGCGTGAACCCGGAAGCCGGCACACCGCGGCCGTTGCAGTCCGGGCCCGGCCGGATGGCGGAGATCCTCGACCCGAACGGGGTGACGCTCGAGCTGGTCGAGCGCGCGTAACGCGCCATTTGCCCCACTTTCTGGGTACGGCCTGAAAGTATTGGCAACCGTTTGCCAAAATTTTCCTGCTGTGTTTCCATTGATCATTCCCACCCCGAGCCCTTCGATTGAAGACAGGCTCCTGCAGTCGCAATCTGACGCGGAGAAAGGCGATCAATGTTGAAGCCCCAGTCCACCGGCACGCGTGAACTCAGCAACCTCGACGGGTTGTGGAAGTTCAAGGTCGATGCAGAACGCACCGGTCACGTCGACCAGTGGTGGACCGACCCGCTCGACACCCGCCTCGAGGCGCCGGTTCCCGCAAGCTACAACGACCTCTTCGCCGACTCCTCGATCCGCGACCACGTCGGCTGGGTCTGGTACCAGCGCCGCGTGCGCGTGCCCCGCGGCTGGGCCGGCCAGCGCATATTCGTGCGCCTGGACGCAGCCACCCACCAGGGCCAGGTCTACGTGAACGACCTGCTGGTTGCCGAGCACGTCGGCGGCTACACCCCGTTCGAAGCCGATGTGACCGATCTGGTCGGCGCCGGCGAGGAGTTCCTGCTGACCATCGCGGTGAACAACGAACTCACCAATGAGACCATCCCCCCTGGCACGATCACGGTCGACGAAGACGGTCGCCGCACCCAGAAGTACCTGCACGACTTCTACAACTACGCCGGCCTCGCCCGGTCGGTGTGGCTGTACAGCGTCCCCGAGGTGCGCCTCGACGACATCACCGTGACCACGGATGTCGAGGGCAGCACCGGCATCGTGAACTATGAGGCGGTCACCACCGCTCCCGCCGAGGTGCGGGTCAGCGTACGCGACGCCGCGGGACGACTGGTCGGCGAGGCATCCGGCACCAGCGGTTCGGTTCGCATTTCGGATGTCACGCTCTGGCAGCCCGGCGCCGGTTACCTGTACGACCTCACGGTCGAGACGCTGAGCGACGGCACCCCGGTTGACAGCTACACCCTGCCGATCGGCGTGCGCACGGTCGAGGTGCGCGGCACCGAGTTCCTGATCAACGGCACGCCGTTCTACTTCACCGGATTCGGCAAGCACGAGGACTCGCCGGTGCGCGGCAAGGGCCACGACAACGCCTACCTGGTGCACGACTTCCAGCTGATGGAGTGGATCGGCGCGAACTCGTTCCGCACCTCGCATTACCCGTACGCCGAAGAGGTCATGGAGTTCGCCGACCGGCACGGCATCGTCGTCATCGACGAGACCGCCGCAGTCGGCCTGAACCTCGCCATGGGCGGCGGCATCTTCGGCGGCATCAAGCAGGACACCTTCTCGCCCGAGACCATCAACGACGCCACCCAGGCTGCCCACGCCCAGGCGATCCGCGAGCTCATCGCCCGTGACAAGAACCACCCCAGCGTGGTGATGTGGTCGATCGCGAACGAGCCCTCGTCGAGCGAGAAGGGCGCCCGCGAGTACTTCGAACCGCTCGCGACGCTCACGCGTGAGCTTGACCCGACCCGCCCGGTGACCTTCGTGAACGTCATGTTCGCCACCTTCGAGAACGACCTGATCGCCGACCTGTTCGACGTCATGTGCCTCAACCGTTACTGGGGCTGGTACGTCGACACCGGAGACCTGGTCGCCGCCGAGAAGCACCTCGAGGCGGAACTGCGCGGCTGGGCCGACAAGTTCGGCAAGCCGATCATCATGACCGAGTACGGTGCCGACACCATGCCCGGCGTGCACTCCATCTTCGATTCGCCCTGGTCCGAGGAGTACCAGGTCGCCTACCTCGAGATGAACCACCGCGTGTTCGACCGCATCGACGCCTTCGTCGGCGAGCAGGTCTGGAACTTCGCGGATTTCCAAACGTCGAACGGGGTCTTCCGCGTCGACGGCAATAAAAAGGGTGTCTTCACCCGCGATCGCCGCCCCAAGGCCGCCGCGCACGCGCTGCGGAAGCGCTGGACCAACTTCGGCCAGTAGACCCGCCCGCGGCACAAAGAAAGTAAGTACCAAGCAATGAATTCAATGAAGAATCAGCCTGAGACCCTGGGCAAACTTCCCAAGATCTCGATCGTTGGTTACGGCGCCGGCGATGCGGCGAACAACCTGGCCTTCACCACGGCGACGATGTTCCTGCTCGTCTATTACACCGATGTCGCCGGCATCTCCGCCGCGGCTGCAGGAACCCTGCTGCTCGTCGTCCGCGTGTTCGACGCGTTCGCCGACGTATTCGCCGGGCGCATGGTCGACCGCTCGTACAGCAAGCGCTTCGGCAAGTTCCGGCCGTTCATCATGTTCGGCTCGATCCCGCTGTTGCTGCTGAGTGTTGCGACCTTCTCGGTGCCGCAGATCGGCGAGACCGGGATGCTGATCTACGCCTACCTGACCTACGCGGCGCTCGGCCTCGCGTACAGCCTGGTGAACATTCCCTACGGCTCACTGGCCGGGGCGATGACCCAGGACGCGGGGGAGCGGTCCAAGCTCGCAGCCGCTCGCACCATCGGTGCCGCGGTGGTTGGGGCGTTCCTGGGGATCTTCATTGCACCGCTGCTGGTACCCGATGCCGACCTGCAGACCATGTTCACCACCGTCACGCTGAGCTTCGTGGTCGTCGGCACCATCTTCTACTTCTTCACGGTGTTCACCGCCAAGGAGCGAGTCAAGCGTGACGTGAACAACGTCACGATGAAGCAGAGCTTCGAGACGCTCAGGCACAACAAGCCGCTGCTGCTGCTCTGCCTCAGCTCGGTACTGTTCCTCACCGGCATGATGGCGATGCAGACCGTGCAGCTGTACTATTTCCGCGACGTGCTCGGGGACATCGGCCTGTACCGGGTCTACGCCATCGTTCAGCTGGTGGGCACCTTCGCACTCGCTGCCATCGTGCCGACCCTGGTACGCCGGTTCGGCAAGAAGCGCTCGTACATCGCCGCGGCTGCGCTGATGATGGTGGGCGGCCTGATCGTGCTGTTCACCCCGGCGCAGAACATTCCGCTGGCGTTCGGTGGCATGGTCCTGGCGTTGCTCGGCATCATGCTGGTCAACATGCTGGTCTGGGCGCTCGAAGCTGACACCGTCGAATACGGCGAGTGGACGACCGGGGTGCGCACCGAGGGCATCACCTACGCGCTGTTCTCGTTCACCCGCAAGACCGGCCAGGCCGTCGGCGGTGCGCTTGCCGCGTACGCGATTGCGTTCGGCGGCTACCAGGCGGGTGCCGACCAGCAGACCGTGTCAGCTGAATGGGGCATCCGGGCCGCCACCGGCGGAATTCCGGCGGTGTTCGCGCTGCTCGCTATCCTGATCATGCTGATCTACCCGCTCACTGACAGGCGGCACGCAGAGATCGTCGCCGAGATCGCCGAGCGCCGCGCCGCCGGACAGACTGGACCGGCAATCAATCCCGCGCTGTCGACCGCCGCATTCAAGGTGCCGCGCTCGGACGCCCGCCCCTAAAGCCCCGATCCACCATCCAGAAGAGGAAGAAAACAACTGTGATCATCGAAAAAGCCGAGGTCATCGTCACCAGCCCGGACCGCAACTTCGTCACGCTTCGGCTGACGACGGATGACGGACTCGTCGGCCTCGGAGACGCAACCCTGAACGGGCGTGAGCTCGCCGTGGTTTCGTATCTCAAGGAGCACGTTGTGCCGCTGCTCATCGGCGTCGACGCGCACCGCATCGAGGACACCTGGCAGTTCCTCTACCGCAGCTCCTACTGGCGTCGCGGACCGGTGACCATGGCGTCCATCGCCGCCGTCGACATGGCCCTCTGGGACATCAAGGGCAAGGCGGCCGGGATGCCGGTCTACCAGCTGCTCGGTGGCGCCTCGCGCAACGGAATGATGGCGTACGGCCACGCATCCGGCAAGGAACTGCCCGAGCTGTTCGACAGCATCCGCGAGCACCAGGAGCTCGGCTACCGCTCGATCCGCGTGCAGACCGGCGTTCCCGGCCTCGAGTCGATCTACGGCATCGCCTCGAACAAGGGCCTGCCCGGCAACGAGGGCGTGCGCTACGACCACGAGCCCGCGCAGCGCGGTGCACTGCCCTCAGTGGAGGACTGGGACACCCGTTCGTACCTGCGCCACCTGCCGACCGTGTTCGAGGCGGTTCGCAACGAGTTCGGCCCCGAACTCCCGCTGCTGCACGATGGCCACCACCGGATGACGCCGCTGCAGGCCGCGAAGCTCGGCAAGTCGCTCGAGCCCTACGACCTGTTCTGGCTCGAGGACTGCACCCCGGCCGAGAACCAGGAGGCGCTGCGTCTGGTTCGCCAGCACACCACCACCCCGCTGGCCATCGGTGAGATCTTCAACACCGTCTGGGACTTCCAGAACCTCATCAAGGAACAGCTGATCGACTACGTGCGCGCAGCATCGACGCACTTCGGTGGAATCAGCCCACTGAAGAAGGTCATGGACTACGCCGCCCAGTACCAGATCAAATCCGGCTTCCATGGACCGACCGACATCTCGCCGGTCGGCTTCGCCGCGCAGCTGCACGTGGGCCTCGCCATCCACAACTACGGCATCCAGGAGTACATGCAGCACGGCGACAAGACGAACGCCGTGTTCGACCAGTCGATGACCTTCATCGACGGCTACCTGCACCCGGGCGACAAGCCCGGTCTCGGCGTCACCATGGACGTCGATGAGGCCGGCAAGTACCCGTACGAGACCGCCTACCTGCCGTACAACCGTCTCGCCGACGGCACGGTGCACGACTGGTGACGAACGAATCGACCGACACCGAGGCGCCCATCATCGTGGTGATGGGCGTTTCGGGGTCGGGTAAATCCACCATCGGTGCCCTGCTGGCCCGCGACCTCGGCGTCCCGTTCGCCGACGCCGACGACCTGCACCCGATGGAGAACATCGAGAAGATGGCCTCCGGCCAGCCGCTCGACGACGACGATCGCTGGCCGTGGCTGGCCAAGGTCGGTGACGCGCTCGCTGCAGGTCGCGGATCCGGCACGGGACTCGTGATGGCCTGCTCGGCGCTCAAGCGTCGTTACCGGGATGCGATCCGGCAGCAGGCGCCCGGCACGCTGTTCGTGCACCTGCACGGCTCGCGCGAGGTTCTCGGAGCCCGCACCGAGGGACGCAGCGACCACTTCATGCCGCCGAGCCTCCTGGACTCCCAGTTCGCCTCCCTCGAAGAACTGGCCTCCGACGAGCCGGGCTTCGTCGTTGATGTTGCCGGCACGGTGCGCGAGATCCTCGACCAGGCGGTCGCGGGCGTCCGCAGCCGCGACTAGCTGCCAGTCACCGCACCAGAAAACCCGCTCGCCGCACCCGTCATATCGGGTGCGGCGAGCGGCTTTCTGGTGGCGCGGATGCCGGTCAGGGCGAGGCCTCGACCGGGGCGTTCCGCTCCCATAATTCGGATGTCTCGGCCATCGAGCGCTCCATGATCTGGATCATCGCCCGACTGGCCGCTTCGGCGTTGCCGCTCTGGATGCCGCCCGCGACGTCGACGTGCAATTGCAGCGCCTCATGGTTCGGAAACTGGGGGATCAGGCCGTAATGGGTACGGCCGATCAGCACCTCTGAAACCAGGTCATTCAGCCGTGCGAACATCTGGTTGCCGCTCATGTCCAGCACCAGCGCGTGGAACTGGACGTCGAGCTCCAGGAACAGTTCGCTGTCGCCGCCGCGTCCGGCCGCCCAGAGCCTGCCGGCCAGCCCGACCAGGTCACTGGCCTGGGTGAGGCTCGCCCGGCTGGCGGCGAGACCGGCGGCAGCCGGCTCGATCGCGGTGCGCAGCTCGATCAGGGACTTCAGCTGGGAGAGCCGGTCGCGGCCCGCGAGTCGCCAGCGGATGACGTTGCGGTCGTACACGTTCCACTCGTCGCTCGGCAGGATGCGGTTGCCGACGCGCCGCTTCGACGTGACCATGCCCATAGCCTCGAGCGCCCGCAGCGACTCGCGGATGACCGACCGGGACACACCGTAGTGCCGTTCGAGTTCCTCGGTGGTGATGGTGCTGTCGGCGGCGAGCCGGCCTTCGCAGATGGCCTGACCGAGGGCATCGAGCACCCGATTGTGCAGCGCCGACAGGTCGGTCACGGGCTGGGCGGCCGCCACTGCGGCGTCCGGGCTCGGTTTTGCAGGCGCATCCATTGGCAAATCATACCCAAAGCCACATCCGGTTGAATAAATCAGATCATTAAGGCTATTCTCCCTCATTGAGGCAGACGTAAGGATGCGACTGCCCTGGTGCCTGGCGATGACGCTGGCACCCGGAATGGAGGCAATGTGAAGAAGCACAGCAGCATTCGCGTCGCCGGTGTTGTCACCGCGGCAGCGCTCGCGGCAGCAACTCTGGTTTCGTGCAGTTCGACCAGTGGTGACGAGGGCTCGGACGTCCTCAACGTCACTCTGGCGAACCACGTCTGGACGGACATCGTCAAGGAGGCTCTGCCGGAGTTCGAGGAAGAGACCGGCATCAAGGTCACCCTCACCCAGCTCGGCGAGGACCAGCTGTCCGACCAGTACAACGTCAAGCTCAACGCCGGAACCGATGAGATCGACGTGATGATGTACCGCCCGCTCCAGGAGGGCAAGCTGTTCGCGCAGAACGGCTACCTCGCCGAGATCTCCGACTCGGTCGGCGAGAACGCCGAATGGGACTGGGACGACTTCCAGGCCGGTCCGGTCGGGGCGACTACCTTCGAGGGTGAGGTCGTCGGCGTGCCGATCATCACCGAGCGTGAGGTGCTCTACTACCGCAAGGACCTGCTTGAAGCAGCCGGACTCGAGGTTCCGACCACGCTCGAGGAGCTCGAGGAAGCGGCCGAAACCATCGCAGCGGCGAACCCCGGCATCGCCGGATTCGTCGCCCGCACCGGTGTCTCGGCTGCGGTGACCCAGTTCTCCAGCTTCCTGCACTCCAGCGGCGGCGACTTCTTCGACGAGGACGGCAACGCCACCCTCGACACCAAGGAAGCCCGCAAGGCGTACGAGCTGTACGGGCGCCTGATCCGTGAACACGGGCCGGAGAACGTCAGCACCGACATGAGCTGGCCGGAAGCCATGGCAATCTTCACGCAGGGCAACGCAGCGTTCTACACCGAGGCCGACAGCCTTTACAAGAACGCCGCCGACCCGGCCAACTCGACCGTCTCCGAGACGGTCGGCTTCGCCCAGTTCCCCGCCGGTGACGAGGGCTCGCGCGCCTACAACGTGCCGTCGTGGGCGCTCGGCATCAACGCCGCGTCAAGCAACTACGACAACGCGTGGAAGTTCATCGAATGGGCGACCAGCAAGGAGAAGACCCTCGAGATCCAGCAGGCCGGCGTTCCCGGTCCGCGCACCTCGGTCTGGGAGGACCCGGCCGGCGTCGAGACCTACCCGGCCGACCTCGCCGAGGCGATCCTCGCCAGCGCCGAGACCGGTGTCGGCTACGACCGCCCGCTCGTGATCTCGGTTGCCGAGGCCCGCGAGATCGTGGGCGCGCCGATCGTGACCTCCATCACCGGTGGTGACCTCGATGCGGCAATCGCCGCCGCCCAGGCGAAGTTCCAGGAATTCCTGGACGAAGAGAACGAGTAACACACGGATGTGGCGGGCCTGCTCATCAGGCAGGTCCGCCACACCCGCCCCAACCACGACGTCGTGGCGCACATCCGCGTCCACGATTCAAGAGAGGTGACCGGTGAGCGTACTCGCCCGCCCCCGCGGCCCCTTCGACGCGTTCTCACGCTGGGCCAATCACAACCGCAAGTGGGTCCTCGCGGCCCCCGCCATGGTCTTCGTGGCCTTGCTGATCATCTTCCCGGTCGGCTGGACCCTCTACCTCAGCCTCACCGACGCCTCCGGCTCGGTCAGGGCGGAGTCCGAATTCATCGGCCTCGAGAACTACTTCGACGTTCTTACCGACACCGAACGGTTCTGGCCGGCTGTGCTGCGCACCGCAGCCTTCACCGGCGGTGCGCTGCTGTTCGAGATGGGCCTCGGCATGTGCATCGCACTGCTGCTCTGGCGCCCGTTCCGCGGCGAGAAGTGGGTGCGCGTCGCGATCCTGCTGCCGCTGGTGGCAACGCCGGTCGCGGTCGGCATGATGTGGCGACTGATCTTCGAGCCCAACATCGGCTTCGCGAACCAGATGCTCTCCTGGTTCGGCATCCCCGCCCAGCCCTGGCTGTCGGGGCAGACCACGGCGCTGCCCACCCTGATCTTCATCGACATCTGGCAGTGGACGCCGATGGTCGTGCTGATCCTGCTCGCCGGCCTGACCTCGCTGTCCGACGAGCCCGATGAGGCGGCGCGCGTCGACGGCGCCACCGCCTGGCAGCGGTTCTGGTACGTCACCTTCCCGCTGATCATGCCGACCTTCATCACGGCGATCCTGCTGCGCGGCATCGACGCGCTGAAGACCTTCGACATCCTGTACGCAACCAAGGGCAAGGGCGGCGGCTCATTCCATGAGGTCGAGACGCTCAATGTCTACGCCTATGGCCTCAGCTTCGACTACAACGACTACGGCGTCTCGTCGACGGTCCTGATCATCTTCTTCCTGATGATCATCGGCTGCATCTGGCTGCTCACCATCCGTAAGAAGAGGAGCAACTCATGACCTCGACCCTTGTTCGGGAGACACCGGCAACCGCACCGCGGACACGGCAGCCCCGCAAGCGCAAGTCAGCCGCCTACCCCGCCTTCCGGGTGATCATGCTCGCGGTCATCGTGCTGACCTTCGTCGCCCCGCTGGCGTGGATGGTACTCGCATCATTCAAGACCAACGTCGACATCTACAACCCGGAATCGGCGTTCGTGTTCTCGCCGACGATGCAGAACTACGAGACGGTGTTCGGGCAGGCCAACTACCTGCAGTACATCTTCAACAGCTTCTGGATCGGCCTCGCATCCACGGCCCTGTCGCTGATCCTGGGTGTGCCGGCGGCGTACTCGATGAGCCGGTTCGTGATGAAGAAGTCGGCGGCGCTGGTGCTGCTGGCCCGCATCATCCCCGGCGTCAGCCTCCTGGTGCCCTGGTACCTGATCTTCTCGAACCTGCGCCTGGTGGGCAGCTACGAGGTGCTGATCCTGTCGCACATGTTCGTCGCGCTGCCGCTGATCGTCTACATCATGATGTCGTTCTTCGACTCGCTCCCGCTCGAGCTCGAGGAGCAGGCGCAGGTGGATGGGCTCACCCCGATCGGGGCGTTCCTCAGGATCAGCCTGCCGCTGTCGGTGCCGGGAATCGCCACCGCGGGCATCCTGTCCTTCATCTTCTCGTGGAACAACTTCATGTTCGCCTTGGTGCTGTCCGGGGCGCGCACGAAGACGCTCCCGGTCGCGATCTTCGACTTCGTCGCCTACGCGTCGATCGACTGGGGTGGATTGATGGCCGCCGCCGTGATCATCACCATCCCGATCATGGTGATCGCACTGTTCACCCAGAAATACATCGTCTCCGGCCTCACCGCCGGCGCAACGAAGGGATAACCCCGTGACGCTCCACCTCACGGCCGACGACCCGTCGGCCGCACGGGACCAACCCGACCTGATCAGCCGGATCGAGACCTTCCTGGTCGCCCCACGCTGGCTGTTCGTGCGGATCGAAACCCAGTCCGGCATCGTCGGCTGGGGGGAGGGGTCGCTCGAGGGCAACTCCGGCATCGTCCGCACCGCGATCGACCAGTTCGCCGAGTACCTCGTCGGCCGGGACGCCAGCCGGATCGAGGACCACTGGCAGGTGCTCACCAAGGGTGGCTTCTACCGCGGCGGAGCCGTGCTCGCCTCGGCGGTGTCCGGGATCGACCACGCGCTCTGGGACATCGCCGGCAAACGCCTCGGCGTTCCGGTGCACCAGCTGCTCGGCGGCGCCGTGCGCGACCGGATCCGGGCCTATGGCTGGGTCGGCGGCGACGACCCCAGTGAGGTGCGCGACCACATTCAGGCTCAGATCGAGGTCGGCCTCACCGCGGTCAAGATGAACGCCAGCGGGCGCATGGGCAAGATGGGATCCAGCGCGGAACTCGACGCCGTCGTGCAGCGGGTGGCCGCCGCCCGCGAGGTGCTCGGGCCGGAGCGGGATGTCGCGGTCGACTTCCACGGTAGGTTCACGCTGGCCACGGCACGCCGACTCGCGCCGCTGCTAGAGCCGTTGCACCCGTTCTTCATCGAAGAACCGCTCGTGCCCGAGAACTCGCACGCCATCGGCGAGTTCACCCGGTCGACGACCATCCCGGTCGCCACCGGCGAACGGCTGTATTCCCGGCAGGAGTTCCTCCCGGTGCTGCAGGCAGGCATCGCCGTCGCGCAGCCCGACCTCGCACACGCCGGCGGCATCTCGGAGGTGCGCAGGATCGCTGCACTCGCCGAGGTCTACGACGTGCAGCTGGCGCCGCACTGCCCGCTTGGCCCGCTCGCGCTGGCCGCCTGCCTGCAGGTGGGGTTCGCAACGCCGAACTACCTGATCCAGGAGCAGAGCATCGGCATCCACTACAACCAGGGTGCCGAAGTACTCGACTACGTCGCCGACACCGAACCGTTGAAATTCGTCGACGGCCACTTCGAGCTGCTCACCGCACCCGGGCTCGGCATCGAGATCGACGAGGAGGCGGTTCGCGCCGCGGACGCCGTTGGCAACGCCTGGCGTACCCCGCTCTGGCGGCACTCGGACGGATCGTTGGCGGAGTGGTGACCGGCGTGACGAACGTGGATCTGCTCGACAGCCTGCGGCAAGACCGGCTGCTCGCGATCATCCGAGGCACCGACCGTGACGCCTCTGTGCGGGCGGCGCTCACCCTGATCGACGCGGGCGTCCGCCACGTCGAGGTGGCGCTCACGACCACCGACGCGTTGGCGGTGATCGAGACCGTCGCGCGTGAGGCGCCGGCCGATGCCCGGATCGGCGCCGGAACGGTGCTGACTGCCGACGACGTGCACCGGGTTCGCGACGCCGGGGCGACCTTCGCGGTCACCCCCGCTGTCGTCGGCAGCATCGCCGAGTGCGCCAGGATCGGACTCCCGGTGCTCGCTGGGGCGATGACGCCGACCGAGGTGATCACCGCCATGGAGCAGGGCGCCACCGCGGTGAAGCTGTTCCCGGCGTCGGTCGGCGGACCGAGCTACCTCAAGGCGCTGCGCGATCCGCTGCCCACGGTGCCGCTGCTTGCAGTCGGCGGCGTCGGTCTCGACCAGGCGGCCGACTATCTCGCCGCAGGCGCCGTGGCGCTCGGGCTGGGTGGCCCGCTCGTCGGCGACGCGGGGGAGGGCGGCAGCCTCGACGCGTTGCGCGATCGGGCCGCACGCTTCCGGGATACCGTTGCCCCATGGCTGAGATGAGCGCTGACGCCGAGGTGTTGACCATCGGCGAATCGATGGGATCGGTCCGGGCGAGCGGGATGCTGCGGCTCGGCGGCGGCGCGAACATCACCATCGCCGGGGCAGAGTCCAACGTCGCCATCGGCCTGTCCCGACTCGGACACCGCGTGCGCTGGGCCGGACGGCTCGGCGACGACGAGGTCGGCGCACTGGTCACCCGCACCCTGCGTGCCGAGGGCGTCGACACTGCGGTGATGATCGATGCCACCAGGCCGACCGGCCTGCTGCTGGTCGAGACCCGGATCGCCGACATCTCCCGCGTCGCCTACTACCGGGCAGGCTCGGCCGCCTCGGCGCTCGAGGTGGCCGACGTTGAGAACCTGTTGCGGTCAGGCACTCGCGTGCTGCACATCACCGGCATCACTGCCGCGCTGTCGGCGTCCGCCGCCGAAGCGATCACCGCACTGGCCCGCCGTGCCGCAGGACTCGGCGTGACGATCTCGTTCGATGTGAACTACCGCCGCAAGCTCTGGACGCGGGAAGCGGCATCCGCGGTCCTCGCCCCGATCGCACGCACGGCGTCCATCGTGTTCGCCTCCGACGACGAACTCGGCCTGGTCGCCGAGGGCGCCGAGGCGGATGCGGCCGCCGAACTGCTGCGCGCCGGCGTCAGCGAGGTCGTCGTGAAGCGCGGCGGCGACGGCGCAGGGGTGTACCACGCGGGCGGGACGCTGTCAGTTCCCGCGCGCCGCGTGCCGGTCGTCGACACCATCGGAGCCGGTGACGCCTTCACCGCCGGCTACCTGTCTGCGCTGCTGGACGGTGAGGATGTCGCCGGCCGACTCGAGCGCGGCACGACTCTCGGAGCCTTCGCGGTCACCGCCGCAGGTGACTGGGAGAGCCTGCCGACCCGCGCCGAACTGCCGCTGCTGGATCAGGCAGCGGGCAGCACCGTCCGCTAGCAAACCTCTCCCGCTCGACCGATCGGTCGAGGCGCCCGATTGACGCACGGGCGCTGCATCTTCCGTGCGCCCGCGCGTTCATCGTGCGCCGCGAGTGACCCAACCCGGTCCGGGACGCTGTCCCCGCTCACGCACGCTCCTGAACGCGCGCTGTCCTTCGAGCCGAAATCAACTGTTACAGTTTTCTATGTAATCTGATTTATTGACGGCCCCCTGTTGAGTTATCAGATGTGAACCGTCTGGCTAAGCAGTACCGGAGCGTCAATGACCGATGTGAACTCCCCACGCCCCATCATCGTGATGGGCGTCCAGGGCTCTGGAAAATCCACCATCGGACGGGACCTCGCGGCATCTCTCGACCGTCGGTTCATCGACGGGGACGACCTTCACACGCCGGAAGCCAAAGCGAAGATGGCGTCCGGACATCCGCTGACGGATGATGACCGTCGCCCGTGGCTGACGCGCATCGCGCAGACCATCGCCGACGCCCTCGTGACCGGCGACTCCATCATCGTGGCCTGCTCGGCACTGAAGCGGCAGTACCGCGACCTGATGCGCCAGATCGTGCCCAGTCTGCTGTTCGTTCACCTCAGTGGCAGCCAGGAGCTCATCGCTGAGCGCCTGTCCCAGCGGAATCACGAGTACATGCCCCAAACCCTGCTCGACTCGCAGTTCGCGACGCTCGAGCCGCTCGAGGCCGACGAGGCGGGAGCCGTCGTCGACCTTTCCCGAACCCCCGACGAGATCGTCGGGCGCATCAAGAAAGAAACAGGACAACGATGACCGAATTGGAGCTGAACTGGGTGCTCAGTGCACCGGCTCTGCTGGGGATCGCGGCAGCAGGCATCGCGCTGCTGCTCGTGATGATCATGAAGTTCAAGATCCACGCCTTCCTGGCGTTGATCATCGTCAGCTTGCTCACCGCGGTCGCGGCGGGCATGCCGGCGAGCTCAATCGTGAGCACGGCGACCACCGGCTTCGGCAACACCCTGGGCAGCGTCGCGCTCCTGGTGGGTCTCGGCGCGATGCTCGGCCGGATGCTTGAACTGAGCGGTGGCGCCCAGGTGCTCACCGACGCGCTCATCCGCAAGTTCGGAGAGAAGCGGGCTCCGCTCGCGCTCGGCGTCGCGTCGCTGCTGTTCGGCTTCCCGATCTTCTTCGATGCGGGCCTGGTCGTCATGCTGCCGATCATCTTCTCGGTGGCGCGCCGCCTCGGCGGGTCCTTCCTCGGCTATGCCTTCCCGGCTGCCGTGGCGTTCTCGGTCATGCACATCTTCGTGCCGCCGCACCCCGGCCCGGTGGCTGCGACCGGCCTGCTCGGCGCTGACGTCGGACTGGTGCTGCTACTCGGTCTCGTGATCGCCATCCCCACCTGGGTGATTGTCGGTCAGTGGTTCGGCGGCTGGGTTGGACGCCGCTTCCAGATCCCGGTGCCCTCGATCCTGAGCGGCGAAGACCAGCGGTACAAGACCTTCCAGTCCACGCCGTCGCTCGGCACCATCCTGCTGCTCCTGCTGCTGCCGCTCGTGCTCATCTTTATGAACACCGGCCTCAACATGCTCGCCACGGCGGGTGTCGTCTCGCTCGAGGACACCTGGGTGCAGGTGCTCCGCACGCTCGGCGAGACCCCGGTTGCGCTGCTCATCACCGTGGTGCTCGGCATGTGGCTGCTCGGCTGGTCCAAGCGCAAGCCCGGCAGCCTGGTTGAGACCGTCATCGACAGTGCCCTCGGCCCGGTGTCCTCGGTGATCCTGATCACCGGTGCCGGTGGCATGTACGGCTACGTGCTGCGCCAGACCGGTATCGGCGATGCCCTCGCCGGCTCGCTCGATTCCATGGGCATGCCGGTCATCGTCGCCGGCTTCGTCATTGCAGCCGCGCTGCGTATCGCCCAGGGTTCGGCGACCGTCGCGCTCACCACGGCGGCCGCACTCATCCAGCCGCTGGTCATGGGCAACCCGGACTTCAACGCATTCGAACTCGCCGCCATCGTGCTCGCGGTCGCTGCCGGTTCGGTGTTCGCGGGTCACGTGAACGACTCTGGCTTCTGGCTGGTCAGCAAGTTCTTCGAGATGGACACCAAGACCACCCTGAAGACCTGGACCGTCGGGCAGGCGCTCATCGCAGTCATCGGCTTCGTGATGGCACTGGCGTTCTTCCTCATCGCCGGGATGTTCTAGAACTACACACTCTGAGAAGGGCGGGGGCTCACGATTGCGATCGTGGCCCCCGTCCTGCACTTGAACGAAAGGACGTATGCCCATGGCATCACCACTCTTCGACATCACCGGTCGCGTGGCCTTCGTGACCGGATCCAGCCGTGGCATCGGCAAGGCGATCGCGGAAGGGCTCGCCCAGGCCGGAGCGATCGTCGTCCTCAACGGGATGAACGCCGAGCGTTTGGAGGCCACCCGCGCTGAGTTCGCGGCGCAGTTCGGTGAGGACCGCATCTTCGCGCGCGCATTCGATGTGACGGATGCCGAGGCGGCCGCCGAGGGCATCGCCTGGATCGAGTCCGAGGTCGGGCCGCTCAGCATCCTCGTCAACAACGCCGGGGTGCAGCATCGCGTACCGATGCTCGACCTTGATGTCGCCGACTGGGAGCGAGTGCTCACCACCAACCTCACCAGCGCCTTCCTGATCGGTCGCGAGGCCGCCCGCCACATGATCCCGCGGGGCAAGGGCAAGATCATCAACATCGCCTCGGTGCAGACTGACCTCGCCCGTCCCACCATCGCGCCGTACACCGCATCCAAGGGGGGCATCCGCAACCTCACACGAGCGATGACCGCCGAATGGGCGAAGGACGGCCTGCAGATCAACGCCATCGCCCCCGGCTACATCCACACCGAGATGACTCAGAACCTCGTCGACGACGAGCAGTTCAACTCCTGGATCCTCGGCCGCACGCCGGCGAACCGCTGGGGCACGACCACCGACATCGTCGGACCGGCGCTGTGGCTCGCGAGCGACGCCTCGAACTTCGTCAACGGCCAGGTGGTGTTCATCGACGGAGGGATGACGGTCGTCGTCTGACCGATCCGTCCCGCCGTGAACTACGCACCGTGAACCAGGAACAAGGAGTAACCATGACCACGATCCCCACCGAAACCCTCGCCGTCGTCGCCCACGGCAAGGGCGACCTGCGTGTCGAGACCATCGCGGTGCCATCGCCGGAAGGATCCGAAGCCATCGTCGAGATCGCCTATGGCGGCATCTGCGGCTCCGACCTGCATTACTGGCTGGAGGGCGCCGCGGGTGAGTCCATCCTGAAGGAGCCGATGATCCTCGGCCACGAAGTCGTCGGGACCGTGCTGCAGCAGGCGGCGGACGGAACCGGACCGGTTGCCGGCACGCGGGTCGCTGTGCACCCGGCCACTGCCAACGGCACCTGGCCGGAGGGGCGCGCGAACCTCGCGACCCGCGGCACCTACCTGGGCAGCGCCGCGCACCACCCGCACACCGAGGGCGCGTTCGCCCGCCACGTCGCGCTTCCCGCACGCATGCTGCGCACCCTTCCCGAATCGCTCTCGCTGCGGGATGCCGCGATCGTCGAGCCCGCTGCGGTCGCCTGGCACGCCGTCTCGCGCGCCGGCGACCTGACGGGCAAGCGGGTGCTCGTGACCGGCTCCGGGCCGATCGGCCTGCTCATCACCGCCGTCGCCAAGCGCGCCGGCGCCGCCGAGATCATCTCAACCGACGTGCATGATGCGCCGCTTGAGAACGCGGTCAAGCTCGGTGCCGCCCGGACCATCCAGGCCACGGATGCCGAGGCCATCGCCTCCGTCGCGGCCGACGTGGTCTTCGAATCATCCGGAAACCGCTTCGGACTGGCCTCGGCGTTCCAGGGTGCGGCGCGTGGCGGTCGAGTCGTCATGGTCGGCCTGCTGCCGTCGGGGGAGCAGCCCGCGCTCATCGCGCTGGCGATCTCTCGCGAGCTGGAACTGGTCGGCTCGTTCCGCTTCAACGACGAGATCGACGAGGTCATCGCCGCACTCGCGGATGGATCGCTGTACGTCGACCCGATCGTTACGCATGAGTTTCCGGCATCCGAGGCGCTGCAGGCGTTCGAAGTGGCCCGTGACTCGTCCGTGTCCGGCAAGGTGCTGCTGAGCTTCTGAGCTTCTGAGCTGAGCGGCCGCAGGTCCACCCGTGTGGGCTTGCGGCCGCTTTTTCACACCAGCGCTCGGGGCTCGGCGGCCCACACCGACTGCACCTCGGAGACCGTGCGTCGCATTATCTGCTCCATCGAGGTCCGTGCCCGGTCCGGGTGTCCGCCCTGGATCGCGTCGGCCACGTCGACGTGCCACTGCATCGCTTCCTCATGCGGGTGCGTCGGCATCAGGCCGAGCGAGGTGCGTCCGGTGAGGACGGCCGCGATCGAATCGTCCAGGGCCGCGAACATCTCGTTGCCCGAGCCGTGCAGCACCAGACGGTGGAAGTGGATGTCGAGTTCGAGGAACCGGTCCAAGTCGCCCGCCCGCCCGGCGGAGCGCATCTGCGCGGCGATCGTCATGAGCTCGGCGGAGAGTTCCGGCGGGCTGTGCTGAGCGGCCAGTTCTGCCGCGGTGGGTTCGACCGCCGACCGCAGTTCGGTGAGCGAGCGCAGTTGCGCGCCCAGCCCGTCCCCGCCCAACCGCCATTGGATCAGCTGCGGATCGAAGGCGTTCCGACGCGAAATCGGCAGCACCCGGATGCCGACACGTTTCACGGCCTCCACGAGGCCCATCGACTCGAGCACGCGCACCGCCTCGCGAATGACCGAGCGGCTGACCCCCAACCGTCGCTCCAGCTCATCAGCGAGCATCACGGAGCCCGGGGCAGCGTCGCCCGAGACAATCAATCGGCCGAGGTCATCAACGACTCGGGAATGCAAACTCGGGGGCACGCGGCTCAGGATACTGGCGGCGGGCGCTGGACCGCCCCTGACATGCCGAGGGCGGTGCCCGAGTGCGGTAGACTCGGCCACTGAACTTCGGCGAGGGATGCATCCGCATCCGTTATCGACGCGGCGAGTGGGCACAGGCTTTCCTCACGCTGACATGCGTTCGAGTTGAACATAGAACCGGGCCCACAGGCCCTGAAGGAGACACAGGATGTCTGACGACACCAAACTCACGGCAGAACTCCGTACGCAGTTCGGCAAGGGCGCTGCCCGCAAGATCCGTGCTGCGAACAAGATCCCCGCGGTCATCTACGGCCACGGCACCGACCCGCAGCACGTGACCCTGCCCGGTCACGAGACCATGCTGATCATCCGCAAGGCCAACGCCGTGCTCGAGCTCGACATCGACGGCAAGCCGGAGCTGGCCCTCGTCAAGGACGTGCAGCGTGACCCGGTGCGCCAGATCATCGAGCACATCGACCTCATCGTCGTCAAGAAGGGCGAGAAGGTCCAGGTCGAGGTCCCGGTGCACATCGAGGGCGAGTCGTACCCCGGCACCATCCACGTGTCGAGCCTGAACACCATCAAGCTCGAGGTCGAGGCGACCCACATCCCCGAGAGCGTCGTCGTGTCGATCGAGGGCCTCGAAGAGGGTTCGCAGATCCACACCAAGGACATCGAGCTGCCCACGGGCGCGACCCTGGCCGATGACCCCGAACTCCTCGTCGTGCACATCATGGTGCCCGCCGCCGCTTCGGTTGGCGAGGCTGAGGGCGAAGCTGAGGCTGCCGCCGCTGAAGAGTCGGCCGAGTAATTCCCCTTTTCAGGAGAGCTGCCCCTGTGGACAGCAACAACTGGCTGGTAGTCGGGCTCGGTAACCCCGGGCCCGACTACGCCGGTAATCGGCATAACGTCGGCCATATGGTGCTCGCCGAGCTCGCGCACCGGATGTCCGCGTCGTTCAAGACGCACAAGACGAACGCTGCCGTGGCCGAGGGGCGGAGCTTCCCGGCCGGCCCGAAGCTGATTCTCGCGAAGCCGAACACCTACATGAACGTGTCGGGTGGACCGGTCGCCGCGCTGCTGCGCTTCTACAAGATCGAGCCCGAGCAGCTCATCGTCATCCATGACGACCTCGACATCCCGTTCGACTCGATCCGACTGAAGTCCGGCGGCGGGCACGGCGGACAGAACGGCGTGCGCGACATCATCAAGGCCGTCGGCACTCCGGACTTCATCCGGGTGCGGGTCGGTATCGGCCGCCCGCCCGGCCGCCAGTCGCCGGCGGACTACGTGCTGCACGACTTCGCGTCCGCCGAGCGCGCGGTGCTTCCGAACCTGCTGTCGGATGCCGCGGACGCCGCCCTGCAGATCGCTTCCGAGGGACTTCTCGCGGCGCAGCAGAAATTCCACGCGCCGAGCGTCTGATACCCGTCCGGTGATCGAGCCTGTCGAGATCTCGGCAAGCTCGACCAGCGGCGACGGAGTCGTGAACCGCCGTCGCAGGCTCCGGCGGCGCTGGCGTCGCGGAATCGCTGGCGCGATTCGCATAGCTCCAGCGCGCTGACGCGATCCCTCAGCTCCAGCGCGCGCGTACAATCGTCGGGTGATACTCGAACGGATAATTCCGGCCCTTTCGCGCGCCCGCACGTTCGAGAACGCCCTGAGGTTCGCCTCCGGCAGCGCAGACTTCTCGCTCAGCGACGGGCTGCGCGCGCCACTGCTGGCCGGGCTGCTGTCCCAGCGGCCCGACCGCAAGGCGCTGCTCGCGATCACAGCCACTGGCCGTGAAGCCGAGGCGCTGCGGGATGCGCTCGCCAGCTATCTTCCGGATGCCGAGATCATCGAGTTCCCCGCCTGGGAGACCCTGCCCCACGAGCGACTCAGCCCCAGCGCGGAAACCGTTGGCAAGCGCATCGACGCGCTGCGCCGGCTGAAGGACTGGTCGAAGCGGCAGTCCAAGGGACCGGTCGGACCGATCGTGCTGACCGCGTCGGTGCGCGCCGCCTTGCAGCCGATCGCCGACAACCTGACCGAACTCGAACCGATCACGCTCACCGCAGGCGGCCGAGGGTACGACCTGGCGCAGTTGGCCAGCAGCCTTGTCGAGCTTGCCTACGCCCGCGTCGACATGGTCACCCGCCGCGGCGAGTTCGCCGTGCGCGGCGGCATCCTCGACGTGTTCTCGCCGATCGCCGACCACCCGGTGCGTGTCGACTTCTTCGGCGACGAGATCGAACAGATGCGGCTGTTCTCCGTCGCCGACCAGCGGTCGCTGCCCGACCCGATCGACGAACTGCGCCTGCCCGCTGCCCGCGAGCTGCTGCTCGGAGAACCGGTGCGACAGCGCGCCCGGGAGATGCTGCACGAGTTCCCGAGCCTGTCCGCGATCCTCGAGAAACTCTCCCAGGGCATCCCGGTCGACGGCATGGAATCGCTCGCCCCGGCGCTGATCGACGGGCTGGTGCCGATCACGCACTACCTGCCGGCGGATGCCGCGATCGCCGTGATCAGCCCGGAACGGGTCGCCACCCGCGCCGCGCACCTCTCCGAGACCAACAAGGAGTTCCTCTCCGCGGCCTGGCAGGCCGCCACCGTCGGCGCCGAGGCGCCGATCGACCTGGGTGCTGGCGACTTCCTCACCCTGTCCGGGCTGCGGATGCAGGCATCCGGTCGCCCGTGGTGGACGATCAGTTCCTTCGATAGCGGCGCCGCGCTCGGTGAGGGTGCGACCGACAGCGAACTGGTCGAGGAGATCGACGATTACGTGCGCGTCGAGGCTGACGCGGTGCCGAGCTTCGCCGGTCGAGCGGATGGCGCGACCGGGCACGTCGCCGAACGGCTCGGCGACGGCTGGAGTGTCATCATCACCGCGCAGGGCGTCGGGCTGCTGGAGCGTGCCGCCGATGTGCTCGCCGAGCAGAACCTCGCCGCCCGGCTCGTCGACGAACTGCCTGCCGAGCTGGAGCCGGGAGTCGCCTACCTCACCAAGGCGGGCATCGAGAACGGTTTCGAGTCGGCCGAGCTGAAGCTTGCGGTGCTGTCCGAGGCGGAGTTCTACGGGCGCAGCGCCGGCTACGGCGGCCGGCAGGTGAAGAAACTGGCCACCCGGCGCAAGAACGTGGTCGACCCGCTGGCGCTGAAGAAGGGCGACTACGTCGTGCACCAGACGCACGGCATCGGCCGGTTCGTCGAACTGGTGCAGCGCGAGGTGTCCAGCGGCGGCCGGAACGCGGTGAAGAGCACCCGCGAGTACCTGGTGCTGGAATACGCGCCGTCGAAGCGCGGGCATCCCGGCGACAAGCTGTCGGTGCCCACCGACCAGCTGGACCTGCTCAGCCGCTACGTCGGCGGCGAGGCGCCCAGCCTCAGCAAGATGGGCGGAAGCGACTGGTCGTCCGCGAAGAGCAAGGCGCGCAAGGCGGTGCGCGACATCGCCGTCGAGCTGGTCAAGCTGTATTCGGCGCGGATGGCGTCCAAGGGCCACTCGTTCGCGCCGGACTCCCCGTGGCAGCGTGAACTGGAAGAGGCCTTCCCATACGCCGAAACGCCCGACCAGTTGCAGACCATCGACGAGGTCAAGGCCGACATGGAGCGGCCGATCCCGATGGACCGGCTGATCTCCGGTGACGTCGGCTACGGCAAGACCGAGATCGCGGTGCGTGCCGCGTTCAAGGCAGTGCAGGACGGCAAGCAGGTCGCCATGATCGTGCCCACCACGCTGCTGGTCAAGCAGCACCTGGAGACCTTCACCGAACGCTTCGCCGGGTTCCCGGTGCACCTGCGCGCGCTCAGCCGGTTCCAGACCGACAAGGAAGCCAAGGAGACCATCGACGGGCTGCTGCAGGGCACCGTCGACGTGGTGATCGGCACGCACCGGCTGCTCAGCGACTCGGTCAAGTTCAAGGACATCGGACTCGTCATCATCGACGAGGAGCAGCGCTTCGGCGTCGAGCACAAGGATGCGCTGAAGAAGCTCAAGACCAACGTCGACGTGCTGGCGATGAGTGCAACGCCCATCCCGCGCACCCTCGAGATGGCGGTCACCGGCATCCGCGAGATGTCCACCCTGGCCACCCCGCCGGAGGACCGGCATCCGATCCTCACCTTCGTAGGTCCCCGCTCCGACAAGCAGATCGCGGCCGCCATCCGCCGCGAACTGCTGCGCGAGGGGCAGATCTTCTTCGTGCACAACCGGGTGTCCTCGATCAACCGGGTCGCCTCGCAGATCGCCGAGCTGGTGCCCGAGGCACGTGTCGCCGTCGCGCACGGCAAGCTCAGCGAATCCTCGCTGGAGCAGGTGATCGTCGACTTCTGGGAACGCAAGTTCGACGTGCTGGTGTCGACCACGATCGTCGAGACCGGCCTCGACATCCCGAACGCCAACACGCTGATCATCGACCAGGCCGACAAGTACGGGCTCAGCCAGCTGCATCAGCTGCGTGGCCGCGTCGGACGCGCCCGGGAGCGGGCGTACGCGTACTTCCTGTACGACGCCGAGAAGCCGCTGTCCGAGACTGCGCACGAGCGGCTGTCGACCATCGCCGCCAACAACGAGCTCGGCGCCGGTATGCAGATCGCACTCAAGGACCTCGAGATCCGCGGCGCGGGCAACCTGCTCGGCGGTGAGCAGTCCGGTCACATCGCGGGCGTCGGCTTCGACCTGTACCTGCGAATGATCGGCGAGGCGGTGTCCGCCTTCCGGGGCGACGTCGCCGAGGGGCAGACCGAGCTGCGGCTGGAACTGCCGATCGACGCGCACATCCCCGAGGAGTACGTCGAGAGCGAGCGGCTGCGGCTGGAGGCGTACCAGAAGCTGTCTGCGGCGAGCGGGCCGGCGGCGCCGGACGACGCAATCGACGCGGTACTCGACGAGCTCACCGACCGCTACGGCGAGGTGCCGCTGCCGGTGCAGAACCTGATCACCGTGTCGCGGCTGCGCCGGCGCGCGCAGAAGGCCGGGCTCAGCGAGGTTGTGGTGATGGGCCAGAACCTGCGCATCGCGCCAGCTGAGCTACCGGACTCACTACAGGTGCGCCTGCAGCGGATGTACCCCGGTTCACGATATTTCGCGCAGACCTCGTCGATTTCTGTGCCTCTGCCGAAGCAGGGTGGCGAACCGGTCGGCGACGCCGAGTTGCTGGTCTGGGTGGCCGGCTTCTTCGACGCCATCTTCCCGGCGCCCGCAACCGAGCCTGCAGCTGCCACCGCGGCATCCGAAGCGGTCTCCTGACCGTTCTGGTCGTGAGTTAGCCGAAAATGCTGGTCTGCGGCTCGCGGCACTAGCATTGTCGGCTAACTCAGGGGCGCATGACAGCATGGGACGCATGACGGATGCCACCGCGCTCGACCACCTCGCCTCCGAGTTCTCCCGCCTGCGGGACGTCACCGACGGCTGCGTCTGGAACAAGGAACAGACCCACGCCTCGCTGGTGCCCTACCTGATCGAGGAGACGTACGAGCTCATCGAGGCGATTGAGACCGGCGACCGGGACGGCATGCTGGAGGAGCTTGGCGACGTGCTCTACCAGCTGGTTTTCCACGCCGACATCGCGGCCACCACGCCGGGCGAGGAATTCGATATTCAGGATGTCGCGGCCGCCGCCACCGAGAAGATGGTGCGCCGCCACCCGCACGTCTTCGGCGACGCCTCAGCGCCGACGGTCGATGCTGTGCTCGAAGTTTGGAACGCCGCGAAGTCGGCCGAGAAGACGCATCGGTCGAGCGTGCTCGAGGGCATCCCGCAGGGAATGCCGAGCCTCGCGCTGGCCGACAAGCTGCTCGGCCGTGCCGAGCGGATCGGGTTGATCGACGCCGACGCCGCCCCCGCGGTCAATGTCACCGAAGAGGATGAACTGGGCCCGCTGCTGCTCGCCATCGTCGCCTCCGCCCGCGCGAACGGGCTCGACGCCGAGCGGGCGCTGCGCTCCACGCTGCGCGACCTGCAAGGCGAGATCCGCGACGCCGAGGGGCAAAAACAGTCATCCGCCTGATCAGAAGACCAGGCGGATGACGTTAGGCGTTCTCACTACAACCCGAATGTACGAGAAACGCAACCGGTCGAATTTCGGTGCGGGCACTGTGGCCTGGACTACCCGATCCAGACGTGCATTCACGCGACCAAAAGCCCGACCAGCGATACCGATGCTAATGGGAATCGATGCCATTGGCAAACGTTCCGGCGGTAAAGTTCGGCGCGGCGTTGTACCCCGTTCGGCCGGGGGAGACGGCGAGCGGTTGCCGCCCCGTCGTGTGCGTGGCGGGCGAGGTCAGGTGCCGTGAAACAATCGACGGGTGGCAAGCACTGTGAACCCCCCGCGCGGGATGCGCGACTTCCTTCCCGCCGAGAAGAGCCGACGGGAACGCGTGCTCGCCATCATCCGGCAGACCTACCGGGCGCACGGGTTCGATGAGATCGAAACCCCGGTGGTCGAGGACAGTTCGCGACTGCACGCCGGACTCGGCGGCGACAACGAGAAGCTCGCCTTCGGTATCCTCAAGCGCGGACTCACCACCGAGGACCTGCAACAGGCCACCGAGCCGCTCGAGCTCACCGACCTGGGCCTGCGGTTCGACCTGACCGTCCCGCTGGCCCGCTTCTACGCCAGCCACCACGGCGCCCTGCCGCCGGTGTTCCGCGCCATCCAGATCGCCCCGGTCTGGCGGGCAGAGCGTCCGCAGAAGGGCCGCTTCCGGCAGTTCATGCAGTGCGACATCGACATCATCGGTGAAGCCGGGCCGCTCGCCGAGATCGAACTGATCACCGCCACCAGCGCCGCGCTGGACGCGCTGGGACTCGAGGGCTGCAGCATCCGCATCAACGACCGGCGCATCCTTACGGCGCTGCTCGGGCACTGGCAGGTGCCGGCCGAACTGCACGAACGCGCGCTCATCGCCATCGACAAGCTCGACAAGATCGGCGTCGACGGGGTCGCCGCCGAGCTCACCGAACTGGGCGTGCAGACCGGCGGCCTCGCCGACGCGCTCGAGACCAGCGGCTGGGATCTGCTCGACGGCGCCCCGCCCGCATGGCTGGACACCGACGCCTACCAGGCCCTGCTGGAACTGCGGGCGGCCGTGCCGAACGCCGACCTGGTCTTCGACCCCACCCTGGTGCGCGGCATGGGCTATTACACCGGCACCATCTTCGAGGTCGCGCACCCCCGGCTCGGTTACTCCCTCGGCGGCGGCGGCCGCTACGACGGCATGATCGGCCGTTTCCTCGGTACCGACGTGCCGGCGATCGGCTTCTCGCTCGGCTTCGAGCGACTTGTCGACCTGGTTGCGATCCAGGAGGAGGGTGAAACGGATGCCGTGGCCCTGCTCTATGACGCCGGTGTCACCCCGGGCGCCCTCGGCCGGATCAAGGCCGAACTCGTCGAGGCCGGCCACCGGGTGCGGCTGGAGCGCAAGCCGAAGAACATCAAGAACATCCTCGAGCGGCTGCAGGGCGAGGGCTTCACGCGCTTCGCCTTCGTGAACGACTCAGCCGTGGCATCCGACCTGGAATTCCGCGACCTGTCCTGAGCTCGCCGCTAGCATCGGAACGTGCCCAGCGTCGTGATCACCCTGCCTCGTGAGGACGAGCTGCCCGCGATCTCGATGCTGGCCTGGCCGGATGTCGCCACGGCCAAGCGCAGACACCTGGCCCTGCGGGCGTGGTTCGACGCCGGGCAACTGATCATCGCCCGGCTGGACGGCGCCGTGATCGGGGTGATCGCCGTAGATGAGTCCTTCTTCGACCAGAGGTTCGTGCCGCTGATCGCGGTCGCCGAGAGCCACCGCCGGCTCGGGCTCGGCAAGGCATTGCTGTCCGCCGCCACCGATCGGGTCGCCGGCCGGCTGTTCACCGCCTCACCGGACAGCAACTTCCCGATGCGGATGCTGCTGGCCTCACTGCACTGGGAGAACGTCGGCACGGTCCGCGGCGTCGATGACCATGGCTCCCAGCTGTTCTATCGGGCGCCCACCACAGGCAACGGAGGCTAGCCTTTCCTGCCTAGCGCCCGCGGCCCCGGCGCAAGTACCGTCGGGCGTATGAACGAGACTTCTTTCAACGAGCTCCTGAACCAGCAGATCGGCCACGAGTTCTCTGCTTCCCAGCAGTACATCGCGATCGCCGTCTGGTTCGATGACCACGACCTGCCGCAGCTGGCCCGGCACTTCTACCGCCAGTCGATCGAGGAGCGCAACCACGCGATGATGCTCGTGCAGTACCGGCTGGACCGCGATCTCGGCGTGACCATTCCGGGCGTCGAAGCCCCCCGCACCGACTTCGGCACCGTGGTGGAGCCGATCGAGCTCGCGCTGACGCAGGAGAAGCAGGTCACCGGCCAGATCGAGGCCCTGTTCCGTGCCGCGCGCAAGGAAGACGACGCGCTCGGCGAGCAGGCGATGCTGTGGTTCCTCAAGGAGCAGGTCGAGGAAGTGGCGTCGATGACCACGCTTCTCACCATCGCGCAGCGGGCCGGGGCGAACTACTTCGACATCGAGAACTTCGTCGCCCGCGAGACCGTCGGCGATCACGGCCAGTCGTCGGATAACCCGGACGCGGCCGGCGGCGCCCTGTAGAAGCACGCCACCCGCTGGTCGAGCCTGCCGAGACCCCCTCACACGGTCTCGACAGGCTCGACCAACAGGGCGCGGTCTAGGATTGCTGAGGGCAGACCGCCTGACAATCCCAGTTCTGAAGGAGACCTTTCGTGTCGTTGATCGAGGCCGTTGGCGCCCGTGAAATCCTTGACTCCCGTGGCAACCCGACCGTGGAGGTCGAGGTTCTGCTCGAAGACGGCACGGTTTCCCGCGCCGCGGTGCCCTCGGGCGCTTCCACCGGTGCGTTCGAGGCGTACGAACTGCGCGACGGCGACAAGGACCGCTACCTCGGCAAGGGCGTGCTGAAGGCCGTCGACGCCGTACTCGACGAGCTCGGCCCGGCGATCGAAGGCTTCGAGGCATCCGACCAGCGCCTCGTCGACGCTGCCCTGATCGAGGCCGACGGCACCGAGAACAAGAAGAACCTCGGCGCCAACGCGATCCTCGGCGTCTCGCTTGCGGTCGCCAAGGCCGCCGCCGACAGCGCCGACCTGCCGCTGTTCCGTTACCTCGGCGGACCGAACGCGCACGTGCTGCCGGTGCCGATGCTGAACGTGATCAACGGTGGGGCGCACGCCGACACCTCGGTCGACATCCAGGAGTTCATGATCCTGCCGATCGGCGCCGAGAGCTTCAGCGAAGCACTCCGCTGGGGTGTCGAGACCTACCACGCGCTGAAGGGTGAGCTGAAGGCCAAGGGACTCGCCACCGGCCTCGGCGACGAGGGTGGATTCGCGCCCGACCTGGCCAGCAACCGCGCAGCGCTCGACTTCCTCATGGAGGCCATCCAGAAGGCCGGGTTCACCCCGGGCAAGGACATCGCGCTGGGTCTGGATGTCGCTTCGACCGAGTTCTTCGAGAACGGCTCCTACAAGTTCGAGGGCAAGCAGCTCAGCGCCGCCGAGCTGACCTCGTACTTCAGCGAGCTGGTCGCGGCCTACCCCCTGGTCACCATCGAGGACCCGCTGGCCGAGGACGACTGGGAGGGCTACGACCACCTCACCCGCGAGCTGGGCTCGAAGGTGCAGATCGTCGGCGACGACCTGTTCGTCACCAACCCGAAGCGCCTCGCCGACGGCATCACCCGCGGCGTCGGCAACTCGATCCTGGTCAAGGTGAACCAGATCGGAACGCTAACCGAGACGCTTGACGCGGTTTCGCTGGCGCAGCGCTCCGGCTACACCGCGGTGCTCTCGCACCGCTCCGGTGAGACCGAGGACACCACCATCGCCGACCTGGCCGTCGCCACCAACTCCGGCCAGATCAAGACCGGTGCCCCGGCCCGCTCCGAGCGTGTCGCGAAGTACAACCAGCTGCTGCGCATCGAGGAGGAGCTGGCCGACTCCGCGGTGTACGCGGGTCGCAGCGCGTTCCCGCGGTTCAGCGCCTAACCTCGAAGGCATGGTGAAGCGGCAGAAGACCACGCAGGTCCCGGTCGCCCTGCCGCAGATGGAAACGGCGCCGGGGAGCTGGTTGCGCGGCATCCGGCTCTCCGGCTTCACCGTTTCCGTGCTCTTCCTGCTGGTCGCGGCGATCGTGGTGCTCGCACCGAGCCTGCGCGTGCTCATCGAGCAGCAACAGCAGATCTCCGCGTTGCGCGATGCCGTCGCCGAGCAGGAGAAGTCCGTCGAAGACCTCGAGCAGGAAGTCGCCCGGTGGGGCGACCCAGCGTACTTGGAGGCTCAGGCGCGCGAGCGGCTCTACTATGTCTACCCGGGCGAAGTCAGCTATCTGGTGATCGATGACGGGCAGACCCCGGTCGCCGCCGATGGCCTGCCGATCAGCGACGAGATCCAGACCACCGAGGTCGACTGGCTGAGCGCGATGCTCGGCTCAATCGTCACCGCCGGGCTCACCGAGTTGCCCCCTGACCAGCTCCAAGCCCCCGACATCCAAGGATCCGCGCAGTGACCAGGCCGCCATTCGACCCGCCGACCGAGGCGGACATCCGTACCGTCACCCAGCAGCTCGGCCGCCCGGCGCGGAACGTGATCGGCATCGCGGCGCGTTGCGTGTGCGGCAATCCGACGGTGGTGTCGACGCAGCCGCGGCTGGATGACGGCACGCCGTTCCCGACGCTGTATTACATGTGCCATCCGGCGGCCACGGCCGCGATTTCCACGCTCGAGGCCGAGGGTGTGATGCCCGAACTGGCCGCACTGCTCACCGGCGAGACCGCCGCCGCCTACGAGGCCGCCCACGACTCCTACCTCGCCGACCGGGAGAGCATCGAGCACGTGGACGAGATCGCCGGCATCTCCGCCGGGGGCATGCCCACCCGGGTGAAGTGCCTGCACGCGCTCGCCGCTCACTCCCTGGCCGCAGGTCCCGGGGTGAACCCGATCGGCGACCTCGCGCTGGAGCGCGCCACCTGGAGCCCGGAGGTGTGCGAGTGCGTGCCTTACAACGACGCGGAGTAAGGCGCCGGCTCGCCGCCCCGGCGGCGGTGCTGGCCCTGGCATCCGTCGTCCTGATCGCCCCGCCGGCCTCGGCCGACCAGGTGCGTGAGCTTGAATACTGGCTGGACGATTACGGCATCCGCGAGGCCTGGACCACCACCCAGGGCGAGGGCGTCACGATCGCCGTGATCGACTCCGGCATCGACTCGAACCACCCCGACCTGGCCGGTGCGGTGGTCGGCGGCAAGGACTTCTCGGGGCTGGGTGCCGCCAACGGGCAGACTCCGGTCGGCAACCCGCGCACCAACGGCCACGCCACCATGGTCGCCTCGCTCGCAGCCGGTCGGGGCACGAACGGCACCGACGGGGTGATCGGCGTGGCCCCGGCGGCGTCGCTGCTGTCGCTGTCGATGGGCTTCGGTGAAGGCTCGCGGCCCTCCGACGACCAGATCGCCGAGGCCGTGCGCTGGGCGGTCGACAACGGCGCCGACGTGATCAACATGTCGCTCACTCGCAACACCCTGGACTGGCCGACCAGCTGGGACGACGCCTTCTCGTACGCGATGGCGAACGATGTTGTGGTCGTCGCAGCGGCCGGCAACCGCGGCAGCGGCACGGTTGAGGTCGGGGCGCCGGCGACGATGCCGGGTGTGCTGACCGTGGCAGGCGTCGACCGGTCCGGAACGGCCAGCTTCGACGCCTCGTCGCAGGGCATCACCATTGGCGTCTCCGCGCCGAGCGAAGACCTGGTCGGCGCCGCGCCGGGCGGCGGGCACGTCACCTGGCAGGGCACCAGCGGGGCGACGCCGATCGTCGCCGGGCTGGTCGCGCTGGTGCGGTCAGCGTTCCCGGCGCTCGATGCCGCCAACGTGATCAACCGGATCGTCGCCACCGCCGAGGATGCCGGAACGCCCGGCCCCGACCCGCTCTACGGCAACGGGCTGATCGACGCTGCCGCCGCGGTCCGCGACATCGTGCCGCAGGTCGATAAGAACCCGATGGGCGACCTTTCCGAGTGGATCCGGCTCCACCGGCGAGCGGATGCCCCGGTGCAAGTCCCGCCGGTAGACGAACCCGCACCTGAGCCGGCCCCCACTCCCGAGGCAAAGCAAGAGGACAGGGCTGTTGGTTTGCTGGGAATGTTGCCGGGGGTAAACTCGTTACGTCTTGTAGGTGTCCCACTCGCGGTTCTCACGGGTTTTGGGGCACTTTTCATAACGCTCGTCGCCGTCGCCGTGCTGCAATTCCGGAAGTTACGGAGGCGGTAGGCTCGGTGCGGAAAATTTTCGCTAGGAGACCCCACTCGTGCCCAAAATCCTGATCGTCGGCGGCGGCTATGCCGGTTTCTATACGGCTCGCAAGCTGGAGAAGTGGCTGAAGTCAGGTGAAGCCGAGGTCACGGTCGTTGACCCGCTGCCGTACATGACCTACCAGCCGTTCCTGCCGGAGGTCGCCGCAGGCTCCATCGAGGCACGTCACGCAGTGGTTCCGCTGCGCCGTCACCTGAAGCGCACGCGGGTCATCGCCGCGAAGGTCACCAACATCGACCACGCGAACCGCGTCGCCACGCTGCAGCCGGAAGAGGGCGAGGCGTACCCGTTCGAGTACGACATCGTCGTGGTCACCGGCGGTGCGGTATCGCGCACCTTCCCGATCCCGGGTGTCGCCGATGAGGCGTTCGGCCTGAAGACCATCGAGGAAGCCGTCGCCATCCGCGACCGCGTCATCTCGAACTTCGCCCGTGCTGCCCTGCTGCCTGCCGGTCCGGAGCGCTCCCGCCTGCTCACCTTCGTCGTGGTCGGCGGAGGCTTCGCCGGCATCGAGGTGTTCGCCGAGCTGCGGTCGCTCGCCAGCGCGCTGCTCAAGCAGTTCCCCGAGATCGAATTCGACGACATCAGCTTCCACCTGGTCGAGGCCATGGGCCGGATCATGCCCGAGGTGTCGCTCGAGACCAGCCACTGGGTGCTGAAGAACCTCGCCCAGCGCGGCGCCGAGGTTCACCTGGACACGCAGTTCGCGTCGGCCGTCGACGGCGTCGTCGAGCTGTCCACCGGCGAGACCTTCGAGTCGGACCTCATCGTCTGGACCGCCGGCGTGATGGCCAACCCGCAGATCGTGCGTAACACCGACCTGCCGATCGAGGAGCGTGGCCGCGTCGTCACCCGCCCCGACCTGCGCGTCGGCACCGCCGACGAGATCGTTGAGGGAGCCTGGGCTGCCGGCGACATCTCGGCCGTGCCCGACCTCTCCGGAGGCGGCGTTGGCGGCTTCTGCGTGCCGAACGCCCAGCACGCGGTGCGCCAGGGCAAGCTGCTCGCGAAGAACATCGTCGCGGTCATGCGTGACGAGAAGCCGAAGGACTACTTCCACAAGAACATGGGAGCGGTCGCCGGCCTCGGCCTCGGCCACGGTGTGTTCCAGTCCGGGAAGATCGCCGTCAAGGGCGTCATCGCCTGGTTCATGCACCGCGGCTACCACGGTCTGGCCATGCCGATGTGGGAGCGCAAGATCCGCGTCTTCGGCGACTGGACCGGCCAGTTCTTCCTCGGCCGCGACAACGCCGCCATCGAGGCAGTGCTGGAGCCCCGCGCCAAGTTCGAGGAGTTCGCTGCACGCCCGAAGCCCCGGGCATAACGCACTTCACCGAGAGGCCCGTCACCCGAAGCGGTGGCGGGCCTTTCGCCTGCCCGCCGTAACAGCCGTGGCGCTAGTGTTCCGGCTCTGCGCTAGCGCAACTTCACTGGCGCGGAGCCGAAAGGCTAGCGCCGCGGGGGAGGGCGAGCGCCTGCGCGCAGAGCTGCCCGCCGCTAGGCTCGTGCGCGGGCCCCGGTAGCCCAATTGGCAGAGGCGCGCGACTTAAAATCGCGGAGTTGAGGGTTCGAGTCCCTCCCGGGGCACCATTCCCTCAGCGAACAGCGGGCGGGTACCTGTTCGCCCAGGTGCCCGTGCGGTGGAATCATCCGAGGCGTCCGCTCGCCAAACCGACTCGCCAAGCCGACTCGCCAAACCGACTCGCCAAACCGACTCGCCAAAAAGCGCCCATGTTGTCGCGCGGGATGGGCGTTTTGTGGCGAGTCGGAGAGGGGGGAGAGGCTTCGCGCATCCGCAAATAAAATGACTCGCCAAAAAGTGCCCATGATCGTGCATGGGATAGGCATTTCCTGGCGAGTCGATAACACCACTCGCGCAGGCTCGGCGGGGGAGGGGATGTCTCTAGTGCCGCGCCGGCTCGACGAAACGCACCCAGCCCCAGATCGCACATGCGACAGCCGCGAACGCGCCAGCCAGCAGGAACGCGCCGACCACGAGCGCGCCGGTGTGCGCCATGAGCACTGCGGCCGCGAGCGTGACCACGACCAGGGTGACGATCACCCAGGCCGGCTTCGACCATTCGTAGACCAGCCGACCGGGCAGCGCACGCAGCGGCAGAGTCAACAGCACGGCCGACCCGAACCCGGCCAGGCAGATCGCCGCGAGCGATTCGGAGAACAGCGACGCCCAGAAGCCGTCCACCGGGCCGATCGCGGTGTGCGCTGCCCATGCGGCGGTGGCCAGAGCCGCAAGCGTGACCAGTTGGGCGAGACCGATCACTCCGCGCGCCGCCTGGCCGGCAATCATCGGCACCGTGCTCGCGATGATCACCCCGAGGATCACCGGCGGTTCGATGCCGATCATCCGGGAGGCGAGGGCGGCGACCGCCGCGAGTCCCAGATATCCCGGCACGAAGCGGAACCACATCGCCACCCGCAGTTTCCGCGCAGCCAGCCAGGAGCTCGCCACGATGCCGACACCGTTCAGCACGACGAGCCCGATCCCGATCGCGACGACCAGGCGCAGGTACCGGACTTCGCCGAGGATGCCGCCGGACAGCGCCGCGAGCAGCGCCATCCCGAACACCGATCCGGCGATGACCACCCAGGGCTTCACCAACGGGGTGTCTTCGTCCTCAGCGCTGACCGCCTGGTTCCGGCCGGTGAGCCGGCCTGGCCGTGGGATCCGGGCCGCGAGCAGCGGATAGACCAGCCGCAAGGGAAGCGCGACCAGCAGTGCGAAGGCCAGCGCAAGCAGTGGGGCCACCCACAGGGTGCCGTGCTCGGCGAAAGAAGCGAGTGATGGGATCTGCACGCCGAAGTCAGTCGGCGTGCCCCAGGTGAGCGGCGTGGGCGGCGCCTGCTGCGGGGGAGTGTCCGGCGGGGAAGTGGCTCCCGGGGGATCGCTCGGCGAGGGCGCCGGTGTCGGGCTGGCGGTCTGCGGATCGGTGGTCTCGGACGGTGTCGGCGTGGGGGTGGCCGTCGGTGTGGGGGACGGAGTCGACGTATGCGGCATCCCGAACACGACGACGAACCCGTCGCTCACGGCGCTGTAGTTGCCGGCAGCGTCGCGCTGCAGAACCTGAAACGTGTGGTCGCCAGCCGGGATGCCGGACACATCACACGCCCATCGGCCGCCGGTCACTGGGACCGAGCAATGCCGGTCTCGATTGATGAACAGGTCGACGACGCCGCCGTCCTCGCCCGCACCGGAGATGGTGTGCGGCTGAACGATCACGCGGTCGCCCGCCCGCACCGAATCGATGGTCGGGCTCGCCGGCGCGGTCTTGTCGATCACGACCGTCATCGCCGCCGACGGGTTCGAGAACTGGCCGGTGTCCGGGGCGCCCTGTCGCACCGTGACGCGGTACGTGCCGTCGGGGAACTCGCCGCCCGATGAGAGCGCACATGACCAGAAGCCGCTGGTCAGCGCCGCAGGGCAGGCGCTCTGCGTGAACGAGACCGGGCCGGTGACATCCACCGTGATCAGCGCGTTGGGGTAGCCGACGCCGCTGATGAGCCCGGTCGTGACCACCGGGGAGGGGCCGTCCACGGTCGGCGGCCCGAGCACCCGCAGTTTCGCGGATGTCTCCTCCTCCACGCTGCCGTTCGGCAGCGTCTCGCGGATGGTCAGCGTGACGCCACCATTGCTCACGTCACCGACGCAGGACCAGGCGCCGTCCTTGACCTCGGCCGAGCAGACCGTCGCAGCTCCGTCGGCGACGACCACCTTGTTGCCCGTGGTCGCCGTGCCGGTCAGGCTCAGCCGGTTCTGCGGGATGAAGTCGCCCGCGGGCGTCGGCGTGATCTGGTAGGTCAGGTCCGGCGGCGCGGCGGTCGGAGTGGATTCCTTGGTGACATCCGGAGTCGGCGTTGCCGTGGGCGTCTGCGTCTGCTTCTGGGCCGGCGGGGTCGGTTCCGCGGTCGTCGCCCAGGCCGGTGATGAGCCACCGAGAATGAGCCCGGCGATGGCTGCGACAGCCAGCATCCGGGCAAGCGCATTCGTGCCCACGTGGCGGGACGAACGGCGGTAGTCGTTCGCAATCGAGGGGTGCACCGTGCGTTCCACCCTACGGGGAGACCTACAAACACGTCAGCCGATTAGTGAAGATTGCCGTAACAAAAGGGGAACAACCATGTCGGTATTGTTGACGTGTCCCCCTTCTTGCCCTCTTGAGAGGTTCCCAGCACCCCCATGTCACGAAAGACTCGTACGCTCGCGCTCACCGCGACCGCAGTGGCCGCAGCGCTCACCCTTGCCGCCTGCTCTGGCAGCAGCTCTGACGCATCCGGCAGCACGGCCGAAGAAGGGTTCGGCGACCTGTCGATCCAGCTCACCTGGATCAAGAACGCCGAGTTCGCGGGTGAATACTTCGCGATGGAGAATGGCTACTTCGAAGAAGCCGGCTTCAGTGAGGTCAACCTCCTCGCCGGCCCCGGCGCGACCGAGTCGATCGTTCTGTCCGGGGAGGCGCTGGTCGGACTCTCCAGCCCGGTCGCGGTCGCCCCGGTCATCCTCGAAGAGGGTGCCCCGCTGAAGATCATCGGTACCACCTACCAGAAGAACCCCTTCACGATCGTCTCGCTGCCCTCGGCTCCGATCGATACCCCCGAGGACATGGTCGGCAAGAAGATCGGCGTCCAGGCGGGCGGCAATGAGACCCTCTTCGAGGCGCTGCTCGAGGCGAACGGCATCGACCCGGAGTCGGTCGAGACCGTGCCGGTCGAGTACGACCCGAGCGTGCTGGTGAACGGTGAGGTCGAGGGCTTCTTCGGCTACGTCACCAACGAGCTCCTCACGCTGGAACTGGGCGGACACGAGCCGCACTCGCTGCCCTTCGCCGACAACGGCCTGCCGTTCATCGCCGAGAGCTTCGTGGTCACCCAGGACTCGATCGACACCAACCGCGAGGCACTGAAGGCGTTCCTGTACGCCGAAATCCTCGGCTGGAAGGATGCCCTCGCCGACCCCGAGGAGTCCGCTCGGCTCGCGGTCGAGGTTTACGGCGCCGACCTCGGACTGGACCCGGAGAAGGAACTGCAGCAGGCGATCGCCCAGAACGAGCAGCTCGTGGTGACCGAGGAGACCGACGCGAACGGGCTGTTCACCATCAGCAACGAGCTGATCGACGCGAACATCGAGATCCTCGCCCTCGCCGGGTACGACATTGCGGCTGACCAGCTGTTCGACATGTCGCTGCTCGCTGAGGTTTATGAAGAGCACCCGGAACTGCTTAACTGAATCCAGTGACCAGCACAGACGTTTCAACCGCTGCCCGGGGAGTCAACTCCCCGGGCACCGGCATTCACCTCTCCGGACTCTCCAAGACCTTCAAGCTCGGCCGTGAGCGCGTCAGCGCGCTCGACGACGTCGACCTGTCGACTGAAGCGGGGGAGTTCACCTCCCTGCTCGGACCGTCCGGCTGTGGGAAGTCCACGATCCTCCGCATCCTCGCCGGACTCGAAGAGCCCACCGCGGGGGAGGCGACCGTCGACGGACAAACGCCGGAACAGTTGCGCAACTCGCACAGCCTCGGCATCGCGTTCCAGGATGCCGCGCTGCTGCCGTGGCGCAGCGTGGTCAGCAACATCCGCCTGCCGCTCGAGGTAGCCGGACTGCCGGTCGACGAGGAGTACATCGCCGAGCTCATTCAGCTGGTCGGCCTCGGCGGCTTCGAGAAGGCCCGTCCGGCTCAGCTCTCCGGCGGCATGCGTCAGCGCGTGTCGATTGCCCGGTCGCTGGTCGTGCGCCCCTCGGTGCTGCTGCTCGACGAGCCGTTCGGTGCGCTCGATGACATGACCCGGCAGCGGCTGAACCTCGAGCTGTTGCGGATCTGGACCGAGAAGCCGGCCACCACCCTGCTGGTGACCCACGGCATCTCGGAGGCGATCTTCCTGAGCGACCACGTCGCCGTGATGAGCCCTCGGCCCGGTCGGATCAAGGAGGTCATCGAAGTCGACCTGCCCCGCCCGCGGCTGCCCGAGATGATGCGCACCCCGGAGTTCCACGAACTGCACGACCGCGCCTCCGACCTGCTCTTCTCGGGTCGCGTCGAGGAGACCGTGTGACCCGCAAGGCCCCAGCCTGGATGCTCGGCCTCGGCGGGCTCCTGGGGATCCTGGCATTCTGGTGGCTCGTCGCCGCCACGTTCATGAGTAAGACGATCCCCACGCCATGGGCCGTCGTCGTGCAGGCGATCGAGGATGGCACGGGGTTCTACTGGCGCAACCTGAGCGTCACGCTCGCCGAGGCGGGCGTCGGCTACCTGTGGGGCAATGGGCTGGCGCTCGTGGTTGCCGCGCTGGTGCTGGTGCTGCCCGCAACCCGCGGGATCGCCATGCAGCTGGCCGTGATCAGTTACTGCATCCCGATCGTCGCGATCGGGCCGGTCGTCCGGATCATCATCGGCTCCCCGGCATCCGGTGAACCCTCCGGAACCGCGATCTTCCTCGCCGCGATGTCGGTGTTCTTCACGACCGTGGTCGGTGCGCTGCTCGGCCTGCGTTCGGCAGACAAGTCCGCCCTCGACCTCGTCTCCGTATACGGCGGCGGGCGGTGGCAACAACTGATCAAGGTGCAGCTGATCGCCGCGCTGCCGGCGATCCTGAACGCGCTCAAGGTCGCGGCTCCCGCTGCGGTGCTCGGCGCGGTGCTCGGCGAGTACATCGGCGGCGTTGACGCCGGCCTCGGCCCGGCCATGATCAACGCCCAGCAGAGCCTCGAGGTCGCGCGAGTCTGGGGTGTCGCCCTGGTCTCCGGCCTCGCCGCCGGAGCCGGATACGCCGTGTTCGCGCTGCTCGCCAAGCTGGTCACCCCCTGGTCGACCGGAAAGGCCGCCCGATGAAGCTCACCCGCGCCCTGTTCACCGGCGTCGCCTCGCTGGTCGCGATCGTCGCGCTGTGGATGGCCGCCCTCGTGGTGTTCGACGTGTCCCCATACGTAGGCAAGGGGCCGATCGACGTCTGGAATTACCTGTTCACGATGCCGGCCGCGGCCGAGAACCGCGAGGTGCTCTGGGGCAACCTGCTGCAGACGTTGACGGATGCCTCGGTCGGATTCGTCGCCGGACTGGTGGTGGCCATCCTGGTGGCGATCCTGTTCGCGCTGTCCCGTGGCATCGAACACGCGCTCATGCCGATCGCGATGCTGCTGCGCAGCGTGCCGCTCGTAGCGCTCGCGCCGATCATCATCCTGATCTTCGGCCGCGAGGTCACCGTGGTCGCAGTGATGAGCGGCATCGTGGTGCTGTTTCCCGCCCTGGTGAACATCGTCTACGGGCTGCGTTCGGCCTCGCCGCAGATCCTCGATGTGGTCAGCGTCTACGGCGGAAGCCGGTGGACCGCGTTGCGCCTCGTCGCGATGCCCTCGTCGCTGCCGGCGTTCTTCGCCTCGGTGCGGATCTCGGTGCCCGGTGCGATCACCGGAGCCTTGCTCGCGGAGTGGCTCGCCACCGGCAACGGCATCGGCTACGCGATCGTCTCGGCCATCGGCCGGGCGAAGATCAATGAGGTCTGGGCATCCGTCGTCGCGATCACGCTCGCGTCGATGGTGCTGTACGCGATCGCAGCTTTCGTCGAGTCGCTCGTGCTGCGCCGCTGGGGGAGCGACACGGTCCGCTGAGCAAACCGCTGATCGAGCTTGTCGAGATCTCGGCAAGCTCGATCAGCGAATCGTCACGGAGTCCGCCGGCGCAGCGTGATCGAGCCGAGCACGATCGCGGCCAGCGCGAACGCCAGCACCGCGGCGAGGTGCCAGAGCACCATCTCGGTTCCCGAGGCGTCGGTGGAGACCGTGTTCAGCGCCTCGATCGCATGCGACAGCGGGAGCCAGTCCGAGATCGCCTCGAGCACGTCAGGCATCTGGTCGCGGGCCACGAGGATGCCGCCGAGCAGGATCTGCGGGATCACGAACACCGGCATGAACTGAACCACCTGGAACTCGGTGGTCGCGAACGCGCTGGCCAGCAACCCGAGTGTGGTGCCGAGCAGCGCGTCGGAGACGGCGACCGCGACGAGCAGCCAGGCCTCGCCTTCGACCGTGAGTCCGCACACCCAGACTGCGAAGCCGACCGCGATGAGGGCCTGAATGATCGCCAGCAGCCCGAACGCGAGCGTGTAGCCCGCGATGAACTCGAACTTGCCGAGCGGCATCGCGAGCAGCCGTTCGAGGGTGCCGCCGCGCCGCTCCCGCAGCGTGGTGATGCTCGTGATCAGGAACATCACGATGAACGGGAACAGCCCGAGCATCGCCGGCCCGATCACCGAGAACACCGGCGTGTTCTCGAACAGCCAGGCCATCAGGCCGATTAGCAGGCTCGGCACGAGCAGCAGCAGCACGATCGTGCGAGGGTCGTGCCGGATCTGGGTGAGCACCCGGCCGGTGGTTGCGAAGGTGCGGCGCATCAGGATGCCTCCTCCCGCGCGGGCTTCGGATGGCGGGCGATGACCGCGAGGAACGCGGCCTCCGGATCATCCGTCCCCGTCGATTCGAGCAGACCCTGCGGAGTCTCGTCGGCGAGCACATCACCATCGCGCATCAGCAGCAGCCGGTCGCAGCGGGTGGCCTCATCCATCACGTGGCTGGAGACCAGCAACGTCGTGCCGCGCTCGGCGAGACCGCGGAACATCGTCCACAGCTCGACCCGCAGCACCGGGTCAAGGCCGACGGTCGGTTCATCGAGCACCAGCAGTTCTGGCTTGCCGAGCAGGGCGGCCGCGAGCGACACCCGACTGCGCTGGCCGCCGGAGAGCGAGCCGACCAGCTGGTCGGTCTGCCCGCCGAGGTCGGTGTCGAGAATCACCCGGTCGACATCTGAGCGTGGCGCCCCGAGCACCGCCCGGAAGTACGCCAGATTCTGCTTCACGGTGAGGTCGTCGTAAACGCTGATCTCCTGGGTCATGTAGCCGATGCGGCGCCGCAGATCGGCGCTGCCAGCGGGCGAGCCGAGCACCGTGATCCGCCCGGTGACCCCGAGCTGCACGCCCATGATGCTGCGCATCAGCGTGGTCTTGCCACTGCCGCTCGGGCCCAGCAAGCCGACGAGAGAACCGCGCGGAACCTGCACGGTCACGTTCTGAAGCGCCTGCACCTTGCCCCGTCGAACGCTGACGTTTTCGGCGAGGATCGCGACATCCGAATAATTCGCCATGTGGTGAATTATTCGCTCGCTGCGGAGCCGTCGTCAAGAGGTTTCGGGAATCCGGTCAGATGCCACTGGATGACCGGGCCGACCCGCCGCACCACCTCGTCCGCGGGCGCCGACGCCAGCGGATCGGCGCGCACCCCGTAACGCACGACCATGAGCCCGACGACCTGCGACGCGGCGAGCGTGGCCCGCAGCTCGCCGTCCTCGACGCCGATCGCGTCCGCGATGCGATGGAACACCTCACGCACCAGGAACTGGCGCAGCATGGTGGCCGCGAAGTCGTGTCCGAGCGCGGTGCGCAACAGGCCGAGCACGCCGCTCTGCGTGGTCGGGCTCTCCATGTTGGCCAGCAGCAGCCGCACCAGGTTCTCTCCGATCGCCTCGCGCGGCCCGGCGAGGACCTCGCGAACGATCCGGTCCGGACGCACCGGGGCGGTCACCGCCTCGGCGAACAGGTCGGCCTTGTCGGCGAAGTAGTGCCGCACCAGGCCCGGGTCGACGTCGGCGCGGCGCGCGATCGCGCGGAAGGATGCCGAGTCGTACCCGTGCGCGGCGAACTCCTGGGCGGCCGCGGTCACAATCTGGGCGCGGGCATCGGATGCCTCGTCCGCACGGCGGCGACCCCGGCGCTTGACGGGGGTGGCGGCATCCGATTCGGTGGCCATGGAACCGAGCTTAAGCCCGCCGCGGCCGACCGCGAGTTGGCCGTGAGTGTGATGGGAAGCACCGGTATTCAGCGGTATTTGAGAGCGGCTCCTTTATGATTCTGTCTATGGAATTGCTCATCGTCATCGGCGTGATCGTTCTGCTGGTCGTTATCGTCGGGATCTACCTGTGGGCGACGTACAACTCCCTGGTGACGCTGAACGTCCGTGTTGACGAGGCGTGGAGCGACATCACCGTCCAGCTGAAACGTCGTGCCGACCTCATCCCGAACCTGATCGAATCGGTCAAGGGCTACGCCGCCCACGAGAAGGCCGTCTTCGAGAACGTGACTCGCGCGCGCGCCGAGACCCTCTCCGCGTCCGGCCCTGCCGAGGCATCCGCCGCCGAGAACCACATGCACCAGGCGTTACGGTCGATCTTCGCCGTCGCCGAGGCGTACCCGCAGTTGCAGGCCAGCCAGAACTACCTGCAGCTGCAGGGCGAGCTGGTCGACACCGAGGACAAGATCCAGGCTTCCCGCCGCTTCTACAACGGCGGGGTCCGCGAGCTGAACACGAAGATCAAGGTGTTCCCGAACACGCTGTTCGTGCGCGGTCTCGGCTTCGGCGAGCGGGAGTTCTTCGAGGTTGACGACGCCGCGGCGATCGCCGAGCCGCCGCGCGTGCAGTTCTGAGCACTGCGGTGCCTGACAGCCGCGGAGTGGAGCACAGTTGTATAGCGCGATAGCCCGGAACAAGCGCAATACCGTCCTGATCATCCTGCTGTTCCTCGTGATCATCGCCGCGCTCGGATTCGTCGCCAGCTACATCTGGGGCGGCGGCGACTGGACGATCTTCATCGGCACGATTGTCGGCGCGTTGATCTATGTGGTGATCCAGTACTTCGCCGCCAGCCGGCAGGCCCTGGCGCTGGCCGGCGCGCACGAGATCAGCAAGGCGGATGACCCGCGGCTGTACCGCACCGTGGAGAACCTCTCGATCACGCTCGGGATGCCGATGCCCAAGGTCTACATCGTGAACGACCCGGCGCCGAACGCCTTCGCGACCGGGCGCGACCCTGAGCACGCGATCGTTGCCGCGACCACCGGGCTGCTCGAGCTGATGACGGACTCCGAGCTCGAAGGCGTCATGGCGCACGAGATGGGGCACGTCAAGAACTACGACATCCGGGTGACCACGATCGTGTTCGGCCTGGTCGTCGTGATCGGCTTCCTCGCCGATGTGCTGCTGCGGATGTCGTTCTTCGCCGGCGGCAACCGGAACAACAACAACTCCAACCCGATCGTGCTGGTCGTCGGCATCGTGGCGATGCTGGTCGCCCCTTTGGTCGCCTCGATGGTGCAGGCGGCGGTATCGCGGGAGCGGGAGTACCTGGCGGATGCCACCGGAGCGCTCACCACGCGGCATCCGGAGGCCCTCGCCAGCGCGTTGCACAAGCTCGGCGAATACGGCCGGCCGATGCGCCGCCAGAACACCTCGATGGCGCACATGTGGATCAGCGATCCGACCAAGCCTGGCCTGATCGACCGCATGTTCGCCACGCACCCGCCGCTGCCCGACCGGATCCGTCGCTTGCTCGACAACGCGACGAAGTTCTAACTGGTCTGTCGGCGCCGGGAAGTCGCGTACGGTTGACTGGCACCGGCGCCATTCAGGCTCCCTAGTGAAAGGGCCCGACTATGGCTGACAAGTCGCCCAAGAAATCGTCTGGCAAGACCGTGGCGTCGAAGACGCTCAAAGAGAAGCGCGCCGACAAGAAGTCCAAGGTCGAGAACCGTAGCGGCAACGACATCACCGACTCGGTGAAGAAGAAGCGCTAACCAACCGGGCGACCGTCGCGCCAGCCGATCGGCAGGCCGAGCCCGTCGACGGTGTTGGGGGAGGCGGTGCCCTCCGCACCCTCCAACGCGATCCCGTCGACTGGCACCGCGGCCCGCACCACGCCGACCCAGGCTGCGGTGTCCTCGGGCTTTCGCCCGGGGTCGACCGCGACCCACACCTGGTCGGCGCCGACGGCGGTGAGGGCTGCCGCGTGCTCATGGGCCTCGCGGCCGCCCCGGCCGAGCCCGAACGCCACGAAGACGCTGTGCTGGCCCTGCACGCCGCGGGCGCGCGCGGCGTTCGCGGTGCGGCGGTCCTCGACCCGGTCGGCGCCGAGCAGGCTGCCGCCGACGAAAACCTGCGGGCTGCCCGCCGCGGCAGCCATCGACCTGGCCACCGTGTACGCGTCCTGACTGGCACCGACCACGAGCACCAGGTCACCGGCGCGACGGGACAGCGCCGGCGCCGGCCGGGAAGGTGCAACCAGCGCGGGCGTTGCCGCTGCTCGCGCCGCCAGTTCGCCCAGCCCGGGCAACCCCGCTTCCGCCGATCCGGGGAACGCAGGCGCCGCCGGCTCGGGCGCGACCGTGAAGGTGAGATCGTCCATCAGCCGGGCGAAGTCGGGCGATCCTGTGGAGACTGCGGCCGGAGGGGCGTCGCCGTGCAACTGCGCCTCGGCGGCATCCGCATCGTCCAGCAGCGCGGCGATGCCCAGCCGCGCTGACGTGTCGAGCTGCCGGTGCGCTGACCGGCGGCCGGGATCGGGCAGCTCAACAATGACCTCGAAGTGCTGCTTGGCGAAGAAGCCGCGGATGCCGCCGGTGGTGACCTTCTCGGCCGAGACGATGCGCGCGGCCGATCCGTGTTCGGCGAAGACCCGGTCGGTGAGTTCCTCGAGCGAGGCACCCTCAAGCTGTAAGCGTCTCGGCGCCACGCACCACTCCCACCGTCTCGATGTCGACGCCAGTCGACGTTACTTCCTGGTACGACAGCACCGGCAGCCCGCCGGACGATGCCGACACCAGCCGCCGGATCGCCGGTCGCAGCGCGGGTGCGCAGACCAGCACTGCGCTCTGGCCGCGGGTTTCCACCTTGGCGACCTGCTCACGTGCCGAGTTGATCACCTGCTCGGTGCGAGCCGGATCCAGCAGGATCTGGGTGCCGAGCTCCGACGGCCGCAGCGCCTCGAGCATGGCCTGCTCCAGCAGGGGGTCGATCATGATCACCCGCAGCACTCGACCGTCGAGGTGGGCGCTGAGCAGCGCCGGGCCGAGCGCCTGCCTGGCCGCCTCGACGAGTCCTTCGGGCTCGGTGGACGCTTTCGCGCGCAGGGTGAGCGCCTCGAGGATGCGCGGCAGGTCGTTGATCGGCACCTGCTCGACCAGCAATCCCTGCAGCACGCGCTGCACCTCGGCGAGGGTGAGCAGCCCGGGAATCAGCTCGTCCACGGCGGCGGGGTTCACCTGTTTCACGCTCTCGGTGAGTTGGCGGACGTCTTCGCGGCTGAGCAGCCGGGCGGCATTGCCGGTGATCACCGACGACAGGTGGGTGACCAGCACCGACACCCGGTCGATGACGGTCGCCCCGGTCATCTCGGCGCTGTGCCGCATCTCGGCTGGCACCCACTTGCCGGCAAGCCCGAACACCGGTTCCAGGGTGGAGGTGCCCGGCAGCGCGTCGAGGGCGTCGCCGAGGGCGAGTACCTTGCCCGACGGGGCGGTGCCGCGCGCGGCCTCGACACCGGCGATCCGGATCACGTACGTCGCCGGCGGCAGTTCGACGCTGTCCCGGGTGCGCACCGGCGGCACTACGATGCCGAGGTCCATGGCGATCTTGCGGCGCAGCGCCCGCACCCGGGCGAGCAGGTCATCGGATGACCCGGAGACCACGTCCACCAGGTCGGGCGCCAGCAGGATCTCCAGCGCGTGCACGCGCATCTGTTCGATGAGGTCCTCGGTGGTCTCGGTGCGGGGAGCGACCGCCGCGGTCTCGGCGGCCTCGACTTCCTTGGCCTGTTCGCTCGCCTTGATCCGCTGCGCGGCGAGCAGCAGCAGCGCACCGATCAGCACGAACGGGATGATCGGCATGCCGGGGATGAAGCCCATCACGATCGCGGCGGCGCCGGCGATCATCAGCGCGTTGCGGGACTGGCTGAGCTGCGCCGACGCGGTGGAGCCCATGTCGGCTTCCGCGTTCGAGCGGGTGACGATCATGCCGGTCGACACCGCCATCAGCAGCGCCGGGATCTGGGTGACCAGGCCGTCGCCGATGGTCAGCAGCGCGTAGGTCTCGAGGGCCTCGCCGATCTCCATGCCGCGCTGGATCATGCCGATCGCAATGCCGCCGACGATGTTGATGATGATGATCACCAGGCCGGCGATGGCGTCGCCCTTGACGAACTTCGAGGCGCCGTCCATTGCGCCGTAGAAGTCGGCTTCGGCGGAGACCTCGGCGCGGCGTTCCTTGGCCTGCGCGTCGGTGATCAGGCCGGCGTTCAGGTCGGCATCGATGGCCATCTGCTTGCCGGGCATGGCGTCGAGGGTGAAGCGGGCGCCCACCTCGGCGACGCGCTCGGCGCCCTTCGTGACCACCACGAACTGGATGACGACGAGGATCAGGAAGATCACCGCGCCGATGATGATCGAGCCGCCGACGGCGATGTGCCCGAACGCCTCGATCACCTGGCCGGCGTAGCCGTCGCCGAGCACGAGCCGGGTGGATGCCACGTTCAGGCCGAGCCGGAACAGGGTCGCCACCAGCAGCAGTGACGGGAACACCGAGAAGTCCAGCGGCTTCTTCACGAACATCGTGGTGAGCAGGATGACCAGCGCCAGCATGATGTTAAGGATGATCAGCACGTCGAGTAGCGGTGAGGGCACCGGTACGACCAGCAGCAGGATGATGCCGACCACGCCGACTGGGACGGCGAGTTTGGCGATGTTGCGGTTGCGGTTCATGTCACTGGACTCCTGACATCAAGCGGCGGATTGGGTCATGGTGTGGACGCCCTGGCCTGCGCCGCGAGTCTTCAGCGACATCACGAACACGAGCACTCGGGCGACGGCGTTGTAGAGCTCGACGGGGATCTCCTGGCCGATCTCGCAGGCGGCGTGCACGGCGCGAGCGAGCGGCACGTCGCGCACCATCGGCACGCGGTGCTTCTCGGCCTCCTCGCGGATGCGTGCGGCGACCTCACCGGAACCCTTGGCGACCACGCGCGGCGCGGACTTGCCGGGTTCGTAGGTGAGCGCGACGGCGATGTGGGTCGGGTTCAGCAGCACGACATCCGCGGAGCCGACCGCGGCGATCATCCGGTTCCGGCTCAGCGCGAGCTGGCGGGAGCGCCGCTGCGACTTGATCAGCGGGTCGCCGTCGGAGTTCTTGTTCTCGTCCTTGACTTCCTTCTTCGTCATCCGCGTCTGTTTGCGGTTGCGCCGCATCACGACGAAGAGGTCGATCGCGGCCAGGGCGAGGCCGGCGATGACGGCTGTCTGCAGCAGGGCGGCGGCGGCCGAGCCTGCGGTATCCAGCAGCGTCGTCACCGGCAGCCCGCCCGCGGAGGAGAGCACCGGGATCATCCCCTGGATGACGACCCACAGCACCAGGGCGATCACGACGACCTTGAGCAGCGCCTTGGTGCCCTCCCAGAGGGCCTGCAGGCCGAAGATTCGCTTCAGGCCGGTGACCGGGTTGAACTGCTCGGTGCGGGGCTTGAACTGGCGGAAGTGGATGCCGCCCTGCGTTGCCGCAGCGATCAGCACGGCGATCGCGACCACGGCGAACAGGGGGGTGAGGGATGCCGTGATCGAGCCGAGTCCGTCGCCGAGGGCTGCGACCGCGCGCGCCGGTTCGGGGTTCGCGATGACGCTCGTGAAGGTGGCGGCCTGGGTGGCTCCGGCCTGGGAGGCCAACCCGATCGTTGTCGGCACCATCACAGCCGCGGCGCCCACGCCGACCCAGGCGGTCAAATCCTGCGACCGGGTCAGCTTGCCCTTCTGGCGCACATCCTTCATGCGCTTCTGGGTCGCTTGTTCGGTGCGTTCCTCGGCGGTGTCGCTCATCGAGTCACCCCCGTGATCCAGCCGACGGCGTCACCGGTGAGCGCGGCGACGACCTGGGGGAGCGCGACGAAGACCACCACGACGAACACGAGGGTGATCAGGATCTTCAGCGGGAAGCCCATGGCGAATGCGTTCAGTGCCGGGGCGGCTCGCGTGAGCAGGCCGAGCCCGACATCGGCCAGGAACAGCACCACCAGCAACGGGCCGGCGATCTGCACCGCGGAGAGGAACATTTCGCTGACCCCGGTGACCATGGCCTCCGCCGGGGAGCTGAGGTCGATGCCGCCACCGATCGGCAGCGTGTTGAAGGTGCGGGTGAGGCCGAGGAGGATCAGCTGGTAGCCATCGGAGGCGAACAACAGGGCCAGCGCGGTCATGTGGAACAACCGGGTGAACTGGGCACCGTTGACCATGCTCTGCGGGTCGAAGCCCTGCGCCAGTTGGAATCCGCCGAACAGGTCGATCAGGTGACCGGCGCCCTGCACCGCGGAGAAGACGATGAACACGAGAAAGCCCAGCATCGCGCCGACCATCAGTTCGAGCACCAGTGCGCCGAAGAACTCCGCGGTGCCGAGCGACGCGTATCCGGGAGTGACTTTTGGTGAGACGGCGAGGGCGAGACCGATGCCGAGCATCGCCTTCACCCTGGCGGGGATGGCGTTGTACGAGAACGGCGGTGCGATCACGATGAAGGCCGTCATCCGCACGCCGGCCAGCATGACCGCCTCGATCCACGGCAGGTTCAGCGGGATGTTCACGCTAACCGCCACCGAGAAGTGACGGGATCTTCTCGAACAGGTTGTTGGTGAACGAAACCAGCTCGGAGATCATCCAGTGCCCTGAGATCACCAGCGCGATCGCCACGGCGGCCGCCTTCGGCACGAAGGAGAGGGTGACCTCCTGGATCTGGGTCATCGACTGGATCAGGCCGATCGCGAAGCCGACGACCAGCGCGGTGATCAGGATGGGCGCGGCGAGCTTCGCGGTGATCAGCAGGCCCTGCAGGCCGATGTCGAGGACAGCGTTGGAATCCATGTCAGCCCCCAACCTGGTAGCCGGTGATCAGCGAGGTGATGATCAACCCCCAGCCGTCGACCAGCACGAACAGCAGAATCTTGAACGGCAGCGAGATCATCACCGGCGGGAGCATCATCATGCCCATCGACATCAGCGCCGCGGCGACGACCAGGTCGATCACCAGGAACGGCACGAAGATGACGAAGCCGATGATGAAGGCGGCGCGCAGTTCGGAGATCATGAACGCCGGGATCAGTGTGGTCATCGCGACGGCGGAGGTGTCCTCCGGGTTCGGCAGGTCGGCCGCGCGGGTCATCAGGGCGAGGTCTTCCTCGCGGGTGTGGGCAAGCATGAATTCACGCAGGGGCCCGGATGCCGTCTCCACAGCCGCATCGAAGGTCATGGTTCCGTCGAGGTAGGGCTGCACGCCGGTCTCGTAGACCTCGGTGAGCACGGGGCCCATGATGAACAGCGACAGGAACAGGGCCAGGCCCGCGAGCACCTGGTTCGGCGGGATCGAGGGCAGCGAGAGCGCGTTCCGGGTCATCGCCAGCACGACGAAGATCTTCGTGAACGAGGTCATCATCAGCAGCAGCGCGGGCGCGACCGACAGCAGGGTGATGCCGACCAGGGTGACGATCGCGGCCGACGGTGCGCCGTTCGGGCCGTTGATCTCAACCGAGAAGCCACCGTCATCGGGCGCGGTCGGCGCGGTGGGGTCGGTCGGTGGCACCGGGTCGATGGGCACGGCGTACGCCGGCGCGCCGTGCAGCAGAGGGACAAGCACCGCGGCGGCTACGGCGAGCGTGACGACCACCCCGGTGGTCCAGGTTGAGCGGTTCCTGCTCACCGGTGTGACCGGAAGGCGTCGCGGGTCTGCCGCCAGGTCGCCGGGGACAGGATCGAACCCGCCATCGGCGAGGCGGCACGGGTGCGGCGGGGCCGAAGCAGGGGAACGTCGTCCTCCGCGGGGGCAGGAGCCGGGACATCCGTCACCGTCCGCATCGACCGGGCGAACGCGTCGGCCGGGCTGTCAGAGCCCAGCTCGACGGGCGTGGCCGATGTGGTTTCCGCGTGCACGACGGTCACCGCCTGGTCGGTGACGCCCAGCACGAATCGCTTGCCGTCGGCCTCGATCAGCACCACCGATGCCTTCGGGCTGACGCGCTGCCGCCCGAGCACCTGGATCGGCGCGACCGGCTGGGTGCGCTTGGACCCGGCGACCTTTCGCTGCACGACCCAGAGCAGGCCGAACACCACCGCGAGGGCAAGAACGACCCGCAGGGTGAGTTCGAGGGTTTCCACGGATCAGGCCAGTCCCTCAGCGACGTCGAGGATCTTGGTGATGCGCACCGCGTAGTCCTGGTCGACGACCACGACCTCGCCGTGGGCGATCAGGCGGCCGTTCAGCAGCACGTCGGCGGGGGCGCCGGCGGAGCGGTCCAGTTCGATCACCGCGCCGGGTTCCAGATCGAGCACGTCGCGCACAGACATCCGGGTGCGACCGATCTCGACGGTCAGCGCCATCTCGACGTTGTTGATGCGGTGCAGGTTGCCGACGATCGCGCCACGGTCGGCGGGTGCGGTTGCGCCCTGCCCGGTGATCGTGCCGTTCTCACGGACCCGCACGGCGTACCAGCCGGCGCGCGTGCCGCCCGCGGTGAGTTCGAAGACCGCGGTGGCCGGGTCGGCGAACAGCGCGGCGGCATCCTCGATGCTGGCCGGGCCGAGCACGCCGGTGCCGAGCATCGCGGAGGCGGCTTCAAGGGCGGGCCGGAGCACGTCCGCGGCCGAGACCAGCGGCGAGTCGGTGCCGGCGGCAGCGCTGACCGCGTCACCGTCATAGAGCACGACACCGAAGTCGGCGGAGACCGCTCCGACGAAGGAGGCGACGACGCAGTTCTCGACCGCACCGGCCGGCGCGGCGGTGGCCGGAGCCGCGGTGATCGCGGCAGCGCTCGGCAGCAGCCCGATCAGCGCTTCGGCCGAGGCGGCGGCGGTCTGGTTCAGCGTGGTGGTGGTCATCGAGAGGTCCCCTCGGTCATGGTCGGTGCTGAGCTGGTGTTCTCGCCCACGACGACGCAGGCCAGGCGCGAGCCGTTCGAGCCCACTGCCGCCTGGGCGAGCGGTTGTCCGTCGACGGCGATGTTCATCGGCCGGTGGGTCGGATGCGGCAGGGCGATCAGGTCGCCGACGGCCAGGCGCAGCACGACATTCGGCTTGACGTTCACCGGTGCCAACTGCAGCGCGAGCTCGACCGGAGTGTGCGCGAGCTGGCCGCGCATCAGCTCCTTGGCGTTCGCGGTGGTGCTGGTCGGGTTGGCTTCGCCGAGTTGCGGCAGCAGCACATCCGCCGGAATCGCCAGGGTGGCGTGCGTGCTGTTCTCACCGACCCGGATCTCGAAGCGCGCGACGATCATCAGTTCCGTGGTGGCGGCGGCCTGCGCGAACTGGGAGTTGTAGTGGATCGTGTCGATCGAGATCGAGGTCACCAGCAGGCGGCCGAGCGAGTAGCGCAGGTCTTCGAGCGCGTCTTCCATCAGCTTGCGCACGAGCGCCTGCTCGATCTGGGTGAATTTGCGGTCGTCGAGCTTGTGCGAGGCGTTGCCGCCGAGCATATAGGTCACCCAGGACAGGGCAGCGGATGTCGGGAACTGGATGACCGCCTTCGCGGCGTTCCCCTCGAACTCGCAGAGCACCATTGCGGTGGTCGGCGGAAGTGAAGCGGCGTACTCGTCGTAGGTGGCCATGCTCACCTGCTCGGAGGTGACGTGCGAGACCACTCGAACCTTCGCGGTCAGCTGCGTTCCCCACTGGCGGGCGAACGTCTCGAAGGCTAGCTCCAGCACCCGCGAGTGCTCGCGGGCGAGCGTCGTCGGACGCCTGAAGTCATAGACGTCCACGTTTTTTCGCGTGGGCGCGTTCGTACGCACATGTTCCTGGACCGTCACGTCAGGCACTATCGGCCGGCCGGGCCTGCGCGTTAGCCTTCGACCGCGCGCGCGGCGCAAAGTTGCGCGGGGGCTGCGGCCGATCCGGGCGCGCTGCCCGTTGTTGCTGGCGCGGATGAACGTTCAGGCGCTTGCGCAACTTGCGGCCGCGCGCCCGTAGGATGGATGCCTGCGTGCAACTTTGCGCCGCGCGCGCGGGTGAAGGTGTGGCCTGGCGGGCGTCTACTCAGCCGCGGGCGGCGAGTTCCGCTTGGAGCGGCCAGTCCTGGTTCTCGAGGATCAGCTGGGCACTGCGTCCGCTGCTGCGGTTCACCACGATCGGCGCCATCAGGTTCATGGTGGTGCGCTCGGCCTGCGGATTCGCCACCACAAGCACGGCGGCCTCGTCAGGGTCGGTGAGACCCAGGCTCGCGCTCTGCTCGTCGGAGATGACGGGCTGGTAGTTCGGCAGGTGCACGGCGGCATCGATCACGAACAGGCGGATGTCGCTGTCCTCGGTCGCGCGTAGGGCGTACAGCCCGTCGGCGCCGGCGATCTCGTCGAGGCTGAAGTCGCTGAAGCGCTCCAGTCCGGGCGGGGGAGTGACGAAGCTCAAGCTCTGGCTCATCGGAGGAAGTCCATCAGGGTCGGCTGCAGCACCCGGGCGGTGACCGCAAGGGCGGACTGGTAGGCGACCTCCTGCAGTTGCAGGTCGAGGATCACTTCGGCCAGGTCGATGTCTTCGACGGCGGCGCGCTGGCCCTCAAGGGAAACCGTGTTCTCCATGTGCGCCTCCTCGGCTCGCAGAATCTGGGCGTGGCGGGTGCCGACGATGGCCTGTTGCTCACGGATGGCGATCATGTGCTGGTCGACGGCGCCGATGCGCGTGCCAATGTTCACGCCGCCGTTCAGGTCCGCGACGATGTCGTCGATCAGCGCGAAGACGGTGGTGTTGCCCGCCGGATTCGCAGGACCGCTGGCGAACGCTGCCACACCGTCGGCGTCGACGCGGATCGTCGAGCCGGCGCCGATTCGACGGTCGACGGTTCCGCCGCCGGCCACCGTATAGCCGTACGGGGGCGTCGAATCGAACGCCGCTCCCGTGTCGGAGTTGCCCGCGAAGACGGTGCGCCCGAGGTACTGGGTGTTCGCTTGCGTGAGCAGTTCATCCCTGAGCTGGGTGAGCTCGGTGACGATGGCCTGCTTCGCCGTCGGTGACATCGAGCCATCGTTTGCGCCCTGCACAGTGAGGTCGCGCACGCGGTTCATCAGCCCGGTCGTGGTGGCCAGCGTCGAGTCGATCACCGTCAGCCAACCCAGCCCGTCGTCGATGTTTCGGCCGTACTGCTCCGAGGCACGCTGCTCCGCGCGGATGCGCAGCGAATCGGCGGTCGCGGTCGGGTCGTCGGAGGGGCGGGTGATGGCCTTCTGGCTGGTTGCCTGCTCCTGCAGTCGCGCGAGCTCCTGCATGTTCGACTTCAGGTTCCGCTGTGCGGACTGCATCATCAGGCTCGTCGTGGTGCGCGTGATCATCGGTTACCTTCCCACAATCCCGGTGCGGTTGATCAGGGTGTCGAGCATTTCGTCGACCGCGGTCAGCACGCGCGCCGCACCCTGGTAAGCGACCTGGAAGGTCAGCAGGTTGACGTTCTCTTCGTCCATGTCGACCGAAGCGTTCGCGAGCTGCATGTTCACGGCCGACGTCGTCGCCATTCCGGCAAGCGTCGCCTGCTGCAGGTTGCTGCGGGTGGTGACACCGAGGGAGGTGACGAAGTCGGACCAAGTGTTGTTCGGCGAGTCCGGACCCGTTCCCAACTGAGCGACCTTGTCTGCGTTTAACCCGCTCAGCGCTCCGGTGCCGTCGCTCGCGGCGATCTCGCTCGCATCCGTGGGAACCACCGAAAGTGTCGTGGCGGGATTGTTGGGGTCCAAGGCGAAGAACGGCCCGCCGGCGGCTCCACCGGCGGTGAAACCGCCGCTGTGCGCAAGGTTGACCTTGGTAGCCAGGTCGGTCGCGAACTTGTTGTACGAGACCGCGGCCTCGGCCAAAACGCCTCCGGTTCCCGCGCTCGGCCCGATGCCTGCTGGCGCCAGAGTGGACAGAGCACCGCCGATGTTCCCGCCATCCATCGCGACGGCAGAACCGGGTCGGTGCGCCCATTCCAACAGCACGGGCTGCGGAGGCGCAGGCGGGGCGGGATTGAGCTCCGACATGGTGTTGGCACCCGCAACCTGCACTGGACGGAAGATGTCGCCCGACACAAGTGCATTGCCACCGATCAGCACCTCCATGGTGCCGTCCTCGAGCTCCCGAGCGGTGCCGCCCGCGAGCGACGCGATGCTCGTGGTGAGAGTGCTGCGCTTATCGAGCAGCTCGTTGATGTTGCCGCCCGCCTGCAGGGTCGATCGGATGCGAGCGTTGAGGTCGGCCACTTGGGCGCCGGCATCATTGAGCTCGGAAACCATGCCGTTGACCTCGCTGCGCACCTGCGTCCACAAGCCCTCGACCTCGCGGTAACCCGCGGCGATCTGCGAGACCAGAACGCCGGCTTCCTCGAGCAGCACACCAGCCGGAGCCGGGTCGCCTGCCTTGTTCGCGACGTTCTGCCAGCCAGCCCAGAACTCTTGCAACTGATTCGAAAGGCCATTCTCGCCAGGCTCACGCAGGGTCGACTCGAGCGAGGTCATCACGTTCGCGCGCGCTGCCCAGTAGCCGGATGACGCGGCCGAACTGCGCACCCGCGCGTCGAGAAACACGTCACCCAGTCGCGCGATGCCGTCGACCGTGACGCCCTGGCCGACCGTAAGCGGTGTCGTGAACATGCCGACGCGGGCCGGCGAACCGATCGACGACGTGGTCACCCGCTGGCGGGTGTAACCGTCCGTGGTCGCATTGGCGATGTTCTGGCCGACGACGTCGAGTCCCTTGCGGGCGGCGACAAGGCCGGTGTAGGCGGTGTTCAATCCGCTGAACGTGCTCATCACAGACTCCTGTCGACAAGGTGGGCGGTCCCGACATCCGAGCCCGCGGTGCCATGCGCGTCATAGGTGCCGGCCTCGACGTTGAGCCGAGCGAGGGTCTCCTGCGTGGATCGCGCGGCGGCCCGAAGGAACTGTTCGTTGGTATCGCGCAGCTGCTTGATCTGGTTGGCGAGATCGGTCATCGCCTGCAGGTGGGCGGTGAAGATGTCCGACCAGGGGCCGAGCGGGGCGTGCGCCACGAGTTCTCGCAGGGTCGCGTTCTCGTCGGTGCCCCATTCCCTGGCGAGCGCCGACACAGCGATCGAGCGGCCAAGACCAGCCTCCCGCAGCCGGTCCATCACCTGCTCGACCTCACGGGTTGCATGCGGAAGCCACTTGGTCTTTCCGGCCGTGAGCAGGAGTTGTTCTTCCTCGAGCTTGAACGTGAGGAGTTCCAGCAACTCCCGTTCGCGCCAGAGCAACGCCGATAGATCTTGGGCGCTCACGTGTCCTCCGACTCTGTTGTCATGGCTTCTGTTGTTTCGGCGCCGAACTTCCCCTGGATGTCCTCGGACACCCAGCCCTCGCCTTGCTGATGAGCACTATCGGCAGGGTCGGACGAGCCGTTAGCGACGGGGTACAGAAATAGCCGACACCCGCTTGGGGGATACCCGGACTGGGGGGTGAGTCGGCATGGAATCGATCACAGGCTTTAGTGCACGATGAGAACACGAAGACGCGAGCTTCCCTCTCGCTGAATCCACATCCCGCACCACAAACTGCTTACCCCGTAATTCAATGCCGCGAACCCGAAACGCGCACCACAGTCAAAGAACGTGTTCCGGGGGTCCAGCCAGTGAATCGTGTAGAACGTAATCAGCTCGTGGTCGAGAATCTTCCGCTCGTCGGATATCTCGTCAGCGAAGTGGCCCGTCGTGCCACTCACCTGAGTCGTGAGGACCTCGCTTCGGCCGGTTCCGTCGCGCTGATCACTGCCGCCGATTCCTACAAGGCCGAGCTCGGCATCCCGTTCGGGGCCTTTGCCCGCCGGCGCATCGTTGGTGCGTTCGCCGACGAGATGCGCTCCAGCGACTGGGCCAGCCGCTCTACCCGCCGTCGGATCAAGGAGACCCAGGCGGTACAGGACACGTTGTCCGCTGCCTTGGGCCGCGCCCCTTCGGTCGATGAGATCGCGGCAGCTCTCGGCGTTGATCGTGAGACGGCCGCCGCCGGACTGTCGGATGCTTCGCGCGTCGTGTCCACCCTCGATGAGGCGACCGCCGACATCCTCGCCGCCGATGCCCCGCTGCCCGAGGAAGGCATTCTCACCGCTGAGAGGTTCGCATTCCTGCGGGCGGCAGTGCACGCCCTGCCGGAGCGGATGCGGCTGATCGTCGAGGCGGTGTACTTCCACGACCGCTCGGTGAAGGAGATCGCCGACGAGCTCGGCATCACTCATTCGGCGGTGTCGCAGCAGCGTTCGGAGGCGATCCGGCTGCTGCACGACGGCCTGGTCACGCACTACGCGGATGACCCGGACGACAAGTCAGAGACCAAGTCGCGCATCGCGGCGTCGAGCCGCTCTGCCTACCTCGACCGCCTCGGTGCGAGTTCCGCGGCGATGCGATCCGCAGCATCGGGCCTCGCCCAGCTCGGCAGCGCGTCGCTCCGCGTTCCTGCCTGACAAAAAAATTTCACAGCTTTGCTAACGGTGGCCGCTCCGCTGCCGATAGCTCACAGTGTCAGCCCATGGATGGGCCGGCGTATCAGACCCAATCACGGAGGAATTCATCATGGGTATGCAGATCAACACCAACATTGCGGCGCTCAACGCTCACCGCAACCTGTCCAACACGCAGAACGACCTGTCGAAGTCGCTCGAGAAGCTGTCGAGCGGTCTGCGTATCAACCGTGCAGCGGATGACGCGGCCGGCCTGGCGATCTCCGAGGGCCTGCGTTCGCAGGTCAACGGCCTCACCGTTGCCGCTCGCAACGCCCAGGACGGCATCTCGGTCATCCAGACCGCGGAAGGCGCCCTGACCGAGGTCCACTCGATCCTGCAGCGCATGCGTGACCTCGCCGTCCAGGCCGGTAACGACTCGAACAACGTCGAGTCGCGCGCAGCGATCAAGACCGAGTCGGACGCGCTCGTCAGCGAGCTCACTCGTATCGGGAGCTCAACCAACTTCAACGGAATCAGCCTCCTGAGCGGTGACGTTGACAGCGTCACAGCGGGTGCCCAGACGTCGCTAACTTTCCACGTCGGAGCCGGGAGCGTTGCGGCCAACGACCAGATCAACGTCGACCTCACCAACGCGAACGTTTCCGCCGTCGCCGCAAAGCTCGCAGCTGGTGGACCGTCCGAACTGAAGTTCGACACGGCAGCGAACGCAGCCGCGTCCATCGCGTTCCTCGACGCCGAGATTACGGGAATCTCGACGGCCCGCGCCGGCCTTGGTGCGATTCAGAACCGCTTCGAGTCGACCATCAACAGCCTCAACGTGTCGCGCGAGAACCTCTCCGCTGCTGAGTCGCGCATCCGCGACACCGACATGGCTGGCGAAATGGTCAACTTCACCCGCGCGAACATCCTGTCGCAGGCCGGCACCGCGATGCTCGCTCAGGCGAACCAGTCCAACCAGGGTGTGCTGCAGCTCCTCGGCTAAGACCTAGCCAACTTGCTGTAGCGAACGGCGCCTGGTGGCGGCCGAACGGTGAACTGGACCTCGCCGCGCGGCTGCCACCGGGCGTTCGCAGCATTCACAGATAGTACGAATTCAAGGGGAGCAGAAAATGGCAATCGCACTGCCCGGACTGGCTAGTGGACTCGACTCCTCCGCACTCATCCGCTCCCTCATGCAGATCGAAGCGATCCCGCAGAACCTGATCAAAAACCGGATCAGCGAGACGCAAACTATGGTGTCTGCCCTGCAGGCGCTGAACACCCGCGTTGCCAGTCTCGGTGAGCTCGCGGAGAAGGCCGCGAAGCCGACCTCGCTCGATCTCTTCAGCGGGACCAGCAGCTCCGAGATGGTCACCGCGACCACCAAGAGCGGAGCCGCAGCAGGCTCCATCGACATCGCCGTCAAGCAGCTCGCTCAGCGACAGGTCACAGTGTCTGACCCGGTGAGCGCCTGGAATGAGTCGTCGTTTGTCATCACCAAAGGTGGCGTAGACACCACGATCACGGCGGCTTCGACCTCCCTCGACGACGTCGTCTCCGCCGTCAACTCCGCAGACATCGGAATCACCGCGACCAAGGTCGCTGCCGGCGGTGGACTCTTCCGCGTGCAGTTCAGCGCAAACGAAACGGGCGCGGCGAACACGTTCAGCATGTCGGGGACGACGACCACTAACCAAGCATCCGAGGCATTGGACGCCGAGGTCACCCTCTGGGCAAACACCCCTGCTGCGCAGGTCATCACCTCGAGCACAAACACCTTCGCGGACCTGCTTCCCGGCGTCGACGTCACCATCTCCGGCAAGCCGACCGCCGCGGTAACCCTGTCCGTCGCGCGCGACTCCGAAGCAACCACCAAGGTTGGCCAAGACCTGGTCGCGTCGATCAACTCCGTGCTGTCGCTCATCGCCGTCAACTCGTCCGTCTCAACGAGCGCCACAGGCGCAACCAAGGGCGGCGTTTTCACTGGAGACAGCACCGCCCGAGACGTGACCCGCAGCATCCTCTCGGCGGCCACGAGCCCAGTCGCCGGACGCTCGCCCTCTGAAATCGGCATCGTCATCACCAAGGACGGCAAGGTCGAGTTCAACGCCGAGAAGTTTGAGCAAGCGCTCAAGGATGACCCCGCCTTCGTTCAATCAACGCTGCAGGAGATCGCCTCCCGCCTGGACGCCGCCGCAACGAACCTCTCCGACAAGTACGACGGCCAGATCACCTCCCGGATCAAGGGCCAAGAGTCGATGATCAGCCGGATGAGCGATCAGGTTATGGAATGGGACCGCCGACTCTCGACCCGCCAGGCAACACTCGAGCGCACCTACTCCGCCCTCGAAGTACAGATGAGCGCGCTCAACTCGCAGTCCGCGTGGCTCAGTTCGCAGCTCGCCGCACTGCCCAAGCCGAACTCGAACAAGTAATGACCATGATCGTGAACGCCGCCCAAAAGCGCGCCCAGCTGAACCGCGAGGCCATCCTCTCAGCCAGCCCGGCCCGCCTGCTCACCATGCTCTACGACCGTCTGCTGGTCGACCTCGGCCGCGCCGAGGCTGCCCAGCTGAATGGGCAGTGGCCGGTGGCATCCGAGAACCTGCTGCACGCCCAGGCGATCATCGCCGAGCTGACCAGCTCGCTGAATGTCGACGCGTGGGACGGCGGACAGGGCCTGCGCGCGCTGTACGCCTACGTGTCCACCGCGCTCGTGAACGCCAACGTGAACCGCGACGTCGAGCGCACCCGCGAGAGCATCGCGCTGCTCGAGCCGCTGCGCCAGGCCTGGCACGAGGCCTCCGAAGCCCAGCCTGCTCGGGTCACCGGAAACGTCAACTTTGCCTGAGACCCGGCCTGACACCTGGTCCGACGCGCTGGATGAACTCGAGCGTGAGCTGCGGCATCCGGATGCCTCGGACTGGACACCGCCTGAGGACCTCGGCCCCATCCCGCCCGAACTCGAGGCCCGCGCCCGCGGGCTCCTCGACGCCCAGCGCGACGCGATCGCACTGATGACCGAGCAACGCGAGCAGATCGGCCGGCACTTGAACGCGGTCAAATCGGTGCCGTCGGCACACGATTCCGAACGATCTGTCTACCTCGACGTCACCGGCTGAGGAAATTCGAATAATCCCTAACGAATCGTTTGGGGTGGCCGACAGTCGCAGGTAGAGAGCAGGGATCGCTCACCGCACAGGCCAGGGATCGGCCATCCGCCACGACAACAGGGGAACAGTCGTTGCTTGATTCCGTGACGTCCGCCGCCATGACCAGCGCGCTCGACGGCCTCGCGCTGCGCCAGCGCATGATCGCCAACAACATCGCCAACGTCAACACGCCCGGCTACACCGCCCAGCGCGTGCAATTCGAAGACGCCATCGCCCGCTCGGTGGCCGCCGGCAACGGCGCCGCGAACGCCACCGTCGAGCGCTCGCTTGAGCCGACCCGGCTGGATGGCAACAACGTCAACCTCGACACCGAGACCCTGTCCAATGTCGACACCGTGCTGCGCTACCAGTTCGCCGCGCGCGCCGTCGAGGGCACCTTCACCGGACTACGCACAGCGATGAGGACGAACTGATGACTTTCGACGCGATCGGCATCGCCGGCACCGCCCTGACCGTGCACCGCAAGTGGCTGGACGCGGTCTCCGACAACCTCGCCAACGTCAATACCGCCACCTCGACCGACGGCGCCGCGTTCCAAGCCCGCTACATCGTCGCCCAGGAAGGCGAGGGAGGCGGCGTCTATGTCTCCGGCGCCGCATTCGGCGACGCCGAAGGCCGGATGGTGCACGAGCCGGAACACCCGCTCGCCGACGAGAACGGCTACGTGCGGTACCCCGACATCGATATGGCCTCCCAGATGGGGCAACTGATCATGGCGCAGCGCGGCTACCAGGCCAACGCGGCCGTGGTCGACCGGGCTCGTGAGACTTACCAGGCAGCACTGCAGATCGGAAAGAACTGATGGCTTTCTCCATTCCCTCCGTCGCGGGTGTCACCGCAACCGGTTACCTGCCTGCCGCGCAGCCGGTTCGTGAGACCGACGGTGCGGGTTTCGGTAGTGCCCTCACCGGCGCCATCGACAACGCGCAGTCGTTGCAGGCCACCTCGAACGAGCTCGCCATCCAGGCGGTGACCGGGGACCTCTCCGACATCCACAACGCCACCCTCGCCTCCACCCGCGCCCAGGTCACCCTGGAACTGGTCGCCGCGGTGCGGAACAAGGGTGTTGACGCGTTCAACGAGATCATGAGGATGCAGGCGTAATGCCCCAGCAAGTCACGTCGTTCTTCGCCCGGCTCGGGCAGAGCATCCGCCAGTTCACCGTCGCCCAGCGCACCATCGCGCTCATTGGCCTGGCGGTGCTGGTGCTCGGCATCGCCGCGCTCACCACGTGGCTTGCGAAGCCGGCGTACACGCCGCTGTTCTCGGGTCTGAACGGGTCGGACGCCAACACCATCGTCGAGCAGCTGCGCGCCGACGGGGTGTCGTACGAGCTCACCAACGGTGGCGGCACCATTCTCGTTCCCGAGGAAAGCGTCTACGACCAGCGCCTGAAGGCTGCCGCGGCTGGACTGCCGTCCTCGTCCAACGGCGGATACTCGCTGCTGGATGAAATGGGTGTGACCGCCTCCGAGTTCCAGCAGTCGGTGACCTACAAGCGCGCCCTCGAGGGTGAGCTGGCCGCGACCATCTCGGCGCTGGATGGCGTGAAGACCTCGTCGGTGCGGTTGGCGATCCCCGAAGAGACGGTGTTCGTCTCCGAGAAGACCGCACCCACCGCCTCGGTGTTTGTCCAGACACAGAACGGCGTCACCCTGTCCAGCGACCAGGTCCAGGCCATCGTGCACCTCACCTCCGCCTCGATCGACGGGATGACTCCGGAGAACGTCGCGGTCATCGACGCGGCCGGTACTGTGCTTTCCGCGGTCGGAGTCGGCGCCGTCGGCGGTGCCGACAAGCAGGCCACCGACTACGAGCAGCGCGTGCGCGGCGCCGTCCAGGCGATGCTCGACCAGGTCGTCGGCCCCGGCAACGCCACCGTCGTGGTCGCCGCCGATGTCAGCACCGAGTCGGCTGAGCGCATCGAGGAGTCCTTCACCACCCCCGAGAACGGCCCGGCGCTGAACGAGTCGAGCACGGTGGAGTCGTACGAGGGCAGCGGTGGCACTGCCGCTGGCGTGCTCGGACCGGACAACATCGCCGTGCCTAACGGCGGAAACGGTCAGGGCACCTTCAACTCCGAGACCTCCACCCGCAACAACGCGGTGAACAAGATCACCGAATCCCGGGTCATCCCGGCGGGCGCGATCAACCGGCAGTCGGTGTCCGTGGCGCTCAACGAAGCTGTCGCCGGGGATGTCAGCGTCCGGAATGTCAGCGACCTGGTCGCGGCGGCGGCGGGCATCGACGCGGCCCGCGGCGACGAGGTCACCGTCGAGGTGGTGCCGTTCAACACGGCCGGTGCCGAGGCTGCCGCCGAAGCGCTCAAGGCTGCCGAAGAGGCGGCCACCATGGAGCAGATCATGTCGATCGTGCGCACCGCGATCATCGCGCTGGCGATCATCCTGCCGATCGTGCTCGCGCTGATCCTCTACGCGCGCCGCAACCGCAACCAGCAGCGTGAGGCGATCGAACTGGGCGAACTGCACCAGACCCACTCGGCCCTGGATGCCATGACCCTGCCGATCGAGCTCGAAGCACCCGCCGAGACGGCCGTGCTCGAACCACTGCCGACACCGGCACCGACCGACATCGACCGCAAGCGCGCCGAGATCGGATCGCTCGCCGAGCGTGACCCGGCCCGCACCGCCGAAGTCCTGCGCGGGCTGATGGACGACAGGCAGCGGGCATGACCGACACGATCACCGAACTGACCGGCACCCAGAAGGTCGCCGTGGTGCTCATGAACATGAGCAACGAGCGCGCCGCCCAGGTGATGAAGCAGTTCAGCGAGACCGAGGCCGAGGAGATTGCCGCCGAGATCATCCGGTTGCGCCGCGTCGACTCAGCGCTCGCCGAGAAGGCCGTCTCCGAGTTCTACGACCTCACGCTGAGCGGTGCGCGTGCGGCGCGCGGCGGACGGGATGTCGCGGTCGGCCTGCTCGAGGCATCCTTCGGCGCCGAACGCGCCGCCGGCCTGATGGACCGCGTCGCCTCCTCGATGGCGGGCAAGGCATTCGAATTCCTCGACACCGCCGAGCCGGGCCAGGTGCAGACCCTGCTCGATGGCGAACTGCCGCAGACCGTCGCCCTGGTGCTGGCCCATTTGCGCCCCGACCAGGCGTCCAGCGTGCTCACCGGCCTGGTCGACCCGGTTCGCACCGACGTCGCCCAGTGCATCGCCACCATGGGCAGCGCCACACCCGAAGCGGTCGGCGTCGTCGCCGAAACACTGAAGATCCGCGCCGGCGCCGTCGTCGGCTCCCACGAACCCACCGAGGTGGTGGGCGGCGTGCAGCCACTGGTCGAGATCATCAACCGTGCGGATGTCGCCACGGAGAAGGCGCTGCTCGACGGACTCGAGGAACGCGACCCCGACCTGGCCGAAGAAGTGCGCTCGCGCATGCTCACCTTCGCCGACATCGTCAAGCTCGAGGCTCGCGACGTGCAGCAGGTGCTGCGCGGCATCGACCCGGTCGTGCTGGCGACGGCGATGAAGGGTTCCAGCGAGACCGTCATCGATACCATCCGCACCAACCTCTCCGAGCGCAACCGGACCGTGCTCGACGACGAGACGCAGAACCTGGGACCGGTGCGGATGTCTCAAGTGGAGGAAGCCCGTTCCGAGATCGTGCGCGCCATCCGCGACCTGGAAGCGCAGGGCAGCATCACCGTGCAGCGCGGCGACGAGGACGAGTATGTCTACTGAGGTCTTCTCGAAGCTCACCTTCCCGGCGCTGGCCGACCCGCAGAGCGAGCGCATCGAACTGCAGGCGCGCTCCCGCGGCCACGCCGCCGGGTACGCCGACGGCCTGCGCGCCGCGGAGGCAGAGGTGGCCGCGCTCAAGGACCGTCTGGCCACCGAGAACCTGCTGGAGCAGCAGCGCGCCCGAGAACAACGGGATCGCGCCGAGATGATGCTCGCCCGCGCCGCCGGCGCGCTGGATGCCGCGACGGTGCCGGTGATCGCCGACGTGCAGCGGACCCTCGCCGAAGCCGCCATCGAACTGGCCGAAGCCATCCTCGGCTATGAACTGGAGCACGGCGAGCGCACCGCGCGCGCAGCGCTGGACCGCGCCCTCAGCCCGGTCGATGTCGCCACGGCACACCGGGTGCGGATGCATCCGACCGACCTTGCCCGCCTGGACGCCGGCACCGGTGATCGAGCCGGCATCGAACTCGTCGCCGATCCCGCGATCGAAGCCGGCGGGGCCATCACCGAATTCGCCGACGGCTACCTGGACGCCCGGATCAGCACCGCCCTGGCGCGCGCGAAGGCCGCCCTGCTCGCGGAGGTGGCCGAGTGAGACTAGCCACCGCACTCAGCGCCGCCCGGCCCGAACGGGTCGGCACCGTGACCTCGGTCGTCGGGCTCGGCGTCGAACTCGCCGGCCTGGACTGCGCCATCGGCGACCTCGTCACCATCGGCGACGGCCCCGGTGTCGACGCCGAGGTCGTTGCCACCACTCGCGAGGGGGTGCGCTGCATGCCATTCGGCCGCCTCAACGGGGTGAACGCCGGAGCGCCGGCACGGTCAAAGGGCACCCCGGTGCTGGTACCGACCGGGCCCGCGCTGTTCGGCCGGGTGCTCGACGGTCTCGGCCGGCCGATCGACGGCAAGGGCCCGCTCCGCGCCACCAGCATGGTGTCGCTCGACAACGAGACCCCCTCGGCCATGCAGCGGGCGCGGATCGACACCCCGCTACACCTCGGCGTGCGGGTTCTCGACTCGCTCACCACCGTGGGCCGTGGCCAGCGCATGGGCCTGTTCGCCGGCTCGGGCGTGGGCAAGTCGTCGCTGCTGTCGATGATCGCCCGCGGCACCGAGGCCGAGGTATCCGTGATCGCCCTCGTCGGCGAACGCGGCCGCGAGGTGCGGGAATTCCTTGAGGACGATCTGGGCGAAGAAGGCCTCGCCCGCTCGATCGTCGTGGTCTCCACCTCGGATGAGCCCGCCCTGATGCGGTTGCGGGCGGCGTTCGTCGCCACCCGGATCGCGGAGGCGTTCCGCGAGCAGGGCACGCACGTGATGCTGATGATGGACTCGCTGACCCGCGTGGCGATGGCGCAGCGCGAGATCGGCCTGTCGGTGGGGGAGCCGCCGGCAACCCGTGGCTACCCGCCGTCGACATTCTCGCTGCTCGCCGGACTGCTCGAACGGGCAGGAACCGGTGAAATCGGCTCGGTGACCGGCATGTACACGGTGCTCGTCGACGGCGACGACCACAACGAGCCGATCGCGGATGCCGCGCGCTCGATCCTCGACGGACACGTCGTGCTCGACCGCAAGCTGGCGGTCACCGGGCACTTCCCGTCGGTCGACGCCCTCGGCTCGGTCTCCCGGGTCGCCTCTCGCGTGAACCCGCCGGAACGCACCCAGCTCGCCGGGTACCTGCGCAAGGTGCTTGCCGCACGCCGGGGCGCGCAGGACCTGATCGATGTCGGCGCCTACCAGCAGGGGTCGAACCCGCTCGTGGACGCCGCGCTGGAGCACGACGCCGCGATCAGCGCGTTCCTCACCCAACGGATGGACGACCAGACCCCCGCTGACGAGACCTGGGAGCGGTTGACCCGTCTCGTCCAGGCACTAGGAGGACGCTGATGGCACGACTGTTCCCGCTGGCCGGACTGCTCCGGCTGCGCCACCTGCAGGAAGAGCAGGCGGCGTCAACCCTCGCGGCCGCGAACTCCCGTCTCGGCGAGAGCAGCGTGCAGGCGGCTCGGGCGCGCACCGCGCTCGGCGGCACCCCGACCGAGGCCACCTCAACGCAGACGCTGTACGCGCTGGCCGCCACCCGCGCGTCCACCCGCAGCATGCTCGCTGACCTCGAAGCACTGCGCACCGAGCAGCAGGCCGAAGCCCAGCGGGCCGAGCAGGCCTTCGCCGAGGCGCGCGCGCAGTCGATCGGGCTCGAGAAACTGCACGGTCGGCACACCGCAGCCGCGGCCGCCGAGGAACTGCACACCGAACAGTCCGTGATCGACGAGCTTGCCTCCGTCGCCTGGCACCGGGAGCACGCACGATGAGCATGACCGAGGCCATCGGCCGCGTGCAGCAGATCCAGGCCACCATCGCCGAGCTGTCACCGAAGCCCACCGGAGCCCTCGCCTTCGCTGACGCGCTCGCCGCCGCCGGGCCGGCCTCGCGGACGACAGCGACCGGAGCGGCGCTGCCCGGAGCCGGGGCGCTCACCGGCGACGCCATCGTGGCCGCCGCCAAGCAGTATCTCGGCGTGCCGTATGTCTTCGGCGGCGAGGACGCCACCGGCATGGACTGCTCCGGGCTCGTGCAGCGCGCGCTCGCCGACCTCGGCGTCGATGTGCCCAGGCTCGTCTCCGGCCAGTCCACCCTCGGCACTGAGGTGCCGTCGCTCGCCGAGGCGAAGCCTGGCGACCTGATCATCACTCGCGGCGGCGAGCACATCGCGATCTACCTCGGCGACGACAAGATCATCCACGCGCCGCGCCCCGGCAAGGACGTGCGCATCGTCGATGTCTACTTCGACGACTCCGACATCGTCACGATCCGCCGGGTGGCTCCGGATGCCCCGGCTCCGGTCGTCGGATCCACCGCGTTGTCCGGGCTGAGCGGATTCCCTGGTTTGTCTGGCTTGAGTGGGTTGTCCGGCCTCGGAGCCTCGGGCCTGACCGGAACCGGCTCGCCCTCGATCACCGACCTGATCGCTTCAGCCCAGTCGGCTCAGGCCGCCCTACTCGCGGGACAGACCCGATGAGCGCCCCGATCAGCACGCTGCCGGCTCCGGTCGCAGCACCGGCCCGCGGCGGGAAGCCCGGTACGTCCGACGGTGGCGCCGCGTTCGGATCGGTACTGGAAGGAACTGTTGCCAGCCAACGGTCCGACAAGAAGCCGTCTGCGAGGGACCAGGGTCCGACGGAAGCATCCGCGTCGGCGACCGATCGCTCCGAGTCAGCCGCGCACGGACGCCCCGGAGCCGAGCAAGGTGCGCCGGTCGGGTTGCCCGTGGCAACCGGTCTGGGTGCAGCGCTCCCAGCGGTCGACGGGGCCGACGCGACCGACGCCACCGACGCCACCGATCTGGCGATGGCCCTCTTGGCCGACGGAATCGCCGCCGAGACGTCGCAAACCGGTGTTTTCGATGCCGCATTGGCCGATTTTGCGACGGCTCGCGGGACCGATGTGCCCAGCGGCGCGGCGGGGGAGACGGGAGTCGCGGCGCAAGACGACGCCGCCGACGCACTTCTGCTCGCGGGAGACCAAGCCGCCGCAGGCGGCGAGATTGCTGACCTCGCAGCCGCGGCGACTCGTTCCGAAGCAGTCGCGCCGACGACTTCAACCCTTGCCGCAGCCGCAGGGCCGACCGCCCCCACGACACCGACCACCCTCGCCGACGCTCACACCGCTGAGGTGCCCAATTCGGTGGGTGTCGGCGCCGAAACACCCACAGATCTGGGCACGGCGCAGAGCGGCGCTGTCCGCCAGGGGCTCGCACCAGCTGGTGCGACCGCGGCGAACCCCCTCGAAGGGTCGCAAACGACTTTGTCGGACGATCAATCGCAGCAGTTCGCGACCCTCCGCACCGACGGCTTGGCGGCAGGAGCTGCCCGCGGTGCCGGCGCCGCCAACGCGGATGCGGGCCAGACGCAAGCCCCAGCCGTGTCGCCCGCAGCGGCGTCGGCGGTCGCTCCGGCGCAGGCTCCGGCATCCGTCGCGCCGACCCAGCCGGTGACGCCACCCATCCCAACCACGGCACCCGCGCCGACGCAGGCACCTACCTATGCCACGCAGGTGGCCGGACCGGTGTTCAGCCTTGCCAGCGCCGGCAAGGGCGAACACGTGATGACGGTCACCGTCACCCCCGAGAACCTCGGCCCGGTCACCGTGCGCGCGGTCGTCGGCGCGGAGTCCGTGCGCGTCGAACTGTTCGCGCCGACCGATGCCGGCCGCGACGCCCTGCGCGCGATCATGCCCGACCTGCGCCGCGACCTGGCCGCGACCGGGATGTCCGCGAGCCTCGACCTGTCGAGCGACAACGCCCCGGCGGAGCGCGGCGAGGATGCGCCGGGCCGTGAACGTGCCGCGGGCAACCAGCCATCCGCGACATCCGACGGCCGAACTGCCGAGCCCGTCCCGTCCCACCATGCCCCTGTCGTGTTCGGCGGGACGCCCACCATCGACGTGATGGCCTGAGAGAAGGAGAACCGATGCCAGTAGACGCGATCACCGCCACCGGCGGCGGCATTCACACCAGCGCGCCCACCCGCGCGCCCAAACAGGTCATGGACAACGAAGTGTTCATGTCGCTGCTGGTGACCCAGCTGCGCAACCAGGACCCGTCCTCGCCCATGGACACCAACCAGATGATCGCGCAGACCACCCAGCTCGCGATGATGGAGCAGCTCACCAAGCTCTCCACCGTGAACGACGAGAACTTCTCGCTGCAGATGCGCTCGGCCGCGGCCGCGCTGATCGGCCAGGAGGTCAGCTACACCGGCGCGGACGGCAAGACCGTCACCGGCATCGCCACCGCGGTCTCGTTCGCTGGTCCGGTCCCGCAGGTCACCGTCGGAGGAACGGATGTCGCACTCGACGCCATCTCCGGCGTGACCACCCCCTCCACAGCTTCCTAGTTTTCAGACACCTCAACCGAAAGGCTTCGCCATGCTGCGTTCGCTCTACTCCGGGATCTCCGGACTCCGCTCCCACCAGACCATGCTCGACGTGACCGGCAACAACATCGCCAACGTCAACACCACCGGCTTCAAGGGCTCGTCGACCCAGTTCCAGGACACCCTGTCGCAGATGACCCAGGGCGCCGGCGCCCCGCAGGCCCAGGTCGGTGGCACCAACCCCGCCCAGATCGGCCTCGGCGTGCAGGTCGCAGGCATCACCACCAACTTCGCGCAGGGATCCGCCCAGGCCACCGGGCGTTCGACCGACATGATGATCTCCGGCGACGGATTCTTCGTCACCAGCCTCGGCGGGGAGACGCTGTACACGCGTGCCGGGTCGTTCGACTTCGACTCGCAGGGCCGGCTGGTCTCGCCCGATGGCGCCATCGTTCAGGGCTGGAATGCGACCGGTGGCGTTGTCAACACCGGCGGTGCGGTTGGTCCCATCACCCTGCCGCTTGAGGCGATTGCGCCGGCGAGCGCGACGACCCAGGCTGTCGTGGGCGGCAATCTGCCCGACGACGCCACCCCGGGTACTTCTCTGACCCGCGACATCGAAGTCTTCGACGCCACTGGCGCTTCCAGCACCTTCACCCTCCTGTTCGAACGAACCGCAGCAGGGTGGGACGTGCGCGACCCGGCGGTGCCGGCTCCGGCTGCACCCTTCGGTTCGCTGACCTTCGTCGACGGTGTACTCACAACGAATACGGTCCCCGCCACGCTGACCTCCGGCGGAGTCACCGTCAACAACGTCGACCTCTCCGCGCTGTCCGGCTTCGCCGGCATGACCACCGTGTCCTTCACGAGCCAGGACGGCCGCACCGCGGGCTCGCTCGAGTCGTTCACGCTCTCCAAGGACGGCACCATCATCGGGTCGTTCAGCAACGGGGCATCCGAAGCCGTCGGCCGGATCGCGCTGGCGACCTTCGTCAACCCGGTCGGTCTCGAGAAGGCCGGCTCCTCGGCCTACCGGGCGACCTTCAACTCGGGCGCCGCGCAGATCGGTACTCCGGGTTCGGCCGGCATGGGATCGCTGCTCACCGGCGCCCTCGAGATGTCGAACGTCGACCTGTCGCAGGAGTTCACCAACCTGATCGTTGCCCAGCGTGGCTTCCAGGCGAACGCCCGCATCATCACCACCTCCGACGAGGTGCTGCAGGAGCTGACCAACCTGAAGCGCTAACCCTTCCGGCACCAGAGCCCGACTCCCTGCGCCGCTAGCCGGCGCGGGGAGTCGTCTGTTTAGTGGCAGCGGGCCCCCGCTCGGCTGCGCCGCGCCGCATCCGCCCCTAACGAAATCGGCGCCGCAACCGATAGTGCCTACCGACAGCCCACGGAAGGGCTGACTTAACAGACCAGGGATGGGCCCATGATCGTTGTCACACGACTGAACGACAGTCAGTTCGCAGTCAATTGCGACCTGATCGAGCGCATCCACGCGAATCCAGACACCACCCTCGTCATGGTCGACGGGGCGAAGTACATCGTCACCGAGTCTCTCGAAGAGGTCATCAACCGGATCATCACCTACCGGGCCCGGGTCCTCGCCACCGCGCGTGACCTGCCCGCGGTCGGTGAAGAGCCAGTGCACCTCGGACTTGTGTCCGCCTTCGACCCTGAACACACGCACGCGCACCCGAGGAAGAACTGATGGATCCCGCAACCCTAATCGGCATCGTCGTGGCGTTCGGCGCCGTGGTGACGATGATCCTGCTCGAAGGCGCGAGCATCACCTCGATCCTGTTGCCCGCGCCGATGATCCTCGTGTTCGGCGCGACCATCGCCGTCGGCATCGCCAGCGGCACCATCCGCGACGCCGTCCTGGCCGTCAAGGCGATCCCGCGCGCGTTCCGCGGCAAGGTCCCGGCGATGCAGGAGACCATCGACCAAATCGTGGAACTGGCCGAGGTGGCGCGCCGCGAGGGCCTGCTCGCCCTGGAGCAGAAGGCAGACGAGGCCGACGATCCATTCGTCCAGCGCGCCCTGCAGAACATCGCCGATGGCACCGACAGTGACGAGCTGCGCATCCTGCTCGAAGACGAGATCGATACGAAGGCCAAGGCCGATCGCACGGCCTCGAAGTTCTTCATGACGATGGGCGGTTACGCACCCACGATCGGCATCATCGGAACCGTCGTCTCGCTCACTCATGTGCTCGAGAACCTGTCGAAGCCCGACGAGCTGGGGCACATGATCGCCGCCGCCTTCGTCGCCACCCTCTGGGGCCTGATCTCGGCGAACTTCATGTGGTTGCCGGTCGGCACCCGACTGAAGCGCATCAGCGAACTCGAACTTGAGCGGATGACCGTCGTGATGGAAGGCATGCTTGCGGTGCAAGCGGGCAGCCAGCCTCGACTGCTGGGCGAACGCCTGCGCGCGATGGTGCCGGCGCACGCGCTGCCCAAGGCGCCCAAGGAAGAAGCCGAGGCGGCATGAGCGCCCGGCGCCGCCGCTCGCTAGCCCACGAGGACGAGGGGCACGACGGCCCCGACGAGCGGTGGATGGCCTCCTACATGGACATGGTCACCGTGATCATGTGTCTGTTCATCGTGCTGTTCGCGATGTCCACGGTCGACCAGAAGAAGTTCGAGCAGCTGCGCGACTCGCTCGCCACCGGGTTCGGTGTGGAATCGAGCGACACAATCGATACCGCCGAGGGCATCATCGTGGAACCGGCACGGGTGGGAGAGGAGGGCGCGCTCACCGACCTGCAACTCGCCCGCCTCGAGGTGAACAACCTCCACGCGCTGCAGGAGCAACTGACCAATGCGCTGACCGCGCAGGGACTGCAGCACGCCGTGGCGTTCGAGCTGACCGACCGCGGGCTGACCGTGCGTCTGGTCGGTTCCGAGACCTACTTCGAGTCGAACCGTGCCGAGCTGATCGGCATCGCCCCACAAGTGCTCAACGCGATCGCGCCGACCCTCGCCGCCACCACGTACGAGCTCTCGGTTGAGGGTCACGCTGACCACCGGGCATCCGGATTCCCCTACCCAACCAACTGGGAGCTGTCTTCGGCGCGCTCCACCTCGGTGCTCCGGCACCTGGTGGAAAGCGGCGGCATCGCCGGAAACCGGATCGCCTCAGTCGGCTTCGGTGACTCGCGTCCGGAAGCGGCGGGTGCCTCGCCGGAAGAGCTGGCGCTCAACCGGCGCGTCGACATCATGGTCCTGTCCGCCCAGCCGGAGACGGTGCGCGAGCTGTTCGCGACCGTCCAGGCCGAGATCAGTGCGGTAGGTTAGGCGGATGCTCGTCCTCACACGTAAGTCCGGTGAGCAGATCTTGATCGGCGACGACATCGTGATCACGGTGCTCGACTCCCGTGGCGACGGAGTGCGCATCGGCATCGACGCCCCGCGCGGCATCAAGATTCAGCGCGGCGAAATCGTCAAGGCCGTCGGCGAGGCAAATGTCGAGGCGACCAAGACGGACGAGGATGCCGAGGCACGACTGCGGGCGCTGCTCGGTACCGCCGCCCCGTCAGTCCCGCCGGTCGAGCCGCAAGTCGAGTCCGCGCCCGTCGAGTAGCCCCCGCGCTGATGGCCGGGGTTTCTGCCGATGGCGCATGCTGAAACCGTGGCCATCGACGGAAAGCTCAGCCACCCGTCGAGCTCAGGGTGCCTCAGGCCTAAGCGACCAGGGCCCAGATGCCCAGCACGGCCGAGCCGACGGCGATCACGAGCGCCATCCCGATCAGCACCGCGTGCACGCGATAAAACGCCGTGCGCTTGCCGTTCGCATCGCGAGCGCGCGGGTCCGCGGCGATCCGTTTCAGGAACCGCGGCCAGACCACCACGTTGAAGACGGCGTTCACGAGCAGGGCAATGGCGAGGACGACGAGCATCCGGCCAACATTACTTCAGCTGTGGAACGGGGTCTCGCTGTGTAGGAAGTCACTTGCCGACTCGGAAAATCATCAATTATGCTTTCCGTTATGGAAAGTCAAGCTGAAGCCCCGACGTCCGACGAAGCCATAGATGTCCTGAATACGCTGTCCACCGACAGAGGACGCCTGGCCGCGAGCGTCCACGTTCCGCGAGCACTGATGGCTGCTTTGGGAGGCGTGGGTGCCTGGTGGGTATCCACTGCGGCAGCCACCAACCCGGGTGAGAACTACGAAGCACGATCCTCGGGCTGGCTCGCCCTGGTCAGCGCACTAGTGATCGTCTACCTGATCCAGCGTGAGACCGGCATTCGCTTCCGGGCGATGGGCGCTCGTGCAGGCTGGGCCATGACCGGAATTGTCGCTGCCTGCCTCCTGCTCTTCAGCGTCTCTCTCGGTCTTGTGTCGTTCGGCTTGCACTGGGCCGTCGCACTAACGAGCCTGGCCGCGTTCGCGGCGACGACATGGCTGGCCGGCGTCGCTTATCGCTCAGCAGTGGAGAGCTTGCGCCATGAGTGATGCGCGGTTCGATGAGACCATCCACGCACCGGTGCGGCTACGTATCTGCGGACTCCTTCGCCCGGTCGCTCAACTTGACTTCGCCGTGCTGCGAGACGCACTGAATGTGTCGGACGCCACGCTCTCCAAACATCTCAAGACTCTCGCCGCAACCGGCTACGTCTCCTCCAGCAAAGCCGCGTCCGCTGGCCGTGGCGACGCACGCCGAATCACCTGGCTGTCACTCACCCCGACGGGACGATCTGCCTTCGACGCGCACGTGCGTGCACTACAGCAGATCGCCGGGACACCCGCCTGACGTGCGACCGTTTCCGGAGTTTTCTGCTTACCCGCGTCACTGACCGGCGAGTAGTTGGTTTTCAACCAACGGCGGAGCGGGATCCCAAGGCACCCGCCAACGCCGGCGCGAGATCACCGCGATCCACGATCTCGATCCCGTCCAGTCCCTGCCAGGTGCGTGCTGCTTCCAGTAGCGGCACGATCCGTTCTTCGATGCCCACCGGTGCGTGCGCCTCTCGCCACGCCGATTGAACCCGCAGCACCGACGCCTGCCGGTCACTCTTCAGATCAACCCGGCCGACGAGCTTGTCGTCGACCAGCACCGGCAGCGAGTAGTAGCCGAACACCCGCTTCGGCGCGGGCGTGTAAATCTCGATCCGGTAGTGGAAGTCGAACATTCGGAGCGCCCGGTCGCGGTACCAAACCACCGGATCGAAGGGTGACAGCAAAGCGGATGCCTCCACCCGCCGCGGCACGCGGGCGTCGCGGTGCAGGTAAGCCGGATGCTTCCACCCGTCGACCGTGACCGGTCGCAGTATGCCCTCATCGAGCAGGTCCCGGATGGCCGCCGCGGTGTCGTCACGGCGCATCCGGTAATAGTCCGCGAGATCCGCGGCGGTGGCGATCCCGAGCGCACGACCAGCCTTCGCGATCAGCTGACGCTGTGCGTCCGGCTCGGACACGTCGCGATCCAGCACCTCGGCGGGCAGTACCTGCTCGGGCAGGGCATAGGTGCGCTCGAACGTCTTGCGGCCCGCGGTGACAAGCTCGCCGCGGACGAACATCGCGTCCAGGGTGTCCTTCACCGGAGAGCGGTCCCACCACGGTCCGGTGCGCCGGTGCGCGTCGTGCTCGATCGCGCTGGCCCGCATCGGGCCCTTGGCGGCGAGTTCTGCGCGCAGCCACTCGACGAGCGACTGATGCTTCTCGTACCAGTGCCGTTCGCGCTCGTTGAGGTAACGCCGCATCCGCCAGCGCATCAGCGGCCAGTCCGCGACGGGAATGAGCGCCGCCTGGTGCGCCCAGTACTCGACGTAGCGGCCCTTGCGGCTGAAGGTCAGCCGGTCGAGCAGGGCTTTGTCGTAGCCACCCAGCCGGGCGAACACCGGCAGGTAGTGGCTGCGCTCGAAGACGTTCACCGAATCCAGCTGCAGCAGTCCGAGCCGCTCGATCAGCAGGTTCAACTGGCGGGTGCCCACGGTCACCCGCGGCGCGACGCCGAAACCCTGAGCGGCGAGGGCAATGCGGCGCGCCTGCGCGCCAGAGACGGAGTCCAACATCGACACGACAGTATCGCGAGCCACCGACAACCCCTCTCCGCTGATCGTGCTAGCGAGATCTCGGCAGGCTCGATCAGCGCGAGCGAGTTGTTCACCGCGGGTTCAGCCGGGGGACGCCGCAGGGCCACCGCCCGTGCGTACCGTCACCGATGGCTGTCACCGGTGACCCTCTGCCCGGATCACAGCCCGGGCGGCCTGTGCAGCCCATTGGAGGTACCCCTTGTTCACTAAGCGCGCCATCCTCGGCGTGGCCGCCGCCACCGCGGTAGCCGTCACGCTCTCCGCCTGCTCTGCCGGTTCCAGCGACGCCGCATCCGGCGACGTCGACGCCGCCACCGCGACCAGCGTCGCCGACTTCGGCGGTTTCGACGGCCTCGTCAAGGCCGCTGAGGCCGAAGGCGAACTGAACGTCATCGCCCTGCCCGAGAACTGGGCCAACTACGGCAAGCTCATCTCGCTGTTCGAAGAGAAGTACGACATCACCGTCAACTCCTCGAACCCCGACGTCTCCAGCGCCGAGGAGATCCAGGCCGCTGAGAACCTCAAGGGCCAGGACACCGCTCCGGATGTCTTCGACCTCGGTTCCGCGGTCACCCTCGACTCCCTCGAGTACTTCGCGCCGTACAAGGTCGAGACCTGGGACGACATCCCGGCCGACTACAAGGAAGAGTCCGGCCTCTGGGTCTACGACTACACCGGCCTGATGTCGATCGGTTACGACGCCGACGCGGTTCCCGCGCCGGAGAGCCTCGAGGACCTGCTCGGCGCCGACTACAAGGGCAAGGTTGCCATCAACGGCGACCCGACCCAGGCAGGTGCTGCCGCGGCCGCGGTCAACCTGGTCGCGCTGCAGAACGGCGGCTCCGCCGACGACATCCAGCCCGGCATCGACTTCTTCGAGCAGCTGAACGACGCCGGCAACTTCCTGCCGGTCGACCCGGCGCCGGCCACGATCGCGTCGGGTGAGACCCCCGTCGTCTTCGACTGGAGCTACAACAACCTCGCCGAGAAGAAGGCGAACGAAGGCCAGCGCAACTGGCAGGTCACCGTTCTCCCGGGCGTCGCTGTGGGCAGCTACTACAACCAGGCCATCAACGTGGACGCCCCGAACCCGGCAGCGGCGCGCCTGTGGCAGGAGTTCATCTTCAGCGACGAGGCGCAGAACCTGTACCTCGAGGCTGGCGCCTACCCCGTGCGCCTGGCCGCCATGGTTGAGGCCGGCACGGTCGACCAGGATGCGCTCGACGCGGTCGGTGAGGCCCCCGCGGACCTCGTGCAGTTCACCGCCGAGCAGACCGAGGCGGCTTCGGCTCTGCTCGCCGAGAAGTGGGCAGCGGCTATCCAGTAATGAGTGCATCCCGCACGAAGCGATCGGGGTGGGCCCTTCTTGGGCTCGCCCCGTTCGCGGTTTATGTCCTGCTGTTCCTCGCCGTGCCGACGGTCCTGGCGATCGCCACCGGGTTCTTCGACGGCGACGGCGAGTTCACCTGGGCGAACCTGGCCGCCCTCGGCGACCCGGTCGTCCTGGACACCTTCGCTGCCTCGTTCACGGTGTCGCTCGTGACCGCGATCGCCGGCTCGGTGATCGGCGCACTGGTCTGCTTCGCGCTGCTCGGCAGCCGCTCCGACGGCAGACTGCGCAGCCTGGTCGATGCGGTGAGCGGCGTGCTCGCCCAGTTCGGCGGTGTGATGCTCGCCTTCGCGTTCATCGCCACGATCGGCATTCAAGGCCTGATCACCCAGTGGCTGCTCACCGCCTTCGGCATCGACATCTTCGCCGACGGAGTCTGGCTGTATCAGGTGCCCGGTCTCCTGCTTCCCTACCTCTACTTCCAGGTGCCGCTCATGGTGATCACGTTCATGCCGGCGATGGAGGGGCTGAAGACCCAGTGGGCGGAAGCGGCCGCGACCCTGGGCGCCGCCCGCCGTCACTACTGGACTCGAATCGCCTTCCCGATCCTCGCCCCGTCATTCCTCGGCAGCCTGCTGCTGCTGTTCGCGAACTCGTTCTCGTCGTACGCCACGGCGGCCGCGCTGATCAGTCAGGGCTCGCAGATCGTGCCGCTGCAGATCCGTGCCGCCCTGGTCAGCGAGACCGTGCTGGGCAGGGAGAACCTCGCAGGAGCGCTGGCGCTCGGGATGCTGTTGGTCATGGTCGTCCTGATGGCCGGGTACGCCCTGCTGCAGAACCGCACGAGACGGTGGCAGCGATGAACCCGCTCGGCACCGCCCCCTCGCGCCTGGTCCAGGGCGTCATCCTGACCATCATCGGCGTGATCTTCGCCATCCCGATCGTGGCGATGGTGGAGTTCACCCTGCGCGCCGGCCTTGAGGGCGGCTACAACCTCGACCACTGGACTGCGATCTTCGATCCGGAGAGGGAGCGCGTCTACCGCGGCCTGTTCGAAGGCGTCACCAACTCGCTCGTGCTGGCGGTGGTGACGGTGGCCATCGTGCTGGTGCTGCTGGTGCCGACCATGGTGCTCGTCCGGCTGCGCTTCCCGCGCCTGGAACGCGCACTCGAGCTGATCTGCCTGGTGCCGATCACGGTGCCGGCGATCGTGCTCGTGGTCGGCCTCGCCCCGGTCTACGGGGTGGTCGTCGACGTGTTCGGCAGCGACTCCTGGACCCTCGCCTTCGCGTACGGCATCACCGTGCTGCCGTTCGCCCACCGGGCGCTGCAGTCCAACCTGGACTCGGTCGACGTCGGCACCCTGGCCGAAGCCGGCCGGGCGCTCGGCGCCAGCTGGGCAAACGTGCTGGTTGGCGTCATCCTGCCCAACCTGCGCCGCGGGCTGCTCGCTGCCTCGCTGATCTCGGTCGCCGTGGTGCTCGGCGAGTACACGATCGCGTCGCTGCTGAACCGGCAGAATCTGCAGACCGCGATCGTGCAGGTGTCGAAGTCCGACGCCTTTGTGGCCGTGATCTTCGCCCTGCTCGCGCTCATCTTCTGTTTCATCCTGCTGCTGATCATCGGCCGCGCGAGTTCCGCGCGGCGAGGACGGAGAACCTCATGACCATCGGAACCCGTGTCGAGCTGCGCGGCGTCGTCAAGGACTACGCCGGTCAGCGCGCGCTCGACGGCATCGACCTGGCTATCGAGCCGGGGGAGTTCATTGCGCTGCTCGGTCCGTCCGGCTGCGGGAAGACCACCGCTCTGCGCAGTCTCGCCGGCCTCGAGGAGATCAGCGACGGGCAGATCCTGCTGGACGACGTCGACGTGCACAAGCTCCCCACCAACAAGCGGGACATCGGCATGGTGTTCCAGCAGTACTCGCTGTTCCCTCATCTGACCGTCGAGGAGAACGTCGAGTTCGGCCTGCGGATGCGCAAGGTGCAGGCGGCCGAGCGTCGCCGTCGCGCTCAAGAGTCGCTGGAACTGGTCGGCCTCGGCCACCTCGCGGTGCGATACGCGCACCAGCTCAGCGGCGGCCAACAGCAACGAGTCGCCCTCGCCCGGGCGCTGGTCACCCGGCCCAAGGTGCTGCTGCTCGACGAGCCGCTGAGCGCGCTGGACGCCAAGGTGCGCGTGCAGTTGCGCGATGAGATCAAACGCATTCAGTCCGAGCTGCAGATCACCACCGTGTTCGTCACCCACGACCAGGAGGAGGCGCTCGCCGTCGCGGACCGGATCGCCGTGATGAACGCGGGTTGCATCGACCAGATCGGCACGCCGGAGCAGCTCTACTCGACACCGGCGACGCCGTTCGTCGCAGAATTCATCGGACTGAGCAACCGGATGCCGGCCGCCGTCGTCGGCGGAAGCGTGCAGTTGCACGGCGCGCACGTCGCCGTGCACGGGGCAGCCCCGGCGGACGGCCCGGTGCTGGCGCTGGTGCGTCCGGAGCAGTTGCGGTTCGCCGCGGACGGCATCCCCGGCACAGTGCTCGCCTCGAGTTTCCTCGGCTCGATGCGCCGCACCGCGGTCAGGCTGGGCGACGACACGGTCGTGCAGGTGCAGCACGAGGCATCCGATGTTCCGCAGCCAGGGGCGCCGGTCAGCCTGCAGATCGCCGCCGCATCGGTGAGCGTGTCTCCGGTCTGAGCGTCACTAGACTTGTGCAATGGCATGGGGCAAGCGCACCGACACGAGGTCAACCGCGGACCGGGTGCAGGATTCAATGCCCGTCGGCATTCAGATCGCCGGTGGCTGGTCGTGGCGACTGCTGGCAATCGCTGGCGTCGTGGGCGTGTTCATCTGGCTGATCATCCAGCTGCGCTACCTGGTCATTCCGCTCATGATCGCCGTGCTCCTGTCGGCTCTGCTGGTGCCGTTCAGCAACTGGCTGCAGCGGCATCGCTGGCCGAAGTGGCTCGCGGTGACGGTCGCCGAGGTTGGGATCATCGCAGTGGTCACCGGCCTCGTCTGGCTGGTGATCAACCAGATCGCCCGGGGCGTGCCCGCCTTGCAGGAGAAAGCCCTCGAACGGTTCGAGGACCTGAAGGACTGGCTGCTGACCTCGCCCCTGGAGCTGTCAGAGGCAGACATCAACACCTACATCGCCGACGCGTGGGAAAACCTCCAGCGTGACGGCCAGTTCTTCCTCTCCGGCGCAGCCTCGATCGGCGCCACCGCCGGTCATTTCGTGACTGGTCTGCTGCTGACGCTCTTCGCGACCCTGTTCATCCTCATCGATGGCCGAGGTATCTGGAACTGGACCGTGCGGCTGTTCCCCCGGCGGGCCCGGCCCGCGGTGCAGGGCGGCGGCGAGGCCGGATGGATCACCCTCACCAACTTCGTCAAGGTGCAGATCTTCGTCGCCTTCGTCGATGCGGTCGGCATCGGGCTCGGCGCGGTGATCCTGCAACTGCCGCTCGCCATCCCGATCGCGGTCGCGGTCTTCCTTGGCTCGTTCGTGCCGATCATCGGTGCCGTGGTCACTGGTGCGATTGCCGTGCTGGTTGCACTCATCACCTACGACATCTGGATCGCGCTGATCATGTTGGGAATCGTGCTGCTCGTGCAGCAGATCGAGGGCCACGTGCTGCAACCGCTGGTGATGGGCACCGCCGTCAAGGTGCACCCGCTCGCGGTGGTGCTCGCGGTGGCCGGTGGCAGCATGATTGCCGGCATCCCCGGCGCCCTGTTCGCGGTTCCGGTCGTTGCGACCCTCAACTCCATGGTCAAGTACATTGCCTCCGGGCACTGGCGAACCACCCCCCACCCGACCCTGAAGGATGTAACCAGGGATGCTTGACGCCCCCGTTCCCGGACCGACCCTCACCGATTTCGAGAGCGCGCGTTCGACTGTCTCCCGCGCCGCCGTCGTTACCCCGATGGAGGGGTCCAGGTATCTCACCGAGGTGCTCGGCGCGCAGGTGTTCCTCAAGTGCGAGAACCTGCAGCGCACCGGTTCGTACAAGATCCGTGGCGCCTACAACCGGCTCGCCCGCCTGACCGATGAGGAGAAGGCCCGCGGTGTCGTGGCCGCCTCGGCCGGAAACCATGCGCAGGGTGTGGCACTGGCCGCACGCGAGCTGGGCGTCAAGGCCACCATTTTCATGCCGATCGGCGTTGCCTTGCCGAAGCTGCAGGCGACCCGCGGCTACGGAGCCGACGTGGTGCTGCGCGGGCACACCGTTGACGAGCCGCTGCGCGCCGCCGCCGAGTTCGCTGCGGCAACCGGTGCGGTGCTGATCCCGCCGTTCGACCACGTCGATGTCGTCACCGGCCAGGGAACGCTTGGCCTCGAGATTCTCGACCAGGTTCCGGATGTCGCCACCGTCGTGGTCCCGATCGGCGGAGGCGGCCTCATCTCGGGCGTCGCCAGCGCGATCAAGCAACGCGCCGCGCAGCTCGGCCGCGACATCCGCATCATCGGAGTGCAGGCCGCGAACGCCGCCGCCTACCCGCCCTCGCTGGCCGAGGGACACCCGGTCGAGGTGACCATGCAGCCCACGATCTCCGACGGCATCGCAGTGTCGAAGCCGGGGGAGTTGAACTTCGAGATCATCCGCCACGTCGTAGACGACATCGTCACGGTGGACGAGGATGTCACCGCCAAGGCACTGCTGGTGCTGATCGAACGGGCCAAGCTGGTCGTGGAACCGGCCGGCGCGGTGTCGGTCGCGGCGATCCTGGCCGGCAAGGTGCAGTCGGATGGCCCCACGGTGGCGATCCTCTCCGGCGGCAACATCGACCCGCTGGTGATGGAACGCGTCGTCAGTCATGGGCTGGCGGCATCCGAGCGGTACCTGAAGCTGCGGATTCCGCTGCCGGACCGTCCGGGACAGCTCGCCCGCACCGCCGAGATCATCGCCGAGCAGAACGCGAACGTGGTTGAGGTGCTGCACACCCGGCACGGCAGCGGCCTGCAGATCAGCGATGTGCAACTTGAGATGCATATCGAGACTCGTGGCCCCGAGCACGCCGAACGCGTGCTTGCCGCCCTGCGGGAAGCCGGCTACCACCCCGAGGTCGTGTAGCCGCTGGCACCACCCTTCCGCTGGTTGAGCAGCGACGGAGCGGAGCGACGCCGCGTATCGAAACCCCTCGCAGTCGAGCGCTGGTCCAGCGGTGCGATTCTCCTCCATTTCGGTGAATCACGGGGCGAACACTTTGTCGCGCATCCGGAATGACGGATGTTTCTGCCGATCAACGCGAAATGGAGGAGATTCGGCGCCCGAAAGCCACTTCATCCTCCATTCCTGACACCGGTTGGCGATGGGGCTGAAGAGGATCCGCCAACGAGCGCTTGCCCAGGTCCTAGCCGACGCACGTGCGCCACTAAGGACTGCGCGCGCGGCTCAGAGTTGCACGGTCCAATCTGGGAAGGTCGCCGCGCCGCCAAAGTTGCGAGCGCGGGCGAACGTTCGTCGGCGCTCGCAACTTTGAGCGGCGCCGAGCGAGCTCGCCACAAACCGAACCGACGCTCCCACAACGAAAAACCCGCTGGGTGGGTAGCGAAGTCGCTACCCACCCAGCGGGAAATCGAAGGGCGTTCTAGCCCAGGTAAGTCTCCACGTTGACGATCTCGACGGCGATGTCCTTGCCGTTCGGAGCCGTGTAGCTGGTGCTGTCGCCGACCTTGAGGCCGAGGATCGCGGTGCCGAGCGGGCTTGCCTCGCTGTAGACGTCGAGGTCACTGTCGCCGGCGATCTCGCGGTTGCCGATCAGGAACTTGGTCGAGTCACCCTGGATCTTCGCGGTGATCACGGTGCCCGGCTCGACGACCCCGGTGCTGGTGGGAGCGTCGCCGACGCTCGCGGTGCGAAGCAGCTCGGTCAGCTGGCGGATGCGGGCTTCAATCTTGCCCTGCTCGTCCTTTGCAGCGTGGTAGCCGCCGTTCTCCTTGAGGTCGCCCTCTTCACGGGCTGCCTCAATACGTTTCGCGATGTCGGCGCGACCTTCACCACTCAGGTGATCGAGTTCGCTCTTCAGGCGGTCAAACGCCTCCTGTGTGAGCCAGGTGACTGAAGTGTCAGACATGCTGCTCCTCATAAGAAATGAGACCGGCCGTTGTGGCCGGTCCCGTGGATGAAACTCACATCTTAGGCCAGCCAACACCGATAAATCAAGCCGGTGTTCGGCCGTTCAGTTGTTCTGATGCTCTCCGAGAGCACCCGCGTCGGCTGATCCGAGGCGGGTACGTCGACAATTTTCCAGCCCACAACGCTGAAACCATCGTTCAGTGCCTGAACGGCGCACTTGGTGGCGCTGCCCGGCTCGACGGTGAGTCTCCACTCCACCGTGATGCCGTGATCGGTTACCGCCGAGTACCCGGTGTCCCGCGCCTCGATCGACGCTGCCGGCGTCAGCAGGCTCGCCCAGACCACCCAGGCGAGCACGACCACGGCAACCGCCGAGCCGCCCGCGATCAGCCATACTCGGTCTCGGCGGGTCTTGCTGCTGGTGCGGCCGTAGCGCTCGTCGAGTGTCGTTGTGCTCTCGTCGGCCACCGGTTCTCCTCGCGATTAGTCTTGAACAAGGCTAAACCTTCCGCCTGAACCTCGATTGTCAAGGAGCGATGTGACCCTGCGCCTGCTCGCGGTGCACGCCCACCCCGACGACGAGTCGAGCAAGGGCGCGGCCACCTCCGCCTACTACTTGAGCCGCGGCGCTCGGGTGATGATCGTCAGCTGCACCGGTGGTGAGGCCGGCAGCATCCTGAACGACACCCTCGCATCGCGCGCCCACGCCGAACGCGATATCGCCGGCCTCCGCCGGCATGAGATGGAGCGGGCGCAGCGGGTGCTCGGCGTTGAGCATCGCTGGCTCGGCTACCTGGACAGCGGGCTCCCCGACGACGGCGAGAGCGTCTCGCCGCTGTCGTTCGCGGCGATTCCGCTCGAGATCTCGGCCGAGCCCCTGGTGCGGCTGGTTCGGGAGTTCCGCCCGCACGTCATCGTCAGCTATGACGAGAACGGCGGCTACCCGCACCCCGACCACATTCGTGCGCACGAGGTCGCGATGCGCGCATATGAGACGGCCGGTGACGCGGGGCAGTATCCGGATGCCGGCCAGCCCTGGTCGCCCGCGAAGTTCTATTTCGACCGCACTTTCAACGGCCCCCGCGGTCGCGCGGTGCACGAGCGGATGCTCGCCGAGCACCCCGCCGACCCGCTCACCACCCAGCTCGGCGAGTTCCTCGAGCGTTTCGACGCGCGCGACAGCGATGTCACCACGCACGTTCCCTGCGCCGAATTCTTCGACCAGCGCGACGCCGCGCTCCGGTCACACGCGAGTCAGGTGCATCCGGCCAGCCCTTTCTTCTTCTGGCCGAACGACGTGCAGCGTGATGCGTGGCCGTACGAAGACTTCAGGCTCGCGCACTCGCGGGTCGAGACCGAGTTTCCCGAGAACGACCTGTTCGCGGGAGTCGACGATGAGGAGGGAGCAGCATGACGCTGCCCGCAGTTTTGCTCGCCGAGGGATTCGACCCGGAACAGGTGACCCCCGGCGTCATCGGATTCCTTGCGACGGCCGGCGTGGGCATTCTCATCGTGCTGCTGCTGATCGACATGAACCGGCGGATCCGCCGGAACACCTACCGCGCACAGGTTCGCGCCCAGCTGGAGGCTGAGCGGCGCGCGGCCGAGGCGGGCGAGGAGCCGGATGCCGCTGCCGACACCGATCTCGAGGCTGACTGGCCCGACGACAATAAGGCCTAGCCGGCTCAGAACTGCAACGAGGCCTAGCGGCTCAGAACTGCGGCGGGTCGATCACGATCAGCAGGATCGCGGTCCAGTGGCAGAGGTAGGCCAGCACCGTCAGGGTGTGGAAGATCTCGTGGAACCCGAACACGCCCGGCAGCGGGTTGGGCCGCTTGAGCGCGTAAATGACCGCTCCGGCCGAGTAGAGCAGGCCGCCCACGATCACCAGCACCATCATCGTGACGCTCACGGCGAGCAAGTCGCCCATGTACATGACCGCCGCCCAGCCGAGCAGCAGATACAGCGGCACGTAGAGCCAGCGCGGCGCGCTCAGCCAGAACATCCGGAAGCCGATTCCCAGCAGCGCCCCGCTCCATACCAGCACCAGGAGCAGGATGCCCTTGTCCGGTGGCAGCGCGAGCGCGGCGATCGGCGTGTAGGTGCCGGCGATCAGCAGGAAGATGTTGGCGTGATCCAGGCGCTTGAAGACTCGCTTGGTGGTCGGCTTCCAGTTGAAGCGGTGGTACATCGCCGAGATGCCGAACAACAGAACCGACGTGACGAGGTAGACCGCGGTCGACCACGTCGCCGTGGCGCCCTGGGCGAGCATCACCAGCACGATGCCGCCGGCGAGGGCTATCGGGAAGGTCCCAGCGTGGATCCAGCCGCGCCAGGTCGGCTTGAGCTCGACCTTGTCGTAGTCGAGCGATTCCTCGAGAACCGGCACATTGGGCAGGTCGCTAGCGGGTTCAGATTCGACCGATGCCTGCTGCTGCTCTGCGTCTGCCACCCCCACATGCTAACGGCATGCCCTGATCGCAGATTCACGGTTGCGTCGGCTAACGTTGCCTCGTGAATTCGAGGAGCATTCCGCTTGGTCGAGGCTTTCTCTACGGTCTGTACCAAAACCGCCTGCGTCGACAGCTAGTTGGACAGCCGCTGCCACACCACGTTGCGATGATCATCGACGGCAACCGACGCTGGGCGAAGCAGCGTGCCCTGGACACCGCCGCGCATGGTCACCGGGCGGGGGCGGCGAAGGTTCGGGAGTTCCTGACCTGGGCAGACGATCTCGGCATCGGCGTCGCCACCCTGTACCTGCTGTCGAACGACAACCTGACGGCGCGCAGCAGCGACGAGCTGGAGGGCCTGTTCGACATCATCGGCAGCCTGGCCGATGAACTGTCGCGGTTCCGCGACTGGCGGGTCAAGCATGTGGGCGCGGCCGATGGCCTGCCGACGCCGCTGGTCGAGGTGCTGAAGGGCGCCGAGACCCGCACCGCCGACAAGACCGGCCTGCACGTGAACCTCGCCGTCGGGTACGGCGGCCGCCGGGAAATCTCCGACGCCGTGCGCAGCATCGTCGCCGGGCATGCCAAGGCCGGCGGCACCCTCGAGGATCTCGGCGAACTGCTCACCCCCGCCCTCATCGGCGAACACCTGTACACGAAGGGCCAGCCCGATCCCGACCTCGTCATCCGCACCTCCGGCGAGCAGCGATTGAGTGATTTCATGCTCTGGCAGAGCGCCCACAGCGAGTTCTACTTCGTCGAAGCGCTCGGCCCCGACCTGCGCGAGGTGGACTTCTTGCGTGCGTTGCGCGACTACGCCCGCCGGCAGCGGAGATACGGCTCGTGAGCGGCATCGACGAGTACATCGCCAGCTTCGACGAGGAACCCGGCTATCTCGACTTCGCCCGGTTTGGGCCGCCCGGCCAGATTGTCGAGGCGGAGGTCAGCGGCCAGATGGCGCTCATGTCGAGGGCGCGGTTCGGGTCGCTCGAATCCCTCATGTCTCAGGACGAGCGGATGCGCGATGCCCTCGCAGCGGTCACCGGTTTCCGCTCGGATCAGGTCGTCTTCCAGCCGAACACCAGCGAAGGCCTGATGCACGCGATGTTCGGGCTGACCGGGGCGATCGCCCTGTCGCCGTACGAGTACCCGAGCCTCACCTACGCGGCCCAGCGGGCATCCGAGGCGCTCGGCGTGCTGTCGCCGATCTGGCTGGAGACCGATCACGGGCGGGTGACTCCCGGCAATATCCGCGACCAGCTGACCTCCACCACGGTGGCCGTCGCGGTCAGTCTCGTCGACTACCGAACCGGTTACCTCGCCGATCTCGATGGCATCCGGCAGGTGATCGGCGATCGGATGCTGATCGTCGACGCGATCCAGGGCTTCGGCGTGGTCGAAGCACCGATCGAGGTGGCCGACGTGGTCGCCTGCGCAGGGTACAAGTGGACGCGCGCGGGAGTGGGAACCGGATTCCTCGCCCTCAGCGATCGGGCCGCTGAGCAACTGATCCCGGTCTGGTCCGGCCACACCGGCGCCGACACCGACGATGTGTTCGCTCCGAGAATCGCCCCACCGATCCGCGGGGTCGAGGGGTTCACGGTGTCGAGACCGGATCCCATCGCCCAGGCACGGCTCGCCGCGGCGCTCGAGCAGATCGGCCAGGTCGGCGTTGGTGCGATCCGGACTCGGGTGACCGAGGCCGTGTCGCAGATCATCGACATCGCCGACGAGTACGCCATCCCGGTGATCTCCTCCCGCGACGAACGCGAGCGCGCCGGCATAGTTGTGCTTGAGCCGGCCGCCGACCAGCTCACCGTGCTGGCGGCATCCCTGCACAATCACGGCGTCAGCGCCACGTTCCGACACGGCACCTTGCGGCTATCGGCGCACGCGACCACCACCGCTGAGACGCTCGCCATGCTCCGGGCAGCGTTCCTGTCGTTCTCCACCGCAACCAACGTTTAACCTGCCGGTAACTACGCCGATGGCGTGTCGCCGGATGCTCCGCAGCATCCGCGCGTAGTTTCGAGCCATCAGGCACAGCGCCTGGTCGAGACGGCCACACAAGTTCGTTTCGCAACCGCCCATGGCCGTCGAGAAGACTGGATCCGGGTGCCACGCGCCCGGGGATGGAGTGGTAGTGACCGCGCTCGAAACCCCCAAGTCGAAGTCCAGCAAGGCAGCAGCCGCGAAGAAGACGGGGGAGCGCACCTACGTGCTCGACACGTCCGTGCTGCTGAGCGACCCGAAGGCGATCTACCGATTCGCCGAGCACTCCGTCGTGCTGCCGGTTGTCGTCATCACCGAGCTGGAAGCCAAGCGCAACGACCCGGAAATCGGGTACTTCGCACGGCAGGCGCTGCGTATTCTCGATGAGCTGCGGATTCAGCACGAACGGCTGGACTTCCCGATCGCCGTCGGTGACCAGGGCGGCAGCTTGCGCGTCGAGCTGAACCATTCCAATCTGGCGGTGCTGCCCAGCGGCCTGCAGCTGCACGACAACGACTCGCGGATCCTGGCCGTGGCGCTGAACCTGTCCGGCGATGGCCTGGACGTCACGGTGGTGTCGAAGGACTTGCCGCTGCGAGTGAAAGCCGCCTCGATCGGCCTGGCCGCCGAGGAGTACCGCGCCGAACTGGCGGTGGACTCCGGCTGGACCGGACAGGCCGACGTCACGCTCAGCGCGGAGCAGATGGCTGACCTGTACGACAACGAGCAACTGAGCACCCGCGCAGCGGCCGACCTGCCCGTGAACACCGGCCTGGTCATCCAGTCGGATCGCGGCTCAGCTCTCGGCCGCGTGGTCGGCAAGGGCCAGATCCGGCTGGTGCGCGGCGACCGTGACGTGTTCGGCCTGCACGGACGCTCGGCGGAACAGCGGCTCGCGATCGACCTGCTGCTCGACCCGGAGATCGGCATCCTCTCCCTCGGCGGACGGGCAGGCACGGGCAAGTCGGCGTTGGCGTTGTGCGCGGGACTGGAGGCGGTGCTCGAACGGCAACAGCACCGCAAGATCATGGTGTTCCGGCCGCTGTACGCGGTGGGCGGGCAGGAGCTCGGCTACCTGCCCGGTGACCAGTCCGAGAAGATGAACCCCTGGGGCCAGGCGGTTTTCGACACCCTGGGTGCCCTGGTCAGCGAGAACGTGCTCGAAGAGGTGATGGAGCGCGGCATCCTCGAGGTGCTGCCGCTCACCCACATCCGCGGCCGTTCGCTGCACGACGCGTTCGTGATCGTGGATGAGGCCCAGTCGCTGGAGCGGAACGTGCTGCTCACCGTGCTCAGCCGGATCGGCCAGAACTCGCGGGTGGTGCTCACTCACGATGTCGCCCAGCGCGACAACCTGCGCGTCGGCCGTCACGACGGGGTCGCCTCGGTGATCGAGACCCTCAAGGGCCACCCGCTGTTCGCACACATCACCCTGACCCGGTCGGAGCGCTCCGCAATCGCCGCCCTGGTCACCTCGATGCTCGAGGGGACTGAGCTGGCCTAGCTCCTGCCGCTGGTCGAGCTTGTCGAGACCCCGGGTCTCGACAAGCTCGACCAACGAGGGACGGATGCGCCTAACGCCCGCGCAGCCGCTCGATGTCGCGTCGTTCCCGCTTGGTCGGACGCCCGGTGCCACGGTCGCGCACCACCGTGATGGGTACCTCGGTGCGCGGCGGCGGGGGAGGAGTCTTGTCGATGGCGTTCTGCGCGGCGACCGGGGCGCCGACCCGCTTGACGATGATCCCGGAGACCTCAAGGATCCGGTCGAACCCCTCGATGCGCACGCGCACCTCGTCGCCGATCCGCACGGTCTGGGCGGGCTTCGCGCGGTCGCCGTTCAGCCGCACGTGACCGGCGCGACAGGCGGCGGTCGCAAGCGAGCGAGTCTTGTACACCCGCACCGCCCACAGCCAGGCGTCAATGCGTGCGGATTCCACCCCACGAGTGTACGAGGCGGATCCTCCGTCCGCTTGCGCTCGCGGAACCGGTGGCACTCGTCCCGTGGAGCTGCCGCTAGCAAAACGGCCCCGCGCCGGTGAAGTTTCACCAGCGCGAGGCCGTTTCGCTAGCGCCTGCGCATCAGCATCAGCATCAGCTGCATCAGCGCATCAGCACAACTTGTCTCAGCTGGGGTGGGTCATGCTCAGCACGTCGAGAGCGTCATCGAGCTGCTGCTCGGTGATCTCGCCGCGCTCGACGAAGCCGAGCGCCACGACGGCCTCGCGCACGGTGATGCCCTCCTTCACGGAGTACTTCGCGATCTTCGCAGCGGACTCGTAACCGATGATCTTGTTCAGCGGCGTGACGATCGACGGCGACGACTCGGCCAGTGCCCGTGCGCGGTCGAGGTTCGCCTCCAGCCCCTTCACGGTCTTGTCGGCGAGCACTCGGGTGGAGTTCGCGAGCAGGCGGATCGACTCCAGCAGCGCGGTGCCCATCACCGGGATGGCCACGTTCAGCTCGAAGGATCCGGATGCCCCGGCCCAGGCCACCGTCGCGTCGTTGCCGATCACACGTGCGCACACCATCAGCACTGCCTCGGGGACGACTGGGTTCACCTTGCCGGGCATGATCGAGGAACCGGGCTGCAGGTCGGGGATGTGCAGCTCGCCGAGGCCAGTGTTCGGGCCGGAGCCCATCCAGCGCAGGTCGTTGTTGATCTTGGTCAGCGACACCGCGATCACGCGCAGCGCACCGGATGCCTCGACCAAGCCGTCGCGCGCACCCTGTGCCTCGAAGTGGTCCTTCGCCTCGGTGATGGGCAGGCCGGAGTTCTCGGCGAGCACCGCGATGACCTTCTGCGGAAAGCCCAGCGGCGTGTTGATGCCGGTGCCGACCGCGGTGCCACCGAGCGGCACCTCGGCCACGCGGGGGATCGCGGTCTCGATGCGCTCGATGCCGAGGCGCACCTGCCGGGCGTAGCCGGCGAATTCCTGACCGAGGGTGACCGGGGTGGCATCCATCAGGTGGGTGCGGCCGGCCTTGACGGCATCCTTCCAGAGCTCCGCCTTCTCCTCGAGCGCCTTCGCCAGGTGGTCGAGTGCGGGGATCAGGTCGCCCAGCAGCGCACCGGTGACCGCGACGTGCACCGAGGTCGGGAAGACATCGTTCGACGACTGCGACGCGTTCACGTGGTCGTTCGGGTGCACCCGGGTGCCGGCGATCTCGGTGGCGAGCGTGGACAGCACCTCGTTCATGTTCATGTTCGACGAGGTGCCGGATCCGGTCTGGTAGGTGTCCACCGGGAACTGGTCGTGGTGCGCGCCGTCGATCAGCTTGTCGGCCGCGGCGACGATGGCGTCAGCCAGCTTCTGGTCGACGATGCCGAGCTGGCCGTTCACGATCGCGGCGGCGCGCTTGATCCGGGCGAGCGCGACGATCTGCGCCGGCTCCAGTCCGGTTCCCGAGATCGGAAAGTTCTCCACAGCGCGCTGGGTCTGGGCGCTGTAGAGAGCGGATGCCGGAACCCTCACCTCGCCCATCGTGTCGTGCTCGATCCGGTACTCGATCTCGGGGGAATGGCTCACGGCGTTGTGTCTTTCTCTCTCTCGGATGGTTCGCTCATACGGACCTCGCCGACGTCTCCGACGACGAAGTAAGGCTCAGCCCGGCCCTCGATGAGCCGGTAGTGAACGGCGACAACAGCCAGCGTACCGGCGGCGATCGCATCGCTGATCAGCTCGGAGGACTCGAGCAGTTCGCGCACGGTGTCTTTCAGGTGCTCGCGGAGCACTTCCTGCGAATCGACTGCGGCGGGGTTGTCGATGCTGGCGCCGCCGACGCGGCGCACCGCCGGCAGAATCGGTGCGATCAGGTGGTGGATGTGCGGAGGCAGGGGCGTGGCATCCGGACCCGCGGATTCAATCGCCGCCGCGACCGCACCGCAGCGGTCATGCCCGAGCACGACGATGAGCTTCACGTCCAGCACGCTGACCGCGTACTCGAGCGAACCCACCACAGACTCGGAGATCACCTGTCCGGCGTTGCGCACGACGAACAGGTCGCCGATGCCCTTGTCGAAGATGATCTCGGCCGCCAGCCGCGAGTCGCTGCAGCCGAACAGGGCCGCGTGCGGGTCCTGCAGGAAGGCCAGCTCCTCGCGGCGCTCGACATCCTGACGCGGGTGCCGGGGTTCACCCCGCACGAACCGGTCGTTACCGCGGGCCATCTCCTGCCAGACCTTCGCCGGCGTGCTCATCGGGCTCATTGGTCGTTGCCTCCGGGGATGTCCGCGGCGATCGCCTGCGCGATCAGTTCGAATTCATTGTCGGTACCGGTTCCATTGAGCACGACACTGCCTGCATCCGTGCTCGTGGCCATCGAGTATGCGAAATTGCCCGGGTCGCGCTCGCCGCGGCGGTCGTAGACCTGCCATGTCACGCCGTCGATGGTGACCTCGCCGGTTGCTCGTTTCTGATCGAGCAGATCGGCGACCCACGCCTCGTTCCGCTGGATGCCCTGGTTGATGGCGATGAAACCGTCGTCGGGAGAGATCAAGCCGACGTACCACGTGTAACTTCCGTCGGTGGTGCCGGGAGTGAGCTCGGCCCGGTTGGCGTGCCAGCCGCCGGGCAGGGACGGCGCCAGCAGGTCCTGCTCGACGGCGGGCTGTGACGCCGCCGCGACCTCCTGGTAGTCAACAGTCGCGTGCAGGGGGTTGTCCGGCCGGACGACCACGAGCACCAGCGCGAGCACGAGGCCGAGGGATGCGAGCAGCGCGACGACGAGGTTGCGCACGGTCTGGGACTGGCGGTGCACTCGCGAGCTCTCCGCCTTGCGGGCCGCGGTCTCGTCCGGTGTCTCGGGTCGCCCCAGTTCTGCGACGATGCGCGGTCCGGATGACTTTCGTGCATTCATACTCAGTCGCTGTCTACTCAGCCGCGGCACGGGCAGCGTCAAGCCGCGCCTTCGCACCGATCAGCCACTCTTCACAACGCTTGGCGAGTGCTTCGCCGCGTTCCCAGAGCTGCAGCGATTCCTCGAGCGTGGACCCACCCTGCTCGAGCTCGTTCACGACACGGACGAGTTCGTCGCGCGCCTGCTCGTAACTGAGCGAGGACACATCGGGAGCGGGAGTTGTCACGAGTCAATCCTAATGTCGGGCTCCGACGCCGGATCGACGGTGGCGCCGACCTTCCCATCGGCCAGGGTGAGGAGGAGTGGTGTGCCGGCAGGGGCATCAACCGCGGAGCGGAGCACGTGCCCGTCGGGCAGCTGTGCAATCGCGTAACCGCGGTCGAGGGTGCGTTGCGGGGACAGCGCGCGCAGGTGGCCGCGCAGTTCGCGGACCTTGTGCGTGCCCTGCTCCAGTGCCCGGTCGACAAGCTCGGCCCCGCGGGCGACGTGCCGGGTAAGTTCTTCGGCGCGGGAGTCGATGATCCAGCCGGGCGCCGCCAGCGAGGGTCGGGAACGCAGCTGGCCGATCCGGTCGATCTCGGTGGTGATCCGCGAGGTGATCCGCAAACTGAGCCGCGTGCGGGCCTGCTGCACGCGGGTGAGTTCCTCGGCGACATCCGGGACCACCCGCTTCGCGGCGTCGGTCGGTGTCGACGCCCGCAGGTCGGCGACCTCGTCGAGCAGCGGCCGGTCGGCTTCGTGGCCGATTGCGGAGACGATCGGGGTGGTCGCGGCGGCCGCGGCCCGAACCAGGCTCTCGTCGCTGAAGCCGAGCAGGTTCTGGAAGTCGCCGCCGCCGCGGGCGATGATGATCACCTCAACCTCGGGGTCGGCGTCGAGTTGACGAAGCGCGGCGGTCACCTCGGGTACCGTCCGCTCGCCCTGCACCGCGGCGTGCAGCACCCGGAACCGCACGCCCGGCCAGCGCAGCTGGGCGTTCCGCAGCACGTCCTTCTCGGCATCCGAGTCCTTGCCGGTGATCAGCCCGATGCAGCCGGGCAGGAAGGGCAACCGCTTCTTGCGCCCGGGCTCGAACAGCCCTTCGGCGGCCAGGGTGCGGCGCAGTCGTTCCAGGCGCTCGAGCAGGTCGCCGAGTCCGACGTGCCGCAGTTCGTACACCTGCATGGTGAGGCTGCCGCCCTTGACCCAGTAGTTGGGCTTGACCAGGGCGATCACGCGGTCACCCTGCTTGAAGTTCTCGGACAGGCGCGCCCGCACCGACGACCAGAGCGTGAACGAGATGGTGGCGTCGACCTCGAGGTCCTTGAGCTTGCCGTAGACGTTGCCGCCCGAGACGCCCCACTGGGTGATCTCGCCTTCGACCCACGCGGTGCCCAGGCGGTCGATCCAGCCCTTGATCTTGCTGGATAGCAGGCTCACCGGCCACGGGGCATCGACGGTGGGTGGCGCGTCGGTCATCCGTCCTCCTCAGTTTTTCTCATCACTGCCCGCTCATCAATGTGCTCCCAGCGCTTGCTGATCACGCTCCGCCTAAACTGGTCTCGTGAGCCAGATCTCGAACGGGCAGGCGCCCGTCAGCCTCGAAGTGCCGCGGGTGCCGGCGGTCCGTAACAGGTTACGGGACACCCCCGTCGCGGGTTCGAAGCGGGTGCTGCTCGCCGCCCCGCGTGGTTACTGTGCAGGAGTGGACCGGGCGGTGGTCGCCGTGGAGAAGGCCCTCGAGCACTACGGCTCACCGGTGTACGTGCGCAAGCAGATCGTGCACAACGTTCACGTCGTCTCCACGCTCGAGAAGCAGGGCGCGATCTTCGTCGACGAGGTCGACGAAGTACCCGAGGGCTCGCACGTCGTGTTCAGCGCGCACGGGGTATCCCCGGCCGTCGTGCAGGGCGCCGCTGACCGCAACCTGCAGGCCATCGATGCGACCTGCCCGCTGGTGACCAAGGTGCACCGCGAGGCGATGCGGTTCGCCAAGCAGGACCGGCAGATCCTGCTCATCGGCCACGCCGGGCACGAAGAGGTCGAGGGCACCATGGGTCACGCCCCGGACCGCACCATCCTCGTCAATAGCCCGGACGAGGTCGACACGATCAACGTCACCGACCCCGACAACCTGGTCTGGCTGTCGCAGACGACGCTGAGTGTTGACGAGACGATGGAGACCGTGCGGCGGCTGCGGGAGCGCTTCCCGAACCTGCAGGACCCGCCGAGCGACGACATTTGCTACGCCACCCAGAACCGTCAGGTGGCGATCAAGAAGGTTGCCGCCGACGCCGACCTGGTCATCGTCGTCGGCTCCGCGAACAGCTCGAACAGCGTCCGGCTGGTCGAGGTTGCCCTCGAGTACGGGGCGAAGGCCGCGTACCGCATCGACTACGCCAGTGAGATCCAGCAGGACTGGCTGGACGGTGTCGCCACGGTCGGTGTCACCAGCGGCGCATCCGTCCCCGAAGTCCTCGTGCAGGAAGTGCTGCGCGACCTCGCCGACGCGGGCTACGCCGATGTGCAGTCCATCGTCACCGCGGAGGAGGACCTGATGTTCTCGCTGCCGAAGGAATTGCGTCGGGATATCACGGGCGAGCAGGATGCTCGCGCCCTTGGCGGGCGCTCCCGCAAGCTTGATTGGCAGGCGCAGTGACCGACGCCACCCCTGAGCGGCCCCAGTATGGCGCCTACGCCACGCCGGAGCAGCAGGCATTGGCACGCGGCACCGAGCTTCCGCCGCCCGAGGTGATGTCGCCGGCCGCGGTGCCGCCGATCGAGGCGTCGAAGTCCCGGCGGGGCGACCGGATCGCCGCCGTTGCGCTGCTTGCCTTCGGATTCATCAACGTGGTCACCGGGATTCCCGGATGGCTACGCCTGCCGGCCAGCCTGCAGGCGGCCTATGACCAGCTCGGCGTCGGCGAGTTCCAGGCGGTTGAATTGGCGTCGGCGCTCGGCATCGCCGCCCTCATCACCCAGATCGTGCTCTGGCTTGCTGCGCTCGGCATCACGGTCGCGCTGATCCGCGCCGGCCGACTGTCGTGGTGGGTGCCGTTGACTGCCGGGGTGATCGCGGTGGTCGGGACATCCGTGCTGATTGGCATCGCCATCATGGCCGATCCCGGGTTCGCCGCGAGTCTTACGACGACTCCGTAACCGGCGATGTCGGCGCGCGCCGATACGATCACGATGTGCACTCGGCTGTTCCGCCTCGGATCCTCGTCGCCGTTGCCATGCGCCGGGGGGTCTCCCTGGCGACCCGAGCGACTGGAGTGTTCTGGCTGCTCGCCGGCGCGGCACTGCTGATCGACGTGCTCGCCGGACTCGGACGGCTCGATGTGCTGCCCCTCCCGTTGCTGTTCCTATTCGCCCAGCTGGCGATGTATCTGCTGTACATCGCCCGCCCGAGGCGTGACACCGCGGTGCTCTATCTGTTCGTCGGCTCCCTCGCCGTCGCAGGCTTTCAGCTGTCATTGCTGGCTGAACTGCCCACCCTCGACGACAATGCCATGCTGGTCTCTCGCGGCGCGCTTGTGCTGACCCTGTTGGGGCGGGTCGGTACCAACCCGATCAGCACGATCGGCTGGAGTGTCGCCGGGCTCGGCGCGGGGACGATCGTGAGCCTGCTTCCTTCCCTGCTGCTGGATGCCGATGTGCGACTCGGCGCCGGCCCCGCGCTCGCCGCGATCACATTCAGTGCCACCGTCCTCGCGTGCTGGCTGAGCAGCCGGGTGGAACGTCGTCAGTTGCCGGATCTCCGCCAACTCGACCTGGAGAGCGCCCGCCTGGCCGCCGACCGCGATGCCGAACGGCGGCTCGCGGCGATCGCGCATGACACGGTTCTGGCGGACCTGGTGGCGCTGTCGCACAACACCGGACCACTGGACGACGCGACGCGGGCGCGACTTCGGGCGGATGCCACCGAACTGCGCTCGGCGACCCTGTCTGGTGGGGGAGCGTCCCCGACGACACCCGCCAGTTCTGGCGAGCTGACCACACTGGTGCGCGCCTATGCCGACCGTGATCTCGCGGTGGATATCAGCGGCGACGACACCGTGTTTGCGAAGCTTGATGACGCCGGCCAGGAGGCGCTGCTGGCAGCCATCCGGGCCTGTCTCGACAATGTCGTGAGGCACTCCGGGGTCGCGGCGGCCGAGGTGTTCATCGACAGCGATGAGCGTCAGGCGACGGTGATGGTGATGGATCGCGGCGTTGGCTTCGAGACCGATTCGATCGAGCCGGACCGACTCGGCGTGCGGAACTCGATCGTCGGCCGCTTGCGCCGTGTGGGCGGTCGCGCGACGATCTGGTCTCGACCAGGCATCGGGACGAGTGCCATCCTGTCGGTGCCGCTGGTTGCGGTGGAGGCATCGCGTGAGACGTGACGCTTGGTGGCTGTCTCCGCAGCAGGCCGACCCGCTGAGTTGGTTCGCGAACCGTTACCTTCCTGCCGCGTTCGCCCTGCTCGCGGTGGTCGGCGGGGGAATCGTGATGCTCCTCACCTGGCCGGCCGAGGCACCAGTGCTGCCGCAGGTGATCGCGTTCGTCCTGCAGTTGTTGGCGTTCACCGTCGTCGGATGGAACGCCGCGCCGAACCGGCCCACCGGCCGCGCCTGGCATGCGGTGGTTCCGCTCATCCTGTGCTGGGCGGGCGTTGTCATCTCAGCAATCGGTTACGCCCCCGGCCTCGTGGCAGTTGCGATCTGGTGGGCGCCGTTCACCGCCGCACTCGTCCTCGCCGCACTGAGCCTGCGCAACCCCGCCGCGCTCAACGTGGTCTACGCGGCACTGACCGCAGTCGTCTGCGGGGTGGCGGCGCTGCACGGGTGGACCGAGCACGCGTTCGGCACCCAATTTGCGGTGGCCCTGATCGGCGCGGCCACGCCGATCGTCGCGGGTGTCGCCTGCTCGATCTACTGTTTGGTGCTGGCCGAGCGCGTGATGGTCTGGCGGGACCGGCAGGTTTCGGCGGCGGCGGCGACACCCGCCGAAACGTCGCTGAATCACCTGCGTCGAAGCGCGATTGGGCGCGTCGGCGAAGAGGTCACTCCGTTCCTCGATCGGATCGCCCGAGTCGGCATGGTCAGCGAAGCCGACCGTGACCGGGCGGCAGAACTCTCCCGCACCGCTCGTTCGGTGCTGGTCAGCCGAGTGCAGAGCAGTTGGCTTGACGACCTGGTGACCGCAGCAATCGGCTCGGTCCCGATCCGGGTGAGCGATCCGGACCGGCTGGCCGAGCGGATGCCGGCACCCCAGCGTTCCGCCCTGCGTGGCTTGCTGCGCACAGCGGCGACGGCCCCCGTGCTGTGGGGACGCAGCATCGAGGTGCGGCTGGCCGACACCTCGCACGGCGGTGTGCTTGAGGTCACCCTGCCGCTCGAGCTGCACAGCCAGCAGGCGGTCGAACTGTTCGCGCCGTTCTACCTGACTCTGCAGGCGGTCACGGACGGTGCCGAATGGGACGAGGGTCGCGAGCGGCACCTGCGGTTCCGGCTGCCGCCGTCGAACCGCACCTAGGCGACTTAGCCGGGGAACGGCAAGAGGGCGAGCGGCTGCGCTTACGCTTCCAGCTGCCCGCCCTCCAGAGCGACTGACGCTTAGTTGCCGGAGTGCCCGGCCGAGCCCAGCTGCTTCGTCGCCTCGACAACGCGGGCAGCCATGTCGCGTTCGGCGACCTTGCCCCACGCGCGCGGGTCGTAGAGCTTCTTGTTGCCCACCTCGCCGTCGACCTTGAGCACGCCGTCGTAGTTCTTCAGCATGTAGTCGGTGATCGAGCGGGTGAAGGCGTACTGCGTGTCGGTGTCGATGTTCATCTTGATGACGCCATTGGCCACGGCTTCGGCGATCTCGGCATCCGATGACCCGGATCCGCCGTGGAAGACGAGGTCCAGCGGCTTGGGACCGGTGCCGTACTTCTGCTGCAGGCCGTCCTGGATCTCCTTGAGCAGCGAGGGACGCAGCTTCACGTTGCCCGGCTTGTAGACGCCGTGCACGTTGCCGAAGGTAAGCGCGGCCATGTACCGGCCCTGCTCGCCGAGACCGAGGGCATCGACGATCTGGATGGCGTCCTCGAGCGTGGTGTACAGGTGCTCGTTGATGTCGTGGCTGACACCGTCTTCTTCACCGCCGACGACGCCGACCTCGACCTCGAGCACCGCGCCGATCGACTTCATCCGCGGCAGCAGGTCCTGGGCGATCTCGATGTTTTCCTTCAGCGGAACCGCAGAGCCATCCCACATGTGGGACTGGAAGATCGGGTTGCGGCCGGATTTGACCTCGGACTCCGACGCCTCGATCAGCGGCATCACGAAGCCGTCGAGGGCGTCCTTCGGGCAGTGATCGGTGTGCAACGCAACCGTCACCGGGTAGTTCTTAGCGACCTCGGTGGCGAACGCGGCGAAGGCGAGGGCGCCGGATGCGCGGGCCTTGACGCTCTGGCCGGCCACATAGTCGGCACCGCCGGTCGTGATCTGAATGATGCCGTCGGACTCTGCCTCGGACAGGCCCTGCAGCACGGCGTTGATCGTCTGCGACGAGGAAACGTTGATCGCCGGATAGGCAAAACCGCGGGTCTTGGCCTTGTCCAACATTTCGGCGTACTGATCAGGGGTCGCGATTGGCATTGTCTCTCCTCTGCAGGCGCGGACGCGGCCAGGTCATTCAGGCCGTCCCTCAGAGTCTATTGATCCATCCCAGAGAGTGCCTGCCCCTCCGGTGGCCCGGGAGCGCCGCGAGCGAAGCGAGCGACGCGTCTCGAAACCTTCAACCCCGAAAGCCTTCCTCGATAATTGAGCACATGAGCACTCCCGTCATCGTCACCGCCATCTTCGAGCCAGCGCCCGGCCAGTACGACGCCGTAGTCGAGGCACTGAAACCCACGATCGCCGCCGTCCACGAGGAACCGGGCTGCGAGTTGTACGCGATCCACAACGACATGCACGGGGTGATCGTGATGATCGAGAAGTGGGAGACCGAGGAGTTGCTCGACAAGCACGCTGCAGGCGCAGCGGTCGCCGCCCAGAACGCGGCCCTTGAGGGGCTTCTCGCCCGCCCGGTCGAGGTCACCCGCATGGCACCGATCCCCGCGGGCACCGAGGCGCAGGGCTTGCTCTGAGCACTGGGGCAATAGAGCCTCGCGGAGCCGCCGACTAAGCTGGGCCCGGTAACGCTGTCCTACCACCCGGCGTGCTCCACCTTGTTTCGCCTACTGGAAGGACGCCTCGTGACCCCGGATTCCGGAATCCTCTTCGAACAGCCTGACCGCAACCTCGCGATGGAACTCGTCCGAGCGACGGAGGCCGCCGCGATCCGCGCGTACCCGTTCATCGGCCGCGGTGACAAGAACGCCGCCGACAAGGCCGCCGTCGATGCCATGCGCAAGTTCCTCGGCACCGTCAACTTCGACGGAGTGGTGGTCATCGGCGAGGGCGAAAAGGACGAGGCGCCGATGCTCTACAACGGTGAGCATGTCGGCAACGGCCGCGGCCCCGCCTGCGACATCGCCGTGGACCCGATCGACGGCACCTCGCTCACCGCCGCCGGCCGGCAGAACGCGATCTCGATGATCGCCGTCTCCGACCGCGGCACCATGCTCGACGCATCGTCGGTGTTCTACATGGACAAGATCGTCACCGGCCCGGAGGGTGTCGGCGTCGTCGACATCCGGCAGCCGATTGGCGAGAATCTGCGTGCGCTGGCCAAGGCCAAGGGCACGGATGTCTCGGAGCTCCGCGTCGCGGTGCTCGACCGCCCCCGGCACGAGCAGCTGATCGACGAGATCCGCGCAGCCGGGGCTGGCACCCGGTTGATGCTCGACGGTGACGTCGCCGGTGGCATCAACGCCGCCCGGTATGGCAGCCGCATCGACATGTGCGTCGGCATCGGCGGTAGCCCCGAGGGTGTCGCCACCGCTGCCGCCATCAAGGCGCTGGGTGGTTTCATCCAGGGCCGGCTGGCGCCCCGCAATGATGACGAGCAGCAGCGCGGTGCCGACGCCGGACTCAAGTTCGACTACGTCTATGAGGCCGACGAGCTCGTTCGCGGCGACAACACCTTCTTTGTAGCGACCGGTGTCACCAATGGCGAACTGGTCTCCGGCGTGCGCCGCTCCGGGCCGATCATCAAGACCGAAAGCGTGGTGCTGCGCTCGCGCTCGGGCACGATCCGCCGCGTCTCGGCCGACCACCTCGCCTCGAAGTGGCTTGACGACTGAGACCTTGAGCTAACCCTCCTCGGAAGGATTTCGGCCGCTCGGGAGGACGTTTCAGCAGAAACGTCCTCCCGAGCGGCCTTTCCTCTGGAGCTGCCAGCTAAGCGGCGTCCTCGTCCTTCGCGTCGGCGAGCTCGGCGCCTGCCGTGGTCAGTTCGAACGCGGTGAGCTCGCGCGGTGACTCCTCGATGCCGGGCAGCGTGCCGAGCACCTTGGATTCATCAAGCGCGTTCAGCTTGCGGGCGCTCGGCAGCACCTGTCGTTCCATGGAGCCGACGAACGCGTTGTAGTTCTTGACTGTGCTCTCGATCGAGCGGCCGAGCTTCTCGATGTGCTCCGCCAGCTTCGCCAGGCGGGTGTAGAGCTCCCGGCTGAGGTCGAAGAGCACCTTGGCGTCCTCGGTGAGCACGTCCTGTTGCCAGCTGAACGCGACAGTCTTCAGCACCGACCACAGGGTCACCGGCGAGGACAGCGCAACGCGCTTGCTGAACGCGTAGTCCATGATGCCTGGGTCGGCCTCGAGTGCGCTGGAGACCAGCGATTCGCTCGGGATGAACGCGATCACCAGTTCCGGGGAGGCCTCCAGCCCGGCCCAGTAGGTCTTGCTCGCGAGCGCGTCGATGTGGTGGCGCAGCGCCTTGACGTGCTGCTTCAGCAACTGCTCACGGCGCACAGCCTCCTCGCCGGTTGCCGTCGCCGGAATCTGGCTGGCCTCGAGGTAGGCGTTGAACGGCACCTTGGCGTCGACGGCGATGTTCTTGCCCCCGGGAAGGTGCACCACCATGTCCGGGCGGCCGGATCCGGCATCCGAACTGATGCTCGATTGCACGTCGAAGTCGACCCGTTCGATGAGCCCCGCCGCCTGCACCACGTTGCGCAGCTGCGTCTCACCCCAGACACCACGGGTGCTGTTGCTCTTGAGCGCCGACGCCAACGCCTCGGCGGTCGCGCGCAGGCGCTCTTCGGACTCGTTGGCGGCCTTCAGCTGCTGGCTCAGCTCGCCGTGCTGCTGGCTGCGTTGCGTCTCGAGTTCGGTGACCTTCAGCTGCATGGCGCGCAGGTTCTCCTGCACAGGGGTGAGCGCCTGCAGCACCTTGCTCTCGGCGCGGTCGCGCTCGGCTTGGGCCTGCTGTTCGACGCGCTGCCGCTCGACGAATTCGCGGTGCTGGGTGTGCAGCTCACCGACCTGCTTCTCGAGCGCGATAGCAGTTGCCTCGACCGCGGCCAGTTCGGCCATCAACGATGCCCGAGCTTGCTGCTCGGCCGCACGGACCCCGGCCAGTTCCGCCTGGTGCCGAGCCTCAGTCAGCGCCGGGTCCTCCCCGGTGGCCGTCGCCCGCGACCGCAGCATCAGCACCGCGGTCAGCCCGCCGAGAACAACACCGATGACGAGGCCGACGAGCAGTGCGAGGAGGTCCATGGCTTCAGTGTCTCAGCGGCATCCGACACTGGATGACGCCCCCGCCGCTTCTGCGCAGATAGGATTTTCGCCATGGTGACGAGCGATCAGCTGGGGTCGATCCTCGAGCTATTCACCTGGATCGGTTTCGGTGTCGCGGTGCTCTGCGCCTTCGCGATTCTGCTCTGGCGATCCGCCGAGGGCGACTACGAGAAGACCGAAGCGATCGTCGTCGCCGAGGACGACGGGCTCGTCGCCCGTTGGATGACGGATGACGCGGTCGAACACCGCCCCCTGGACCCGCACGAGATCGATGAGATCAAGGGGAAGGACAAGATCCAGGTCTACTACTCGCGGCGCGTGCCCGGGCGGATGCGCCTGCACCCCCGGAGCGCGGGGGAGAAAATCCTCGGCCTGCTTCTGGCGATCACCGCTGCGGTGGGAGTGCTCGCCGCGGTGATCTCGGTGGCCCTGCTGCTCATCGAGAGCTAGTCACGTCGCTAGGCGCGACCCGCCCGATTCAGCCACCAACAGGGCCATCCCCGCATTGTCGACACTCGCGGAAGTCGCGGTCAGCAGCACGACGCCGATCGAGGCATCCCGATCCAGCCCCAGCCATGACGCGAAGCCACCGGATCGGCCGTTGTGCCAGGTGACTTCACGCCCGGCGACCTTCGTGGTGATCCAGGCCGCGCCGATCCGCCCGGTGATTCCGAGCGGCGCGACCGGGTCCAGCGCTGGCAGCCCGGGCGCTGTGCCGTCGAGCAGCGCGGTGGTCAGACTGGCCATGTCGGTGATGGACGCGCGGATGCCGCCGGCCGGCCCAATTGCTTCGCCGGTCCACGGCTCACGCGGCCGGCCCTTCGCGTTTCGCCCGGTCAGCGCCTGCGGGCGCAGCTGCTCGGGGGCAACCGGAACATTGACGGAGCTGAGGCCGAGCGGGCGGGCGATCCGTTCACGGACGTGTTCGGCGTAGGTCGTCCCCGCTGCACTCGCAAGCGCATGACCGAGCAGTTCGAAGCCGAAATTCGAGTAGAGCGGCCGCGGCCTTCCCACCCGGACCTGCCGAGCCTGCGTCAGCAACTGCTCCAGGTTTTCGCCATAGGGGTTGGTGCCGTGCCGCATGAGCGCGAGGCTCCGCCGCCACGGGTGCGCCGACGACGGCAGTCTCGGCAGCCCGGATCGGTGTCGGCTGAGCGATTCAAGGCTGACGCCGGCAGCGGGAACGCCACCCAGCGGCAGCAATTCGCCGAGCGCCTGCTCGGGGCGAATCTCGGCGCGACTGACGGAATCCGCGTAGAGCAGCCCGGTGATCGCCTTCGAGACCGACGCCAGCTCGAAATCGGCGTCGAGGTCGGCTCCGGTGCTGGCCAGCCGGACGCCGCTCGGTGCGACCACGGCTGCGGCGAACACCGGATGCCACGATCCCAAGCGCGCTTTGATGCTGGACGTCAGCTCCGCATCCACCAGCACTTCGCTCATCTATCCCTCCGTGCTGACTGTAGGCGCTGGGCTCGTTACTCGGTGAACAATGATCGGGATGCCTTCGTCGGGCGCAGGTCGCTCAAAGAGCGCGGCGAGGTGTCGAACATCATCACCGGTGAGAGCGTGAGAGCCCGCCGTTCCTGCTGCCGCCCGCTGAGTTGCCCGGCGAACGGCGACGTCCTCATCCACGTCGACGTGATGCAGAACGACGGCAAACCCTTCTGCCAGTGCAGCGTCTCGCCACATCGCACGGCGCGACCGGTCCCATTGATTCCAGTCGAGCACCACATCAAGACCGGCCCTCAGCACCTGAACCGCGACGTCCCAGATCAACTTCCTGCACGCCTCCGCGAGCGGCTCGTACTCGTCGGCGTCAAACCGGACGGTCGGGTACAGGCGCAGCATCCATTCATCGAGGCTGAACCGAACGACTCCGGCCGCCTCCAACTCGCGAGCCAGCGAAGTCTTGCCTGCGCCGTTGTAGCCACAGAGCAAGTGCGTCGTCGCGGGCGCGTTCCGGGACAGATCGGTGTCCACACTCGTCGGACTTCGCACGATCAGACTCTATGCGGTCAGCTACATGCAGCGACGAGCCACGAGGCGGCTCTTTGAAACGCCGTGCGGTTGCGGCAGCGGTCAGCCACACTGGAGCGGTGAGCGACCGCCGACTGATGCTTCTGGACACTGCAGCCCTCTACTTCCGGGCGTTCTACGGGATGCCGGACACGGTCAAAGCTCCCGACGGCACGCCGATCAACGCGGTCCGCGGGCTGCTCGACATCATCGCCCGGCTGGTCACCGACTTCCATCCGACCGACCTGATCGCCTGCTGGGACGATGACTGGCGCCCACAGTGGCGGGTCGACCTGCTGCCGAGCTACAAGGCGCACCGGGTGGCCGAGGTGGTTGAGGCGGGCCCGGATGTCGAGGTCGTGCCCGATCGGCTCACCGCGCAGGTTCCGATCATCATCGACGTGCTCACCGCTCTGGGCATCCCGATCGTCGGCAAGGCCGGCTACGAGGCCGACGACATCATCGGCACCCTCGCCGCGTCGGCCACCACGCCGGTGGACGTCGTCACCGGCGACCGGGACCTGTTCCAGGTGGTCGACGACGCACGCGACGTGCGGGTGATCTACACCGCGCGCGGGATGAGCAAGCTCGAGATCATCACCGACGACGTGCTGCGCGCGAAGTACGGCGTCGCCCCGTCGCAGTACGCGGACTTCGCGGTCATGCGCGGCGACAACTCCGACGGACTGCCCGGCGTCGCCGGGATCGGCGAGAAGACGGCAGCATCGCTGCTCGCCACGTACGGCGACCTCGACAGCATCGTCGCCGCGGCGACGGGGGAGCCATCGCAACTCTCGTCGGCGTTCACCGCGAAGTTCCGGGCGGCCGCCGATTACCTGGCCCGAGCGCCAGAGGTGGTGCGGGTAGCCGTGGACCTCGAGTTGCCGGATGTCGACGCGTCGATCGGGATTCCGGATGCCGGCCGCGCAGAGTTCGCGGAGCTGACGACCCGGTGGGGCCTCGGCAGCTCGGCAACCCGCGTCGTTGCCGCGCTGGACGGTGTGGGCTAGCGGCAGCCGTGAGCGACAGTGTTGACCCGCGGGCTCTCAGGTGAGCTAATGAGGCCATGTTGGACGTCTTCGCATGGGCCGTCATCATCACCGCCGTCGTCGTGGCGTTCATCGTCGCGTTCACCCGTGACCGTGCCGAGCAGGCTGAGCAGGCCCGTCCGGACGCGAAACCCCGTCCGTACCGGGATATGACCGATTTCGGGTACGGCGGAGCGACCGGCCAGATCGGCCACCCCGGTGGTGGAGACGCCGGCATGGGTGACGGCGGAACCACCTGAGCACCTCCCGCGAAACCGCCAATTCCTCCCCGAATCTCCCGGAGTATGGTTGGCGCCATGAGCATCCTTGAGAGCGAGGCGCGCCCCGGCGGCCTTGCCACAACCACACTTGATCATTGGGTTGGAGGCGCGTCCTTCACTGGCGAATCGACGCGCACCGGCCCCGTCTACAACCCCGCGCGCGGCGAGGTCGCGCGCGAGGTCAGGCTGGCGACATCCGCCGATGTCGATGCCGCCGTGCAGAACGCCAAAGCCGCCTCCCGCGGCTGGGCGGACACCTCCTGGGCCAAGCGCCAACAGGTGATGTTCGCCTTCCGTGAGCTGCTGAGCACGCGCAGGGAGGAACTGGCCGCCATCCTCACCGCCGAGCACGGCAAGGTCACCTCCGACGCGCTCGGCGAGGTCGCCCGCGGCCTCGAGGTCGTCGAGTTCGCCTGCGGCATGGCCGGCCACGCGAAGGGCGAGTTCAGCGAGAACGTCTCCACCGGGATTGACGTCTACTCGCTGCGCCAGCCGCTCGGCGTCGTCGGCATCATCAGCCCGTTCAACTTCCCGGCAATGGTGCCGCTGTGGTTCTTCCCGATCGCGATCGCGGCCGGCAACGCGGTGGTGCTGAAGCCGAGCGAGAAGGACCCGTCGGCGGCGAACTGGCTGGCCGCACTGCTGAAGGAGGCCGGACTGCCGGACGGTGTGCTGAACGTCGTGCACGGCGACAAGGAGGCGGTCGACTCGCTGCTGGAGCATCCGGATGTCGCTGCCATCTCCTTCGTCGGATCGACGCCGATCGCGAAGTACATCTACGAGACCGCCGCGAAGCACGGCAAGCGCGTGCAGGCCCTCGGCGGCGCGAAGAACCACATGCTGGTGCTGCCCGACGCCGACCTCGACCTCACCGCCGACGCCGCCGTCAACGCCGGCTTCGGCTCGGCGGGGGAGCGCTGCATGGCGATCAGTGTCGTCGTCGCGGTGGAACCGGTGGCCGATGACCTGATCCAGAAGATCTCCGCGCGGATGTCGGGACTCACCGTCGGCGACGGTACCCGGGGCTGCGACATGGGTCCGCTGATCACCCGCGAACACCGCGACAAGGTCGCCGGCTACCTCGACGTTGCCACCCAGGACGGCGCCACCGTCGTCGTCGACGGCCGCAGCGTGGAAGCGGATGGCGCGACCGACGGCTTCTGGCTGGGGCCCACCCTGATCGACAAGGTGTCCACCGAGTCGAAGGTGTACCAGGACGAGATCTTCGGACCGGTGCTCTCGGTGGTGCGCGTCGAGTCCTATGACGACGGCGTCGATCTGATCAACGCGAGCCGCTACGGCAACGGCACGGCGATCTTCACCAACGACGGTGGCGTGGCCCGGCGCTTCCAGCGCGACGTGCAAGTCGGCATGATCGGCATCAACGTGCCGATCCCGGTGCCGGTGGGGCATTTCTCCTTCGGCGGTTGGAAGGACTCGTTCTTCGGCAGCGCCAAGGCGTACGGCCCCGAGGCGGTGAACTTCTTCACCCGCGAGAAGGCGGTCACCAGCCGCTGGCTCGACCCGTCGCACGGCGGCATCAACCTGGGCTTCCCGCAGCACACGTAGGCGGTACACGGGAGAGCCGGTTCAGTCGACCTCCGCCTGTGCGGATCTGTGCCCGTCCGTGCCCGGTCGGTACGTCCGTGCCTGTTCGAGCAGGCTCGGACGTCCCGAACCGGCACGGTTGCGGGATGGCGCGGCGGCAACCGTCCCGGCCAGGTGGTCGAGCCGATCCGCTGGCCGACCGCCGGTAAAGCCGACCGGCTAGCGCCAGTGCTCCGTGGCGACATTGACGGGGCTACGCGCTCGCCGCAGCCGCCGCCAGCGTGCCGATCGAGTTCACCCGGATGCCCGCCAGCCCGGCGAGCTCGTCAACATCGGATGCCCCATGCCGCTTCGCCGCGTGGATCATGATCGCCGCACACGCCTCAGCGTCGGCGATCGCGTCGTGGTGCCGGAAGTCCTCGAACCCGGCGGCCATCGCGGCGACCGGCAGGCGGTACGAGTCCAGGTTGTAGGTTTTGCGGGCAAGTTGCAGCGTGCACGCGTACCGGTAGCTCGGAATGTCGATGAAGCTCGCGGTGCACGCGGCCTTGATCACGCCCATGTCGAATCCGGCGTTGTGCGCGACCAGGGCGTCGTCCTCGGCGAAGGCCATCAGGTCGGGCATCTGGTCGATCCAGAGCGCGGCGTCCGCGACATCCGCTTCCTCAATGCCGTGGATGCGCGTGTTCCACTCCGAGAACCAGTCGTGGCCGAGCGGTGGGCGGATGTACCAGCCCGCGGTGTCGACGACGCGGCCGTCGCGCACCTTCACCAGTCCCACCGAGCAAGCTGACGCTGCACTGTTGTTCGCGGTCTCGAAGTCGATGGCGGTGAAATCCAGTGGCACGGCTTGATGGTTTCATGCGCCGGCGACATCGCCGGGAGCGCACGCCGCGCTGGCTCGGATCGTTGTCACCCGCTAGCGTGAAGTGATTCATCTTCAGGGGGACGGATGCGCAGAGCGGCCGCAGCGGCACTGATCGGAGCGGCGAGCGTGCTCGGGCTGGCGGCGTGCGACAGCCCGATGCCGATCTCGCTGTTCAGCGAGCCGCAGGACGCGGACGACGTCCCCACTCTGGAGTTCACCGATGTGCGGGACAGCACCACCCGGCATCTTGCCGATCACGATGGTTGGAGCTTCTTCGCGGCGATCGGTCAGCACGGCGGTTACTGCGTAATTGCCACACGCCCCGATGGCGAGGGTTCATCCATGGGCTGCTCCGACAACCTGCCCGTGGGGATCGGCATCAGCGGGGCCGGGACCATGGTGGAACTCGTCCCAGACGGTTTCGTCGAGAACCCGCCGGACGGCTGGACGGCGCTCTCGCCGAACCTGATGATCGGGCGACGTGACTAGCCCGGCGGGACGGATGCGCAGAGCGGCCGCAGCGGCACTGATCGCAGCGGCGAGCGTGCTCGGGCTGGCCGCGTGCTACAGCCCGATGCCGATCTCGCTGTTCAGCGAGCCGCAGGACGAGGACGACTTGGTGCCAGCGGCGATTCTGTACGACACCATCAACCCTGACTCGGTGCGTCATCTCGCCGACACTGACGGGTGGCGCTATTTCGCGGCGTTCTCTCAGGACGGCTACTGCGTCATCGTCATCGAAATCGCGACCGCGGCAAGCTCCAGCGGGTGCTCTTCGATCCTGCCGGCGCATGTCGGCGGACTCGGTCCGAGTGTCCAACTCGTTCCCGACGATTACTCCGCCCATGATGCCGACGGGTGGGAGATCCTGACGCCGAACCTACTGATCCAAAGGAACTAGGACGGATGCGCAGGGCGGCAGCGGCGGCACTGATCGCAGCGGTGAGCGTGCTCGGACTGGCGGCGTGCAGCGGGCCGCTGGAGATCTCGCTGTTCAGCGAGCCGCAGGACGACACCGACAGGTCGGCGGACCTGGAGGTTCTATCCGACTCCATCAACCTCGACTCGGTGCGGCACCTTGCCGACGCCGACGGACTGCGGTACTTCGCGGCGATCTCATCGGACGGTTACTGCGTCTTTGTTGTCGACCCTGGGATCGGGAGCGCCGGTGGCTGTTCGCCAACGCTGCCCGCGAGCGTCACCGGGCAGGGCAAGAGTGTGCAACTCGTGCCAGACAACTACTCGGCGCACGACGAGGACGGCTGGCGGGAGCTGACTCCAAACCTGCTGATCCAGGAGGACTAGCCCCGCCCCGGTACGATAGACCCCCGTGGCTCTCACTATCGCAATCGTTGGACTCCCGAATGTCGGCAAGTCCACCCTCTTCAACGCACTGACCAAGAACACGGTGCTCGCCGCGAACTACCCGTTCGCGACGATCGAGCCGAACATCGGTGTGGTGAACCTGCCGGATGAGCGCCTCAACACGCTGGCCGAGATCTTCGGCAGCGAGCGCATCCTGCCCGCGCCGGTGTCCTTCGTCGACATCGCCGGCATCGTCAAGGGCGCCAGTGAGGGGGAAGGGCTCGGCAACAAGTTCCTCGCCAACATCCGTGAAGCGGATGCCATCGCCCAGGTCATCCGTGGCTTCGACGACTCCGACGTGGTGCATGTCGACGGCGCGGTCAACCCAGCCAGCGACATGGAGATCATCAACACCGAACTGATCCTCGCCGACCTGCAGACCCTCGAGAAGGCGCTCGCGCGCTACGAGAAAGAGGTCAAGGGCAAGAAGCTCGACCCGGTCGTGCTCGAGACGGCATTGGCTGCGCAGAAGGTGCTGAACGAGGGAACCTTGCTCTCGGCATCCGGAATCGACATGGAGCCGATCCGCGAACTGGGCCTGCTCACCGCGAAGCCGTTCATCTTCGTCTTCAACGTCGACGAGGCGGTGCTCACCAGCGAGGAGCGCAAGGCCGAGCTGGCTGCGCTGGTCGCGCCGGTGAAGGCGGTCTTCCTGGACGCGAAGCTCGAGAGCGAACTGATCGATCTGGACGAGGCGGATGCCGCGGAGCTGCTGGCGTCCACCGGGCAGGAGGAGTCCGGACTCGACCAGCTCGCCCGCATCGGCTTCGACACCCTGGGCCTGCAGACCTACCTCACCGCGGGACCGAAGGAGGCGCGCGCCTGGACGATCCCGAAGGGCTCGAAGGCTCCGCAGGCGGCCGGCGTGATCCATACCGACTTCGAGCGGGGCTTCATCAAGGCCGAGATCATCTCCTTCGAAGACCTGGTCGCGACCGGTTCGGTCGCCGAGGCCCGTGCCAAGGGCAAGGCCCGCATGGAGGGCAAGGACTACATCATGCAGGACGGCGACGTGGTGGAGTTCCGCTTCAACGTGTAGTCCCGCCACCCGGTGATTGAGGAACGCCCGACGAAGTCTCCGGCGGTTGAGGAGCGCGCGACGGAGTCGCACGCGTCCGAAACCTTTGCGCTTGTGGACTCTCGTTCAGCAAGCGCGCCCCTTCGGAAGCGAAGAAGGCGACGCCGACATCCGAATCGGGATATGGCGCCGCCTCATGGACTCGCTAGCGTGGAACTGACAAATGCTCGGCGGGTCTTTCGTTGCCGAGGCTTTCCCGGTGGTAAAACGTCCACATGACGTCGGGGGAACACCATTGAAGTTGCAAAAGCACGGACGAAGCGCGTTTCTCACTCTGATCACGGCGCTCACGGTTATCGCGTTTGTTCTCTTGCTTGGTATCGAGTCTGAGCCGCAGTCCAAGATCGGCCTTTTCACCGACGTGGCTGGCGCGGTTGCGGCGGTCGGCGGAGCGGTCGCGATCTGGTATCAGCTCAAGCGAGCACGCGACTTAACTGAGGCCGAGTTCATCGTCAACCTCAATGAGTCGTTCGGCGCTAGTGAAGAAATCAGACGCGTTTACGGCAAGATCGAGCGCAGTCGCCGCTCGGCTGAGGTCGGGCTCAACCAGGATGACATAGCTGCCATCGTTATCTACCTGACCTTCTTCGAAACGATCTACAGTCTCGTGCAACGCAAGATTCTCACGTTCGCGATGATTGATGATCTGTTTGCATACCGATTCTTCCTCGTTGCTCACGACAGCTTCGTGCAGGAGCAGGAGCTGATTAAGGACGCCCCCTACTACCAGAACTTCTACTTACTGCATAAGGGGTGGACTGCATACCGTTCGGCGAATGGTAAACACGGCTTCTTCGAAGACCACGACCTCTCGCTCTCCCCTGCGTACGGCAGTCTGGTCGGCGCCAAGTAGTGGTTGACGCCGGTACCCAGGCCAGGCACTTTTCAGTGAGGCGCTGTGCATCGAGCGAACTGGCCAACTTGCTGGAAGTTCAGTCCCAAGTACTGGGTGCGCTGCCGGACCCTGACTTGCTTGAGGGCTCGTCGGCCGGTGAGCTCGAGACGTACTTGGCGGGCGGCGGCGATGTCATCGGCGCCTACGAAAATGGCACCTTGGCTGGTTACGGCATTTACACTTCGTTTCCTGACTCCGACCCCAGGCTTCGCTCGCTCGGGACTGAGGTCGCCGAATTGTATGGCGGCCGCTCGTTTGATTTGGGAGTACTGGATACAGTCGCCGTGCATCCCGACCATAGAGGCCATGGCCTGCAGGGCGCGATCTGCGCCGAGATCCACCGGCTTGCGAGGAGTGGTGGCGCGAAAGTGATGATGACAACGGTTTCGCCGCAGAATCAAATCAGTATCAAAAACTTCGCCCGTCTCGGTTATAAACCCGTCTTCGAGCGGTTGCTGTACGGCGGCAAGGCCCGAAGCGTTTTGGCGATGCTGCTATGAAGCTTGCCCAACCCCGTGTAGTCACTCACGGGTGCGCATTTCCGAGTCTTTGCGCTCAATGAGGGCGCGAGATCGGGGCGAATCGATTGAGCAATCGAGTAACGAAAACGGGCTGAGTTCCGCTTCAACTCTTAATGGCGTCGGAAACGGTCATGAATCTACCGGCGCAGCCACAGCCTATTCGGTGCGCTGGAGCCGTTTCTGCAGCGGCTCGGGTGGACCCTGCTTTACAGAGGACTCACTCGAGGGTCGTGCGGATGGTCGAATGCTCCAGGCGCACGGGGGTCGTTTTCGTCGGCAACTCGCTGTAACGGCCGGCATAAGTGCTGCGATTAGGACCCGGCGCTAGCATTCGTGTCCAGGGGCGGGTGCACGGGTGTCGCGGTTGCCGTGCTTGCCGAGACGGGCGATTCGTTCGTATTGCCGCAGCGGGTCTTGATGCTTTTAGGGTGTCCTCGCGTTCGCGCGAAAGTTGATGCTTTGCTGCAGTGTTCCGACAAGCACTGTGGCGCGCGCAGGACTGAAGCCCTGGCAAGCGCAACGCTACGCTAGGAGCGATTTTCGCGCGAGCGAGGATGCAGACGCACGGATTCGATGCTGAAGCCCACTTATCTCACGATTTTCGTTCAAGAGAATGCACTGGACGTGATAGCGTCGTGCGCATGATCCTTCTGAGATTTACGGTGCGCAACCACAAGAGCATCCGTGAAGAGGTCACCATCGATCTAACGCGACCGACGCTGCGCACACTCGCACCCAAGTCGGGAGCGTGGGGAGACTACGTCTACACGCTTGCGGGCATCTTCGGTCCGAACGCCTCTGGCAAGTCCGCTGTTCTCGACGCGATGAATTACGCATTCACCGCGATACGCAATTCGTCGACAACCTGGCAGGCGCGGACAAAGATGCCGCGCGTGCCCTTCCGACTCGATGGGCGTTCGAGAGAGGAGCCGAGCAAGTATGTGCTGGAGTTCGTGCACGACGGCCGTCGCCACGAATACGGGTTCGAGCTTGACAGCAAAGGCGTCTTGACCGAATGGCTCAGGGAGGCATCGGGCCGGTGGCGAACGCTCTTCGAGCGTCGCCGAGGGCAACGCGCCGTCAAGTTGGGCAGCTCAATGCGAGTGCTTGGAGATGTCAGTGATCGCGAGCTCGCGCTCAGCCGCGCATACGTGTTAGAGCACCCGCAGCTGTTTCCTATCGCGACGGACCTGATCGCATCGTTCGACATTGTGTCCGTGAAGGACTCGCACCGCGAGGTCCGGCTGCGGAACATCGCAGAGTCGCTCGTCGACGGATCGATCACTTCGCTCGACATCGAGACTCTGCTGCAAGTTGCCGACATCGGCATCCGCGCCGTGACAGTGGAGGAGAAGGACCTGCCCGAGAGGGTGCAACGTGCGCTCCAACTGTTTAAGCGTGCAATGAACGAGGGCGATACCGGCGACGTCGAAAAGGCTGGCGACAAGGATGGCATGACGTCGGAGGAGCTCGAGGAGGAGGACTCGAAGCAGATTGTCCGAAACCTACTGTTTACCCACCGCGGTGAATCAGATGACTGCCCACCGTTCTCGATCAACCAGGAGAGCGACGGCACCGTAGCCTGGCTGGCGCTCATGGTTCCAGTGACCGAGACTTTGCGCGAAGGGGGGCTTCTCTGCATCGACGAGATTGACTCTAGCCTGCATCCGCATCTACTCGACGTTGTACTTGGTCTGTTCGCAGATCCGCGGCTGAACCGAAAGCACGCGCAGCTGATCTTCACCAGCCACGAGACTTACATCCTGTCACCGCTGAGTGAGATCGACCTCGAGCCCGAGCAAGTTTGGTTCACGGACAAGAGCTACGACGGCGTTACCGAGATCACCTGCCTCGCGGAATTCCCGCGTCACGGTGATGCAAACGTCGCTAAGCGGTACCTTTCCGGTCGCTACGGCGGGACGCCCAGGCTGGCACCGAGCATGCTGGAGACGCTGCTCATTTCAGAGGATGCCTGACATGGGCGGTAACGGCCGCCGGCGGCGCCCGATACGGAGCTTGTATCGCCGCATCTTGGTCGTTGCCGAGGGTAAGGAGACCGAACGCCAGTACATCGAGCTGTTGGGGCAACATCTGCGAGAGCGCGGTGTGATGGTGTCAGTGAAAACGGCCCACGGCGGCTCTGACCCGGTCGCCGTGGTGCGCAAGTGCGTCAGCGAGGCCGACAAAGCAAGGAAGAAGCAGCAAGCATTCGATCAGTATGTCTGCCTGGTTGACGTCGACACCCACGCTCACCTAGATGATGCGGTCGCCCTTGCGCAGAAGAACGACGTCGTTCTGATCGTGACTAACCTGAAGTTTGAAGTCTGGCTGCTCTGGCATGTTGAGGACAGCATCAGCACCAAGACTTCGAAGGAGCTCGACGAACTCGTAATAAAGCATGGCCTCGTAAAAAAGGACAACCCGAAACATCTGACGGTGAAGTTCCCGATCGACAAGTGGACCGACGCCGACACGATTGCCAGGCGTGCTGATCCGGATCTGGCGTCGTGCAGGAAGGGAGCGGACCCCTCGTCTGCGATGCCGGTGCTTGTGGAGATCCTGCGCGGGCAGTCCTGACACGGATGCGACTATGCAGCGGAGTCGCTCAACGTTCGAAGACCCGCGCAATTGACGAAAGTAGCTGAGTGACAAGTGGCGACAAGTCATACATTGCACCGTCATGCAAGTGAGCGACGGAACGTGGTGGAGTTCCGCTTCAACGTGTAGCTTTCGCGAGGCGTGCTCCTCGCGGAGTGGTCGACAGGGCCGCCGTTGCGTGCTGTCATGAGGGCATGATGCGGATCGCGCTCATCGGCGTACCTTTCGACGGGTACGGTCGAGCGGGACATCAGGCGATTGCCGCTCAGGCGATGAGAGACGCCGGCATCTCGGCAGCCTGGGCGGCTCTTGAAGTGGTCACCGACGAGGACATCCTCCTTCCCGCGCAGACCCCGGAGCGGGGCATTGCCACGACGCTCATGAACGAGCCGGCACTTGTGGCCATGACGCAGAACCTCTCGGCAGCGGTGGCGCGGGCCGTGGCATCCGACACCTTTCCCTGCGTCATCGGCGGCGACTGCTCGGCTCTGTTAGGCATCATGGCCGGAGTGGGAGGGCAATCTGGTGGCGTCGGCCTGCTGGTGCTCGATGGCCACGAGGACACCATCCCGCTCGACGTGTCCGAGGACGGGGAAGCGGCGAACGTCGAGATCGGCCTCCTGTTGGGGGTGACAGGAAGGACAATGTCCGGTCCGCTCGCTGAGCTGGTGCCGACCCTTGCTCCGCAGAGGCTCGCAATGATTGGGGCGCGCGATGATTCATGGCGGCGGAGGTTCAATGTCGCCTCGGTCGAAGGCCTTGGCGCCTACGCCCGCGGAGCGCTAGCCGCTGCCTTGGCACCCGAACATGTTGGTCGAGAAGCAGCAGCATTCGTCACCGGTGCTGGCAACAGTTGGTGGCTGCATGTGGACCTCGACGTCCTTGACCCCGAGCAATTCCCTGCACAGAGGGTGCCGGGCACGCAAGACGAACCGGGTGGGCTCACCCCTGACCAACTTGTCGGTGTCATGGTCTCGGCCGCACGGCATCCGGGCCTCATTGGCGTCAGCCTTGCGATATACGACCCTGATCAGGATGTCGACGGGGCCGGTGCCCAAACGATCAACCTTCTCGTTCGGGAAGTCGCCGTGGCGCTCGCTGAACGATAGAGCCAAATGTAGTGGTTTCAGGTGTATTGACACTCGAGCCGTGCAATGCATTAATAAAGTGAATCCTTAATTAAGGAGTACCTGAAATGGCTGCGTCGGACTCTCTGAGTGTTGTCTTCGCTGCGCTTGCCGACCCGACGCGTCGCGCGATCCTTTCGAGGCTCGCGCAGGGACCTGCGACCGTGGGTGAAGTCGCCGAGCCGTTCATGGTGACCGCCCCGGCGATCTCCCAGCATCTCAAGGTGCTCGAGCGCGCCGGTCTCGTCACCCGCACTGCTCAAGCTCAGTGGCGGACCCTGTCGATGCAGTCGGAGCCACTCGACGAGGCGTCGGCATGGGTAGAAAAACACCGCCGCGAGTGGAACCTGCGTCTCGATGCCCTGGAGGTGCACCTCGAAACCATGAAGACCGCAATCAAAACCCACAATTCGCAGAAGACAGGATCATGACCGCGACAGACTCATCACCCATCGAAGCACCTCAGTTCTCGATCACCCGCGTCTTCAACGCGCCGCGTGAACTCGTGTGGCGTGCCTGGACCGAAGAGGCCGAGCTGGCACAGTGGCTGCACCCGTTCGGTGTCTCCACGGAGAGCGTGTCGATCGATGTTCGTGTGGGCGGCCGGTACCGATACACGATGACGAACAACGAAACCGGTGAGGAGTTCCCGACCGGGGGAGAGTACCTCGAGGTGGAACCGATCGACCGACTTGTCTTCACCTGGGGCGAACCCGATGCACCAATTGACGGGGCACCGGTCATCACGCTCACCCTCATTCCTCAGGGCGAGCGCACTGAACTTGTTTTCCACCTGCGCGGATACGAGGGCAAGGCCGGTGACGGTTTCGTCTACGACGGGTGGGACGAGGCTCTTACGAACTTCGGTCGGCACCTTGCTGGTGAGTTGGACTGAGTGCATACGATCAGGATGGACAACGTCGGCATCCCGAGGGCATCCTCATCGGGCTCGCCCAGAGCATCCACTGATGTGGCCGTTTAGTCGCGTTCCGGTGGTTGAGGAGCGCGCGACGTAGTTGCACGCGTCTCGAAACCTCCGCGCATGTGCACGCTTTTGCGGCATAAGAGCGCTTGCCAGCGGCATGAACTTCGATCGGCGACATCGAAACAGTCACCCGAACCGGGTGTGGAACCCGCAGCCCTTCTGCCACTACGCTCAGCCCAAACCCGCCAAACCTTGGAGTGATGCTTGGACCTGCTGACGATTTTCATGCTTCTCTTCGTAATCGTCCCGCTGGCGCTATTCGTCTGGGCGATCGTCAGCGTCGCGCAAACCCCGGCGGAGCCCACGCCCAAGGTCCTGTGGGTGCTGGTGGTGTTGTTCTTCCCGCTGCTCGGGCCGATCCTGTGGTTCACAATCGGACGTCCTGCAGCGTTGCAGAAGAGCTAGTAACCAAGTCAGCCAGCGTCTGCCCAAAGGTACGCAACCGGCATCAGTAGTGGCACTGCGGTGAGCGCAAAGGCGACCCCGCCGAGGATCACGCCCGCCAAGGAGAGCCTCGATCCGCGGAGGGCGGTCGAACGGCGCAACTGGCGGCGCGACAGCAGCCCGACGACGATTGCTGCGACGCCGAGCACCGCACCGAGAAGTGAGATAGAAAAGCTCATCGCTAGAGCCGCGATGCCGAGCACAAAAGCAGCGACCGACCGACCGTCATAGCCTTCGGCGGCGAGGATCGCCTACTGTGTTTCGGAATCTGATTGCGCTTCCGTACCTCGTCCTTGGTCGGCCATGCTGCGACAGTATCGGCGCTAACGATCGTTCGCCACCGTGGCCCCACGAAGCACCCCGGTGTCGTGAGGGCGGACAGCACCGCAGAACCGTGCGCGCCGTCGAGCCGGCGAGCTCAGAAGCTCACACGGCTCCGCGAACTACCGCCAGCCGCTCACCGACACTCGGCGGCAACCTGCACGCGTCGTAGAAGTACCGGTTCGGGGCGGTCTCGTCCGTCGCGTCGACCACCACATTCACGTTCGCGTGGGGAAGCGCGTCGCCCGCGAGCACCCACACCGAGAAGTGCCAAATGCCGCGAACCGACTTATTGAGTAGTCTTCGGCCGTCGACAACCAGCACTGTGTTGGGATCGGTCGCCCCGGGTAGGGAGCCCGCGCGGAACGGCTCGACGGTCTTCGAGCGCAGATCCGCCTCGTCCACATCGCCGACCGAGAGCCGCAGTACCGGTTGGTCCTTCTCGACGAGCACCGAGGCGAGGTCGTCCGCCAATCGCGGCGCAAGCGGCGCCGGTTCCCCTTCGATCGCGAGCAGTCGACGTCCGGCCCACGAGTTGTGCAAGAACTCCTCGGCCATCGAGACGAGCAACTCACGTCTGCTCTCGCTGAGCTCGACCATGACTTAACGGTACGCGTCATCTCGGCCGGCGGGAGGGTCGACGGATGCCTCGCGCACCGATAGCCTCAGCCCCATGACAACCGATGATGATGGTTCTTCGGTATACAAAGCGGACGCGGATGATGCGCCGTCGACGGATGTCGCGGACGCGGCCAAACCCCGCCGACAGCTGAATGTGCTGTGGTGCTTTGTCATCGGCGTGATCGCTGCGCTGATCGGAATGCTCCCATGGCTCGTCACGGGCATGCGCCTTCCGCTGGAAAAACTGTGGGGCAACTCCGCCAGCGCCGCCGCAACGCCCGAAGCGGTTCTGCCATTCAGCCAGTCCATGCTCACCCTGATCATCGGACTGATCGTGACCGGCTCAGCGATCGCAGGAGTCGCGGCTCGGGCAACTCGGGCGCGCCACGCACGGCATGGCCTGCGGGCAGTGGTCCTGGGTGTGATCTTCGTGCAGATCATCGTCGCAGCTCAGGCCACCGCCGTCGTCATGAACGGTCTCGAGGGGAGCACCTGGGCAGGTGGTTATCTCGCTTCCATGATCGCCGTCACAGTGGTCTCCGTTCTTATCGGCATCCTGGTCCTGTTGCTCATCGCCAGCTCTCCAGTACCAGGGGCAATCATCGGCTTGAGCATCGCGGCAATCGGCGCCGGGATTTGGGTGAACGCCCTGGTAGCTCCTTTCGGCATCATCCCCGATGAGGCGACCTCGTCGAGGCTCTACAACGTTCAATGGATTCCCGCGCTGATCGTGGGGGTGGCCATCGCTTGGGGAGGGTTCCGCACGGTTGGTCGGGTCAGCGCTGCTGTCGCCGCTCTGCTGATCCTGTGGATCGCTCCTGCTGTTCTCGTCGTGATCCGGGCTGTCACTGGTCTGGGCGGGCACGAGGACGTGCCGGGTGGGATGCTCGCCTATCTCGTGGACACGTTACGGATGGCGCTCCTGCTCCCGGCGCTACTCCCGTTGATGGTTGCGGTCATCGTCGCGGCGTTGGGGTCGCTCATCCGATCCCCGATACGTTTGCGGCCGAATGCCGCGCCGCACGCCGCCGCAGGGCCTCGGTAGCGCTCATGGTGCGGAATCACCGATCGATGCGCACCACCGAGTACTCGGTATCGGGCGTCGGGGGAGTGTCGAAGCGCGCATTCGGCAGATAGAGCCCGCTGCCGAACCGCGCGATTGTCGTCGGCACCTGGAAATCGGGGTCTGTGCGCTGGGCGATGAGTTCGCCGCTGGTCCCTGCCGCGTTCAGGCGGATCACGGCGACTGTGTTCGAGAAGTTCTGCACGACGTACAGGGTGCGTCCGACAACCAGCAGCCCGTCGCCGTCGGTGAGCACGATACCGCCAAGGTCAACGGCCGTGGCGACGCCGGTTTCCGGATCGACGCGGAACAGGATGCCGGTGGACGACTGGATCACGAGGAGCGCTTGTTGGTTGGGGGTCTGCGCGATGCCGTTGGCGTTGAACTCACCCTGCTGCACCCAGTCACCCGACAGCGGCAGGACCTCGATAGCATCCGGCTCCGGAAGCGCGCCGCCCGGGCCGAGCGGGAGCTTGTAGAGCTGGGCCTGCGAGCTGTCCGTGAACCATGCGGCGTCGCGAGTGAGAACGACGTCGTTAATGAACGACGGCTCGGTGGTGAGCTGGTAGCTCTCAATGAGGTCGCCCGTGGCGGCATCCACGACCCGCGCCTCGCCGGTAGGTCCGCCGGCGATGAACAGCCGACCCTTGTTGTCGATCTTCAGGCCGACCGACGGCGTGCCGGGCCCCTCGAGGGTTTCAATCTCCTCGCCGGTGCGCACATCGAAGACGTAGACGTCGCCGTCGGCCAGTGAGCCGACGTAGCCGGTGCCGCGGGGGCCGATCGCGATTCCCTCGGGCTGGAACGCGTCGGGCAACGCGATCACATCTTCGAAGGGGCCGGGCGGTGCGTGGGGTGAGGCGAGGGCGGCGGGTGCCCCTGAAACCAGCAGGAGGGCACTCAATGCGGCGGCGGACAATGTACGTGCGACGATGCGTCCGGACATAGGGCCATGCTACGTCCGGCTCCCGGCCCGCTGAAGACTTCTCACCGGGCTCTCAGGAGAAGTTCACCGGCAAACGCTTTCACCCCAACTGTGTGATGACCGCCTGTGCTCGAGGTGGTTCCATCGACGGAGATTCCCACATTGGATAGGAGCCCCACCATGGCTAAAGCAGACGGCGTTTTCCTTTTCATCGGCACATATCCGAACGAAGCGGCGGCGCGCGCTGACTACGACGTCGTCAAGGAACTGCACTCGGCAGGTGCGGTTGGCACGTACGACGCGGGGGTGGTCACCAAGGACGACAAGGGCAAGGTGCACCTGAACAAGGACGAGATGGCGACCCGCAAGGGGGGTTGGGGTGGTGCCGCGGCTGGCGCCGTTGTGGGGCTCGTGTTCGCTCCGGCTGTCATCGGCACTGCCCTGGTCGGCGGCGCGATCGGCGCGGTGAGTGGGCACCTCGCGCGTGGAATCTCGCGTTCCGAAGTCAAAGAACTCGGGGTGCTCATCGACGAAGGTGAGGCTGCCTTGCTGATCATCGGTGAAACCACGATTCAGGATGCGATTGACAAGGCCGAACTGAAGGCAGAGAAACGCGTTGCCAAACAACTCGACGTGAAGGCATCCGACGTGGATGACGCCGTGAAGGGTGCGGCCGGCGAAGTCAGCTGAGGGTCCGCGATACGCTCCTGTGCGATGCGTACGAGAACTGAACCCACCCCTGCGGTGCCGGCTGCCGCGTGGGCGAGGTCGTGACCGGCACGACTGAGGAGCAGCAGACTCCGAGCGAACTGCCGGCACCACGCATGCGCCTCCACCGCGCCTGGCTTGTCGCCGCGGTCACCATGGCAGCCCTCATCGCGGCTGCCGCCTTCCGCTCGACCACGGGCGCGCTGTTCGAGCCGCTGGAGAGTGAATTCGGATGGACTCGGGCGGAGACATCCGGAGCCGTCACCGCCAATCTGATCATCTATGGGTTGGTCGCGCCGTTTGCGGCCGTCCTCATGGAGCGATTCTCGGTGCGCGCGGTAATCGCCACTGCGCTCTGTCTGGTCGCCCTCGGGAGCGGACTGACTGTGGTGATGACCGACTCCTGGCAGCTCTGGGTGCTCTGGGGTGCATTCGTCGGCGTGGGCACCGGCGCGATGGCCCTGGTATTCGGCGCGATGGTCGCCAATCGCTGGTTTCACCGGCGCCGTGGGCTGGTCATGGGTGTGTTCTCGGCAGCGAACGCGTGCGGCCAGCTGATCTTCCTGCCGACGGTCGTCCACGTGGCTGCCCACGAGGGCTGGCGGACGGCCGCGCTCGGCGTGGCGGCGCTGGCGATCGTGATCATCCCGCTGCTGTTCTGGCCGTTCGCCGACAGCCCGGCGCGGGTGGGGTTGCGACCGTATGGTGCTGACGAAACCGCCGATGCCCCGGCCGCTGCCGTGCCGAGGCGCAACATCGCTGCGGAGACCATCCTCGTGCTGCGCGAGGCGATGCATTCCCGCGCATTCTGGATCCTGGCATTCACCTTTTTCGTCTGCGGCTGGTCGACGAACGGGCTCGTGCAGACGCACTTCATTCCCGCTGCCCACGATCACGGCATGCCGGCAACGACCGCGTCGGGCCTGCTCGCATTGATCGGCATCTTCGACGTCATCGGCACGATCCTGTCGGGCTGGTTGACCGACCGGGTGCGCCCGGCATTGCTTCTGGTCATCTACTACGCATTGCGTGGGATGTCGCTGCTAGTCGTGCACGCACTACTGGCCCCCGCTGTGGAGCCGCCGCTGTGGATCTTCATCGTCTTCTACGGACTGGACTGGGTCGCCACGGTGCCGCCCACCGTGGCACTCTGCAGGGAGCACTTCGGCCTGCGACGCTCAACCGTGGTGTTCGGCTGGGTGTTCGCCGCACACATGGTGGGCGCCGGAATCGGCGCGTTTGCGGCGGGCGTCGGCCGGGAGATGAGCGGGAGCTACCTGATCGCCTGGATCTCGGCCGCCGCGCTCTGCTTCGTCGCGGCGGCGAGTTTCGCGTGGATGCCGAAGCGGGCCCTCATGGCTGAGAACCCGTCGAAGGACTGACCTGATCCAGTCACCGCTGCGACGCAGGTGGCCGGTGTCCGCGTAAATGCTGCATCATTCTCAGTTACAAACTAATGTCGGCTGAATGACAGCTCCCAGCGATGGCGGTTCCTCGGCGCACGGAACGACACACGATGCACCGGTGACGGATGCCCCGGAAGACACCGCCGAGTCGCAGGGACAGTTGCCCCTCGTCTGGTTCCTGGTCATCGGAGCGGCCGCCGCGCTGGTCGGACTGCTTCCCTGGCTCATCACCGGAGCCCGCCTCCCACTGCAGAATCTCTGGGCTACCCCCACCAGCCCCGAGCAGATGCCGATCGCGCTCCTGCCGTTCAGCCAGTACGAACTCGTCGTGATTGTGGGGCTGATCGTGACGGGTTCGGCGATCGCGGGAGTCGCGGCGCGATCCGTCCGAGCACGCCAGTCCCCTCATAGCCTGCGGATGGTGTTGCTCGGTGTGCTCGTGGTGCAGGCCATCGCCGCAGTTCAGACCACCGCGGTTGTCATGAACGGCCTGGAACGGAGCAACTGGGCGGACCTCTACCTCGCGGCGCTGGTCGCCGTCACCGCCCTTGCGGTGCTGACCGGCATCCTGGTCCTGCTGCTGATCGCCAAATCGCCTGTCCCGGGCGCAGTCATCGCCCTGGCCATCGCCGCGCTTGCCACCGGCGTGTGGCTGAGCGCGCTCGTGGCCCCGTTCGGCTCGATTCAGAATGACCTGACCACCGGGCTGCTCGATCTCGTTCGCTGGGTTCCCGCGGTGATCATCGGCGCAGCGCTCGCCTGGTCGGGATTCCATACGATCGGCCGGGTCGTCGCTGGTGCGGTAGCCATCCTGATCCTGTGGATTGGACCGACCGTATTCACAGCCGTGAGCGCCGCAGCGGGAACGCGCGTGCTCGCCACCCGACCCGCTGAGATGCTCGACTACGGCATCGGAGTCTTCAATATGGCGCTGTGGCTGCCGGAGCTGGTGCTTCCGCGGCTCATCGTGGCAGCGGTTGTCGGGATTCTCGGATGGCTCGGCCTCCGATTCCTTCGGACGCGATCGGATGCCGCGGCGCCACGCGAATTTGTCTGAGCGACTTGCTCACCCGAGTCGCGGTGATACTTTCCTCGAATGGATTCGGTTGAGTTCGATCTGGGGGACATCCGACTGACGATCCCTTCCGTGGATGACGTGCCGGCGATCTACACGGCCTGTCAGGATGCGGAGTTGCAGCGGCGGATTCCCGTTCCAGTCCCGTACCTGCTCACTCACGCGGAGGGCTACGTCACGACCTTCATCCCGCGCGGGTGGTCCGACGGCACCCACTTGACGTGGGCCATCCGCCACAACAATCGCTTCGCCGGGATAGTCAGTCTTGACCGCATCGCGGCCGGCGGTGCCGCGATCGGCTACTGGATGGACCCGGCTTTCCGCAGCCGCGGCATCATGTCGCGCGCGGTGCCTGAAGTGGTGACGTATGCCTTTGAAGACCTCAGCCTGGACCGGCTTGAATGGCGAGCCTTCGCCGGAAACAAGGCATCCGCGGCGGTCGCGAGCAAAGCCGGCTTCCGTTTCGAGGGCTGTCTCCGGCTCGGCGCGGTTGGACGGAACGGCCGCGAAGATGACTGGGTTGCCGGAATCACCTCTGCCGATGACCGTGCACCGCAGAGCTGGTCAGTGCTCGGAGAATCCGCTCACTCCGCCGCGTCACCCGGCGGACGCTTGCTCGCCCACGGGTCGTAGTCCACTTCGAGTTCGGCCTGCTCCGGCCGCTCAAGCTCGGGCACGTGCTGCAGGTTCACCCGGATCCGATACCACAGCGAACTCGAGCCGCGCATCCCGTCGACCAGCACGTCCGCGGGCTCGAGCAGCGGCACCACGCTCGGATGCTTCGCCTTCCAGCGCTCGAGGCCCTCCAGCGCCTCGGGCTTGGTCTTCGCTCGTGCGATCTCGATCAGCGGCATCGTCGACGTGCGCCTGCCCGAGCCGTCCGCAGCCTTGGGTGGCTTCTCCGCCGGTCCGAGCTCCTTAGCCAGGGCAAGCAGCGCGTCCAGGCTGCCGACGGCGTCATCGATTCCGGATGCCGCATCCCCGCGCTCGGCGAACCGCTCGAGCACCGTGCGCACCGTGAACTGCTCCGGCCGGCAAACCGACAGCTCCTCCCAATCGAGCGGAGTCGAGACCCGGGCATCCGGCAGTGGACGCACCGAATAGGCGGATGCCACGGTGCGGTCCTTGGCGTTCTGGTTGAAGTCGACGAACACGCTCTCGCCCCGCTCCTCTTTCCACCATCGGGCAGTCGCCAGGCCGGGCGCACGCCGCTCAACCTCGCGGGCGAGCGACTCGGCGGCGAGCCGCACCTGGCGGAAGTCCCAGCGCGGTTCGATCCGCGCGTAGATGTGGATGCCCCGCGAGCCGGAGGTCTTCGGCCAGCCGACCAGGCCATGGTCGGCGAGCACCTCCCGGGCGATCATGGCGACGTCGACGATCTGCTTCCAGTCGACGCCGGGCATCGGGTCGAGGTCCACGCGTAACTCATCGGGATGGTCGAGGTCCTCGGCGCGTACCGGGTGTGGGTTCAGGTCGAGGCATCCGAGGTTCACCACCCAGGCCAGCGCCGCGGCGTCTCGCACGACGACCTCCTCGGCCGAATTGCCCGACGCGTAGTGCAGCGTCGCGGTCTCGACCCAATCGGGGCGCTTCTCGGGCGCGCGCTTCTGAAAGAACGCCTCTTGCTCGATGCCTTTGACGAACCGCTTCAGCACCATCGGCCGGCCGGTCACGCCGCGCAACGCCCCGTCGGCCACGGCGAGGTAGTAGTTGACCAGGTCAAGCTTGGTGATGCCGGGGTCGGGGAAGACCACCTTGCCGGGATTCGAGATCTGCACCTCGCGGCCGTCGATCTGCAACACCTCGGCCGGGCTCGTCTTCGGGCTCACGCCCTCACGATAACCCCGGCAGGCAATGCGCGGTCCAGTCTGATCCGACCCAGCCCGGCAGCAGCAGGCCGGACTCGCACTCAGCCAACGTCGGAGCGCAGCCGTGGCATCCGGAGCGCGTACCCGGCCGCGATCAGCATGAACACCGTCGCCGACGCGAACGCCGCCGGATACGAGAACGCGTCCAGCAGGGCACCGGCGACCAGCGGTCCGGCGATGGCGCCGACATCGGAGAACGCCGAATAGATCGCCACCGGACGCGCGTTTCGCGGCCCGGCCGCATCACCGACGGAGGCCGCCGTTGCCGGGCCCATGAACGCCGCCGCCGCACCGTAGAGGGCAAGCAGAACGATCAACACCGAGCCCGAGTCGACGAACGGGACCAGGAGCAGGATGCCGCCGGCCACCGTGAACGCACCGACCAGCGCGGGCCGGCGCCCGACCCGGTCGACGAATCGGCCCGCCGGCGTGAGCGCGAGGGTCTGCGCGACGGCGGCGACGGCGAAGGCGGCGCCGGTGAAGGTTGCCGACTCGTGCAGCAGCTCGACGACCAGCACCGGGATGAGGGCGGTGCGAACGCCCATGGTGCCCCAGCCCTGAGCGAAGTTCGCCAGGCAGGCGGCCCGGAACCGCACGTCGCGTAGAACGTCCCGCAACGGGATTGGTGGCGGCGCCGCATCCCGATCGGCCCTGGGTCGCGCCGGCTGCAGCAGGAGCAACCCGATCAGGCCGGCGATCAGGAGGGTGCCGGCGTAGAAGAAGAACGGGGCGCGTAAGGAAATCGTGGCGAGCAGACCTCCGACGGCGGGTCCGGCCATGCCGCCGATCAGGAACCCGCCCTGGTAGAAGCTCATTGCCCTGCCGCGCTGCGTCGCCGACGCCGACCCGAGCAGCAGCGTCATCGCCGACACAGTGAACAGCGCCGATCCGATCCCACCGGCACCGCGCAGCACGAGAACCTGCGCGTAGTCGGCGGCTAGACCGACCAGACCGCTGGATACCGCGACGATGCCGATGCCGGTGGCGAGGATGGTGCGCTCGCCGACGCGGTCGATCAGCCGCCCACAGAACGGAGTCACCACCAGCCGCATCAGCGCGAACGCCGACACGACGGCGCCCACCTCGAGGTAGCCCACCCCGAATTCACGCACATAGACGGGCAGCACCGGGATGACGACGCCAAAGCCGACCATGACGAAGAACGCGATCAATCCGAGCACGTACACATCGCGGGGCAGGCGTTCCTCGCGAAGCCGGGGAACGGGCGGCCGACGCTTCACCCGATCAGCGTACGGGCTCCGCCAGCACGGCGGCGCCGCCCCGGCGATCTGCCTACGGATCACCGCGCCGTGGACGCGACTGCGAGCCACCAGACCGGGAACGCACACCAAGCGAGTCCGCCCACCGTGGCCGCAACGATGTAGAGCGGCATCTGCGCGGACGAGCCGGCATGTAGGAGGTAGCCGACGCCGGCGAGGACCGCGCCGAGGATGAACGCCACGAGTAGCCCGATAGCGAAGAACGAGAGCCACGGTGGAATCGCTGCTGCCCGAGAGGCCGCGGGAGCGGCAACGGCGCCCCACGCCAACGCCACGGTCATCGCCACGACGGCGATGACCGACTGCGCCTGCAAGCTCGCCCGCCCGGCGAGCATCAGCAAGGTGACCACCGCGAGGGCCGTAACGCCGAGGCACGCAAGGAGGGTGAGAATCCAGAGCCCTGTCCCGGCATTGATTCGAAGGGTGAGCACGATCATCGCGACGATCCACGGCACAGCGCTGAACACCGAAAGCCAGTCGTTGACCGGCCCGAGCCACATCCATTGTGTTTGCACGCTTGTGAACGGCGTCGCGAGAAGGAAGAAGAGCACAAGCGCAACCAACGCCGCAAGACTCAGAAACCCTTGAAGACCGGCCCAGATGCGCAGCTGTTCGGCCACGCGCACAGGCTACTCCGGCGTGGCTATTCGGAGTCCGGCGCCCAGAAAGTGATCGGCATCGTGAAGGGCGACTACCGCCTGACGATCCCGAAAGTACTGCGCGTAGTACTCCTCGAGAGCGGGGTCCAACGCTTCGGCGACTTCGGTCCCGAGGTAAGCGAACTGCTCCGTCGAGCGGTTCTCGCTCAACCCGCCGACCGATGAGGCAAACCTGGCCTGGATCGGGTCGTCCGGCGGGATGAGTGACCAGCGCGCTTCGAGCAGCGCGTTGAGATGACCGTGCTGCTCGGGGGAAAGCCGTTCATAGGCTGCGTGCAAGAACTCGTGGGCCGCCGTCACAAGCACTTGATTGGCCAGGCGCTCGTCCTCCGGGCGAAAGATCGCAATCCGCCCGGTGTTCGACCCGATTCCGTAGTAGCACCCGATGGTGTCCAACCCGCGGTCCTGCTCGCCCTCGTCGGGACCGAGATTGCACGCGCTCCGAAACTCCTCGCCGTCGAGGAGCTCAGGGCGGGCATCCATGAAGATGCTCCGGCCTTCATCGGTGAAGCCGAGCTGATCGGCGATTTGCGCCACGTCCGTCGGCATCGAGTACGGATTGGACAGCGGGCTCGACGGCCAAAATGCAAGGAGCAACGCTCCGAGGGACGCGGTCAGGAGCGCAGTCATGCCGACTCTCCGCCGCGCGCTGTGCAGCGGTGGCCTGGGCGGCGAGACCCAGTCGCGGTCGGGTTCGAACAGCGTCACGCCCGGATTATGACACGCGCTCGTGAGCGGCGGCAGTCCACGGCAGGCGCTTCAGCCGAGCTTTCGACGCATCAGGATGCGCGGGAAGCCTCCCGATACCGAACTCGTGTCTGCTGCCTTGGTGAAGCCGGCTCGTTCGAACATGCTGCGAGTACCGACGAACGCCATGGTCAGGTCGACCCGCTCGTTGCCATTGTCGACGGGATAGGCCTCGATCGCGGGTGCTCCGGACGCTCGCGCGTACTCGACGGCGCCGTCGATCAGTGCCGCCGTCACCCCGGTCTTGCGGAACCCGGGACGCACCTTGAGACACCAGAGAGTCCACACCGGCAGGTCATCGACGTGGGGGATCTTCCGCGAATTGGCGAACGGATGCAGGTCCGCTCGGGGTGCCACGCCGGCCCAGCCGGCGACTTCGCCGTCCAGGTAGGCGAGCACTCCGGGCGCGATCTCGCGCGAGCACAGTTCGCGGACCTTCTCCGCTCGCTCGGTGCCGTGGAGCTCGCGGTTCTCTGCCGAGCTCAGGCGCCACGACAGGCACCAGCACACCGATGACTCGGGTTTCTTCGGCGCGAACATGGTCGCCATGTCGTCGAACTCGTGGGCCGGCTTTACTTCGATCATCGTGCGTGCGCCTCCGTCTACCGGCCATCGTGCCACCGTGCGGGAGCGCGCAATAGTCCGTGAGCGGGCAATAGTCACAGTTCCGCATCCGATGCGACGTGCGGAAAACCGGGTCTATCGCCGCCCCCGGCAGGTTGCTACTGTCTGCCGCACCGACGTGAGGGGGCGAGATCGTGCAAGGAGGACAGTCCGACGGCATCGAGATCTTCGACGTCGATGATGACGGCTCGGATGAGCCTGAGCCACGCCGATCGCTCCGAACCGCGGCAACCACCGTCATCGTGATCGCTGTGACGCTCGCCGCGCTGGGCTCCTTCGGCTATCAGTCCGTCATCGCCCCGGTGCTGGAACGTGGCAACTGTTTCGTGCTCAGTCCGGACCATTGCACGTCACTGAGTGTCACGCGCATCGAGGAAGCTGCCAACGTGACCATTCTGGACGGCGTCACGGTGGTCCAGTCGGGCTCGTTGCGCTCGCTCAAATCGGTCACGGTGACCGCCGTTCTCGAGGTCAGCGACATCGACGCTTTCGCCCTCGGTGACGGCTACGTCAGGGCGACCGGGGAGGCAGTCTCATCCGTCCCGATGCTCCAGCGGCAGATTGAACGCGCGATCGCGTCGGTCGAGGATGTCTGGACTTTCGCACAGCGATCCGGGCGCGCGACCGTGTACTTCGCAACCGACGATGACGGTGTCAGGCTGGTCATTATCCGGGCGGTTCTCGACAGCTCGAACTGATCCGAGGTCGACGGCATGGCTGGTCGTGGCCTTCCGGTGCGGCGTAGGGTGTGCGCAAACGGCGAAGTGAGGTCTGTTATGAGTGGAAGCACGGTAGCGAAGGCGATCGCGGTGGTGGCGATTCCGATCATCGCGGCTGTCGGATATGCGAAGTACGTCCGACCGAAGCAATTGCGCTGGGGGAGTGACGACGCCGAGGTCTCGGCCGTTCTGCCGGGCGACGCGTTGGTGAGTCAACCCAAGATGCAGACGACGCGGGCGGTCACCATCCGCGCGACGCCAGCCGAGGTATGGCCGTGGCTGGTGCAGATCGGGTATGGCCGAGCGGGATTCTATTCCTATGACCAAAGCGAGAAAGCCGTCGGCGCGGACCCCGAGCGGTCCCGCAGGATCCTGCCGGAGTTTCAGAACCTGCAGGTCGGTGACGTGATCCCGTGGGGTGAGAACAACGATGGCATTCCGGTGCGGATGCTGGAGCGTGAGTCGGTGCTCTCGCTTGGGGGCACGGTCGACGCATCCACCGGAAAGTTCGTCGCCGCGGCGGCTCCCAGGCCGGAACGCACCGTCGAGGTGTCGTGGACCTTCGTGCTGAAGCCGGTGGGCGATACCTCAACACGGTTGATCACCCGCACCCGGGTCGCCTACGACTCCCCGGCCATCGGTGCCGCGGTGCGAGCGTTGCTTGAGCCCGGCCAGTACCTGATGGAACGCAAGATGCTGCTCGGGATCAAGGAGCGAGTCGAGAGGTATCACGCGCGGTCGGGTGCCACCAGCTAGAGTCCTCGCGGCCCGGTTGGCGCCGCCGCGTTCGCGATGGCCGATGCTTCAGCAGCTGCCGCTCGCCAAGGGGTCTTCAGCCGATCAACGTCTGGGCTGAGGGATGCCGCGGCTGGAAGATAGGGGAATGGACCCCGTCGACGCGTTGAACGAGATCGCATTCTGGCTGGAACGCGAACTGGCGCCATCCTTCAAGGTGCAGGCCTTCCGCAAGGCAGCCGCGGCAGCCGCAACGCTGGACCCCGACGAACTCGCCAGCCGCGCCGCCGACGGGCGACTGAAGAGCATGAAAGGCATCGGCTCGCGCAGTTACGAGGTGATCGGCCAGGCCCTCGCCGGCGACGTGCCGGAGTATCTGGAGAACCTTCGCAGTCGCAACGCGCAGACGCTGACTGGCCCGGCCGCGGAACTCTACAAGGCGCTGCGCGGCGACCTGCACTCCCACAGCGAATGGTCCGACGGGACGACGCCGATCGAACTGATGGTGCAGGCCGCCCGCACCCTCGGCAGGAGTTACCTCGCGCTCACCGACCACTCCCCGAACCTGACCATCGCGAACGGGCTCAGTTCCGAGCGGCTCATCGAACAGCTCGACGTGGTCGCCGGCATCAACGCCAACATCGATGACTTCACACTGCTGACTGGCATCGAGGTCGACATCCTCGAAACGGGGGAGCTGGACCAAACCTCGGACATGCTCGGCCGGCTTGATGTGGTGGTCGCCAGCGTCCATTCGAAGCTGCGCGCGGATCGGGCCACCATGACCGAACGGATGCTTCGAGGCATCCGGCACCCGCACACCAACGTGCTCGGCCACTGCACCGGCCGTCTGATCACCGGCTCGCGGGGCACCCGCCCGCCGTCCGAGTTCGATGCCGAGACCGTGTTCGCGGCCTGCGCCGAGAACAACGTCGCGGTCGAGATCAACTCCCGGCCGGAACGGCAGGATCCGCCCGACGAGCTCATCCAGCTCGCGCTCGAGGCCGGTTGCCTGTTCAGCATCGACACTGACGCGCATGCGCCCGGCCACCTCGCGTTCGCCGCAGGTGGCGCCGAACGGGCGGCCGCCAATGGGGTGCCCGCCGAGCGGATCGTGACGACCTGGCCGTTGGAGCAGCTGCTCGCCTGGTCGCGGGGCTGATCCTTGCCTCGCGGAAGTCCGGCGTGGTGAGGTAGCCAGGTGAGCGATGCACAGGATGACCCGGTGATCGAGCGGCTGCGGCGCGAGCTGGCCGGGGCTGTCGCCGCACTCGAGCAGGGCGGCGCGCGAGACGAGGCGCTCGCCGAGTTCGTTCCGCCGCGCCGGGTGTTGATGATCAACCGCCAGGCGGCGATGCGCTCGCTCGGACGGGCGTGGCGGCTTGGCGTGTTCCTGCTGGATCGGGCGGGTGCCCTGTATGCGGTCGGCGCGACCACCCGGGCGGTGCCACCGGGATATCCGGGCTACCAGTCGGTCTCCGCCGAGCACCGCCGCGATCATCGCGCGGCCGCGTTTCGCGGACCATTCGAACACGGGGAAACGGTTAATTTCGATGCTCACGAGATCCTGCTGGATGCCGAGATCCTGCGCTCCTCGACCGGTCCGCTGTTCCTGCGCGGCGACGACGCGTTCGTGCGGTGGAGCGCGACGGCTCCGGATGACGCGGCAATCCCCTTCGAGAAATATCTCGCCGAACGGGTGGACTTGCTCGTCCATCCGCCGGAGGGATCGTCATGAGATCGACCGAACCGATCCCTGGGAATCCGTGGCCGCGGGACATGGTCATCTCGGTCGATAATCCGCATCATCTGGAGCTGCTGCTGTTCATCCGGCAGGCATGGGATGTCGGCCGCGAGACGGCTGTCCCGGAACTCGATCCCGTGCCGGACGTGGGTGGGTCGGTGATGCCCGACACCGTGAGCCGCGACGAGTGGAAGCGGCGTTGGCAGCGCGAATGGGCGCGTGCCTGGGATTGGTATGGCGTGCACGACCCGAGCGCTCGCCCAACCCCGGAGGACATGCGCGCAATCTGGGTGCCTGGTCAGCCGCTGCACCCCGCTCTGCCGCCGCGCTGGGAGGTTGAGTACGGCATGGACGGCATCGACCAGGAGTCGTTCACGGACTGGAGCCGCGGGCTCGAGCCGCCTCTCGGTCAGCCCCTCGAGGAGACGCCCGAGCGCGTCAGCCTTCCCGCGCTCATCGAGGCATGGCAGACCGGCCTGCAGTGCATTGTCGTCCTGCCCTACGCCGGGTACTTCGCGAAGCGGATCACCCGACGCCATTTAGCAGTTTCGCCGAGCACGAGGGCGGATCCAGATGAGTACCGCAGGGCTCTCGCGACGCCGTATCAGTCGTGACGTCTCACTAGTTCGGCGACAACTTCCTGGACGAGTTCCACCGGCATCGGCTCACTGAGCGGGAACTTCACGGTGTCCTTGTCCGACCGTAGCGGCGCGACCCGAGTCTCAAGCTCGGCGGGCAACGGGGGCACCGCGTACAAGGCGACATGGGTCTTCCAACCGGCGAAGTACACGTTGTGGTGGCCCTCGCCCGTGAACGTCGGCATACCGTACTTGATCGTCTCCGTGGCATCCGGCACCACCCGGTGAACAGCGGAGCGCACCTGCTCGAGCGCGCGCCGTGCGTCATCGGGAAACGAAGCGATGTACTCGTCGATCGTTGTTGGCACCGTTGCCATGGGATCGCCCTTCTCGCGGATGCCGCCGAGTGTACTGCGACCCGGGTTGCTACGGTGAAACCATGAGCCTGCCGCTGTTCCCGATTCCCGCGCCTGCGGGAACCCCCGCCTGGGTGGCCGTATTGTTCGGGATCGCCGCGATCACCGGCTTCGTGGTGCTGATCTGGCAGGCCGTGCGCTACTTCCGCAACCATCGGGACGACGACCAGTAATTAACTGCCCACCACTCGCGCGACGATCAGCTCGCGCAGCGGCGTTGTCGCGAATGCGAACGCGACCACATTCAGGATCACCGTCGCCCAGAACGCCCGCCGGAACGATGCCTTCTTGGTCTTGTGCCGCAAGAACTGTTGCGCCAGGACGGCGCCGGGCCAGCCGCCGATGACACCGATTGACAGCAGGGTGCTCTCGGAGATGCGCCACCGTCCAGCAGTCGCGGCCGACTTGTCGAGGCCGTAGATCGCGACGCTCAGCAGGCTGGTCCCGACGTACACCGCGGCGACCCACCAGGGCACCGGCCAGAGAAGGTGCACTGTGGCGTAGAGCACGAGAAACGCGATGACACTCATCAGCGCAACCAGATTGAGCTTGCCTCGGCGTCCGCGGTACTCGGCGGATTCCGGGCGGCGGCTCGGGCTCGGCCGTGCGACCGTCGGCCGCCGCACGCGGATTGCCCGCGGTTTGCCGTCCTGGTCGCGCTCGATCGCGAACTGCAGCAGTTCGCCGGGCTCCGGGCGTTGCGCGCGGCTCTCGAAGCCGGTGGCGTGCACGAACAGGCGGGGCCCGCCGTCAGCAGGCGTGATGAAGCCGAACCCGCGGTCTTCGTTCCACGACGCGAGCGTGCCCTCGACTCGCGTTGTGCCCGACTGCATGTGCCGATGCTAAATCACCGATCACTGCACGGCGTTCTCGGCCACTGTTCCCGAACTGTTTGTCCGGCCCCGATGCGGGGCGGGCTCTGCAGCTGTTACCTTGTCGGCATACGTCATGTTTGGGGGAAACGTGAAGACTTGGGGAACCTTACGATCGGCGACGATTGCGCTGGCGGTCATCGCCTCAGCCGGGCTGGTCGCAGCGCCCGCCGCCGCGGCCACTGACCAGGAAGTGGCGTCGTGGATCACGGCATCCACGCTGGAAAAGCTCGATGTCACCACCCCGGATGCCGAGCTCGCGGCCGCCCTGGACGCAGCCATCGCCGAGGCGCTCGCTGCCGGGATCATCGCACCCCAGGTGGAGCAGCTCGCCGAGGACGCAGTCGGCGATCCCGAGTCGGAGCTCGACGCTGAGATCGACGAGGCACTCGACAACGAGCTAGAAGAGCAGACACGCGGCTGGGACGAAGTCTCGGCGCAGTGGCATGAGACCTTCGATGCGATCCATGCTGAGTTCGCCGAATGCCGTGAAGCGGCGGAGGGCGGCGCTGATCTGTGCGCGCACCAGTTCCGCTATGACATGCGGGTGAACCACGTGCAGGCCTGGCAGGCTCGCCACGCCGCCAAGCTGGGGGATGTCTCCGCGCTGCCGGCGGAGGAGCAGGAGGCCGCTCTTGCCAAGCTCGAGCGACAGGGTGCACACGCCGCAGCGCAACTCGAACGCGCCCGCACGCAGCTCGAGAAGAAGACCGGAATGCCCGTCGAGGAGGAGCAACCCGATGAGACTTCGGCGCCCGTCGAGGAAGCTCCCGCAGCCGAGAGCACGGGGCAGAACGCCCCGGAGACCGACCAGCGGGGCAACAAGGCCCAGAAGACGGACCACCGCGGCAACGGCAATGGCAACGGCAACGGCAATAACGGCAATAAGGGTGGCAACGGTCACGGGAACGGCAAGTCCGACCGATGAGTTCGCCGCGGCACGGTGCCGCACTGATTGCTGTGCTGCTTGCTGCTTCGATCAGCCTGACCGCGTGCGCCCCCGTGCAACCGGAACAGCGGCGGGCGGATGCCACGGCCCAGCTCGCCGAGCGGGTGAGCGACACGGTGAGCGCCGAGGGTGCTGCTGGCCGCTGTGCTGCTTTCGACAGCCGACATCGAGTCGGCCGTCGCCGAAGGACTGGTCACTCCTGACGAGGTTGATGAGGCTCGACGCGCGATCGAAGACGACTCGCTCGACGCGTGGCGCGCGCTCGCAGAACGGACAGCCGGGGACTAGTCCGGCTGGCCCCAAAGACGAGCCTCCCGCCGTTGTCCACGGAGTCGTGGCGGCGCGTCGAACCTGACCGACTGGGAACCAATTTATTAACACTATTGAATAGAGTCGTATATTCCAGTAGCGTCCGTCTGAGGCGTGAAGGCCTCAGTTGCCGCTTGCGGCCCCCACCGAGTCCAGTCGGTGTGCTTCTAAACCAATGACGGAGGATGCATGGCCAACGCAACATTGGGGGTGCCCTCACGGGTCTGGCGTAATCCAGTGCGGCGTTTGGGGCCGGGATTGGCTGGGCTGCTCGGGTTAGTTGCTCTCATCGAGATCCTGCCCAGGGTCGGACTGGTTGACCCGCGATTCCTGCCGCCGTTCAGCGAGATACTCGCGGCGTTGGTCGGTCAAGCCGGAAGCATAGAGTTCTGGCTGGCACTCGGGGACACGATGCGCGGCTGGGCAACAGGACTCGCCATCGCCGTTGTGTTAGGTGTCGTTCTTGGCATCCTGATCGGCAGCAATCAGGTCATGCGCGCCGCCACCGCCACAACCATCGAGTTCCTTCGACCGATACCGTCGGTGGCGCTCATTCCGCTTGCAGTCTTGCTGTTCGGACCGGACATGCGTTCCACACTGTTGCTGGTCGTGTATGCCAGCTTCTGGCAGATGCTCGTGCAAGTTCTCTACGGGGCGCAAGATGTGGATCCCGTAGCGCGGGAGACTGCGCGCTCCTACCGCTTGTCCCGGTGGACTCAGGTTCGCACCGTGACGTGGCCAACAGCTCTGCCATATGTGATGACCGGCCTCCGATTGGCGGCATCGGTGGCCCTGATCCTCGAGGTCACGGGCGAACTCATCATTGGCTCTCCCGGGCTTGGACGTTCGATTGCCGTTGCCCAGAGTTCCGGCGCGGTGTCGATCATGTACGCGCTTGTGATGGTGACTGGCCTGATCGGGGTCGTAGTCAATCTCGGGGCAAGGGCATGTGAACTCCGCGTACTGCGGTGGCATCCCTCGATTCGTGCGGAGGCGGCCCGATGAAGCGACGACGACTCGAAGGGGCCAGGAAAGCCCTCACGTTCCTGGGGCTGCCGGTCCTCCTGGTCGGACTGTGGTGGTTCGCGTCCGCAGGCAGTCAGAACTTCTTCTGGCCGCCGTTGCGCACGATTGTCGAGGTGTTCCCGGAGACCTGGCTCGAGGGCCGAATCCTTGCTGATGTACTCCCCAGCCTCGGCCGGCTAGCCGTGGGATACCTGTTGGCGCTGGTGGTGGGCGTGGTACTCGGAGTCGTGATCGGCGTCTTCCGCACCATTAGGCGAGTGTTGGAACCGGTGCTCGAGTTCTTCCGCGCGCTCCCGCCACCCGCGCTCATTCCCGTCATCATGCTGTTTGCGGGGATTGGCGACGAAATGAAGGTGGTCGTCATTGTCACCGGATGTGTCTGGCCGATCCTGCTTAACACGATCGAGGGGGTGCGTGGCCTCGACGATGTCCTCTTGGACACTGCACAGGTTTACCGCCTGCGTAGCTCCACACGCGTCCGGCACCTGATTCTGCGGGGCGCGAGCCCGCGCATTGTCGCTGGCGCCCGGCAGGCGCTGTCTGTCGGAATCATCCTGATGGTGATCAGTGAGATGTTCGCGGCCAGCAATGGCATCGGCTTCAGCATTGTTCAGTTCCAGCGCGGTTTCGCCATTCCTCAGATGTGGAGCGGCATCATCCTGCTCGGCGTCTGTGGTGTGTTGCTGGCGCTGGTTTTCCGTCTCGTCGAGGCCCGGGTGCTGACTTGGTACACCGGGATGCGCCGTCTGCAGCGAAAGGGCTGACTCATGGTCACTGCGACCCACAATCAATCAGCGATCCTTGAGGTTCGAGCACTCAAGAAGGTCTACGAGACCAAGGACCGCATGGTCGAGGCCGTCCGCGACCTGACCTTTGCTATCAATCCCGGTGAGTTGGTCTGCATAGTGGGGCCATCGGGGGCTGGCAAGACGACGCTGCTGAAGTGCATCGCTGGCCTGATGGATGTGACATCCGGCGAGGTGCTGCTCGAGGGTAAGCGCGTAGTCGGATCTCCGCAGGGCATGGCGGTGGTGTTCCAGGAATACGGTCGCAGCCTGTTTCCGTGGATGACCGTGTGGCAGAACGTGGAGCTTCCGCTCAAGGACAAGGGCGTGCCGAAAACCGAACGCCGACGCCTGGTGACAGAAGCTCTTGAAGCCGTTGGCCTCGACGATGTGCACTCGGCGCATCCATGGCAGCTCTCCGGAGGGATGCAGCAACGTGTTGCCATTGCTCGGGCAGTGGCCTACGAGCCTCAGGTGCTGATCATGGATGAGCCCTTCGCTGCCGTGGACGCTCAAACTCGCGCCGACCTCGAAGACCTCGTGCGTGCCCTGTGGCATCGACTAGGCGTCACCGTCTTGTTCGTCACCCACGACATTGACGAGGCGGTGTACCTGGGGCAGCGGGTCCTCGTGCTATCCAGTTCCCCGACGGTGATCATGGAGGACGTCGTCATTGACCTGCCGGACCAGCGAGACCAGATCCATACTCGCTCAGAACAGCGGTTCGGCGAGCTGCGCACACACATCCATGAGCTCATTCAGCAGGCCAAACGAGGACACCGTCCGGCGGCCGCCGGGGAACATGCTGAGCCCGCAGGTGAGTATCCGTCTCACGAAGCGGTCGTCACCAAACAGGCCCTATGAATTCCGGACCCTCGTCACAGAGGGGTTCCAGTTCCGGATCGCTGAATGCCCGGGACTATTCGTGCGAGCGGTGAGCCCCTCCACGCTCACCGCGAGCGCGTTGTCGCGCCGGTTTCAGCTGCATCTCGAGGCACGATGCTTTGCGGAAGTTATCCGGAAATCCGCTTATAAAGCTATTGAATATACTCGATGGCTCCAGTAGCGTCCTCACCAAGGTGTCCTTGGTCGCAGGCCAGATGCCCCGTCACCACGGTGGCCGCCAGATCCTTGTTGCACAGCACGTCCCGTTTGCAGACCACGTATTCATTGCACCAGCCGGACCCGCCGGCGATCACGACAGGAGCCCCGCATGAGTAAAAGATCGGGCATGTTCGCCCTAGCCGCCACCGTCACACTCGCGCTCAGTGCGTGCGCTGGAGGTGACACGACGACCGGCGACCAGCCAGCGAGTGAGGTCGGAGAAGTTCGCACAGTTACCGTTGCTATGGCGCCGATCGCCACGGCGGGCGCAATCCACGCCGGCGTGGAGCAGGGCTTCTTTGAGAAGCGTGGGATTGAACTGAAGTTCGAGACGGGCACCGGCGGTGCCGCGTTGGTCCCTGGCGTGATGTCCGGACACATTCAGTTTGCGACCGCCACGCCCGTAACGCTGCTGCAGGCACGTGACCAGGGACTCGACATCCGAGCCGTCGCCGGCTGGACGTCCGCCTTGGAGGAAGGGTCCAATGTCAACGTTGTGCGGGCCTTGGACCCAGCCATCAAATCAGCCGAAGATCTCGAGGGAAAGCGAGTCGCCATCAACACCCTGAACGGGATGGGTGACCTCACTATCCGCGCAGCGGTGCGTGCTCACAATGGGGATCCGGACGCAGTACAGTTCGTGGAGCTGCCCTTCCCGGACATGCAGGCTGCGCTCGAGGCAGGGAATGTCGACGCTGCATGGGTGCCCGAGCCCTTTGGCACGATTCTGGAGGGCGCGGGAGCGCACGTCGTTACCTACCCCTCTGACGACTCGGTGCCGGGTCACCCATCACAACTGTTCTTCACCTCAGGTGAGCTGGCCGACTCGGACCCCGAACTGGTCAAGGACATGGCCGAAGCACTCAAAGAATCCACGGCGTTCGCAAACGAGAATCCGGACGCAGTGCGCGAAGGGGCTAAGAAGGTTGTCAAACTGGATGACGCCCTTCTCGCGAAGATTGTGCTCGAACAGTTCAATACCGAGATCCCGGTGGAACGATTGACACAACTCGGTGACCTGATGTTCGAGGACGGAATGCTTCAAAAGCCGGCCGATATCAAGGGCCTTGTCAGGGAGTGAGCTGACTCGATAGCGCAGTGCCCGGCCGCTTCGGCGACCGGGCACTTTCGCGCGCGCGCCGCAGCTCCAGGATTCCCATACGGACACGGTAGCCGCGGTAGCCCGGGTCCCGAGGACGTGCCTCCGGTTGGGATATGCTGGGCCCACAATCACATATCGGGCCACGCAACGCGATGCGGGAGAGTCCCCACAGCCGGGACACCGAAGGAGCAAGCCTCCCCGCCAATCTCTCAGGTAGTCGTACCGCATCGTTCTGGCCACTCTGAAAAGAGTCGAGCGAAATCCGCAGGGAGTTTCGTGACGCTCGCCCACGGTGAAAGTCGCCACCCGCGACGAAACTCTCAGGCCCATGACAGAGGGGGAGTTCCCACGCGAATTGCGCGATCCATTGGAGAACTCCGTGACCGAGACTGACACCGCCCGTCATGGCCCGCTGCATGACATCCATGTGGCCGCCGGCGCAGCCTTCACCGACTTCGGTGGCTGGCAGATGCCCGTCCGCTACAGCTCTGACCTTGCCGAGCATCACGCGGTGCGCACCGCCGCCGGCATCTTCGACATCTCGCACATGGGCGAGATCGTCGTGCTCGGCGCTGAGGCAGGCGCCGCCCTCGACTATGCGCTCGCCGGCCGCCTATCGACGATCGAGGAAGGCCAGGCGAAGTACAGCCTGCTGCTCACCGAGGACGGCGGCATCCTCGACGACCTCGTCGTCTACCGCACCGGGGCGGACCGCTTCCTCGTCGTCGCAAACGCCGGCAATCGCGACGCCGTCGCCGAGGAGCTCATCGACCGGGCGAAGGACTTCGACTGTGAGGTCTACGACGAGAGCGACGACATGGCGCTCATCGCCGTGCAGGGGCCCAAAACGCGCGAGATCCTGACCCAGCTCACCCCGCAGCTCGAGGAGGTCGACCTCGCCTCACTCAAGTACTACCGCTGCGCCGCCGCCCGCTGGAACGGCCACGAACTGCTCATCGCCCGCACCGGTTACACCGGCGAGGACGGCTTCGAGCTGTATATCGCTCCGGATGCCGCCGCCGCACTGTGGACCGCGATCATCGAGACCGGCCAGGGGTCGGGGCTCGTGCCTGCGGGTCTCGCCGCGCGCGACACGCTGCGGCTCGAGGCGGGCATGCCGCTGTACGGGCACGAGCTGGGCCGTGACATCCTGCCCGTCCAGGCCGGACTCGGCCGGGTCGTGCACATCAACAAGGAGGGCGACTTCGTCGGCCGCGCTGCCGTCGAGGCCGGGCCGCCCGAGGGTGCCCGCGTGCTGGTCGGCCTGGTCGCCGAAGGCCGTCGCGCCGGTCGCGCCGGCTACCCCATCGTCACCGAGTCCGGCGAGGTCGTCGGCGAGATCACCTCCGGTGCGCTTTCGCCCACGCTCGGACATCCGATCGCCATGGCCTACGTCGACCCCGAGCACGCCGCCCCCGACACCCACCTCGCCATCGATGTGCGCGGCAGCCGCATCCCCGCAACCGTCACCGCTGTTCCCTTCTACTCTCGAAAGGCCTGAGCCATGCCCGATCTGAACGCACTCAAGTACACCGCCGACCACGAATGGCTCGAGATCGATGGCGATGTCGTCACCGTCGGCATTACCGACTACGCGGCCGACCAGCTCGGTGACCTGGTCTTCGTCGACCTTCCCCAGGTCGGCGCGAGCGTGCAGCCCGGCGCGGTGGTCAGCGAGGTCGAGTCGACGAAGTCTGTCGGCGAGGTGTCCACGCCGATCGCCGGCGAGGTCATCGAGCGCAACGACGCCATCATCGAGAACCCCGAACTGGTGAACGCGGACGCGTTCGCCGGCTGGCTGTTCAAGCTGCGGATCGACCCCGCCGCGCTCGACGCCACCTCCCTGCTCAGCCGGGACGAGTACACGGAGCAGATCGGCCAGTGACCCTCGACTTCGCAGACCGCCACATCGGAACGGATGCCGCCGCGCAGCGGCACATGCTCGACACGCTCGGCTACGCCACCGTCGAGGATCTCGTAGGCGCAGCCGTGCCGCCGTCGATTCGCATCGGCGAGGCCAAGGCATCGAGCATCCCAGCGCCCGCCACCGAGCGCGAGGCTCTCGCCGAACTGCGCACCCTTGCCGGATACAACAAGGCGCGTCGATCGATGATCGGCCTCGGCTACCACGGCACCATCACCCCGGCCGTGATCAAGCGCAACGTGCTCGAGAACCCCAGCTGGTACACCGCATACACGCCCTACCAGCCGGAGATCTCGCAGGGCCGGCTTGAGGCGCTGATCAACTTCCAGACCATGGTCGCCGACCTGACCGGGCTGGCCACCGCGAACTCATCGATGCTCGACGAGGGCACCGCAGTCGTCGAAGGGATGCTGCTCGCCCGCCGCGCCTCGAAGTCCCAGTCGAACGTCTTCGTGATCGACGCCGACGCGCTGCCACAGACCAAGGCGCTGCTGTACAGCCGCGCCGAGGCGGTCGGCATCGAGCTGGTGGAACTCCCGCTGGCCGAGCTTGCCGAGACCGCCCAGCTCCCCGAGTCCTTTGGCGCGTTCATCCAGTACCCCGGCGCATCCGGGCGGGTCCGGGACCCGGCATCCGTCATCGCCGCCGTCAAGGAGCAGGGCGGAGTCGTCGTCGTCGCCGCCGACCTGCTGGCCCTCACGCTGCTGAAGAGCCCGGGCGAGCTCGGCGCGGATGTCGCCGTCGGCACCACCCAGCGATTCGGCGTGCCGATGGGCTTCGGCGGTCCGCACGCCGGCTACATGGCGGTGCGCGACGGACTCGAACGGCAGCTGCCCGGTCGGCTGGTCGGCGTCTCCAAGGACGCCGACGGGCACTCCGCCTACCGGCTCAGCCTTCAGGTGCGCGAGCAGCACATCCGCCGCGAGAAGGCGACCTCGAACATCTGCACCGCGCAGGTGCTGCTGGCCGTGATGGCGTCGATGTACGCGGTCTACCACGGCCCGCAGGGCCTGCGGCGGATCGCCGAGCGCGTGCACGAGCGCACCGTGTCCTTCGCCCTTCGGTTGAAGGATGCCGGCTTCGAGCTGGCGAGCGAGAGCTACTTCGACACGCTGCGGGTCAGCGTTCCCGGCCGTGCGGCCGAACTGGTCGCCGACGCGCACAGCCGCGACATCCTGCTGCACCAGGTCGACGGCGACACCGTTTCGATCAGCTTCGACGAGGCCAGCCTCGACACGATGCCCGGCACCGACCTCGACCAGGACCTCTCGGCCGTGTTCGGCATCCAGGCCGGGTTCGCCTACGCGCCCGACCCCGCCCTGCCGGCCGACCTGCTGCGGACGAGTGAGTACCTGACGCATCCGGTGTTCAACACCCACAGGTCCGAGACCGGCATGATGCGCTACCTGAAGTACCTGGCCGACAAGGACTACGCGCTGGACCGCGGGATGATCCCGCTCGGCTCCTGCACCATGAAGCTGAACTCGGCCACCGAGATGGAAGCCATCACCTGGCCCGAGTTCGCCGACATCCACCCGTTCGCGCCCGCGGAGGATGTGCAGGGCTACCTGGTCATGATCAGCCACCTCGAGAGCTGGCTGGCCGAGGTCACCGGCTATGACACCGTGTCGCTGCAGCCGAACGCCGGCAGCCAGGGTGAACTCGCCGGGCTGCTTGCGATCCGCGGCTACCACCGCTCGCGCGGCGACGTGCACCGCACGGCGTGCCTCATTCCGACCAGCGCGCACGGCACCAACGCCGCCAGCGCGGTGCTCGCCGGCATGAAGGTCGTCCCGGTCGCCACCGACGACTTCGGCAACGTCGACCTCACCGACCTGCACGCCAAGATCGACGCCCACCGCGACGACCTGGCCGCGCTGATGGTCACCTACCCGTCCACGCATGGCGTGTACGAGCACGAGATCACCGCGATCACGGATGCCGTGCACGAAGCCGGCGGACAGGTCTACGTCGACGGCGCCAACCTCAACGCGTTGCTCGGCTACGCCCGGTTCGGCGACTTCGGCGGGGATGTCTCGCACCTCAACCTGCACAAGACGTTCTGCATCCCGCACGGCGGCGGCGGACCCGGCGTCGGACCGGTGGCGGCGAAGGCTCACCTCGCGCCGTTCCTGCCCGGGCATCCGATGGCGCAGTCCGCCAGGCATCCCGCGTTCGACGTCGCCACCGGCGCGCAGGGCGAGTACGTGCACGGCGGCGGACCGGTGTCGGCGGCGCCGTATGGCAGCCCGTCGATCCTGCCGATCACCTGGGCGTACGTGCGCATGATGGGGCTCGAAGGGCTCAAGGCGGCGACCGGAGCGGCCGTGCTGTCGGCGAACTACATCGCCGCCAAGCTCGATGATCACTATCCGGTGCTGTACTCGGGTGACAACGGCCTCGTTGCTCACGAGTGCATCATCGACTTGCGTCCGCTCAAGCAGCAGACAGGCATCTCGAACGACGATGTCGCCAAGCGGCTGATCGACTACGGCTTCCACGCGCCGACGATGTCGTTCCCCGTGCCGGGCACGCTCATGATCGAGCCCACCGAGAGCGAAGACCTCGGCGAGATAGAACGGTTCATCGACGCGATGATCGCGATCAAGGCTGAAGCGGATGCCGTCGCCGCGGGTCGCTGGCCGGCGGATGACAACCCGCTGGTGAACGCCCCGCACTCGGCGCTGTCCGTGGTCGAGGGGGAGTGGACGCATTCCTACTCCCGCGAGGAGGCGGTCTACCCGGCGGCGAGCACGCTCACCGGTGCCGATCGGATGCGCTCGGTGACCGGGAAATACTGGCCGCCGGTGCGCCGGATCGACCAGGCCTGGGGCGACCGCAACCTGGTCTGCGCCTGCCCCCCGATCGAGGCCTTCGCATAACCTGACCGCTGGTCGAGCCTGCCGAGACCCCGAAAGGATCTCGGCAGGCTCGATCAGCGACTAGGTGGGCAGCCCGAACAGGTCGGGGAAGGTCGCGGCAGCCCACGGATAGCCGATGAAGATCGCGGCATCCAGCAGCACATGCGCGATGACGAACGGGAGCAGCCGCCCGGTGCGCTGGTACAGCCAGCCGAAGAGCAGCCCCATCAGCACGTTTCCGATGAATGGGCCGAACCCCTGGTACAGGTGGTAGGTGCCGCGCAGCAGTGCGCTGGACACGACGATCTGCCAACTTGACCAGCCCAGGTCACGGAGCCGGGCGAACAGGTACCCGATGGCGATCACCTCTTCGGTGACACCTGCTCGCACGGCGGCGAGGAACAACACCGGCACCGTCCACCAATAGGTGTCGAGGGCGGTGGGCACCACCGTGGTGGTCAGCCCGAGCGCCTTGCCGCCCAGGTACAGGGCGAGACCGGGAATGCCGATCGCCAGGGCCAGGCCGACTCCCCAGCCGAGATCGCGTCGCGGCCGGGTCAGGTCGACACCGAGCCGACCCAGTCGGGGTGGCGCCGCCTGCCAGAGCAGGAAGACCACCAGCGCGACCGGCACCAGGTCGAAGCAGACGGCGAGCAGCTGGTAGATGAGGTCGAATATCTCGCGGTCGCTGAGCGGTTGGTTGAGTGTCGCGGTCTGGTCCGAGAGCGGCACATCGCGGGTCAGCCGGTACGCGATCGCCACGATGGAATACACCGCGGATGCCCCGAGCGAGAGCAGCAGCACGATGACGATCTCGACGCTGAGCCGTCGACGGGATCCAGTGTCGGTCAGCGGCAGTCCGGTGCTCCTGGTCACTTCGGGGCCGGCATCTGGCAGGCAGGCGTGCCGCCGGGTAGACGGTGACGGTACTTGGCGACGTAGTGGTAGCCGACCGCGGCCGCCCACGAATAGGGAGGAGTAGCCAGAAGCCACCCGAGCAACCGGAGCCCGAGCCGGGGTTGAGCGCGCAGGAGCGCAGAGACGGCGAGATGCCCGGCGAACTGACGGTGATCGGTGACGAACCAGACGTACCGGGTGACCTCGTCGTGCGACAGCCCGAGTGCATCGAGATCCGCCCACTGCCACGGCACCGACTCGGGAAAGGCGGGCAGCCAGTCGGCGAGGCGGTTCACCCATGTCGTGCAGAACGCGCAGTCGCCATCGAAAACCAGGAGGGTCGCACGGGGGACAGGTTCCGGCTGATCGGCGTCGGACATGACTCGATGGTACGCGGGCGCCCAGCCTCTGCTGGATAGGCACCCGCTCAGAGTGCCGGCATATATATCACTTATAAAACGGCATTTGGTCTCTGGTCTATAACGTTTCGGTCTCTACCTTGGCGGGTGTTGCCCCCAGTTCTAGGGTCATACTCATAAACCGTGGCACCGACGCTACGACTCGTCGTGCTGCACACCCTGCACGGGAGGAAAAGTGAAAAGAATACGCAAGGCCGGCGGCGTGATCTCGCTGCTGGCGGCGGGAGCGCTCGTCCTGACCGGATGCGCAGCCGAAGACGAAGGCGGATCGGCAGACGATGCCGACACGTCCGCGGTCATCACCACAAACAGCAGCGAGCCGCAGAACCCTCTGATCCCGACCAACACCAATGAGGTCGGTGGCGGTAAGATTCTCGACTCCATTTTCGCCGGGCTGGTCTATTACGACGCCGAGGGGACGACGCACAACGACGTGGCCGAGTCCATCGAGACCGAGGATTCTCAGACCTACACCGTCACCATTCGAGAGGGACTCGAGTTCACCAATGGTGAGCCTGTTAATTCTGACTCCTTCATCGACGCCTGGAACTACGGGGCTCTACTGTCGAACAACCATCTCTCCAGCTTCTTCTTCGAACCCATCGAGGGATTCAGCTTCGATGTCGACAGCGAGCTCACTGGTCTGGAGAAGGTCAGCGACACCGAGTTCACCATCACGCTGACGCAGCCGCTGTCGGACTTCCCGCTTCGGCTCGGCTACTCCGCCTTCTACCCACTGCCGGCGTCGGCTTTCGACGACATTGAGGCATTCGGCCAGAACCCAGTGGGTAACGGCCCATACATGCTCGATGGTGAAGATGCGTGGAAGCACGATGAGCGGATCGACCTGGTTGTCAACGAAGGGTATGACGGTCCACGGGAGCCGAAGAACGGCGGACTGTCGTTCATCTTCTACGCGTCGCAGGATGCTTCGTACGCTGATCTGCAAGCCGGGAACGTCGACGTTGTCGACGAAATCCCGGAAGCCGCGCTCTCGACGTACGAGTCTGATCTGGGCGACCGCTGGGTGAACCAGCCCGCGGCGATCTTCCAGTCGTTCACCATTCCGGAGCGACTGCCGCACTGGAGTGGCGAAGAAGGTCAACTTCGCCGTCAGGCCCTGTCAATGGCCATCAACCGGGAGGAGATCACCGACGTGATCTTCGAGGGAACCCGCACGCCTGCCTCCGATTTCACCTCTCCGGTGATCGACGGCTGGTCTGATTCGCTCGAGAACGCCGACGTCCTCGAGTTCAACGAGGAAGAGGCGCAGAGGCTGTGGGCCGAGGCCGATGCCATCGCCCCGTGGGATGGCACATTCAAGATCGCCTACAACGCCGACGGAGGCCACCAAGGATGGGTTGACGCTGTGTGCAACAGCATCAAGAACGTCCTGGGAATCGACGCAGCCGGCGACCCGTACCCCACCTTCGCCGAGTCGCGCACGTTGATCTCCGACCGCACCATCCAGACGGCGTTCCGCTCGGGATGGCAGGCCGACTATCCGAGCCTGTACAACTTCCTCGGACCGCTGTACGCAACGAATGGCAGCGGAAATGACGGCGACTACTCGAACCCTGAGGTTGACGCCTTGCTCGACGAGGGTTCCCAGTCGACCGACATCGAGGAAGCGAACGGGCTCTTCCAGCAGGCACAAGAGATCCTTCTCGAGGACCTGCCGGCCATCCCGCTCTGGTACTCGAATGTGAACGGCGGATGGGCCGAGGGCGTGAGCAACGTGTCCTTCGGTTGGAACTCGGTTCCGCTCTACCACGAAATCACCAAGGAGTAACGCTCAAACCGCGCGAGGGCGGCGGCTCGTACAGCCGCCGCTCTCTCGTCCGCAACTTGCAATCACAGCACTGACAGCACCACAGCACTGACAGAGGGTGTAATCGATGGCCCGGTACATCGTGTGGCGAATATTGCAGGCAATCCCCGTGCTGATCGGCACGACGTTCCTGATCTATTTCATGGTCTTCGCTATGCCGGGCGACCCTCTGCTCGCTCTGTTCGGTGACCGGGCGCCCAACCCGGCGCTGCTTGAACAATTGCGTGAGCAGTACCACTTGAACGAGCCGTTCATCGTGCAGTACTGGTACTACCTGACCGGAATCCTCACGGGTGACTTCGGGACGTCGTTCTCGGGCGAGCCGACGTCAGAGATCCTCGCGCGAACCTTCCCGGTGACCATCAGGCTCGCCATCCTCGCCCTGCTCTTCCAGACAGTCGCGGGTCTTTTGGTCGGCCTGATCTCGGGGATCCGCAAGGGCAAGCTGTTCGACTCGTCCGCCCTGGTGGTAAGCCTCATCCTGATCTCGCTGCCGATCTTCGTGATCGCGTTCGTCTTCCAGTACGTGTTCGCGATCCAGCTGGGCTGGGCTCGCGCCACGGTGGGGCAGGGCGCACCCATTCAGGATCTGATCCTGCCCGCGCTCGTGCTCGCGACGGCGAGCTTCGCCCAGATCGTCAGATTGACGAGGTCATCGGTCATCGAGACCGGGGGCCTGGACTTCGTGAGAACCGCGTACGCCAAGGGCCTCTCGCGAAGACGGATCATTCCGGTCCACATCCTGCGCAACTCGCTGATCCCCGTCACCACCTTCATCGCCACGGATTTCGGTGTGCTTCTGGTTGGTGCGACCGTTACCGAGGGCATCTTCAATGTGCCGGGAGTCGGCCGCACGCTGTACCAGGCCATCATCCGCGGAGAGGGACCAACCGTTGTCACGTTCGTGACGGTCATGGTGCTCATCTATCTCGTCGTCAACATCCTGGTTGACCTCCTCTACGCCGTGCTCGATCCGAGGATCCGCTATGTCAAGTGACCGCCCCATCACGCTGAGCCCACAGCACTACGTCGCTCCCCTGGAGGAGACTCCGCTGGTCGCCATCGACAGGGTTCGAGTTGCCGAGAGGACCAGCAACCTCTGGATCGATGCATGGCGCGATCTGCGACGACGGCCCATGTTCTGGATCTCGAGTGCCCTGATCGTCCTGATAACCGTCGTTGCCCTGTTCCCGACCCTGTTCACTGATGTGCCGCCGAACAACGACTGCCAGCTCTCGAACAGCAACGGTGGGCCGACCGAAGGACACCCGCTCGGATTCACCAAACAGGGGTGCGATGTGTACTCGAGGATCCTGCACGGTGCGGGAACCTCGCTATCGGTCGGCATCATCGTGATCGTCCTGACCACGGTGCTCGGCATCGTCTTCGGCGCGCTCGCAGGGTTCTACGGCGGCTGGATCGACTCCGTGCTGTCGCGCGTCGGCGACATCTTCTTCTCAATTCCCTACATCCTCGCGGCGGTCGTCGTCATGTCGGTGTTCAGCGCCTACCGCAACGTCTGGGTCATTTCTCTCGCGATCGGCGCGTTCGCCTGGCCTTCCACCGCGCGCGTACTCAGATCAGAGATCCTTCGTGTCAGATCCTCGGAGTTCGTGATGGCTTCCGAGGCACTCGGCGTGTCACGATTCCGCATCCTGCTGCGGCATGTGCTGCCCAACTCCATTGCGCCCGTCATCGTGATCACAACGATCTCCCTTGCCGCCGCGATCGTCGCCGAGGCGACGCTGTCATTCCTCGGGGTCGGCTTGCCGACCTCCACGATGTCGTGGGGGAACGACATCAGCCAGGCGCAGTTCGACATTCGCACCGCGCCGCAGACGCTGTTCTGGCCCTCGCTCGCCCTATCGATCACCGTGTTCGCGTTCATCATGCTCGGCGAACTCATCCGTGATGCCCTCGACCCGAAGGCGCGGGCACAGCGATGATGCAGCCGCTGCTCGACGTCCGCGACCTTCACGTCGGATTTCAGACCCAGGACGGACTGGTGAAGGCTGTCAATGGCGTCAACCTGAGGATCATGCCGGGACAGACTCTTGCGATTGTCGGCGAGTCAGGATCGGGCAAGTCGACGACCGCTCACGCGATCATCAACCTGCTTCCCGGAACGGGACGCATCACCGCCGGTCAGGTGTTCTTCGAGGGCCGGGATCTTGCCGCCCTTCCCCAGGACGAGATCGCGGATGTGCGAGGGTCGCTCATCGGCTTCGTGCCGCAAGACCCGATGGTCAACCTGAACCCGGTATGGAGCGTCGGATTCCAGGTCGAGGAGGCCATCCGCGTCAATGGGATCGCCACCACCAGACGCGAGGTCAAGCAGCGCGCGATTGAGGTACTGCAGCAGGCCGGCCTCTCGGATGCCGCATCCCGACTCAAGCAGTTCCCGCACCAGTTCTCCGGCGGCATGCGGCAACGCGTGCTGATCGGGATCGGGTTGTCCGCGGGGCCGAAGCTGCTCATCGCCGACGAGCCGACGAGCGCTCTCGACGTCACGGTGCAGCGGAAGATCCTTGACCACCTGGAAACGCTCACAGCTGAGCAGGGCACCGCAGTGCTGTTCATCACGCACGATCTCGGACTCGCCGCCGAGCGTGCCGAGCAGATCGTCGTGATGTACCGCGGACAGATCGTCGAGTCGGGACCGTCGGTCGAGCTGCTCCAGTATCCGCAGCATCCATACACCCAGCGTCTGGTTGCCGCGGCACCGAGTCTGGCCTCCCGCCGCATCCAGGCGTCAACGCATCAGCTCAGCGAACTTGTGTACGACGCACCGGCCGCGGCTGAGGGCCTGGACCTGATCGTGGCCGCGGAAGAGCGGGTCGAGCAGCAGGCCACGGCTGAGCACGAGGAACAGGCGATCGCCGTCGACAACCTCACCAAGGTCTTCACAATCCGCGGTGTAAAGGGCGGAGCGCGGCAGTTCAAAGCCGTCGACGATGTTTCTTTCTCCATCGCCAAGGGCACCACGATGGCGCTCGTGGGGGAGTCGGGATCGGGCAAGACCACGGTGGCCAGGATGGTGCTCAAGCTTGAGACCGTGACCTCCGGATCTATCAGGATCGGCGGCACCGACATCGCGGGGATGAACCGAAAGCAGCTTTTCGGGCTTCGACGCAGGATGCAGCCGGTCTTCCAGGACCCCTACGGCTCGCTGGACCCACTCCGAAACATCGGGAACACCATCGCCGAGCCGCTGCACACCCACGGTGTCGGCGACCGGCGAGCCCGGCGCGAGCGGGTCTCGGAGTTGCTCGAGCAAGTCGCACTACCGCAGGCGATCGCGACGCGATACCCCAACGAGCTCTCCGGCGGCCAGCGGCAGCGGGTCGCAATCGCCCGTGCGCTGGCGCTGAAGCCCGAGATCGTGGTGCTCGACGAAGCCGTCTCCGCCCTGGACGTGCTCGTGCAAGCCCAGATTCTCAAGCTCCTGGCTGAGCTCCAGGCAGAACTCGACCTCACCTACCTCTTCATCACCCACGACCTCGCGGTCGTCCGGATCATCGCCGACCGGGTGAGCGTGATGTCGAAGGGCAAGATCGTCGAATCCGCCACCACCGATGAGGTATTCGACAACCCGAAGCAGGAGTACACCCGCGAATTGCTGGACGCGATTCCGGGCGCCGGCATCCAACTCGGGGTCTGAAGCGTGTGAGCCGGACGCGCTCACCCAGGGTCAACGCGGCCGCCGACGTGCCGAGTGATGGGGTACATCCTCGATGGATCCCACCCGGTCGTGAGACCGGTTCAGGCTGGCCCCGGATGCACGGCCGCGCGGATTATTCGGGCTTTGTCGCAGGAATCCTGCGATGGCAACGCTTCCACGAACTATTTGTGCGTAGTCCACAACATTCCCGTTTCGGTGTTTCATCCGTGTAACTTTTGGCCCTACAGTTTGCCGAGGGTGACGACGCCTGCCTAATGTCGTACCTATTCAAGTAGCAGTGACGCTAGGACTCGTCCTGCTGCGACACCTTGCACAGGAGGAAAATTGAGAATCAAGCGCATCGCGGCGGGCATCGCCACGGTCGGCGTTGGTGCACTCATCCTGTCTGGCTGCTCCACCCCGGAAGCAGAATCTGGACTCGACGAGGGTACAAGCGTCACGGCCGCCTGGAACCAGGCGTTCTACTCGTACAACAGCAACACATCGTTTGGTAACGCCACGGCGAACCAGATCATCATCTCGCAGACGATGTCGAGCTTCGGCTACTACGACAACACCCCGAAGTTCGTTCAGGACGAGTCGTTCGGTACCTACGAACTGGTGTCCGAAGACCCGCAGCAGGTGAAGTACACCCTCGCCGACACCGCCACTTGGTCGGACGGCACCAAGGTTGACGCTGCTGACCTGCTGCTCAACTGGGCATCGCAGTCGAACGCGTTCAACGACGCGGACTTCGACCCCTCCGAGTTCCTTGACCCGGAGACCGGTGAGGTGACCGAGGACTTCCCTGAGGACCAGGTCTACTTCGACGGCGGTGGAACCGGGCTCGACCTCGTCACCGAGGTTCCCGAGGTCGGCGACGACGGCAAGAGCGTCACCCTCAGCTACGACGAGCCGTTCGTCGACTGGGAGATCGTGTTCGGCACTGCCGGTCAGATCCTGCCGGCCCACGTTGTTGCCAAGTACGCGCTCGAGATCGAGGACGCTGAAGAGGGCAAGCAGGCCATCATCGACGCCATCGAGGGCGACGACCAGGCAGCGCTCGCGAAGATCTCCAACGCATGGAACACGATCTTCAACTTCACCGAGATGCCCGACGACACCGACCTCGTGCTGTCCACCGGACCGTACATGATCACCGAGTTCGTGGCCGACCAGTTCGTGACCCTCAAGGCGAACCCCGAGTACAAGGGTGACAAGCAGCCGAAGGTCGAAGAGATCACGGTTCGCGTCATCCCTGACCCGCTCGCCGCGGTCACCGCGCTCGAGAACGGTGAAGTCGACATCATCTCGCCTCAGGCGACCACCGACGTCGTGAAGGCGCTCGAGCCGATCGACGACATCGAGATCCTCACCGGTCTCGAGGGCACCTACGAGCATGTTGACCTGCAGTTCGACCAGTCGAAGAGCGGTCACTTCGATGACCCGAAGATCCGTGAGGCCTTCCTCAAGACGATCCCGCGTCAGCAGATCCTCGACACCCTGATCAAGCCGATCATCGGTGACGACGCCACGCTGCGCGACTCGCAGATCTTCGTTCCGGGTGCAGAGGGCTATGACGAGTCCGTCGCGAACAACGGATCGGCCGCGTATGCAGAGGTCGACATCGAGGGTGCCAAGGCCCTGCTCGCCGAGGCTGGCGTGACCAGCCCCGAGGTCTGCATCCTGTACGCCTCGAACAACCCGCGTCGCGTGAACGAGTTCTCGCTCATCCAGGCGTCCGCAGGCCAGGCAGGCTTCAACGTCACCGACTGTGGCGCCGAGGCGTGGGGCGGCCTGCTGGGCACCCCCGGTGCCTACGACGCCTCGCTGTTCGGATGGCAGTCGACCGGTCTCGGTGTGACCGAGCCGCGCGCGAACTACGTTCCGGACGGACTCAACAACCTCAACTACTACAACAACGATGAGGTCACCGCTCTGCTCGACGAGCTGAACACCGAGTTCGACGCTAAGAAGCAGATCGAACTGCTGCAGGAAGTTGACAAGCACCTGTGGGCTGACGCCTACGGTGTCACGATCTTCCAGTTCCCGTCGGTCACTGCGTACAGCAGCAGCCTGGTTGGGGTCGACCCGTCGATCCTGTCGCCGACCATCTTCTGGAACACCTGGGAGTGGGAACGCTCTGAGTAGTCAGATCCTCTGACTCTCAAGCGATCCGAAAGGTAGTTGGGAGGGCGCAAGCCCTCCCAACTACCGATCCCTGTTCATAGAAGGTCCGCCCATGGCCACATTCATCATTCGGCGTCTCATCGCCTCATTCTTCGTGCTCCTCGCAGCCACGTACCTCATGTACCTCCTGACAGCGTTGTCAGGAGATCCGCTTGAGGATCTGCGAGCAAGCACCGCTCCCAACGCCGCCCAGCTCATCGAGCGGCGCATCGATCTGCTCCACCTCGACGTCCCCCCGTATCTGCGATATTTCATCTGGCTCGCGGGTGTCGGCCAGTGCTTCATCGGCCAATGCGACCTGGGTGTCAACGTGCAGGGCCAGCCGGTCATCACCTTGCTCTCGCAGGCATTCGGTCAGACGCTGCAGCTCGTCACCATCGCCGCGATCATCGCGATCGTTGTCGGCGTGATCGTCGGAATCACCACGGCGCTTCGCCAGTACAGCGGCTACGACTACTCCGTCACCTTCCTCGCCTTCCTGTTCTTCTCGCTTCCGATCTTCTGGGTCGCCGTGCTGCTCAAGCAGTACATCGCGATCGGCTTCAATGACTTCCTGCGAGATCCGGTCATCCCGGCCTGGCTGATCGCGGGGCTCGCCCTTCTCGGCGGCATCATCTGGATGTCAATGCTTGGGGGAAATGCTCGAAAGCGACTGATGGTGTTCGGTATCGCGGCAGTCGCCACCGCCGGGGTACTCGTCTACATCAGCGTCACCGATTGGTTCCGCCAGCCATCGATTGGCATCGTCGGCATTGGGCTGACCGCTGTTGGTGCGGCCTTCGGGATCACCGCGGTGTCAACCGGTCTGCGAAACCGCAAGGCGCTGTACTCGTCCCTGACGGTCGCGGCGATCGCGCTGGCACTGTACTACCCGTTGCAGTTCGTCTTCGTCGGCATGAGCCTGCCGTTGTTCCTCGGCCTCGCTGTCGCCACCGTCGTCGTCAGTGGACTGGTCGGATGGTTCTGGGGCGGCCACGACCGCTGGCAATCGGTGCGCACCGCCATCATCGTCGGCGTCATCATCGCAATGGTCATTGCGCTCGACGAGTACATGTCGTACTGGGAGGCCTACTCGAACTCCAGTCGAGTGCGTGGCCGCCCGATCGCGACCATCGGCTCGGCGACACCGAACCTCGGCGGCAACTTCTGGGTGCAGGGTGTTGACACGTTCACCCACCTGCTGTTGCCCACGATCGCGCTGATCCTGGTGTCGGTCGCCGCTTACACCCGCTACACCCGCTCGAGCATGCTCGAGGTGCTGAACCAGGACTACATCCGCACGGCACGGGCGAAGGGCCTCACCGAGCGCACCGTGATGGTGCGTCACGCCTTCCGCAACGCCCTCATCCCGATTGCCACGATCATCGCGTTCGACATCGGTGCCCTCATCGGCGGTGCTGTCATCACGGAGCGGGTGTTCGCCTGGACCGGCATGGGAGCGCTGTTCCAGAACGGTCTCGAGCATGTCGACCCGAACCCGGTGATGGCGTTCTTCCTCGTCACCGGCACCCTGGCAGTCGTGTTCAACCTGATCGCCGACCTCGTCTACGCGGCGCTTGACCCCAGAATCCGGATTTCGTAATGACCACGCTCAACCCACCCCCCGAGCCCACGCACAGCGAGCCGGGTATCACCGACACGCAAACCAACCTCGAGATGAAGGCTGTTGCAGGCCTCAGCCAGGGGCAGATCGTTCGGCGTCGGTTCTTCCGTCACCGCGGAGCGGTCATCGCGATGATCGTCCTCGCCGGGATCGTGCTGCTCTCGCTGTCGTCTGTAGGCCTCACCATCGGCAACTGGCGGGTGCCGGGTTGGTGGCCCTACACGTGGAACGAGCTCCCAGCGGTCGTGAACCGCACCGCGCCGAGCCTCGAGCATCCGTTCGGCCAGGACGAAGTCGGTCGCGACATCTTCGCGGTGGTCATGCGCGGCACCCAGCAGTCACTCATGGTGATGGTCGTCGTCGGCTTGCTCGCCACCACGATCGGTACCGTGATCGGCGCTGTTGCCGGGTACTACCGCAGGGGACTGGACTCGGTACTCATGCGGTTCACCGACGTGATCATCACGATCCCGGTGATCGTTATCGGCGCGGTGCTCGGCCGTGCCTTCGGCAGCCTCGGCGCCTTCGTGCTGGGCATCGTGCTCGGCCTGTTCTCCTGGACCACGTTGGCCCGCCTCGTCCGCGGCGAGTTCCTCAGCCTCCGGGAACGCGAGTTCGTCGATGCCGCGAGGGTGGCCGGCGCGAGCGACTCACGAATCATCTTCCGGCACATCCTGCCCAATGCGGTGGGCGTGATCATCGTCAATTCGACGCTGCTGATGGCGGCAGCGATCCTGCTCGAGACTGCCCTCAGCTACCTGGGCTTCGGCGTCCAGTCGCCTGACACGTCGCTCGGCAAGATCATCAGCGACAACCAGTCCGCCTTCGCCACCCGGCCGTGGCTGTTCTGGTGGCCGGGCCTGTTCATCGTCGCGATCGCCCTCTGCGTGAACTTCATCGGTGACGGACTGCGCGACGCGTTCGACCCGAGGCAGAAGCGGATGCCGAGCGCCCGCGCACTGGCACGAGCAGGAAACATCGACCGGGCCACTGCCACGGTCGCGACCCGCGGCGCTGGCATCCTGGGCGGCGGGGTCCGCGGGTTCCATGCGGACGTGCCGGACCCGGGCAAGAGGGACGGCTGATGCTCGCCCTACAGGACCGTGCCAAGCACGGCGCCGACCAGCAGCACAGCCAGCAGCGCAGCGGTGCCCCAATGCCACTGCACCCGCAGGCTGCCGGGCTCGATGATCGCCGCGTCGAGGAAGCCCTCGTCGCGGAGTTGCTGCCAGCGCAGGCGCATGCTGTGCGCGGCGGCGCCGGACGCCGAGTTCAGCGCGTCACCGGGACGGATCGAGCCCTCCGCGGCGCGCGCCGATTCGGCGACCCGCTTGGTGTCCTCCGTGGTGATATTCATCACCGAGTAACGGCTCGGAGCGGGGGCAGCCCAGACCGGGACGCGACCGATCGACGTATCGAGCGTGAGCGCGTACTTCGTGTCGATGCGCTGGATCGCCGGCCACGGAAGGTGCACGGTGCGGAAGACATTTCGCACGGTGACCTCATGCTCCCTGACATCCAGTTTCGGCGCCCAGAACAGCGCCCAGGTGAGGGCGAACGCGAAGAGCGGCACCCAGCCGTAGCGAAGCAAACCGCCCAGGTCACCGGACACGACGAATCCGCCCAGAGCGACCGCTGTGATGACGGCCATGACAATCGTAAGAACCCGGCCGAACGCCGGACGGAAGCTGACGGGCTTGAAGATCACGCCCTCAGCTTTGCAGATGCAGCGAGGGACACCCTGTGACGACCATCGAGACACCCCAATCCGAGACCGTCCTCGAGGTCACTGACCTCAACGTGGACTTCTGGGTCGACGGCACGTTCTATCCAGCCGCGAAGTCGATGACCTACTCCGTCGCGCGAGGCGAAGTCATGGCCATCGTCGGTGAATCCGGCTCCGGTAAGAGCACCAGCTCGATGGCGCTGCTGGGCCTGCTGCCGTCGAACGCCCACGTCACCGGCTCGATCAAATTGCTGGGCCGGGAGATCGGCGATGTCACCGACGCCGACCAGCGACGGGTGCGCGGCAAGGAGATCGCGGTCATCTTCCAAGAGCCGATGACCGCTCTGAACCCGGTGTACACGGTCGGCTTCCAGATCATGGAAGCACTGCGATCGCATTTCCCGATCGGGCCCGACGAGGCCCGAGAGCGCGCGATCGAGCTGCTCCGCAAGGTCGAGATGCCGAACCCCGAGGTCGCCTTCAACAAGTACCCGCACCAGTTGTCTGGCGGACAACGGCAGCGCGCGATGATCGCCCAGTCGATCTCCTGCGACCCGGTGCTGCTGATCGCCGACGAGCCGACCACGGCCCTTGACGTCACCGTTCAGGCGGAGATCCTCGACCTGCTGCGCAGCCTGCACGAACGTCTGGACAGCGCCATCCTGCTGATCACCCACGACATGGGCGTCGTCGCCGACCTCGCCGACCGGATCATGGTCATGAAGGACGGTGAGGTGCTCGAGACGGGCGCCGTCGTCGACGTGTTCCAGACCCCGCAGCATCCGTACACCAAACAGCTGCTCGCCTCGGTGCCGAATCTCGGCCAAGGCGGCGCACGGGTGGCTCCGAGCGTGCGGGGTGCGGCGTCCGCACAGCCGGTGCTGAGCTTCCAGAACGTCGCAATCGAGTACCCGAAGCGCGGCCGGGTGCCCGCCTTCCGAGCCGCGGACGACATCAACCTCGAAATCTTCCCCGGAGAGATCGTGGGTCTCGTCGGCGAGTCCGGCTCGGGCAAGACCACCATCGGTCGTGCCGCGATCGGCCTGCTGCCGATCGCCGAGGGCACCCTGATCACCGCCGGTCAGGACATCTCCAAGGCCAGCCAGAAGGATCTGCGGCCACTGCGACGCAAGACCGGCATCGTGTTCCAGGATCCGGCCTCGTCGCTGAACCCGCGCATGCCCATCGGCCAGTCGATCGGGGAACCGATCCTGCTCTCTGAGGGCATCAAGGGGAGCGAGCTCGACAAGCGCGTCGAGCACCTGCTCAGCCAGGTCGAGCTGCCTACGAGTTACAAGAACCGCTACCCGCACGAGCTGTCTGGTGGTCAGCGTCAGCGCGTCGGCATCGCCCGCGCTCTCGCGCTTGCCCCCGACCTGCTCATCGCCGACGAGCCGACCTCGGCGCTGGACGTCTCGGTGCAGGCGCGTTTCCTCGATCTGCTGCAGGAACTGCAGCAGGATCTTGGCTTCGCCTGCCTGTTCGTCAGCCACGACCTCGCGGTCGTCGACATCCTCGCGCACCGCATCGCCGTGATGCACCGCGGCCGGATCGTCGAGCAGGGCACCAGGGATGAAATCTTGCGGACCCCGAAGGACCCGTACACGCAGCGGCTGATCGCCGCCGTCCCGGTGCCCGACCCGGTCGCGCAGCGCGCCCGGCGCGAGGAGCGCGCCGCCGGTCGGTCGTAGGAGGCGGTATCCGCTCGACTACCCTCGACAGGATGGCACCACGATCTCGAACCCTCGCGGCAGTCGCCTCGGTGGGGCTCGCGGCGCTGCTCGCGGGCTGCACCGACACGGATCCGGTGGTCGCGGGATCGGCGATCTCGGTTGAACTGGCCGGCCCGTTCACCTCGCTGAACGAGGCCACCGGCTTCGGCAACACCGAGACCAACACGGCCGTCGCGTTCGTCACCGGTTCGGATTTCGTCAACTACGACAGCAGCACCGCGCTGGTGCCCGACGAGTCATTCGGCCAAATCGACGTGGTGGCCGAGGAGCCATTCACGGTGCGCTACACCGTGAACGAGGACACCACCTGGTCGGATGGGGTACCGGTGGATGCCGCGGACCTGCTGTTGTCGTGGGCAGCGAACTCGGGCCAGCTGAACACGCCAGACTTCGACGACGCCGACCATCTCGACCCGGAGACCGGCGCCTACCTCAGCCCGCTGCCCGAGGACGTCGTCTTCTTCGACGGCGCGGTGAACTCCGGCCTGCAGAACGTCAGCCAGACACCGGCCATCGGCGACGACTCCCGGTCGATCACGCTGGTCTACGACCGGTACTTCGCCGACTGGCCGCTCGCCTTTTCGCTGGGCGTTCCTGCCCATGTCGTCGCCCGGGAGGCACTCGGCATCGAGAAGCCCGCCGAGGCCAAGCAGGCGATGGTGGACGCGATCGAACAGCGCGACCTCGCGGCGCTGGCCCCGCTGGCCACCGAATGGTCCACCGGATTCACCATCGATCGGTTGCGCGAAGACCCGGACCGGATCGTCACCTCCGGTCCCTACCTGCTTGACGAGCTCATCGAGGGCGAGCCGGTGACCTTCTCGGCGAACCCGCGCTACCGGGGCGAGCACAAGCCTCGCTTCGAGCAGATCCGGCTGCACGCGGGCACCGATCCACTGTCCTCGATCGAGCGGCTCGCCTCGGGCGAACTCGACGTGATCAGCCCCGGGCCGAGCGCCGAGACCGCTGATGCGTTGCGGGATGCCCCGGGGGTCACGGTCGCGGAGGGCATCGACGGCATGTTCGAGCACCTCGACTTCCGGATGGCGAACAGCCGCAACGGCGCGATCGAGAACCCGGCGGTGCGGCAGGCGCTGCTGACCGTGCTGCCCCGGCAGCAGATCGTCGATGCGCTGGTCACCCCGGTGCATGAGAAGGCGGCCCCCCGCGACTCGTTCGTCATCATGCCCGGAACCGACGGCTACGACGAGACCATCAAGCAGAACGGCTCGGACGCGTATGCCCATCCCGACCTGCGGGCTGCCCAGCAGCTCCTCGCCGAGGCGGGCGTCAGCAGTCCCGAGGTCTGTGTGCTGTTCGATCCGTCCAATCCACGGCGAGTACAGCAGTACGAACTGATCCGGGATGCTGCGGCCCCCGCCGGCATCCGAATCACCGACTGCTCCGACCCGGACTGGGTCGAGAAACTCGGGGATCCTGGCGCCTACGACGCCGCCCTGTTCGGCTGGCGCGCGACCAACGTCGGCGTGACCGGACTGGCCGCCCGGCTGCACTCCACGGAGGAGATCAGCAACTTCTCGTTCTACGCCAACCCCGAGGTGGACGCGCTGCTTGCCGAGCTCGCCACCTCAATCGACGACGGTCGGCAGAGCGAGCTGCTCGCCGAAATCGACGCCCTGCTCTGGGCGGATTCCTACGGGGCACCGCTGTACCAATACCCGCAACTGATCGCGCACAGTGACGCGGTCGAAGGCATCAGTCCGTCGCCGCTGCCGCCCGGGGTGTTCTGGAACGTGTGGGAGTGGCAGCCGACCGCCAGCTGAACGCACGCGCAACCGGCAGCCGTTAGAATCGTTCGTCGCGGGCATCCCCGCAGATCTCGACTTCACATTGAGGAAACCCTCGCATGGCAATCGCCACTCGCTCAGACCTTCGTAACGTCGCCATCGTCGCGCACGTCGACCATGGCAAGACGACGCTCGTCGATGCCATGCTCCGGCAGACGAACTCCTTCAGCGCGCACGAGCACCTGGAAGAGCGCGCCATGGACTCCAACGAGCTGGAGCGCGAAAAGGGCATCACGATCCTCGCCAAGAACACGGCCGTCTCCTACAACGGCTTGCACGCCGGCGACAAGCCGATCACCATCAACGTGATCGACACCCCCGGCCACGCCGACTTCGGCGGTGAGGTCGAGCGCGGCCTCAGCATGGTCGACGGCGTTGTGCTGCTGGTCGACTCCAGTGAGGGCCCGCTGCCGCAGACCCGCTTCGTGCTGCGCAAGGCGCTGGCCGCCAAGCTGCCCGTCATCCTGCTGGTGAACAAGACCGACCGTGCCGACGCGCGCATCGACGAGGTCGTTGCCGAGAGCCAGGACCTGCTCCTGGGACTGGCCAGCGACATGGCAGACGAGGTTCCCGACCTCGACCTGGACGCCATCCTCGACGTTCCCGTCGTCTACGCCTCCGGCCGCAACGGTGCCGCCAGCGCGAACAAGCCCGCCAACGGTGAGCTGCCGGACAACGCCGACCTCGAGCCGCTGTTCGAGGCGATCCTCAAGCACATCCCGGCGCCCACCTATGACGACGAGCACCCGCTGCAGGCCTGGGTCACCAACCTCGACTCCTCGCCGTTCCTCGGTCGCCTCGCGCTTCTGCGTGTCTTCCAGGGCACCATCAAGAAGGGCCAGACCGTCGCCTGGATGAAGCATGACGGCAGCGTGCACAACGTGCGCGTCACCGAGCTGTTCATCACCAAGGCGCTTGACCGCTACCCGGCCGAGTCCGCCGGCCCTGGCGACATCGTCGCCGTCGCCGGTTTCCCCGACATCACCATCGGCGAGACCCTGGCCGACGCCGAAGACCCTCGCCCGCTGCCGACCATCCAGATCGACGACCCGGCGATCTCGATGACGATCGGCACCAACACCTCGCCGCTGGTCGGCAAGGTCAAGGGCCACAAACTCACCGCGCGCATGGTCAAGGACCGCCTCGACAAGGAGCTGGTCGGCAACGTCTCGCTCAAGGTCGTCGACATCGGGCGTCCGGATGCCTGGGAGGTGCAGGGCCGCGGCGAGCTGGCGCTCGCGATCCTCGTCGAGCAGATGCGCCGTGAGGGCTTCGAACTCACCGTCGGCAAGCCGCAGGTTGTGACCAAGAAGGTCGACGGCAAGGTTCACGAGCCGTACGAGCACCTCACCATCGACGCGCCGGAGGAATACCTCGGCTCGATCACCCAGTTGCTTGCCGCCCGCAAGGGCCGCATGGACGGCATGTCGAACCACGGCACCGGCTGGGTGCGCATGGAGTTCATCGTGCCCTCGCGCGGCCTGATCGGCTTCCGCACCGAGTTCCTCACCGCCACCCGCGGTACCGGCATCGCCAACGCGCTCTTCCACGGCTACGACGAGTGGGCCGGCAGCATCAACACGCGCAGCAACGGCTCGATCGTGGCCGACCGTGCCGGTGTGGTCACCCCGTTCGCGATCATCGCCCTGCAGGAGCGCATGACCTTCTTCGTCAACCCGACCGAAGAGGTCTACGAGGGCATGGTCATCGGCGAGAACTCGCGTGCCGACGACATGGACGTCAACATCACCAAGGAAAAGAAGCTGACCAACATGCGTCAGTCGACCGCCGACAACTTCGAGTCGATGACCCCGTCTCGGCAGCTGTCGCTGGAAGAGTGCCTCGAGTTCGCCCGTGAGGACGAGTGTGTCGAGGTCACGCCCGGCATGGTGCGCATCCGTAAGGTGGAGCTCGACCAGAACGCTCGTGCCCGGCTGACCTCACGACTCAAGAAACAGGATGCTTGACCCTATGCGTCGCACACTGATCGCCGCCGCGCTTGCGGCCACTCTCACTGCCTCCCTGTCCGCGTGCAGCGTGGTCGACAATGTGGTGGAAGGGGCCGTCAACGAGGGCGTCGAACAGCTGAGCGGGGGAGTTGAGGGTCTCGTCTCCGAGGCGCTCGGGGGCGCTGAGCTGACCACCGACGGATCGCTGCCCGAGAGCTTCCCGGCTGGCGTGCCGCTGGTTCCCGGGACCGTGCTCGGCGGCGGCACGGGACCGAACAATTCCGGCTGGGCCGCGCGGATCGAGTTGACCTCCGCCACCGAGTTCACCGCCGCGCAGAAGCTGCTCGAGGACGCCGGATTCAGTGGTTCGGGGATCAGCTCCGACCCGTCCAGCGGATTCGGGACGTTCACCTCCTCCGCCTACACGGTCACCCTCACCGTCACCACGACCGATGGGGTTGCCGTCGCGACGTACGTCGTCACGCCTCGCTGACCGGGCGGGCACAGTGCCGAGACATGTGCTCTTCGTTCACGCTCACCCTGACGACGAATCCATCTCGACCGGTGGGACGATCGCGGCGCTGATCGACGCGGGTACCCCCGTCACCGTTCTCACGCTGACCCGTGGCGAACTCGGTGAGGTCATCCCCGAGGAGCTCCGGCACCTGCAGGGGACGGATGCCCTCGCCGGCCTGCGCGAGCTGGAACTGGCGAACGCGATCGCGGCGCTCGGGGTGACCGACCAGCGCTTCCTTGGCGACGAGAACGCCCGTTGGCCGGGCCGTGAGCCGCGCCGCTACCTCGACTCGGGCATGCAGTGGGGCGAGAACGGGGCGGAACCGCTGCCGGGCATCTCTGCGGAGTCATTGTCAGCGGCGACGCTCGGCGAGGTGGCATCCGACATCGCCGCCGTGATCACCGAGACATCCGCTGACCTGGTGATCAGCTACGACCGCGACGGCGGTTACGGTCACCCGGACCACGTGCGCGCGCACACGGCGGCGAAGCTGGCGGCGGATGTCGCCGGTGCGCACTTCTGGGCGATCGCATCAGAGAACGCCGAAGGCGCCATCCCGGTCGATGTCAGCGCGGTGCTCGACCGCAAACGAGCCGCGCTGACGGCGCATTCCACCCAATTGCGGGTGACCGAGACCAGCTATGAGCTGTCCAACGGCACCGTCACACCGATCGCCGACGTGGAGTACTACCTGCCCCTGCAAGCCGAGGAGACCGCCGCCGACGGTCGGAGCGGGAAGCTCGCCGGGGTCTGGCCGAAGATCGCGGCATCCGTTCTCGCCCTCATGACCGGCGCACTGGCCGGAGCCATCGGCACCGCGACACACCAGAGCATCCCGCCGTTCGGGATTGCCTTGGCCCTGCTGATGGTGCTCTGCCTGCTCGGCGGGTTCCGCGTCCTGTTCGCCAGCCGGCTGACCGCCGCCGCGGCCGCGGTCGGTGTGCTCGGCGCCGTCGCGATGTTCTCCGGCAGCGGGCCGGGCGGCTCCGTGCTGGTCCCGGCGACGGATCTCGGTTACTGGTGGACCTTCGGTCCCGCGGTCGTGGCATTCGTGGTGCTCGCGTGGCCGCGGCTGCCCGCGCGTAGGATGGATACTGTCCCCGAAGTAAAGGAACGTGTACAGCCGTGACCTACGTCATCGCCCTTCCCTGCGTCGATGTTCTCGACCGCGCCTGCGTCGACGAATGCCCCGTTGACTGCATCTACGAGGGCGACCGGATGCTGTACATCCACCCCGACGAATGCGTCGACTGCGGCGCCTGCGAGCCGGTCTGCCCGGTCGAGGCGATCTACTACGAGGACGACCTGCCCGAGCAGTGGGCGGACTACTACAAGGCGAACGTCGAGTTCTTCGACGAGATCGGTTCCCCCGGCGGCGCCGCCAAGGTGGGCAAGATCGCCGGTGACCACCCGGTGGTCGCAGCCCTGCCGCCGCAGGCCGGCTAGTGCGGCCGCTGGACCTGCCGGACTTTCCCTGGGACTCACTGCAGCCGTACGCCGAGACCGCGCGGAAGCATCCCGGTGGGATGGTCGACCTTTCGGTCGGATCGCCGGTCGATGAGACCCCGCAGCTGATTCGGGATGCCCTGGCCGAGGCCACTGACGCGCACTCCTACCCGGCCACGGCGGGAACGCCGGCGCTTCGCGAGGGCATCGTCGCCTGGTACGCGCGCCGTCGCGCCGTGCCCGGCCTCAGCCCGGACAACGTGATGCCGACGATCGGTTCGAAGGAACTGGTCGCCTCGCTCGCGTTCATGCTCGGCGTACGGCCGGGCGATGCTGTGGTGTACCCCGCGGTCGCCTATCCGACCTATGCGATCGGTGCGGCGTTGGCCGGCGCCGACGCCATTGCCGAGTCCGACCCCAGCCGCTGGCCGGCGAACACGCGCCTGGTCTGGTTGAACAGCCCCGGCAACCCGGACGGCGGCGTGCTTGAGACGGACGCCCTGCGCGCTGCGGTTGCGCGGGCACGGGAACTCGGCGCGGTGATCGTGAACGACGAGTGCTACGCCGAACTGAACTGGGCGGGCGACGAGCCGACCCCCTCGATCCTTGATCCACGGGTCAGCGACGGAGATCTGAGAGACCTGTTGTCGGTGTACTCGCTCAGCAAGCAGTCGAACCTGGCCGGGTACCGCGCCGGGTTCATCGCCGGCGACGCTCGGCTGGTGCAGCGGCTGCTTGCGGTGCGCAAGCACGCCGGGCTCATGCCGCCTGCGCCCGTGCAGCACGCGATGACGGTGGCCCTGGCCGACGACCGGCACGTCGCCGAACAGCGTGAGAAGTACCGGGCCCGCCGCGACATCCTCGTTCCCGCGCTCGAGGGCGCCGGGTTCCGGATCGACGCCAGCACCGCAGGCCTCTACCTCTGGGTGACCGAGGACCGGCCGGCCTGGGAGACCGTCGGACGACTCGCGGACGCCGGCATCCTGTGCGCCCCGGGCGTCTACTACGGGGATGAGATGTCCAGGCACGTGCGGGTCGGATTGACGGCATCCGATGAACGGATCCGGGCCGCCGCGGGCCGGCTTGGCGATTTCGCCTAACGGATTCGCGCTCGCTTTGGCGGTTGTCACAGTAGCCTCGGGACTCCAATAGGCTGTAGCCGTGAATGATCTCGCCGACGACTCTCAGAAGGCCACTCTTCACTTTCCCGGGGGTACCGCCGATTTTCCGATAGTCAAGAGTGCTGACGGGGCATCCGTCATCGACATCTCGACCTTCAAGAAGCAGACCGGTTTCAACACCTACGACAACGGGTTTGTGAACACCGCCGCCGCCAAGAGCGCGATCACGTACATCGACGGTGATGCGGGCATCCTGCGCTACCGCGGCTACGCGATCGAAGACATCGCCAAGAACTCGACCTTCCTCGAGGTGGCGTGGCTGCTCATCTACGGTGAGTTGCCGACCGCGACGCAGCTGGCGGAGTTCGACGAGAAGATCCGCCGCCACACCCTGCTGCACGAGGACCTCAAGCGCTTCTTCGACGCGCTGCCGCACACCGCACACCCGATGTCGGTGCTCTCGAGCGCGGTCTCGGCACTGTCGACGTTCTATGAGAACTCGCTCAGCGTGCACGACCCGGAGCAGATCGAGATCTCCACGATCCGGCTGCTCGCCAAGCTGCCCGTGATCGCGGCGTATGCGCACAAGAAGAGCCTCGGGCAGGCGTTCCTGTACCCGGACAACTCGCTCAGCTTCGTCGACAACTTCCTGCGGCTGAACTTCGGCACCCAGGCCGAACCGTACGAGGTGAACCCGGTGGTCAGCGCCGCCCTCGACCGGCTGCTGATCCTGCACGAAGACCACGAGCAGAACGCCTCCACCTCCACGGTGCGACTGGTCGGCTCGACCGAGGCCAACCTGTTCTCGTCGGTGTCGGCCGGCATCAACGCGCTCTACGGCCCGCTGCACGGCGGGGCGAACGAGGCCGTGCTGAACATGCTGGCCGAGATCCGCGACTCCGGTGAGGGCGTCAAGCGCTTCATCGAGCGGGTCAAGAACAAGGAAGAGGGCGTGCGCCTGATGGGCTTCGGCCACCGGGTGTACAAGAGCTTCGACCCGCGGGCGACCTTGGTCAAGGAGAGCGCCGAGCAGGTGCTGAACGCCCTCGGCGTGAACGACCCGCTGCTCGAACTCGCGATGGAGCTCGAAGAGGCCGCCCTCGCCGACGACTACTTCGTGAGCCGCAAGCTGTACCCCAACGTCGACTTCTACACCGGCGTCATCTACAAGGCGATGGGCTTCCCGACCCGCATGTTCACGGTGCTGTTCGCGATCGGCCGGCTACCCGGCTGGATCGCGCACTGGCGTGAGGCGAACGCGGATGCCGCGACCAAGATCGGCCGTCCGCAGCAGTTGTACACGGGGCATCCGGCCCGCGAGTGGCCCACCAACCACCGCTGAGTTCACTCAGTCAGCAAACCCCGCCCGGGCTTTCGGGCGGGGTTTGCTCGTTTGCGGGGTGTGCACCAACTCCTCCTCCATGCAGGCCCGTCGCTAAGTGAGGAGCTTTTGCGCGACGCCGCTTCAATCAGCCAAGTTGCACGGCGTGGTGCCTCATCTCCTCGGTTACCGACGCAGGCGAGGCTGCATAACGCAGGACTTTTTCGGTGGCACGCCGCTCAGGCGGGACGTTTCCGCGGCGTGTTTCGCGAAACTCCTGAGTTATGTGGGAACGGTGCGCTGATGCGCCGGCGTCGACGCGAACTCGTCGCTCCATGCAGGCCGGTCGCTAAGTGAGGAGCTTCCTGCGCCACGCCGCTTCAATCAGCCGGGTTGCCCGGCGTGTCGCTTGAAATCCTCAGTAACCGACAGTGCTGCGCGTTACGCACAACCGGTTACGCGTGCAGTGCCTCGTTCAGCACGACACCGTGGCCGGAGCGGGGGAGTACCTCGACGGCACCGCTCTGCGAGTTGCGCCGGAACAGCAGCCCGGGAACCCCGCTCAGCTCGACCGCCTTGACCGTGCGCGGACCGCCGCCCGGGGCGGCCACGCCGTCGAGCACCGCCACCTTGGTGCCGGCCGTCACGTACAGGCCCGCCTCGACGACCGAGTCGTCACCGATCGAGATGCCGATGCCGGAGTTCGCGCCGAGCAACGCCCGCTGGCCGATCGCCACACGCTGGGTGCCACCACCCGACAGGGTGCCCATGATCGACGCGCCGCCGCCGACATCCGAACCGTCACCGACCACGACGCCCTGCGAGATCCGGCCCTCGACCATGGAGGCGCCGAGCGTGCCGGCGTTGAAGTTCACGAAGCCCTCGTGCATGACCGTGGTGCCCGGGGCGAGGTGCGCGCCGAGGCGCACCCGGTTGGCGTCGCCGATGCGCACGCCCGCCGGGGCGACATAGTCGAGCAGACGCGGGAACTTGTCAATCGACACCACCGAGATGCCGGCGCGCTGCAGCGACATCCGACGGGTGGTGAAATCATCCGGATGCACCGGGCCGGCAGTCGTCCAGACGACGATCGGCAGGTGGCTGAAGATTCCGTCGAGGTTGATGCTGTTCGGGGCGACCAGCAGGTGGCTGAGCAGGTGCAGGCGCAGGTAGGCGTCCGGGGTGGAAGCGGGCGCGGCATCCAGGTCGATCTCCACCGTGGTGAAGTCGATACGCACGTTGCGGCGCTCGTCGGTGCCTGTCTGCCTGTCGAGCTCCGCGGGGGCGATGTACGGGTCTTGTTCGGCCGGCCGCGCGCCGAGCTGCGGGTTCGGGAACCAGGAGTCGAGGGTGGTGCCGTTCGCGGCGATGGTGACGAGGCCGTAGCCCCAAGCCGTGCGTGAAGTCATGCATCAAGGGTATCGATTGCCGAGCATCGCTAAGCTGACATGGTGCCGGTGACCGACCCCACCCTTCCGATCCTCGATCTCACCCAGACCTCGATTGATATCACTCGCCAGTTGTGCGACATCGAGTCCGTCTCGGGCAATGAGCGTCATCTTGCCGACGCCATCCAGGCTGCCCTCGAAGGGCACGATCATTTGGAGATCACTCGCAACGGCGACGCGATCGTCGCCCGCACCAACCTGGGCCGCCGTCAGCGCGTGGTGATCGCCGGGCACATCGACACCGTGCCGGTGAACAACAACCTCCCAACCCGGTTCGAACGCATCGACGGCGTGGAATACCTCTGGGGGCGCGGCACGGTCGACATGAAGGCCGGCTGCGCGGTGCAGCTCAAGCTCGCCGCGGAATTGACCGTCCCGGCCGTGGATGTCACCTGGATCTGGTACGACCACGAAGAGGTCTCCGCCGACCTGAACGGGCTTGGCCGCCTCGCGCGCGAGCACCCCGAACTGCTTGTCGGCGACTTCGCCATCCTTGGCGAACCCACTTCCGCCGAGGTCGAGGGCGGCTGCAACGGCAACCTCCGGTTCGAGCTGCGCACGAGCGGACTGCGCGCCCACAGCGCCCGCGCCTGGGTCGGCCATAATGCGATCCACGACCTCGCCCCGGTGCTCACCACCCTCGCCGACTACCAACCGCGTGAGGTCGAGGTCGAGGGACTCGTCTACCGGGAGGGACTGAACGCCGTCGGCATCTCCGGCGGTGTCGCCGGCAACGTCATCCCCGACCAGGCCGACCTGCACATCAATTACCGCTTCGCGCCCAGCCGCTCCGTTGCCGAGGCGATCGACCACATGCGTGAACTGTTCGAGGGCTACGAGATCACCGTCGTCGACGAGGCGGAGGGCGCCCGGCCCGGCCTTGACGCGCCGCTCGCTCAACACTTCCTGCACGCGGTTGGCGGGGCCGCGAAACCGAAATACGGTTGGACGGATGTCGCCCGCTTCTCGATGCTCGGCATCCCTGCCGTGAATTACGGACCGGGCAACCCACTGAAGGCGCACGCTGACGACGAACGAGTCGCCGTGTGGGAGATCACCGAATGCGAGCACGGACTGCGCACCTGGCTCACCGAGGGGTGAGGCTCTACACCCGCACCCGCTGGTGGGTGAAAGTACTTGCCGTCTTCGTCCTCTCCCGCATCGTCACCACGACGATCATGCTCGTCTTCGCGAGCCAGCAGCAGCAGAACGCCTGGACCCCGGCGAACCCGAACTACACCGACTTCGCCACCATCTGGGACGGTCACTGGTACTACATCATCGCCATGGCCGGCTACCCGAACGTGCTGCCGGTCACCGACGACGGCCACGTCGGTGAGAACGCCTGGGCGTTCATGCCGGTCTACCCGTGGCTTGTGCGGCTGCTGACGGAGCTCACACTGGTGCCTTACGACGTCGTCGCCGTGGCGGTCTCCGTGCTGGCGGCGGCAGGCACTGCGCTGGTGTTCTACCGCCTCATGCTGCACGTGCTCGGCGACCCGAGCCGGGCACTGTTCTCGGTGGTGCTGTTCTGCGTCGCCCCGCTGTCCCCGATCCTGCAGGTCGCCTATGCCGAGTCGCTGCACCTGCTGCTGCTCACCACCTCGCTGCTGCTGGTCGTGCAGCGCCGCTACGAGTGGCTGTTCCCGGTCGTGGCAGTCGCCTCGCTCGTGCGCCCGACGGGGCTCGCGTTCGCTTTATTCCTCGTGCTGCATGTGGCCTACCGCTGGTGGAATCGCCGACGTGAACCGTTCGGGCGGCGTGAGCTGGTGACATCCGCGTCCCTGGCCTTGTTCAGCGGCGTGATGGGCCTGGCCTGGCTGCTGATCGCCTGGGTGGTCACCGGGTCACTCACCGCCTACACCGACACGGAGATGGCGTGGCGGGCGGCGTACATCGGCCACCAGCACCTGATCCCCTTCACGCCATGGGTGCAGGGAGCCAACTGGTGGCTGGGCGCGCCGCTCGGTGCGCTCCTGCTGCTCGTTGCGGTTGTGCTGTTCGCCTGGTTCATGTTCACCCCATGGGTGAAGCGCATCGGCGTGGACTTGCGGTTGTGGGTCGCCAGTTACGTGATCTACCTGCTCGCGGTGTTCTTCCCGCAGTCGAGCACCTTCCGGCTGCTGATGCCGATCTTCCCGCTGCTCGGGGCGCTCGCTGTGCCCCGGTCGCGACTGTTCCGGGTGGGCCTGGTGCTGCTCGGAATCGCCGGTCAGATCGGCTGGATGTACATCGGCTGGTGGGTCGATGGGGCTGACTGGACGCCCCCGTGATTTTCATGATCAGCACTCATGGACGATAATGGGTAAGGAATCCAACGAAAGGGGAGACTTATGGCAGCCATGAAACCGCGGACCGGTGACGGACCCATGGAGGCTGTCAAGGAGGGTCGTCTCATCATCGTGCGGGTGCCGCTTGAGGGTGGCGGTCGCCTGGTCGTGTCGGTCAACGACGCCGAGGCCAAGGAACTCCATGACGCACTCGCCGGAGTAATCTCCGCATAGGCGAGGCCTTAGACAGAAAAGCCGGTGACCGCAGTGCGGTCACCGGCTTCTTCTATCTGGCTTCTATTCGGCGATCTTCGTCAGCTGCAGCAGGCCGTCGCCCACGGGGGAGAGGGCGCTGATCACGGCGCTGGATGCCGCGATCTCAGTCAGCAGCAGGCGGAAGTCGGCCACCGTGTCATCGCGCTGCGCCGGGTCTGCGACGCGGTCACGCCACAGCGCATGAGCCACCAGCACCGTGCCGCCGACACGCGCGAGGCGCAGGCCGTGCTCGACGTATTCGATCACCGAGTGCGGGTCGGCGTCGACGAAGACGATGTCATATGACCCTTCGTTCATACGCGGCAGCACCTCACGCGCGCGGCCGGTGATCAGGCGGGTGCGCGCGGCGGGGATGCCGGCATCGGCGAACATGCGCCGGGCGGTCTGCTGGTAATCCAGTTCGCTGTCGATCGAGGTGAGCGTGGCGTTCGGGGCACCGGTGAACAGCCACAGTCCGCTGACGCCGACCCCCGTGCCGATCTCGACGATGTTCGAGGCGTTGGTGGCCGCGGCGATCACCGCGAGCTGCGCGCCGACCGCAGCGGAGATGGGCTCGATGCCCTGCTCCAATGAGTGGTGGCGTGCCTGGATGATTTCGGGAGTCTCGACCACGAACTCCTCGGCGAACTTCCAGTTCAATTCTTTTTCAGACACGCACGCTCCTTGCTCTTTCCCAAGGGTAGGGGGTTGGCCCAGCGAACCCGGGCTATTCTGGGCGGGTGTTCGGGTTGACTTTCGAGAAGCTGTTGATCATCGGCATCCTTGCCGTGTTCCTTCTCGGCCCCGAACGGCTGCCGTACTACGCGGGCAAGCTCGGCGAACTGATCCGGCAACTGCGACGCATGGCGAATGGCGCCAAGGACCGCATGCGCGAGGAGATGGGCCCGGAGTTCGACGATGTCGACTGGAAGAAGCTCGACCCGCGCCAGTATGACCCGAGGCGCATCATTCGCGAGGCGCTGGTCGACGATGACGACGTCGCCCCGGCGCCGGTGGCTGCTGCTGTCGCGGTGACGCCGACCGTGCGTGAGTCCGCGTACGCGCAGCGCCAGCGGATGCTCAAGGAAGGCCGCCCTGCCCCGTTCGACGACGAGGCCACGTAGGAGTCACAGCGGGGTGCGCCGCGCTGGGTTCAGTTGACGCTGAAGCCGAGCTTCCGGCCCGCGAGGTTGCGGCCGCGGGTGGCGAGCACGTCAGCGACGGATGCGATCGCTTGCGCCGCGGGATCTGCGGGGTCGGCAAGCACGATCGGCTCCCCGGTGTCACCGCCGGCCCGCAACGCGATGCTCAGCGGCACAGAGGCCATCAGCGGCACGTCCAGGCGCCGAGCGGTCTCCGCCCCACCGCCAGACCCGAACAGCTCCAGGACGCTGCCGTCGGCCTGTGCGAGCCCCGCCATGTTCTCGACCACCCCGAGCACGCTCTGCCCGGTCTGCCTGGCGACGAGACCGCTGCGCTCCGCGACATCCGCCGCCGCCGGCTGCGGGGTGGTGACCACGAGCACCTCGGCGTGCGGCAGCAGCTGCCCGAGGGTGATTGCCACGTCGCCGGTGCCGGGCGGCAGATCGAGCAGCAGCACGTCCAGGTCGCCGAAGTACACGTCGGTGAGGAACTGCTGGATCGTCCGGTGCAGCATCGGTCCGCGCCAGGCCACGGCGGTCGAGGTGTTCTCGACGAACATTCCGATCGAGATGACCTTCACGCCGTGCACGACCGGCGGCAGGATCATGTCGTTCACCTGCGTCGGCTTCGCGCCTTCGATGCCGAGGATGCCGGGGATCGAGAAGCCGAACACGTCGGCGTCGACCAGCCCGACCTTGAGTCCGCGGCTGGCGAGCGAGACGGCAAGGTTCGCGGTCAGCGTGGACTTGCCGACCCCGCCCTTGCCGCTGGTCACCGCGTAGATGCTGGTGAGCGAGTCCGGGCCGAACTGCAGCGTCTTGGACCGCCCGCCGCGGAGCTTCTCGGTCAGCGCCTGCCGCTGCGCAGGGGTCATCACCGTCACATCGACGGTCACCTCGGTGACACCGTCAACGGCGGCTGTCGCGGCGCGGACGTCGCGTTCGATGGTGTCAGCCGCCGGACATCCGACAATCGTCAATTGCACGCCCACGGTCGCGTGACCGGCTTCGACCCGGATGTCGCGGACCATGTCCAGCTCGGTGATGGGCTTGCGGATCTCCGGGTCGATCACCCGGCCGAGCGCGGTGCGGATCGAGTCTGCAGTGGGATGGTTTCGAGACGCGTCCTCCTGCGTCGGGCGCTCCTCAACCACCGGAAGTCGGCTCCCTGGAGGTGCCCTTGTCGCGGTCGAGTTCCTCGAGCAAGGTGCGCAGCTCGCCGCGGATGAAGTCCTTCGACGCCATGTCCTTCATGGCCAGCCGCAGGGCGACCACCTCGCGGGCGAGGTACTCGGTGTCGGCCAGGTTCCGTTCCGCGCGCTGGCGGTCCTGCTCGATCTGCACGCGGTCGCGGTCGTCCTGCCGGTTCTGCGCGAGCAGCAGCAGCGGTGCGGCGTAGGACGCCTGCAGCGACAGGATGAGCGTCAGCAGCGGGAACTTCTGCGCCTCAGGGTCGAACTGGTTACCCGGCGACGCGAGGGTGTTGTAGGTCAGCCACAGGCCACAGAAGATGGTCATCCCGAGCAGGAACCAGGGCGTGCCCATGCCGCGCGCAAAGGACTCGGTCATCCGGCCGAACCGGTCACGGCCGCGGAACCGTGCGGTGAACGGGGTGCGGAGGCCCTTCGGGGCATCCATCCGGGAGTTGTTATCGTTCCGTGCCACGTGCGGTCCTCCTTCCCTGTGCTGTGCTGAGCGGTCGTTTGCGGATGCGCGGACGGGGTTCGTCCGCGTCCGCACTTCGCCAGTCTTCCGGCAGCAGGTAGTCGAGGACATCATCGATGGTCACCACCCCGACCAGGCGGTGGTTGTCATCGACCACGGGCACGGAGACCAGGTCATAACTGGCGAGGATGCGCGAGACCTCGGCCGCGGATGAGGTTGCCCGCACCGGCTCGAGGTTCTGATCGAGCAGGGTGCCGAGGCGTTCACCTGGCGGGTAGCGCAGCATCCGCTGGAAGTGCACCATGCCGAGGAACCGGCCGGTCGGGGTCTCATAGGGCGGCAGCGTCACGCAGACCGCGGCGCCGAGGGCGGGGGCCAGTTCGTGCCGGCGGATCAGGGCGAGCGCTTCGGCGACGGTGGCGTCGGCCGAGACGATGATCGGCTCGGTCGTCATCAGGCCGCCGGCGGTGTCGGCGTCGTAGGCGAGCAGCATGCGCACGTCCTCGGCCTCTTCCGGCTCCATCAGGCCGAGCAGCGCCTCACCGCGCTCCTCGGAGAGTTGCGCGATCAGGTCGGCGGCGTCATCCGGCTGCATGTGGTCGAGCACGTCGGCGGCGCGCTTGTCGTCGAGCTCGTTCAGGATGTCGACCTGATCCGTCTCGGGCATCTCCTCGAGCGCGTCGGCGAGCCGGTCGTCGGACAGTTCCTCGGCCACCTCGTGGCGGCGCTCCGGCGGCAGGTCGAGCAGCGTGTTCGCGAGGTCAGCCGGCAGCAGGTCGGCGTAGGTCGCGATCAGGTGCTCGGCGCTCTGGGTCTCGCCGGTTGCGTTCTTCTCCCGCACCTCCGACCAGTCGGCGAAGACGGTGGGTCCCTTACCGAACGGTGCGGCGCTCGTGCGGGGCCGTCGCAGGAACAGTTGGCCGATTTCCCACTCGCTGGGGGCCACCGCTTCGATCGCGACGTCTTCGATGGTGGCCTCGCCGGAGCCGTCGGCGAGGAAGACCTTGCGGCCGAGCAGTTCGGCGATCACCCGCACCTCGCCGCCGCGCTGTTCGAAGCGGCGGAGGTTGATCAGCCCGGTGGTGATGATCTGTCCGGAGCCGATCGAGGTGACCCGGCCGATCGACATGAACACCCGCCGCTTGCCGGGCACCTCGACGATCATGCCCACCACGCGGGGCGCGCCATCCTTGCGGTACACAACGAGGACGTCGCGAACCTTGCCCACGCGATCGCCCGCGGGGTCGAAAACAGAGCACCCGGCCAGGCGGGCTACGAAGACTCTGGTGGCGCTCACATTCACAGGTTAGCCGGTCGGTCAGGCCCGGTCGTCCCAGTAATTCAGGGAATCCGACACTGGCGGGTGCGAGAATAGGTCAATGACAAACCAGAGTCCGTTCTCACGCCGCACGCCCGCGTTGCCCTCCGTGCCGCGCGGCGACGTGCTCGGTACCTACGAGACCTATGTCGAGGCGCAGAAGGTCGTCGACGTTCTCGCCAAGGCGGACTTCGACGTCAAGAAGCTCTCGATCATCGGCAACGACCTGAAGACCGTCGAGCGGGTCACCGGCAAGCTCAGTTACGGCCGCGCCGCGCTCGCCGGAGCCGCGAGCGGTGCCTGGTTCGGCCTGTTCCTCGGGCTGCTGCTGTTCATCTTCTCGCCGACGCCGAATCTTGCCGTCGTGGCATCCGCCGCCCTGATCGGTGCCGGTTTCGGCATGCTGTTCAGCCTGGCCACCTACGGGCTGAACCGCCGCAAACGCGACTTCACTTCGATGACGCAGGTGCTCGCCACCAACTATCAGATCGTCATCGACCCGAACCTGACCGCGCAGGCGCAGTCGGTGCTCGGCCAGCCGTCGGAATGACCGGCACCTGCTGTGCGTTAAGTCAGACATGAGTGACGAGACAACGCCGCGCGACGACAAGCAGTTCATGCGGAACTACAAGACCAACAGCCCGGACATCCTCGCCGCGTACGCGAACTTCTCGAAGACGGTGTTCGCCGATGATGAGGCCCGCGCCGTGCCCGCGAAGTACCGGGAACTGATGGCCGTCGCCGTCGGCATCGCGAGGCAATGCGAGTACTGCATCGAGTCCCACACGCGCAGCGCTCAGCGCGCCGGCGCGACTGAGGAAGAGATCGCCGAGGCCGTCTGGGTCGCCTCGGCCGTCGGCGCAGGCTCCGCGTACACGCACGGTCGGCTCGCTTTCAAGCACGTGCACTAGTTCAGCCCGTAGATGGTGGGCGGCTTCAGCCCGGCAATAGTGGGCGGCCCTAGCCAAACGGCCCCGCGCCAGCGAACATTCGCTAGCGCGGGGCCGTTTCTATAGCGCCCGGAGGCGGGCGGCTACCGGGTGGCGGGCGAGGCTACTTGACGGATGCCTGAACCCACGCCTCGACCTCGTCCGCAGTCCGCGGAATCGCAGCCGACAGGTTCTCGGCGCCGGTCTCGGTGACCAGGATGTCGTCTTCGATACGCACCCCGATGCCGCGGAACTCCTCGGGCACCGTCAGGTCGTCGGGCTGGAAGTACAGCCCCGGCTCGATCGTGAACACCATCCCGGCTTCAACAATGCCGTCGTGGTAGAAGTCCCGTCGCGCCTGGGCGCAGTCGTGCACATCGAGGCCCAGGTGGTGGCTGGTGCCGTGCACCATGTACCGGCGGTGGTACTGGTGTTCCGGCTCCAGTGACTGCTCGGCGCTGACCGGCAGCAGCCCCCACTCGGCGGTGCGGGCCGCGATCACCTTCATCGCCTCGGCGTGCACCTCGCGGAACCGGATGCCGGGGCGCACGATCGCGAACGCCGCGTCGGCAGCCTCGCGCACGGCCTCGTACACCTTGCGCTGCACCGGCGTGAAGGTGCCGCTGACCGGGAAGGTGCGGGTGATGTCGGCCGTGTACAGGCTGTCCAGTTCGATGCCCGCGTCCAGCAGCACCAGGTCGCCGGGGGAGACCTTGCCGTCGTTCCGGGTCCAGTGCAGGATGCACGCGTGCGGCCCGGCTGCGGCGATGGTGTCGTAGCCGACGGTGTTGCCCTCGGCGCGGGCGCGCCGGTTGAAGGTGCCCTCGACCAGCCGTTCGCCGCGCGGGTGCGCCACAACCTGCGGCAGATCCGCGAAGACGTCGTTGAATCCCTGCCGTGTCGCCTCGACCGCGAGTCGCATCTGGTTGATCTCGTACTCGTCCTTGACCAGGCGCAGCTCGCTCAAATCGCGCGCTAGTTCGTCGTCGAAGTCGGTTTCCGGCGAAGACAGGTCGGTCGGCTCGGCTGTGAGCAGGCGGCGTCCATCGATGTGGTCGGTGATCGCCCGGTCTGCCTCACGGACGACGAGGGTGTCGACATCCGATCGCTCCAGCACGGCGGTCAGCTCGCCCAGGTCCGCGGTGTTCAGCCCCAGTTCGGCGGCGACCTGCGCCAGCGACGGGCGCGGTCCGGTCCAGAACTCGCCGATCTCGGGGTTCGCGTAGAACTCGTCCGAGTCGCGGCCGGCGCTTTCGCGGAAGTACAGCGTCGCCTCATGCCCGTCGGCGGTGGGGCGCAGCACCAGCACCGAGCCGGGAACGGTGTCCGAGCCCCAGCCGGTCAGGTGCGAGAACGCCGAGTGCGCACGGTAGGCGTAGTCGGTGTCGTTCGACCGCTGCTTGGCCGGTCCGGCAGGGATGACCAGGGTCTTGCCGGGGTAGTGTGCGGCGATGCGGATGCGCCGGGCGGCAGCGTAGGCGGCCTGCTCCCGTGGGGCGAGCGTCTCGGCCGGCCGCTCCGCCCAACCCTGCGAGATGTATTGCTTGAAGGTGTCGGATGCCGGGGTGGTTGAACGGTTGGAGGTGGCGCGGGGCGCCTGCGTGGTCGAGTCAGCCATAGTCCTATCTTCTACCCTGTCGTTCCTGCGGTTCGGGTGAGGTGAGCGACGACCGGCCGGTGGTCGCTGCCGTGATCGTCGTGGGAGTCGATGACGCGCATCCCGCTGACCGTCCAGTCCGGCGTTGCCATCACATGGTCGATGGGCGTACCGACCAGGGCGGGCAACGACGTCGGCCAAGTTCCGACCGCGCCGTTTCCGGTGGCCACGGCGGCGTCGACGCAGGTACCGAGGTCGGCGCTGTCCCCGGCCAGATCCTCCATGTGGTCAAGCGTCGCATTGAAGTCACCGGCGACGATGGTGCTGCCGTCGCTGCACAGGCCGGACACCCATTCCAGGTCCGCCCGCCAGTTCCGCATCTGTTGGGGGACCGGCGCGACCGGATGCACCGCGGCAATCACTGGACCGTCACCGTCGTCCGGTCGGGCCACGACGCTCGGCAACACCCGAGTGTCGCCCGCGGATTCGTCCGGGGTGTAGGTGCCGAGGTCTGGGCTGATCAGCAGGGTCGTCGACTGCGCCTTGTATTCGGGGTCGAAGACGCGAGTGTGCACCCACATTGGACGGCCGGAATCGCGCATGATCTTCGCGATTTCGACACCGGTGGCTTCGGTCGTCTCGGGAAGAGCCACGACGTCGGCCTGCTCCGCAACGGCCAGGTCGGCGATCACCTGCGCGCCGGGCGCGTCGCCGAGCGTGTTCCAGGTGAGCACGGTGACGGAGTCGGGCGCGGCGGTATCGGCCGGATTGCCGAAGCCGCGCGTGCCGAGAACGATCGCGGTGACCAGGGCGAAGCCGACGCAGAGGGCGGCCAGCGTGCCGAAGAACCGTCGGGCGGGGCGGAACGCGAGAGCGCCGATGACCAGCGCCAGTGCGGCCAGCGTCGTCCCGGCGAGCAGTGCGCCGCGTGCGGAGACGACCTGGGCGATGATCGGCGCCTGCTCGAGCCCGAACAGCTGCGGCCAGACCGCCACGAGCAGGCATACTGCGGCGATGAGGGTCACGAGAGCGGCGAGCAGGCGGGCGAACATGGCCCTGCGAGCATAACGGCGCGAGTCTGCGCGACCGATGAAAGCGCGCAGGCAAACGCTCCTACGATTGGGGTATGCCGAAGGCCGACCCGTCAATGCTCATTGACCTGCACACTCACTCGAGTGTGTCGGACGGCACCCAGACCCCGACCCAGTTGATGCGCGCGGCCGTTGCCGCCGAACTCGACGTGGTCGCGCTGACCGACCACGACTCGACTGCGGGCTGGCAGGAAGCGATGACCGCGGCATCCGGTACCGGCGTCCTGCTGATCCCCGGGATCGAGCTCAGCACCCGCATCCAATACGCCAGCGTGCACGTGCTCGGTTACCTGTTCGATCCGTTGGATGCCGAGATCGTCGCTGAGACGGCGCGCATCCGGGATGGCCGGCTGCACCGGGCCGAGCGCATCGTCGAACGTCTGGCCGTCGACTACGACCTCACCTGGGACGACGTGCTCGCGCAGTCATCGATGGGGGCGACGATCGGCCGCCCGCACATCGCCGATGCCCTGGTCGCGCGTGGGCACGTGCCGAACCGCAGTGCCGCGTTCGCGAGCATGCTGCACTGGCGCACCGGTTATGTCGAGCCGCACTATGCGCCCAGCCCGCGGGACGGCATCCGGATGATCGCCGAAGCGGGCGGGGTTCCGGTGCTGGCGCATCCGGCGACGCACGGCCGGTCCAGTGTGGTCGCCGAGTCGCACCTGCGGGAGCTGATCGACGTGGGCCTCGCGGGGCTCGAGATCGGGCATCGGGAGAACACCGAGGCGGGGCGCGCGCAATTGCGTCGCTACGCCGAGAAGTACGACCTGATCGTCACCGGGTCGAGCGACTACCACGGTGACGGCAAGCCGAACCGGCTGGCGGAGAACTCCACCGCACCCGACCAGCTGGAGCGAATTCTCGCGCTCGGGTCGGGCTCGGAGCCGTTCCAGGGCTAGCACCCGGCGGGTCCGCGCACCGGAGATCGCTCGCGTGTGTGCCCATCCGGTACATCAGTGCCCGCTCGAGCGGGCACTGACGTACCGAACCGGCACGGACGTACCGAACCGGCACGGACGCACCGAACCGGCACGACGCACCGCGCCGGCCGTTTCTGGCGACGACGGGCGGTGCGGCCGAGCGGCAGGTGGCTACGCTGCGGGCGGCGGCGTCTGCGGAGCGCCCGAGCTCGGCCGACGACGACGCGAGCGACTGCGACGCGCGGGAGCGGTGCCGTCGTGGGTGCCGGCGCCTGCGGGCTTCTGAGGGGCTTCGGCCGTGGCATCCGACCCTCCACCGCCCGACCGGGTGCGATTGCGGCTCCGCGTGCGGGTGCGCTCGGCTTCAGCCTTCGGCTCCCGCTCGACGTGCGGCGCGGCGGGCGTCTTCTTGATGCGGCCCTTGGAACCGTGCGGGATGTTCAGGTCGCTGAACAGGTGCGGGCTCGACGAGTAGGTCTCGGTCGGTTCCGGCTGGCCGAACTCGAGTGCCCGGTTGATCAGCGCCCACTTGTGCAGGTCGTCCCAGTCGACGAAGGTGACCGCGATGCCGGTCTTGCCGGCGCGGCCGGTGCGGCCGACGCGGTGCAGGTAGGCCTTCTCGTCTTCGGGGATGGTGTGGTTGATGACGTGGGTGACGTCGTCCACGTCGATGCCGCGGGCGGCGACATCCGTGGCGATCAGCACGTCCTTCTTGCCCGCCTTGAACGACGCCATCGAGCGCTCACGCGCCTCCTGGCTCATGTCGCCGTGCACCGCCGCGGCGCTGAAGCCGCGGTCGGTGAGCTCCTCGACGATCTTCGAGGCCGCGCGCTTGGTGCGGGTGAAGACCACGGTCTTGCCGCGACCCTCGGCCTGCAGGATGCGGGCGATGACCTCGTCCTTGTCGAGCGAGTGCGCCCGATAGATGAGGTGCTTGATGTTGGCCTGCGTGAGCCCCTCATCGGGGTCGGTCGCGCGGATGTGGATCGGCCGGTTCATGAACCGACGCGCCAGCGCAACCACGGGGCCCGGCATCGTCGCCGAGAACAACATGGTGTGCCGGGTCGGGTCGGTCTGCGCGAACAGCTTCTCGACGTCGGGCAGGAAGCCCAGATCGAGCATCTTGTCGGCCTCGTCGAGCACCATCACCTTGACGTTCTTCAAGCTGAGCAGCCGTTGACCGGCGAGGTCGAGCAATCGGCCGGGCGTGCCGACGACGATCTGCGCTCCGGCCTTGAGCTGGGCCACCTGGCCCTCGTAGGCCTTACCGCCGTAGATAGCGACGATGCTGGTGGGGCGGTTGGATGTCGCCAGCTCGAGATCCTCGGACACCTGCACCGCGAGCTCGCGGGTCGGCACCACGACGAGGGCTTGCACACCGGGTTCGGGATCGGCGCCGAGGCGCTGCACGAGCGGGAGCCCGAAACCGAACGTCTTGCCGGTGCCGGTCTTCGCCTGACCGATGATGTCCTGGCCGCCGAGCGCGAGTGGGATGGTCTGGGTTTGAATGGGGAAGGGCTCGATGATGCCCTTGCTTGCGAGAGCATCGACCAAGTCTTGTTCGATGCCCAGTTCACTGAAAGTCAAATGGATACGCCTGTCGTATATAAGAGGAAAGCTGATTCAGTTTAGCCGCCGTCACGGGCGCCCGACGGCAGGGCCGTATGCTGGGCCCGTGGTGAATTGGTTCAGTCGTGCGCGCGCCCGCATAGAAGCGCCCACGGTGAAGCCCCGATCCACTGTCTCCTCGGCCGCTCGTGTCGAGCTTTCGGAGCTTGCCCCGAACATTCTCGACTACCTGGGCCAGGTCGCCTACCTTCAGCTGTCGAGCTTCGAAGCGCTGTCGTTGACGGTGATCGCCGCGCCCACCACTGAGGCCAAGCGCGCCCTCGCCGAGGCGGCGCGGTTGGCGCTGAACAAGCACCACGAGCTGGTGCGGGCGATTGAACGCCGTGGCAAGTCGGCGGTCGAGCTGATGGACCGCTCCGCGGCGCGGATCGACGAGTTCCGCCGGCTGGTCCGCGGCGACGACTGGCACGAGATGCTGATGACGGCATACGTCACCAGCGGGTTCCTCGACGACTTCTTCGTCGGCCTTGCCGGCGGGCTGACCGGGCACGACGCGGAAAAGGCGATCGAGGTGCTGTCGGGCGACTCAGCCGAAGAGGCCCTGTTCGAGCAGCTGCGAATCGCCATCGAGGCGGATGAGGCGCTGGCCTCGCGCCTGGCGATGTGGGGTCGCCGGTTGATGGGCGACACGATCCTGCTGGCGCGCGAGTCGCTCGTCTACTCCGAGGATCACGACAGCGACGAGGCCCGCATCGAGCCGGTGCTGACCGAACTGATCGCGACGCACACCCGCCGGATGGACGCGCTGGGCCTCACCGCGTAGTCGGCCAGATCTCGGCAGGCTCGATCAGCGGGTTGAGGCTCGATCGGCGGGTTGGAGCGCGATCAGCGGGTTTGCGGGATCCGGATGCTGCGGCCTACAGCCCGAGCGAGTGACGCAGTCGCGTGTCGTCGGCGTGTCGTGCGCGCGGGAGCAGCAGAGCGACAGCGCCAGCAGCCAGCACGGCTGCGGCGATGGAGATCACCCAGATCCAGCCGCCGTCAAAGGTGAAGCCGAGCCACAGCAATGCCACCCAGACCACCATGCCGACCGCGGTTGCCACTGCTGGCAGCAGCACCACGCCGTAGGTGTTCCGGCCCGGGATCAGGTACCGGATGCCCAGGCCCAACGCGGCGACGATCACCGCGACGAACAGCAGCTCCATGGTTAGGCGACGAAACCGACGCGGTGGCTCACTTCGGTGCCCACCTCGATGTATGCGAACGCAGCGGTCGGCACGATGTAGACCTTGCCCTTGTCGTCGCTGATGCGAATCAGCGGGCTGCCCGTCTCGAGCGCCGACGAGACGATCGACTCGACCTCAGCCGAAGTCTGCGAAGTCTCAAAGCTCAGTTCACGGGGAGTGTTGGCGATACCGATTCGAATGTCCACGACGCCAACATTACGACAGAACGGATGCCGCCCATTTCGCCGTTCACTGTTGGCGGAACCGGCGGAGTGGGCGACACCGGCGGGGTCTGCGCGGCGATGTCGGTCGCCGCCGATACCGTTTGAGGCATGGCAGTGCGCGGCTTCGACCCTTCCCGAACGCTCGGCCCCGCGCACCCCTTGACCCTCGACTCGACCCAGCAGGCGGTGCTCGCCTTGCCGGACGACGAGTCCGCGGCGATCCTCGGCGCGCCGGGCAGCGGCAAGACCAGCACCATCGTCGAACTCGTCGCCGACCGGGTGCACAGCCGCGGCTGGGCGGCCGATGATCTGCTGGTCCTCGCTCCGACCCGCGCCGCGGCGACCCGGTTGCGTGACCGCATCGCTGTGCGCCTGGGCGTGCCGACGAACGGTCCGCTCGCGCGCACGGCCAACTCGGTCGCCTTCGAACTGGTGCGGCACGCGGCCGCTGCCGACGGCGCCGCGCCGCCGGTGCTGCTCACCGGAGGCGACCAGGACCGCATCATCAAAGACCTGCTCGCCGGCCACGTCGAGGCGGGCGCCGGACCGGAGTGGCCCGAGATCCTCGGCCCCGACGTGCGGGCGCTCCGCGGGTTCCGCACCGAACTGCGGGAACTGCTCATGCGTGCGACGGAATACGGCATCACGCCGGAGCGGATGCGGGACCTCGGCCGCCGGCATGAGCGCGCCGAGTGGCTCGCCACTGCCGACTTCATCGACGAGTACCTCCAGGTGCTAGCCACGTCCGGCGACGCGGTCGTCGACGCCGCGGAACTGCTTGCCTTCGCGGCAGCCACACTCCGCCGCGCCGAGGTCGCGCCATCCGTGGACCGGCTGCGCCTCGTGATCGTCGACGACCTGCAGGAGGCGACCCAGTCGACGCTCGGCCTGCTGCGCGCCCTCGCCGCCCGCGGCGTGGCGGTCATCGCCTTCGGTGATCCGGATGTCGCCACTAGCGCGTTCCGCGGGGGAGAGCCCGACGCCCTGGGCCTCCTGCAGACCAAGCTGAACCTGCCCGACGCCCGCACCCTCGTGCTCGGCCACGTGCACCGGCAACCGGCCGTGCTGCGCACGCTCACCCAGTCGATCACCGCGCGTATCGGCACGGCCGCCGCCGGGCAACAGCGCGCCGCCTCGGTGTTCACCGGATCCGGACCTGCCGCAGCATCCGACGCCATTCTGCTGGTTGAGGAGCCGACTCCGTCCCGCGAGATCTCCGCGGTCGCGCGAGTGCTGCGTGAGCACCACCTGCTGGGCGGGGTCGCCTTCTCGGACATGGTCGTCATCGCCCGCTCCGGCGCCCAGCTGCCCGGCATTGCCCGGGCACTCGCGCTGGCCGAGGTGCCCACCCGCACGCTGGCCGGTGGCCGCGCGCTGCGCGATGACCTCGCCGCCCGCAGCCTGCTCGCCGTGATCGACGTCGGCATCGGCCGCGCCGAGCTGACCGCCACGGTGGCCGCGGAGCTGCTGCAGGGGCCGTTCGGCGGACTCGACCGACTTAGCCTTCGCCGGCTGCGGCTGGCGCTGCGCACCGAAGAACTCGCTGGTGGCGGCAACCGGTCCAGCGATGAACTGCTCATCGAGGCACTGGCCGCCCCAGGCCGGTTCACCACCATCGACCACCGGATCGGCCGTGCCGCCGAACGGCTCGCAGTGACCCTGCACCAGCTGCGAGAACGCCACGAGGCCGGCGACTCGATCGAGGAACTGCTCTGGCTGGTCTGGGAACGCAGCCGACTGGCCCCCACCTGGTTCGAGCAGGCGCTCAGCGCCGGCGTCACCGCGGCCGAGGCGAACCGCAATCTGGACGGCATCATGGCCGTGTTCACGGCCGCCCGCCGGTTCGTGGAGCGTGAACCCGAACGGCCACCGCGCGCCTTCCTCGATACCCTGTTCGACGCTGAGGTCCCCGAGGACACCCTCGCCCCGCAGCAGGCGGATGACGCCGTACTGGTCACGACGCCGAACGGCGCGGTCGGCGCCGAGTTCGAGATCGCCGTCGTCGCCGGTGTGCAGGAGGGCGTCTGGCCCAACCTGCGCGTGCGCGGTTCGCTGCTGTTCCCCGACCAGCTCGTCGACGCCGTCACCGGGGTCGACTCGGCGACCGTCGACGCCCGCAAACAGGTGGTCAGCGACGAACTGCGGATGTTCGCGCTCGCAGTCAGTCGGGCGCGCCGACAGGTGATCATCACCGCGCAGGTCAGCGAAGACTCCGCCCGCAGCAGCTTCTTCAGCCTCATCCCCGACGTCGACCGGCTGCCCCGGGTGGCCGGCCGCGCGCCGCTGTCGCTGCGCGGGCTGACCGGCGCGCTGCGGCGTGAGTTGGTCACCGGCAACGACCGGCAACGGCAGGCCGCGGCATCCGCGCTGGCCCGATTGTCCGCGGAGCGGGTGCCCGGAGCCGACCCGATCGACTGGCACGGCCTGCTCGACCCGTCGACGACTGAGCCGCTGTTCGGCGACGACCCGGTGCCGGTATCGCCATCGAAGCTGGAAGCCTTCGAGAAGTCACCGTTGGACTGGTTCATCGACTCGGTTGCGGGCAGCCAGCCCTCCACCGCGATGGGTATCGGCACGGTGCTGCACTGGGCTATGGAAACCGCCACCGACCCGGGAATCGACGAACTCTGGCGCGCAGTGGAGAGTCGCTGGGGCGAGCTCTCGTTCGAGGCGCCCTGGCTCGGCGAAGCGCAGAAGGCCACAGCGCGCACCCTGGTCGCCGGGATCGCCGAGTACCTGGCAGACTTCAACCGCGACAGCAAGCAACTCATCGCGGCAGAGGGGCGCTTCGGCCTGGATCTGGAACCGGCGCGGCTGAACGGCTCGATCGACCGGGTCGAACGGGCGCCGGATGGCTCCGTGGTGATTGTCGACCTGAAGACCGGCTCGCCGATCACCCGGCAGGACGACATCGACGCCCACGCCCAACTGCTGGCCTACCAGCTGGCGTACGCGGAAGGCCGGTTCGACGACCTGCTCGCCGAGCACGGCGCCCACCGCGCCGGCGGCGCGAAGCTGCTGTACGTCAAGAAGGGCGTGCGCGGGAAGCTCTACCGCGAGGGCGTGCAGGCGCCACTCAGCGACGAGCAACTCGAGGGCTTCAGGCAGCGGGTGCGACAGGTGGCGACGGCAATGGCGGCCGCCACATTTGAGGGAACGGTAGAGATCGACCAGTGGGCACAGGGCAACACCACCAGCATGCGACTGCACCGGGTGAAGGCGGTGTCCAGTGACTAACACCGAATCGCTGGTCGAGCCGAATTCGCTGGTCGAACCGCGTCCGCTGGTCGAGCCTGCCGAGACCCACACTCCGGTCAGTGCCAATGACATAGCCGACGCCCTCGGCCGACCTCGCCCTACCGAGCAGCAGCGGGCGGTGATCGAGGCAGGCCTCGACCCGGCACTGGTGATCGCCGGAGCCGGATCCGGCAAGACCGAAACGATGGCGAACCGGGTGCTCTGGCTGCTTGCCAACGGACTGGTCGAGCCGGGGCAGATCCTCGGCCTGACCTTCACCCGCAAGGCCGCGGGGGAGCTGTCGGCACGCATCCGCGAGCGGATCCGCGCGCTCGCCGACAACGACCTGATCCGGGTTGACGCGGGCCTGGCACCGCTGCTCGCGGTGCCCTACGACGAGTTCGACCCGCCGAACGTGGCCACCTACAACTCGTTCGCGAACACCATCTTCCGCGATAATGCGATCCTGCTCGGCCGGGAAAGCGACGGCGCGGTGCTCGGCGAAGCAGCCGCCTGGCAGTTGGCCCGCCGGGTGGTGATCGAAAGCCGCGACCCGCGGCTGGCCGGCCTCGGCCGCAGCGTCGATCAGATCACTCGCGCGGTGCTCACCCTCAGCCAGTCGCTCGGCGAGAACATCGCCGACGCCGCCGACGTGCGCCGCTTCGCCGAGGACTTCACCGGCATCGCCGACCTTCCGGCCGGCGGCCGGGGCGCCTACGCCGACGTCGACGAGATGGCGAAGACCGTCGGTGGGCTGCCCGTGGTGCTCGACGCCGCCGAACGGTACGCCGCTGCCAAGAAGGAACGCGGCTTCGTTGAATACTCCGACCAGGTGGCCCTCGCCCTCGAAGTGGTCCGCACCGTGCCGACGGTGGCGACCGACTTCCGTGACCGCTACCGGGTCGTCCTGCTCGACGAGTACCAGGACACCTCGGTGGTGCAGACCTGGCTGCTCGCCGCCCTGTTCGCGAAGCATCCGGTGATGGCGGTCGGTGACCCGAACCAGTCGATTTACGGATGGCGCGGGGCGAGCGCCGCGAACTTGGAGCAGTTCGCCACCCAGTTCGCCGGCGGCACCGCGAGCACGTACTCGTTGACCACGAGCTGGCGAAACGGACGCGACATCCTGCGCTCGGCGAACACCATCGTGGCGCCGCTGGTGCCCGAGACCCGGGTGCCGGTGGCCCGGCTGGAAGCATCGTTCACCGCCACTGACGTCCCAGTCGACGTCATCTTCGAGGAGACCGTGGAGGCGGAGGCCGAGGCTGCTGCGGCCTGGCTCAAGCAGAAACTCAGCCGGGGCGGCGAGAACGCCACCGCGGCGATGCTGTTCCGCACCCGCAAGTCGCAGCAGTACTTCCTCGACGCGTTGCGCAAGGCGGAGGTGCCGTACCACGTGCTCGGCATCGGCGGTCTGATGGCCGAACCCGAGATCGCCGACCTGGTCAGCGCGCTCACCGTGCTGCACGATCCGGCCGCCGGTTCCGAGCTGGTGCGGCTGCTCGCCGGATCCCGCTGGCGAATCGGCGTGAAGGATTTGCACGCGCTCAGCCGGGTCGCTTCCTGGCTGCGCGACCGCGACCTGGCCCAACAGCCCCTCGATGACGATGTGCGCGAGCAATTGCGTGACTCAGTCGCCGACGGCGAGGGCGGCTCGATCATCGACGCCCTCGACTTCGTCGCGCACGCGAAACCCTGCCACGGCCAGTTGGCCGCGTTCAGCGAGGCCGGGCTTCAGCGGTTGCGGCACGCCGGCCTCACCCTTGAACGGCTCCGCGGGCGCGCCGGCGGAGACCTGCTCGATCTGGTCACCGTTGTCGAGCAGGAGCTGTTGCTCGACATCGAGACGGCCGCCAACGAGACCCACACCACGGGCCGCGCGGCGATGGAGGCATTCTTCGACGCGCTCTCGGGCTACCTGGCCATCGACGACACCGCGAATCTCGGCGGCTTCCTCGGCTGGCTGCGGGAAGCCGAATGGCGCGAGGGGCTCGCCCCGCGTCCGGAGGATCCGGAGCCGGGCACCGTGCAGGTGCTCACCATTCACGGTTCGAAGGGCCTCGAGTGGGACCACGTCGTGGTGCCGCGGATGGTTGTCGACGAACTGCCCGCCCGTTCCCGTGACGGCTCCGGCGGCTGGATCAGCTTCGGGGCGTTGCCCTGGCCGTTCCGCGGCGATGCCGCCGACATGCCCGAGTTCGACTGGCAGATCGCCGAGACCCGCAAGGAACTGGTCGACCTGAAGAAGCAGTTCGCCGAGGCGGTGAAGCACCGCCACGAGCTCGAGGAACGCCGGCTCGCGTACGTCGCAGTCACCCGCGCCCGGCATTCGCTGCTGATGAGCGGCTCGTTCTGGGCGACGCAGACGAAGCCGCGCACCCCGAGCCCGTACCTGATCGAGTTGCAAAGTCACGGCGTGATCGCCGAACTGCCGGACGCCAGCCAGTTCGAGGAGAACCCGCTCGGCGACCGCATCAGTCTGTTCTCCTGGCCGCGGGACCCGCTCGGCGACCGCCGCCCGGCGCTCGAAGCCGCCGCCGAACGAGTGCGCAGCGCGCTGCCCGACCAGGCCGGCGTCTGGCAGCGCGAACTCGACCTGCTGCTCGAGGAACGCCGCCGCCGACTGGACGGCGCCGAGCGGATGCCCCTGCCAGGGCGGGTACCGGCGAGCCGGTTCAAGGACTTCGTCACCGACCCGGCTGCGGTCGCGGCATCCCTTCGCCGTCCGATGCCGGAACGACCGTACCGAGCGACCCGGCTCGGCACTCTGTTCCACACCTGGGTCGAGCAGCGTTACGGCGTCGGCGGCACCGCGGAGACCATCGACGCGCTCGCCACGGAACTCGATGTCGATGACGCACCCATCGACGAGGCGGAACTGGTGAGGCTGCAGGGGATCTTCGAGCGTTCCCCGTGGGCTACCCGGACCCCGGTTGATGTCGAACGGGAGATCCACCTGGTGCTGGATGGCCAAGTCGTGGTGTGCAAGATCGACGCGGTCTACGCCGACGGTGACGGATTCCAGGTCGTCGACTGGAAGACCGGCAAGGCGCCCCGGGATGCCGCGGACCTTGAGAACAAGCAGCTGCAGCTGGCGCTCTATCGGCTCGCGTATGCGAAGTGGAGGGGCATCGACCCTGCGCTGATCTCAGCGGTGTTCTACTACGTCAGCGACGACCGGGTCATCGAGCCGGAGCGGATCTTCGAGGAAGACGAACTAGTCGCCCTCTGGCGTCAGGCGCTGCATTCCGACTAAACCGTCACAAGCAACCGCGACACCGAGTCGAGCGCACCGGGCACGAGCGCGTAGTACGCCCAGGTGCCCCGCTTCGACCGGGTCAGGAAGCCGGCGTCCACGAGCACCTTGAGGTGGTGCGAAACCGTCGGCTGGCTCAGTCCGAGCGGTTCTGTCAGGTCGCACACGCACGCCTCCGCGCCGTCGGACGCGGCCACGATTGAGATCAGCCGAAGCCGAGCAGGGTCGGCGAGGGCCTTCAGCGCACGGGCCAGGCCGTCGGCGTTCTCGGCGTCGAGCGTCTCGCGGGTCAGGGGCGCGCAGCACGCGGTCACGTCGGTGACGGGCAGCATGATCGTCATGTGTCGAGACTACATTGACAACCATCGATATAGGTGGCCATACTCGCTTCATCGACATTCATCGATGAAGCTGAAGGAGTGCCCTGATGACCCTCGTCGACCTTGCGACACCGACTGCACGTCCGTCCCGATTGGATGGGCTTCCGATCGCCATCATCGGCGGCGGACCGATCGGCCTCGCTGCCGGAGCGCAGCTGCTTGAGCGAGGAGTCGACTTCGTCATCTACGAAGCGGGCGACACGGTTGCCGCGAGCATGGAACTCTGGGCGCACATCCGATTGTTCTCGCCGTGGGAGCTGCTCGTCGACAAGGCCGCAGCCAGACTGCTCGAGACTGCGGGGTGGCAGGCACCGCCCGCCACGGCGTTGCCGACCGCCCGTGAGGTGATCGACGGCTATCTCGCGCCGCTCGCTGCACTGCCGGAGATCGCCTCGCGCGTCCGATTCGGCGTCGAGGTGGTCGCGGTCTCTCGCGAGGGGATGGACCGCACCCGCACTGCCGGCCGCGCCGAAGCGCCATTCGTGCTCCGCACCGTTCACCGCGACGGTCACGTAGCCGACATCACCGCTCGCGCGGTGATCGATGCCTCCGGCACCTACCGCACCGCGAACAGTCTCGGCTCGAGCGGACTCGACCCGCTCGGCGCGCGGGAGGTCGCCGACCTGGTCAGCCACGCCCTGCCCGATGTGCTCGGAGCGGAGCGCGCTCGATTCGCGGGGAAGCGCGTGTTGGTCGTCGGTGCCGGACACTCGGCGGCGAACACGCTGTTGAGCCTTGCCGCCCTCTCCGGCGAGTCCGCCGGGACGACGGTCTTCTGGGGTATCCGGAATGAAAATGCAGTGCGAGTGTTCGGGTCCGCCGATGATGAGCTCACGGCCCGCGCATCCCTGGGCTCGGCGGTGCACGGGCTCGTTGAGCGCGGCGATATCCGCCTGGTCGACCGGTTCGAGATTGTTGCGCTGGAGCGCCGCGGGAACGGCGTGCGGGTGACCGGCAACCGAGCGGGCGGTGTCGAAACCATCGATGTCGACGTTGTGGTGAACGCCACCGGGTTCCGGCCGGAGCTCGGGATGCTCCGCGAGATCCGCCTCGACCTCGACGAGGTGGTCGAGGCACCGCGTGGGATCGCGCCGCTGATCGACCCGAATGTGCACAGTTGTGGCACCGTCGAGCCGCACGGGTTCCGGGAACTGCAGCAGCCGGAACCGAAATTCTTCATCGCCGGGATGAAGAGCTACGGCCGCGCCCCGACCTTCCTGCTGGCCACCGGTTATGAGCAGGTGCGTTCGATCGCTGCCTGGCTCGCGGGCGATCTGGCGTCGGCCAGCGTCGTGCAGCTCAGCCTGCCGGCAACCGGCGTGTGCTCTACCGGCGCACCGGATGGCTGCTGCTGACCCTCACTCGGAGTACTGCCCGGTCACCAGCAGAAGCACCTCGATGACGACCGCAGCAGAGCCGAGCGCGACCGCCAGGCAAGGCTGTCCGGATGCCCACAGTGCGAGTGCTGCCAGCCCGAACACCGCGAGCTGAGTGATCACCAGCCACGGCTCTACAACGGCCGGAACCGCCAGAGCCAGGACCCAGCGCAGGATGCCGATGTCCGTGAGGTGGTAGCCCCAGTAACCCACCGCGACCAGCGAGGCGAGTTCGACCAGGAACTTGAGCAAGAGGACGACACCCACCACAACCGACACCGAAACACCTTTCCTAATGACGTTAGGGTTAAAGCTAACATAGCTCGATAGGCCGCTCAGGGCGACGGGTTGAATAGACTCTGGTCTATGGATACGGCGGTGGCCCTCGGCCGAGACAGCGCGGAGCGTCTTGCCCGGACGCTGCGCGCAGTTGCCGATCCGACCAGGTTGCAGCTGCTCAGCCGCATCATCGGCAGCGTCAACGGTGAAGCGCTGGTCGGCGAACTGGCCGACGCACTGAAGCTCACCCAGCCGACGGTGAGCCACCACATGCGGGTGATGGTCGAGGACGGCCTGCTGCAACGCGAGAAGCGCGGCCGGCAAGTCTGGTACTCGATCGTGCCCGCGCGGCGCCGCGAGATCGTCGACACTGTGCTCGGCGCGGTCGCCGGGCAGCCCGTCGAGGCTCGCGCCGAGCTCACCGAACTGCTCACTGCCGCGGGCCTTCCCGACACGGCAAACCTTGACTCGCTTCCTCCGGTCGTCGGTCGCATCGCCACCGACCTGGCGGACCGCTTCGCCGGCACCTTCTCGGCCGAAACCGTCGCCAAGTACGTCGCGCAGAGCTATGCCCTGTTGGAAGCCCGAGCCGGGGAATCCGCACTGCTACCCTCGCTGGCCTCCCAGTTCGCCGCCGACCGATTGACCGCGTTGGCCACCGCCGCCTCGGTCGTTCCGCGCGACGTGCCCGAGGTGCTGTTCGTCTGTGTGCAGAATGCCGGCCGGTCTCAGCTGGCCGCCGCACTACTACGGTCGCTCGGCGGTGATCGGGTGCGCGTGCGTACCGCGGGCTCCGAGCCGGCGGCATCCGTCCACCCGGTCGTGATCGACGCGCTCGACGAGATCGGGGTGCCGCTGCACGCCGACTTCCCGAAGCCGCTCACCGACGAGGTCGTGCGTGCCGCCGACTACGTGATCACGATGGGCTGCGGGGATGCCTGCCCGGTCTATCCGGGTCGCCGCTATCTCGACTGGGATCTTCAGGATCCGGTCGGTCAGCCGGCGGAAACAGTGCGAGGCATCCGCGACGACATCGAGCGTCGCGTCCGTGGGCTGCTCGAGGACATCACCGCCGGAAACTAGTACCCAGCGGCCATCTGGGACAATATGCGGGTGCCTTCGTGGAAACCTGAGTGGACGAACTTCCCATCCCTCCTCCTGAATTTCTGGACCGAGCGGCACCTCTGCACTCTCGCCTCCGTTCGCGCCGACGGTAGACCGCACCTTGTCCCGGTCGGTGTAGCGCTGGATTTGGAGGAGCAGTGTGCGTGGGTGATCACCAACGAACACTCGCGCAAGGTTCAGCACATAACCGCCGACGACCGGGTCGCCGCATGCCAGGTGAGCGGGCGGCACTGGTCGACGATCGAGGGCGCAGCCCGGGTCGTGACCGATGAGGTCTCAGTCGCCCGCGCCGTGTCCTGCTATTCCGCGCGCTATCGCGAACCCCAGCCGAATCCTTCCCGGGTCGCCCTGCGAATCGAGGTCGACCGCTTCCTGATGTCGTCCGGCTTCATGCCGACCAGCTGAGTCGGCCGGGTGAGTCGAATTGCGTGCGCGGGGCGCTAGACCGTCTCGCCCATGGTCGCCGGCTCCGCGCGGCGGGCGGATGTCCCATACAGCGCCCGCACGACGAGAAAGCCGAGCGCCCCGCCGACCAGCTGCGCCGCGATGAACCCCGGCGCGGAGCCGGGGTCGATGCCGGCGAAGGTATCCGAGAAGATGCGGCCGATCGTGATCGCCGGGTTCGCGAAGCTCGTCGAGCTGGTGAAGTAGTAGGCCGCCGTGATGTAGGCGCCGACGGCGGTGGGCACCCAGGACGAACGGCCGGTCTGGGTGAGCGCAAAGATCACCATCACAAGCCCTGCGGTTGCCACCACTTCGGCCGCTGCCGTGGCGCCAGTGAGTCGCTCGTTCGCGCTGATGGAGATCACATCCAGGTCGAACATCACGTTGGCGAGCATCGCCCCGGCGATGCATCCGATGATCTGGACGGGAATATAGGCCGCCGCATCCCGCCAGGCTCGCTCGCCGAAACCGGCGTCGACCAGGCTCACTACCGGGTTGAAATGTGCGCCACTGGCGGGCGCGAAGATCAGGATGAGTGCGAAAAGGCCCGCCCCGGTGACGAGGGCGTTCTGCAACAACTGCAGGCCGGCATCCTCGGATAGTCGAGAGGCGGCGATGCCGGAGCCGATGACGACGGCGGCCAGCAGCGCGCTGCCCAGGAATTCGGCGAGCAAGCGGCGGGGGAGTGTGATCTTAGGCACCCGCCCAGTCTGACATATAGATTGACATCTATTGATTTTGCCGCGATACTAATCAATAGACCTTCATCGATTGATTGCGAGCACCATGTCTGAAAAGCCCACCGTCCTGTTCGTCTGCGTTCACAATGCGGGCCGTTCCCAGATGGCCGCCGGTTACCTGCAGGCGCTCGCGGGCGACCGCGTCCAAGTGCTCTCCGCAGGCTCGGAGCCCAAAGACCAGATCAATCCGGTCGCGATCGAGGCCATGCGTGAAGAGGGCATCGACATTGCCGACAACACCCCGAAGATCCTGACCACCGAGGCCGTCAAGGAATCGGATGTCGTGATCACCATGGGCTGTGGCGATGTCTGCCCGATCTTCCCCGGCAAGCGCTACGAGGACTGGGAGCTGGATGACCCGGCCGGCCAGTCGATCGACAACGTGCGCCCGATCCGCGATGACATCAAGGCGCGCATCGAGAACCTGCTCGCGGAGATCCTGCCGGCGAACGTCTGATGAACGTGTCGTCGCGCCGCGGGATGCCGGGGTTGGCGTACCCCGAGGAGTATCTTCGTCGGCTCGCCGGCGATCTGTCGGAGCGGTTCGCTGGAGTGTTCAGCCCCGAGACGGTTGAGCGGTATGTCCTGGAGTCCTACGCGAGCCTTCTCCGTACCTCGACGGTGAAGGCGCATCTCGCCTCCCGCACCACCCGTTACGCGACCGAGCGGCTCACTGCGCTCGCCCAGGCGAAGGGCGCCATCGCCCGAGACGTGCCAGAAGTGCTGTACGTGTGCGAGCTGAACGCCGGCCGGTCGCAGATGGCCGCGGTGCTCACCGACCACCTCTCCGGCGGGCGCGTGCACGTTCGCTCCGCGGGTTCGATGCCCGCCCAGGAACTCAACCCCGTTGTAGTCGAGGTCATGGCCGAGATGGGCTTGGATATGCACCAGGCGTTTCCCAAGCCACTGACCGACGACGTCGTGCAGGCCGCGGATGTAGTGATCACGATGGGCTGCGGTGACGCTTGCCCGATCTACCCGGGCAAGCAGTACCAGGACTGGGAGCTTCTCGACCCCGAGGGCCAGTCCCTCGAAGTGGTCCGCGGCATCCGGGACGAAATCCAGCACAGCGTCGAAGCGCTTCTCGCGAGCCTCGGCGTTGCCAGTACTGAACAGTGAATAGCGCGCACCTAATGAGTGTCGAGAACGTCATCGTCGTCGGCTCCGGCCCCGCCGGATACACCGCCGCCACCTACCTCGCCCGCGCCGGGCTCGCCCCGATCGTGCTCACCAGCTCGGTCGAGATCGGCGGCGCGTTGATGAACACCACCGAGGTTGAGAACTTCCCCGGATTCACCGACGGCATCATGGGCCCGCAGCTCATGGAACAGATGCGGGCCCAGGCCGAGCGTTTCGGCGCCCGGATCGTCTACGACGACGCGACCGAACTCGAGCTCACCGGGCCGGTGAAGCGCATCAAGACCGGCGGCGGCACGGAATACGAGGCTCACGCGGTGGTGCTCGCCATGGGTTCCGCGTACCGGAAGCTCGGCGTCGCCGGGGAGCAGCGCCTCAGCGGCTACGGTGTTTCCTGGTGCGCCACCTGCGACGGTGCGTTCTTCCGTAATCAGGACATCGCCGTGGTCGGCGGGGGCGACTCCGCACTGGAGGAGGCAATGTTCCTCACCCGGTTTGCCGACTCGGTGACGCTCATCCACCGCCGCGACAACCTCCGAGCGTCGAAGATCATGCAGGAGCGCGCACTCGCCAATCCGAAGATCGAGCTGCGCTGGAACTCCGAAGTGCTCGAGGTGCTCGGCGACGAACGACTCGCCGGTCTCACGGTCCGCGACACGGTCACCGGTGAGACGTCCCAGCTGGGCTCGACTGGGCTGTTCATCGCGGTCGGCCACGACCCGCGCAGCGACCTCGTCAAGGGCCAGATCGACACCGACATCGACGGATATGTGAAGGTCGCCCACCCTACGACCGAGACGAACCTTCCCGGCGTGTTCGCCTGCGGCGATCTCGTCGACCGGCGCTACCGGCAGGCCATTACCGCGGCCGGAACCGGGTGCGCGGCCGCGCTTGACGCTGAGCACTACCTCGCGGCGAACGGGATGACGGCACACGAAGGCGCGGCAACGGTGGAGCCTGATATCGACAAGGTAATGCTCGGCTAACTCGCTTTGGCGGCCAGCACACCAGCCGCATATGCGGCTGCGATGATCACTAGTGAAATCGCGATGTGCTCGCAGGCGCGCCTGATTAGGTTGGCAGTATGGCGGATCAGTCCACGCCAATCGTTGATGTCGATGTTCTGATCGTTGGAGCGGGGCCGACTGGTCTGGCGCTCGCGGCGGAACTCGCCGCCTTCGGAATCCGTACCCGGATCATCGACAGGATGATCGATCGGGTTCACGAGTCCCGGGCTCTGGCGATTCAGCCGCGCACCCTTGAAGTGCTGGCCCCTCTGGGGATTGCCGATGCCCTGGTCGAGGCAGGAAACCGCATGGTGCGGCTGCAGATTCACTTTCCCAGACGATCGGTCACCCTTCCCCTCGCCTCGGCACGGATTCGGGACACCCGGTATCCGTATCTGCTCTTCCTGTCGCAGGCGGAAACCGAACGAATCCTGGGCGAGCATCTCGCGAGTGTGGGCGTACCGGTCGAGCGTGGCGTCGAACTCGTGGAGCTGAAGCAGAGTCCCGGCGCGGTGACAGCAGCGCTGACCAGCGGTGACGAGACATCCCGCATCCGCGCCCGGTACGTCGTCGGATGCGACGGCGCCCACAGCGCGGTGCGTCACCTGTCCGGGATCCCGTTTGCCGGACGCGCGTTCCCGCAGACCTTCGCGTTGGGCGGACCTCGAGGTCGACGAGCTCGCGAGGGGCCGCGCGCATGCCTACCTGGGGGAAGCCGGCCCGCTGCTGTTCTTCCCGCTCGGAAGACCCGCTGCGTGGCGGATGCTGGTCATGGTCGCGCCGGGCGCCTCGCCCGACCTGCCCGTCCTACAACGGATGATCACCGGGTACACCCAGCAGCCGCTCACGCTGCATGATCCTGTCTGGTCGACCACGTTCACGGTGCACAGTCGCTATGCCCGCCGCTTCCGCGACGGCCGCGTGTTCCTTGCCGGGGATGCCGCTCATATCCACAGTCCGGCCGGCGCGCAGGGCATGAACACCGGCATCCAGGACGCCGTCAACCTCGGCTGGAAGCTCGCGCTCGCCTGCACGGCTCGAGGCGGTGACACGCTGCTCGACAGCTATGCACAAGAACGGCTCCCGGTTGCCCGGACAGTGCTGCGGATGACCAATCGCGCCTTCAGGGTCGCTACCGCGCGGACGTCGGTCGCCAGATTCGCGCGGCTGACTGTCGCACCGTTGCTGGTTCCGCTGGTGCTAAGGCCGGCCGCCCTGCGTACCGACGGATTCCGGATCGTTGCGCAACTGCGGATCCGGTACCGGAGCAGTCGACTGTCGAGGGAGGGTAGCCCGCGGATGCGTCGGGGTCCGCGTGCCGGTGACCGGTTGCCCGATGCTCGGGTTCACCACGCCGGCAGTCGAACGTCGCTCCACCGGTTGCTCAGTGACCCGAGCTTTCACCTGATCCTGGTGGGCACAGCGGACTGGAATCTGTCCCGAATCGAGGACCAATGGCCGGGTCTGATCCGGTCAGTCCGGCTGACCGACCGGAGTGCGATGGCGGAACTCGGTGTCGACGCCGACGCTGCCGCTCACTATCTCGTGCGACCGGACGGTCACATTGCCTACAGGGCGCGCGGGGTTGATCTGAAGCCGCTGGAATCGCACCTTCGACGGATCCTTCATAGCTGAGTGAACTGCACAAAACCCGCTACTCTGTTTCGGGCGGTAGCCTTTCGGCTTGGCGCTAGTGAAATACCAGTAGCTCGGGGCCGATTCGCTAGCGCCGGCGATCGGCAGCAGCGACCCGCGCCAGCGAGCTCCACTAGCGGCTGCACCAGCGGACGTGGTTTACGCGGAGCCGGTGCGCCGCTCGGCCGCGTCGAGCAGCGCCTCCACCTCGGACACGGTCGGCGTCGGCATGGTCTGCGGGCTGATCGGGTTCATCACATCGTTCTGCACCCGGTCGACGAGTCCGTGCAGCATGGCCACCGCGTCGTCAACGATTGAGGTGTCACGAACCTCGGTGCCGTGCAGCAGCCAGCGGGCAAGTTCCAGTTCGGCGTATAGCACCGCGCGGTGCTTCAGCTGCCGGTCGGTGCCGCCGCGCGCGGCCATGTACGCGTCGAGTGCCGCGTCGGCACTCTCCGTGGGTGCGCTGAGCAGCCAGCAGAGATCCTTCGCCGGGTCACCGATGCGCAATTCCTGCCAGCCGAGCACGCCCGAGACAGCGTCGCCCGCGCTGAGAATCGACTCGGCGCTCAGCTCACCGTTGATGACGGTGGGCTGGAACTGCCAGAGCAGGTGATCGTCGGTAGCGGCTTCCCAGCGGCTCTGCAGCAGCGCGGGCACCAGGCCGGTCGCCGAGGCCCGGTCGATGATGCTGAGCGTTGCGCGGAGGCTTTCCACCGCGGTCATCGTGGGCAGTCCGGCATCCGTCACGAATGTCGTCGGCAACTGGTGGATCGCGGCGATGGCCCGGCCGATGGAGGCCGCCAGGGTCGGGTCGACGCGCCGCAGCGGCACCTTGTCGCCGGGCACGTACTCGTAGACCACGGCGCGGCTGCCCTGGAACGGCACCTGCCCCGCGAATGTCGACACCGCGAACGGCAACCGTGCGCGCACGCCGGGGCTGAGCGCGCGCAGCGCGACCAGGTCGGCGGACTGCTCCGCCTCGGCGCGGGGATTTCGTGGCATTCGGATGACCCAGTCCCGACCATCACGGCCGGTGAGCAGGGCGGAACTGAACTCGCCGCCTGAGCTCGAACCGAAAACGGTAGCCCTGGCGACATCGAGGTCGGCGACGGCCGCGGTAGCCAGCGCGGCTAGAGTGAGATGGGATCTGGCCATAGGAATCAGGGTAGGTCCAGCACGCCCGACCTCGGCCCTACGCCACGCACTTGGAGAATAGGGGCAGCATGACTTTGTCGTTCTCAGCGCGACTTCCGCTCGCGCGATTCGAGATCGACCGCGACAACCTCTCCCGACCCCGCGAGAACCTGTTCGAGGAACTCTGGGCCGAGCCCACCACCCGGGTACTCGCGGTCACCAACGGAACCGCCCCGGTGACCGAAGACCGCACCGCGCTGCGCCTGCTGCCGGCGGCATCCGTGGCCCGTGACGGGCTGCTCGTCTACCTCGGTCGAGCCGAGGTCGACGGGGGAGTCACCGCAATCGTCGCCCGGGTCACCGACCCTGAGGAGGCCGAACAGATCGGCGGCGACTGGGCGAACCTGAGGGATGTCGCACATCGACTGGGCGACCGGGACGCCGCGCTGTTCGCCGAGGCCGTCGCCATCATCAACTGGCATGCATCGCACGGTTTCTCACCGCGCACCGGGACCGCCACCGTGCCGACCATGGGCGGCTGGGTGCGCGTCGACCCGGACACCGGGGTCGAAGTGTTCCCGCGCACCGACCCGGCGATCATCGTCGGAATCACGGATGCCGAGGACCGATTGCTGCTCGGCAGCAACGCCCTCTGGGAACACAACCGCTACTCGCTGCTGGCGGGGTTCGTAGAGCCGGGCGAGTCGCTCGAATCCGCCGTGATGCGGGAGGTGTTCGAGGAGTCCGGGGTGCGGGTGACCAATCCGCGTTACCTGGGAAGCCAGCCGTGGCCGTTCCCGGCCTCGCTCATGCTTGGTTTCACCGCGAGCGTCGACGACTCCTGGCACGGTGACCTGCTTCCCGACGGTGACGAGATCCTCGATCTGCGCTGGTTCAGCCGTGACGAACTCACGGCGTCGCTCGGTGACATCCTGCTGCCCGGTCCGTCCTCCATCGCCCGCGCGATCGTCGAGCACTGGTACGGGCGGCCTCTCGACGGCGGTTCACCCTGGTGAGCGGCGCGGAATCACTGCTGCAGGGCCTCGACGACCAGCAGCGCGTGGCCGCGGAAACCCTGCTCGGACCTGTCTGCATGCTCGCCGGTGCTGGCACCGGCAAGACCCGCGCGATCACCCACCGGATCGCCTACGGCGTCGCCAGCGGCGTGTACTCTCCGAGCCGGGTGATGGCGCTGACCTTCACCAACCGCGCCGCGGGCGAACTGCGTGGCCGGCTGCGGGCGCTCGGTGCCGGCGGCGTGTCCGCCCGCACCTTCCACTCGGCGGCGCTTGCGCAGCTCAGCTACTTCTGGCCGCAGGTCATCGGCGGCACCCTGCCGCGCATCCTCGATGGCAAGGCGAGGTTGCTCGCGCACGCCGCGGACGGGCTGCGGCTGAAGCTCGACACGGCGACCCTGCGTGACGCGGCCGCCGAGATCGAGTGGCGCAAGGTATCGCGGATGACGATGGACGACTACGAACGCGCACTCGCCACCAGGGCACTGCCGCCGTCGCTGACGGTTGACAGCGCGATGGCACTGCAAGCCGCATACGAGAAGCTCAAGGACGAGCGCCGGCAGATCGACTTCGAGGACGTGCTGCTCGCCACCGCGGGCATGATCGAGTCCGAGCCGCGGGTCGCCGACCATGTGCGCGGCCAGTACCGCTTCTTCGTCGTCGACGAGTACCAGGACGTGTCGCCGCTGCAGCACGAACTGCTGCAGCTGTGGCTCGGCGACCGCACCGACCTGTGTGTGGTCGGCGACGCCAGTCAGACCATCTACTCATTCGCCGGCGCCTCCAGCGACTACCTGCTCGGCTTCGCCAGCCGCTACGAGGATGCCACCGTGGTGCGGCTGGAACAGAACTACCGATCCGCGCCGCCGATCGTGGACGCCGCGAACCGGCTGATGCGCGGACGTCACGGCGCGCTGGAACTGGTGCCCGCTCAGGAGCGGGTCGGCAAGCTGCCGGATGTCGAGACCGCCGCCTACTCCGGTGACACGGTGGAGGCGCGGGCAATCGCGCACGCCATTGCCGCGCGGATCGCAGCCGGCGTCGCCCCGCAAGACGTAGCCGTGCTCTACCGCATGAATGTGCAGGCCGCCGCGCTGGAAACCGCGCTCACCGACGTCGGGGTGAGCTACCGGCTGCACGGCGGAACCCGCTTCTTCGACCTGCCCGAGGTGAAGCGTGCCCTGATGGAGCTGCGCGGCTACGCGGTGTCCGGGGCGACCGGGCCGCTGTTCAAGGCGGTCAGCGATGTGCTGCGCTCGCAGGGTTGGACCCAGAGCCCGCCGGAGAACCCGGGCGCCACCCGCGACAAGTGGGAGTCGTTGAACGCGATCATGACCCTCGCCGACGCGGCGCCGGAGGGGACCACTCTCACCCGGTTCGTCGACGAGCTGTTCGAGCGTCAGTCCGCACAGCACGAGCCCACCCTGGCTGCCGTCACCCTGGCCACACTGCACAGTGCCAAGGGTCTGGAGTGGGACCACGTCTATCTGGTCGGCCTCAGCGAGGGACTCATCCCGATCAGCTACGCGAAGACCGCCGAGGCGGTCGACGAAGAGCGCCGCCTGCTCTACGTCGGCATCACCCGCGCCCGGCGCACCCTGCAGCTGTCCTGGGCCGGCAGCGGTCCACATCGGTCGCAGGCCCGCGTGCCGAGCCGGTTCCTCAGCGAACTCGGCGCGAAGGGTGCGGGGCCGGTGCGTGCGGAGTAGCCTCACCGCCAACTAGCGCGAGGAGGTACCCGATGAAAGCCTTCATTGTTTACGAGTCCCAGTTCGGCAACACCGCAAAGATCGCGAATGCTATCGCCAAGGGCATGAAGCACCACCTCGAGGTCGAGGTGCACAACGTGACCGACCCGGACCGGCCCTCGGGCGCGGATCTGCTGGTAGTCGGCGGCCCGACGCACGCGTTCTCGCTGTCCCGCGCGTCGACCCGCGCCGACGCGGTGAAGCAGGGAGCGAAAACTGCCGACACCGACGTGGGCTTGCGCGAGTGGCTGGACGGCCTGGCGGCCGTCGATGGCATCCCGTTCGCGACGTTCGACACCAGGGTCGATATCGTGCGCAAGCTGCCGGGCTCGGCAGCGAAGGCAGCCACCAAACGCGCGCGCAAACTGGGCTACTCACCGATCACCCGGCCGGAGAGCTTCTATGTGCAGGATGTCTCGGGGCCACTGCTCGAGGGTGAGCTGAACCGCGCCGAAGTCTGGGGCGGGCAGCTCGGGCAGTTGTTCAGGGGTGAGCCGCGAAGCTGGGGCTGACCCGCCCGGCGAGGGTGGTGCATCCGCAGTCCGGGTGAGGTTCGAGCCGCTGACGGTCGATGCGGCCGGTGCGGGTGTCCAGGCGCAACTCTTCACTGGGCACAACGGCGCCGGCGAGGCGCCGCAGCACCAGTCGGCAGCTGAGGGCGATCGCTTCCGCGAGCACGATCGGCGTCTCGACCGCGGCACGTCGACCCCACAGCTGGGTGGCGATCGCCGGCCAGGCCGAATCCGAGTCGGTGCGGTACCGCTCCACGCAGTGCAGGCACGGCCCAGCGCCCGGCTCCACCATCGGCCCGATCAGCACGGCGGCGCCACCGAACACCACCGGCAGGTGCGGCACGTCGCGACGTAACCACAGACCGTGGAACGCCGGTTCGACGACGAAGCTGTCGACGATGACGGCGAGATCCCCGCTGGCGTGCTCGGCGGCATCCGCGGTCGCGGCAATCACGGTGCTGACACCCTGCCAGGCGAGCGCGTCGGCAATCTGCTCAGCGGCCGGCGACTCACCCGAGACCACCACCGTGCCGGGCGGCGCCGACCGAACCAGCGCCGGGCTGATGATGGCGAGCAGGTCGTCGGCATCGTGTTCGGTGCCGCCCGAACTACGGGCGATCACCGCGAGTTCCGACCGGGTGGCACCCGTGGCGAGGGCGCTCAGCATGCGCTCATGTGCCGGCGTGACGCCCTCGATCACGGCGACCGGGTCGAGGCCGCCGAACTGCAGGCACTCCGGGGAGCGCCAGACGACGGGATAGCGAGAGTCCAGGGTGTGCATCATGCAGGCATGATGACCCCGGGGCTCCGGCGCTCGCCGGATCTGTCCACAGGACGGGTCAGTCTTCCTTCGGACGGTCCTCGCCGTTGTCGCTCAGCAGATCCTCGATCGCCTGGTCGATGTCATCGCGCACCGGCTCACTGGCGGTGAGGCGGGCGACCAGCGCTGCGGGGTCGTCGATGTCGTCGGCGGTGGGAAGGATGTCGGGATGCGCCCACAGGTCATCGCGACCGGTATCGCCGGTGGCATCCGTCACCTGCTGCCACATCGCCGCAGCCTCACGCAACCGGCGCGGCCGCAGTTCCAGGCCGACCAGGGTGGCGAACGCCGACTCGGCCGGGCCTCCGGTGGCGCGGCGGCGGCGGACCGTCTCCGCGATCGCGGCCGCACGCGGAAGCCGGGAGGTTGCCCGCGCCGTGACCACGTCGACCCAGCCGTCGATCAGTGCGAGCATGGTCTCGAGTCGCGCCAGCGCGGCCTGCTGAATCGGGGTCTTCGGCGGGATCAGCGCGCCGCTGGAGAGCGCATTGCGCAGTTCCTCGGGGTTCGACGGGTCGAAGTCGGCGGCGAGCTCCTCGAGCCGCATGGTGTCGATGTGGATGCCGCGGGCGAACTCGGTCACCGACGAAAGCACATGCATCCGCAGCCACTTGGCGTGCCGGAACAGCCGCGCGTGCGCGAGTTCGCGCACCGCCAGGTAGAGGCGCACCTCTTCGGTGGGGATGTCCAGGCCGCTGCCGAAAGCGGCGACGTTCTGGGGGATGAGCGCAGCGTGCTGGTCATCCAGCAGTGGGATGCCGACGTCACCGCCCGAGACGACCTCGGTCGACAGCTGGCCGACGACCTGGCCGAGTTGCATCGCGAACAGTGTGCCGCCGAGGTTGCGCATCATGCGGCTGGCGCCGGCCATCATGCCGTTCATCTCTTCGGGAGCCTGCTCGGCGAGCACCTCGGTGAGCGCGTTGGCGATGGACGTGGCCACGGGTTCGGTGAGCTGGGTCCACACCGGCATGCTCGCAGCCACCCATTCGGTGCGGCTCAACAGTTTCGGCGTGGCGGTGAGCTCGGAGATCTCGGTCACCTCGTCCAGCCAGAGCGAAGCGACGTGGAACGCCTGTTCCAGCTGCGAACGCTCGGCAGGCAGCGACACGACCGAGGACCGGGTGGCGATGTGCTCTGCCTGCTGCACGGCCAGGTCCCAGTTCACGCCGTCGGCGGAGGAGTTCAGTGCGCTCTGCAGCTGGCTCATCATCTGCGCGACCAGCGCAGGATCATTCGGGAGCCCAGCGGCTCCCGCCAGCTTGCCGGGGTCGAATTCCGAGTTGCCAGAAAGGAACTCGCGAAGCATGTCGCGGAACTCGTCCTCGGGCTCTTTCCGCGGATCGTCAGCCATGCAAACTACGCTAGTCGGTGCACGGTCGGCGTGGCTGTGTTTTGACTTAGGCTGACGCTCCTGACTGTGCGCCCGTGGCGAACAGGCGGGAACATCCGCTCACCCGATAAGGATCACGTGGCTCTGTTCGAACAACTGACCCCGGCCCGGCCAGGTCGTAAACGCGGCGGCGGATGGATCGGTTGGTCACTGCTGGGCGTCGGTGTGCTCACCGCGGCGAGTCTCGCCGTCATCCCGGCGCCGTATGTCATTGAGAAGCCCGGCCCGGTGTTCGACACGCTGAGCGATGTGCAGGTCTCCGGCGACCAGGTGCCGATGATCTCGATCCCGTCGCAGGAGACCCACCCGACCGAGGGATCGCTCAGCCTGCTCACCGTCAGCGTGGTGGGCAACCCGGAACGGCTGCCCGACTGGCTCGACGTCATCGGCGCCTGGTTCAACCCCAGCCAGGCCGTGGTGCCGGTGGAGAGCGTGTTCCCCGAAGGAGTCACCCGCGAGCAGTCCACCGAGCAAAGCCGGGTCGACATGGAGAACTCGCAGCAGGAGGCCGTGGCCGCGGCGCTCACCGAACTCGGTCATGAGTTCTCGAGCATGCTCAGCGTCGTCGAGGCGCAGCCCGGCGGGGCATCCGATGGCGTGCTCGAAGCCGGCGACGTGATCGAAAGCCTCAATGGCGAAACCTTCGAGGACGTCACCGGGTTGCGCGCCGCGATCGCCGACAACGGCACCGACAAGCCGGCAACGGTGATCGTCGTCCGTGACGGCGAACGCCTCGAGCTCGAGGTCACCCCGGAGCTCAGCGATGGCCCGGAGCCGACGCCGATCCTCGGCATCCTGGTCGGCGGCCAGTACGACTTCCCGTTCGAGGTCGACATCCAGCTCGAGAACGTCGGCGGTCCGAGCGCCGGCCTGATGTTCACCCTCGGGATCATCGACAAGCTCACCCCGGGCGCGCTGAACGGGGGAGCGGATGTCGCGGGCACGGGCACCATCGCGGCCTCGGGCGACGTCGGCGGGATCGGTGGCATCCGGCAGAAGATGCACGGTGCCGTCGCCTCCGGGGCGGAGTACTTCCTGGCCCCGGCCGACAACTGCAACGAGGTCACCGGCAACGTGCCGGACGGGCTCGAGGTGTTCGCTGTGTCGACGCTCGATGAGGCACTCACGGTGCTGGAAGGCGTCGCTGAAGGGGACACTTCGGAGCTTCCAACCTGCGCCATAGAGTAAATAAGTAATATTCGAGGCGAACTCGCAGCCGCGGCACGCTTAAGATGAGAGCATCCTTGGCCAGCAACTTGGAGCAATCACTTGAGTTCAGCATCACCGTCCGCAAATCGGTCACGTTCACGCGTGACCCTCGCCGTCACGGCCGGGGTCCTCGCGGCGTTGGTGATCCTGTTCTTCATCTTCTCCGGCTTGTACGCCGACATTCTCTGGTTCGACCAGCTCGGCTTCCTCAGCGTGCTCACCACGCAGTGGTTCGCCACCGCCGCGATGTTCGTCATCGGCTTCCTGGCGATGGCCGTCCCGGTTTGGGTGTCGATCGAGGTCGCCTTCCGCCGACGGCCGGTGTACGCCAAGCTCAACGCGCAGCTTGACCGCTACCAGCAGGTGATCGAGCCGCTGCGCCGCCTGGCGATGTACGGCATCCCCGCTGTGCTCGGTCTGTTCGCCGGCATTGCCGCGTCCAGCCGCTGGCCGCTCGCGCTGCAGTGGCTGAACCGCACGCCGTTCGGTGAGACCGACCCGCAGTTCGGACTCGACATCGGCTTCTACGTCTTCGAGCTGCCGTTCTACCAGTCGATCGTGGCGTTCGCCTCGGCGGTCGTGCTGATCTCCGGCCTGGCCGCCCTGGCCACCAGCTACCTCTACGGTGCGCTCCGGGTGAGCGGTCGTGAGGTGCGCATATCGCGCACCGCGCGCGTGCAGCTCGCCCTCACCGGCGCGCTCTACCTGGCGCTGCAGGCCGTGAGCATCTGGCTCGACCAGTACGCAACGCTTGCCGAATCGAGCACCGGCTACCTGCAGACCGGTGCCGGCTACACCGAGGTCAACGCGATCATCCCCGGCCGGGCCATCCTCGCCGGAATCGCCGCAGTCATCGCGGTGCTGTTCATCATCACCGCGGTCATCGGTCGCTGGCGCCTGCCGATCATCGGCACCGCGCTGCTGATTGTGTCGAGCATCGTGATCGGCAGCGTGTACCCGTTCATCGTGCAGCGCTTCCAGGTCGACCCGAGTGAGGCGACCGTTGAGGCGGAGTACATATCCCGGAATATCGAAGCCACCCGAAATGCGTACGGGGTGTCCGGGGTCGAGTCGGTCGCCTACAACGCGACGACGGATGCCGAGCCCGGCGCGCTCCGCGAGGACGCTGAGACCACCGCGAACATCCGCATCATCGACCCCGCCCTCGTGACCGACGCGTTCGGGCAGTTGCAGCAGTTCCGCAACTACTACCAGTTCCCCGAGCACCTCGACGTCGACCGCTACAACGTCGACGGCGAGATGACCGACACCGTGATTGCGGTGCGCGAGCTTGACCAGGCGGGTCTTGGCGAAGACGTCAGCTGGTACAACAGCACCGTCGTCTACACGCACGGGTACGGCGTGGTCGCCGCGTTCGGCAACCAGCGCTCGGTTGACGGCCAGCCGGTGTTCATCGAGTCGGGAATCCCCTCGACGGGTGCGCTCGGTGACTTCGAACCGCGCGTCTACTTCGGTGAGTCCTCGCCCGCCTACTCGATCGTCGGCGCGCCCGAAGGCTCTGAGGACGTCGAACTCGACTACCCCTCCGGGGACGAAGAGGGCGCCCAGAACACGACCACCACGTTCGAGGGGGAAGGCGGGCCGAAGCTCGACAACTTCTTCAACCGGCTGGTCTACGCGATCAAGTTCCAGTCGGAGCAGATTGTGCTGTCGGATGCCGTCAATGACGAGTCGCAGATCCTGTACGACCGCGACCCGCGCGAGCGGGTGCAGAAGGTCGCGCCCTACCTCACCCTGGACAGCGACGCCTACCCGGCGATTGTTGACGAGAAGCTCGTCTGGATCGTCGATGGCTACACGACGACCGACCATTACCCGTACTCGCGGGTGGAGCAGCTCTCCGATGTGATTGCGGACACTTACACTCCGCAGCCGGTCGTCGCGTTCGATGACATCAACTACATCCGCAACTCGGTCAAGGCCACGGTCGACGCCTACGACGGCAGTGTGACGCTGTACGCGTGGGACGAGCAGGACCCGGTGCTGCAGACCTGGCAGAAGATCTTCCCCTCGACTCTCGAGCCGATGGAAGAGATGAGTGCCCAGCTGATGGAGCACGTGCGTTACCCAGCTGACCTGTTCAAGGTGCAGCGGGCGATCCTCGGCACCTATCACGTGACCACTCCCGGGTCTTTCTACTCGCGGGATGACGCCTGGGTGACGCCGAACGAACCGACCACTACCTCGGCGAACCCGCCGCTCCAGCCGCCGTACTACCTGACGATGCAGATGCCGGGCGAGGAGACTCCCGCGTTCTCCCTGTACTCGACGTTCATTCCGAGCGGTACCGCCGAGTCCACCCGAAACGTGCTGTTCGGCTACCTCTCAGTGAACGCCGACGCCGGAAGCACTCCGGGTGAAGTGTCGGAGGACTACGGAAAACTGACGCTGCTGAACCTGCCGAAGCAGGACACGGTGCCCGGTCCGGGGCAGGTGCAGGCAAACTTCAACGCCGACCCGACGGTTTCGCGAGAACTGAACCTGTTGCGCCAGGGTGAGACCGACGTGTTGAGCGGAAACCTGCTGACACTGCCTGTCGGGGGCGGCCTGCTCTACGTGCAGCCGGTGTACGTGCAGTCGCGCACGGAAACGTCGTACCCGGTGCTGCAGAAGGTGCTCGTCGCCTTCGGTGACCAGATCGCCTTCGAGGACACCCTCGATGCGGCGCTGGACTCGCTGTTCGGTGGCGACTCCGGAGCAGCGGCAGGTGACACCGAGGTGCCGGTAACGCCGACCGAGCCGGCACCGGCGCCCACCGAGCCGGGAGCGGAGCCTGCGCCCGAGGCACCGGCTCCGAGCAACGATCTCGACGCAGCGCTACAGGATGCTCACGACGCTTTGCTGGAGCGTGAGGCCGCCTACGCCGCAAACGACCTGGTCGCCGCTGCTGAGGCCGATAAGCGTCTGCAGGACGCTCTTGAGCGGGCGATCGCGGCCAGCGAAGGCCAGTAGCCCTCGTTGGCCGAGCCTGACGAGGCCCCCCGCCGCGTGGACTTACGCGGCGGGGACTGGCTCGAGGCGAACCGCGCCCAGTGGGACGAGCGGGTTCCGCTGCATGTGGCCAGCGAGTTCTACGACCAGTCGGCGCTGCGCGATGGTCGCGGCATCCTGTACCCGATCGAGGAAGCGGAACTGGCCGCCTACCTGCCCGACGGGCTGGAGGGCAAGCGGGTGCTGCACCTGCAGTGCCACTTCGGGGCGGACAGCCTTGTGCTCGCACAGCGCGGGGCGAGTGTTGTCGGGCTCGACTTCTCGAAGCCTGCGATCGACGCGGCGCGGGCGCTCGCACGAGAGACCGGGCTCGACGATCGATCGCGGTTCATCAACGCCAACCTGTACGACGCCCGGCACATGCTGCCGGAACCCGAATCCTTCGACCTGGTCTTCACCACGTGGGGAACGATCGGTTGGCTGCCGGATGTCGCGGAGTGGGCTCGCATCATCGCCTGGTTCCTGAAGCCCGGCGGCAAGCTGTATTTCGCCGACGGGCATCCGGCGGCGTTCGTGTTCGAGGATGCCGCCGGTGACACGCTGCCGCGGTTCGCCTACCCGTACACGATGGCCGGCGAGGCGATCGTGAGCGACGACGGGGCCGACTACGCAGGGGAGGAGCAGACGGTCAACACGGTGACGCACGAGTGGATGCATCCGCTCTCCGCTGTCGTGACCGCACTGCTGGACGCGGGACTGTCCATCGACTTCCTGCACGAACACTACGAAGTGCCGTTCAAGATGTTCGACTCGCTCATCGATGCCGATGACCGCATGTTCGGATCGCCCGACAAGAAGTGGCTACCCCTGAGCTACTCCATCGGCGCCTCCGCGCGGTAGAACCGGCCTCGAGCGCGTGCCTTCAGAAGGACTTTCTGCAACACCCTCGGTGTGTCGCGCCAGTTGCTGCGGCGCGTCACCGAATCTCCTCTTTTGCGCGCCGCAGCACGCGCGCTCTCGGCTCGAGCAACACCTAAATGGGGCATGAACGGACGGTGAACCGCCTTCAATTGGCGCCCCTCAAAACCGCGTGCTAGAGTCAATTCTTGTGCCGCGGGGTGGAGCAGTTCGGTAGCTCGCTGGGCTCATAACCCAGAGGTCGTAGGTTCAAATCCTGCCCCCGCAACCAAATCAAAATCCCGGCTTCTTCGGAAGCCGGGATTTTGTGCTTAAACCCGGTTGGCTCAGATATGGGCTCGGTACGCAACACGAGGATTGTTCCGCGCTAGCCTTCACCGGCGTCGTACACTCATGGCATGTCCAGTAACCGGCGTCCCGCGCGAAACGGTCAATCCGGATGAGGGCAGTCGTCTACGACCGGTATGGCCCGCCTGACGTGCTCAGGATCGAGGACATTCCAACCCCGACTCCGGGCCCGAAACAGGTGCTGGTCAAGGTCGCCGCGACATCCGTCAACCTCTCCGATTGGGAAGGCCTGACCGGGAAGCCTGCGTACGCCCGCCTCGGCGGACTCCGCGCCCCGACGCGAAGGGTGCTCGGCTCCGACATCGCCGGTCGTGTCGCGGTGGTCGGCTCCGGTGTCACCAGGTTCCGGGTCGGCGACGAGGTGTACGGCGACAATCTGACCCTGATGGGCGGGTTCGCCGAGTACTCCGTGGCCGCAGAAACCGCGCTTGCGCACAAACCGAAAGAGTTGTCTTTCGCCGAAGCTTCGACGCTGCCCCAGACGGGCGCGATCGCGCTGCAGGGAATCGCTCCCGTACGAGCCGGGCAGCGCGTGCTCATCAACGGGGGCGGCGGCGGATCAGGAACGTTCGCGATCCAGCTCGCCAAACGCGCCGGCGCCCACGTGACCGCGGTCGATAATGCCCACAAGCTCGATTTCATGCGGCAGCTCGGCGCCGACGAGGTTATTGACTACCGCACCGAAGACTTCACCCGGGGCGAGCCGTACGACCACGTGCTCGATTTCGTCGCGCACCGGTCGGTGTTCGCCTACCGGCGGGCGCTGGCCCGAGGCGGCCGCTACCGCTGTGTCGGCGGCACCGTGCGGGCGCTGCTGCGGATCATCACGGTAGGCGCCGCGGCCGGCCGGCTCACCGGACGTTCACTCGGGGTCTTGGTCGTGAAACCCGGCCCCGCACATTTCGAGCCCGCAGCGGCGCTGTGCATCGCAGGCGATCTGCGCATCCACATCGACCGAACCTTCCCACTTGAGCAAGTGCCGCACGCGCTCGCCCAGGTCGGTCAGGGGCGCGCGCTCGGCAAGCTGGTGGTCACGCCCTAGAATCGCTCGACGGCTGACCGTGGCCTTACCGAGCAACCCACCCGCGCCCATACTGGCGACGTGGGAAGTGCCCTGCTCTTCGGCATCGTCGCATCCAGCGCGCTCGTGATCGGCGCGTTCATCGGCGCGCGATTCGAACTCCCGAAGCGACTGCTCGCGATTCTGTTGTCGTTCGCGGCGGGCGCCCTGATCACCGCGCTGACCTTCGAGCTGTTCGAGGATGCGCATGAGCGCGGTGGGATCGTCCGCGCCGCGATCGGGCTGCTCGTCGGGGCGGTCGTGTTCACGATCCTGAGTGCACTGCTCGACCGCTGGGCGCAGCCCGGCTCCCGGACGAAACCGGCAGACGAATACCGAGGAAGCGCAAAGCTGGATACGGATGCCGCCGCCGTCGACCGAGCTCCGGCGAAGACGTCCACCCGAGGCGCCGCCGGGCTGGCCCTCTTGGCCGCCGTCACGCTGGACGGCGTTCCCGAGAACATCGCGCTCGGGGTCTCGCTCGGCGAAGGAACCGGGGGACTCGCCCTGCTCGCCGCGATCTTCGTCTCGAACCTGCCGGAGGCGCTCGTCGGCGCTGCCTCGATGCGCAGTCAGGGTCGGTCGACGCTGTGGATCCTCGGCCTCTGGGGCGCCTGCGCGGCGCTGCTCGTGGCCGCTGTCGTCATCGGAGCAGGCCCGCTGTCGACCAGCGACCCCGAGACGATCTCGCTGCCCTTGGCCTTCGCTGCGGGCGCCGTGATCGCTTCGCTCGCCGACACCCTGATGCCCGAGGCCTTCGAACATGGCGGCCCCGCCGTCGCTATCAGCACGGCGGCAGGATTCGTGCTCGCCTACGTGCTGTCGCTCGCCTGAGCCAACAGGGCCGACGCATCGAGTGCGTCTGCTTCCGAGTAATGCGCACCTGTCATAGCCTGAACCAATGGCCATCCTGCACAAAGCAGAAATTCACCCGTCAAAGCTCGATCTGATCTCGGCCTGGCTGAGGAAACAACCGTGGGCTTACGACGCCACCGAGCCGTGGGAGCGCACCGCCGCCTACCGATTCGATGACCCCGCCGGCGAGGTCGGCGTGGAGACAATGCTCGTGCGCGCCGGCGACGGGGCGGAACTGCAGGTCCCGCTGACCTACCGCGGCGCTCCACTGGAAGGCGCGGACGCGTGGCTGCTCGGCACAGCCGAGCACTCGGTGCTGGGCACACGCTGGTTCTACGACGCCGCCGGCGACCCGGTGTACGCGCAAGTGCTCGCCCAGGCCATCCTCGGCGGAGGACGAGAAGCCGAAGTGTTCTACGAGACGGATGCCGGCCGGGAATCGGTCCCCGGCTCTGCGGAGGTCCGGGGAAGCGGCAGCGCGCCGATTGACGGCATTCAGGCCGACCCGGTCGAGGCCGCGACCAGCGGTGCCGTGACCACCATCGCCACCCCGTCCTTCGAGCTGCTGCTGGTGCGCGAGATCGGCGTCGCGCTTCCTGCACGCGTGCGCCAGACCCTGACCGGCACGTGGGACACTCAGCCCGAGCCCGTCCTGCTCGCGGCGATCGCCGACCGCGCATGACGGAACGAACGCCCGCCGCCCCGCTTGATCGGGCAGCCGCCGACCGATTCTGGGCGGACTACGCTGCGGCGCATCCCGTCGCAGCGCGTTCCGACCCTGAGTACGCGGTGGACCGATTCGGGGACTCTGCAGAGCTTTCCGATGAACTGCTCGGGCTCGTCGTCGGCGGCACCAAGCGGGCGACCGCGGACCTCGTCGACGAATTCCTGGCCCGCGACGAGCCGCTGCCGCGCGTCGGCTCGCACTGGGTGGCTTGTGACGGATCGGGCCGACCGACGGTGATCCTCCGCAGTACGGAACTCCGGATCGGCACCATTGCGAGCGTGGATGCCACGTTCGCCCGCGACGAGGGCGAAGACGATGGCTCGCTGGACAGCTGGCTGATCGGACACCGCCGCTACTGGGAGCGAACCTGCGCTGCTCGCGGTGACAGCTTCACCGACGACCACGAGATCGTGTTCGAGCGGTTCCAGGTTGTATGGCCGCCAGCGCTCACCGACAGCCACCGCCCGTCGGCGAACTAGCGGGCCGGGTCAGGCTGCCGAGTACCGGGTGGCCGCCCGGGCTCGCGCCTTGGCAGCCTCGACTTCCCGGTTCTTCGGGGGAGCGCTCGTCACCAGATCATCGAGCAGATGACGCGAGATGTGCGCGATCTCTTCGACCGCCAGCTCGAATGCGGCGGTGTTGGCCTTCGACGGCTTGGTCGTCCCACTGATCTTGCGGACGAACTGGAGTGCGGCGGCATGAACTTCATCGTCGGTGGCGGCCGGCTCGAAATTATGAAGCGTGTGGATGTTCCTGCACATGGGTTGAGCGTAGAACGATGTGGGGTTGGTTCGCCAGCAAGGGTTAGCCCTGGAAGTCCTCCGGGTCGACCTCATCGAGGAACTTCTTGAACTCGGCTAGTTTCTCGTCTTCCTCCGCCGAGTGATCCAATTCGTCCTCGATCCCGGCCTCCTCGAGAACGTCGTCATCGACCCAGATCGGCGCATCGACGCGGGCGGCGAGGGCGATCGCATCCGACGGCCGGGAATCGATCAGCCGCACACCGCCTTGCGTGCGCAGGGTGATTTCGGCGTAGAACGTGCCCTCGTCGATGCGGGTGACCTCGACCTTGTCGACGCTGGCGGCCACCTCCTCGAGCAGGTTCTTCATCAGATCGTGCGCCAGCGGTCTCGGGGCGTGCGCCCCTTCAATGGCAATGAAGATGGATGTCGCCTCCTGCGCGCCGATCCAGATCGGAAGTATCTTGCCCGTGCCGGGCTCGTTGAGGATCGGCTTGAGCAGAATCACGGGCTGCGCGCGGGTATCTACAGCGAGACCGATGATGCGGACCTGGACCATGGGCAAGCTCCCCGGATGAGGCGACGGGATAGTCCTGTCATGGTAGGCCCGCTGCATCCGAGCGGCCAGAGACCGAAGAACTCGGGCGTAGTGTCTCGGGCATGACTGGACAGCTCGCGCTGGTGACCGGGGCCACTGGTTATGTCGGCGGGCGGCTGGTGCCGCGACTGCTCGAGGCCGGATACCGGGTGCGCGTCATCGTCCGTTCGCCGCAGAAACTCACGGATGTGCCGTGGTTGAACAGGGTGGAGGTCGTGACGGGCAACTTGAAGGATCCGAAGGCCGTGGCCGAGGCATCCGCAGCCGTGGATGTCGCCTACTACCTGGTGCACTCGATGACCTCGCACGGAGATTTCGACGAGGAAGAATTCGCCGCCGCACGAAATGTGGCGACCGCCGCCAAGAAAGCCGGTGTCTCGCGCATCGTCTACCTTGGCGGACTGCACCCGGACGGGGTCACCCTCTCGCGCCACCTGCGCTCCCGCGTGGCGGTCGGCAATGCGCTCCTCGAGTCGGGAGTGCCGACCGCAGCGCTGCAGGCCGGCGTGATCATCGGGTCCGGCTCGGCGTCGTTCGAGATGATTCGGCACCTGACCGAGGTGCTGCCATACATGCCGGCGCCGCGGTGGGTGCGCAACAAGGTGCAGCCGATTGCCGTTCGGGACGTGCTCTACTATCTGCTCGCGACCGCCCAGCTGCCGTCAGAGGTGAATCGCACGCTCGACATCGGCGGACCCGATGTGCTGCGCTACGGCCAGATGATGAACGGCTACGCGCTGGAGGCCGGCCTGAAACAGCGCCCGATCGCATCGCTGCCGGTGTTGACGCCCTGGCTCGCGTCGCAATGGGTGAACCTGGTGACCCCGATCCCGCGGCGGCTGGCCGTGCCAATCATCGAGTCGCTTCAGTTCGACTGCGTGGTCACCGAGCGCGACATCGACCAGTACATCCCGCCGCCCGCCGAGGGGCTGCTGAGCTACCGTCGATCGGTGCGGCTCGCGCTGGCGAAGATGCGCGACGCGGATGTCGAGACCTCGTGGCAGAACGCGTCGGTCGAGGATGCCCCGAGCGATCCACTGCCGAGCGACCCGGACTGGGCGGGACACACCGTGTACACCGACCTCAAGCAGCGGGAGACCTCCGCATCGGTGGACCAGCTCTGGACGGTCATCGAGGGGATCGGCGGGCGAAACGGCTGGTACTCCTTTCCGCTGGCCTGGGCGCTGCGCGGCTGGATCGACAAGCTGTTCGGGGGAGTGGGGCTTCGTCGCGGGCGACGTCACGCCGAACGATTGAGCACCGGCGAGGTGCTGGACTTCTGGCGGGTGGAGCGGCTGGAGCGCCCGCGAACCTTGCGTCTGCGCGCCGAGATGCGGCTGCCGGGCCGGGCCTGGCTGGAGCTGGAGACCGAACCGACCCCGACTGGCGCCCGCTACCGGCAGCGGGCGGTGTACTTCCCGCGCGGGCTGAGCGGTCGGCTGTACTGGTTCGCGATCCTGCCCTTCCACGGCATCATCTTCAACGGCATGGCCAACCGGATCGTGCTCGAGGCGGAACAACGAGCGGTGTCAGCCCAGACCGTTACGGTTGACGCGTGAGGCTCTGGTCGGTGCATCCGCAGTACTTTGACCGGCAGGCGCTCACCGCCGGGTGGCGGGAGGCGCTGCTGGCGCAGGCAGTGATCGCCACGCCGGGCCGGGGTTACAGCCGGCATCCGCAGCTCGAACGCTTCCGCGCCGACCCGGCGCCACTCGTGGTGGTCGGCGCATTCCTCACCGGGATCGCCGACGAGGCAGACGCACGGGGCTACCGGTTTGACCGGTCCCGCATCCTCGTTCCCGGGTCGGTAGTGGCCAGGATCGCGTTGCCGCAGGGTCAGCTGGACTATGAGTGGTCCCACCTGCTCGGCAAGCTCACCACCCGCAGCCCGTTGGTGGCCGAGCGTTGGGCCGCGGTCACCGCTCCCGAGGCGCACCCGATCTTTCAGGTGGTCGATGGCGGAATCGCCGACTGGGAACGCCCGATCGGCTCAGGCGTGCAGTGATCCGTTCGCCGTTTCGGTGGCGCTCAGGTCACTGAGGAATCGAATCACCACTTCGCGCTCCTCCGGCGTCAACCTGGCCGCCGCGTAAAAGCGGCGTGCGTGCTGGCGGCCGACGGTCTCGCGCGCGACCACCCGGGTTTCGTCGGTCACGTGGATCACCAGTGCCCGGCGGTCGGTCGGGTGCGGCGACCGGGTGATGTGCCCGCCGCGTTCGAGGCGGTCCAGCAGCTTGGTGGTCGATGCGCTCGAGATGCCGAGGTGATCCGAGATCGCGCCCGGGGTGGCCAAGATGCCCTGGTTGTGTGCGGAGATGAGAAAGCGCAGTGCCCGCATGTCGGTCTCGCCGAGCTTCATGTACTTGCGCGAGGCCTCACTCATCCGCGTCTCAGCCTGGCGCCAGTCCCGCATCGCGTCCATCACGCGCACGATCTGGTCGAGGCTGGCCTCGTCGAGATCGGCACGGTTGACGAGTTCCTGCCGGGGGTCGGTCACGCGAGGATCGTGCATCGATCCTTCGACGGTATGTGCGGGATGCCCCTCTGCTGGCATGAAATCAGCCTAGTCGACTAACTAGATGCGTGCTACGTTATTTACTAGCCAGTCTAGAAATACACGGAGTTAGCCATGTCGGACTCAGACTATGTCGTTCTCGTCGATGACGAGGGCGCTCCCATCGGCACCGCGCCCAAGGCCCACGTGCACGGCGCGGACACCGCTCTTCACCTGGCGTTCTCGTGCCATGTACTGAACCCGGACGGCGAAGTCCTGGTGACCAGGCGTGCACTGGAGAAAGCAACGTGGCCCGGAGTGTGGACCAATTCGTTCTGCGGTCACCCGAAACCAGCCGAGCCCGTGCTGTCGGCCGTGCATCGGCGGGCGGAGTTCGAACTGGGCCTGACCCTGACCGATGTGCGGCTCGAGCTGCCACTGTTCCGCTACCGGGCCACCGACGCGCGCGGAATGGTCGAGAACGAGCTCTGCCCGGTGTACATCGCGGTCACCGAGACCACCCCAGCGGCGCATCCGGGTGAGGTGATCGACTTCGCCTGGGTCGATCCGCAGACGCTCGGCCACGCCGTCCGCAGCGCGCCATGGGCGTTCAGCCCGTGGCTGGTCATGCAGGCGCGACTGCTCCCGTTCCTGGGCGGCGAGGCGATCTCGCTGGATAACGGCCAGCACTCGACCGAGGCGGTGGATGCAGCATGACCGCGCTTCTCAGCAAGACCGACGGCGTGGAGGGCGGCAGCGCTGTCGCGGTGCGACTGCAGGAGTTCTTCGACGAGCGGATCGAGCGGGCCGCACGGCACCGACCGAGCTTCCGCCGGTTGTGGGAAACGGCACGGGACGCGAGCGTCGGCGGCAAGAAGCTTCGCCCCCTGCTGGTGCTGGGCGTCTATCGCGCGCTGGGCGGCACGGATGCCGATCTCGCTGTGCGAGTCGCCGGCGCCTTCGAGCTGCTGCACACCGCGCTGCTCATGCACGATGACGTGATCGACCGGGACCTGGTCCGACGCGGCAGCCCCAACCTTGCCGGGGTGTTCGCCACCGACGCCGTCGACCGGGGCGTGCAGCCGCAGCGTGCCACCGTCTGGGGCGAGGCATCCGCAATCCTGGCCGGAGATCTGCTGTTGCATGCCGCGCAGCGGGTGATCGCCGAGCTGCCCGGCGATGCCGCGGTGCGAAGCGCCCTGCTCGACGTCTTCGACCACGCCGTCTTCGACGCGGCCGCGGGCCAGCACGCCGATGTCGCGTACGCCACCGGCATCGTCCAGCCATCGCCCGCGGATATCGTCACCATGAGCGCAAACAAGACGGCCAGTTACTCCTTCATCGCGCCGATCGTGGCCGGTGCGATCCTCGCCAGGACGGATGCGAGAACCATCGACACTCTCCGGAGCATCGGCGCAGATCTGGGCACCGTGTTCCAACTGCGGGACGACATGCTCGGGGTGTTCGGCGACGAACGAATGACCGGCAAGAGCACCCTCGGCGACCTGCGCGAGGGCAAGCAGACGCTGCTGATCGCCTATGCGCGGACGACGGATGCCTGGGCCATCATCGAACCGCGGTTCGGCCGCCCCGACCTCACCGACGAGGACGCCGCTCTCGTTCGCGCCGCCCTCGTCGACTTCGGTGCGAACGTCTTCGTCGAATCAGTGATCGCGGCGCGCACCGCCCAAGCGATCGAGACGCTCGATCATGCTGGGCTGCCGGGCGAGCTCGACGGGCTGCTTCGGCGGGTGCTCACCCGATGCGTGGAGCGCGAAGCATGAGCACCGAGCTGGAGCCGTTGGCGCAATACTCCCGCGCGGCGCACCGCAGTTCGGCTCGCATCATCACCGAGTACTCGTCGTCGTTCGGCCTCGCCTCCCGATTGTTCGCCCGACCCACCCGGGACCGGGTAGCCGACATCTACGCGTTGGTGCGCATCGCCGACGAGATTGTCGACGGGGCGGCAGAACAGGCCGGCGTCGACAACGCCGGGCAGCGCGACATCCTCGATGAGCTGGAGACCCAGACTCACCAGGCCATCGCCGTCGGCTACAGCAGCAATCTGGTGGTGCACTCTTTCGCGCGCACCGCCAGGGAAGCCGGGATCGGCACCGAACTCACCGCGCCGTTCTTCGCATCGATGCGCCGCGATCTCAGCCCGGTGGACTTCACCGAGGCGGAACTGCGCGAGTACGTATACGGCTCCGCCGAAGTGATCGGGCTGATGTGCCTGCGGGTGTTCCTGATCGACCACACCGTCGCCCAGAGCACCCGGGCGCGCCTCGAGGAGGGCGCCCGCAGTCTCGGCTCCGCGTTTCAGAGGATCAACTTCCTGCGCGACCTCGCGGATGACTTCAGTGCGCGCGGCCGTCGGTACTTTCCCGGCATCGACCCCGAGCGGCTGACCGAAGCCGAGAAGGACGCCCTCGTCGCCCAGATCCAGGCCGACCTCGCCGCTGCCCGCGAGACCATTTCGCTGCTGCCGCCGGATTGCCGCCGCGCGGTGGTTGCCGCGCACGCGCTGTTCTCCGCCTTGACCGCGCGGTTGCGGGAGACCCCCGCCCCGCAACTTGTGCGGCAACGCGTCCGCGTTCCGACCGCGCGCAAGCTTGGCATTCTGATGCGCTCGATGGCGGGGGCGCAGTGACCGCGACGGCCACGGCAGTGGTGATCGGCGGCGGCATCGCGGGGCTTGCCACCGCTGCCCTGCTCGGCAGGGATGGCTATCAGGTGACCCTGCTGGAGGCGCGCGAAGTGGTCGGCGGTCGCGCGGGCACGTGGGAGAAGGACGGTTTCCGATTCGACACCGGGCCGTCCTGGTACCTCATGCCCGAGGTGTTCGACCACTTCTACCGATTGCTCGGCACCTCCGCGTCCGAACAGCTGCAGCTGACCAAGCTGGACCCGGGCTACCGGGTGTTCTTCGAGAAGCATCCCGAACCACTCGACGTCAGCGCTGATCGCGAGCGCACCCTGGACACGTTCGAACGGATCGAACCCGGCGCGCGGGCGGCGATGGAGCGCTACCTCGCCTCCGCCCGGGAAACCTACGAGATGGCGGTGCGGCGGTTCCTCTACTCGACGTTTGCCTCGTACCGCACCCTTGCCACCGGCGATGTGCTGCGCCGCAGCGGCCGACTGGTCCGCTTGCTGCTGCAGCCCCTGCACCGCTTCATCGCCGACCGCATCCGCGACCCGCGGTTGCGTCAGGTGCTCGGCTATCCCGCCGTCTTCCTCGGCACATCGCCGTATGCCGCGCCGAGCATGTACCACCTGATGAGCCACCTCGACCTGCAGGATGGCGTCTATTACCCGCTCGGCGGATTCGCTCAGGTCATCGACAGCATCCGCCGACTCGCCGAAACAGAGGGCGTGCGCATTCTCACCGACGCGCGAGTCACCGAGATCACCGTCGAGAACGGACGTGCGCGCGGAGTGCGGTTCGCGGATGCCTCGGGCATCAACCGGACGATCAACGCCGATGTGGTGGTGTCCACAGCCGACCTGCATCACACCGAAACGGTGCTCCTGCGGCCTGAGTTCCGCAGCACGAATGACGCCTGGTGGAAGCAGCGGGTGGCCGGACCCGGCGCGGTGCTCGTGCTGCTCGGCGTCAACGGCAAGCTGCCTCAGCTCGCGCACCACAGCCTGTTCTTCACCGAGGACTGGGAAGGCGACTTCTCCCAGATCTTCAGCGAGCCGACCTCGATCCCCGACCCGGCGTCGCTGTACGTCTGCAAACCGGGCGCAACCGACGCGAGCGTCACCCCGGATGGCCAGGAGAACCTGTTCGTCCTGGTGCCGGTGCCTGCCGACCCGGCGATCGGGTTCGGCGATGCCGACGGCTCGGGGGATGTTGCGGTCGAACGCGTTGCCGACCAGGCCATCCGGCAGATCGCCCTCTGGGCGCACATCCCGGACCTGGAGCAGCGGATCCGCGTGCGGCGCACGATCGGCCCCGCGGACTTCGAATCCGACTTCAACTCCTGGCGTGGCAGCGCCCTCGGCCCCGCCCACGTGCTCACGCAAAGCGCGTTCTTCCGCGGCAGCAATGCCTCGTCGAAGGTGAAGGGGCTGCTCTACGCCGGAGCCACCACGGTGCCCGGGGTCGGCCTGCCGATGTGCCTGATCAGCGCCGAGCTCGTGATCAAGCGGCTGCGCGGCGACACCAGCACGACACCCCTCCCGGAGCCGCTGTGAACGTGCTCTACCTCGGCTTCCTGCTCGCGTCGATCGGCTGCATGGTGCTGCTGGATCGCCGGTTCCGGCTGTTCTTCTGGCACGATCCGGCTCGTGCTGCCGTGGTGCTCGTGGTCGGCACACTGTTCTTCCTCGCGTGGGATCTGGCCGGCATCGGCCTCGGCATCTTCTTCCGAGCGCAGTCGGACATCTCCACCGGCATCCTGCTCGCACCCGAACTGCCCCTGGAAGAGGTCTTCTTTCTCGTCTTCCTCTGCTACCTGACGATGGTGCTGGTGACCGGCGGGTCCCGTGTGCTGGCACGGCCGGGGGAGGAGCAATCATGACCTACCTCCTGCTGTGCGCCGGCTTTCTCATCGCCGCCCTGGCGGTGCTCGCACTCCCGCTCGGAATGCGCAACGGTCGCGGCATCCGACCTCGTTCCGCCGCCGCCATTGGTTTGGCCACCCTCGCGCTGCTGGTTCTCACCGCCGTGTTCGACAACGTGATGATCGGGCTGGGACTGTTCGCCTACGACCCGGCGCACACCAGCGGCCTGCTGATCGGGCAGGCGCCCATCGAGGACTTCACCTACCCACTGGCCGCCGTGATCCTGCTGCCCGCGCTGTGGTCGCTGCTCCGCCGTCGCGCACGGAGGCCTCATGACTCGTGATCAGCGCACCCGTGATCATCGCCCGCTGGCGATGCACCTGCTCATCGCGTCCCGCCCGCTCAGCTGGATCAACACCGCCTTCGGGTTCGCCGCCGCGTATCTGCTGACCACCGGCCAGATGGATGCCACCCTGATCGTCGGCGCCCTGTTCTTCCTGGTGCCGTACAACCTGTTGATGTACGGCATCAACGACGTCTTCGATTACGCATCGGATGTCGCCAACCCGCGTAAGGGCGGACTCGAGGGTGCGCTCCTGCCGCCATCGGTGCACCGGCCAACGCTGATCGCCGCGGTCAGCCTGGCGCTGCCTTTCCTCGGCTATCTGCTGATCGTCGGCTCGCCGGCATCCTGGCTGGTGCTCGCGGTCAGCCTGTTCGCTGTGGTCGCCTATTCCGCTCCCGGGCTGCGGTTCAAGGAGCGGCCATTCCTGGACTCGCTCAACTCCAGCACCCATTTCGTCAGCCCGGCCGTGTATGGGCTCACCCTCGCCGGGGCCACCCTGACCCCGGAGTTGCTCGTGGTGCTCACCGCGTTCTTCCTCTGGGGAGTCGCGAGCCATGCCTTCGGCGCGGTGCAGGACATCGTGCCCGACCGGGAGGCGAGAATCGGTTCCATCGCGACCGCGCTCGGCGCCCGGTTCACGGTGCGGTTCGCGATCGTCCTGTGGACCGCTGCCGGGCTATTGATGTTGCTGACCGACTGGCCGGGCCCGCTGGCCGCAGCACTGGCGGTGCCGTACATCGTCGCGGTCGCGCCGTTCGTGCGGCTGGATGATGACCGCTCGGCTGAGGCGAACCGCGGGTGGAAACGATTCCTCTGGATCAACTACGCGGTGGGATTCTGCGTGACCATGCTGCTCATCGCATTCGCGTTGCAGAGCCCCTGATGACCGCAGCCAGTGAGCAAGCAGACTAAAGGGAGACCGAAAGAAGTATGAGGCCCGGAATGCGTTCATCGGTGACCAGGCGACCCCGAGTGCCGGTCTGGCTGCGCGGACTGATCCCCGCCGTGCTGATCCTCGTCTGGTTCGCCGCGGCGGCGATCGGCGGGCCGTACTTCGGCAAGGTCGACGAGGTCTCCTCGAACGACCAGACGACCTATTTACCCGCCAGCGCCGACGCGACCCAGGTACAGGCGCTGCTGCCGGAGTTTAGCGGCGGGGACGCGCTCCCGGCCATCGTCGTCTACACGGCTGAAGACGAAATCGACGCGTCGACTCGGGGCGAGATCGAAGCGGTCGCCGCGGACTTCTCCGCCCTGGATGGCGTCAGCGGCGAGGTGTCTCCGGTGATCGTGTCGGATGACGGCCGGGCCGCGCAGGTGTTCGTGCCGATTTCAACCGACGGAGAGATCGCCGAAGGAGTCGGCGAATTGCGCGCACTCACCCATGAAGAGCTCCCGGACGGTCTCACCGTCTACGTCACCGGTCCCGCCGGATTCACGACCGACCTTGTCGCAGCGTTCGCCGGCATCGACGGCCTGCTGCTGCTCGTCGCACTGGGCGCGGTGTTCATCATTCTGGTGATCGTCTACCGGTCACCACTGCTGCCGCTGATCGTGCTCGGCACCAGCCTGTTCGCCCTGTGCGCGGCGCTGCTGAGCGTCTGGTGGTTGGCGTACGCAGGCATCCTGTTGCTCAGTGGGCAGACCCAGGGCATCCTGTTCATCCTGGTCATCGGCGCGGCGACCGACTACTCGCTGCTGTACGTCGCGCGCTATCGAGAGGCCCTCCGGACCCATCAGACCCGATGGGCTTCCACCTGGGCCGCATTACGGGGTTCGTTCGAGCCCATCCTCGCTTCGGGCGGAACCGTGATTGCCGGGCTGCTCTGCCTGCTGCTCAGCGACCTGAACTCGAACAAGGCCCTCGGCCCGATCGCCGCGATCGGCATCCTGTTCGCCATGCTCGCCGCGCTCACGCTGCTGCCGTCGCTGCTGCTCTGGGCCGGGCGTACCGCTTACTGGCCCAGGCGTCCGCGCTACGAGCCGGCCCATCAGGGTGAAGCCTACGAACTGCCCACCACCGGAATCTGGGCGCGCACGGCCCGGCTCATTTCGGCTCGGCCACGCCTGATCTGGATCGTCACCACCGTGATTCTGTTGTTCGCGGCGGTCGGCGCCCTGCAACTGAAAGCCAACGGCGTTCCGGCGAGCGACCTGGTGCTCGGCACCTCCGAGGCCCGCGACGGCCAGGCGGCGCTCGGCGAGCACTTCCCAGGGGGATCGGGCAGTCCCGCCTATGTCGTCGTCCCGGATTCCGATCTCGACGCCACAGCGGACACGCTGCTGGATGCCGAAGGGGTCGACGCGGTATCGGTGGTCTCCGGGGATTCGCCGAGCGGCAGCGCCCCGGTCACCGCCGACGGCGTGCAACCGCTTGGTCCTCCGGGCACGCCGCCGCCGGCGCCAACGGTCGTCGACGGGCAGGTCATGCTGCAGGCGACGCTGGCGGATGCCGCGGACTCAGCCGACGCCGAGGGCACGGTCCGAGACCTGCGCACCGAGTTGGGCGACACCGCGATCATCGGAGGGGTCACCGCCACCGCGATCGACTCGAACGATGCGTCGATCCACGACCGCAACCTGATCATCCCGGTGATCCTCGGCGTCATCCTCATCATCCTGATGCTGCTGCTCCGATCGATTCTCGCCCCGGTGCTCCTGATCGCGACCGTGGTGCTCTCCTTCGGCGCCGCGATGGGTGTCTCGGCGCTGGTCTTCAACACCGTGCTCGGCTTCCCTGGCGCGGATCCGGCGGTGCCGCTCTTCGGTTTCGTGTTCCTGGTGGCGCTCGGAATCGACTACAACATCTTCCTGATGACCAGGGTGCGCGAGGAATCGCTGAAGCACGGCACCCGCAGCGGCATCCTGCGCGGACTCTCGATCACCGGCGGCGTGATCACGTCGGCCGGCCTCGTGCTGGCGACCACGTTCGCCGCACTCGCGATCATCCCGGTGCTGTTCCTGGCCCAGTTGGCCTTCATCGTGGCCTTCGGTGTGCTGCTGGACACCATCATCGTGCGCTCGCTGCTGGTGCCTGCTCTGGCGTACGACATCGGCCCGAAGATCTGGTGGCCATCACAGCTGTCCCGCGTGGAGCGCGGTCGCGAGATCGTGACGCGCCCGCAATCCGCCTGAAACAGGTGCCAACGCATGCTGGAGCATGGCCAAGAACACACGTACGACCCCGACCGACGACCTGCTGTGCGACGTCTGCGGGCGCCTGCCTGAACCGGCCAAGACCCGGCTGACCCTCGCCAACGTGGCGACGATCCTGCCGATCGAATTGCTCGTGCACGCACTGGTGGTGAACACCCCGTTGCCGTACTTGGCGAAGGTGGCGGTGCTCGCCATCACGGCGACCGTGCTGGTCATCTGGATCGCCGAGCCCTCGGCGGCACGGCTGCTGCGGTCTTTCCTGCATGCTCCCGCCTTGAATCGGCGGCGCCGGATCGAGGGATCGGCGGCGATCTGGCGGGCACGCACCACGATTGTCGATGAACCGGGGGCGCTGCAACGGCTGACCCGAGCGCTGTCCCGCGAGAACGTCAACATCCTCAGCATCCATTCCCACCTGGTCGCGCAGGGGGTGCTGAACGAGTTCGTGTTGGAGAGTCCCGAGGCGATCGGCGAGGCCCGGTTGACCGAGATCCTCGAGCGTGGGGGTGGCAAGGAGGTCGGGGTGTTCTCGAGCACCGCGCTGGCGCTGGCGGACGGGCAAACCAGGGCACTCAGCATCGCCGCCCGGGTCGCGGCGGATCCCGGCGAGCTTCGACTTGCGGTCGCCGACCTTCTCGGGGCGGGGGTCGTCCGCGGCGAGGCTGCGCAATCCGCGCATGCGGACGACCGCACTCTGCTGAAGATCCCCACGGCGCTGGGAGAACCGATGGTGTTCGGACGTCCCGGTGAGCCGTTCACGGTGGCCGAGTCTGCCCGGGCCAACCGGCTGGCCGAGCTGGCCGAAGCGGTGCAGGGCGCCGCGACGAATGGGAGTGTGCCGAAACCCTAGGCCCGCGGTGGTTGGGCGCCCACGTACTGCACCGCTGCGGCGCCGGCCGCGACTCCTGCGTGCACGGCAGGCTCCAGCCCTCCGCCATCCGCCAGCACCGCGACCAGCGCGCCGACGAACGCGTCGCCCGCGCCGGTGGTGTCGACGACCGGCACACGTTCGGCCGGGAAATGCCGCACGCCGAAGTCATCGGCCAGCACCACCCCGTCGCCGCCGAGCGTGACGACGACCGAGCGGCAGGTTTGCGCAAGCACGGTCGCAGCGGAGAGCGCCTGATCCGCTGAATCCACCGGTACGCCTGCGAGCAGGGACGCTTCACTCTCGTTGACCACAAGCGGATCGGCGAGCGCCAGCAAGCCTGCCGGTATCTCGCGACTGGGGGAGAGGTTCAGCACGAACCGGCCGTCGGCGGCAGCGACCGCCTTCGCCCCGACCTTCACCACCTCCAGTGGAATCTCCAGTTGCGCGAGCAGAACGGTGTCCGAGGTGGCAGCGACGGCAATCCGCTGTGCAGCCTGTGCCGCGTCGATCAGGGAGTTCGCGCCCGGCACCACGACGATCGTGTTCTCGCCCTGCTCGGACACGGTGATCAGCGCGACCCCGGTCGTCTCGCCTTCGACCCGGGTGACCGCCGACACGTCGACGCCACCGGCCGCGAGGTCGGCGAGCACTTCGTCGCCTGCGGTATCCGTTCCGATTGCTGTGATGAACAGCGGCATGGCACCGGCGCGTGCGGCTGCGAGGGCCTGGTTCGCCCCCTTGCCGCCGGTTCCGGTGGCGAGATGGCCGCCGAGTACGGTCTCACCCGGTTCCGGATGCCGCGGCACCAGCGCGGTGAGGTCACGGTTGGCGGATCCGAGCACGATCAGCGAGGAAGTCACGATCGGTAGGCTACCGACATGGTCACCGATCTGAGTTCGCTTGGCGTCGCCGTCGTGCAATTCGGGCCGACTACGGACAGCGGCGCGAACCTCGAGCAGATGGCCGGTTATGTCTCGGCCGCTAAAGCGAGCGGTGCCGAGCTTGTGGTGTTCCCCGAGTACTCGTCCTACTTCAGCCCCACCATGGACCAGTCGTGGATCGATCAGGCGGAGTCGCTCGACGGACCGTTCGTGCAGGGTCTCGCCGCGCTCGCCGCCGAGTATGCGGTGCATATCGCTGCCGGCATTGTCGAGCGCACCGACGGCACCCGGTTCTCGAACACGATCGTGGTCCTGAATGCCGCGGGTGATTTGGTTGCCACCTCACGCAAGCTGCACCTGTACGACGCGTTCGGGCAGCGTGAGAGCGACTTCGCGGTGGCTGCTGAGATCACCGAACCGGAGCTGTTCGTGGTCGGCGGGATGACCGTCGGCGTGCAGACCTGTTACGACCTTCGTTTTCCCGAGGTCACCCGTCGGCTCGTTGACGCGGGTGCCGAGCTCGTGCTGGTGCCAGCCGAGTGGGTGCGCGGGCCGCTCAAGGAGCAGCACTGGCGCACCCTGGTCACCGCGCGGGCAATCGAGAACACCATCTACGTCGCCGCTGCGGACCACACCCCGCCGATCGGCGTGGGCAACAGCATGATCGTCGACCCGATGGGGGTCGAGCTCGTCACGATCGGCGAGGAAGCGGATGTCGTGGTCGCCCGAGTCAGCAGTGAACGGATCGATCGGGTGCGCGAAGTGAATCCTGCGCTGAGCCTGCGCCGGTTCGCGGTCGTCCCGGCGGAGTGAGCCGGGCGCAGAAGCGGACTACCGCGCACCCGCATTTCGGAGGGCAGTAGTGCGTATTTGCTATGTCACTTCGGAGTGACATAGCAAGAACGGAGGGTCGACGTTTGGAATGCCCGAGCTTTCGTCATCCATGAGGCCGCGTAGGGTGCTGACGCTCGAAATCAACGTTCCTCACCGCCCGGCGGGCTTCAGCGCTGCGAGACGCTCGGCGGCTCGCTCCAGCACCGGCACCTGCTTGCAGAAGGCGAAGCGTACGAGTGACGCGTAGTCGCTCTTGTGCTCGTCCGCGACGAAAGCACTGATCGGCACGCCGACGACCCCGGCCAGCTCGGGCAGCCGGCGGCAGAAGTCAGCGGCATCCGGGAAGCCCAGGCCGGCGGCATCCGCCACCACGAAGTACGAGCCCTGAGGGTTGGACACCTCGAAGCCCGCATCAGCGAGCCCGGCCGAGAGGATGTCGCGCTTTGCCCGCAGCGTGAGGGCGAGGTCGTCGAAGTAGCTGTCGGGCAGTGCGAGACCGACGGCAATCGCCGCCTGGAACGGGGTGCCGTTGGTGAAGGTGAGGAACTGCTTGACGGCGAGGATCGCTTCGACGAGCTCCGCCGGCGCCGTCAGCCAACCGATCTTCCAGCCGGTGGTGCTGAAGGTCTTGCCCGCGCTGGAGATGGTCACCGTGCGCGAGGCGGCGCCGGGGAGGGTCGCCACTGGCGTGTGCGTCACACCGAAGGTGAGGTGCTCGTAGACCTCATCGGTGACGATGATCGCGTCATGCCGGTCGGCCAGTTCGACGATCAGCTCGAGCGTTTCGCGAGGCAGCACGCTGCCGGTCGGGTTGTGCGGGTTGTTGATTAGCACGATCCGGGTGTCGTCGGTGATCGCGGTGCGCAACTCGTCCAGATCGGGCTGGAAGTCCGGTGCCCGCAGCGCGACCGTGCGGTGTCGGGCTCCGGCGAGGGCGATCGTCGCCGCATACGAGTCGTAGAACGGCTCGAGGGTGACCACCTCGTCGCCCGGCTCGAGCAGCGCCAGCAGCGTTGCCGCGAGCGCCTCGGTGGCGCCAGCCGTGACGAGAACTTCCCGTTCAGGGTCGACGGTCAGCCCGTAGAAGCGCTGCTGGTGGTTGGCGATCGCCTGCCGCAGCACCGGCAGCCCGGTGCCCGGGGCGTACTGGTTCAGGCCATCGCTGATCGCCTGGCGCGCCGCCTCGAGGACTTCGGTGGGTCCGTCCTCGTCGGGAAACCCCTGACCGAGGTTGATCGCGCCGGTCTGTGCGGCGAGTGCGGACATTTCCGCGAAGATAGTAGGACGGGTCTCCCCGTCGGCGCCGAGCAGCATGGCGCCACGGGCGGCACGGCGCCACGCTCCCGAAACAGTCACCCACCAAAGTTACCGGAACTGGACGGGCCAGCGCGGCGGATGCGTCAGCCTGACGCATAGGGAACCTCCAGCCGGCTCACAGGATCGATCAGCGGATCCCTCAGCTAGCCGGAGGAAGCTGAAGGCGCTTGAAAGGAGCACCCCGATGACAAACCCCACCGATAACGGCGACCAGCCCGTTGCTCCCGATCAGCCCGAGACTCCGCAGCCGCCCGCTGCCCCCGAACCACCGGCCACGCCGGAACCCCCGCAGCCGCTCGATTCGCAGCCGGTTACTCCGGCACCGAGCGCACAGCCGAGCACCGCGGCTCCCACCGGAACGCAGCCGACGACTCCGATCCCGCCGACCTCAGGGGGAACGCAACCGACGACTCCGATCCCGCCCTCCTCCGCAGGGACGCAGCCGACGACGCCCATTCCGCCGACCGCTGACCGGCCGGCCCCGCGCTACGGCCAGTACGCGCCCGCACCCGCCGGTGTTTCGGCGGCAGCACACCCGCAGGGCAGCGGCGCCACGCCGCACCACGGCGGAGCCACGCCCCCGGGTGCAGGCTTCGGCCCAGCGGCCACCGGCAACGGCGCCCCTCCGACAGCCGGCGGCCCCGCGTCCGAGCATGGCGGGCCGGCGGCATCGCCGCGCAAGAAGTCCACGGCCGTTCCCGTGGTGGCCGCCCTCGCGATCGGTGCCCTGATCGGCGGCGTCTCCGGAGCGGGCGTCACGCTGGCGGCCACCGGCGGAGCCTCTGACACCCGGGTGGTCGGCAACTCCGACCCCGGAACAATCACGATCAACAACGCTGACACCGCCACCAACGTCGGAGCGGTCGCCGCCAAGGCGTCGCCCAGCGTCGTCACCCTGTCGGTGACCGGTGGTCAGGGCAGCGGCACTGGATCGGGTGTCGTGATCGACGATGAGGGCCACATCCTCACCAACACCCACGTCGTCACTCTTGACGGCGCCGTCGGCGAACCCACCGTGAAGGTGCAGACCTATGACGGCCGCCTGCTCGAGGCCACGGTCGTCGGCACCGACCCGATCTCCGACCTCGCTGTCATCAAGGTCGACCCGTCAGCCGAGTTGCCGGCGATCAAGTTCGCCGACTCGGACGAGCTCAACGTCGGCGACACCGCCATCGCGATCGGCGCCCCGCTCGGGCTGTCGAACACCGTCACCGACGGCATCGTGAGTGCGCTGAACCGCAGCATCACGGTCGCCTCGTCGGCGGCCCCGGAGACCCCCAGCCAGGACGACCAGCCCGACGAAGAAGGCGAGAGCCCGTTCGACTTCTGGAACTTCGACATTCCCGGCCAGCAGGAGCAGCAGAGCGCACCCTCGTCGAGCATCTCGCTCAGCGTCATCCAGACGGATGCCTCGATCAACCCCGGTAACTCCGGCGGGGCGCTGCTGAACGCCAACGGCGAACTCATCGGCATCAACGTCGCCATCGCCAGCGCGGGTGGCCAGGAGGCGGCCGGCAGCATCGGTGTCGGATTCTCGATTCCGTCGAACCTGGCCCAGCGGGTGGCCGACGAGATCATCGCAACCGGCTCGGCCAGCCATGGTCTGCTCGGCGCGACCGTTCAGGCGGTGTCCGACGGCTCGGTGCTCGGCGCTGAGATCCGGGATGTCACCGCGGATGGCGCGGCTGACAAGGCGGGCCTGCAGGCAGGTGACGTGGTCACCAGCTTCAACGGTGTGCCGATCACCAGCCCCACCGACCTCACCGCTCAGGTGCGGGTGCTCGGTGCCGGCGAGAAGGCCGAGATCGTCTGGGTCCGTGACGGCGAGACCAACTCCACCGAGGTCACGGTCGGCGAACTCCCGCAGTAACCGGCGCGTGAACCGCCAAGAAGGGCACGGGACACCCCGTGCCCTTCTTACTGACTGATAGGCTCACCGCAGCTTTCGCCCCCGACGCATTGGACCCCATGACATCAGAAACGCTTCCCGGCGTCTCCTATGTCATGCCCGTCCTGAACGAAGCCAAATACATCGAGAACGCGGTGCGCACGGTGCTCGCGCAGGACTACGCCGGCGAGCGGGAGATCATCCTCGCACTGGGCCCGTCGAGCGACGCCACCGACTCGATCGTGGACCGGCTGGCCGCCGAGGACGCGCGGGTCAGCTTCGTGCACAACCCGCAGACCGACATCCCGGCCGGCCTGAACCTTGCCATCCGCGCCAGCCGGTATCCGATCGTGGTGCGGGTTGACGCCCACTCCGAGCTGGAACCGGATTACACCCGCCGCGCCATCCAGAAACTCGAGCAGACCGGTGCCGCCAACATCGGCGGTCTGATGAACGCGCAGGGTCGCACCCCGTTCCAGGCGGCGGTCGCCCGGGCGTACAACAGCCGGATCGGGCTCGGCGGCGGCAGCTACCATGGCGGTGCCGATGAAGGTCCCGCGGAGTCGGCGTACCTCGGCGTGTTCCGGCGGGAGGTGCTGTTCGAGGTCGGCCTGTACGACGAATCGGTGCGCCGCGGCGAGGACTGGGAACTGAACCTGCGCATCCGCAACGCCGGTCACACCGTGTGGTTCGACCCGAGCCTGCAGGTGACCTACTGGCCGCGCGAGAACTGGAACAAGCTCGTGCGGCAGTTCGTGGCCACCGGCGCCTGGCGAGGCGAACTCGTGCGCCGCTATCGCGGACGCAACCCGTGGCGCTTCTTCGTTCCGCCGTTGCTGGTCGTCTCGGTGCTGCTCAGTGTCATCGTCGGCATCCTGCAGCTGACCGGGGTGCTCACCGGAGTTCTGGGCGCCATTGCGAGCCTGGTGTACCTCGGGCCGATCGCCTACGTGCTGCTGATGCTCTGGGTCGCCTTCGTCAGCGAGCGCGGTCCCACGCTGCGCGACAGCCTGCTGTATCTGGTGGTGCTGCCGACCATGCACCTGTCGTGGGGTGTGGGCTTTCTCGCCGGGCTGCTGCGCGGCGCGCGTGACGTCACCGATACCTCGCGCACCGACATCTAGGCCCGCTAGGCCCCGAAGACCCCGCGGTCGATCAGCTTGGCGACCACCCGGTCCGCCGCCCGGCCGTCATCGTCCGGGTTGAACCGCTGCTGCCAGACCCGGTACTTCTCGGCGTAGTGGGCTGCCACTGCGTCTCGACCTCGCACGAGGTCGAGCAACTCGTCAGTGGTGCGCGCGATCGGGCCCGGCGCCACGGGCGCCAGGTCGAAGTAGAAGCCGCGCAACTCGTCGCGGTAGTGCTCCAGATCCGGGGTGAAGAACAGCACCGGCTTGCCCGTGACTGTGTAGTCGAACATCACCGACGAGTAGTCGGTGATCAGCACATCCGCGACGACGAACAGCTCCGAGACATCCGGGTAGCTGGTCACGTCGATCACGTTGTTCCCACGCACGTCGGCGCCCGGCTGCAGCGTGCGCGCATGGCCGCGGACCAGCACAACGTAGTCGTCGCCGAGTTCCGCGGCGAAGCGGGCGGCGTCGAGGTGGTCGACCTCATCCGGGCGGTCATCTCGCCAGGTGGGGGCATACAGCAGCACCGTCTTGCCGGGATCGATGCCCAGGCGGGAGCGAACGGATGCCGGATTCCCGGTGAGCAGCACGTCGTCGCGCGGATAGCCCTCCTGCCAGATGGGACCGAAGAAGGCGTACGCGCGGCGGAAGATGCGGGTGGAGTGTTCGTTCTGGGAGAGCATCACCGACCAGCGTGATCGCTCCCGCAGCGTCGCCAGCATCGGCCGCACGCGCAGCCCGCGGCGGCTGAGCGCGATCCGCTTCAGCGGCGTGCCATGCCAGGTCTGCAAAACGGTCTGGTACGCACGCTTGCGGTAACGGTTCCGCAGCCAGTCGTTGACGATCAGCAGCCGGGCGGCGGCCCGCACTCGCCACCATTCGGCGCTGCCCTCGATGAGCTGGATCGCCCCCTCCGGCACTTCGATCGAGGCGTCGGCGACGCTCCAGTACCTTGGCAGGTCTGGCCGGAGCCGGGCGAACGCCCGGTCGAGCGCGCGTGGGTTGCAGGACACGTTCTGCCCATAGAAGCTCTCGAAGAAGATCGCGTTCATCGGTTCGGGACGGGCGGCGTGGTATTCGGCTTCAAGCCGTGCCTGCTGCTTCGGGCCCCGTTCGGTCACACCCAGCGGAGCGGAGAGCTTGAGCTCGAGGGTGTCGGTGATGGCGAACTGGACCTCCGCGACATCCGGCAGCAGAATCGGCTCCGGCAGGCTTGCGCGCACCGCCACCGAGTCTCCGTGCAGTCGGTACCGTCCTGCCGCGCCCGGCATCGGCGCCCCACCCCAGCGGGACGCGATCAGCGGCACGCTCGCGCTCCAGCGGTCGCCCGCGACATCGGTCGGGGCGGCGAGACGCTGCCGGGCCCCGATCAGAATGACTTGATCGGGGGCGGCGCCGGCGAAGGTGCCGGCCAGCCGAACCACCGGGGAATCATGGGTGTCGAGCGTGACCGTGTCGACGACGAGCTTCGTCATTCCACCTCTTTCAGGCGTTCGAGGATCTGCGTGTACACGCGGTGCGAGTTCCGGCCGTCAGCGTACGCATGGAACCGCCGCCGCAGGTCGTCGCTGTGGGCTCGGATGGCCCGGCCAAGGGTCGGGTCGGTGTCCGCCCGGTCGATCACCTCGAGCAGGGCGGGCCAGGTGTGCACTTCACGGCCGCCGCTGAACCGCTCGTAGGGTTCGTACAGCCCGCGATTCGCTCCGTATTCGGCAACGTCGGCGGCGAGGAAGTAGATCGGTCCGCCGGTCAGCGCGTAGTCGAAGGCGATCGACGAGTAGTCGGTGATGAGCGCGTCGACCGCTGGCAGCACCGGTGTGATGTCCCGCAACGCGGTCGCATCGAGCAGCAGGATGCGCCGGGAGTGGGTGGGCCCGCCTTCGTAGTCGCCGACGCTGTGCGGATGCGGCCGAACCACCAGCACCGATCGGGTGTTCTCGAGCCATTCGCCGATGCGCTGCCACTCGGTGTCGCTGGGCAGCCCGGGATCGGGGTTGCCGTCTCGCCAGGTCGGCGCGAACATGATGACCCGCGGGGAGCCCGCCAGCTGAAGCAGCGAGTGCAGCAGGGTGTCCGCCGTCGCCCGACGCTCGCCCGAGCTGCCACGGCTTAGCAGGTCGTCACGGGGGTCGCCGGTGATCGCGATGCGGTCCTCGGGCACCCCGAACGCGGTGCGCAGCCGCTCCGCCGACGGCGCACCCGCGGCGGTGACCAGGTCGATGTTCTGCGCAGTGCGGCGGTACAGGCGGCGCAGCAGCCCGCGCAACGGTCCGGGCGCGGCGAAGGTGGTCGGCGCGTCCAGCTGGATGCGCTTCAGCGGAATGCCGTGCCAGAGCTGCACGATGAATCCGCCGCGCACCGCGAACCGGTTCGCGTCGCCGAATCCATGCGTGACGACGATCACGCGGGCGCGCAGGGTGAGCCTAAATCCCCGCCAACTGTCTTTCAGGACCGCGCGGATGCCGAGTTCCCGAGCGCGGGCCAGGTCAGACTCATCACGCGCGAGCCAGGCGATCCGCAGGTCCGGTTGCTGCCGGCGAACGGTCTGCAGCAAGGCAAGCGATCCCTCGCCGACCCCCGATCCCGAGCCGAACACCCAGAGGTCGTTGCGGCGGCGGACGAATCGAGTGGCGATGGCACCGGCGACGTAAAGGGGCACGGACAGCAGCTTGGCGGCATTGCCTGACGCGAAGGTAAACCGGGACACGATTCAACAACTATCCCGCAGATTGGGAGGAACCACTGACCACGCGCTGGTGTAATTGATGGCGGCGTTTGCCGGGAACCGCGGAAGGATCGTTTGTGCCACTGATCAAGGACTTGAAGACCGCCAGGCGACTGCTCCGCAACATCCTTCGCTCCCGGCGGACCCGCAAGCAGCTTGAACACCGGCAACCGACGATCGCGCAGCCGCGCCCCGGCAGCGTTGAGATCGCGGTGTACTTCGCCGACAGCCGCGTCAACCTGTACCAGATCCGCCAGTGGTACGCGCCGCTCAAGGAACTCGCGAAGACACATCCGGTGGCGATCATCACCCGCTCGCCGGGAACCGCCCTCACGCTATGGGACGAGGCTCCGGTGCCGACCGTGTACCGGCGCAAGGTGGTCGAACTGGAGCGCTTCGTCTCCGAGCAGGACCTGAAGATCGTGTTCTACGTGAACCAGAACACCAAGAACTTCCAGATGTTCCGCTACGGCCGCATGTGGCACGTGTTCATCAACCACGGTGAGAGCGACAAGATGTACATGACCACCAACCAGTTCAAGGCCTACGACTACAGCTTCGTCGCCGGCGACGCGGCGCTCGAACGACTCAGCCGCAAACTGTGGGACTTCGATCTCGACAAGCGGGCCATCCCGATCGGACGCCCGCAGGCCGACCACTTCGTCGGCGAACTGCCGTACCAGCCCGACGATCGGGCCGTCGTGCTCTACGCACCGACCTGGGAGGGCGACCGCGCGGCGGCGGCCTACGGCTCGGTCGCCTCGCACGGTGTCACCCTCGTGCAGCATCTGCTCGCAAGCGGACGCCACCGGGTCATCTATCGGCCGCATCCGCGCAGCGGTGTCGTCGACGCCGAGTACAAGGCCGCGAACCAGCAGATCATCGCCGCGATCGCGGCGGCCAACGCTGCCGACCCCGACGCGCACCACATTTACGACGCCGGCTCCGAGCTCGGCTGGCAACTGGCGGCAGCGGATGTCGCCATCACCGACATCTCGGCGATGGTCTACGACCGGCTCGCCACCGGCAAGCCGATCATCGTCACCCGGCCGGCGTCAGCCAAGGCCGATGTCGATGAGTCCGGCTTCCTCGGCAGCTGCGAGTGGCTGACCACCGACTCGACCGATCGAATCGTCGAGATCGTCGACCGGGTGCAGACGAGCACCGACTCGCTGGAAAACCTGCAACATTGGGCGAAGCGCCACTTCGGTGACACGTCGCCAGGAGTCGCGACCGCGCGGTTCCATGCCGCGGTCGGTCAGCTCGTCGACGAGTGGCACCGGCATTCAGCGATCCACGCGGGCGATCGCATCGAGGCCGAGGCTGACCCGTTCGATGAAGACGACGAGGATGAGGCGCCCGCGGACGAGTCCTAGGCGCTTGGCGCTCGGCGCTGGGCTCTGACCGCTAGACGCTCATGCGCCGGTCGTCGTCGCTGACCGTGTCATCGGTGCTCGTGGGCTGGCCGGGGTTTTGGTCGGCGGGTTCTTTCGGCAGCTGCCTGCGCAGCGGCATCCGGAATCGCCGTTCCCGTTCACGCTCCCGGTAGTTCGTCGGTCCCAGATCCTCGGGGAAGCGGGCCGGTGGCGGGCCGAACGCCAAGCGGGCGCTGCTGATCACGCGACGGCCGAGCACGTTGTTGGCGGTCCCGCCGATGACGGCTCCGATCCCCATCGGGACCATCCGTCCGAAAGCGCTCGCCGTGGTCCGTGCGGCGAAGCGGCGCAGGAAGATGGTCTTCATACGGTCGGCGACCTGGCCGACGAACGCCTGCGGCATGCTCCGGCCGATGACGTCACCCCAGAAGAGCGGCAGCGACCCTCCGCGACCCGTGACCTGAGTGCTGAGGTTGCGCAGCAGGTCCGCGCCGGAGGGGCCGAGCATCATCGCCATCACCATGGTTCGTGCCCGGTCGGGGTCGGTGACGGCTATGCCGTGAATCTCCGTTACCGACTGAGCGAACAACGCACTGGTCTCCAGGAACGCCGCCGTCTCGACACCGGTGAGGGCCAGGCTGACGCCCGTGCCGACCCCGGGGAAGATTGCCGCGGCACCTACTCCAGCCCCGCTCGCCGTCACAACGTTGAGATAGTGCCGCTCGAGCACCTGAATGATCTCTTCGGGACTGGCATTCGGGTGCTGCCTCCGAACGCGGCGGATGTGGGCGAGCACGGTCGGTCGCTGCGCGGTGAGCAACCGGTCGAATCCGCGAACGACCATCGGATGCTGCGCGGGGTGAGTTGTTTCGGCCATGGTCAACTCCTTCCGGGGTGGGGTCTCATGATAGACATCCCCGCTGAGTGGTGAAGCGTCGGAGGGTCAAGAGCCCCGGACGTCACAACGAGATTCGCCACAGGTATTCGTCGCCAGATGGCCGTAACCAGCGGACGATCACCACCGAACTGCGCGCCAGGTCGTCGCCGTGCATCCGGAACAGCAGCCCGTCGGCCGGCTCGAGAACGCTCGGGATGCCCCACACCAGTCGGCCATCGCCCAGCAGGGTCAGCCTGATCCCACGCAGCCGCTCATCGCCGACGTTGACCAGCTCGTAGGTGGGCGCCCGCTCCCGCCGCACCAGGAACGGCACGCGGTAGGCCGGGTCGTGGGGTGCTCCATCGCCGACGAGGTACAGCATGCTCGCACCGTAGGAAGCACCAACGACATCGTCAGGGGAACGGGGGAGCGACGCATCCGTTGCTCCGATGGGGAGGAGGGGTCTCGGCAGGCTCGACCAGCGAGAGTGCCGACGAGCGGCGGGCCAAGCGGCGGGATTACGCCCCGTACTCGGCGTTGTAGCGCGACAGCACGTCTTCGATCGGACCGTCCAGCTGCAGCTGACCCTTGTCGAGGTACAGGCCGCGGGTGCAGAACCGCTTGAGGTCCCGCTCGTTGTGCGACACGAAGAACAGCGTGCGTCCGTCCGCGAGCATCTGCTCGATCCGCTTGTAGCACTTCTCCCGGAACGCCTTGTCGCCCACCGCGAGCACCTCGTCGACGAGCAGGATCGGTTCCTCGAGTTGCGAGATCACCGAGAAGGCGATGCGAACCTTCATGCCGCTCGACAGGTGCTTGAACGGGGTGTCGACGAAGTCCTGGATGCCAGCGAAATCGATGATCGACTCGTACCGCTCGTCGACCTCGCGCCGGGTCATGCCGTGCAACCCGGCGGTCAGGTAGACGTTGTCCCGCACAGTCAGCTCGTCGACGAAGCCGCCGGTGATCTCGATCAGCGGCGCGACCCCCGCGTGCACGCCGACGGATCCTTCATCGGGGATCATCACCTGCGCGACCAGTTTCAGCAGTGTCGACTTGCCCTGGCCGTTCCGGCCGACGACGCCGATCGCCTCGCCCGGCGACACTTCGAACGAAACGTTCCGCAACGCCCAGAACTCGCCAGGACGGGAACGCCGGTTCTTCGGCGCGAACAAATCCTTGAAGGTGCGCCGACCGCGTCGATTGCGCCGGAAACGGATGCCGAGATCCTGCACCGAAATCACGGAGGCCGGCGTGTCCGGCGATTGCACGGGGCCGACACCAGTCGTGGCGGTCATCAGATTTCCTTCAGTACGCTGCGCTCGGCCCGGCGGAACACCAGGACGCCCACGATCAACAGGAGCACGCTCATAGCGGCACCGATCCCGACCGCCAGCCAATTCAGCTCAGCGGGGAAGAACGCCGCCCGGTACAGCGAGAAGATTCCGGCGAGGGGATTGAAGCTCATCCAGAACTGCAGTGGACCGGGCAGGTCGCCGATGCCGTAGATGATCGGCGACGCGTAGAACAGGAACCGCAGCACCAGTTTCGTCGCTCGTTCCAAGTCGCGGAAGAACACCACCAGTGGCGCGACGATCAGGCCGACGCCGACGGTGAGCACAGTCTGAATGAGGATGGCGAGAGGGAAGTACACGATCTGCCAGTGCAGTTCCGCTCCCAGCCACACCGCGAACACTGCGAGAACGGGCAGGCTCAGCAGGAACTCGATGCCCTTGGACAACACCAGCCGCACGACCCAGATGGTTCGGGGGATCGCGGTGGACCGGATCAGCTTCGCCTGTTTCAAGAACGCCCGAGTGGAATCTGACACGGCACCGTTGAACCACATCCAGGGGAGCAGCGCGGCCAGCAGGAACACCAAATACGGGTCAAACCCGACGCCACGGTCGAAGATCTCGGTGAAGACGAACCAGTAGATCCCGGCCATCACCAGCGGATCGAGGATCGACCAGAAGTAGCCGAGGAACGACGTCGAGTAACGTACCCGCAGATCGCGCACGGTCAGCAGCCACAGCGAATGCCGATAACGGGCGGCGGGCGTCCATCGGGGACGCTCAGTGGCGGGTGCTGACACGCTGACTATCGTAGGGGTGCACCGACTCGGCGCTCGTCATCTAGCGACTAGACGAAGAGGTTCGCGCGCTCCAGGTCTTCGGCGAAGTCAACCTCGACCGCGTACAGGTCGGAGATGTCGATCGGCTCGACGCGCACACCGTTCTGCTCGATCGCGAGCTCGATGCCGCGCTCGAAGTAGTCCTGGTCGCCGACGCGCTTCAGCTGCTGCATCAGCACCGCCTTGTCGCGGCTCGAGATGAAGTTGATGCCGATCGCCTCGCCGAGTCCGCCCTTGACGGTCTTCGACAGTTCCTTGATGAAGCCCTCGGCGTCGGTCGTGTACTTGACCTCTTCATCCGAGACGCGCGCGGTGTTCACGGTCACGAACGACTGGTCCGCCTCGACCATCTTTGCCGCACGCACGAGGATCGCCGGGTCGAACACGATGTCGCCGTTCATCCACAGCACGCCGCCGTCCTTCGATGCCTGCAGCGCACGCAGCAGGCTCTTCGAGGTGTTGGTCTGGTCGTATTGCTCGTTGTAGACGTACGACGCCTCAGGGAAAGCCTCGATGATGTGCTCAAGCTTGTAGCCGACGACGGTCGTTACCTTGGCCTTCTGGCCAAACGCGTGACGGATGTTGTCGAACTGCTGCCGCATGATGGTGCGGCCGTCGTTCAACTCGGTCAACGATTTGGGTAGCGAACGGCCGAGGCGGCTGCCCATACCGGCAGCAAGAATGACGACCTGAGTGCTCACGTTCTGTCTCCTACGATGTTTGCCCTGTGTCGCGGGCCCTTACGCTTTGCGCAAGTTCCCGATCACTGCGACTTCGTCTGAAATTCATCACAGGGATACTGTCTGGACACGCCGTTGTGCTCATGAGAGTGTACCCGCCAGTGGGGGACAAAAGCTGGAAGCGGCTGGAATGTAGCGCATCCGTGATAAATAGTCGTTTGACCGCCTTCGCGGTCCGTACCGCTTGCTACGGTGGGACTCGTGGATCCCGAAACCGATTTAGCCCAGCCAAAAGCCGACGCGACAGGCACGCGATCGGCAGCGGCAGCGGTTTCCACCACGCTGAGCGATAAGTCGGCGGATGTCCCGGAAGCAGCAGCCTCCGAATCCGCTGAATCCACCCCGGCAGGCGTCGCGGCAGCAAAGAAGTCTCCGGCGCCACGCAAGACGCCGGCGAAGAAACCGGCAGCAAAGCGCGCCCCTCGGCCGCGCAAGCCCGTCGCCGAGGTTGTCCTGCATGTCGAGGGGCTCACCAAGCGCTTCGGTGAGACAGTCGCCGTCGACGGCATCAACCTCGAGGTGCGCGCGGGCTCGTTCTTCGGCATCGTCGGCCCGAACGGTGCGGGCAAGACCACCACACTCTCTATGGTCACCGGACTGCTTCGCCCAGACGCCGGCCTGATCACGGTGCACGGCGCGGATGTCTGGTCGAATCCCGTGGTCGCCAAGCGGAATATGGGCGTACTGCCCGACCGGTTGCGCCTGTTCGACCGGCTGACCGGCGCGCAGCTGCTGCACTACTCGGGCACTCTGCGGGGACTCGACACCGAGACGGTGCGCGTCCGCAGTCGCGACCTTGCCGCGGCGTTCGGCCTGGAGGATGCCCTCGACCGGTTGGTCACCGACTACTCCGCGGGCATGACGAAGAAGATCGCGCTGGCCAGCGCCATGATCCACTCTCCGCGGCTGCTGGTCCTCGACGAACCATTCGAGTCGGTCGACCCGGTGTCGGCGGCGAACGTGATCGAGATCCTGCAGCGCTACACCAAGGCCGGCGGCACCGTGGTGCTATCCAGCCACAGCATGGATCTCGTTCAGCGGATCTGCGACAACGTGGCCATCATCGTGCGCGGCGAAGTCCTGGCCGCAGGCACCATGAGCAAGGTACGGGGTAGGAAGAGCCTCGAGGACCGGTTCGTGGAGTTGGCCGGTGGGCGCAAGGCGGCGGAGGGCATGGAGTGGTTGCACAGTTTCTCCGACTGAAGCTCAGACTCCTCGCGAACAGTTTCCGGCGTAGCCCCTGGCAGGTGGTCGGCACAGTTCTCGGGCTGCTCTACGGGCTCGGCTTTGCCGTGTTCGCGTTTCTCGCGCTGGTCGCGCTGCGCCTGGTCGACGTCGACCTCGCCCGCAGCATCGTCGTGGCCGCAGGCGCCATCGTCACCCTCGGCGCGTTCATCGTCCCGCTGTTCTTCGGCGTGGACGACCCGCTTGACCCCAGGAAGTTCTCGCTGTTCGGGATCGATTCGGCGAAGCTGGCGACGGCGCTCGCCGTGACCACGCTGATCGGAGTCCCGGCGATCGCCTTCGTGGTCGTCGGAATCGGTCAGGTGGTCACCTGGAGCCGTGACCCGTTGGCCGTGCTGCTTGCGATCATCTCCATGCCGCTGCTGGTGGCCACCTGCCTGCTCGGCGCGCGGGTCACCACCTCTGTCGGCGCGTTCGCGCTCGCCAGCCGCAAGGCCCGGGATGCGACGGGAGTGCTCGCGGTGATCGCGCTCATGCTGCTTGCGCCGCTGTTCGTCTGGCTGAGCGACGTCGACTGGCAGGGCGAAGGACTCGGCATCCTTGACTCGCTGGCCACGATCGCGTCCTGGACCCCGTTCGGCGCCGTCTGGGCAGCGCCCGCGGATGCGGCAGCCGGTCTTCCCGGGGCGGCACTGCTCAAGACGGTCATCGCCGTGGTCACCGTCGGCGCTCTCTGGTTCGCCTGGCGTGGCCTCGTCGCGCACATGCTGGTCACCCCGAGCCGGGAGGCGCATGCGCCGCAGTATTCGGGCATCGGCTGGTTCGCACGGATCGGCGGAACACCGGCCGGGGCGATCGCTGCCCGATCGATCACCTACTGGATGCGTGACGCCCGCTATCTGGTCACCCTGGCGATCGTCCCGGTCGTGCCGCTGATCATGGTCGTGCCACTGACCATCGCAGGCGTACCCACCGAGCTCATCGCTCTGTTGCCGGTGCCGGTCGTCGCCCTGTTCCTGGGCTGGGCCATCCACAATGACGTCGCCTACGACAACACCGCGATCTGGCTGCATGTCGCCGCCCACATCCGCGGCTGGGACGATCGGCTCGGCAGGGCGGTGCCTGCGCTCGGTCTGGGGATCCCGGCGGTGACCGCCACGGCACTGCTCTGCGCCGCCATCTACGGAGACTGGGCCATCCTGCCGAGCATGCTGGGCGCCGGTTTCGCGGTGCTGCTGGCCGGGATCGGCCTCTCCAGCGTCATGTCCGCGTTGTTCCCGTACCCGGCGGTGCGGCCCGGCGATAGTCCGTTCACGCAGCCGCAGTCCGGCAACACCGCGGCCGCCCTCATTCAGGCGCTGTCGTTCTTCGCGACGATCCTGCTCGCCGCTCCGGCGTTGCTGCTCGGCGCCGCGAGCATCTTCCTGGGCGGCTGGTACAACTGGGCCAGTCTGCTGGTCGGGCTCGGATTCGGGGCGGTCTGCCTGATCGGCGGACTGCACCTCGGCGGCCGGGTATTCGAGCGCCGCGCGCCGGAACTGTTGGCGTTCACAGCCCGCAACTGAGCCCTCGCGTCGGCCGTACACTGGAGCGCATGAGCAGCACAGACCACAGTGGCGGCGGAACCGACGTCCTCGACCGCGAACTCGAGAAGCTACTGAATGACGAGCAGCTCGACGACGGTGATCACGACCGGTTCTCGCACTACGTGCCGAAGAACAAGATCGTCGAATCTGCCATCACCGGCAAACCGGTCCGAGCCCTGTGTGGCAAGAAGTGGACGCCCGGCCGAGACCCCGAGAAGTTCCCGGTCTGCCCAACGTGCAAGGCGATCTACGAGAAGCTCAAGGAGTAACCCGTCATGGCCAAGACGGCGGTCCACTTCGGTGCGGGAAACATCGGCCGAGGGTTCGTCGCCCAGTTCCTGCACGCCTCCGGCTACGAGGTGGTCTTCGTCGATGTCAACGAAGAGCTGATCCGGGCCCTGCAGGCACAGCCCAGCTACACCGTGCACGAGATGGGCGCCGGCGCCACCGAGAGCGTCGTCGACGGCTACCGGGCGATCAACAGCCGCACGCATGAGGCCGACGTCATCGCCGAGATCGCCGCGGCTGACATCGTCACGACCGCGGTCGGCCCCCGGGTTCTGCCGTTCGTTGCGCCGTTGATCGCGCGGGGGATCGCCGGCCGCACGGCGCCAGAACCGCTCACCGTGATCGCGTGCGAAAACGCCGTCAACGCGAGCAGCACGCTCGCGGCGGAGGTGCATCGCGTCAACCCGGATGCGTCGGCCGCGTTCGCGAACTGCGCCATCGACCGGATCGTGCCCGAGCAACCCGGGGGACTGGATGTCACCCTTGAAGCCTTCTCGGAATGGGTCGTCGACCGCACCCCGTTTCCGGGTAACCCGCCCGAGCTGCATGGGGTGATCTGGGTCGATGACCTCACCCCATACATCGAACGCAAGTTGTTCACCGTGAACACCGGTCACGCCGCTGCCGCCTACCACGGCACGATCGCGGGCATCGTGACCATCCGCGAGGCCCTTGCCACCCCCGCCGTGGCCGAGGAGGTGCGCGCGGTGCTCGCCGAGACCAAGGCGCTGCTGGTGGACAAGCACGGGTTCTCCGCGGACGAGCAGCAGGCGTACATCGACAAGACCATCCAGCGCGTCGCGAATCCACACCTGCCCGACACCTGCGAACGCGTGGGTCGCAACCCCCTGCGCAAGCTCAGCCGCTACGAGCGATTCATCGGGCCGGCTGCGCAACTGGCGGAACGCGGCCACGAGACATCCGCTCTGATGCGCGCGGTAGGGGCTGCGCTGCAGTTCCATTCTCCGGACGACGCCGAGAGCATCGAACTGCGGGAGTTGCTCGCGAGCAACCGCACCGCCGCGGAGCTCGCTGTGGAGATCACCGGGCTGGATCCGGAGCATCGGCTGTTCCCCGCCGTCGTGACCGCATTCGAAGAGCGCGCCGGCGGCTAATCTGGAGGGATGAGCACCGACCCGGATGAGGAGGCCCTCCGCTGGGCCGGCGACTCAGACCTCGACTATCCGAAGCACGCTGAATCGGCAGCGGAGGTCGCCGACGGCGGCTCGACCGACGCCGAGGAGGAGCCCGCCAAGCCGGCGAACCCGCTGCTGGTGGTCGTCTACGGCATCATCGGCGGCATCTACGTGCTGTATTCCGTCGCCTGGCTGATCACGGTCACCGCGGATCCGTTCAGCCGCGACAACCTGTTCGCCGAGATCATGGCGCAGTTCGGAGAGTTCCTGGCGATCGCTGCGCCGCTCGTCTGGGTGGCGGTGACCGTGCTGCTCACCCGTGACCGCAGTGCTCTGCTGCGGCTGGGTTGGCTCGTCGGCGGACTCATCCTGCTGTTCCCATTGCCCTACCTGCTCGGAGGATTCTGACGATGTCGGATGTCGCCACCCAGGCCCTCGCGCCTGCGCCGCGCCAGAGAACGCTCACGGCCGTCATCGTCGCGCTTTTCGCCCTGCTGTACGGCTGGGACCTGTGGGAAGCAGCGGAAACGATCATCGTCGCGCCGCCGACATTCATCGCAGCGGGACAGGCCGTGCCGTGGACGGCATTCATCGCCAGCGCGGTCGTGCCGGTCGCGGTGTTCGCGCTTGCCCTCGTGCTCGGCCGCAAGCGGAGGCTCTTCGACAAAGCGGCGCTGCTGCTGGCCGGATTGTGCCTCGTCGCGGTGCTGACCCTCAGCCTCACGGCCTACGTGCGCGCCGGCGGGCTCTAAACGGTCGCTTCCGCTCTGCCGTGTCCCGAGCTGCTGTGGCACGCTGGGAGAAAGACACCGCATGAGGGAGTGCCCATGTCCACCGTCGTCATCACCGACCCGCGCGAACGCGAACTGCTCGCATCCGTTCCGCACCAGTTGTTCATCGGCGGCGAGTGGGTCGACTCCGGTCGCGGCAAGACCATTGATGTAGTCGACCCGGCCACAGGCGAGGTCATCCGCACGATCGCCGACGCCTCGGTCGAGGACGGCGTGCGCGCGCTGGATGCCGCCGTGGCAGCACAGGAGGAGTGGGCCGCCACACCGCCGCGGGCACGTGGCGAGATCCTCCGCCGCGCGTTCGATCTCGTGCAGGAGCGCAAGGAGGACTTTGCGCTGCTGATGACACTCGAGATGGGCAAGCCGATCGCCGAGGCGCGCGGCGAGGTCGCCTACGGCTCCGAGTTCCTGCGCTGGTTCAGTGAGGAAGCGGTGCGGATCGATGGCCGTTACGGGACGAATCCGGAGGGCACCGGTCGCATGATCGTCAGCCAGCGCCCGGTTGGTCCGTGCCTGCTGATCACCCCGTGGAACTTCCCGCTGGCGATGGCCACCCGCAAGCTCGGACCGGCGCTCGCCGCGGGCTGCACCGTGGTGATCAAGCCGGCCACGCTGACCCCGCTGACCACACTGGCGCTGGTCGCGGTGCTCGAGGAAGTCGGCCTGCCGAAGGGTGTGGTCAATGTGATCACTACCACCTCGACGTCGAAGTTCTCGGAAGCCCTCATGGCCGACAAACGGCTGCGCAAGGTGAGTTTCACCGGGTCCACCCCGGTCGGGGTCTCGCTGCTCAAGCAGGCCGCCGACAATGTGCTGCGCACCTCGATGGAACTCGGCGGTAACGCCCCGTTCATCGTCTTCGACGACGCCGACCTCGACAAGGCCGTTGAGGGCGCGATGATCGCGAAGTTCCGAAACATCGGCCAGGCGTGCACCGCGGCCAACCGCTTCATCGTGCAGGAGGGCATCGCCGATGAGTTCGCCGCACGGCTCGCCGAGCGAGTGAAGGCGATGAAGGTCGGCCGCGGCACGGAGTTGGATGTCGCGATCGGGCCGCTCATCAACGACAAAGCGGTGCAGAACACGGTGCGGTTGGTCGACGACGCCGTGCGCAAGGGGGCGACGCTGCTTGCCGGTGGCAAGGCGATCGATGGCGCGGGCAGCTTCTTCCAGCCGACCGTGCTCGACCGGGTCGCGCACGGCATGGAGATCAACTTCGAGGAGATCTTCGCCCCGGTGGTGTCGATCATCCGGTTCGCCGACGAAGCCGACGCCGTGCGGCTGGCGAACGAGACCGACTTCGGGCTGGTCAGCTACGTGTTCACCGAGGATTTCCAGCGCGGGCAGCGGCTGATCGACAGCATCGAGTCCGGGATGATGGGCCTGAACGTCGGCGTGGTGTCGAACGCGGCAGCGCCGTTCGGTGGGGTCAAGCACTCCGGGCTCGGTCGTGAGGGCGGGCGAGAAGGCATTCACGAGTACCTCGAGACGAAGTACACCCTGACCCCGAACCCCTTCGGCTGAGGGCGACTTCTCCCTCCGCCGAAGCAAGCTTCGTCGGCGCTGGCGTCGCTAAATCGCTGGCGCGATTTTTAAAGCTCCAGCGCGCAACTAAACTTCGAGGGGTTCTCCCTCCCCCTCTCGCAAAGGACACAGTTGTGGCAAAGCCGATCGTGCTGATCGCAGAAGAACTCTCGCCCGCTACTGTCGAGGCTCTCGGCCCCGATTTCGACATCCGTTCCGTGGACGGGACCGACCGGCCGGCGCTGCTGTCCGCGCTGGAGGACGCTGACGCGATCCTCATCCGCTCGGCCACCAAGGTCGACGCCGAGGCCATCGCCGCGGCGAAGCAGCTGAAGGTCGTCGCCCGCGCCGGAGTCGGCCTCGACAACGTTGACGTGAAGACCGCGACCGCAGCCGGCGTCATGGTTGTGAACGCGCCGACCTCGAACGTCGTCAGCGCCGCGGAACTCGCCATCACTCACCTGCTCTCGCTGGCCCGGTTCGTTCCCGACGCGAACACGTCGCTGAAGGCAGGGGAGTGGAAGCGCTCGAAGTTCACCGGCGTCGAGCTGTACGAGAAGACCATCGGCGTCGTCGGCCTCGGCCGGATCGGCACCCTCGTCGCCCAGCGGCTGGCCGGATTCGGCGCCAACCTGATCGCGTACGACCCCTACGTCACGCCCGCCCGCGCGCAGCAGCTGGGAGTGACCTTGGTCACGCTCGACGAGCTCATGGAGCAGACCGACTTCATCACCATTCACATCCCCAAGACGCCGGAGACCACCGGGCTGATCGGTGCCGAGCAGTTCGCGAAGGCGAAAACCACCCTGCGCATCGTGAATGCCAGCCGTGGCGGCATCATCGACGAGGACGCGCTGTACGCGGCGCTGAAGTCGAACCGTATCGCCGGTGCCGGTCTCGACGTGTTCGTCAACGAGCCGCCGGTCGGTTCGCCGCTGCTCGAGCTCGACAACATCATCCTCACGCCCCACCTGGGCGCCTCGACCGATGAGGCACAGGAGAAGGCCGGCGTCTCCGTCGCCAAGTCGGTGCGGCTGGCGCTCGGCGGCGAACTCGTTCCCGACGCGGTGAACGTCGCCGGTGGCGTGATCGACCAGTCGGTGCGTCCCGGCATCCCGCTCATGGAGAAGCTCGGCCAGGTCTTCAGCGGCCTCGTCGACAGCCCGCTCATCAGCGTCGACGTCGAGGTGCGCGGCGAGATCACCGAGTTCGACGTGAGTGTCCTGAAGCTCGCCGCGCTCAAGGGCATCTTCCTGAACATCGTCAGCGAACAGGTCAGCTACGTGAATGCTCCGCTGCTGGCCGAGCAGCGCGGCATCGAGGTGCGCCTGATCACCGAGACCACGAGCGAGGAGTACCGCAACCTGCTCACCATCCGCGGTGCGCTGAGCGACGGCTCGCAGGTCTCGGTCTCGGGCACCCTGGTCGGAACCAAGCAGTTCGAGAAGATCGTCGAGATCAACGGCTACGACGTCGAGGTGCCGATGGCCGAGCACCTCATCGTCATGCTCTACGCCGACCGTCCGGGGATCGTCGCGATCTACGGCAAGGAGTTCGGTGAGGCGAACATCAACATCGCCGGCATGCAGATCGCCCGCCAGGAGCCCGGCGGAAAGGCACTGAGCGTGCTGATCGTCGACTCGCCGGTGCCGGACAGCCTGCTCGAAAAGCTCAGCGTCGCGATCGAGGCTGACCTGCTGCGCGAGATCGACATCGTCGGCTGATCGACCCAGCGTCAATAGGAAAGGCCCGCCGGATCATCCGGCGGGCCTTTGCTGTTGGTTGTGGTGAGTGCGCTTAGCGCCAGAACACCGCGATTACGATGTTGGCGATCGTGAGCAGGCCGATCGTTCCGAACACCGGCGCCGCGACCCGGTCCTTGTTGCGGAACGCGAACGCGAGCACGGTGATCACCACGGCGATCAGCAGCTTGACCGCGATCTTGACATTGTCCACCTCGGCGAGGTCGCCCATCTGGATCACCCCGACCAGTAGCACGCCGGTGACCAGTTGCGTGAGCGCGCCGTGCCGGATCGCCGGGTTGATCTTCACCGCACCGGTCTTGAACCCGGACATCTGGGTCAGGAAGCCTCCGAGCAGGGAAGCGAGGCCGATGAAATGAAGGACGAGCAGGATGTTGCGGAGGATTTCCATCTGTCAAGTTTAGGGAGACTCAGGTGTTGGCATCCTGAGCCTCCAAAAAAACGAGCCTGTCGAGACCAGAGGTCTCGACAGGCTCGACCAGCGGTGGGCGCTCGACCAGCGCTGGTTGGCGGCTCGCTAAAGCGGGTCGCTCAGGTTCTCCCGGCGGGTGACCTGCTCGCCACTGGCGGGGTCGACAGCCGACCGGGTGGTGCTGACGGACTGGCGGCGACGGGCCATCAGAACGACGCCGATGATCACCGTAATTACACCGGCGGCCATCAGAATCCAGCCGACCGTTGACAGGGCGATCCAGTCGAGGGTTACGTTCACGGCGAATGCAAGGATGGCGCCGACGACGAATAGGAATACTCCGAATCCGATGCTCATGAGCAGCGTCCCTTCTGATCGGGTGACCTGTCGAGCCAAGGGATCCCCCGGCCCGGATTGCCACGCGCCACACACTACCCCTGTGTACCCCGTTCGGGGGAGGAATCGGCATGGGCGCGGCGGGGACTACCCTTATCCCATGCCTCGAACCCTTGATCTCGCCGTCATCGCCGGCGACGGAATCGGTCCAGAAGTCATCACTGAAGCACTGAAGGTGCTGCACGCGGCAGTTGGTGATGAAGTCGAGGTTCAGACGACGTCGTACCCCTTTGGCGCGGGGCACTTCCTGGAGACCGGCGAGATTCTCGACGACTCCAGCCTCGACGCGCTCAAGCAGCACGACGCCATCCTGCTCGGCGCCGTCGGCGGCGACCCGCGGGACGCGCGCCTGGCCGGCGGAATCATTGAGCGAGGGCTGCTGCTGAAACTGCGCTTCGCGCTCGACCACTACGTCAACCTGCGGCCGACCGAGCTGTACCCGAGCGTTACCTCCCCGCTCGCGGCGCCGGGGGACGTCGACTTCGTCGTGGTGCGTGAGGGCACCGAAGGTCCTTATGTCGGCAATGGCGGCGCCATCCGGATCGGTACCCCACACGAAGTCGCGAACGAGGTAAGCGTGAACACCGCCTACGGTGTCGAGCGGGTCGTGCGCTTCGCGTTCGAAACCGCGAACTCGCGCCCCGCGAAGAAGCTCACCCTGGTGCACAAGACCAACGTGCTCGTGCACGCCGGCGGTCTATGGCAGCGCACGGTCGACCGGATCAGCCCCGAATACCCGGATGTCGCGGTCGACTACCTGCACATCGACGCGGTCACGATTTTCCTCGTCACAAACCCGGGTAGATTTGACACCATCGTCACGGACAATCTCTTCGGCGACATCATCACCGATCTGGCCGGCGCGATCAGCGGCGGCATCGGATTGGCAGCCTCAGGCAACCTCAACCCAGATGGCGCCTTTCCCAGCATGTTCGAGCCGGTTCACGGTTCCGCGCCCGACATTGCAGGCCAGCAGAAGGCCGACCCGACCGCGGCGATCCTGTCCGCAGCCCTGCTGCTCACGCATCAGGGTTTGCCGGATGCCGCCGCCAGGGTACGCACGGCGGTGACGGCCGACCTGGCCTCACGCGCAGGCCGTACCCGCACGACGGCAGAGATCGGCGATGCGATCGCCGCAGCCGCCCGGCAGAATTAGTAACCCCCAGTTCAAAGGACTTTCATGAACGCCCCCACCGCATCCGTTACTGAACTCGAATTCGCGGTGACGAAGAACCTCGTCGCCAAGAGCCGCGCTGAGCGCGATGAAATCCTCGCCGACCCGGGATTCGGAACTCACTTCACCGACCATATGGTCGACATCTGCTGGTCGGTGAAGGGCGGATGGCACCGCCCCCGGGTGCAGCCGTATGGCCCGATCTCACTTGACCCGGCGGCGGCGGTGCTGCACTACGGTCAGGAGATATTCGAGGGCATGAAGGCCTACCGTCACGAAGACGGCTCGATCTGGACGTTCCGCCCCGAGGCGAACGCACGCCGGATGAACCGCTCCGCGCGCCGCCTCGCGCTGCCCGAACTTCCGGTGGAGTACTTCATCGATGCGATCAAGCAGCTGATCAAGGTGGATGGCGCCTGGGTGCCCTCCGCACCGGAGACCAGCCTGTACCTGCGGCCGTTCATGTTCGCCAAGGAGGCGTTCCTGGGGGTTCGTCCGGCGAACAAGGTCGCCTTCTACGTGATCGGAAGCCCGGCCGGGTCATACTTCCACGGCGGCGTCGCGCCGGTGTCGATCTGGCTGTCCACCGAATATGCGCGCGCAGGCAAGGGCGGCACCGGCGCCGCGAAGACCGGCGGCAACTACGCGGCATCCTTGCTGCCCCAGGCCGAGGCGTACGAGCAGGGCTGCGCGCAGGTGCTGTTCCTGGATGCCGCCGAGGGCAAGCACATCGAGGAACTCGGCGGGATGAACGTCGTGCTCGTCTACAAGGACGGCACACTGGTGACCCCCGAATCCGAGAGCATCCTCGAGGGAATCACTCGCGACTCGATCCTGCAGCTCGCCGAGGATCGCGGGCACAAGGTGGAGCGCCGCCGGGTCACCATCGACGAGTGGCGTGAGGGCGTGACATCCGGTGACATCGTCGAGATCTTCGCGTGCGGGACGGCCGCGGTGGTCACCCCCATCGCGCAGCTGAAGTCGAAGGACTTCACCGTCGGTGACGAGAACACCCCGGCCGGGGAGCTCGCCATGTCGCTGCGTCAGGAACTCACCGACATCCAGTACGGCCGCGCCGAAGATCGGCACGGCTGGCTCACCCGGCTCGACGCCTGAGCCGCTCGCACCACCGACGCACCGTCGCGGCGCCCGCGACCTGATGGAGCAACCACGTGAAGATTGCAAGATTCAGCACTGATTCGGACCCACGCTTCGGCATCGTTGACGACGATGAACTCGTGGTGCTCCAGGGCGACCCGATGTTCGCCGGCTACGAGACCACCGGGGAGCGCATCCCGCTGAAGGATGCGAAGCTGCTCGCCCCGGTGATCCCACGGTCGAAGGTCGTCTGCGTCGGGCTGAACTACGCCGAGCACCGCTCGGAGATGGCGATTGACGCGCCGACGAGCCCGCTGATCTTCCTCAAGCCGAACACCGCGATCATCGGACCCGGTGAGGCGATCCAGATTCCTCCGGTCGAGGGGCGCATCGTGCACGAGGGCGAGCTCGCCATCGTGATCGGCAAGATCGCCAAGCAGGTGAAGGCCGAGCGGGCGCTGGACTATGTGTTCGGTTACACCATCGCCAACGATGTCTCGGCGCGTGACCAGATGTTCGCCGACGGGCAGTGGGCACGGGCCAAGGGGTACGACACATTCTGCCCGATCGGTCCGGTGATCGAGACCGAACTCGACACGAGCGACCTCGAGATCACCACCTACGTCGACGGCGAGAAGCGGCGGCACGGGCGCACCTCCGACCTGCTGCACAAGATCCCGGCGCTGATCGAGTACATCTCGGATGTCTGGACCCTGCTGCCCGGCGACTTGATTCTCACCGGCACCCCGGCGGGCCTCGGCGGTTTCGTCGACGGTCAGACCGTGGACATCACCATCGAGGGCATCGGCACCCTGTCGAACCCGGCCAGGAAACGCTAGTCGAATTCGCTGGTCGAGCCTGCCGAGACCCTGAGATCTCGGCAAGCTCAACCCGCCGATCGCTGGTCGAGCTTGTCGAGACCCTCAGAGAGATCTCGGCGAGCTCGATCCACGGGTTTCCATGTGCGCCGCGATCCCGTCGAGGATGCGTTCCAGGCCGAAACGGCTCATCTCGGGCGGGAAGTCGACACCGCCGCTGGGCTCACTGAAGACGCCGGATGCCGCCAGCTTCGCCAGCGAGGGAAAACGCTCGGGGGTGATGAGCAGGCCGAGCGCGGCTTCGTACTGCTGCCCGGCCTCGTCCGGGGTCAGGCCGCTCTGCTCGCGTCCCTGCGCGAGCTGTGTCAGCAGCATCGCCTCGTTTTTCGCATAGCCGTTCACCAGCAGGATCGTCGCGATCTTCTCGTCGGGCTCAAGGGGAGTGCCCTCCAGCGCCGCCAGTCCCCGATCCATCGCCGCGAGGTTGTTCGGCAGCAGCGGCGCGCCGGTGATCGGCAGCTCCATCACCCACGGGTGCGTCGCACAGTAGGCGGTGATCGCCTCGGCCCAGGCGGCGAGGCTGGCTCGCCATCCGGCGTCGGGGCCGGGTGCCGGTGGAAGTTCGATCGCGGCATCCGCCATCAATCGCAACAGCTCGTCCTTGGATTCGACATAGCGATACAGCGACATCGAGGTGAATCCGAGCCGCTTGGCAACGCTGGCCATTGAGATCGCGGCAAGTCCCTGCTCGTCCGCCAGTTCGATGCCCGCACGCAGGATCCGCTCAAGGCTGAGACCCGGTTTCGGGCCCCGAGTGGCAGCAGCATCCAGCCCCCAGGCAACGCGAAGTTCATGGGGGAGTTGCAGCGCGTCGGTCATCCCTCCACCTTCCCACAGCCCATTGTTCGGTCAGCGCTTGACCACACACCGTAGAACTGTGTATAACATAAACACACACGTTTACGGCATAAACAGTTACGGAGAAGCAAGCGATGGCAATCATCGAACTGAGCGGGGTGAGAAAGTCGTACGGGCGCACCGAGGTGCTCGCCGGTATCGACCTCCAGGTGGAGCGCGGCACGGTGTTCGCGCTGCTGGGCCCGAACGGCGCAGGCAAGACGACCACAGTGAACATCATGTCGACGCTGGTGCGACCGGATGCCGGCACCGTCCGGATCAACGGGCACGATGTGACCACGGATGCCGCGGGCGTCCGCCGCTCGATCAGCCTGACCGGGCAGTACGCGGCGATCGACGGCCTGCTCACCGCCCGGGAGAACCTGGTCATGATGGGCCGGCTGAACCGGCTGAGCGCAAGTGCCGCGCGCGCCCGGGCTGCCGAGTTGCTCAGCCGCTTCGATCTCACCGACGTGCAGAACCGGCGAGTGTCCACCTTCTCCGGCGGCATGCGGCGCCGGCTGGACATCGCGATCAGCCTGATCGCGGCACCGCCGGTGATCTTCCTCGACGAGCCGACCACGGGCCTTGACCCTCGAAGCCGTCAGGACGTCTGGGAAACGGTCGAGCAACTCGTCGGCGACGGCATCACCGTGCTGCTCACCACCCAGTATCTGGAAGAAGCGGATCGCCTCGCCGACCGCATCGCCGTGATCGATCGGGGTCAGGTGATCGCCGAAGGCACCGCCGGCGAGCTGAAGTCCCGCGTTGGCGCCGACCAGGTCGAAGTCACCTGGCTGGATGGCACCACCGAACGGCTCGCCACGGATGGCAGCATCAACCAACTGCGCGGCATCCTCGACCAACTCGAGGCCCGCGGTCAGGACATCGCCGACATCGGCATTCGTAAGCCGACCCTCGACGACGTCTTCCTCACCCTCACCGACCGCCGCGTTCCGGCGCCCGAGACCGAACTCGAAGGAGCCCTGGCATGAGCATCGCCGGACTCGCCGTGGACAGCGGCACCATGATCACCCGCAGTGTGCGGCACACGCTGCGCAATCTCGACGCCCTGCTGATCAGCGTGATCCTGCCGATCATGCTGCTGCTGATCTTCACCTTTGTGTTCGGCGGCGCGATCAGCCCGGACGGCGAATACCTCAACTACGTGGTGCCCGGCATCATCCTGATCTGCAGTGGCTATGGCGCGTCGATGACCGCGATCTCGGTGACCAAGGACATGACCGAGGGGATCGTCGACCGGTTCCGCACCATGAGCATGGCGGCATCCGCGGTGCTCACCGGCCACGTCACCGCGAGCGTGCTGCGCAACTTCGTCTCGACCGGCCTGGTGATCGGGCTGGCGGTGGTGCTCGGCTTCCGGCCGACCGGCGGCCTGCTCGAATGGCTCGGCGCGCTCGGCGTGCTCACGCTGTTCATCCTCGCGATGTCCTGGCTCGCCGCGGTGTTCGGCCTGCTCGCCAAGAGCGTCGAGGCGGCCTCGGGCTTCAGCTTCGCCATCCTGTTCCTGCCCTACGTGTCGAGCGCGTTCGTGCCGGTCGCGACGCTGCCCGAGTGGCTGCAGCCGATCGCCGAGCACCAGCCGATCACGCTCATCAATGAGAGCGTGCGCGGGCTGCTGTTCGACCTGCCGGTTGGCGACGACCTGCTGCCTGCGGTGCTGTGGTGCCTCGGCGTGCTGCTGGTCGCGATCACCGCCTCCGTGCTGCTGTGGAGGAGGTCCGCGCGCCGGTAGCAGGCCGGCCGCACTCGCGCCGATGGCCCGGGTTTCTGCCGATGGCGGTGTCTAAAGAGGCCGCCATCGGCGTAAACCTGCGCCATCGTCGAGAGGCTGCGCCATCGGCGGACCGGGCACGTGCACTAGTCGGATATTGCAGTAGCGTGCACTGCACAGTAGCTTGTGATGCATGACAGCGGATGTCGGCGCCCAACTGCGCAAGGGAGTGGTCGAGTACTGCGTGCTCGGCCTGCTCGCGCGAGAGCCGATGTACGGCTGGCAGCTGTCCGAAACGCTCACCGCCCACGGCATGATCGCCAGCATCGGTACGCTCTACCCGGTGCTCGGGCGCCTGCGCGAGAAGGGGCTGGTCAGCTCCTTCGACGAAGCGTCAGATGCCGGACCGGTGCGCAAGTACTACCGGCTGACCGACGACGGCACCCGACAGCTCAAAGTCTTCCGGCAACAGTGGCAGCCGTTCACGCACACCGTCAGCGATCTGGTCGGAGGGACCGATGACTGAAACGCAGCCCACCCCGCAGGTCGTTCGCAGCTACCTGGCGCAACTCGAGGCCGCGCTGGTCGGCGTTCCGGACAGCGTCAGCCGCGACATCCGCGCCGGCGTCGCCGAGGAATTGACCGGACTGGATGCCGCAGCCGCCGCCGCCCGGATCGAAGAACTCGGCGACCCGGCGTTCATTGCCGCGGAGGCGCGTGCCGAGGCAGGCGCGCCGCCCGTGATCGTCGCGCCGCCGGCCGCCGCGCCTGCCGGTGACTCGCGCGCGTACACGATCATCGCGGCACTGCTGGTCGCGCTCGGCGGCATCCTCGTGCCCGTGCTCGGCTGGATCGTCGGCATCGCAATGGTGTGGATGTCGCGCACCTGGTCGCTCGGCGAGAAGCTGGTCGCGACGCTCACCGGGCCGGCCTCCGTCCTCCTCGCCGCTGGCGTTGCCGCCTCTGTGTCGCTGAGCCAGGACCAGACCGTCCGGGTGCAATCCGGCGAACCGCAGAACCCGGTGCTACCTGCGCTCTTCGACATCTGGTGGTCGTCCGCGCTGCTGCTCGTTCTGGTCAACGTGGTGGTCGGCATGTGGTTGCTCTGGCGGGCGCGCGGCCGCCTCTGATCGGCTCGGGCGGCGGCATCCGACCGCCAGTAGGATTGGCATCGATGTCTGCTTCCTTCTCCACCGCGACCGGTTCTGATGTTCGCGTGCGCTTCTGCCCCTCACCGACCGGAACCCCGCACGTCGGGCTGATCCGCACCGCCCTGTTCAACTGGGCCTATGCGCGGCACACCGGCGGCAAACTGATCTTCCGCATCGAGGACACCGACGCTGCCCGGGACAGCGAGGAGAGCTACTTGCAGCTGCTGGACGCGCTGCGCTGGCTCGGCATCGACTGGGACGAGGGCATCGACGCCGGCGGCCCGCACGGCCCCTACCGGCAGTCGCAGCGGCAGGACATCTACCAGGAGGTCATCGAGAAGCTGAAGGCCACCGGCCTTCTCTACGAGTCCTTCGCCACGGCCGAGGAGATCGAGGCCCGCAACCTCGCGAACGGCCGCGACCCCAAGCAGGGCTACGACAACTTCGAACGCGACCTGACCGATGAGCAGAAGGCGGCCTTCAAGGACGAGGGACGGATGCCTGCGCTCCGCCTGCGCGTACCGGACAGCGACCTCAGCTTCACCGACCTGGTCCGCGGCGAGATCACCTTCCCGGCCGGCAGCTTCACCGACTTCGTCGTGGTGCGCCCCAACGGCATCCCGCTGTACACCTTCGTGAACCCGGTCGATGACGCGCTGATGGGTGTCACCCACGTGCTGCGCGGCGAGGATCTGCTCAGCTCGACGCCGCGCCAGATCGCGCTGTACACCGCGCTGATCGAGGTCGGCGTGACCGAGTTCATCCCGCAGTTCGGCCATCTGCCGTACGTGATGGGGGAGGGCAACAAGAAGCTCTCCAAGCGCGACCCGCAGGCCAGCCTGTTCCACCACCGTGACCGCGGCTTCATCCCCGAGGGCCTGCTCAACTACCTTGCGCTGCTCGGCTGGGGCCTCTCTGCCGACCGCGACGTGTTCAGCGTCGACGAGCTGATCGCCGCGTTCGACGTGACCGACGTCAACCCGAACCCGGCGCGCTTCGACCAGAAGAAGGCCGAGTCCATCAACGGCGACCACATTCGGATGCTCCAGCCCGATGATTTCGCGGAGCGGCTGTTGCCCTACCTGAGCGACATCGTCGACTCGGGCTCTGACCGGGTGCTGCTGGCCAAGGCCGCACCGCTGATCCAGGAGCGGATCCAGGTGCTCGGCGAGGCCCGCGACATGCTGGCGTTCCTGTTCACCGCGGACGACGCGATCGAGTACGCCGACGACGCGATGAAGGGACTCGGCGACGACCCGGCCGCGACCATCGCGGCATCCGTCACCGCGTTGACCGAGCTGGATGACTGGAGAACCGAGTCGATCGAGGCGGCCCTGCGCGCCGCCCTCATCGACGGGCTCGAATTGAAGCCGCGGCTGGCGTTCGGACCGGTGCGCACGGCGATCTCTGGGCGCCGGGTCAGCCCGCCGCTGTTCGAATCGATGGAGCTGCTCGGCAAGGCGTCGTCGATCGCGCGCCTCGAGAGGTTCAAGGCGCGGCTTTGATGGACGAGTACGACGTCGTCGTCATCGGGGCGGGGCCGGCCGGGCTCTCGGCCGCGCTGAACCTCGTGCGTGCCCGCCGGCGCACGCTCGTGCTGGACTCGAACCGTCCGCGGCACTCGGCGACGCTGGTTTCGCACGGCTTCCTCACCCGCGACAACACGCCGCCGTCGGAACTGCGCCGGCTCGGCCGCGAGGAGTATTTGGCCTACCCCGAGGCCGAGCACCAGCTCGCCCGGGTGGAGTCGGTCACCGCGCTCGAGGAGCCGGCCACCGAGCATCCGTACCAGACCGACACCCACACCACCGGGGCGCCTGGCCTGTTCGAGGTGCACGCCAAGGGCATCAACGGTCAGCCGGACCGCGTCGTGCAGTCGAAGACCGTGCTGCTGGCGACCGGGCTGAAAGAGACCCTGCCGCAGCTGCCGAGCATCCGCTCCTTCTACGGCATGGGGCTGTTCAGCTGCGTCGCCTGCGACGGTTACGAGTACAGCGACCGGCCGATCGCGCTGATCGGCGAGGAAAGCGACATCGCCTGGCGAGCCCTGCTGATCGCCCAGTGGAGCGACCATCTCACCGTGTTCACCAACGGTGCCGCGACCATCACCGAGGGGCAGGAGAAGCTGCTCACCGAGCGCGGCGTGCGCATCGACCGACGCAAGATCGAGGACGTCGAGGGCGACCGGGCTGGAGTCAGCGGCATCCGCCTCACCGATGGTGACGTGGTGCCGGTGGTCGGCGGGTTCGTGCGACCGCGGTGGGATGCGCACCTCGAGTTCGTGAAGACGCTGGGCCTTGACGTCGATGGTTGGGGACTGGTCAGCATCGATCGGGATGGGCGCACGAGCCACCCCGGCGTGTATGCCGCGGGCGATATCACCTCGCCCGGTCCGCAGCAGCTGATTGTTGCTGCCGGTGCCGGAGGCCGGGTGGCGGCCACGATCAACCGCGATCTCATCGGAGTTCCCACCGCACATCGGCGGTAGCCGCTAGTGTGCAGGCATGGCCATCGATCGACGTCGACCGAAGTGGATTGGGTGGATCCCGGCTGCCGCGATGTCGATCATCATCATTGCCGTGGTGATCACGACCATGGTGCTCATGGCCGGCGGGCTCGGCCAGGACCGTGAACCCACCGCTCGGGAGGCAACCGACCGCGGGGCCTCCCTGTTCACTGACGATGGCCTCCGGTACATCCAGCAGACCCGTGAGATCAACCTGGATCTGCGCAATCCGCCGCTGGAGGCTGCGGCACTCGGCCTGCCTGAGGATGGCGACGTGACGCTGGGGCAGTACGGGGGACTGGCCATCATGCTGCCGTACACAGTTTCTCTTCGAACGCCGATGGGGGCCGGCCTGACAAGGCTCCAGGTCCATGAGGCGACTCTTGCGACGGTGGATGGACAGCTCGCCGAAGTGCGGTCGAGTGCGGTTGCCGGCGCGGGGTACAAGGGCGCGCTTGATCTGATTCGCGAGCGTGCTGAGGAGTTTGGTTACACGGTCGACTCAGACCGTATCAACGCAGGGATGGGAGACGCGGTGCGGGCAGGCGAGTCGTACAGCCACACGGTGGGTCCCGGGGAAGCGCTCGGTGCGACGACGGTTGTCGAGCTGACCTGCGACGAGTCAGCTGCGTGCGCGGTCGTGTTCAAGATCACTCCCGGCGTAGGGTAAAGTAGTCTCTCGGTGCCGCCGCAAGGCGGGAACGCCCTTGGGGTATGGTGTAATTGGCAACACGGCTGATTCTGGTTCAGTTGTTCTTGGTTCGAGTCCAGGTACCCCAGCGATAAAAACCCCCGGTAAAGCGGGGGTTTTCTTGTTGCATCCGATAGGGTCGCGTTCTACGGGGTGCCAAGAGTAGGCAGCCAGATAGCTCAGAGGAGACTCGTGCCTATTGCCGCCTCCCGCCAGCGCACAAGTGACCGCAGCCTGATTCCCGCAATCACGGTCGCTGTGATCCTCATCGTCATTGTCCTCGTGCAGGCGGCGGTGGCATCCGTTCCACGGCTGATCGACGCGGTGCCGGTATTTCCTCGACAGGTCGCCGCCTATTCGTGGTGGACGGCGATGCATTCCTCGTCGTCGGTTGACGCCGCGATCATGGTCTACCAGAACGGGGCGGGAGTCGAGTTTCTCGACTCCCCGCAAGCGGTGCTCCTCGGGGCTGATGGAACCGCTTACCGCAGACTGGATGCGGCCGAGTCGCTCAGGATCGTGGAGGATCAGGGCGATCCCGCGGCGAGCGTCTTGTCTGCAGACGGCACGTTCGTGGTGGTCGGCAAAGCGGCGCGCGGAGGCAGCGTCGACGTGACGAGATTGCAGGACAACAACCGACGATCCATCCTCGTGGGCGACGGGCTCAGCACCGTCCCGGTCAGCATCGCGGCCGACGACAGGCTTGTGCTCATCCTCACCAGCGAGAGCAGCCTTTCGCCGCCGCATGACCTGAACTTCAGGTTGCACGGGGCTCTCTCACTCCTGGACCTGAAGACGGGCACCGTTCGTGCATACGCCGGCCTCACCGATGTGAACGCGGCGGCGCTCTCTCCCGACGGCACCGTGATAGTCGCTGACACCGCCGCCGGCCTCGTCGTCGTGGATGCGGTCACGGGGGATGTCACAGACCGCTTGTCGGCGGCTAAGGGGGAGCTGGATGGCGATGCGTGGTCGCCCGACAGTCAGCGGTTCGCCCTGCTCGGCGGGACGGTCCTCCGTATCGTCAACGTCACGGCTGCGGGGTCTGTTGAGGAGACGGTGGCTGTGCCCGGTATTACGTCCGGGTCGGCGATCGGATGGCGCGACGCGAACACCGTGCTCGTGCACACTCGGGACGACGCCTACAACAATGAGTCGGAGTTCTCCTGGGTCGACGTGCAGTCGGGCGCACGGGAACCGTTCGCCTCCTACGCCCCAGACTTCACCGGCGCCTCCCTTATCGCGCCGGATGTTGCCCGCGATCTGATACCGGTCTGGCAAGTGGATGACCGGCAGGCCGATCGCGGCGCACCGCCCACGTTGCTCACGATTCCGCTCGCTCTGCTGCTCGGTTACATCGTCTGGCTTGCCACTCCGCGGCGGAGACCGCTGAGGACTCCGGTACCGAGCGCTGCGACTTGACGTTATCGTGGGGCGATGGCGTCCTTCACGGTCGACTTCTTCAGCAGTCTTGATGGCAACGGCTCGGCGAGCGGCTGGCCCGGCTATTGGGGCAAGGAAGGTCCGGAGCTTCGCGAGGATCGGGTGCGAACCTTCGCCCAGGATCAGGTGCTCGTTTTCGGCGCCACGACGTTCCGGGAGTTCCGGAAATTCGTGGTCGAGTACGACGAGCCCTACTACGACAGCCTGAACGCCTTGCCGAAGATCGTGTTCTCGAGCACGCTCGAAGAGCCGCTCGGGTGGGAGAACTCGACAGTCCTGCGCGAAGACGCGGTTACTGCGATTGAACGGCTCAAGCGCGAGACCGATGTTCCGATGCGCTCGCACGGCAGCATCTCCCTGAATCGCGCCCTCCTCGCCGCCGGGCTCGTCGACCGACTCGAGGTGATGTTATTCCCGGCTATCACGGGACGGGCAGGTTACGCGTCCCTGTTCCGCGATGGACCTGAATTCGACCTCGAGCTCGTCGAGTCGACGGTGCTCGACGGTCGCACGCAGAAGCTCGTGTACGTCCCGCATCTGCATGAAGGCATCCCCGAGGGTGTCGGGCCGCAGCGACGAAGCGGATAGCCTGCCGCGTCCGCGCCGACACCGTAGCGCCAGCTCTCCTTTGGGGATTAGATTCGCCGCATGGAGCAAGCTCAGCCCGCCGTTGTGCTGGCGACTCATCCGCTGTGGGGAAGCGGTTCGGCCAGCGCGATGATGATCCCTTCGGGACCGCGCACGTAACAGAGCCGGTAGGCGTCTTCGTACTGTTCCACTGTGCCAATGAGTTCGGCTTCGTGGCCGCGGAGCCGGGCTACCGTGTCGTCGAGGTCGTCGACTGCGAACATGATGCTGCGAAGACCCAGCGTGTTCGGCGGTGCCGGCGCGGGTTCCGCGCGGATCACATCCGGTGACCGGAACTTCGTCAGTTCTATCCGGCCATTGCCATCCGGGGTCCGCATCATGGTGATTTGCACCCGGACTTCGTCGATCCCGTTGACTCGATCCACCCAGGAACCCTCGACGGGCGCGGTGCCCTCGACATCCATTCCCAGCTCGAGGAAGAACGCGATCGCAGCGTCAATGTCCCCGACAACGAGGCTGACGTGGTCCATTCTCTGAATCGCCACCCTCGCAGCCTAACGAAGGGGTGGTGTTTGCACCGCGGCCACCTGTGCGCTCATCATCCTGCGCCCGGTCATGAAGGCACGCCTGACCGATTCCCAGAGGACGGGCGGACGCGCCTGCTTACCCTCGAAGCATGCCTGATTACTTCGCCGATGACCCCCGCACCAACCGCGAGCGGATGCTCGCCGGCGACCTCTATATCGCCGACGACCCGGTGGCGATGGAGGAGAGTCGTCGCGGGATGCAGCTGGCCAAGCGGTATTCCGACGTGTTCCTCGACGACCCGGCGAACGCCAAGGAAATCCTCAAGGAGATGCTCGGCTCAGTCGGCGAGAACGTCTACATCCGCGGTCCGATCTACGTCGACTACGGCAAATACATCTCGATCGGCGACGGCACCTTCATCAACTTCAACTTCACGGCACTCGACGTGGCGCCCATCACGATCGGACGCGACTGCCAGTTCGGCCCCAACGTGCAGCTGCTCACCCCAACGCATCCGCTCGACCCGCAGCCGCGACGCGACAAGCTCGAAGCGGCGAAGCCGATCGTCATCGAGGACAACGTCTGGCTCGGCGGTGCGGTGACGGTGCTTCCCGGCGTCCGCATCGGCGAGAACAGTGTCATCGGGGCTGGCTCGGTCGTCACCAAGGACGTGCCGGCGAACAGCGTCGCGGTCGGAAACCCGGCCCGCGTCATCCGCTCGATCTAGGGTTACGCGGCGCGCGCGAAAAGTCGGCGGGCGAAGTTGCCGAAGCGCGACTTGTCGTCGGAGGCCTCTTCTGCCTGCACGGGCTCCGGCACGAACGCCACCCGGTAGCAGCCCTTGCACAAGGCAATCATCCGGTGAGTGGCCAGACCAGCGCCGAAGTACGGGTTCGGACGCGATTCCATCGAGGAACCGCATGCGGTGCACTCCATGACGGCAGTGGTGGCGGTCTCGACAAGGGCAGGGGCAGCAGACATCGTTGTTTACACCTTTTGGGTAGTCGGGTGGTGCATCGGGATTGCGCGACGGGTATCGCGAGCTCGCGATGGGTTCGCAAGCGAGAAACGGGTAGGACCAGCGGGTAGTGCATGGAGGCCCAATAGATAACTTTGGCTCACACTAACCGGTTGCTCCAGTCCCACAACGGGGTACAAGTCGCGTCCCCCTTTTCGCGGATCGAAATAACCTAATAGGATTAGGTTGAATCGATAGCGAATTAGGAGCACGGATGTCGACACTCACGCTTCCTCTCCAGGGAGGCACCCTGGCCTACGACGATCAAGGCCCAGCTCATGCACCATTGGTGGTCTGCGTGCCAGGCATGGGCGATCGCCGCCAGGTGTTCCGGTTCCTGACACCGTTGCTGGTTGAAGCGGGCTTCCGGGTGGTCACCGCCGACCCCCGCGGGCACGGCGAGTCCACGGTGGGCTGGCCGCGGTATGACCGGATCGCGGTCGGCGCGGACACCCTCGACCTGCTTCGCCACCTGGGTGTGCCAGCGGTCGTTGTCGGGCACTCGGCGGGGGCGACCTCCGCCCTGTGGGCGCAGGCACAGGCGCCCGAACTCGTGTCCGGCGTCGTCCTGGTCGGCCCGTTCATCACTCCTGCCAAGAACGAGTGGGTGTCCAACCTCGCGCTCGGTATTGTCGGTCGCAGCGCCACGCTCTGGGCGATGTTCTACCGGTCGTTGTATCCGTCCGCTCGCCCCGCCGACTTCGACGAGTACCTCGCGCAGCTGAAGCGCACTCTGCGGCAGCGGGGGCGGATGGCCGCTGTGCGCGGTTACCCGCGCGGCAATGACGAGGCACTCAGCGCTGCCGCGACATCCAGTGGACCTGCCCACATCGTCATCGGAGCCGAGGATCCGGACTACCCCGACCCGGCCGCCGAACTCGAGGCCGGTCGCCAGGTGCTCGAGCAGCAGGGCCGGCGGGTCGGGACGACCCTGGTGCCCGACTCCGGGCACTACCCGCACGCCGACTCTCCGCGGCAGACCGCGGCGGCGATCATCCCATTCCTGAAGGAGGTCCTGCATGCGTCCGAGGCATAATCTCGACACGGTCGCCGAAGCCGCACTCGGCATCGTCGACGAGCACGGCTCGGGTGCGCTCACCCTGTCCGCGGTCGCCGAGCGGCTCGGCATCCGGACGCCGTCGCTGTACGCGCACGTGACCAGCCTCGCCGCGCTCACCACCCACGTGACCGCCCGCATCTACGCCGATCTGGCAGGGCACCTCGGCTCGTCCGCGGTGGGCCTCAGCGGCGGCGAGGCAATTCGCGCGTTCATGCGGGAGTATCGAGCGTTCGCCACCCAATGGCCGAACCGCTACCGGATGCTCCCGGCCCAGCCAGCGGACAACCCGGCCTTCTCGGAGCCAGCCGACCAATTGCTGGACACCATGATGCGCACCCTGCGCGGCTTCGGCCTGCCGGATGCCGAACTCGTGCATGCCGCCCGCCGGGTGCGCACCTGCGCAGACGGGTTCTGCCTGCTCGAGGTGAATCGCGGTTTCGGGCTGGACGCCGATCTCGACGAAAGCTACGAGAAGATCATCGACATGGTGGTGGCGAGCCTCGAGCCCTAGAGCTCGAGCGTTTCGCCGGGCTCGAGCGGGAAGTACTCTCCGCCCATCATCTCGGTGACCGAGCCGATGCGGGTGTTCGACAATCGCTTGCCGATGGTCGAAAGCACCATCTCGTGGGTGGGGAAGGCTCGCTTCGGCTTCACCTCGGCGACGTAGTCCATCACCTCGGCGATCTTCAGCCACGGGGCACCGGCGGGAACCGCGAGCGTGTCAATCGGCACCGGCGGGACGGTGAAGGAGTCCCCGGCGTAGTACAGGATCTCGTTGACAAGCACGCCGACGTTGTCGATCACCGGAATCGACTCATGGATGACCGCATGCTGGCCGCCGAAGAAGCGCAGGGTGAATGGTTCCGCCGTGACCTCGTCGCCCGCCTCGACGATGCTGACCGGAAAGTCGGAAGCCGCGCCCGCGACTCCCGCGGGTCCGAAGATCTTAACCTCGGGGTTGCGCTCGCGGATCGTGTTGAGCTGGTTCTGGGACCAGTGATCCGGGTGCTGATGAGTGATGACAATGGCCACGACATTGTCGATACCGAGAAGAGGAGTCGTGTACTCGCCGGGGTCGATCACCAGGCGCTGGTCATCCTTCTCCAGAACGAGACACGCGTGTTCGTGCTTGGTCAGCTTCATGATGAAACCTTACGGCCGACCGGCATAATCGGGGGATGGCGTCGGAGAGGATTTCGAGGATCGCCGTCGCCATCAACCCGAACGCCGCAGGCGGCCGGGGGAGTGCCGTCGGCGCTGCCGTCGTGCGCGCTTTGGGTGGCCTCGGCTATCAGGTGACCATCCTGCAGGAAGCCGATCTGGCAGATCTCGAGGAATCCGCGCGTCGCGTGCTCGGCTCCGTCGACGCCCTGGTCGTGGTCGGCGGTGACGGCATGGTGCACTTTGCGGCCAATCTGCTCGCCGGGACCAGTGTGCCGCTGGGCATCGTGCCCGCCGGAACCGGCAATGATGTTGCCCGCGGCCTCGGCATCCCAATCAATGACACCGAACGGGCCATTGACTGGATCACCGCCGCGCTCGTGGCCGGCCCACGGAGAATCGACGCCGGACTGGTGCACCGACCGGATGGCAGCAAGCACTGGTTCGTGGGCGTGCTCTCCGCCGGCTTTGACGCCCTGGTGAACGAGCGAGCGAACCAGCTGCGCTGGCCGAAGGGCCCGGCCAGGTACACGCTGGCCATGCTGCTCACCCTGCTGCGGTTCCGGCCGATCCGCTACGAATTGGGCGCCGACGGGCCGCCCACCGTAAAAAGCGCGATGCTCGTCTCGGTCGCGAACGGCAACTTCATCGGCGGTGGCATGCACATCACCCCGGATGCTCGCTTCGACGATGGCCTCTTCGACGTGTTCGTGGTCGCGCCGATGTCGAAACTCGAGCTGATCAGGCTGTTCCCTCGCGTTTTCAAGGGCACTCACGTCGGTCACCGCAAGGTCACCATCAGCCGCGCCCGGCGTGTCACGATCGACGCCGCGGGGGTTGTCGCCTACGCCGATGGGGAGCGGATAAGCGAGCTGCCGATCGACGTCGAGCTCGTTCCAGGGGCGCTCGCGCTGCTCGCCTGACCCGTTTTGGCCCGGGGGCATTTCGTGTGGCATACTCGTCTGGTTGCCAAAACGGCCCCATCGTATAGCGGCCTAGTACGCCGCCCTCTCACGGCGGTAACGCGGGTTCGAATCCCGCTGGGGTCACAACACGAGAAAGCCCTCCCAGATCAACGCTGGGAGGGCTTCTTCGTTAAGCGACGACGGACTCCTTCCGGTACTTCGCCAGGAGCACGATGCCGCCTATTCCGAGGCAGAGCGGCCACCAGATGAGGACGCCTCGCCAGGCAACCTCCCCGCCGATGATCATGATCGCCCAGCTGCCGAACGCGATCGCGATCGCAAGCGCGAGGTAGATCTTCGTGCGGTGCAGCCAGACATAGGGCAAGAAGTGTGCGCCGCCGATCGCCGCGAAGGTCGCCGGCACGAGAGCCGGGTTCACGGAGTACATCATGATCGCCGCGGGAAGCGCGAGCGACTGCACCATCGCCAGCTGGATCGACAGCGATCGCAGCGGATGGTCGGCGGCCATCGGGCCGCTGCCGAGTTTCCTTTCGAGTGTGAACGCCAGCGGCAGCGCGACCCCGCCTTGGAACAGGGCGACGAGCACGGCGATCTCCATCGGCAGGAAGAACGATGCGACCGCGGTCGCCCCGAGGGTGAGGGTGAACGCGAACAGCCAGGGCGCCCCATAAGCGGCGGTCATGGACGCGGTTCGACGCGCTTCGTCGACGGTCCACTGGCTCGTAGAAAGTTGAGTCATGCGCATATTGTGCCGACATGGGTGGCATGCAGGCAACACCCCGATTGGTTCAAGCGAGGCTGCGCTTGATCGCGCTCGCCATCACCGGAGGCCCTTCATGCTCGTCAGCTCGCTCGCCTCGATCGAACGAGCCGCGGATGCCGCAGGCCACACGCTCGACGGCCATCAGGTTGCCGCTGCCCGCCGGCTCGCCGCGACCACAGTCGGCGCCTACGTGCACGGCCCCGCCGGGCGCGGCAAGACCTGGCTTGTGGGATCCCACTTCGATGCCCTGCCCTCTGACGCGAAACGCAGGGTTCACTTCCATGGCTTCTTCGGTGAGCTGCACCGCGCGATCTTCCGCCATGGACACGACACGGATGCCGCCATCGACGAGCTGCTCGGCGATCTCGACGTGCTGTACTTCGACGAATTCCATGTGCACGACTCTGGCGACGCCGTGCTGCTCACCCGCCTGCTGGGCCGCGTGTTCTCCAGTGGCGTGCGGCTGCTGATCACCTCGAACTACGCGCCGCGAGGCCTGTTGCCGAACCCGGTGTTCCATCCGATGATCGAACCGGCCATCGCACTGATCGAGCACAACCTCGAGGTGATCGAGGTCGATGGCGGCCGTGACTACCGGCACGACGCCGACAGCCGCGACCGGTTCGCTCGTGGTGCCTGGCTGACCGGCCCGCTCGAGTTGCCGGCGCCCAGCGAGAGTGTTGTCCTGACTGCGGCGGGGCACCGCTTCAGCGCCAGGGCGGTGCGGGGGAGCCAGGTGTGGTTCGCGTTCGCTGAGCTCTGCGAGGCGCCCACGTCGGTGAACGACTTCGTTGAGTGGGCGGAACGCTTCGACGACTGGGTGGTGGATGGCGTCCCGCCCCTGGCCTCGGCTTCGCTTGGCGCTCGCGCGCGATTCGGCAACCTGGTCGACGTGCTCGCCGATCGCGGCCACCGGCTCACCGTTGTCGCGTTGGTTGACCGCAACGAGTTTGCGGCCGATGCCGGGGGACTCCCCGACATCGGCCGCACTCTCAGCCGCCTCGCCCTGCTTCGCCAGGGCTCACCCGGCTAGTTCTTCGGGGTCGCCCGCCGCAGCAGGAAGAACCCGGCCACGGCCGAGAGCGCCGTCGGCACGAGCATCCACGCCACCACTCCGACCGGCCCGTTGGCCACGAACCATTCGCCGACCGTGGGCCAGTTGTTCGTGAAGGAGATCAGCGCCACTGCTCCGACAAGGAGCAGCGCCAGGGCGATCGCCAGGCCGAGGAGGCCGTACTGCTTCCAGCGCACCCAGACGGCGGCGAAGATCGAGCCGACGAAGAAGAAGAACGCCAGGCCGACGAAGAAGACGAACAGGCGCTCGTACCAGGCGTCACCGCCGAAGTAGACGGCGGTGAACATCCGCCCGTGCAGCCCCCAGCCGTTGGTGGCGTCTTCCAGCAGCGAGAGTGCGGTCAGCGCGATCGCGTATCCGCCGGACAGCAGCAGGAAGCTGAGCGACGTGCCGAGGTAGTAGTCCCGGCGGGTGACGCTGAATCCCAGCGCGAACGGGAAAGTGGTGGAGATCGCCTGCACGGCGACCACCAGCATGTACACGAAAATGTAGAAGATTGACCCGCTCCACTGCGTGCCGTCGGCGATCTTCGCTCGATCCTCGGGCGCCGCGGCTGAGTAGATGATCGCCCAGATCAGCAGGTTGATCGCGAAGATCGAGCCCAGCACGATCCAAGGCACGATGATCGTGGTCGCGGTGTTCACGAAGTGCAGCCGCACGACGTTCCAGATGCGGCTCAGCTCGGCAGATCGCGAGGCTTGCGGCAGCGCGGGGGAGAGCGTTGCGGTGGTCATGTCAGTCTCCGATTTCGGTGAGAGGCGTGCGGGTCTTCTGCACAACGAGCTGTTGTAGCGACACCGGGGTCAGTTCGAGGCCCGCGTCGATCGCGGTGTGGCGCTCTTCGGGTGTGAGCGAGGTGACGGTCACGGAGGCCAGGCCACCGATGCCGTCGCGGTGCAGGATTTCCCGGCCGGCGACGAAGGCCTCGACCGCGGCACGGGTACCGACCACTGTGGTGGCCGAGCCGCGCAGGCTCTCAGCATCCTGATCGACGATGATCCGGCCGTGGTCGATGACCAGCACGTGAGCGAGCAGGTCGCTGACCTCGTCGATCAGGTGGGTGGACAGCACGACGGTGCGCGGGTGCCGGGCGTAGTCGGCGAGCAGTTCATCGTAGAAGGCCTGCCGGGCGACCGCGTCGAGCCCGAGGTACGGCTCATCGAAGAAGGTCAGCGGGGCACGCGACGCGAGGCCGACGATGACGCCGATCGACGACAGCTGGCCGCGGGACAGTTTCTTGATCCGCCGATTCAGGGGCAGCCGGAACTCGTCGACCAGCCGCTCGGCGTACTCGGCATCCCAGTTCTCAAAGAACCAGGGCGCTGCCGCGAGCACGTGCTTCGGCTTGAAGTCTTCGGGGTATTTCTGGCTCTCCTTGATGAAGGAGACGTGCTGCAGCACAGAGGCATTCTCAACCGGATGCTGGCCGAAGACCTCGATGTTGCCGGCGGTTGCGAAGTCCTGACCGGTGAGCAACTGCATCATGGTCGTCTTTCCAGCACCGTTGCGGCCCAGCAGACCGACGATGCTGCCTGATTCGATACTGAATGTCGCGTCATCGACGGCGGTCAGGCTGCCGAAGCGACGAGTCAGGCCGTTCACTCTTACGGCGGTGGTGGCGGTCACGATGCGATCTCCTCGGTTTGGATGATGGTGGCCAGCTGGCTTGTCGAGATGCCCAGCTTCCTGGCCTCGATCAGCAGTGGCTGGATGAACTCGGTGGTGAAACGGTCACGGCGAGTCGCGATCAGCCGATCGCGAGCGCCCTCGGCGACGAACATGCCGATCCCTCTCTTCTTGTAGAGCACTCCCGCATCGACGAGCAGGTTCACGCCCTTGCCGGCTGTCGCCGGGTTGATGCGGTAGAACACCGCGAACTCGTTCGTCGAAGGAACCTGGGTCTCTTCGGGAAGAGTGCCGGAGATGATGTCGTTCTCGATCAGCTCGGCGATCTGCATGAAGATCGGTCGCGAAGCATCCATCCAACCCCTCCTTAGCTCATTGGTTAGTTAGTGATGTAACTAACCAACCAAGTGGCACGGGGTTTGTCAAGTGCTTGAGGCAAGAACGATCAACCCAGGCGCAGCGGGCCTGCAACCAGGCCGCCGGAAGCATGGTCTAAACTTTTCCAAGCGAAGGGGAGTATCCCACCTCGCCGTGTACGTCAATACGGGTCTCGTCGGAGAGACCCCGGGCACGGCGGCATTCCGGTCAGCGAATGCGGGAGAGACTTTCGGTCCTCCTCCGTACCCTCTCTCGTTAGGAACTCCGTGGAATCCACCCTTCCCGCTTGGTTCGAAATCGGCTCGCTTGTCGTGCTGACGCTGATCATCGTTTTCGATCTGGTGCTCGCCTTCAAGCGCCCGCACATTCCATCGGTGAAGGAGTCCAGCCTCTGGATCGCCTTCTACGTCGGGTTGGCGCTGATCTTCGCCGCGCTGATGTTCATGCTCGGCGACGCGGAACAGGGCGGACAGTTCCTGGCCGGCTGGCTCACCGAGTACAGCTTGAGCGTCGACAACTTATTCGTCTTCGTGCTGATCATGGCGAAGTTCTCGGTGCCGAGGAAGTATCAGCAGGAAGCGCTGATGGTGGGCATCATCCTTGCGCTCATCTTCCGCGGAGTCTTCATTCTGCTCGGCGCCCAGCTCATCGAAAGCTTCAGCTGGATCTTCTACATCTTCGGCGCCTTCCTCGTCTACACCGCCTGGAACCAGGCCTTCACCGGGCACGAGGACGAAGAGGACAGCGAGAACAAGCTGATCGCGTTCCTCCGTCGGCGGATCAACATCACCGAGGAGTTCCACGGCCCGAAGGTGCGCGTGGTGAAGGACGGCAAGAAGGTCTTCACCCCGATGATCATCGTCTTCATCGCGCTGGGAACGACCGACCTCATTTTCGCGATCGACTCGATCCCGGCGATCTTCGGCATCACCCAGAACGCGTTCATCGTGTTCACGGCGAACATCTTCGCGCTGATGGGTCTGCGCCAGCTCTACTTCCTGCTCGGTGACCTGATCGACCGCCTCGTCTACCTCAAGTACGGCATCGCATTCATCCTCGCCTTCATCGGCGTGAAGCTGTTCTTCCACGCGATGCACGTCAATGAGCTGCCATTCATCAACGGTGGCAACCCGATCGAGTGGGCACCGGAGATCAACACCTGGATCTCGCTCGGCGTCATCATCGTCTCGATGGCCGTGGCCACGATCGCGAGCCTGATCAAGCTGCGCCGCAGCCCGCTCGAGGTGAAGCTCGGCGCGCCGGCCGTCGGCAGCGACGACGACACCGCGGCGGACGCGCAGACCGACACCCCGACCGACACGCAGACCGACACGGTTGAGAAGAAGCCCCTCGACTGACCGATGCCCCCGTCCGAGGGTGAGTCCTTGGTAGCGTGGGAACACTGGTCGCGAAGGGGGAAGCGGATCGATGCGCTTTGATGTCGAGCTCGGACTGCCTTCGGCATCCGCTCGGTTCCGGGTTTTCGCCGCCTCAGATATCGGTGCCGTGCGCCGGGTGAACGAGGACAGCTTCCGGGCCGCCCCGCCGGTGTTCGTGGTGGCAGACGGAATGGGCGGTCACAACTTCGGCGACCAGGCCAGCCAGCAGGCGATCGCGACCTTCGCGGATGCGTTCGAGCCGCAGTCGGTGGCGACACCGCAGCAAGTGCTCGACACGATTCGAGAGGCCAATGCTGCGGTCATCGCTCTGGCCGATGCAGCTGGAGGGGTGTCGGGCACGACGCTGAGCGGTGTCGCCCTGGTCGAGACGCAGCCCGGCGCGAGCTACCACTGGATGATCTTCAACGTCGGCGACTCCCGCGTGTATCGCTGGGACGGCCGCACCCTCGGCCAGCTCACCGTCGATCACTCGGTCGTGCAGGAACTCGTCGATGAGGGCGTGATCTCCGCACACGAGGCGGCGACGCATCCGGAGCGCAATGTGATCACCAGGGCGCTGGGCGGCGCAGCCGCAGTCGATCCGGACGTCTGGCTGGTGCAGGTCTCCGCGGAGGACACCTTCCTGATCTGCTCAGACGGTCTCACGCGCGAGTTGGACGACCGCGAGATTGCCCGCTTCCTCGCCGAGCACGCAGACGGTGACCATGAACCGATCGCCGACCGGCTGGTGCGCGCGGCGGTGGCGGCCGGCGGTGCCGACAATGTCACCGTCGTGGTCGTCGAGTCAAGCTTCCGCGGTGTCGCCGCGGACGGGGCTGACGAAACCGTCGACCGCTACCCTCTTCACCCCTTCCTGGAAGACACGAGACCGAGGCCATGACCTTGTACTTCACTCCCGACCGCGGCTGGATGGCTTCGAGCACCGATACTCGCCTGCTCGCGATGTCACCGACGGAGGCGTCGATGTGGGATGTCACGGCCGCCGCGTTTGGAGCAGAAGGTATCCAGGCGGTGCTCGACGGCCTGCTGCGTGGCGGGATCTCTGCAGCGCCGGCGTTCGCGTTACTCGATTGGGCGGATCCCGCCGGACTCCGGGTCGTGCTGCGAGGCGACGCCCAGGTCATGGTCGCCTCGCCGGAAGGCGACCGGCTGCTCACCGGCGTCGGCGTCGCGACCTGGGCCGAGCAGCTCTTCCCTGGCGCACAGACGTTCACCCTCACCGTGCCCGGCGGCTCATGGTCGACCCTCGTCCCGGTCGCGATCACGACCGCGGAGCCCGCGCCGGTCACGCCTGCGCCGGTCACCTCAGCGCTGGCCACGTCAGGAATTCCAGCAGCGCCAGCGCCGACCGTCGACCCTGAAGCGACGATCATCCCCGGCACAGCGGCCGAGACCGGTGATCCCGAAGGCTATGACTACCTGTTCGGCGCGACGGTCGTGCGTTCGGTCTCGGATGCCGCCATCCGCAGCGCCGAGGACGACCCCGACGCCGCGGAGGCCGCACCCGCGGCCCGCGCCGGAGACCACGATGGCGAAACCGTGATGAGCGGGGACATCTCCGAACTGCTCCGCGGGCGGAAACGGCAGGCGGCGGTGGAGTCGACGCCGGTGGCGCCCGAGCCGGTGCCCGTGCTCGAGCTTCCTTCCGGTGCGCGTGAGCGCATCGACCCGGTGATCATCGTCGGGCGTGCCCCGAGCGTGTCCCAGGTTTCCGGCGGTGTGCTGCCGCGCCTGATCACCCTCAGCGGCGACCAGGACGTATCGCGAAGCCATGTCCGAGTCGCCCTCGAAGGTGGCACCGTCGTCGTCACCGACCTGCATTCGCGGAACGGTACTTCCATCCAGTTGCCGGGCAAGCCGCTGCAGCGCCTGCGGGAAGGCGAGCCGACGGCGGTGATCGCCGACACCAAGATCGACCTCGGCGGGGGAGTCACGCTCACTGTGCGGGACGCTGATGCATAGAGCCGCGTCACCTCCGCCGGATCTTCCCGGCTTCACTTTCACTCGCGTGCTCGGTTCCGGCGGCTTCTCCGATGTTTTCCTCTACGAGCAGCAACTGCCGAAGCGGCGCGTCGCGGTCAAGGTGTTGCTCGCCGAGGACCTCTCGCCGGCCACCCGCGCGGCGTTCGTCGCCGAGGCGAACGTGATGGCGCAGCTCTCGGCGCATCCGTACATCGTCACCATCTACCACGCGGGCGTCTCGGGCGACGGCCGCCCCTACCTGATGATGGAGTACGCCCCGGGCAAGAGCCTCGCCGACCGCTATAAGAGAGAGGTGTTCGGTGTCGCCGATGCGATCCGGATCGGGGTGCGCCTGTCCAGCGCGGTGGCCACCGCTCACGCCGCGGGGATCCTGCACCGTGACATCAAGCCCGCGAACGTGCTGACCAATGACTTCGGCTGGCCGGCGCTCACCGACTTCGGCATCGCCTCATCGCTCGACGATGACGCGTTCCCCGCCCACACGACAACGCTCGGCGGCTCGCCGGTGGACACCACGGGAGGAACCGGCGGGCAATCGGTGGGGATGTCGGTTCCCTGGTCGCCGCCGGAGATGTTCTCCGACGACCCGCAGCCCGATGTGCGCTCCGACGTGTTCTCGCTCGCGGCGACGCTCTACACCCTGCTGGCGGGCCATTCGCCGTTCGAGATGCGCGGCCGGTCCAACGGAACCCTCGACCTCATCGGCCGCATCGAGCGGGGCGCGATCACCCCGTTGACCCGTGACGACGCGCCCCGCTCGCTCGTCGCCGTGCTGCACAAGGGCATGGCCTCAGACCCGGCCGCCCGATTCCAGACCGCGATCGACTTCGCACGCGCCCTGCAGCGCGTCGAGATGGAACTCGGCTACCAGCCGACGGCCATCGACGTGCCGAATCTCAGCCTGATGGCGCCGGTCAGCGGATCGGACACCGGTGAGGACGACCCGGACGCGACCCGGGCCCGCGGAATCGCAAGCATCGATGCCCAGCCGATCGCGGTCGTGGACGATGATCGCACCCGCGCCCGCGGCGCCACACCGATCGACGCCCAGCCGACCAGCGCCGCGCCGATCGACGAGCGCACCGTCGTGCGGCGCACGCCGACGCCCGGCGCAGCCGCGGACATCAGCTCCGAGCCCTCGCCGCAGCCAACGCTCGCTCCCGCGGCCACCGAGCCGCCGCGTCGGAAGCGACGACCCGCGGTCATCATCACGAGCGCGGCAGCCGCGGTCGTGCTGCTGGCGATCGTGATCGTTGCCATCGTGCTGTCGCCCGGGATGGCCCCGCCGCAAACCCGACCCGAGCCATCCGCGACGGCAGGCAGCAGCGCCGTGATCGACACGCTCGCCGCGCCGGTGCTCGCCGAAACCGCGGCCAGCGCCGACGGCACCCAGGTCGCCTTCACCGTGCAGAACCCCGACCCGCAGGACGGCGACAGCTTCCGCTGGAGCGCAACGACGGACGGAACCCAGCATTCCGTGAACGCGAGCGACGAGACCGTCATCATCGTCGACGGAGTGGCCCCTGGCGCGAGAACGTGCATCACGGTCGTCGTGCAGCGCAGCGGAAAGCTCTCCAACGAGACCGAGGGATGCCACGGATGACGCCGCTCAGGATCGAGTTCTGCGGAGAGTGGACCGAGGTCACCGACGTGTTCGGCATCGGCCGGGAGTCCGACCTCTCCGTTGACGAGAACCCTTACCTGCACCGCCGCTTTCTCGAACTGCGCCCCGAGTTCGGGCTGTGGTGGTTGGTGAACGTGGGCCAGTTGCTGACGGCGACGGTGTCCGATGGGGGCGGCGCCGTGCAGGCCTGGCTGGCGCCGGGCGCGAAGCTGCCCATCGTCTTTCCGCTGATGCACGTGATGTTCAGCGCCGGGTCGACGACCTATGACCTGAGCATCCACGCTGCCGACGACTACTTCAACACAACCAACCCGACGCACAGCGGCCACGGCTCGACGACGATCATGCCAGTTACCCTGACCACCAGCCAGCGGCTGCTCATCGTCGCCCTCGCCGAACCGATTCTTGCCCAGGCCGTTCCCGGCCGCGGGGACCTGCCGTCATCCGCGGATGCCGCCGCCCGCCTCGGCTGGAGCATGACCACCTTCAACCGCAAGCTCGATAATGTCTGCGAAAAACTCGACCGCATCGGCGTGCAGGGACTGCGCGGCGGCGCCGGCAAACTGGCGACCAATCGCCGCGCCCGGCTCGTCGAATACGCGATCGCCACCCGCCTGGTCACGGCCGACGACATCCGGCTGCTGGATCAGGAACGCGACCGTCAGCAGGTAGCCGACGCCTGACCATCCGATGGGGAGGACTCCCCATCCACCCCTGTGCGAGGGGCATGTTAGCGTTGAGCCGCTGAACTTGTGGTGTGACGTATCTGGGGGACTTGAGGCGTGAAGCGTTTGACTCGCGGCACGCGCAAGACCATCGCCTCAGTCACAGCCATCGCCGTTCTGGTCGCCGTGCCCACGGTGGCAGCGATCCTGCACGACGGATTCCCGACCACCGACATCGACCTCGATGCCCACAACGTCTGGGTCACCAACGGTGAAGAACTGCTTGGCGGCCGCCTCAACCGGCAGATCGAGGAACTCGACGGCTCCGTTTCGGCGATGACGAGCGCGGTCGACGTGCTGCAGCACGGCGAGGACGTCCTGCTCTACGACCCCAGTCTCGGTCAGATCGACCGCATCGATCCCGCCTTCACCACGCTCGTCGAGAAGTCCGAGGTGGAGCCGGGCTCACGGGTGGCTTTCGGCGGCACGACCCTCGCCGTCCTTGCTCCCAAGGGCGACCTCTGGGTGACCGACATCGCGGGCGGGCTCAGCCTCGACATCGCCGGGACGAAACCGGATGTCTCACTGGGCCCAGGCGCAGCGGTCGCCGTCTCCCCGGATGGAACCGTGTTCGCCACCGCCCCGAACGACGGCGAGTTGGTCACCATCGACGGCGTCGGCGCCGAACCTGCGCACACCGAACTTCCCAAGCTCGGGGAGCATCAGCTGACCGCGGTCGGCGACACCGCGGTGATCCTCGACACCGACGCGAACACTCTGATCACCGGGTCCGGCGCACCGATCGAACTCCCCGATTCCGGGATCAAACTGCAGCAATCCGGTGCCGATAACTCTTTCGCGCTCGTCGCCACCGCGGACGCGCTGCTCGAGGTGCCGCTCGATGGCGGTGAGATCACCAGGCACGACGCCGGGATCCAGCAGGCGAGTTCGGCGCCGGCGGATGTGTCGGCCCCGGTCTGGCTGGAAGGCTGCGCTCACGGAGCCTGGTCCGCCGCGCAGCGCTACGTGCACGACTGCGCCGACGGCAAGGGTGACGCGGTTGACATCCCGAAGGCCACCGCCGGTTCCGTGCTCGAGTTCCGGGTGAACCGCAGCGTGATCGCCCTGAACAACCTCACCAACGGCGATGTCTGGCTGGTCGATTCCAGCATGCGGCTGGTCGACAACTGGGAAGAGGTGACCCCGCCCGAGCAGGAAGAGACCGAAGAGGGCGACGAGAAGTCGTCGCAGCAGTCCTTCGAGGACACGCTCGCCGAACGCACCGACCAGAACCGGCCGCCGCTCGCCCGCGACGACGAGTTCGGTGTCCGCCCCGGGTCGACCACCGTGCTGCCCGTGCTCGACAACGACACCGATCCGGACGGCGACGTGCTGGTGGTCACGGGCACCGGGGCTATCGCCGAATCCTGGGGCACCATCGACTACATCGATGGCGGACGGGCGCTGCAGATCTCCCCGGCAGCGACCGCCACCGGCACCGTGAGCTTCCGCTACACCGTCAGCGACGGCCGCCCTGCCGGTGTCGCCGAGGCGCAGGTCTCGGTGACGCTGCGCCCCGACGGCGAGAACCTTGCCCCGGTGTCGCGCCGCAGCGCCGCGGTGTCGGTCGAACAGGGCCAATCGGTCAGCTACAACGTGCTGTCGGACTGGAACGACCCCGACGGCGACGACGTCTACCTGGTGTCGGCCGCGCCGTCGAGCGGCGACATCGTGCGACACAGCCCGGATGGCTACATCACCTTCGAGCACCGCTCCGGTGAACTCGGACTGAAGGAGGTGCAGTTCGTCGTCTCGGACGGCACCCTCACCGCCGCAGGCACTCTCACCATCGATGTGCGGGAAACCGGGTCGCTGAACCCGGTCGGCACTCCCGACTTCGCCGAGACATTCGTGGGGGAGTCGGTGCTGATCAGCCCGCTCGTGAATGACCTCAGCCCGTCGGGCGCCCCGCTCGCGCTGCTCAGTGTCGATCAGGCGCCGGAGGAGGCATCCGTCACTCCGAACCTGGAACGCGGCACGATCACCTTCTCCTCCCCAGCCGCGGGCACCTACTACCTGATCTACTCGCTCGGAGCCGGCACCACCACGAGCGTGGGAATCATCCGGGTGGATGTGAAGGAGGACCCGGACACGGTTCTGAAGCCGGTCGCGGTCAAGGACATCGCCTACATTCGCGGGGGCGAGCCCACCAGCATCCAGGTGCTGAACAACGATGTGTCCCCGAGCGGCCGGGTGATCGCCGTGCAATCGATCGACGCCTCGGCGGCGGCCGGTGCTCTCTCGGTGGAAGTGCTTGGCAACCAGGTGATCCGGGTCACCGCATCATCGACGCTCACCGAGCAGGTGCAGTTCAGCTACACGATTTCGGACGGCCTCGGCCAGGCCACCGCGGGCATCACCGTGATCCCGGTTCCGCCCCTCGTGAAACACCAGCCGCCGGTCGCGGTCGATGATTCCGTCAATGTGCGGGCCGGCGACATCGTCAGCGTCGATGTGCTCGAGAACGACTTCCACCCGGACTCGGTGCTGATGACCCTCCAGCCTGAGCTGCTGGATACTGCGAATGCGGGCGGACTCGCCTTCGTGTCGGGCGGCGAGGTCCGCTACCAGGCGCCGAAGGAAGCCGGCGTGTACGGCGTCACCTATGGGGTGACCGACCAGTTCGGCGAGACGGCGTCTGCGATGGTGCGCTTCACGGTCGTCGCCGATGACGCGCAGAGCAACCGCGCACCGCTGCCGATCCCGCTCACCGGGCGCGTGTTCGCCGGTTCCACGGTGACCATCCAGGTGCCGCTGGACGGGATCGACCCCGACGGCGATTCGGTGATGCTGCTCGGCATCACCTCCGCTCCGACGCTCGGCCGCGTGGTCGAGACCACCAGCACGACGATCACCTATGAGGCGTTCGCCGCGTCGGCGGGCACCGACACCTTCCGCTACCGGGTGCAGGACACCTACGGGCTGACCACGATCGGCACCATCAACGTGGGCGTGATCGCGCCACCGGTGAACGCGGCGCCGCCGAACGCGCAGGATGACGCCGTGGACCTGAAGCCCGGACGGACCGGATCGATCTCGGTGCTCGAGAACGATTCCGACCCCAGCGGGCACGCCATCTCGGTGGACAAGCTGCTGGAAATCGATGACGCACTGGACGCCGAGGTGGTCGACAACCAGGTCGTCGTCACCACGCCAGAGGTCGCCGGCACCTACACGATCCGCTACCAGATCACCAACGGGCACGGCGGTGTCGACAGCGCCTTCATCCAGGTGACAGTGACCGAGGATGCGGTCGTCGAATACCCGATCGCCATCGACCATGTCATCGAACCGACCGAAGTGGTCGACGAGGACACCATCGTCGTCGACGTGCTCAAGGGGGCGCAGAATCCGGGCGGTCGGGTCAGCGATCTCGTCGTCAGCCTCGAGGGCCCGAACGCGTCCGCGGCGACCCTGCTCGAGGACGGCACCGTCGAGGTCACCCCGGGCAAGTGGCGGATGTCGATCGCCTACCGCCTGACCAACGAAGTCGACGGCCTGAGCGCCACGGCGTTCATCATCGCGCCGCCCGCCGCGAGTGAGGAAGACACCTTCCCGCCGCCGTACCTCGACCCCAACCTGCCGGAACAGATCGTCGACATGAACGGTGACGGCACCTGGGAACTCGAAGACCTGCTCATCGTGCCCAGCGGGCAGCGGGCGATCATCACCGACCCCTCCACCGTGACCGCGACCAACAGCGACGGCCGCGCGATCTACGTCGACGAGGACACCGTCCGGTTCGCGGCATCCGCCGAGTACCGCGGCGGCGCATCCATCACCTTCGAGGTCACCGACGGCGAATCCGCTAGTGACGCGACCGGGCGCACCGCGTGGATCACGCTGCCGTTGACCGTCGGCGACCCCGATTTCGAAGACGTACCGCCGACCTTCACCACCCAGAACGTCACCGTCGAGGCGGGCGAAGAGGCCGTGCAGATTGACCTGCGCGACTCCAGCGCGCACCCGAACCCGCAGATCCTCGGTGCGCTGCGTTACGAGAACTTCAGCGGCGCAACCCAGGACGTGAAAGCCAGCCTGGGCGGATCCACAGTGACGATCAGCGCGCCGCGCGGCGTGCAACCCGGCACCACGACGACGCTCAGGTTCACTGTCGCGCACGGCGAGTTCAGCATCCCTGGAACCGTTGAGGTGACCACCGTGTCCTCGACACGCCCGGTCGCGAAGCCGGCGAACGACCGGGTCGTCGCCGTGCGCGGCGAATCCGTCACCGTCCCGGTGCTGGAGAACGACTACAACCCGTTCGCGGCCTCAGGCGAGTCGCTGAATGTCATCGATGCGTGGATCAACAACACCTCCTCGGGGGCCACGGTCCGCCTGGACGAGGCCACCGACAGGATCACGGTCAACGCCGTCTCCTCATTCATCGGCGACGTCAGCGTCGTCTACGTCGTGCAGGATGCCACCCTCGACTCGGCCCGCAACGTGCAGGGCAGCCTGATCGTCACCGTCGAGGACAAGCCAGACAAGCCGGCCGCGCCGGTGATCGTCTCGGAGGGTGACGGGTCGGCGCAGATCAGCTTCACCGCGCCAGCAACGAACGGCAACCCGATCGACGGCTACATGATCCGCCACGGATCCACCCAGATCCCGGTGTCCTCGATCGGCACGCATGAGATCACCGGCCTCAGCAACGGCACCGACTACACCTTCACCGTGAGCGCCCACAACGGACACGGCTGGAGTGAACCGTCGAGCCCGAGCGCAGCCGCCCGGCCGTACGGGGCGCCGGCCGCGCCATCCAGCGTCTCGATGTCGGCTACCAATACCGGCAACGGAAATGTCACGGTCAACTGGGGTGCCTCGGGCGGGAACGGTCGTGCCGTGTCTGCGTACGAGATCACCCTGAGCGACGGGACCCGGCTTGAGGTCGGCGCGGTCACCTCGCACACCTTCACCGGTAAGACCCTCGGCCAGACCTACACCGCGTCGGTGCGGGCGAAGAACGCCCGCGATTGGGGGCCGAGCACGTCGAGCAGCAACTCGGCGATGCCGACGCAGACTCCAGCGGCGCCCACCGGGCTGAGCAACAACGACCCCAGCAAGACGCAGGTCACCTTCAGTTGGAACGCGCCCTCGATCGGAGCCGACAAGTACCGGTTCCGCATCAATGCCGGCGGCTGGCAGGAGACGACATCCAGCAGCCACACCCACAACGGCAGTGCCAGCGAGCGGGTCTCGATCGAAGTGCAGGCTTACAACGGAACGCCGCGGGCCTGGAGTGGCTCGGTGAGTCGCAGCGCCACCCTGGACAGCCCGCCGCCCCCGCCGCAGGCGACGCCGAAGATCACGCTGAGTCGGGGCAGCTTCGAAGACCCGACGAACACCGCGTACCACTACTACGTGACGATCACGGACTTCGCCCCGAACTCGACCGTCAGGCTGTTCTGCGGGTACAACAAAGGCCAGTTCGCGGGACCATACGTGCACACCGTCGACGGAAATGGCAACTGGGAAGGCGAGCTGAGTTGCTACAACGGCTTCGGCGGCTACTACGTCATCGACGAGGTCACGGGCAGGAAGTCGAACACGGTCTCATCGTGGTGATGAAGGGAAACACAGCATGGCGGTAACGCAGGAGCAGGCGGACTGGTTCACCGACGCGTTCGACAAACTCGTCGGCAACGTCGATCAGGCGATCCTGGGCAAGAAGGACATCATCCGCCTGGTGATCGCCGCGCTGCTCACCGGCGGTCACGTGCTGCTCGAGGATTTCCCTGGCACCGGTAAAACGGTGCTGGCCAAGGCGCTGGCGAACACGCTGCACGGCACCAGTTCCCGGGTGCAGTTCACCCCGGACCTGCTGCCATCGGATGTCACGGGCGTGACCATCTTCGACCAGGGCAAGGGCATCTTCGAGTTCCACAAGGGCCCCATCTTCGCGTCGATCGTCCTGGCCGACGAGATCAACCGGGCGAGCCCGAAAACGCAGTCGGCGCTGCTCGAGGTGATGGAGGAGGGCCGCGTCACGATCGACGGCGTGAGCCACGACGTCGGCGCCCCGTTCATGGTCATCGCCACCCAGAACCCCGTCGAGCAGGCGGGCACCTACTCGCTGCCCGAGGCGCAGCTGGACCGCTTCCTGATCAAGACCTCGCTCGGATACCCCGACCGCGATACATCCATCGCCCTGCTGCTGGACGCGCAGAACCGGTCGCGCGCGTCCGCGGTGACCCCGATCGTCACCGCCGACATGATCCTGACGATGGGGGCGCTGGCCAGCGAGGTGTTCGTCGACCAGTCCGTCATCGAGTACCTCAATGACATCGTTGCGGCCACTCGCGACGACAAGCACGTCGCCCTCGGAGTCAGCATGCGTGGGGCGCTCGCACTCGCCCGCGCGGTGAAGACCTGGGCGATTTCGCAGGGTCGCACCTACGTCACCCCTGATGACGTGCGCGAACTCGCCGTGCCGGTACTTGCGCACCGTCTGATCGTCGACCCGGAATCCGATTTCGCCGGCGTGAAAGCCGAAGAGATCATCTCGCGCATCGTCGTCACAATCGAACCACCCGCTTACCGCGCCGCATGAGCGTCGCCCCACCCAGCACCAAGCGCACCCCGCAAGCGATTTTGGGGCTGCGCTCCGTCGCGCGCTCGGCGACGCACGGGCTGCTGGCCGCCTGGCGCGCGGCGCGCGCTGCCGCCATGCGCGGCTGGACGGCCGCCGCCCCGGTGCTGGGTGTCGTCGGACCGATGGGCTGGTTCGTGCTGCTCACCTTCGCCGCGAGCCTGGCCGCCGGGCTCACCCTCGGCTGGCCGGAACTGACCTACCTGGCCGCCACGTTGCTGGGAGCCATGCTCGTCGCCGCGCTGTTCTTGATCGGCAAGACGAACTACGAGGTGCGGATCGAACTGGAGCCTTCCCGGGTGGTGGTCGGCGAGCGCGCGCTGGGACGGATGCTGGTCACCAACGTGCTCGCGAAGCGGTCGCTGCCGACGCGGATGGAGCTGCCGGTGGGCAAGGGACTCGCCGAGTTCACCATCCCGGCGCTTGCCCCCGGAGCCGACCACGACGAACTGTTCGCGGTGCCGACCAACCGGCGGGCCGTGATCATCGCAGGCCCCGCGGTCACCGTGCGCGGTGACCAACTGGGGTTGCTCCGCCGCGCGGTGCGCTGGACCGAGCCGATCGAGCTGTTCGTGCACCCGGCGACCGCCCGGATCGCGTCGTCCGCGGCCGGTCTCGTGCGCGACCTCGAGGGCGAGACCACGAAGACGATCACCTCGAACGACATCTCCTTCCATGCGCTGCGCCAGTACCAGCCCGGCGACCCGCTGCGGAACGTGCACTGGCGCACCTCAGCGCGCACCGGGCAACTGATGGTTCGCCAGTTCGAGGAGACCCGCCGCAGCCAGCTGCTGATCCTGCTCAGCGCCGAGCGCCGGTTCTTCGCAAGCGACGACGAATTCGAGTTGGCGATCTCGGCGGCAGCATCACTCGGCGTGCAGGTCATCCGCGACGGCAGCCCGGTCAGCGTCATCACCGAGGACCGCTCGCTGCGCACCGGCACCCCGACCGCACTGCTGGACGACACCTGCCGCGTCGAACCCGTCGAGGGCCGCTATGCCACCGCCCGTGAGTTCGCTCGCTTCGCGACCCGCAGGCTCCCCGCGCCCAGCGTGGTGATGCTGGTCACCGGTTCCCAGATGGACATCGCCGACTTCCGAAATGTCGCGACGGTGTTCGGCGAGGACACCAAGCGGATCGTGGTGCGGGCTGAGGTCGGCGCACTTCCGCGCCTACACTCGGTCTCGGACGTCAGCATTGCCACCCTCGGCGCGCTCGACGACCTGCCACGACTGATTCAGCGGGTGCAGCCATGATGAGCCGCATCCAGCCCCGATCCTGGGCGGACCTTGGCGTGCTGGCCGCGCTGTCCCTGCTCGGCATCGTCGGCTTCGAGACCTCGTTCGGGGACTACAACTTCCTCGTCGCCGGCATCGGCGGTCTGCTGGTCGGCACCCTGGCCGCCGTCGCCGCCACGCTGCTTCGCCTCGGCGCGCTCACCGCGGTGCTGCTCGGCATCCTCGCCTATTACCTGGTCGGTACGCCCCTGGTGATGCCATCGCTCGCGCTGTTCGGGGTGCTGCCGAGCCTGCCGTCGCTCACCGGGCTCAGCATCGGCGGGATCTACGGCTGGGCCGACATCCTCACCCTGCACACGCCCGTCGAAGCGCCCTACTACATCGCCGTGCTGCCGTATTTCGCGGCCTGGGCGGTCGCACTCAGCGCCGGCCTGCTCGCGCTGCGCTGGCTCGCCGTGAAACGTTCGGTGTTCCGCTCCAGCGTCCTGCTTGCGTGTCCGGCGCTGCTGTACCTCGCCGGCATCCTGCTGGGCACCGACGAGCCGTATTACGCCATCGTCCGCGGCGTCAGCTTTGCCGCCATCGCGCTGATCTGGGTCGGCTGGAGACGGGTCGTTGCTGAACAGCTGCGGCTGGGCAGCGCGCGCGATCTGACCCGGCGACGGATCACCGGGGTGGCCGCCCTCGTAGGCGGCGCCATCCTGTTCGGCGTCGTCGGCGGCGCGGTGATCGCGCCGGCACCCGAGAACCGGTTCGTGCTGCGCGAACAGGTGGAACCGCCGTTCGATCCCAGGCAGTTCCCGAGCCCGCTCGCCGGGTTCCGCAAGTACACGAAGGACCTCGCCGAGACCGAACTGTTCACCGTCGCCGGGCTGAAACCCGGCCAGCAGATCCGGCTCGCCACGATGGACAGCTACGACGGCCGGCTGTGGAACGTCGCGACCTCGATCGCGGGCGGTGCGGACTCCGGCAGCTTCAGCCTGGTCGGCAGTACCATCCCGGAACCGGAGCTGATCACCACCGAGCACAGCGGCACCCTGGAATTCGAGATCACCGGCTACGAGGACGTCTGGCTGCCGGATGCCGGCTACCCCACGAAGCTCGTCTTCGAAGACGACGCCAGCGCGGCCGAGGCGGACCGGTTCCGGTACAACGCAGCCACCGCGACGGCGGTGCTTACCGGTGGGGTGCGGGAGGGCTACCACTACCGGATGGCCTCCGACTTCCAGGCCATCCCCGATGACGACTCGCTGTCGAACGTGCCCGTGGCCAGCATCGATCTCGCCCCGGTCGACAACGTGCCGGACGTGCTCGTTGCCAAGGCACTCGAGTACGCGGGCGACGCGACCAGCCCGATCGCGCAGCTCCGCGCCGTCGAGCAGTCCCTGCACAACGAAGGGTTCCTCAGCCACGGGCTGGCGTCCGATTCCGTGCCCTCGCGGGCCGGTCACGGCGCCGACCGGATGGCGGAACTGTTCACCCGCCCGTCGATGGTGGGCGACGAAGAGCAGTACGCGTCAGCGTTCGCGCTGATGGCCAGGCACCTGGGCTATCCGGCCCGCGTGGTGATGGGCTTCGCCCCCGAGGTGACCGAGGAACAGGGCAGCGTCACCGTCGTCGGTGAGGATGTCACCGCCTGGGCCGAGGTTGCCTTCGACGGCGTCGGCTGGATCCCGTTCAACCCCACCCCGGAAGAGACCGACGTCCCGCAGGATCAGGTGCCGAAGCCGCAGAACGAGCCGCAGCCACAGGTGCGCCAGCCACCCCGGCTCGACAACGACGAGGAAGACCTGCTCACCAGCGTCGAGATCGACGACAGCAACGAGGAAGACGAGAACGGCGCCTTCGTGCTGCCCGGTTGGGCGTACGCGGTCGCGGCCACCATCCTGATCCCCGCTCTGCTCTACCTGATTCCCTTCGGAATCATTGCCGCGCTGAAGACCCGACGCCGGGTGCGCCGCCGCAAGGATCTCGCCCCGCACAGTGTCGCCGGCGCCTGGGAGGAACTGCTGGACCGGTATGCCGAACTCGGGCTCGAGGTACCCACGCAACGCTCGCGACGCCAGGTGGCCGGCCTCATGCAGGCACAACTGAACGAGCAGCAGCTGGGCGATGCACCGTTGACGGCGCTCGCCGCGCGCGTCGACGCCGACGTCTTCGGCGGCAAGGACGTGCCGCAGGAAACCGTGGACGAACGCTGGCGAGAGGTCGACGCGCTGGCCGCGGGCGCACGCTCGGCCGCCGGGTGGTTCCGCCGCCAGGTGGCGCGGTTCCGGATCCGGCGGTCCCGTTAACATGGACCGTCGGCCGAGACCGCAGGGAGAGGATGCATGAACGACAACCCGTTCCAGATTCCGCCGCCCCCTCCGGGCACACCGACCGTCGTTGCCAAGCCCGCCACGACGGAGCCGAAGCCAGTCCTCGGCATCCCCGCGGTACCGGTCACCCCGACCGTGAGCGGTGACTCGGCGACGCACCGCCTGAGCGGCCTGCCACGGCGGTTGCCGACCGCCCCGCCTGCCGTGCCCGTCGCGCGCCCTGCCATGCAGGCGCCCACTGCACCGCTCGGCACGGTTCCACGAACGTGGCAGTTGTCGTTCGCCGACGGGCAACAGCTGACGCTCAGCGGCGTGCTGCTCATCGGCCGAAACCCCGCGACGCGCGCACCCTGGCCCGCGGCCCGGACGGTCGCGGTAGTCGACCCGCAGAAAACGGTGTCGAAGACCCATGCCGCTTTCGAGCTGACCGCCGATGGTTTTCGGGTGCACGACCTGGACTCCACGAACGGGGTCATCGTGCGCAGCGACCACGGCGAGCAGGTGGTTCCGCCGGGTCATCCGCAGCTCATCCAGACGCGCGCCGAGGTCAGCCTGGGGGAGTTCATCATTCACGTCGCACTCGACTGAAAGCCCGGCAGGAGATGACCACCGGGTGCGGCGTGGCGCCGACCACGCCCCATACGGGTGGTATTCTCGCTTCCATGTTGTTCGGCTTCCTGCTTCTTGGCTGCCGCGACGAGTCCTAGTTCCAGGCCTCCCTCGTCGCGGAGTTCGTCATCGGCTGATCCAACTTCTACCCAAGGAATCCGCTCCATGAATGCAGTCACTGCCCGCCCGCGCACGCTTGCCGAGAAGGTGTGGGACGACCACGTCGTCGTCAAGGGGGAAAACGGCACCCCCGACCTGATCTACATCGACCTGCACCTGATCCACGAGGTCACCAGCCCGCAGGCCTTCGACGGGCTGCGGCTGGCTGACCGTCCGCTGCGCAGGGTCGACCTCACCATCGGCACCGAGGACCACAACACCCCCACGCTGAACATCGACCGGCCCATCGCCGACCCGACCAGCCGCATCCAGATTGAGACACTGCGCAAGAACGCCGAGGAGTTCGGCGTTCGCCTGCACTCACTCGGCGACAAAGAGCAGGGCATCGTGCACGTGGTCGGCCCGCAACTGGGACTGACCATGCCCGGCATCACGGTGGTCTGCGGCGACTCGCACACCAGCACCCACGGAGCCTTTGGCGCGATGGCGTTCGGCATCGGCACCAGCGAGGTCGAGCACGTGATGGCGACGCAGACGCTGCCGCTCAAGCCGTTCAAGACCATGGCGATCAACGTTGAAGGCACGCTGCGTCCCGGGGTCACCGCGAAGGACATAATTCTCGCCGTGATCGCGAAGATCGGCACCGGCGGCGGGCAGGGCTACGTGCTCGAATACCGCGGCAGCGCCATCCGCTCGCTCTCGATGGAGGGCCGGATGACGATCTGCAACATGTCGATCGAGGCGGGCGCGCGCGCCGGCATGGTGGCCCCGGACGACACCACGTTCGAGTACCTCAAGGGCCGCCAGCACGCTCCCGAGGGTGCGGACTGGGATGCCGCGCTCGAGTACTGGAAGACACTGCCCACCGACGAGGGTGCCGAGTTCGACGCCGAGGTGTTCATCGACGCCAACGAGCTGGAGCCGTTCGTCACCTGGGGAACCAACCCGGGCCAGGGCGTGTCGCTGAGCGACACCGTGCCGAACCCCGATGACTTCACCGACCCCAACGACCGCGCGGCGGCCGAACGAGCGCTCGAGTACATGGATCTCGCCGCGGGCACCCCGCTCAAGGAGATCAAGGTCGACGCCGTGTTCATGGGCTCCTGCACCAACAGCCGCATCGAAGACCTGCGCGCGTTCGCGTCGGTCATCCAGGGCAAGAAGAAGGCCGACGGCGTTCGCGTGATGGTGGTGCCCGGATCCGCCCGCGTGCGCCTGGAAGCCGAGGCCGAGGGCCTGGACAAGATCATCACCGACTTCGGTGCGGAATGGCGGTTCGCGGGCTGCTCGATGTGCCTCGGCATGAACCCTGACCAACTGGCTCCGGGGGAGCGCTGCGCTTCGACCTCGAACCGCAACTTCGAAGGCCGTCAGGGCAAGGGCGGACGCACCCACCTGGTCTCGCCGTTGGTCGCCGCGGCGACCGCAGTACGGGGTACGCTATCGAGCCCGTGGGATCTGGAGGGTAACTAATGGAGAAGATCACCCGCGTCACCGGCGTGGCGGCACCGTTGAAACGGTCGAACGTCGACACCGACCAGATCATCCCCGCCGTCTATCTGAAGCGCGTCACCAAGACCGGCTTCGAAGACGCACTGTTCGCCGCCTGGCGCCAGGACCCCAACTTCGTGCTCAACCAGGAGCCGTACCAGGGTGCCCGGATCCTGGTCGCGGGCCCCGACTTCGGCACCGGTTCCAGCCGCGAGCACGCCGTCTGGGCGCTGCGCGATTTCGGATTCCGTGCCGTGCTGAGTCCCCGTTTCGGCGACATCTTCCGGGGGAACTCGGGTAAGCAGGGACTGCTGACCGGCACCATCACCGAGGCGGAGACCGAGCAGCTCTGGCAGCTCATCGAAGCCCAGCCAGGTCTGGAGGTGACCGTCGACCTCGAGTCCAAACTGGTCACCGCAGGCGACTATCAGGTGAGCTTCGACATCGACGATTACACTCGTTGGCGGCTCCTCGAAGGTCTCGACGATATAGCCCTAACACTGCGCAATGAGGCACAGATAACAGAATTCGAAGCCCGCCGCGAAAGCTGGCGGCCCAAGACATTGCCGGTGAAATGAGCTCTCTAGTAACAGACGCCCAAAAAGCAGGCGAGCGCGTTGGACTGAAGTCCGACAAGATCGTCATCAGGGGCGGCAAGCCGCTCAACGGGCGCATCCGCGTCCGCGGAGCCAAGAACCTGGTCACCAAGGCCATGGTCGCGTCCCTGCTGGGTAACAGCCCGAGCGTGCTGACCGACGTTCCCGAGATCAGCGATGTCGAGGTCGTGCGCGGCCTGCTCGAAGTACATGGCGTGGTCATCGAGCAGCCGGCTCCCGGTGAGCTCCGCCTGGATCCCGCTGGTGTGAAGAGCGCGCACTTCGCCGCGATCAACGCGCATGCCGGCTCCAGCCGCATCCCGATCCTGTTCTGTGGACCGCTCCTGCACCAGCTCGGTGAGGCGTTCATCCCCGACCTCGGCGGCTGCCGGATCGGCGACCGGCCGATCGACTTCCATCTGGACGCCCTGCGTGCGTTCGGCGCGATCGTCGACAAGCAGCCGGATGGCATCCACCTCACCGCACCGAACGGTCTCAAGGGCGCCGCGATCGAGCTGCCGTACCCCAGCGTCGGCGCGACCGAGCAGGTGCTGCTCTCGGCGGTGCTCGCCGACGGTGTCACCGAGCTGAAGAACGCCGCGATTGAGCCCGAGATCACCGACCTGATCATGATCCTGCAGAAGATGGGCGCGATCATCTCGGTCGAGCCCAACCGGGTCATTTTCATCGAGGGCGTCGACTCGCTGCGCGGCTACGAGCACAAGGCGATCTTCGACCGCAACGAGGCCGCCAGCTGGGCATCCGCGGCCCTCGCCACCGAGGGCGACATCTTCGTCGAGGGTGCCAAGCAGCACGAGCTGATGACCTTCCTCAACATCTACCGCAAGGTCGGTGGCGAGTTCGACGTGCTCGAGGACGGCATCCGCTTCTACCACCCGAACGTCCCGCTGAAGCCGGTGGTCGTCGAGACCGACGTGCACCCCGGCTTCATGACCGACTGGCAGCAGCCGCTCGTGGTCGCACTGACCAAAGCCGAGGGTGTGTCGGTCGTGCATGAGACCGTGTACGAGAACCGGTTCGGCTTCACCGAGGCACTCATCGAGATGGGTGCCGACATCGTCGTACACAAGGACGGGCTGCAGAACGTCACCCGTCGCGTGCCGCGCCGTCCGCTCGAGCAGGCCGCGGTGATCACCGGGCCGACCAAGCTCACCGGCGCCAACGTGCGCGTCCCCGATCTGCGTGGAGGATTCAGCCACCTGATCGCCGCGCTCAGCGCCGACGGCCAGTCCACGATCAGCAACGTCGGCATCATCAGCCGCGGCTACGAGCACTTCATTGAGAAGCTGCGGGCGCTTGGGGCCGACTTCGACTACGAAGGGTAACCGGGGGTGGCAAAACTCCCGAAGCTGAAGTCCGAGAAGAGCTTCATCTGGTACGTGCTTGCCGTTTTGGTGCTGCCGCTGATGAACTGGCTGGCACGGTACGACATCGTTGACCAGCACAAGATGCCCCGCACCGGTGCCTTTGTGCTCGCACCGAACCACTATTCCGAGATCGACCCCGTCGTGATGGGCATCGCGGTGTGGAACAGCGGCCGAGTGCCACGGTTCATGGCCAAGGCCTCGCTGTTCAAGATCCCCGTCGTGCGGTCGTTGCTCAAGGCATCCGGCCAGATCCCGGTCGAACGCGCCGGCAGCGTGCGCTCCAGCGATCCGATGGCGGCCGCCCGCCAACTGGTCGACAAGGAACTCGCGGTGATCATCTACCCCGAGGGCACGCTCACCCGCGACCCCGAGCTGTGGCCGATGCGCGGCAAGACCGGTGCGGTGCGGATGGCGCTGGAGGCTGGCATCCCGCTGATCCCCGCCGCGCACTGGGGCACCCAGCACCTCATGGCCAGGTACGGCAAGAAGATCAGCTTCTGGCCGCCGCGCAAGCGGATCCGGATCAAGTTCGGCGACCCGGTCGACCTGTCCGCGTTCGAGGGCCGCCCGCTGGACTCGCAGACACTGTCGGCGGCGACCACGGTGCTGATGAACGAGATCACGAAGCTGCTCGAAGACCTGCGCGGCGAGGATGCCCCGGCCGAACGGTGGGACCCGTCGAAGAACAACCAGAAGGAGACTGGTCGATTTGAGTGATGCCCTCGCCGACGGACCGCTGAACACCGAAGCGCTCACCCAGATCACCGTCTCTGCCGACCGTCGCAAGATCGCGGTGCTCGGCGCGGGCAGCTGGGGCACCACCTTCGCCAAGGTGCTCGCCGAGGGCGGCTCTGACGTCACTCTCTGGGCGCGGCGCCCGGAACTGGCGCGGGAGATCACCGAGACCCACCGCAACTCGGACTACCTGCCGGGCATCAACCTGCCGCTGAAGCTGGTCAGCGACTCGCGGATCGAGCGGGTGCTCGCCGACGCGGAGCAGGTGTACCTGTCCGTGCCGAGCCAGACGCTGCGCGAGAACCTCAAGGCCATTCGCGACATCATGCCGCGGGGTGTTCCCGTCGTGAGCCTGATGAAGGGCGTGGAGAAGGGCACCGGCAACCGGATGAGCGAGATCATCCGGCAGGAACTCGACATCGACCCCGGACTCGTCGCGGTCGCCTCCGGCCCGAATCTGGCTCTGGAGATCGCCCGCCGGCAGCCCACTGCGGCGGTCGTGGCATCCGACAGCCCGGACACCGCCGCTCTCGTCGCCGCCACGGCGACCAACCCGTACTTCCGCTGTTTCGTCAATAACGACGTGATCGGCACCGAATTTGGCGGCGTCCTGAAGAACCTGATCGCGGTCGCCATCGGCATCGTCGACGGTGTCGGTTACGGCGAGAACACCAAAGCGTCGATCATCACCCGTGGGCTGGTCGAAATGACCGACTTCGCCGTCGCGTTCGGAGCGTCAGCCAGCACACTGTCGGGGCTTGCCGGGCTCGGTGACCTGATCGCCACGTGCGAGTCACCGCTGTCGCGCAACAACACCGCCGGCCGACTGCTCGGCCAGGGATACGCGTTCGCCGACGTGGTCAAGCAGATGAACCAGACCGCGGAGGGCCTGGCCTCGGTGGCGCCGATCCTCGAGCTGGCCCGGTCGAAGGGCGTCGAGATGCCCATCGTCAGCCAGGTCGAGCAGGTGCTCGCCGGTACGCTGGCCCCGCGCAACCTCGCACCGCATCTCACCGACACCGACGAGCCTCAGGGGGAGTAATGGCGAAGACCACCGTTGCCCTGCTGTTCGGCGGACGCTCCTCGGAGCATTCGATCAGTTGCGCCACCGCCGGCGGCGTGCTCGAGGCGATCGACCGGGAGAAATACGACGTCATCCCGATCGGGATCACCCGCGAAGGTGCCTTCACGCTGCAACCGGATGACGCGTCGCTGTTCCAGCTGAAGACCGAACTGCCCGTGGTCGTCGACAACGGCACCCGCGTGCAGTGGCCGACGTCCACCCTGTCGCGGGAGCTGACGGTAACGGATGCCACCGGCGCTGTGTCCTCGCTCGGAGAGGTCGACGTGGCGTTCCCGATCCTGCACGGCCCGTTCGGTGAGGACGGCACCGTGCAGGGGCTGCTCGAGCTCGTCGGGATCCCGTACGTGGGCGCCGGCATCCTCGCCTCCGCCGCGGGCATGGACAAGCACTTCACGAAGAGCCTGCTGCAGCACTCCGGCATCGCCGTTGCACCGTGGAAGACCATCACCCCGCGTGACTGGGAAGGTGACCGGGAGGCCGTCGAGGCCGCCGCCGACGCGCTCGGCTGGCCGGTGTTCGTCAAGCCCGCGCGCGCCGGCTCCAGTGTCGGCGTCACCCGGGTGACCTCGCGCGAGGGGCTCGCCGACGCCATAGCGATCGCGTTCGCTGAAGACTCCCGGGTGCTGATCGAGCAGGCACTGGTCGGCCGTGAGGTCGAGTGCGGTGTGCTCGGGGGGCGCGACGGCCAGGCGCCGCGCGTGTCGGTAGCAGGCGAGATCGTGGTCAGCGGACGGGAGTTCTACGACTTCGAGGCGAAGTACCTGGACGCTCCTGGCATCGACCTGGTCTGCCCGGCCGCCTTGAGTGAGGACGAACTGGCCGAGATGCAGGGCCTCGCGGCCCGCGCGTTCGATGCGATCGGCGGGGCGGGACTTGCCCGCGTGGACTTCTTCCTCACCGCCGACGGCTTCGTGATCAACGAAGTGAACACGATGCCGGGCTTCACCCCGATCTCGATGTTCCCGAAGTGCTGGATGGCGTCTGGACTCAGCTACCCCGAACTGATCGACGAGCTGATCATCCTGGGCCGGGAAACCGTCCGCTAATCCCGTCGGTGGCTGCTGGCAGACTCGTGCCATGACCGCGACGTTCGGCACCCCGGGCGGCACGCCCGAACGGCCTGCCCTGTTCTTCTCGGGTCCGGAGGAGTTCCGCGGCTGGCTCGAGGCCAACCATGCCACCGAGACCGAGTTGTGGATGGGCCTGTACAAGAAGCACGTGCCCGACCGCGGACTCACTTGGGAGGCCGCCGTTCCCGAGGCGTTGTGCTTCGGCTGGATCGACTCGGTGAGCCAGCGCATCGACGACGATGCTCGTCGTCAACGCTGGACTCCACGCAAGCCCTCGAGCATCTGGTCGAGCGTGAATATCGCCCTCGTCGAGCGGCTCACCGCTGAGGGGCGCATGCACCAGGCGGGCCTCGCTGCCTTCGAGAGGCGGCGTGAAGACAAATCCGGCGTGTACTCGCACGAGAACCCCCTTCAGGAGTTGCCGCCCGAGGCCGCGGCACGGATGACAGCGGATGCCGCGGCATCCGCGTTCTGGCAGGCGGCCACCGCCACCTACCGGCGCCAGGTCACGCACTGGGTGCTGTCCGCCAAGCAGGAGGCCACCCGCGAGCGACGGCTCACGCAGCTCATCGAAGACAGCGCGGCGGGCCGGCTGGTGACTCCTATGCGTTTCGGCGAAACACCCAAGTGGGTAACACGGGCCGCGGAGGCGGCACGGGCGGCGGCATCCGGCTCCAATTCGGGGCGCGACTGAGGGACCGTGCTCTTGAGGGACCGTGCTCTTGTGAACCGGTGGCAACGCGAAACGGCGGGCCACGTCAGGTGGCCCGCCGTCTCATTGCGGAGAAGGGTGGTTACTCCTTGTAGCTCAGGCCGAACCCGTACCGGAACAGCGCGCCGTCATCGGTCTCGTCATAGCCCGGTGTGTCGCTGTTCTGCTGGAGGATCGCCTCAGGCGTTCCGGCCAACGCGAACGGCATGCGGCCCTGCGGGTTGAACTCGCCGGAGACGATGTCCATCAGCGCCGCGGTGCTGTTGCCGAAGTTGGCGAGGATCGCACCGGCGTCGCGCAGGCCGCTGGCCTCGTCGATAACCCACGGCTGGCGGAAGTAGATGTCGAGAACGACGTTCTCGGCGCCGACCTCAGCCATCACCTGCTGCACCTTGTCGAGGGACGGGGTGACCTCCCACGACTCGGCGTCCGCCATGCCGGTGAAGTCGAGGATGCTCGACTCCCACGGGAAGGAGCCACCGAAGCGCAGCCCGTTGTCGGTGCAGGCACCGCCGGTGTGGACACACGCATCCGCCGCGCCGTACGGGCTCTGCCCGTCGAGGCCGGCGTAGCCCTCGATGACGCTCGGGTTGATGTGCTCGGGGTTGAGCCCCGTGGCTGGGCTGTTGCTGACGTAGGTGCCGGTGTTCACGTTCCGCCCGGTCATCGAGATCAGCGCGACGTCGGCATCTGCTGCGGTGCGCAGCTCAGCCGGGTCGTTGCCATTGATGACGTCGTAGCCGGCGGCCGCAACCTGCGCGGCGTCGACGTTGCCGAGCACGTATACGGTCTCGCCGCCATCCAGCGGAAGGACCGAGTCGCCGTCGATCTCCTGGTTCTGCAGCAACACCGTGGACTTGCGCTGCATGTCCACGGCCGCCGCACGGTTCTCGTCGCTGCCGACCGTGGCCGTGGCGACCGCGGGGTCGACGTACGGGTCCTCGAACAGGCCCAACTCGAACATCGGCGCGAGCAGCCGCTCGGCAGCGAGGGTCACGCGGTCCTCGGTCACGAGCCCGGCGTCGACCAGGTCAATGATCGTCGCCACGTCGTGGAAGCCGGAGAGGGTGTCGGTGCCACCGTTGATGGCCGCCGCCACGCGCTCGGGGACGGTCGCGTCCTCAAGCCCCCAGGCCCGGTCGTTGATGATGCCGGTGTCGGAGTTGACGTACCCCTTGAAGCCCATCTGGTCGCGCAGCAGTCCGTTCACGATCTGGTCGGAGAACGCCATGCCGACTTCGTCGTAGTCCACGCCCTCGTAGGTGACATCCACCGGGACGCCGTAGTACGGCATGATCGAGGCCACACCCGCGTCGATGGCCGCCTGGAAGGGCTTGAGGTGGTAGCCGAAGGCGTCCCCGGGGTAGACCTGCGCCTTGCCGAAGGCGTAGTGCGGGTCAAGGCCGAGTTCCTGCGGGCCACCGCCCGGGAAGTGCTTCATGGTCAGCGCGACCGACGTGTCCGGGCTCAGCGAGTTGCCGTCCTTGCCGATCGGGCCCTGGAGGGTCTGGACGAGTTCGCCCATGATGTTCGCACCCAGGTCGGCGTCCTCGGTGAACGTCTCATGTGTGCGGTACCAGCGCGGCTCGGTCGACAGGTCGGCCATGTAGCCGTACATACCGCGCAGGCCGATGGAGGCCCACTCCTCACCCATGACCTCGGCGAATTCCTCGATGACTGACATGTCGCCGTCGGTCGCCTCACCGGTTGCCTTGGCCTGCACGCCGAGCGCGGCAGCGGCGAGGCCAGCCTCCTTCGGGAATGCCGAGAAGGCGCCCGGAGCCTCGTTGATGCCGACCCTGGCCTGAGCGTCGATGTGGTTACGTGCGTTGGACTTGTACAACACCGGAATGCCGAGACGGGTGGCCTCGCTCAGTTCCTGGATGCTGTTGGTGAAGTTGGCGGCCTCGGCCGGCGTGATGCTGGGCGTTCCCGAGCAACTGGCCTTATCTGCGCTGGTCACGACGTTGCGGAAGATGAAGCGGTGCATCTGCTGGTTGGCGATGTAGTCGTGTGCGAGGGCGGGAACCGTGCCTCGCACACCGCTCGGCGAACAGGCCGCATTCACCGTATCGATGAGCATGAGCCCGGCCTTCTCCTCGAGCGTCATCTGCCCCACCAGATCGGCGACTCGAGTCTCGACCGGCTTCCGCCAGTCCTCGTAGACATCGAGCTTGCCATTGGCGTTCAGATCTTTGAACTGGCGTCCCTTGACCGTGATGATCTGCTTGGCACGGGTCTCCAGCACCGCCGGCTTCCCGTGATTGCCTTCATTCGTGGTCGGGGGAGCAGCGGCGACGGCGCCGGCGCCCATGATAAACGTCAGCGGCAGTGCGACGGCGAGGCCAATCAGGCCCCGCCGTCGCCTTGCACGCGAATCTGCTCTGGTCATCACAGTTCTCCTTTGAACAACCGACACTCGGGACATACCCGTGCTGGGTTCAGTCTCGGGAGTCCGGTTCGGTGTGAATAGCTGTTGCCATCTGTTGCACCCGTTCGGGGGGTACGTTCAGGATCTGCGGCCCGATGTGGCCGAGTACTCCGTGACAGAACGACGACCCAGACCGACTACCGTTAGAGCCATGACGCCCACTGAAACAACGGCGCAGAACGAGGCAGATTCTGCCACCGAAGCGAAGACCTTCTCCGACCTGGGCCTCAGCGATGCAGTGCTGAAGGCCATCCGCGACATCGGATACGAAATCCCATCCGCCATTCAGGCGGCCACCATCCCTACACTCCTTGCGGGCCGCGATGTCGTCGGCCTTGCCCAGACCGGCACCGGCAAGACCGCCGCGTTCGCCTTGCCGATCCTGTCCCGCCTCGACGTGTCGCAGAAGAAGCCGCAGGCTCTCGTGCTCTCGCCGACCCGGGAGCTGGCGCTGCAGGTCAGTGAGGCCTTCGAGTCGTATGCGGCTCACATGCGTGGCGTGCACCTGCTGCCGGTGTACGGCGGGCAGGCCTACGGAGTGCAATTGTCGGCACTGCGGCGCGGCGTTCACGTCGTGGTCGGCACGCCCGGCCGCATCATGGACCACCTCGCTAAGGGCACCCTCGACCTGTCCGAGCTCAAGTACCTGGTGCTCGACGAGGCCGACGAGATGCTGAAGATGGGCTTCGCCGAGGACGTCGAGACCATCCTCGCCGACACCCCGGACGACAAGCAGGTGGCCCTATTCTCGGCGACCATGCCGGCGCAGATTCGACGGATCTCGAAGCAGTACCTGAAGGATCCCGAAGAAATCACGGTCAAGGCCAAGACCACGACATCCGCGAACACCACCCAGCGTTACCTCATGGTGGGGTACCCGCAGAAGGTTGACGCTCTCACCCGCATCCTCGAGGTGGAGAACTTCGAGGGCATGATCGTGTTCGTCCGCACCAAGAACGAGACCGAGACCCTCGCCGAGAAGCTGCGGGCGCGCGGCTATTCCGCGGCGGCGATCAGCGGCGACGTGGCCCAGGTGCAGCGTGAACGCACCGTCAACCAGTTGAAGACCGGCAAGCTCGACATCCTGGTCGCCACGGATGTCGCGGCGCGCGGCCTCGACGTCGACCGGATCAGTCACGTGGTCAACTACGACATCCCGATCGACACCGAGTCCTACGTGCACCGGATCGGCCGGACCGGTCGAGCGGGGCGCAGCGGTGCCGCGATCAGCTTCGTCACTCCACGCGAGCGCCGTCTGCTCGTTGCGATCGAGAAGGCGACCAGGCAGCCGCTGACGCAGATGCACTTGCCGACCGTGGAAGACGTGAACGTCACCCGCCTGGCTCGCTTCGACGACGCGATCACCGAAGCGCTGAGCCAGGAAGATCGAATCGCCGGGTTCCGCGACATCATCGGGCATTACGTGGAGCACCACGACGTGCCCGAGGCAGATGTCGCTGCGGCGCTCGCGGTCGTTGCCCAGGGTGACACTCCGCTTTTGCTCTCCGCGGAAGATGAGCGGGCCCAGCGGTACGACCGGGATGACCGCGCCGAGCGAGGCGCTCGCGGCGACCGGCCGGAACGTGGCGACCGCGGTGATCGCGGTGATCGCGGTGATCGCCCCGAGCGGCGTCCGCGCTCGACCAAGCCGATGGCGGCCTACCGGATCGAGGTGGGCAAGCGGCAGCGCGTTGAGCCCAGGCAGATCGTCGGGGCGCTCGCGAACGAGGGTGGTCTCAGCCGGGACGACTTCGGTGCCATTCAGATCCGCCCGGACTTCTCGATCGTCGAACTGCCGGCCGACCTGTCGGGCGACGTGCTCGACAAGCTGCAGGACACTCGCATCAGCGGCAAGCTCATCGAGATCCGACCGGATCGTCGCGGTGGCGCCCGGTCCGACGACCGCGGCGACCGTCCTGCCCGGAAGCCCCGCCGCAGCTAGCGCGCGGATGGTGGCGGCGTGCCGCTAGCGAAACGGCTTCGCGCGAGCGAACTTTCACGCGCGCGAGGCCGATTAGCTAGCGCCCGAACGTGGCGGTACCCAATCAGAGATTGGGGCGTTGCCCGGCGCTAGTGAATCGGCTTAGCGCGCGCGAAACTTCGCGCGCGCGGCCGGAACGCTAGCGCCACGAGAGTGGGACCAGCTCAGCCGGTCGGCGCCTGAGTCGGGTCGATCACGTCGAGCCGGGACAGGCAGGTGCGGGTCTGCTCGATCGTGCGCACCGCCGACGTCAGGTCAGCCAGCGCCGGCCCGCCCGAGACCGCGGCGGGGTCGATGCCGACCGTGATCGCCGGGTCACGGCCGTAGGTCGTGAACAGCGTGAGCTCGTCATTGGAGGCATCCCGCAGCCAGTCGATGCCGTCGATCTCGATGCAGTCCATCTCGCTCGGACCGGGCACCGGCACCCCGCACGTCAGCAGCACGCCGGTGGGGTCGCCCCACGCGGCCGTGGCCTGCGCGTCCGTCTCGCGGCTCTCCAGCCCGGCGACGGAGTCAGGCAGCCGCACGATCACCGACGCGCAGTCCGGGTTCTCGGCATCCGGCGCTGCCTCCATGACCACGGCGGGAGCGCAACCGGCTAGTCCAACCGCAAGTGGCAGAGCCAGAATGGCAACGAGCAGGCGCGGGGACTTCACCAGTTCAGGCTACCGTTTGAGGCATGGTCATTCCTGACACCCTGGGTTCCGTCGGCGAACTGGGCGCCCTCGCGCGACTGTTCCCGCGGCTGCCGAAAGCCGACGCCGAACTGCTTGGACCCGGAGATGACTGCGCAGTGATCGCCGCGCCCGATGGACGTTTCGTGGTCACCACCGACATGATGATCCACGGTCCCGACTTCCGGCTCGCCTGGTCGACACCGCACGACCTGGGTTGGAAGGCGGCGGCGTCCAATCTGTCGGATGTCGCGGCCATGGGTGCTACGCCCACCGCACTGGTCGTGGCCATCGCCGCTCCCGCCGACCTGCCGGTCGCCACCCTCGAGGGCATCGCCGACGGATTCCGTGACGCCTGCGCCGCGCTGGCTCCGGGCTGCGGCGTGGTCGGCGGCGACCTGTCGGTGTCGCAGACGTTGACCATCGCGGTCACCGCGTTTGGGGACCTTCAGGGGCGCCCGCCGGTGTTGCGCTCCGGCGCGAGGCCGGGTGACACCGTCGCGGTGGCGGGCGAACTCGGGCTGGCCGGCCGTGGCTTGGCGCTGCTGTTCGCCGAAGCAACAGACTCCGACGGCGTGCCCGAACGATCGGCCGCCGATGAACTGCGACTCCGCGAGCCCGAGCTGCTCGGCGCCCAACTCACGCCGCGTCCGCCCCTTCGGGCCGGAGTCGCCGCCGCCGAGGCCGGCGCCACCGCCATGCTCGATGTCAGCGACGGGCTCGCCATTGACGCCCGCCGGCTGATCCGCGCCAGCGGCGTCGGCTTCGACCTGTCCGCCGACGCGCTCGGCGAAGACCCGCTGGCCGCCCTGGAGGGCGGCGAGGATCACGCCCTGCTGGCCACCTTCCCCGCCGAGGTGGCACTGCCGGACGGTTTCCGGGCGATCGGCCGGGTCGTCACCGGCGACGCGCTCCTGGTCGAGGGTGAACTCTGGACCAGGCCGTCCGGCTGGGACCCGTACGTCGGCTGGAACGGAGGCCGCGGATGACCGGGCAGGCCAAACGCCGTGACATCTTCACGGCGGTCGGTGACGCCAACCGCCGCCGCATCATCGAACTCCTCGCCGAACGAGAGCGCACCGTGGGCGAGCTCGCGGCCGAGCTCGGCATCGCCCAACCCTCGGTCAGCCAGCACGTCACCCTGCTCCGCGAAGTCGGGCTGGTGGCATCCGAACGCCGCGGCACGGCCAGTGTGCTGACCCTCACCGCGGGACCGCTGCAGGATGTCGCCGCCTGGTGCCTCGCGCAGGGCGAGCCCGCCGCGGGCTGACCCGCGCTAGCGAATCGGCCTCGCGCTAGCGATGTTTCGCTAGCGCGATCCTGTAGCGCGATTCTGTAGCGCACGGAGGCAAGGAGGAGGGACTACCCGGCGCTCAGCCAGTACAGCGCCGTGTCGCCGTAGTCCTTGCGACGGTCGAGCACGAGCCCGTCGGGCCACGCGGGTTCAGGGTCGCGGCTACTGCGCTCCAGCATGACGATCGCTTCGTCGTCCAGCCGCGGCACCAGTACCTCGAGCATGTGCACGAGGGCGACGTTCGACAGGTCGTAGGGCGGGTCGATCAACACGACATCCCAGGTGCGTTCCGACCCGGACAGAAAGGCGTGCACGGGCGACCCGCTGACCTCGATGGTGAGCGTCGCCGCCTTCGGCGCCTGCTTCTGGATCAGAGCCGCGTTCCGGCGACAGATCTGCGCGGCACCGAAACTGCGCTCGACCAGCGTCACGTGCCGGGCGCCGCGGGACGCGGCTTCCAGACCGAGCGCGCCCGAGCCCGCGTACAGGTCGAGCACCCGCGCCCCCTCGAGCACCTCCCGGGCCTGCAGCGCGCTGAAGATCGCCTCACGCACACGGTCACTGGTCGGGCGGGTGCCCGACGGTGGCACCGCGAGCGAGAGCGATCCGGCGAAGCCGGCGATGATGCGGGTCATGACCTCGAGCGTATCCGTGAGCGGCGCACGCGACGGCGGGACCCCGGCACCCCTCTGCGCGCGCGCCGGACAGTCCGTTTCCGCGGTCGAGCGGAGGTCAGCACAACCCCGCCGACGACCAGGATGCCGCCGAGGATCTGCGCCGCCGAGATGGTGCCGCCGATCGCCAACGTGATGAGCGCCGTGAACACCACCATCAGGTTGAGGTAGATGCCTGCCTTGGCTGGCGGCACGGTGCGCAGCGCCGCGTTCCAGAACACGTAGGCCAGCACGGACGCGAACAGGGCGATGTACAGCAGCGCCAGCATCGTCGGTGTGTCCGTCGGCAGCGCGACGCCACTGCTGATCGCGAACGGCGCCAGGCCGACCGTCGTGAACAGCGCCTGCAGCGCCGTCGCGGTGATCGGCGGCACCCCGGTCAGGAACCGGCCGAGGAAGGTGTACGCGCTCCACACCACGATGGCCGCAACCATCAGCGCATCGCCCTGGTTCGGCGGCTGGGTGAACACGTCACCGATCCGGCCGTCGGTGACCACGACCACCACGCCGACCAGGCCGATGATGATTCCGACGATCCCGTTCCAGCGGATGCGCTGCCGGAACACGACGACCGCGATGATCACGATCAGCGCCGGGTTCACCGCGTTGATCAGCGACGCATTGAGCGCACTGGTGTGCTCCAGCGCCGTGTACAGCAGCCACGGGAAGCCCGCCATCCCGAGCGCGGACAGCAGCACCAGCAGCGGCCACTGCGCGAGCGACCGCTTCCAGTTCGGCTTCTCAATCACCTGGGCGAGCGCCAGCAGTGGAAGCACCGCAATCGCCCAGCGCAGCCAGGTCAGGTGAAGCGGGGAGACGGATGCCACCGCCCCAGCACCGGCAACGAAATTGCCGGCCCAGAACAAGGTAGCCAGCGCAAGGAACAGGATCGACTTCAAGCCTCCAGCCTAGACGGCGCTGTCAGAGGCGCCCGGTAGCCTCGAGGAGTGACCTCCCCGCTCGATGCCAAGCTCTCCGAAGCGCTCGGCGGCCGCACGGCGAACGCCTTCGAGAAGGGTCTCGGGCTGCGCACGATCGGCGACCTGCTCAGCCACTACCCGCGCCGTTACGCCCGCCGGGGCGAGCTGACCGCGCTTGAGGAACTCGAGCTGGACGCGAGCGTCACCATCGTCGCCGAGGTGCTCCAGGTGGCGACCCGCACGATGAAGAACCGCAAGGGCTCGATCCTCGATGCGAAGATCAGCGACGGCCGGGGCATCCTGACCCTCACCTTCTTCAACCAAAAATGGCGAGAGAACGAGCTCAAGCCGGGAGTTCGCGGCATCTTCGCCGGCAAGGTGAGCCAGTACAAAGGCGTCAGGCAGCTCGCGCACCCCGATTACCAGTTGTTTGAAGACAGTGCGGCGGTCGGCGTTGATGCCGCGGCCAAGTGGGCGACGCAGCCGATTTCCATCTACCCGGCCACCTCGACGGTGAAGTCCTGGCAGATCCAGAACGCGGTCGGGGTGGTCCTCGACACACTGCCGCCGCTTGACGATCCGGTACCCGAGGTGGTGCGTGCCGAGCGCGGGCTGCTCGACTTCCGCCGCGCGCTCGAACTGCTGCACCGCCCCGAGAAGGATGCCGACTGGCGCGCCGCGCGCAAGACGCTGCGCTTCCAGGAGGCGTTCGTGCTGCAGACCGCGCTGCTCGCCCAGCGTGCCGCGCTGCGTGAGCGACCGGCGATCCCACGGCTGCCCGGACGGTTGGCCACCGGCTTCGACGAGTCCATGCCGTTCCAGCTGACCGACGACCAGCGTCTGGTCGGCGACGAGATCGCCCGCGACCTGGCCGCCGAGACGCCGATGAACCGGCTGGTGCAGGGGGAGGTCGGCTCGGGCAAGACCCTGGTCGCGCTGCGGGCGATGCTCTCCGTCGCCGACACCGGTGGGCAGTCGGCGCTGCTTGCGCCCACCGAGGTGCTCGCCGCGCAGCACCTGCGCTCGATCGTGAAGACCCTCGGCCCAGACCTGGCCGCCGAATTGCGGCCGACCCTGATCACCGGGCAGCTGACCGCCGCGGAACGCCGCAAGGCGCTGCTCGCCGCCGCCGTGGGCAGCGCGCGCATCATCGTCGGAACCCACGCCCTGCTTGGCGAGAAGGTGAGCTTCGCCGACCTGGGTCTGGTCGTCGTCGATGAACAGCACCGGTTCGGCGTCGACCAGCGCGAGGCGCTCCGGCAGAAGGGCGTCACCCCGCCGCACGTGCTGGTGCTCACCGCCACCCCGATCCCACGCACGGTTGCGATGACCGTGTTCGGTGACCTGGACGTGTCCACCATCGCGCAGCTGCCGGCCGGCCGCATCCCGATCGCCTCGTTCGTGTCGCCGCTCGCCGAGAAACCGCACTGGATCGGCCGGGTCTGGGAACGCACCGCCGAAGAACTCGCGCAGGGGCGGCAGGCCTTCGTGGTCTGCCCGGCCATCGAACCGCAGGTGCAGGGCAAGCCGCCGGCGCGCGAGGATGACGGTGAACCGGTCGACGACGAGCCGGCGACCCCCGCCGCGAACGTCACCGAGGTCACCGCGAGCCTGCGCGCGAACCCGGTTCTCGCCGGACGGCGCATCGAGATGCTGCACGGCCGGATGACCAGCGACGAGAAAGACCAGATCATGCGCGCCTTCGCCGATGGCGCGATCGACGTCCTGGTCGCCACCACGGTGATCGAGGTCGGCGTCGACGTGCCGAACGCGTCGACGATGGTGATCCTCGACGCCGACCGTTTCGGTGTCTCCCAACTGCACCAGCTGCGCGGACGGGTCGGCCGCGGCAGCGTGCCCGGGCTGTGCCTGTTCGTCACCCGCGCCGAGCAGGGCAGCCTCGCTCGCGAACGGGTCGACGCGGTCGCGGCAACCCTCGACGGCTTCGAACTCGCGCAGGTCGATCTCGAGCTGCGCCGCGAGGGCGACGTGCTCGGCAGCATCCAGTCCGGCGGACGCTCCAGCCTCCGGCTGCTGCGTGTGGCCAAGGACGGCGACCTGATCTCCGACGCCCGCGAGCTCGCGGCCGGTGTGATCGATGGCGACCCCACCCTGGCCAGGCATCCGGCGCTGCGGGCAGCCCTTGAACGCCGCCTCGACGAAACCGAACAATCCTTCCTCGCCAAGGCGTAACCGGGCGACATCCGGACGCCCATGCAGAAAACTTGAGACATTCCCTGTGTAATCTGGCGGAATGAGCCGGATCGCTGTCGTTCCTGGGTCCTTCGACCCGGTCACCCTCGGACACCTCGACGTCATCGAACGGGCCGCCGGCCTGTTTGACGAGTTGCACGTGCTGGTGGTGCACAACCCCGACAAGTCCGCGCTGCTGCCGATCGCCCAGCGGGTCAGCCTGCTCACCGAGTCGGTGCGCCAGGCCGGCATGCGGGGCAACATCGTCGTCACCAGCTGGAGCGTCGGCCTGCTGGTCGACTACTGCACGGATGTCGGAGCCAGCGTCATCGTCAAGGGCATCCGATCGCAGGTGGATGTCGCCTACGAAACACCCATGGCGATCGTCAACCGCAACCTGGCCGGCGTCGAGACCGTGTTCATGCTGCCCGACCCGGCGCACGCGCACGTGTCCAGTTCGCTCGTGCGGCAGGTCGCCGCGCTCGGCGGCGACGTCAGCCCATACGTGCCGACGCCGGTTGCGGAGTTTCTCCAAACCCCGGCATCCTGACATGGCGGCAGGCCTGCAGATCGGCTACGCCGCCATGCTGGAGCAGTTCCCGCCGCTGGAGGCCGTCGAACTGAGCCAGTACGCCGAAAGCCACGGCTTCTCCGGCGTGATGGCCGCCGACCACTTCCAACCGTGGGTCCCGCAACAGGGCCAGAGTTCCTTCGTCTGGAACGTGCTGACGGCGATCGGCGAACGCACCACCGGGGACATGGGGCCAGGCGTGACCGCTCCCACCTTCCGCTACCACCCGGCGATGGTCGCCCAGGCCAGCGCCACCCTGGCCGCGATGTACCCGGGCAGGCACTGGCTGGGCATCGGCTCGGGCGAGGCCATCAATGAGCACGTGGTCGGACAGTACTGGCCCGAACCGCCGGAGCGGATCAACCGGATGTTCGAGGCGATCGAGATCATCCGCAAACTGTTCGGCTCGGGCATCTCCGGCCGGGAGGTCAAGCACAACGGTCAGTACTACAAGCTGGAAACCACCCGGCTGTGGACCAGCCCGGCCACGCCACCGCCGATCTACGTCGCCACGGCCGGTCCGGTCACCGCGAAGCGGGCAGGCAAGACCGTGGACGGCCTGATCACCGTCGGCGCGCCGCCGGAGAAGATCGCCAGCCTGTTCGCCCGGTTCGCCGAGGGCGCCCGCGAAGCCGGCAAGGCTCCCGGCCGCAAGGTGCTGCAGCTGCACCTGTCCTGGGCGCCGACCGACGAGGAGGCGATGCGCAACGCCCTCCACGAATGGCCGAACGGCGGAATGCGCTTCCCGAAGGGCGACATCCGCAGCCCGTTCGAACTGGAACAGATGGCGAAACTGGTGCGACCCGAAGACTTCGAAGGCCGGATGGTGGTCTCCAGCGACCCCGACGTGCACCGTGCACACATCCAGCGCTTCGCCGACCTCGGCTTCGACGCGATCTACCTGCACAACGTCGGCCGCAACCAGCGCGAGTGGATCGAGGTCTTCGGCCGCGATGTGCTGCCGAGGCTTAGCCGATGATCACCGTCTTCGCCCTCAGCGGCATCCCCGAGATCGCGCCAGGCGATGACGTCGCCGCGCTGATCGGCGATGCCGCCGACGGGCTGCTCGAGGACGGCGACATCCTCGCCGTCACCTCGAAGATCATCTCCAAGGCTGAAGGGCGGCAGGTCGCCGCGGCCGACCGGGAACAGGCGATCACCGAGCAAACGGTGCGGGTCGTGGCCACCCGCGAGTATCCCGGGGGAGTGACCCGCATCGTCGAGAACCCGCTCGGGATCGTCGCCGCCGCCGCGGGCGTCGACGCCAGCAACACCGCCGACGGCACCGTCCTGCTGCTGCCGGCGGACCCGGATGCCTCCGCCCGCGTGATCGCCGAGCAGTTGCGTGCCCGCTTCGGCCTTCGGATCGGGGTCGTGATCACCGACACCCTCGGCCGTCCCTGGCGTGTGGGTCAGACGGATGTCGCCATCGGCGCAGCCGGCGTGCGAGTGCTCGATGACCTGCGCGGCTCGGTTGACGCCGCCGGCCGGGCGCTGAACGTCACGCTCACCGCCGTTGCCGATGAAATCGCCGCCGCAGCCGACCTGGTGAAGGGCAAGACCTCACAGAACCCGGTGGCGGTCGTGCGCGGACTCGGCCGGCTGGTGGGCGGTTTCGACGAGCCGGGAGCCCGGTCGATTGTGCGTCCCGCCGAGCACGACATGTTCCGGCTGGGCACCGAGGAGGCCTGGCGGGCGGGATTCGAAGCCGGTCGATCCGCACAGTCTCAGGAAACCGGGGGTAGCGCGGAACCGGCTGTGTAGGCAGACTCAGTTTTGTGAATAGCTTGCCCGCGGCTGCCCCGACGTCGCACCGGACACCCGACCTGATGCCCATCGACGAGTTTCAGCGACTGAGTGCGGGAATCGTGTCGGCCGTTGAGACCGTCATCGACGGCAAGCGGGACGCCGTGACCATCGCGCTGACCGTACTGCTGGCCGAGGGCCACCTGCTCATTGAGGATGTGCCGGGTGTCGGCAAGACCATGCTCGCCCGGGCGCTCGCGCGCAGCGTCGACTGCTCGGTGTCGCGCATCCAGTTCACCCCCGACCTGCTGCCCAGCGACATCACGGGCGTCTCGGTCTACAACCAGGCCGATCGTGAGTTCGAGTTCAAGCCCGGCCCGATCTTCGCGAACCTCGTCATCGGCGACGAGATCAACCGGGCAAGCCCGAAGACCCAGTCCGCCCTGCTGGAGAGCATGGAGGAACGCCAGGTCACCGTCGACGGCGCCACCTACCCGCTCGCCGCCCCGTTCACCGTCATCGCGACGCAGAACCCGATCGAGATGGAAGGCACCTACGCCCTCCCCGAGGCGCAGCGCGACCGGTTCATGGCGCGCGTGTCGATGGGTTATCCGGATGCCGCAAGCGAAGTGGCGCTGCTGCGCACTCGTGACATCGAAAGCCCGCTGGACAACGTTGAACCCGTGGTGTCGATCACCGAACTGGGCCGCATGATCCAGGCCGCGCGACACGTGTTCGTCAGCACCGCGGTCGAGCAGTACACCGTTGCGATCGCGCAGGCCACCCGCGTCGACAGGGAACTGCGGCTCGGTGCGAGTCCGCGGGCCACACTGCAGCTGGTGCGGGCAGCCAAGGCGCGCGCCGCCCTCGATGGTCGCGAGTTCGTCCTTCCCGACGATATCGACGCCCTGGCCGTGACCGTGTTCGGGCACCGGCTCATCCCGATCGGACGCTCCGCCGTCGGCGGCTCAAGCCTGCTCGGCACAGCGTCGGTCGGCGACATCATCCGCCGCATCCTCGCCGAGACCCCCGTTCCGCTCGGCGCTGTCTAGCCGTGGCCCGCTCGGCTTCCCTCCGGCGCCGGCTCACCCGACTGAGCAGGCGCGGCTGGGCGCTGGTCTTCGTCGCGGCCGTCGCCTTGGTGAGCGGCTTCGCGTCCAGCCGACTCGAAATGTTTTACATCGCGGCGTTCGCGGCGCTACTGGTGCTGGGCGCGCTGGTCTACATCCACATGCGGCGCCCCCGTTTGCAGACCGGTCGTGACTTTCACCACACCTACCTGAGCGCAGGGCAGGAAGCGCACGGCACCCTGAGCCTGCGCAATCGCGGCACCGCGCCGACCCCACAGATGCGTTGGAGCGAACTGCTGCCCTGGGCGCCGTACCAGACACCGGTCGAGATTCTGCGGCCGATCGCCCCACGGCGTACCGCCACCATCGAATACCGGTTGCGGCCACCGCGCCGAGGGATCTTTGACGTCGGACCGTTGACAATCGACTACGGCGACCCGTTCGGGCTGGTGCACTCCTGGCGTACGATCGCCGACACCGAGCGCATCATCGTCACGCCCCCCGCGGTGATCCTGCCCGACACCGGCCTGGTGCTCGCCGAAGGCGACGGCGCCGCTCAACTCATCCAACGCCGGGCATCCGGCAACGACGATGACCTGATGACCCGGGAGTACCGGGCCGGCGACGCGTTGCGCCGCGTGCACTGGAGGGCCTCCGCCCGCCAGGGTGAGCTGATGGTGCGCCAGGAGGAGCAGCGCACCTACCCCGAGGCTCGCATCATCGTCGACACCCTGTTCGCGGGCTACGGCCAGCGCGGCTTGCTCGATGATCCCGATGTGGAGAACGAACCGTTCGAATGGGTCGTCTCCATGCTGGCCTCTCTCGGCGTGCACCTGCACACCGCCGGGTACCGCGTGCACATCGTCGAGACCGGGGTCGGCCAGGTCGCGCCGCTCGGAGACGCCCAGGAATGGTCCGGCACCGACCATGCCTTCCTGATCAGCCTGGCCGGCATTGGCCTGGTCTCACCAACCGAAGGCCAGGGCTACGTCAATGACGAGCAACCCGGGGCGCGGGGCCCGGTGTTCGCGCTGGTCTCGAACCCCGACCAGCACACCCTCGACTGGCTGACCAGCCAGCGCCGCCCGTATGACCTCGCGCTCGCCTTCGTCGTCCGCGGACTGGATGACACGCCCTCCCGCACTTTGATGGACGCCGGCTGGCACTGCATCGAGGTCACTCCGGATGTCGCCCCGGGCGATGCCTGGACCGCGGCTCTCGCTGAGACAGGGGGCGTCCATGGCCTCGTCTGAGCGACGCGGACGCCGCGAGAACTGGCCGATGACCGGGGCGCTGGCCCTGGCCTTGATCGTCGCCGTGACCGGGCTGTCCAGCGCGCTCGCCGGTTGGGACTGGTGGCTGATGGCGGTCACCAGTTTGTTGCTGGCGCTCGGCACGACCGGCATCCTTCGTCGGTTCACTCGCAGCTTCATCCTTCCCGCGCTCGGTGGAGCCGCCGCCGTTCTCCTGCTGCTGGTGGTCCGCTTCGGCGGAGACACCGCGATCCTCGGCCTGATTCCGACTCCCGACACGTTCGAGCGGTTCGATGAGCTGATTCAGATCGGCCGGGTCACGATCGCCGAGGAGATCGTGCCCGCGGAAGCGGACGAGGGGATGCTGCTGATCATCGGCCTCGGCATCGGACTTCTCGCCGTTGCGATGGATCTCTTCGCGATCACGCTGCGCGCTCCCGCGCTGACCGGACTGCCGCTCCTCGTCGTGGTGGCCATCCCGAGCATCGTGCAGGCGGAACTGACCTCCGCGATGACCTTCGCAGCGACCGCCCTTGCCTGGTTGCTCGTGCTCTGGGTCGACAAACGACGACCGCAGGCGTCCTCGGCGATCGCCGTCGGCGCCGCCGTCGTCGCCGCGAGCCTGATCGTCGCCCCGGTGCTCGGCGGGTTGCGGCCAGAAGGAACCCGCCCGGGAACCGCCCCCGGGCTGCAGGTGGGGGTGAACCCGCTGGTCAACCTCGGCCAGGACCTGCGGCGTTCCGACCCCGTGTTCGCCCTGCGCTACATCACCAGCCGCGAGTCCGGGCACTACCTGCGGATGGTGACCCTCGACAGCTTCGAAGGACTGGATTGGGAGCCCGCGGGCGTCATTCCCGACCGCGACAACACCGTCGACGCGATCGCGTCACCGCCGGGCCTCTCCGACGAGGTCGTGCGCGAGAATGTCACCACCGCCGTCCAGGTCGACGCGATCGTCGGCCGGTGGCTGCCCGTGCCATATCCGCCGAGTTCGGTGACCGGCCTCGAGGGCAACTGGTTCTGGGAACCGGACGGCCTCGCCATCCGCGCCGACAACGCCTACATCCGCTGGCAGGAATACGAGGTCGAGAGCGCCTGGCTGCGGCCCACAGCCGAGCAGCTGCTCGCCGCCGGCGCGACCGTGCCTGACAACGTTGCCGAGTTCACCGCGTTGCCGGAGGGCGTACCCGAGAACATCGTGCAAGTGACCGAGGAGGTCACCGGGGCGGCCACCACCAGCTACGAGAAGGCGATCGCGCTCCAGGACTATTTCCGCGGCGGCGACTTCCAGTACTCGGAGGATGCGCCAGTCGACGAAGGCTACGACGGCAACGGCATCGACGTGATCGGCACCTTCCTGGACGCGAAGAGCGGCTACTGCGTGCACTTCTCCTCGGCGATGGCCGTGATGGCGCGAGTCGCGGGGATCCCGGCGCGAGTGGCGGTCGGGTTCCTGCCGGGCGAGCTGATCACCGACGAAGAGACCCGCGAGCAGTACTACGCGGTGACCTCGCACGACATGCACGCCTGGCCCGAGCTGTACTTCGACCAGGTCGGCTGGGTGCCGTTCGAGCCGACCCCCGGTCGCGGCGTGGTGCCGAACTACGAGGCACCGGTCGTCGACGACCCCGCGACTCCCGACGTCGATGAGTCGCGGCCGGTGCCCGAAGCCGGGGGCGTCCCGTCGGCGACGCCGCGCAACCCGAACCTGCCCCCCGACGAGGACATCGCGATCGGCGGGCCCCAGGCAGTGGACTGGCGTCCGACGATGTGGGCTGTCGGGATGATCGCCGCCGCGCTGCTGGTGATCTTCGCCCCGGCATCCTGGCGTCGATCCGTCAGGTCCCGCCGGCTGCTGAGCCGCAACCCCGAGCGGGTGTGGCAGGAACTGCGCGACACCGCGATCGACTTCGGTATCGGATCCGCCGACACCGAGACCCCACGCGCGTTCGCCTCAAGGCTCGCCGACATCGGCGAGGTGCGTGGCGAGCAACTCGACCGGCTGCGGCAGGCGGTCGAGGAGCACAGTTACGGGGCATACCCGGCCGACGTCGAGATCAGCATCGCCGACGCCCGCGAAGTGATCGCGCGGCTCGAGGCCGGCCACGGGCCGAGAACGCGTCTTCTGGCGCTGCTGTTGCCCGCGTCGCTGCTGCCGAACTTCGCCAGGAGGCTTGTCCCAGCTTAGGCCTCGACGTGACGCATCAGATCGAGGTGCTCGACCTGCTGACCGGCCTCAACAGGGGACGTGGCACCACCTTGGCGATGGTGCTGCACGACCTCAACCTCGCTGCCCGCTACGCCGACCACCTGATCGTGATGGCGAAAGGGTCAGTGGTCGCGGCGGGTCCGCCTGCCGAGGTGCTCACTGAGGGACTCGTTGAGTCCGCGTTCGGACTGTCCTGCCAGATCGTCGCCGACCCGGTCTGCGGCTCGCCGATGGTGGTGCCGATCGGGCGCTTCAACGGCGTCGCCTGAACGCCAGGACGGGACCCTGCGCTCACCACCAGGCGGGACGGTCGACCGTGACCGGTTCGCGGATGACCAACGGCAGCCCCCGGGCAACGGCGGTCTCGATGCGTTCGGCGAGGTCGGGGTTCGAGATCCGGTAATCGGTGAAATCCAAGTCACACGCGTACACGCCGAGCGGCAGGGTGAGCGCCTGGAAGAAGCCGAACAGCGGGCGCAGCTGGTGCTCCAGGATCAGAGCGTGCCGGTCGCTGCCGCCGGTGGCTGCCAGCAGCACCGGCGTGTCGACCAGCTCGTACTGGCCGATGAAGTCGAACAAGTGCTTGAACAGCCCGGTGAATGAGGCCCGGTAGACGGGGCTCGCGACCACCAGCAGGTCGGCCGTCTCGATCCGGCGCAATTCCTCCTCGACCGCGTCCGGCAACTCGTCGCGGCGGATGGCGCCGGCCAGCTGCGGGCCGAGTTCGTCCAGTTCGATAAGGTGCGGATCGATCCGGTGCTGCCGTCCGACCGCGGCGATGATCTCGGTCACCAGGGCGGTCGTCTTCGATGGCCGGTGCAGGCTGCCGGAGACTCCGACGACGGTCAGCGGGGAGCGAGGATCAGTTGCCATGCCCAGACGCTAGATCGATGCATCCGCCCCTGTCGATGCCCTCCGTCACACGGCGTCACCGTATGACGTCCTGTGACGGGTCGGCTATCGCATCCGGCCGATCCCGCCGACCATGGAGCGCATGACCAGGCAGATCCGCTTCAACGCCTTTGACATGAACTGTGTCGCCCACCAGTCCTCGGGGCTATGGCGCCACCCCGACGACCAGTCGTACCGCTACAAGGACCTCGAGTACTGGACCGAGCTCGCGAAGCTGCTCGAACGCGGCCGTTTCGATGGCATCTTCATCGCCGACGTGCTCGGCACCTACGACGTGTACGGCGGCAGCAACGAGGCCGCGATCCGGCACGGCGCCCAGGTTCCGGTGAACGACCCGATGATGCTCGTCTCGGCGATGGCGCTGGTCACCGAGCACCTCGGCTTCGGGGTCACCGCAGGCACCGCGTACGAGCACCCGTACCCGTTCGCGCGGCGGATGACGACGCTGGACCACCTGACCAAGGGACGCGTCGGCTGGAACGTCGTCACCGGCTACCTCCCGTCGGCCGCCCGGAACATGGGGCACGAGGACCAACTCGAGCACGACGACCGCTACGACCATGCTGACGAGTACCTCGAGGTGCTGTACAAGCTGTGGGAGGGTTCCTGGGAGGACGACGCCGTGGTGCGCGACCGCGAGACCGGCGTGTTCACCGACCCGGAGAAGGTGCACGAGATCGGACACCGGGGCAAGCACTTCACGGTTCCCGGCATCCACATCTCCGAGCCGTCGCTGCAACGCACGCCGGTGATCTACCAGGCCGGCGCATCATCGCGAGGGATCGGCTTCGCCGCGGAAAACGCCGAGGCGATCTTCGTCGCCGCGCCCACCAAGGAGGTGCTGACGGGGGTCGTGAAGCGGATCCGGGATGCTCTCGAGGCAGCCGGACGGGACCGTTATGCGGCCCGCATCTACACGTTGCTGACCATCGTCACCGATGAGACTCCCGAGAAGGCACGCGCCAAGTTCGACGACTTCCGGTCCTATGCGAGCGCCGAGGGGGCGCTGGTCTTCATGTCCGGCTGGATGGGCATCGACCTGTCGCAGTACGAACTCGACGAGCCGGTCGGCAATGTGCAGAGCAACGCAATCCAGTCGGTGATCGCGAACTTTCAGGCTTCTGCCGATCTCGGCCGCGAGTTCACCGTGCGGGACATCGGCGAGCACGGCGCGATCGGTGGGCTCGGCCCGGACCTGGTCGGCTCGGGTGCTGAGGTCGCCGACGAGCTGATCCGCTGGGTGGAGGACACGGATGTCGACGGCTTCAACCTGGCGTACGCGATCACCCCTGGCACCTTCGAAGACGTCGTGAAGTTCGTCGTCCCGGAATTGCAGAAGCGCGGCGCCTACCCGGGGGAGTACGAGCCGGGAACGCTGCGGCAGAAGCTGCACGGCCGCGGCGACCGGCTGCCGGACGAGCACCGCGGGGCGAGCTACCGAGTGCAGCGCACCCGGGTGTAGCCACTCCGTCGGTCGAGCTTGCCGAGACCGGTCTGGCAAGCTCAAACCGCGGGATTGCGTTGACCAGCGGGCGGCTCGAGCGCGCGGAGCTTCTCCAGCAGCGGGCCGGCGGCCTCGCCGAGGAAGGCCTCCTGGGTCTGATCGCCGACCTGGACGAGCGCGACATCGGTGAAGCCCGCGTCGACGAACGGCCGGACCGCGTCGACCAGTTCGTCCAGGTCGGGACCGCAGGGAATGCTTTCGGCGATGTCCTCCAGCCGCACGTACTGGCTGGCGTGGGAGAAACCGGCCGGTGTGGGCAAGTCGGCGTTGCGCGGCCTCCACGCTGCAGTAGCCCCCCGCCCACTCGCTGAGTTAGCCAAAAATGCTAGTTGTTCGCGCCGCGCACTAGCATTTTCGGCTAACTCATGAAATGGGGGTTGTTGGGGGCGGATAGGCTCGGGGAACTATGCCCGCCTGGTCCCTCGTGCTGCCGATCAAGGGCGCGATCGGCAAGTCGCGGTTGGACGTCGCGGATGCCGCTGACCGGCGTGAGCTCGCCGTGGCGTTCGCGCTCGACGCGCTCGACGCGGTGCTCACAGCCACAAGCGTCGGCCGAGTCGTGGTGGTCACCGCCGATGAGGAACTCGCGGCCGGCCTGCCGGAGCGGGTCGAGCTGATGGCTGACCCGCGGCACGGGCTGAACGCCGCCATTCGCGCCGGACTCGCGGTGCTGGACCCGGCCGCACCCGGTGGGGTGCTGCTCGCCGACCTGCCCGCGCTTCGCCCCGACGAATTGGATGCGGCGCTGGAGATGGCTGCGCAGCATCCGCTGGCATTGGTTCCGGATGCCGCGGGCACCGGCTCCACGCTGACCACGGCCCTGCGGGCGGACTCGCTCGTGCCCCGGTTCGGCGAGGGCTCACGCAGCGCCCACGAGCAGTCTGGACACGTCGTGCTGGCCGTGCCGGAGACATCCGGACTCCGCCGCGACGTCGACAGCCTCGCCGACCTGGACATTGCCCGGACTCTCGGCCTCGGCCGGCACACCAGAGCCGTCCTCGACTGACCGGTCCGCAACCTCATTGGGGGGAGGCGAGGTCGCTCAGCCGCGCGCGAGGTCCAGGGCCGCGCGGGCGATCGCCGCCGACTCGTCCAGTGAGGACAGGTACAGCGGGCGAGCAACCGTGCGGATGCCGTCGCCGCCGAGCCGGGGAACCACCGAAGCATCCGCGTCGTCGACCAGCCAGCCATCGAGCAGCCCACCACCGGACCGCGCGCCGTAGTGCCGTGCGACCGCGTCAGCCGACACGTCGACACCGATCGCGCTCAGACACTCGGCCGCCATGCCACGCAACGCCGCGCCGCCGATGATGGGGGACACCCCGACCACCGGCGCCGGCGACGCCATGAGCGCCGCCCGCAGCCCCGGCACGCCGAGGATCGTCCCGATCGACACGACCGGGTTCGACGGGGCGAGCACCACGACATCCGCAGTGGCGAGAGTCTCGAGCACTGCATCCGTCGGCCGTGCCTCGGCGACGCCCACCTGCTCGAAGCCGAGCGCGGGCAGCTGCGCCCGGGTGCGCACCCACCATTCCTCGAAATGCAGCAACCCCTCGGCCGTGCGGACGTGCGTCTCAACGCGCTGGTCGCTCATCGGCAGCAGCCGCACTCCGAGGTCCCAGCGTGCGCTCAGCCGCGCGGTGGCCTCCGTCAGGGTCAGCCCATCGCGCAGCAGGCTGGTGCGCGCGAGGTGCGTGCCGAGGTCAAGGTCACCGAGGGTGAACCACGGCCAGCCGACCCCGTATGCCGTCAACTCGGCCGCGACCCGCTCGCTCTCCCCGGCGCGACCCCAGCCCCGCTCGGCGTCGTTCACCCCGGCGAGCGCGTACATGATCGAATCGAGGTCCGGGCAGACCCGCACCCCGGCCAGCCACATGTCGTCGCCGGTGTTCACAACCACGGAGATGTCGGCGTCGGGCGCCGCGTGCCGCAAACCGCGCACGAACTTGGCGCCGCCGACGCCGCCGGCCAGCACGGCGATCTTCAAGGCTGCACCACTCATGAGTCCTCCTCTGGGGCGAAGGCGATCACCGGGCGGCCGGAGAACGGATGCTCCAGCACCGTAGCCTGCACCCCATACACGTCGTGAATCAGGTCCGCGGTGAGCACCGAACGTGGGTCACCGGTGGCAACCACACGCCCGCCGGCCAGCACCACGACCTGGTCGGCGTAAGTGGCCGCGAGCGTGAGATCGTGCAGCGCCGCGACCGCGGTCACCCCGCCCCGGGCGAGTCGGCGCAGCAGTTCGAGCGTTGACAGTTGCGCCCGAATATCCAGATGGTTCGTCGGCTCGTCCAGCAGCAACAGGCGCGGCTCCTGAGCGAGCGCGCGGGCCAGGTGCACCCGTTGGCGCTCGCCGCCGGACAGCGAGTCGAACAGCCGGTCGGCGAAGTCGGCCATGTCGACCGTCGCGAGGGCGGCGGTGACCGCTTCATCGTCCGCGGCACTCGCTGCTGCGAGCAGCGACCGGTGCGGGGTGCGTCCGAGTTCGACGGCCGCCCGTACCGTCAGCGCGGTCTCGGCATGCAGTTCCTGCTCGACCACCGCGACGACCCGCGCCCGGGCACGGCGTCCGAGCGCGAGCAGGTCGTCCCCCTGGAACCCGACCGCTCCGGCTTCAAGCGGCAGCAGCCCGGCGATCCCGCGCAACAGGGTGGTCTTGCCAGCACCGTTCGGTCCGACCAGCGCGGTCAGCCCACCACCGGGCGCGGCAAGCTTCACCGCATCGACGATTCTGCGGGCGCCGAGCGTGATCGCGGCATCCGTCACCGTGAGCGTCATCCGGTGGCCTTCCTGGTCAGCAGCGCCGCGAACACCGGCGCGCCGATGATCGCGGTGACGATGCCCACCGGCAGTTCCCGCGGATCGAACAGCGTGCGCGCCAGCGTGTCCGCCCAGATCAGCACGATCGCGCCGGCGAGGGCCGACAGCGGCAGCAGCACCCGATGACGCGAGCCGGTGAGCAGCCGCACAGCATGCGGCAGCACCAGCCCGATGAATCCGATCGATCCGCTCACCGACACCATCGCGCCGGTGAGCAGCGCGGTCGCGGCCAGCAGCAGCCAGCGCGTGCCGGCGACGTTGATGCCGAGCGCAGAGGCGGTCGTGTCACCGAAGGCGAAGCCGTCGAGGATGCCGCCGCTGAACAACACCGGCAGCCCGACAATGAGCAGCGCCCCACCGGCGATGGCGACGGTCGTCCAATCCGCTCCGGCGAGCGAGCCGAGCAGCCAGGACAGGATCTCCCGGAACGAGTCGCCGGTCGCCGACCAGAAGATCACCAGGCTCGTCACCGCGGCCGCCAGCGCCGAGACCGCGACGCCGGCAAGGACCGTGCGGGTCGGGGTGACCCCGCCCGATGCGCCTGCCAGCAGCAGCGTGGCGAGTAACGCGGCGAAGGCACCGATGAACGCGGCGACCGGCAGCAGGAGACCGAGTCCGAGCAGCAGCACGGCAACCGCCCCGAGTGACGCGCCCGACGACAACCCGAGCAGGTACGGGTCGGCAAGCGGGTTGCGAGTCAGCGCCTGCATCACCGCACCGCTGATCGCAAGGCCGGCACCGACGGCGGCGGCCGTCAGCACGCGCGGGAGGCGTAACTCCCAGACGATGCCGTCGCGCAGCACACTGAGAGGGCTCTCCCCGAAGCCGAGGTGCGCGGCAACCGACTGGAACACCTCGAGCGGGCGGATGTCCGCGGCACCGAAGCAGATCGCGGCGACGATCGAGGCCAGCAGGATGGCGAGAAGCGCGGCTGCCCAGCCCCAGGTGCGGCGGCGATTAAGCTGCCGCTGGTCGAGCTTGCCGAGGCCTGGTCTCGGCAAGCTCGACCAGCGGGGACGGGTGGTCGGCATCCGCTCAGTCGAGTCCGCGGCCAAGGCCGAGCTCGTCCAGCTGGGCGGTGATCGAGACGACCGCGTCCACATTGCGCACGCCGGCCTCACCGGCAGCGAACGGGATGGTGATGAAGCGTTCGTTCTTGACCGCTTCTAGCTGCGCGGTGACCGGGTTCGAGCGCAGCAGGTCCATCTTCGTGGCGGCGGTGTTCCAGGAGGCGTCGACGAGCACGATGACATCCGGGTTCGCCTCGATGATCGCTTCCCAGCCGAGCGACGTCCAGGTGTCACGTACGTTTGCCGCGACGTTTCTCAGCCCGGCCGCCTCGAGGATCATCTGCGGTGCGCCGATGCCGGCGCCGACGTACGGCGTGTCCGTGCCGGAGGAATACCAGAGCGCTGACAGCCCTGCGGTCGACGGTTCGAGACTGGCGAGCGCTGCCCGTTGCTCAGCGATGAGCGCGGCGGCGGCGTCGGCGGCTCTGAACACTCGACCGGCTTCCGTGATCTCGTCGAAGAGCACGTCGAAGGTGAGTTTGTCGGGCTGGTAGCCCGGGTCCTTACAGGCCGACGGCGCCACGTAACTGTCGACGCCGAGCGCGGCGAGGGTGTCGCGTTCCCCGGCGGTGTCCGCGGTGAGATTCGACTCCCATCCGGCGTAGACGAGATCCGGCTCAAGCTCGAGCACAGCCTCCTGCCCCGGTGCAAAATCGCTGATCATGGGCAGGTTCGCCGCATCGTCGGCCCAGCGATCTGGCACCGGTCCGTCAAGGAACGCGGCCCCGACGATCCGGTCGGCGAGGCCGAGCGCGAGCAGCATTTCGGTCGTCGTGGACTTTATTGTGACAATCCGCTCGGGAGCGCTGTCGAGCGTGAGCTCGAAGCCGCAATTGTCGACGACAACGATCCGCGGCAGTGTGTCAGCCGGGGTCGCCGGCGCGGGCGCGGCGGTGCAGCCGGCGAGCGCCAGAATCCCGGCGGCTGACAGGGGGATGAAGGCAAAGCGGCGGGGCATGGGACTCCTCGAGTCGCGCATCGAACGGATGTCGCGGACGCAGCCATAGGAATCGAACCAGCTGTTCCAACCGGGGAATCAGCACGCCGCGCCAGACCTGGCGTGAGGGGTCGAGATGTTCTCTACTCTACGCGGGGTCTTGTCCCGCCGCGCGGGCGAGTCTAGGTTTACGCCAACGAGCTAGCGACTGGAGGGTTCATGACCATCGTCCGAGCAGCAATCACCCAAACGACATGGACGGGTGACAAAGAGTCCATGATCAAGAAGCACGAGGACTTCCTGCGGGAGGCCGCCAGGCAAGGCGCGCAGGTCATCTGCTTCCAGGAACTGTTCTACGGGCCGTACTTCGGCATCACCGAGGATGCCAAGTATTACGAATACGCCGAGCCCGCAGACGGGCCCATCGTGCAACGCTTCGCCGCGCTGGCGAAGGAGCACAACATCGTCACCATCCTCCCGATCTACGAGGAGGACATGCCTGGCGTCTACTACAACACCGCCGTCGTCATCGATGCGGACGGCAGCATCGTCGGCAAGTACCGCAAGCACCACATCCCCAACCTCGACAAGTTCTGGGAGAAGTTCTACTTCCGTCCCGGCAACCTGGGCTACCCGGTGTTCAACACCGCGGTCGGCCCCATCGGCGTCTACATCTGTTACGACCGGCACTTCCCCGAGGGATGGCGCGAGCTGGGGCTGAACGGCGCCCAGATCGTGTTCAACCCGAATGCCACCAAGCCGGGCCTGTCGAACCGGCTGTGGCAGCTCGAGCAGCCCGCGGCCGCCGCGGCGAACGGCTACTTCATCGCCGCGCCCAACCGCGTCGGCACCGAGGACAACGAGTACGGCGAGCTCGCCGTGAACTTCTACGGCTCCAGCCAGTTCGTCGACCCGCAGGGCAACCTGGTCGGCGAGTACGGCAGCGACGAGGATGAAGACCTCGTCATCCGTGATCTCGACCTCGACATGATCCGCCAGGTGCGCAACAACTGGCAGTTCTATCGCGACCGCCGGCCCGATTCCTACACGTCGATTCCGAAGCCGTAGGGAGACGCCATGAAGACTCTCATCAAGAACGGCACCGTTGTGAACGCCACCGGCACCGCGGCCGCCGACGTCCTCGTCGACGGCGGCACCATCGCCGCGGTGCTCGCTCCCGGATCGACCCTGCTCGGCTTCAACGTGGAGCAGAACGTCGACACCGTGATCGACGCCAACGGCAAGTACGTGATCCCGGGCGGCATCGACGCGCACACCCACATGCAGCTGCCGTTCGGCGGCACCGAAGCATCCGACACCTTCGAAACGGGCACCCGCGCCGCCGCGCACGGGGGAACCACCTCGATCATCGACTTCGCCGTGCAGACCTACGGCCAGCGCCTCGAGGACGGCCTCGCCGCCTGGCACGAGAAGGCCTCCGGCAACTGCGCGATCGACTACGGCTTCCATCAGATCGTCGGGGATGTCACCACCGACTCACTCGAGGCCCTGAGGCGCCTGCCAGACGAAGGGGTCACCAGCTTCAAGATGTTCATGGCCTACCCGGGGGTGTTCTACTCCGATGACGCGCAGATCCTGAAGGCAATGCAGGTCTCGCGCGACACCGGCATGCTGACCATGATGCACGCCGAGAACGGTCCAGCCATCGATGTGCTCGCACAGCAACTCGTCGAGCAGGGCAACACCGATCCGTACTATCACGGCATCGCCCGAGCCTGGGAGATGGAGGAGGAGGCGACGCACCGCGCGATCATGCTCGCCAAACTCACCGGAGCCCCGCTCTACGTCGTGCATGTGTCGGCGAAGCAGGCGGTCGAGCAGCTCGCCTGGGCGCGCGACAAGGGACAGAACGTCTTCGGCGAGACCTGTCCGCAGTACCTGTACCTGTCGCTCGAGGACCAGCTCGGTGCCTCGAGCGAGAAGTGGGGGCGGTTCGAGGGCGCCAAGTGGGTGTGCTCGACGCCGCTGCGCTCCCGCGAGGACGGCCACCAGGCCTCGATGTGGCAGGCGCTGCGCACCAATGACCTGCAGATGGTCTCCACCGACCACTGCCCGTTCTGCATGAAGGACCAGAAGGAGCTCGGTGTGAGCGACTTCCGCAAGATCCCGAATGGCATCGGCGGCATCGAGCACCGGATGGACCTGATGTACCAGGGCGTCGTCACCGGCGAGATCACCCTCGAGCGCTGGGTGGAACTGACCAGCACCACCCCGGCGCGGATGTTCGGCCTGTACGGCACCAAGGGTGTCATCCAACCGGGGGCGGATGCCGACATCGTGGTCTACGACCCGAACGGGCACACCTCGATCGGTGTCGAGAAGACCCACCACATGAACATGGACTACTCGGCGTACGAGGGCTACGAGATCGACGGGCACGTTGACACGGTGCTCTCCAGGGGCAAGGTCGTCGTCGATGGCAACCAGTACCTGGGGGCCAAGGGCGACGGCAAGTTCCTCAAGCGCGGCTTGAGCCAGTACCTGATCTGAGGCGATCATGGATTTCGGAGTAGTACTGCAGACCAATCCGCCTGCCTCCCGTACCGTGCACCTGGCGAGCATGGCGGAGCAATACGGGTTCAGCCATGTCTGGACCTTCGACTCGCACCTGCTCTGGCAGGAGCCCTACGTGATCCACAGCCAGATCCTCAGCCAGACCAAACGCGTCATGGTCGGCCCGATGGTGACGAACCCGGCCACCCGCGACTGGACGGTCACGGCATCCGTGTACGCCACCCTCAACGAGATGTACGGCAACCGCACCATCTGCGGCATCGGCCGTGGCGACTCCGCGGTGCGCGTCACCAACGGCGCGCCGACGACGCTGAAGGAGCTGCGCGAATCGATCCACGTCATCCGGGAGCTCGCGAACAGCCGCCCGGTGGACTACCACGGCGCCACCATTCAGTTTCCGTGGAGCCGGGGCTCCCGGCTTGACGTGTGGGTCGCCGCGTACGGTCCGCTGGCCCTGAAACTGGCCGGCGAAGTCGGTGACGGTTTCATCCTGCAGCTGGCCGACCTCGACATCGCCGCCTGGATGATCAAGACGGTCCGGGATGCCGCGGAAGCAGCGGGCCGGGACCCGATGTCGGTCAAATTCTGCGTCGCGGCACCGATGTACATCGGTGATGACTGGCAGCACATGCGCGACCAGTGCCGCTGGTTCGGCGGCATGGTCGGCAACCACGTCGCCGACATCGTGGCCAAGTACGGCGAGCACGGCGCGGTTCCGGATGCCCTCACCGACTACATCAAGGGCCGCGAGGGCTATGACTACAACGAGCACGGCCAGGCCGGCAATGTGCACACCCAGTTCGTGCCCGATGACATCGTCGACCGGTTCTGCGTGCTCGGCACCGCCGCCGACCACATCGAGAAGCTGAAGGCGCTGAAGGACATCGGTGCCGACCAGTTCGCCGGCTACCTGCAGCACGACAACAAGGAGGAGACCTTGCGCGTCTACGGCGAGACCGTGATGCCAGCCCTCCGGGAACACATCGCGGCGAAGAGATGAGCACCGAGCGCCGGATTCCGCCGCGACGTCGCCGATCGCCGCGGCGCACGCTCGCGGTGTGGGGCTTCGGGGCGCTCGGCATCGGCGCGGTTGCGGCCCTGTGGGAGCTCTACAAGCTGCTCGGCCCTTCCGACGGCGTGCTCATCGGTCAGGCGCGCATCCTTCCGCGCACCACCGATCTGGCCATGCCGCACGTCTGGGACATGATCGCCCGGCTCGGTGAACCGGTCACCCGGGCGAGTGGGGCCCGCCCGCTCTGGCTCGAGGTCGCGCTCGCCGCCCTGCTGACCCTGGGTATCGCGGCAGCCGGCTGGGCGGTCGCCCTGGTGGTCGGAATCGCGCTGGCCCTGGTCATGGAGCGCTGGAAGATCGCCGAGTGGGGGCTGCTGCCCTGGATCATCCTCAGCCAGACGATTCCCTTGATCGCCTTCGCCCCGGTCGTGCGCAGTTGGGGGTCGCGCATCGAGATCGGCGCGTTCGAATGGCAGGACTGGATGTCGGTTGCGCTGATCGCCTCGTACCTGGCGTTCTTCCCAATCGCCGTCGGCACACTGCGCGGGCTGCAGTCGCCTGATCAGATCCACGTCGACCTGATGCACACCTACGCCGTCGGCTGGTGGAAGACCCTCATACGCCTCCGGCTGCCCGCGGCAGTTCCATACATCCTTCCCGCGCTGCGCCTCGCGGCCGCGAGCGCGGTTATCGGGGCTGTCGTCGCCGAGGTGTCGACGGGTCTGCAGGGCGGCATCGGACGCATCCTCATCCAGTACGCCGGCCAGGCCTCCGGCGATCCGGCCAAGGCGTGGGGGCCGATCTTCGGGTCCATCGTGCTCGGCCTCGTCGCCGCCGGGTCGATCGCCCTGCTCGGTGTGATCCTGAAGGACTACCGCCGGGTTGAGGTGAACGCATGAACGCTGTGACGGTCACCGGCGTGGACAAGGTGTTCGAGACCAAGTCCGGTCAGGTCCACGCGCTCGAAGGCATCGACCTCACCGTCGGGGCCAAGGAATTCGTGTCACTGATCGGTCCATCCGGATGCGGCAAGTCCACACTGCTGCGCCTGATCGCCGACCTCGACCAGCCGACCACGGGATCCGTGCAGGTCTTCGGCAAGAGCGCCCGCCAGGCGCGGCTCGACCAGGACTACGGCATCGCCTTCCAGCAGGCCGGGCTGCTGCCCTGGCGCACGGTGTCGGCGAACATCGAACTGCCGCTCGCCATGCATGGGGTCAGCCAGGCCGAACGGCGGGCTCGCGTGGCCGAGCTGGTCGACCTCGTCGGCCTCGGCGAGTTCGCCGACCGGTTCCCGGATCAACTGTCGGGAGGAATGCAGCAGCGCGTCGCCATCGCCCGGTCGTTGGCGGAAAAACCGAACCTGCTGCTGATGGACGAACCGTTCGGGGCCTTGGATGAGATGACGAGGGAACGGATGCAGGCGGAGCTCGTGCGCATCCGCCATGAGACCGGCGCGGCGGTGGTCTTCGTCACCCACTCCATCCCCGAGGCGGTGTTCCTCTCCGACCGGGTAGTGGTCATGTCGCCGCGCCCTGGCCGCATCCAGGAGATCCTGCCCATGCGACTCGGAACCGAACGCGGTGAGGAGCTGCGCGAAGAGCACGCGTTCTTCGACATGGTCACCGCCGTGCGCGAGGCGCTGCACCAAGGCTCACCGGCGACCGGTGCGCCGCGCGGAGTGGAGATCCGCTGATGCGCACCGCGAGCGTCTCCCGTGACCGGACGCTGCGGATCATTGCGCCGGTCGTCGCCGGTGTGCTGGTACTGGGCATCTGGCAATTGCTGGTGACCGTCGGCGGAGTGGACGACTACCTGCTGCCCAGTCCGGCCTCGATCATCGAGGAGATCACCGAGTTCTGGCCGTCGATGGTCGCCGCCACCGCGATCACCGGGCTGAATGCCCTGATCGGCCTGGTCGTCGGCTCGTTGTTCGGCATCCTGCTCGCCGTGTTCGCGGCGATCAGCCGCATCGTCGACCGGATGAGCGCTCCTCTCGTCGCCGCGCTGGCGGTCATCCCGATCGTCGCGCTCGCCCCGGTGCTGAACTCGATGTATGGCGCCGGCTCCCAGTTCGGCAGGCAGGCCATCGCCGCGCTCGCCGCCTTCGTGCCGGTGTTCATCAACACGCTGCGCGGGCTGCGCCAGACCCTGCCGGTGCACCGCGACCTGATGCGGGCCTACGCGGCCAGCCGCGGGCAGGTGATGCGCACTGTCACGCTGCCGACGGCGACGCCGTTCGTTTTCACCGGCATCCGCGTTGCCTCATCGCTCGCGGTGATCTCCGCGCTGGTCGCCGAGTACTTCGGGGGACCGCGCGGCGGTCTCGGGGGACTCATCTCCACCTCGGCGGCGTCAAGCGCCTACCCGCGCGCCTGGGCCTATGTGGTCGCCGGCATTGTGCTCGGGCTGGTGTTCTACCTGATCACTCTCGCGCTCGAGCGGGCGGTGACCGCCAGACGTTCCTGACTCACCCGAAAACACCAAGCAGGAAGGATCGACATGAAACACAGCACACGTCGCTACGCGACACTCGGTGCCGCAGGCCTTGCCGCGGCGCTCGTCCTGTCAGCCTGTACCTCCACCGCCAATGACGAGGGCGCCGACGAACTCACCCAGGTGAAGCTGCAACTGCAGTGGCTGCCGCAGGCGCAGTTTGCCGGTTACTTCGCCGCCCAGGAGGAGGGCTTCTTCGAAGAGGAGGGTCTGGAAGTCGAGATCATCCCGTCCGGCGGTGACATCGTGCCGCAGGACGCCCTCGCCAACGGTGACGTCGACTATGCGATCGCCTGGGTGCCCAAGGTGCTCGGGTCGATCGAGGCCGGCGCGAATGTCACCAACATCGCGCAGATCTTCCAACGCTCGGGCACCCTGCAGGTGTCGTGGGCCGACTCGGGGATCGAGTCCGTCGCCGACTTCGAGGGCCGCAGGATCGGCTCTTGGGGCTTCGGTAATGAGTGGGAGATCTTCGCCGCCATGGCTGAGGAGGGGCTCGACTCGACAACGGTGGAGATCATCACGCAGGACTTCAACATGAATGCCTTCCTGCAGGGTGACATCGACGCCGCACAGGCGATGACCTACAACGAGTACGCCCAACTGCTCGAGACGACGGATCCCGAGACCGGTGAGCTGTACACGGCCGAGGACTTCAACGTGATCAGCTACGAGGACACCGTCGGCGCCATGCTGCAGGACGCCATCTGGGCCGACACCGAACGGCTGGAGAGCGATGAGGCGTACCAGGACACCACGGTGGCCTTCCTCAAGGCCGTCATCAAGGGCTGGGCGTTCGCGCGCGACAATCCCGAGGATGCCGCGCAGATCACCCTCGATGCCGGCTCCGGCTGGGGTCCAAGTCACGAGCTGTGGATGGCGAACGAGACCAACAAGTTGATCTGGCCGGCGCCCGATGGCATCGGCGTGATCAACGAGGAGTCCTGGAACGCGACGGTGCAGGCAGCGCTGAGCGCCGTCAACGAGAGCGGTGCGCGCCTGATCACCAGCGAACCGCCCGCGTCAGCCTGGACCAACGAGTACATCGAACGGGCGCTCGACGAACTCGCCGAGGAGGACATCGACGTGACAGGCGAGGACTTCGAACCGATTGAGGTCACCTTGGAAGAAGGCGGCAACTAACGCCATGCTGTCCCCGGGGCATGAGATGCTCCGGGGACACCGGCATTTTGTAAAGGGAGCACAATGACCGAGCACAAGACGACCGAGCACGAGACGAAACCATCCGACCCGGCGGCGGGGGAACGCGCCTACGAGCTCGACCGGGCGCATGTTTTCCATTCCTGGTCGGCGCAGGGCTCGCTGCATCCGTTCGTCATTGCGGGTGGCGAGGGGTCAACCATCTGGGATTTCGAGGGCAAGCGCTACCTTGACTTCTCCAGCCAGCTCGTGAACACCAACATCGGTCACCGGCATCCGAAGGTGATCGAGGCGATCAAGAAGCAGGCCGACGTACTGGCCACTGTCGCCCCCGCGCACGCCAACCTGACTCGTGGTGAGGCGGCGGAACGCATCCTCGCCAAGGCCGGCGGCCAGTTCAGCAAGGTCTTCTTCACCAACGGTGGGGCGGACGCCAACGAGAATGCAATGCGGATGGCGCGGCTTGCGACCGGCCGTGACAAGGTGCTCAGCCACTACCGCAGTTACCACGGCAACACCGGCGGAGCCATCGTCGCGACCGGCGACTGGCGCCGGGTGCCGAACGAGTACGCGCGCGGGCACGTGCACTTCTTCGGGCCGTTCCCGTACCGGTCTGAGTTCTGGTCGGACTCGCCCGAGCAGGAGACCGAGCGTTCACTGCACCACCTCGAGCGCGTGATCCAGGCCGAGGGGCCTGAGTCGATCGCCGCGATCCTGGTCGAGACAGTGCCGGGCACCGCAGGCGTGCTGGTGCCGCCGCCCGGGTATCTGCCCGGCCTGCGGAAGATCGCCGACAAGTACGGCATCCTGCTGATCTTCGACGAGGTGATGGCCGGGTTCGGACGCACCGGGGAGTGGTTCGCCTTCCACGGTTTCGACACGGTCCCCGACCTGGTGACCTTCGCCAAGGGAGTGAACTCGGGTTACGTGCCCGCGGGTGGTGTGCTCATCCCGCCCGCGATCGCCGATGTCTTCACCGACAAGGTGTACCCGGGTGGGCTCACCTACTCGGGACATCCGCTCGCCATGGCCGCGATCGTCGCCTCCATCGACGCGATGGAGGACGAGGGGATCATCGAGAACGCACGCGCGATCGGTGAGGAGGATCTGGCACCGGGGCTCGCCGCGCTGCAGGAGGCGCACCCGATCATCGGCGAGGTTCGCGGGCTCGGTGTGTTCTGGGCGCTCGACCTGGTCGAGGACCGCGATACCCGGAAGCCGGTGGCAGGCGCTGTCGTGGCCCAGCTGAAGTCCGAGCTGATGCGGCTCGGGCTGCTGCCGTTCACGTCCGACAACCGCCTGCACGTCGTGCCGCCGTGCGTGGTGACTCCGGCAGAGGTGGCCAAGGCGCTCGACCTGTACGACCAGGCCTTCCTGGTGGTGGAGAACAGTCTGTAGCCAGAGCCGCTAGAATTGATCGCTATGCCTGCGTTCAAGTCCACTCCGTACACCCTCGCGGCGCATGACATCATGCACCGTCCGGGTCAGATGCGAGAGCACCGGATGGAGATCACCGCGTCCGAGCAATTGGGCGACGGCGTTGTCACCGTCAAGGAGGGCACTCCGGTGACCCTCGACGTGCGACTCGAAGGCCTGCATGACGGCATTCTGGTCTCCGCCGACATCGAAACCGTGGCGACCGGGCAGTGCGTCCGATGCCTGATTGACATCGCCCTGCCGGTCGAAGTCGAATTTCAGGAGCTTTTCGCGTATTCTTTCGACGAAGCTTTTGACTACACGGTTCACGATGACCACGTGGATCTTGAACCAGTAGTCAGGGACGCGGTGGTGCTGTCACTGCCGTTCCAGCCGGTCTGCCGGCCGGACTGCCCAGGACTTGACCCGGTGACGGGGGAGCGCCTGGCGGATCATCCGGACAGGAAACCCAGTGAAGTGCTCGACCCGAGATGGTCTGCGCTCGAAGGCTTCCAGGCAGCCGCATCCGACGATGAAGGCGCGGACACCCGCGCCGATAGAGAGAAGAGATAACCATGGCCGTTCCCAAGCGCAGGCAGTCGCGAGCCAACACCCACGCCCGCCGCTCGCAGTGGAAGGCGGCTCCGGTCGCGCTCGTCAAGACCATCGAGAACGGCAAGGTCGTCTACAGCCTGCCGCACCGCGCCAAGGTCGTTGAGGACTCCGCCGGCACCGCCCTGTACATGGAGTACAAGGGCCGCAAGGTCGCCGACGTCTAAGCACGCCGAAATCCGGCCCGTGTCTGTGCCCTCGTCCGAATCGGCTGGGCCCAGCCGGGCCGCTTTGGTGTCCGCGCTCCAGATCCAGATCGATCCTGACCTGCTCGAAGTTGCGCTCACCCACCGTTCGTATGCGTACGAGCACGGCGGACGGCACAACGAACGCCTTGAGTTCCTCGGTGACTCGATCCTCGGCCAGGCGGTGACGGTCAAACTGTTCCGTGAGAACCCGGACCTCGACGAGGGTGACCTCGCGAAGCGCCGGGCCAGCCTGGTCTCCAGTGTCGCCCTCGCCGAGGTGGCCCGACGGATCGGCCTCGGTGACCACATCCGGCTCGGCCGTGGTGAGGAGATGACCGGCGGACGCGACAAGTCGTCGATCCTCGCCGATACCGTCGAGGCGATCATCGGTGCCGCGTACCTCGACCGGGGGCCGGATGAGGCGACCGCACTCGTGCTGCGCCTGATCACCCCGCTGCTCGACGACCCCGACCGCTTCGGTGCGGCGATGGATCCGAAGACCAGCCTGCAAGAACTCGCCGCCAGGCTCGGCCTCGGCGCTCCGAGCTATCGGGTGAGCAACACCGGCCCCGACCACTCAAAGGTGTTCACCGCCGAAGTCCTCGTGGCCGGAAACGTCGTCGCGCACGGCGCAGGCACCAGCAAGAAGCAGGCCGAGATGGCCGGTGCTCTTGAAGCCTGGGCGGTGCTGCAGCAAACCGTCGGCGACTGACGTGCCCGAACTGCCCGAAGTCGAGGTGGTCCGCGCCGGTCTGGAACCGGCGGTCACGGATGCCACCATCCACGCTGTTTCGGTCTACGACGAGCGCAGCCTGCGCCGGCACGCGGGCCCATCCGAGGACTTCATCGACCGCCTCGAGGGTCGTGGCATCCGGGCCGCCGTCCGCCGGGGCAAGTTCCTGTGGCTGCCGCTTTCCTCTGAACCGTTGGTCGAGCCTGCTGAAACCCCCACCCCCGAAGCATTAGTCGTCCACCTGGGCATGTCCGGCCAGGTCCTCCTCCGCGACCGCGCCCAGCCAGACGACCGGCTCACCCGTATCCGGCTCGACATCGAGCACCCCTCCCACGGAGAGCTCCGGCTCAACTTCGTCGACCAGCGCATCTTCGGCTCGATGTCGATCGTCCCGCTGCTGCCCACCCCGGACGGCGCGCCCGGAGGATACGGCGACCCCGGCGCATCCGTGCCGGCGCAGGTGGCCCACATCGCACGCGACCCGCTCGACCCGGCGTTCGACGACGCCGCCTTCCTGGCCGCGTTGAAGCGTCGCAACTCGGGAATCAAACGCGTCCTGCTCGACCAGAGCCTCATCAGCGGCATCGGCAACATCTACGCCGACGAAGCGCTGTGGGCGGCGCGCATCCACTTCGACCAGCCGGCGAGCAGCCTGAGCCGACCGCGGGCGAAAACCCTGCTGGCCGAGGTCCGGCTGGTGCTCACCAAGGCGCTGGCCGAGGGTGGGACGAGTTTCGACGCGCAGTACGTCAACGTCAACGGGGCATCCGGTTACTTCGCGCATTCGCTGAACGCCTACGGACAGCACGGCAGGCCCTGTCCGCGTTGCGGCCGCAGCATCCGTCGGGAGCAGTTCATGAACCGCGGTTCGCACTTCTGCGCGTTCTGTCAGCGCCTGCGCTGAGCCGCCAACGGTCGTGCCCGCGAGCGCTGCCGTCGCCCGACTGTACTCTTCCGGCCCTCCGCGGTGCAGGGCTAGACTCCGGACTGGCGCGGAGGTGCCGCGCAGCCGAAGAGGAGGCGGGCCATGTCCGGAGTTGTGCATTTTGAGATCCCCGCGGATGACGAGGCTCGGGCACGACAGTTCTATAACGCGGCGTTCGACTGGCGCCTCGACGCGTTGCCCGATCTGGGGTACACGAACGTGCAGACGACCCCGGTCGATGAGACGACGCAGGTGCCGCTGCAGGCGGGCGCCATCAACGGCGGTTTGTTCGAGCGCTCGGGCGACCTCGTGCATCCGATCATCACTGTCGACGTCGACGACATCTCTGCCACACTCGAGCGGATCACATCACTCGGCGGTGCCATCGTTCAGCCGAAGACCGCGATCCCCGGTATGGGTTACTTTGGCTACTTCCGCGACACCGAGGGCAACGTGCTCGGGCTCTGGACCACCGCGGCCGACGCCGCCTGAGAGAACGGGGACCCAGCGAGGATTCCGCGGCGGGGCGTTCGAGCCTGACTCGTGCGTGGGCTGATCTGATCGGCCTCTCGGTGCGGTCGTTCTGTACGGCTTCGTCAAGCGCTCGCGTTCCTAACGTCGTCAGAGCCACCGACGCTGCCGTGGTCGGTCGCTTTCAGCGCGCTCGCGCAGACGCCTCCGTGCACCTGCCAGAATCGAGCCGTGAGGGGCGTCCTGTTCGTACTGCTGGCCGCGGTCTGCTTCGGCACGACCGGCACAGCGCAGGCGCTTGGCCCTGACGTCTCGCCGGTTTCGCTCGGCGCCGCCCGCATTGTCATCGGGGGAGGGGCACTAGCCCTGATCGCCTGGGCGGCTGCGCGGCGCACGCCGCGGCACTCGCTCGCCGATCGTGGCCGGTTCCGCCTGCCGACCTGGCTAATCATCGCGATCGGCGCGGCCGGGATCGTCACCTATCAGCCGGCGTTCTTCCTCGGCACCGCCGAGAACGGCGTCGCAATCGGAACCGTGGTCGCTCTCGGCTCCGCCCCGGTGATCACCGGGGCGCTCGACTGGGCGCTGACCCGGCGCTACCCGGGCACGCCGTGGCTGATCGCGACCGTTATCTCGGCGTTCGGCGTGGCTCTGCTGGGCGGGATCCTGGAGGCCGGGGCATCCGGCATCAGCGCTGTCGGGCTCGCCGGCTCGATTGGCGCGGGGGCGTCCTACGCGGTGTATACGCTGGCGGCCAAGGCGCTGCTTGTGCGCGGGTGGAGGGCGGATGCCTCGATGGGCGCACTCTTCGGCACCGCAGCCGCGGCCAGCCTGCCGATCCTGCTGCTCACGGATGTCGCCTGGCTCGGCACTCCCGCCGGAATCGCGATGGCGCTGTGGCTGGGCCTGATCACGACCACGCTCGGCTATGTGCTGTTCGGGCGCGGGCTGGCGTTGCTGTCCGCGCCTACCGTGTCGACGCTCACCCTGGCCGAGCCGCTCACCGCGAGCCTGCTGGCGCTGTTGGTCCTGCAGGAGCAGCTCAGCGCCAGCGGTGTTGCCGGGTTCATCGTGCTGGCAGCGGGGCTCGTCGTGCTGAGCGTCGCGTCCGCCCGGCACCCGCATCGGAAGGCCGCGTCCGTCGCGGCGCACGATCCGCGCGAGACGCCGCGGTAGGTCGAACGCCCGTGCGCCGATGGTGCGCAGCGAGGTCGTCACGCCCGGCGTTGCGTCTGATTGCTCCGCTGCCGGCCCACCGATACCCTCGCGGAATGAGCGCTATTCGAGACCGCAGCGCTGTCATCATGGCTGCCGCCATCGGATTCGTGGTGACTGTCGGATACGCGATCGCCGGCTCGCTCCAGATCCTGGTGTGGAACCCGCTCGCGGCAGTTCCCGGAGCAACCCTCTCCGAGATTGAGCAAGGGTTGGCGCGCGCGAGCGAGTCACTCGGGACTTCGTTGGTGATCGGTTGGGCGATCATCGGGGGAGTCCTGGCTGCTGGCATACTCATCGCCGCGGTACTGCGCCTTTCCGTGCGGTTACCGCAGGTTGTGCAGGCGGATCTGGTGCTGCTCGTGCTTGCTGCTCCCACATTCTGGGCGGCCTCCTTCCCAGCGGGCATGGGAATTGCCGACACGTTTCACACCACCGGCGCTCCCCACAGCCCGTGGGGTGCACCGCTCTACGCTGTCAGCGCCGCGGCGCTCCTTGCGCTACTCGTGATGGTTGCGGTGGCTCAACGACGCGCGACGGCCGAAGCTCAGGACAGCACCTATGAAAGGGTGTGAGCAAGGATCATGACTACGACCGCCGCCAAGTGAAACGGATGCCACCGATGACAGATACCGCTGCAGTTGACGGAACGGCGGCACGTCCGGTTCGAAACACTCCGCTCGCCTGGATCGCGGCCGTGATCGCGATCATCGGGTTCGTGCTCGTAGCGTCGTCTTTCGTCAAGGAAGAGGTGACGCTCACCTTCGTCGATTCGTGGTTGGACATCAGAACCAGCGTCGGGTTTGTCGTGGCGATTCTCATGCTCGTCCTCTCCATCCTCGAGTTGAAGAAGGCGAAGCGTGCGAACTGCCGGGCACCCATTGCTGCGGTCGCATGCACGTTTGCTGTACTCGCTCTGGTGCCGGCGCTGTTCATGCTCCTGCTCGTCGGCCTCATCATCCTCGGGCCCCTGCTGTTCGTTATCGCGGGGTCCTAGACGGTTTACCGCGGCAGCACCACCTAGGAACTGCCGGACAGTGCGGGTCCATCAGGGGGCGAGCGAACTTACAGCGGCAGCGCGGCGTAGGCGTCCGTCAGCCACGGCATCGCGAGCGACACCGTCGGGATGAGCAGCACCGCGGCCGCACCGGCGTACATCGCGGCCGCCAGCCGGCGTCGCGGCTGGGTGACAGCGGTCGGGGTGGACACCTCGAGGCGACGGATGCGGGCGGTTGCTTCCGTGTCATCCGCTGCAGTCATCGCGGTGATCGCGCTCGCAACAACACCGCGGCCGTGCAGCCGGGCAGCATTGTCATCGGCGAGCATCTCCAGGAGCGTCCGCACCGAGTCGAGGGCAAGGCGGCTACGCACCCACCGCGGGAACGCCGCGTGCAATGCGGTGAACGCCTCGATGACCAGGTCATGACGGCTTCGCAGGTGAGCCCGTTCGTGCGCGACGACGGCATCCACCTGTTCGGTTGACAGCAGCGCCGTCGTGCCGGTCGAGATGACAACCCGCGCCTCACGGCCGGGCACGCAGTACGCGATCGGGTGCTCGCCATCGAGGATCCGCAGGTCCAGGGCCTGACGGGTGGCGTCCGCTTGGGAGATCAGGTCGACCAGGTCACGGTGACGCTGGCGACGGCGCCGCGTGCTGATCGCGAGCCGACCGAGCGAGATGATGAGCCGCAGCACGATGGTGCCGGCCATGATCGCCGCGATCGTGGCGGCCGCGACGAGGTCAGGCCCGAATTGCAGTTCGTCCTGACTGGCGGTCAGCCGCAGCAGTTCCTCGGGAAGGGCAAGCACGCTGCCGATCGCCGCGAGCACGGCCGCGATCGCGATTGCCTGCCACAGCACAACGGCGGCGCGCGGAGCTCGGTCCGTCCATCGGGCGCGACCGAAGGCATCCGTCACCGGCCCTGCCAGCAGCAGGGCGAGCGCGGCGAGCCAGAAGCCGGTCACTGGGGGCGGGCAGCGCCGCCGAGGGCGTCTTTGATCGCCTCGGCCTCGCGCGTTCCCACGCGACCGACGAAGTACTGCAGGGCGGCGAGCCGTGCGCTCGGGTCGTCAACATCGCCGAGAGCGTCGAGCATCAGTTCCGCGGCCATCTCTTCGCGACTGTGCGCGGCGGAGTACAGGTAGGCGCGGCCGCTGCGTTCCTGCTTGACGACTCCCTTGCGGGCGAGCCGGTCGAGCACGGTCATCACGGTCGTATAGGCCAGCGGGCGGTTGGCGGCGAGGCGCTCATGCACCTCGCGCACGGTCAACGGGAGCTCGGATGCCCACAGCTGCCGCATGACATCGTTCTCGAGCTCACCCAATCCCATAAATCGTATTCTACGACATTCCCCGTACTACGTATGACGTACTACACGAATAAGTACTACATGTGGTAGTAATTACTACGTAACGTCGTAGGTGGACCGGAGGACCCGTGGAACTGGATGTGACTGACCTGTCACGGCTGCAATTCGCCGTTGTGACGATCTACCACTACTTCTTCGTGCCGTTGTCGATCAGCCTGGCCGCGATGACCGCGGTCATGCAGACCGTCTGGCACCGCACCGGTCGCGAGCCGTACCGGGCGCTGACCTTGTTCCTCGGCAAGGTGCTCATGGTCACCTTCGCTGTCGGCGTCGTCACCGGTCTCGTGCAGGAGTTCCAGTTCGGCTTGGCCTGGAGCGACTTCGCCCGCTTCTACGGCGACGTGTTCGGCCCGACTCTTGCCATGGAGGGCATGCTCGCCTTCTTCCTGGAGGCCACCTTCCTCGGCCTCTGGTACTTCGGCTGGAACCGGCTGCCCGCCCTCGCCCACCTGGCCACCATCTGGATCGTGGCGATCGGCACCGCCCTGTCGGCGTTCATCATCCTCGCCGCCAACTCGTTCATGCAGAGCCCCGTCGCGTACACCGTGAACGAGGAGACCGATCGCGCGGAGCTCTCCAGCTTCTTCGACCTGATGACCAACCCGCTGAACCTGGCCGCCTTCCCACACACCATGGCGGGCGCGGCGATGGCCGGCGGCGCGCTCATCCTCGCCATCGGCGCCTGGCGCGCCTGGGGCAAGAACGCGGTGACGGATGCCGCGGAACGCAGCGCCTGGCGGAAGCTCGCCCGCGCCGGAGCCTGGGTCACCCTGGCCGGCGCCGCCGCGGTGTCGCTCACCGGCGACATCCTCGGCAAGGTCATCACCCAGGTGCAGCCGATGAAGATGGCCGCCGCCGAAGGGCTCTACGAGACCCAGGCCGGCGCACCGTTCTCGGTCTTCGCGCTGTCGTGGTCGGTCGACGAGGAACCGTTCTTCTCCCTCGACATTCCGTACATGCTGTCGATCCTCGCCATGGGCGACCCGAACGCGCCCGTACAGGGTCTGAACAACCTGCAGGCGCAGTACACCGAGCTGTACGGCCCCGGCGACTACATGCCGCTCATCCCGATGGCCTACTGGACGTTCCGGCTGATGATCGGCGTCGGCATGCTCGCCGCGCTGCTCGCCCTGGTCATCCTCTGGTTCACCCGCAAGGGCGGCGGACTCGACCGCAGCAAGTTCACCCACCGCCTGCTGCTGATGACCGTCCCGGTGGTGCCGATCCTGCCGCTCGCGGCGAACAGTTTCGGCTGGATCTTCAGCGAGAACGCCCGCCAGCCGTGGCTCGTGTTCGGCCTGTTCCAGACCAAGGACGGCGTCTCGCCGGGGTTGACCGCGACCGAGGTGATCATCTCCATCGCCATCTTCACGATCATCTACGGGATCATCGCCGTCATTTGGACCCGGCTCGTGCTCAAGCTCGGCCGCAATCCGCTCCCACTTGATGAGGACGGCGACAGCGACGACAAGACTCCGGATGTCACCGACTCCACGACCACCGATGCGCGCCAGGCCGCGCCCACTTACTGACGGAAGGCCCTGTCATGGATCTCGCAATCCTCTGGATCATCCTCACCATCGCCTGCTGGGTGCTGTTCTTCGTGCTCGAGGGCTTCGACCTCGGTGTCGGGATGCTCACGCCCGTGCTCGGCCGTGACGAGCACGAGCGCGGCGCCGCCGCACGCACCATCGCCCCGTTCTGGGACGGCAATGAGGTCTGGCTGGTCGCCGCGATCGGTGTGACCTTCGCCGCATTCCCGGACTGGTACGCCGCGCTGCTGTCGGGCACCTACCTGCCGGTAGTGCTCATGCTCGCCGGTCTCGCCGCCCGCGGCGTTGCGCTCGAGTTCCGCAACAAGCACGATGCCCCGAAGTGGCGACGCAACTCGGACATCGTGCATGCGATCTCGGCACTTGTGGTCGCGGCCGGCTTCGGCGCCCTGATCGGCATCATCGCCACCGGCTTGCCGATCGGCGAGAACGGTGAGGTGCAGGAAACTGCCGGCGCGCTCTCCCGCAGCCTTGCCCCGCTGGCCACCCCCGGCGCGATCATCGGCGCCCTCGCCGCGGTCGGCACCTCACTCGCCCTGGGCGCCGCGTTCGTCGCGCTGCGCACCACCGGACCGGTGCGGGAACGTGCCCGCCGCCTGTCGATCGTGTTCACCGGGTTCCTCGGATTCGCTGCCGCGGCGATTGCGGTGCTGGCGCTGATCGGTGGGGCGGTGGTGGCCGGCATGCTGCTCATCGTCATCGCGGTGCTGATGTTCGGCGCATCCGGTGCCTCCCGCGCCGTGCATGAGGGCGTGGGCTTCACACTCGCCAGCATCGGCACGGCGCTTGCCGTGATCGCTGCGCTCGCGGTGAACCTGCCTGTTGTGCTGCCATCGACGCTGAACGACGCCTGGTCGGTCACGATCTACAACGGCGCCAACAGCGACTACGCGCTGGAGGTCATCTCGATCGGCGCGCTCTTCATCCTGCCCGGCGTCTTCCTGTACCAGGCCTTCTCGTACTGGGTGCTCCGTAAGCGGGTGGCGAGCGAGCGCGTGGCTTCATGAGCCGCGGACCCGTCGACGCCCGCCTGCTGAGGATCGCCCGCGGCGCGCGGGGCTCCATCACCGCACTCGCGGCGATGGAGGTCGTCGCCGGCGTGGCGACCATGGCGGTGCTGATCGGCGCGGCGTGGTTCGTGGCCTCGGTGGTCATCCAGCCCGCGGAGTTGCCGGTCGCTCCGCTGCTGATTGCCGGAGGTGCTCTGGCCGCTCAGGCATTGCTCGCCTGGGGCAAGCGGGTCGCCGCCGAGCGCGCGGTCGCGCGGGTCACCGCCCAGGTGCGCACCACCCTGCTGACGGCGGCGGCGACGCGCGGTCCGGCCTGGCTGGCGAGCTGGCGCGGCGACGGCAGCGGCGCGGCCGGGCAGGCCGGATTCGCCGCCCTGCTCGGAACCGGCCTGCAGGCGCTCCGACCCTGGTTCACCGGTTATCTGCCGTCGGTGGTGAGCGCCGCGGTGGTGCCGGCGGCGGTGCTGCTCACCCTCGCGCTCGTCGACCTCACCTCGGCGCTGACGGTTCTCGCCACCCTGCCGCTCGTGCCGCTGTTCGCAGCACTGGTCGGCTGGGCGACCCAGAAGCGCGCGAACGCGCAATGGGAGTCCGGGCAGGCCCTCGCCGGGCATTTCCTCGACGTCGTCCGCGGGTTGCCGACGCTGCGCCTGTTCGGACGCGCCAGCCGCCAATCCCGCTCGGTTGCCGCGATCACCGACCGCTACCGGTCGGCCACGATGCGGGTGCTGGTGGTCGCGTTCATGTCGTCGACTGTGCTCGATCTGGTCGCCACGATCTCGGTCGGCGTCGTCGCGGTCAGCGCAGGACTTCGGCTGGCCGCCGGCGACCTGGGCCTTCTCCCCGCGTTGCTGGCGATCCTGGTCGCCCCGGAGGCGTACCGGCCGTTGCGAGAACTCGGCTCACAGTTCCACGACTCCGCGCAAGCGAGCGCGGTCGCCGATCGCATCGATGAGATCACCGGCAAGCAGGCGACCCCGGATGTCGCGGCCCGCGCAGCCCGGACGCTGGACACCGGCGTCTCGGCGAAGAACCTCGTGGTGCGCTACCCGGGCCGCTCCCGCGCGGCGCTGCGAATCGATCAGCTGACCGTGTTCCCCGGCGAATTCGTCGCCATCACCGGCGCGTCCGGCGCGGGCAAGACCACCCTGCTGCGCGTCCTGGCCGGCATCGAAACCCCGACCGAGGGACGCGTGAGGGCAGGCGCGGCCCTGTACCTGCCGCAGCAGCCGCGATTCCCGCACGCGCGCACCGTCGCCGATGCGCTCGGCACAGCCGGGGCTGACGCGCTGGCCACAGTCGGCCTCGACGGTGAACTGCCCGACGGTCTGGCGACGCCGCTCGGTGAAGGCGGCCACGGGCTGTCGGCGGGCCAGCGCCAGCGACTGGCGCTCGCGCGGCTGCTGCACGAGGCATCCGCGAAACCGCAGTTGCTGCTGCTTGATGAGCCGACCGCGCACCTGGACGCGGCCTCCGAGCGGCGCGTGCTCACCCGGCTGGATGAGCTGGTCGCGGCGGGCTGCACGGTTATCACCGTCGCGCACCGGCCGGCGGTGATCGCCGCGGCCGACCGCAGCGTGCAGGTGACCACTCCGCTGCCGGAGCGCGGCAGCCTGCTGCCTGAGGCCTCCAGCGCGGTCGATGACGAGGCCGACGCGCTCACCGGTGTGCGCAGGCGCTGGGCCCGGATGCCGATGCCGGTGCGTCTGGCCGGTGCCGCCCTGCTCGGCGCGGCCGCCTACCTGACGGGCACGACGCTGACCTCGGCGGCATCGTGGATGATCGTGCGCGCCGCCGAGCAGCCGCCCGTGCTGACCCTGTCGATCGCCGTCGTCATCGTGCGCGGCTCGGCCGTGCTGAAGCCGCTGCTGCGCTACTTCGAACGGCTCGCGTCGCACGATCTCGCGCTCGGCCGGCTGGCCTCGATGCGCGCCCGGTTCGTCGATGCGCTGTCGACGCGGTTACCGGGCGCGGTTCCGCCGCGGCGCGGAGACCTGCTCGCCCGCCTGGTCGGTGACGTCGACGAGCGGCTGGATGGCACACTCCGTGGTGGGCTGCCGCTCGCAGCCGCGGCGATTGCCTGCCTGGTGGCCCTCGGGATTGCCGGTGCGGTTCTGCCGGGTGCCGCGCTGCCGCTTGCGGCCGGCCTTGCCCTGACGCTGATCGTCGCGCCGCTGCTCGCTGTGGTGCTGGATGCCGCGGACGAACGCGCCCTTAGCGACCGGCGCACGCGCCTGACCGAGGCGCTCGTCGAATCAACGGACGCGCTTGAAGACCTGCTCGCCCGCGGTGTGCACGAGGTCACCGCCGTTCCCGCCGAGCGCAGCGCCGCCCTGGCGCGGGCGGAAACCCGCGCCGCCTGGCGCGGCGGGGTCGCGGATGCCGTTGCCCGGCTGGGGATCGCGGTCGCCGTCGTCGGTGTCCTCATCGCGGGCGCCGCCGGATTCGCCGCGGGCGGCATCACCGACGAAGTGTTCGGCATCCTCGCCCTGGCAACGTTGACCCTGGCGGAGCCTGCTCTTGCCGCGGTGCCAGCTGCGTTGGCGATTCGTCGCGGGAAGGCGGCCGGGGCGCGGCTCGACGCGGTCGCCGGCGCGCCGTCCGCGGCATCCGAACCCGATTCGCGCGGGTCGAGCGCACTCCGCTGGGCGCTCGACCAGCGGGGACTGCGCTTCGAGGGCGTCAGCGCCGGCTGGGGATCAAGCCCGGCCGTGCGCGAATTCGACCTGCAGCTGAACCCCGGGGAGCAGGTCGCGCTGCTCGGCCCGTCCGGAGTGGGCAAGTCCACCCTGGTCGCGGTTGCCCTGAGGCTCCTCGACCCGAGCGGCGGACGGGTGACGCTCGACGGGGTCGACATTCTCGACATCCCGGGCGATGACCTGCGACGCACGGTGACGGCGCTCGGCGAGTACGACCATGTGTTCGCCAGCACGGTTCGCGAGAACCTGCGGTTCGCCGGCGACGAGGTCACCGACGACGCGTTGCTCGACGCGTTGGATCGCGCGGGACTCTCCGACTGGCTCGACGCGCTGCCCGCGGGCCTCGACACCTGGCTGGACTCGGGTGGAATGACCCTGTCCGGTGGTGAACGGCGCCGGCTCGCGCTCGCCCGCGCGCTCGTGCGTGACGCGCGCGTGCTGATCCTCGATGAGCCGACCGAAAGCCTGGACGAACCGACCGCGGAAGCACTGATGGCCGACCTGCTGGCCGAAGCCCGGGCATCCGGTCGCAGCGTGCTGCTGGTCACCCACCGCACCGAGGGTCTTGACCTGGTCGACCGGGTCGTCCACCTCGACGCGGCGCCCGCGCTGGCAACTCAGTCGAGCAGCTTCTTCCAGCCGCCCTCGTAGCCGGCCGGGACGAAACCGACTGCCTCGTTCACGGCGAGCATGTAGCGGTTCTCCTCGGCGTTGAAGGTGATGACGCTCGGATGTCCAGGACGCACCGCTTCGAGATGTTTGAGGTTCGAGATCTTGAGCAGCATGCCCAGCCGGTGACCGCGGTGCTCGCGAATCACCAGGGTGTCACCCTGATCCACCGGGCGGCTCAGCTCCGGCGGCGCCGACAGCTCGGTGAAGCCCACCAGGCGACCGCTCGGCTCGTGCCGGACCGCCGCGTACAGCAGCATTCGCGGACTCTTCGCGGCCAGGTCGTCGGTGGTGCGGATGCGTTCCGCGTCCCACTCCTCCTCGGCGAAGGCCAGGCCCGCCGCCGGGGCGTCCACGCTCATCCGTTGACGCAGTCGGGCCAGGTCCTCGACCAGGTCGTCCGGGGTGCGGCCCACCCAGTGCACCAGGCTGTAGTCGGGGCCTGCGGCGCGCGACGCGAGCCGCAGGTTCGTGTCGATCACGTTCGGCTCCAGTGGCAGCGGCAGCCGGCTCATCCGGTCCACCTGCTCCAGGGTGAAGCCGCGAGCCACGAGGAAGCGCGACCCCGGGTCATCCGCTGGCACCGATCCATAACCAGTCGGCGCAGCCAACTGCGGGCCGGTCCTGTCGGGCCGGTGCAGCACGTAGCACTGCATCACGCGCAGGCCGGCCTCGCGGGTCCACTCGAGCAGCCGCTCGTACAAGGCGCTGCCGATGCCCTGTCGGCGATGCTCTGCGAGCACTTCAATCGAAATGAAGGACGCCTCGGCCGACTCCTCGGCCTGCAGCTCGAACACGGCTCTGGCGACGACGCGACGGTCCACTCGGGCGACGAGCACGCGCATCGGGTTGTACTGCTGGTTCTGCCAGAACGGCAGCAACTCGTCTGGCGCGTAGTTGAGGTCGCGGTTGCCGATCGTGTCGGCCTCGATCGTGTTCCGTACCTCGACCATCTCGCGGAACGCGTCGCCATGCTCACCGTCCAGATTCTCGGGGATCGGCAATTCGTCAATGGTGAACGCGCTCATGACTCAATCTCTTCGGCGGACGCAGCGCATCAGCCTACGCCCGCAGCGGCGACGGTGTCGAGGCTGAGCCGGGCGGTGGCGCGCGCCACGGACACCCTACCGGTGTGCCGCGCGCCACGGCGGGCCGGGCGGCGGCAGTCCGGTACCGTAGTGCCAGTATTTCCGGGCGAATGAAGGCGGCCACGTGTATTTGAAGAGCCTGACCCTCAAGGGGTTCAAGTCCTTCGCACAGCCGACCACGTTTGCCTTCGAACCCGGGGTGACCTGTGTCGTCGGTCCGAACGGCTCGGGCAAGTCGAACGTCGTCGACGCGCTGGCCTGGGTGATGGGGGAGCAGGGCGCGAAGACCCTCCGCGGCGGCAAGATGGAAGACGTCATCTTCGCCGGCACCTCGACCCGCGGCCCGCTCGGCCGCGCCGAGGTCACGCTCACGATCGACAACAGCGATGGTGCGCTGCCGATCGAGTACACCGAGGTGACGATCAGCCGCACCTTGTTCCGCAACGGCGGCTCCGAGTACGCCATCAACGGGGAAAGCTGCCGGCTGCTCGATGTGCAGGAGCTGCTCAGCGATTCCGGCCTCGGCCGGGAAATGCACGTCATCGTCGGCCAGGGCCGGCTCGACAACGTGCTGCACGCCACCCCGGAGCAACGCCGCGGGTTCATCGAGGAAGCCGCCGGCATCCTCAAGCACCGCCGCCGCAAGGAAAAGACGGTACGCAAGCTCGAAGCCATGCAGGCGAACCTCACCCGGCTGAACGACCTCGCCGGTGAGATCCGGCGCCAATTGAAGCCGCTCGGCCACCAGGCTGAGATCGCCCGTGAGGCCCAGACCATCGCCGCGATCGTCCGCGATGCCCGCGCCCGCCTGCTGGCCGACGAGGTCGTGGAACTGCGGCAGGCGATCACCGAGTTCAGCCGCTCCGAGAACGACCGCAAGAGCGAACGGATCGTCCTTCAGGAGCAGGTCGACCAGGCCAAGCTGCGGCAGACCCACATCGAGCAGGCCATGACTGGCGACGCCGTCGACACCGCCCGACGGGTCACCTTCGAACTCGAACAGGTGCAGCAGAGCCTGCGCAACCTGTACTCGCTGGCGAACCAGAAACTCGCGCTGCTCGGCCAGCAGGCGGAACTGCCCGGAATGCAGTCGACGATCTCACCGCAGATGGTTCAGGATGCCCGGGACGAAGCCGACCGGCTGCGCGCCGGGGTCGGCGCCGCCGAGGAAGCCGTGGGTCGAGCCGCGGCCGCGACGGCGACCGCGAAGGCGTCACTCGACTCGCTCGACGAGGAGATCAGCGCGCAGAGCGCCCTGGTCTCGCAGCACGACCTCGAGGTCGCTCGGCTCGGCAGTCAGATCGAACTCGCGCAGTCCAAGCTCGCCGGTGCCCGCGGTGAGCTGCTGCGCCAGCAGAACACACTGGACGCCGCCACCGAGCGCCGCGAGCAGGCCCGCGCCGCATTCGGCGCCCTCGAACAGCAGAACGACGACGCGGACGACGCCGACAGCGGCCTCGAGGAGGCGCACGAAGCAGCGGATGCCGCGGTCGTCGCCCTGCAAGCCGACATCGAAACCTTGCGCGACGAACTGCACGCCGCCGAGCGCGAACGCGACGCGCTCGCCGCGCGCACCAGTGCCCTGTCCCGCGCGCTGGAAGTCAAGGACGGCGCCGGCGATCTGGTCGCGGCCGGACTGTCCGGGGTGCGCGGCCTGGTCGCCGAACACGTGCAGGTCACTCCCGGATTCGAAACCGCAGTGGCTGCCGCTCTCGGCACCCTCGCCGACGCGGTGCTCGCCGACTCCCGCGACGCTGCGCACGAAGCGCTCGCCCACGCCAAGGACAAGGACTTCGGCCGCGTCGAGGTGGTCGTCGCGGATGGCTCGGACGACAGCGCACATCACGAGCCCCAGTGGCCCACCATCGACGGCATCGTGCCGGCCAGCTCGGTCGTCCAGGGGCCGGTCGGTGTCCGCGGCATCCTGACCCTGATCGCGATCGCCGACGACCTGGCTGCCGCCCGCCGGGCCGCGCCGCAACTGGCCGAACTCGGCCACGGCCTCACCATCGTCACCCGTGACGGCGACGTGCTCACCCGCTACGTGCTGCGCGGCGGGTCCGGCGGCAAGCAAGGCCGCATCGAACTGATCGCCGAACGCGACGCGGCCGCCGCCCGCCTCACCGAGGTCACTACCCAGGTCGAGCGCATCCGCGGACTGCTCACCGACAAGCGGGCGGCCGTGGATACCGCGAAGAAGGATGCCGCCGCCCTGCTGGCGAAGCGACGTGAGCGCGACCAGCGGCTGGCGGCCCACGATCAGCAGCTCGGACGCACCCGCGTGCAGCTCGAGGCGACCGAGGCTGAGTGTGAACGGCTCAGCACCGCCGTGGCTGTTGCCGCTGAAGCCGTGCGGGTCGCCGAAACCGGCGTCGACAAAGCCCGGGCCGAGCATGACGAGTACTCGGCGAAGCCGCGTCCGATCCTGGACGTGTCGGCCAGGGGCGGACTGTTGACCGAGCTTGAGGCGGCTCGCGCTGCCGAGGTGGAGACCCGTATCCAGCTCGAGACCGCCCGCGAACGGGTGCGCGCCGAGGAGGCCCGAGCGATCGAGCTGGCCCGGCAGCGGGAGGACGAACGTGCCGCTGCCGAGGAGCAGGCGCGGCTCGCCGTGCTGCGGCAGCGGCAGATGCAGTCGGCGACCACGGTCGTCGACGCGCTGCCGCCCGTGCTGAACGCCGTCGACCGATCGGTCGCCGAAGCGCGTGTGAGGCTCGCGTCCGCCGAGGCCGCGCGTGCCGAGCAGAACCGGGAACTGTCCGATCTGCGCGCCGCGGAGAGCGCGCTGCGGGAACGCCTGCACGCGGTCAGCGAGAACGTGCACGGCCTCGAGATGCAGATCTACGAGAAGAAGCTGCACCTGTCGACGCTGCTCGAGCGCGCCGGCGACGAACTCGGGCTCGTCGAAGACGTACTCGTCGCCGAGTATGGCCCGCACGTGCCGGTGCCCGCGGACGATGCGCACACCACTGGCGTGGTTGAGGAGCGAGGAACGAGCGTCTCGAAACCCACCGACGAGGAACTCGACGCGAAGGTCTCGGCAGGCTCAACCAGCGGGGAAGGCCCGGCCAGCGAGGCCGCCAGCGCGCCCTTCAACCGCGCCGAACAAAAGGCCCGCCTCGCCAAGGCCGAGCGCAAGTACCAGCAGCTGGGCCGGGTGAACCCGCTCGCCCTCGAGGAGTTCGCCGCGCTCGAGCAGCGGCACAAGTTCCTCACCGAGCAGCTCACCGACCTCACCCAGACCCGCAAGGACCTGCTCACGATCATCGACGAGATCGACACGAAGATGCAGGACATCTTCGCGGCGGCCTTCGCCGACACCCAGGCCGCGTTCGACCGGGTGTTCCCGATCCTGTTCCCCGGCGGCACTGGCAGCCTGCAGCTGACCGATCCGGACGACCTGCTCACCACCGGCATCGAAGTGAGTGTGAAACCGGCAGGCAAGAAGATCGAGCGACTCTCGCTGCTGTCCGGCGGGGAGCGGTCACTCGCCGCGGTCGCGCTGCTGATCGCGATCTTCAAGGCCCGCCCCAGCCCGTTCTACATCATGGACGAGGTCGAGGCGGCGCTGGATGACGCGAACCTGGGCCGTCTGCTGACAATCTTCCAGGACCTGCGGCTGTCCAGCCAGCTCATCGTGATCACCCACCAGAAGCGCACCATGGAGATCGCCGACGCCCTGTACGGTGTGTCGATGCGGCAGGACGGCGTCTCAGCGGTGATCGGCCAGCGCGTCGCGCAACCGGAGGAGCAGGCGTCCTAAACGAGCGCCGCTTCTACTCCTTGGCGCTCGTCGCTGTGCGTTAGACCAGCGAGTCGATGACGGCGCCGTTCACCGTGAGCACTCGCCACGCGGCATCCGTCCGGTCGAGCGTCGAGACCGAGCCGTTCGTGATCTGGTCGATCGGGTGATCGAGCAACGACGCCAGCGTGTAGCGGATCAGCGTGCCGTGGCAGACGATGACCACGTTCCGGCCCGCGTACTCGTCGGCGATCTCATCCAGCGCGGCCCGGCCGCGGGCGACGACCGAATCGAGCGGCTCGAGTCCCGGGTACTCGCGATCCGGCCAGCGCTCCAGAATCTCGTTCATCGTGAGCCCCTCGCCCTCGCCGTAGTCGCGCTCGACGAGCAGCTCATAGGTCTTGCCCAGCTCGATGCCGAGGCCATCCGCGATGATCGCCGCGGTCTCTCGAGCCCTCTGCAGCGGCGACGAGACGATGACCTCCCACTCGGCGCCGGCAAGCTCGGCGTCGGTGAGCACGGCGACCGCGTCACGCGCCTGCTGCCGGCCAGTGTCGTTCAGCACGATGTCGCTCCTGCCCTGCATCCGCCCGGCGGCGTTCCAGTCGGTTTGTCCGTGGCGGATGAAGGCGATCGTCATGGTGGAGCTCCGATGGGTCGAGGACCGCCCGGTCGAGCGGCCCCTCCATTCTGCCCGAGCCGGCCTGTGGAGCCTGCCCGAGGGCGTCACGAGAGCCTGCGACTGCCGGGCTCCAGCACGCGCAGCCAGCGGTAGCCGTAGCCGTCGAGCGTGAGCTCCACCTTGCCGCCGCGGCCGATTTCGGTCGCCTCATCGTGCAGCAGGTCGCTCAGGCGAGCACCCTCCTCGCTTCCCTCCACGACGAGCGGCACCGAGATCGCGTCTGGTGAGAAGTTGTGCAGCGCGATCATGCTGCCGTAGCTGCTGGTCACCCGGTGCGCGAGCACCGCGGCATGGGGCTGCTCGAGGATCGCGAGTTCGCCCCAGCCGATTTCCGGCGACGCCCGGTAGCGGGTGATCAGGTTGCGGATGAAATGCAGCAGCGAATCCGGGTCGCGGCGCTGCCGGTTGACGTTCACATGCTCCGGGCCGTAACCATCGGGTGTGACCGGCTCAGGCAGCTGTGACGGCCGCGCCGAGGAGAAACCGCCGTTCTTGCCATCCGACCACTGCATCGGCGTGCGCACCGCCAGTCGGCCGCCGGCCGCGAGGTTCTCGCCCATGCCGATCTCCTCACCGTAGAACAGCACCGGGGTGCCCGGCAGTGAGAACAGCAGGCTGTAGGCCATGCGGATGCGGCGCGGGTCGCCGCCGAGCATCGTCGGCAGCCGGCGCACGATGCCGCGCCCGTACGCCTGCATCTCCGGCTCCGGCCCGAACGCCGCGAACACCTCCTGACGCTCCGACTCGCTGAGCTTGTCGAGGGTGAGCTCATCGTGGTTGCGCACGAAGTTCGCCCACTGCGAGGCGAGCGCCACCGGCGGCCGCTTCGCCAGCGTCTTCGCGAGCGGTCGCGCGTCCTCCCGGACGAGCGACAGGTAGAGCCGCTGCATCGACTCGAAGTCGAACTGCATGCTCAGCTCGTCGCCGTCGCTGCCGCCGAAATAGGTGAGCTGCTCCTTGAACGGCAGGTTCACCTCGCCGAGCAGGATGGCGTCGCCCTGGCGGCGGCTGACGAGCTCGCGGAGTTCGCGCAGGTAACCGTGCGGGTCGGCGAGATCCTCGGACGGGTCGTCCCCGGTGCCTTCAAGGAAAAACGGCACGGCGTCGACCCGGAAACCCGACAGCCCCAGCTCGAGCCAGTAGCCGATCACCTTGCCGACCTCTTCGCGCACCTTCGTGTTGCTGACGTTCAGGTCGGGTTGGTGGCGATAGAACCGGTGCAGATAGTACTGGCCGGCGCGTTCGTCGAAGCTCCACACGCCCTTCTCATCGCCCGGGAAGACGGAGGCCGGGGCATCCTTCGGAACCTCATCCCGCCACACGTAGAAGTCCCGGTACGGCGAGTTCCGGCTCGCCCGGGCGGCCTGGAACCACGGGTGCTTCACCGAGGTGTGGTTGACCACCAGGTCGGCGATCACCCGCATGCCCCGGTCGCGCGCGCCGCGGATGACCTCGACGAGATCCCCCGAATGGCCGAGGCGCCGGTCGACGCCGTAGAAGTCGGTGATGTCGTAGCCGTCGTCGCGGTCCGGGGTCGGATAGAACGGCATCAGCCAGAGGCAGGTCACGCCCAGGTCGGCCAGGTGGTCGAGGCGGTGGGCGAGGCCTTCGAAGTCGCCGAATCCGTCGCCGTTCCAGTCCATGTACGTTTCGACGTCCAGGCAGTAGACGACGGCGTTCTTCCACCACAGGTCGCTGGTGTCGCTGATCCTCATGCGGCGTCCTTTCGGGTCACGGGGAGCGCGGGGAGTACCCGTTCACCGACGGTGTCGATGAACGCGGCCTGCCGCTGGCCGACGTGGTGCAGGTACACCTCGTCGAAGCCGAGCTCGATGAACTCGCCGACGCGGTCGGTCAGCCAGGACGGGTCGGATGTCACGAGCACCGAGTCGCGCACCGATTCCGGCTCGACATGCGCCGACGCCAGGTCGAAGATCTCGGGGGAGTCGACATCCCAGCTCAGCGGCGGTGGAAACACGTTGCTGCGCCACTGGTCGTGCGCGATGGCGAGAGCCTCGGCATCCGTGTCCGCGACGCTGACGTGCACCTGCAGCACCAGCGGTCCTCTGCCGCCCTCGGACCGGTACGCGTCGATGACCTCACGCAGCACCGGCAGCGGCTGGGCAACCGTCGCCAGACCGTCGGCCCACGATGCCACCCAGCCCGCGGTCTCGGCGGAGACGGCGGCGCCGATCAGCGGCGGCGGGGAGTCCGGCCTGGTCCACAGCCTGGCGCGGTCCACCGTGATGGTGCCGGTCCGGCTCACTTCATGGCCGGCCAGCAGGGCGCGCATGACTTCGACGCTTTCGAGCAGTCGCTGGTTTCGAGTGTCCTTGTCCGGCCAGCGTTCGCCGGTGATGTGCTCGTTCACGGCCTCGCCGCTGCCCAGAGCGGCCCAGAAGCGGCCGGGGAACATTGCCTCCAGCGTGCCGATTGCCTGGGCGATGATCGCCGGGTGGTAGCGCTGCCCGGGGGCGTTCACCACCCCGAAGGGCAGGCTGGTCGCCTGCAATGCCGCGCCGAGCCAGGCCCAGGCGAAGCCGGAGTGGCCCTGGCGGGCGCTCCAGGGGGCGAAATGGTCGCTGCACATGGCGGCGGTGAAGCCTGCCTGTTCAGCGTGCTGGACTGCTTTGAGCAGTTCGGCGGGGTGGATCTGTTCGTGCGATGCGTGGAATCCGATAACGGTCACGGGCACCTCCTCCCAGTCGAGACAACCATGCATTCACCAGCCTCGTAAGGGTGGCGGTGCTCGCCGGGCGTGCCTGCAGGGTGCTCTAGCCTGTTGTCATGGCTGAACGCACCCCCTGGTCACTCACCGGCGCCCTGCGCGGCATGTTCGCGAAAAAGACCATCGATGAGGGCACCTGGGAAGACCTCGAGGACGCGCTCATCACCGCCGATTTCGGCCCAGACATCACCGAGGCGATCGTCGATGAGTTGCGCGACAAGGTGGACCGCTACCGCACCACCGACCCGGCCGACCTGAAGCGGATGCTGCGCGAGACCATCGAGGAACGTCTCGCGAAGCACGACTCGACGCTGACCCTCAGCAACCGTCCCGCGGTCGTGTTGGTCGTCGGCGTCAACGGCGTGGGCAAGACCACCACGATCGGCAAGTTCGCCAAGTTCCTGAAGACTCATGGCCGCACCGTGCTGGTCGGCGCCGCGGACACCTTCCGTGCCGCCGCGGTCGAACAGCTGGCAACCTGGACCGAGCGAGCCGGCGCCGAGATCGTGCGGCCGCAGCAGCCGGGGCAGGATCCGGCATCCGTCGCCTACCAGACCATCGAGACCGCCCGGGCGACCGGTGCTGAGATCGTGCTGGTCGACACCGCGGGTCGATTGCAGTCCAAGGCCGGCCTGATGGACGAGCTCGGCAAGGTGCGCCGCGTGATCGAGAAGCTTGAACCGATCGCCGAGGTGCTGCTCGTGCTGGACGCGACCACCGGCCAGAACGGTGTCGCGCAGGCGGAGGCGTTCATCCAGCACGCCGGGGTCACCGGACTGGTCATCACCAAGCTGGATGGCTCAGCCAAGGGCGGCTTCGTGCTTGCGGTGCAGGAGAAGACCGGCATCCCGATCAAGCTCATCGGCCAGGGCGAGGGCATCAACGACCTCACCGGCTTCACGCCGCACGTTTTCGCGGCGAACCTGGTCGGCTAGCTCCCTTTCGCGGCCGGGAGCGCCGCCGCGCGCAGCGAGTGACGCCTCTGGACACCGCCTTGTTTCCGCTGGTCGAGCCTGTCGAGACCCTGTGGAAACGGTCCGCGGGAATGTCGGTGGTCCGGTATTGACTTCGAGCATGGACAACGAAGCCAACGGATGGGGCGAAGCACAAGCCTCTGTTCTGGCCGAGTTGCCTCTCGATTCGTTGTCCGCCGAGCAGATCGAAGCGGCCTTTCAGGCGCGCGTCGCGGACTTGCGCGCGTCGGGTTGGCTGGTGGGACGGCTCCCGCGTGACCTGTTCACCTCGCAGACGGTTGCCGGCTCGATCCCGGAGGGCATCCAACGCATTGTCCGGATGGAGCAGGAGCAGGCCGAGCTGGAGGCGAGGAGGAGCCGCGAGCTTGCCAACCTGGCTCGCATGAGTGTCGCCGAGGCCGGCAAGGGTGCCGACCGGGGACTGGTCTACCGATCCCTGGCCGCCGAACTGGGGATGGCCGCCCACCTGTCCGAGCGCACCTTCCAGGCCCGGATCAACGACGCCGAGACCCTGGTTCAGGACTTCCCGCGAACCCTCGCCGCACTGGAGACCGGCACGATCGGTGTCGGGCATGCCCGGGTGATCATCGAATGCGGGCTGCCGATCGGTGACCCCACACTGCGCGCCACCTATGAGTCCGCGGTCATCGACCGGGCGGTCGATCTCACGCCGGGCCGGTTGCGGAAACAGGCCCGGTTGGCCGCGACCCGGCTCGCGGAGGTCAGCTTCGAGGACAGGCACCAGCTGGCCGTCGAGGACCGGGCGGTGCGGCTGCAGGAACTGGACGACGGCATGTCCGAGATCATCCACACCCTGCCGACGGTGTTCGCGGTGCCGATGCTGGACCGACTCACCGAACAAGCCAAAGCCGTCAAGGCGGCCAACCCGGACGAGCCACGCACGCTGGATCAGATCCGCGCCGACCTGATGTGCGAGCTGGTGCTCACCCGGCAACCGTCCGGCTGTCCGGATGCCCCGCACGCCGCAGGAATCGGCATCCGCGCCGAGGTGTCGATCGTGATCCCGGCGCTGACCCTGCTGGGTCAGGGTGACGAGCCGGCGACGATCGCCGGCCGCGGCCCGATCGGCATGGCCGAGGCACTCAAACTGGCCGCGCAGGCACCGTCCCTGATCCGGTTGCTCACCGACCCGGTCAGCGGCCAGGTGCTCGCCGCGGACACCTACCGACCCTCGAAGAAACTGCGCCGATTCATCCGCGGGAGGGATCGACGATGTCGATGTCCGTTCTGCACCCGCACCGCCAGCCACGGCGACCTCGATCACACCCTGGCCTGGGAACACGGCGGCAAAACGACAGCCGAGAACCTGGCCTTGCTCTGTCGCGGCTGCCACATCCTCAAACACTTGCCCGGCTGGAGTGTGAAACAGATCAGCCCCGGAGTGCTGGAGTGGTCCAGCCCGCACGGGATTGTCGGCACCGACTACCCGGACACCCCGATCACCTCCAAGTAGCTTCCGCTGTTGAGGAGCGGGCCGTGCGGGCTTGAGAGCCCGGCGTTCGAAACTCTTGCATGACAGTTCGTCCTGGCATTCGGAGATGATCGGATGACGCGATCAGCCAGTCGCATAGGCGCCCGGTGCTACTCCTCTTCGAGCGACTGCCCACGCTTCTCCGCCAGGAACAGCGCGCCGACGGTCGCGATCAGGAAGAACACACCGAACACACCGAACAGCAGCCCGTTGCCGCCAGCGGCGCTGAGCACCGGAACGCTCAGCGGAGCCAGGATGGCGCCGATCCGGCCCACCGCGGCCGCCCAGCCGGCGCCGGTCGCGCGCAGCCGGGTGGGGAACAGCTCCGGCGTGATGGCGTACAGCGCACCCCAGGCGCCGAGGTTGAAGAACGAGAGCAGGCAGCCGAACAGCAGCACGGTGGTGTCCGTCGCCGCGGTGCCGAACAGCATCGCCGAGACGGCCGATCCGGCAAGGAACACCGACAGAGTTGCCCGGCGACCCCACTTCTCGATCAGCCAGGCCGCGACCGCATAGCCGGGCAGCTGAGCGAGCGTGATGATGAGCGTGAACTCGACCGAACGCACCAGCGGGTAGCCCGAGTTGAACAGGATCGTCGGCAACCAGATGAAGGCGCCGTAGTACGAGAAGTTGACACAGAACCAGACCACCCAGAGCGGGATCGTGCGTCCACGCAACCGGGTCGAGAACAACGCGGCCAGCCGCTGCCGGGCGCCGAGCGTCGCGGGCTCGGCGGTGCCCGTCGTCCGCTCGGCGCTGGCTGGCGCTGCTGCCGCCGGCTCGGTGATGCCACCCTGCTCGATGCCCGCGGATGCCTCGAAGTCGCGCACGACCGACTCTGCCTCGATGTGCCTGCCCTTCGCCTCCAGGAAGCGCACCGACTCCGGCAGCCCGAACCGCACGATCGCGGCGTAGATCGCCGGAATCAGCCCGATCGCCAGCGCCCAGCGCCAGCCGTTCTCGCTGGTCGGCACGATGAACGCTCCGATCAGCGCCGACGCGAGCCAGCCCACAGCCCAGAACGCCTCGAGGATCACGACGATCCGGCCACGGATCCGCGACGGCGCCATTTCGCTGACCAGGGTGGACGCGACCGGCAGCTCCGCACCGAGCCCCAGACCGACGATGAAGCGCAGCACCAGCAGCACCCCGACGCCCCAGGCGAGAGCGCTCAACCCGGTGGCGATGCCGAAGATCAGCAACGTGACGGCGAAGACCTGACGACGGCCGACCTTGTCGGCCAGCAGGCCACCCAGGCTCGCGCCGATCGCCATGCCCAGCGCACTGATCGTGGCGAGCCAGGACTGCTCGGTCGGAGTGATCTCCCAACTGGCGGCCAGCGCGACGAGCACGTACGACAGCAGCCCGACATCCATGGCGTCGAGCGCCCAGCCGAGACCGGAGCCGACCAGCAGCTTGCGGTGCGCCTTCGTGAACGGCAACCGATCCAGTCGTTCGGTGCGGGTGATTGCGTGCTCGGTGATCGGCTCGGTGGGCATCAGGATCCTTGGGGACAGCCGGTGGGGGGATGCGTCAACGGTAAACCCTGTGCGGGGAGTGTTGCGGCGCGGGTTAAACTAGGCGACACCATGGCCACTTTTGGGACACTCTCCGATCGCCTTACCGAGACCTTCAAGAATCTCCGCACCAAGGGCAAGCTGTCCGCGGCGGATGTCGACGGCACCGTCCGCGAGATTCGACGCGCCCTGCTCGACGCTGACGTCGCGCTCGAGGTCGTCAAGGACTTCACCTCTCACGTGCGGGAGCGTGCACTCAGCGACGAGGTGAACAAGGCCCTCAACCCCGCCCAGCAGGTCGTGCAGATCGTCAACGAGGAGCTTGTACGAATTCTCGGCGGCCAGCAGCGGCGTCTGGAGTTCGCCAAGAACCCGCCGACCGTGATCATGCTCGCCGGCCTGCAGGGTGCCGGTAAGACGACTCTCGCGGGCAAGCTCGCGAAGTGGCTGCGCGAGCAGAACCACACGCCGATGCTCGTGGCTGCCGACCTCCAGCGACCGAACGCGGTCACCCAGCTGCAGGTGGTCGGTGAGCAGGCAGGCGTGCCCGTGTTCGCTCCAGAGCCGGGCAATGGTGTCGGCAACCCGGTCAAGGTCGCCAAGGACGCGGTCCGATTCGCCACCGACAAGCTGCACGACGTGGTCATCATCGACACCGCCGGTCGACTCGGTGTCGACGCCGAACTGATGAAGCAGGCATCCGACATCCGCAAGGCGACCAGTCCCGATGAGGTGCTGTTCGTCATCGACGCGATGATCGGTCAGGATGCCGTGGCCACCGCCAAGGCGTTCCAGGATGGCGTCGACTTCACCGGTGTGGTGCTCACCAAGCTCGACGGCGACGCCCGCGGCGGTGCCGCGCTGTCGGTGGCATCGGTCACCGGCCGCCCGATCATGTTCGCCTCCACCGGTGAGGGACTCGGCGACTTCGAGCCGTTCTACCCGGACCGGATGGCGAGCCGCATCCTCGACCTCGGTGACATCCTCAGCCTCATCGAGCAGGCCCAGAAGGCGTTCGACGAGGAAGAGGCGAAGGCGGTCGCCGAGAAGTTCGCGACCGACAGCTTCACCCTCGAGGACTTCCTCGGCCAGATGCAGCAGCTCAAGAAGATGGGCTCGCTCAAGGGCATGCTCGGCATGCTGCCGGGCGCCAAGGGCATGCGCGATCAGCTCGAGAACTTCGACGAGCGCGAGATCGACCGCACCGAGGCGATCATCCGGTCGATGACGCCAGCGGAACGGCAGAACACCAAGCTTCTGAACGGGTCACGTAGGCTGCGCATCGCCCGTGGTTCCGGGATGACCGTCACCGACGTCAACCAGCTGGTCACTCGATTCGAGCAGGCCGCAAAGATGATGAAGACCGTCGCCCGCGGTGGAACCCCGCAGATCCCGGGCATGGGCCCCATGCCGGGTGGATTCGGCGGCGGACGCGGCAAGGCGGGCTCGAAGAAGAAGGCCAGCTCGAAGTCGAAGTCCGGCAACCCGGCCAAGCGCGCCGCCGAGGAAGCGGCCCGCGCCGCCGGCGTGAAGCCGAACACCGGTGAGGCCGGCAGCGGTTTCGGACTCGGCGCGGGCGCTGGCAAGCCCGGCGCGCCGAGCCCAGAAGAGCTCGCGTCGCTGCAGAAGTTCCTCGGCCGCTGACCGCGGGCCTCCAGACGTGAGCCAAATGCCGCGGCCGATCCGGATCGGCGTGCAGATCGCGAAATCAGCACGCCCCGTACTCGCAGATTCGCGGGATCGTCGCCGAACTTGAAGAGCTCGGCGTCGACATCATCTTCAACTGGGACCACTTCTTCCCGCTTTCCGGCGACCGCGATGGCCTGCACTTCGAGGCCTGGACGATGCTCGGCGCCTGGGCAGAGCAGACCAGCCGGGTGGAGTTCGGCACCCTGGTGAACTGCAACAGCTATCGGAACGCGAACCTGCAGGCCGACATGGCACGCACCCTCGACCACATCTCCGGCGGCCGTTTCATCTTCGGCACCGGCTCGGGCTGGTTCCAGCGCGACTACGACGAGTACGGCTACGAGTTCGGCACCCCCGGCAGCCGACTGCGCGATCTCGCTGCGGGACTGCCGGTGATCAAGGACCGCTGGCAGAAACTGAACCCACCGCCAAGCAGGCAGATTCCCATCCTGATCGGTGGCGCTGGCGAGAAACGCACTCTCCGCATCGTCGCCGAGCACGCCGACATCTGGCACAGCTTCGCCACCCCGGAGGTGCTCGCGCACAAACTGGACGTGCTCCGCGGACACGGCGCGGCCGTTGGCCGGAACGTGGATGAGATCGAGATCTCAGTCGAGGTGAAGCGGCGCTCGACCGAGGAGGCGGATGCCTTGCGGAACCTCGGGGCGAGCCTGTTCACGCTCGGCCTCAGCGCCCCGAACTACGACCTCGACTTCGTGCGCAAATGGTTGGCCTGGCGCGACTCACGGAACGCCGGTTAGCCGACGGGTTGGATGCCGTCGCGCAGTTCCGCCGTGAGGTGCGCGACGACCGCCTTGAGACTGCCGTCACTGGCCTCGGCGGCGGCGAGTTGCCGCTCGTAGCCGGCGCCGGATTCAAGGATCGTCAGTGCAAACCGCAACTCGTTCAGGCATCCGAGTCGCTCAGCGGTCGGCTCGAGACGGGCGATGAGCTGCCGGAGCTCGTCGCGCAGCGGGGCCTGGTCGCCCTCCCGGTTCGTGATGATGGTCGCGTCGAGCCCGTAGCGAGCGGCCCGCCATTTGTTCTCACGCAGGTACCACTGCTGCAGGACGACCGGTTCCTCACCGGCATCCATTCGTGAAGACAGGTCCTCGACGACGCACTGGGTGAGCGCAGCCAGGGCGCCCACCTCGTCGAGGGTCGCCACGCCGTCGAAGATGCGCACCTCGAGGGTGCCCCACCGCGAGGACGGACGGATGTCCCAGCGCAACTCGGTGGCATCGTCAATGACCCCGGCACGCACCAGATCGCCGACCATGGACTCGAACTCGTCCCAGTCCTTCAGCAGCGGCGGCATGCCCGCGGTGTTCAACTGCTGGTAGATCAGCGCACGATTGGACGCGTAACCGGTACGCTCGCTCGCCCAGAACGGACTTGACGCCGACAGCCCCTGGAAGTGCGGGTAATAGGTCAGCAGCGCGTTCAGCAACGGAATCGCCTTCTGCTTGTCGTCGACGCCGATGTGCACGTGGACGCCCCAGATGAGCATCTGCCGCGCCCACCACTGGGCGCGTTCAAGGACCTTCTCATACCGCGGCTTGTTCGGCGTCAGATGCTGCCGGAACCATTGGGCGAACGGATGCGTGCCGCCCCCGATCAGGTCGACGCCGAGCGGCTCGGCGGCATTCCGCACGCTCTCGAGCACCCCGGCCAGATCAGCGACCGCGTCGGCAACCCGACTGTGCGGGGCGGTCGCGAGCTCGACAGTGTTGGTCTGGAACTCGACGGTTGCGTGCGGGAACTTGCTCGTGTCGCTGCCGACCTTGGCAAGGATCTCCGGCGCGGCCGGGCGAAGTTCGCCGCTCCTGCGGTCGACGCACATCAACTCCCATTCAATGCCGAGGGTCGAGCGGGGGGACTGCGGAAAGTCGAGGCGCACGCTGCGATTCTTCCCTGCCGCGCCCTTTCACGCGAGGTTGGCGGGGATGGTGCGCGAGTCGCCGAAAAATCTGCCAGAATGGTTAGTCGAGTCTGTGCCCTGCCCGACCCTCTAATCAGGCGCTCACAGACCCCATCAGAGCTTTTGCCGAGTGTGCCCCCACGCTCACGGCTGTCAGTTCAACCACACAAAGTAAATTCAGGAGAATTGTGGCTGTCAAGATTCGTTTGAAGCGCATGGGCAAGATCCGCGCGCCGTACTACCGCATCGTTGTCGCCGACGCGCGCACCAAGCGCGATGGTCGCGTCATCGAAGAGATCGGCAAGTACCACCCCACCGAGGAGCCCTCGGTGATCGAGGTCAACTCCGAGCGTGCGCAGTACTGGCTCAGCGTCGGCGCGCAGCCGACCGAGCAGGTCGCCGCGCTGCTGAAGCTCACCGGTGACTGGGGCAAGTTCAAGGGCGACAAGGACGCCGTGAGCACCGTCAAGGTCAAGGACGCCAAGGTTGCTTTCGTCGCCGACGAGAAGAAGAAGCCCGTGCTGAAGCCGAAGACCGAGAAGGCAGAGCCGAAGGCTGAGGAGGCCCCGGCCGCCGAGGAGGCTCCTGCCGCGGAAGCTCCCGCCGAGGAAGCTCCCGCCGAAGAGACCGCTGAGTCGACCGAGGACAAGGCCTAGCCAGTGCTCGCTCCCGCTCTCGAGCACCTCGTCAAGGGGATCGTCGACCACCCGGACGATGTGCAGGTAGTGGCGAAGGACTCACCGCGTGGCGAGGTCCTCGAGGTGCGTGTGCACCCCGAGGACCTCGGCCGCGTGATCGGTCGTGCCGGACGCACAGCCAAGGCGCTGCGCACTCTGATCGCCGCTCTTGCCGATGGCAAGCGCGTGCGCGTCGATGTCGTCGACACCGACAACTAGGCTTCGACCTTTCACTATGGCGTCACCGAACCACCCCTCTCCGGATCGCACCACCCAGCTCCGCGTCGGCCGTCTCACCAAGGCCCACGGGCTGAAGGGCGCGATCAAGGTCGAGCTCTTCACCGACGAACCGGAACGCCGGTTCGTTCCTGGTGCGGTCTTCACCCTCCAGGTGCCGGAGTCCTCTCCGTGGCACGGCAAGAGCCTTGAGCTCATCGAGCTGCGCTGGTACAACGGGCATCCGGTCGGCTTCTTCAAGGACGTCCCCGACCGCACCACGGCTGAGACGCTGATCAAGGCGATCCTCTGGGTCGACCAGGACACCTCCGTGCTGCCCGCTGAGGAGGACGCCTGGTACGACCACCAGCTGGTCGGCCTGCGTGTGCTGCGCGACGGCGTCGCCATCGGCGCCGTGATTCGGGTCGATCACCTTCCCGCGCAGGATCTGCTCGTCGTCAAGACGGCGACCGATGAGGTCATGGTGCCGTTCGTCAAGGCGATCGTGCCGGCCGTCGACATCGCCGCAGGAACGGTCACGGTCACCCCGCCAGCCGGCTTGTTCGAGGAGCTGCCGGATGACGCGGGCGAGGCGCCCGCGGACGACTAGAGTCCGATCGTGCGCATCGACATCGTCACGATCTTTCCGGAATTCTTCGACGTCCTCGACATCTCGCTGCTCGGCAAGGCTCGGCAGCAGGGCCTGATCGAACTCGGCGTGCATAACTTGCGTGACCACACCCACGACCGGCACCGCACGGTCGACGACACCCCGTACGGCGGTGGCGCCGGCATGGTCATGAAGCCGGAACCGTGGGGTGAGGCGCTCGACGAGGTCCTCGGTGCGGAGGATCCGGCATCCGGACCGCTCGTCATCTTCCCTTCCCCGGCCGCCGACGTCTTCACCCAGGCAATGGCGCGGGAGTTGTCCCACGAGTCCCACCTGGTGTTCGGCTGCGGCCGCTACGAGGGCATCGACCAGCGCGTTTTCGACCACACCGCGACGCGTGCTCGGGTGCGCCTCGTGAGCCTCGGCGACTATGTGCTGAACGGGGGAGAGGTCGCCGTGATGGCGATGATCGAAGCCATCGGCCGTCTCATCCCCGGCGTGGTCGGCAACCCGGAGAGCCTCACCGAGGAGAGCCACGAGGACGGGCTGCTCGAATATCCGAGCTACACGAAACCCGCCAGCTGGCGTGGGCTCGAGGTGCCGCCGGTGCTGCTGAGCGGCAATCACGGCGCGATCGCCGCCTGGCGCCGCGAGCAGCAGGTGGAACGCACCCGCCGTGTGCGTCCGGACCTGCTGGACTTCGAGATCGACCTGGGCTGAGCCCTTCCGCTGGTCGAGCTTGCCGAGCCCCGCTGGTCGAGCTTGCCGAGACCCGCTGGTCGAGCTTGCCGAGACCCTCAGCTTTCAACAAAGCAGGCCCTACTACCCTTGTTCCTATGTGGTATCGCCGTGCGCTCCATCGCACCCAGTTCTGGGCCGCGATCCTGCTGCCTGTGTTCATGCTCGTGGCGCGCAGCGTGGTCGGGGGAGGCTGGAACTTCTTCGGCTACCTCTTCATCGCGCCGGTGCTCGCGATCGCGCTCGGAGCGGTGGCGGGTATCACCAGGGCACGCCGTTCGGTGCGCGCCGAGAAGGCGGTCGCCCCAGCGGATGCCATCATCCTGACGCTCTGGTATCTCACGATCATCGGCCACTCGATCGCCTGGACCTCGGATACCGCAGCCGCCCTGGCGCTGATCGGTGTGCTGATCGGTCTTGGCGCGTTCTGGAATGCCATCGCGCAGCTGATCCGCGAGACCAAGCAACGGATGGATGTCGTGATCGCGAGCTTCGAGACACCCATGACGCCACCGGAGCCTCCGGCGACACGGCCACCCGGCGGGTATGACCCCCGCCTGGACCAGGGTCCGGTCATCCGGATCGAACCGCCGGAGTCCTCGCCCGACCGCTGACGCGCTCAGCGCGCGGTGAGTACCACCGGACCGGATTCGGTGATTGCCACCGTGTGTTCCACGTGCGCGGCGCGAGACCCATCCGCGCTCCGCAACGTCCAGCCGTCGGCAGCGTCGGTGTAGATCCGATCGGTGCCGTGCATCAACCAGGGCTCGATTGCGAAGACGAGACCCGGCTTCAACGGCATCCCGCGTCCCGGGCGGCCGTTGTTCGGTACATGTGGGTCGCCGTGCATGGTGCGGCCGACGCCATGTCCACCGAAGTCGGTGTTCACCCCGAAGCCCTCGGCCAGACAGATCGCGCCGATCGCGGCCGACACGTCGCCCATCCGTCCGCCCGGCTGAGCCGCGGCGATGCCCGCAGCGAGGGCGCGCTCCACCACGTCGATCAGCCGTTCGTCTTCGGCGCGTGGAGTGCCGACAATGACCGACACCGCCGAATCACACACCCAACCGTCGACGGATGCGGCGAAGTCAAGGCTGAGCACGTCGCCGTCCTTCAGCCGGTAGTCATGCGGGACGCCATGCAACGCGGCATCGTTCACCGACGTGCAGATGACCCGTCCGAACGGCGAACCGCCGAATGATGGGTGATAGTCCAAATAACAACTCTCGGCGCCGGCCGTGCGGATCATGTCGTGCGCGAGCGCGTCGAGTTCGAGCAGGTTCACGCCGACCGCAGCCGCCGCCGACGTGGCCTTGAGCACGTCGGCGACAAACGCTCCAGCCGCTTTCATCTGTTCGATCTCGGCGGGCGTGCGCAGTTCGATCACTCGATCACCTGGGAAACCTCGGCTCGCACCAACTCACGTGCCCGGTCGATGAAGCGGGCGTTGCCGCGCGCATCCACTTCGAAGGCCCGCTTGATCAGGGCGTCCGCGATCTCCACGGCGACCTGCAGCCGGAAGGTCAGCTCGGCGGAGCGGCTGACCTGGTGGCGGTCGACGAGGAAGGACTCGAACAATTCGGCGATCATGCCGCTGTTGTCCATCTCGGGCTCGAGCAGTCGCTCATCGATCACATCTCCGAACCGGATGGCACGGAAGCCGGGCTCGGTTCGCATCATGTCGACGATGACGCCGATCGCGTTGTCCACACCGTCGAGAGCGGACGCGGCAGGAGGCTGCGCCTCCAGACGGGCAACATAGCGCTCCAGGTTTCGCGCGGCCAGCGCACGAAGCAGGGAACGAATATTGGGGAAGTACCGGTAGACCACGCCGACCGATGATTCGGAGCGTGTTGCAACGTCACTGGTCGTCAAGCCTTCAATGCCGTGCTCCGAGATGATCGTGGCTGCGGCGTCGAGCAACAGGGTGATCCGCGCAGAACTGCGCTGTTGGATCGGTTCAGTACGGATGAGCTTCTTCAGAAGCTCAGTTGTCTCGCTCATGGATAGGGGGGTCTCCATTCTGGTGGTGCAAAGGAATACTCTCATTCCCAGCTGGAGAACGCGTGCAGGGGCACGAGTGGATCTCCGACTACGGATTGTGGCACAATTGCTGTTTGTGCCTCCGCACGGTTCTGCCACAGGGGAACCCGCAGTCATAGGGGCACACCCCAACTTATTGATTCAAGAACCGCGGTCGACCTGTGGCGGTCGCAGAGAGCGAAGAACCATGCACATCCTCGACTCAGTCGACGCTGCATCCCTCAAGTCCGACATTCCCGACTTCCGGGCCGGCGACACCGTCAAGGTGCACGTGAACATCATCGAAGGATCTCGTTCGCGTATCCAGGTCTTCCAGGGTGTCGTCATCGGCCGCTCCGGCCACGGTGTGCGTGAGACCTTCACCGTCCGCAAGGTGAGCTTCCAGGTCGGTGTCGAGCGTACGTTCCCCGTGCACTCGCCGGTCATCGACAGCATCGAGATCGTTACGCGCGGTGACGTCCGCCGCGCCAAGCTTTACTACCTGCGCGAGCTGCGCGGCAAGAAGGCCAAGATCAAGGAAAAGCGCGAGAGCTAAGCCTCCCGCTGCGTCATCCACTGAGCTCCCCTCCGCCTACACTGGCAGGGGAGCTCAGGGGTTTAATGACGGATGAAATACAGCCGACGCGGTCGATGCGCGTCGCCAGCGAACGACGCCGCGCGAAAGGTGTCACGACGTTCCTTCGCGACGTCCTCATCATCTTCGTCGCCGCGATTCTCATCTCGTTCCTGATCAAGACCTTCCTGGTTCGTTCGTTTTATATCCCGTCCGAGTCGATGATGGACACCCTGCACAAGAACGACCGCATCATCGTGAACCAGCTCACTCCCGACCTGATGCCCATCGCACGCGGCGATGTGGTCGTCTTCCGCGATCCGGGACAGTGGCTGACTCCGCGCCAAGCCGAGCCGCAGAACCCCGTGGTCGCCACCTTCGACTGGCTCCTGTCGCTGGTCGGACTGTCGGCCTCCGATAGCAACGATCACTTGATCAAGCGCGTCATCGGGCTACCGGGTGACAAGGTCGAGTGCTGCAACGAACTCGGCCAGCTCACGATCAACGGTGTCCCGATCGATGAGCCGTACGTGCTGCTGCCGCCCGGCGTCGACCGTGCGTCCGCGGTGGACTTCTCGGTCACGGTGCCCGAAGACTCCCTCTGGGTGCTCGGAGACAACCGCAACGCCTCGGCCGACTCCCGTTACAACCAGGACCAGCCGGGCAACGGTTTCGTGCCCTACGACAACGTCGTCGGTCGTGCCGTGCTCATCACCTGGCCAATCTCCCGCTGGGCGTGGCTTGACAACTACGAGTTCAGCTTCCGCGGAGTCGATCAGGGGCAGCCATGATGGCCGTCGCCGACCCCACGCTCGCGCGGGAGAAGATGCTGTTCCACCAGGGCGCCCAGTTCGTCATCGGCTGCGATGAGGTCGGCCGTGGTGCGTTGGCCGGTCCGGTCGCCGTGGGCGTTTCGGTCGTGGATGCCACTATCACCGCGATTCCCGAGGGGCTGCGCGACTCCAAGCTGGTCAGCGAGAAGAAACGAGAACTGCTCGAGCCGACCACCCTCGACTGGTCCCGGTTCTCGGCTGTCGGGCTCGCATCACCGCAGGAAATCGACGAGATCGGCATCACTCGAGCATTGGGACTCGCGGGCAAGCGGGCTCTGATCGCCCTGCATGACGCGGGCTGCGACATCCAGTCCAGCGTCGTCCTGCTCGACGGCCACCACGACTGGCTGAACCCGGCGCTGACCAGCCGGGTGCACGTGGTCACCCAGATCAAGGCCGACCGCGACTGCGGCTCGGTGGCTGCCGCGTCGATCATCGCGAAGGTGCACCGCGACCGGTTGATGATCGGCGCCCACGAAACCAGCCCGATGTACCAGTGGGCGGGTAACAAGGGGTACGCCAGCGCTGGCCACCTCGCCGCCATCGCCGAGCACGGCGCCACCGACTTCCATCGCCGCACCTGGCTGAGGGCTGATCAGCCGACCCTTCTCGGGCTCGAGCTCGACGCGCTCGAGAGCGCTTAGGATTGAATGACCATGGACGAGGACGACTTCGAAGATTACGACCGCGAGGTTGAACTGGCGCTCTACCGCGAGTACCGCGACATTGTTGGGCAGTTCAAGTACGTCGTCGAGACCGAGCGGCGGTTCTATCTCGCCAACGAGGTCACTCTCGTGCGGCAGGACACCGCGAACGACTTCTATTTCGAGCTGACTATGCACGATGTGTGGGTGTGGGATGTCTACCGTTCCGACCGCTTCGTGAAGTCGGTGCGGGTGCTGACGTTCAAGGACGTGAACGTCGAGGAGCTGTCCTCCAAGGAGCTGGAGCTTCCGAAGGAACTCGCGCTCGACGAGTAGCGCTCGTTCCCCGCGCCCTCCTAGATGCTTCCCTGCGTGATCTGTCGCGGCCGCGTCCGCGGCCGGTCCGACCACCTCTCCGCGACAGGGGAGCGCGGCCGCCGATAGTCCCCAGTTGCGTCCTGCGGCTATCCCGGATGTCGCCGCGCTGCGCGATGCTCGCCTCGGAGGTGACCGGTGGCTCGCAAAGACGAACTCGGCAGAGCGGGCGAGGCGCTGGCTGCGCGCTATCTCGAACGAGCCGGCCTGATCATCGTGGATCGCAACTGGCGCTGCGCGGCGGGCGAGATCGACTTGGTGGCCATCGACGGCGCTGAGTTGGCCTTCGTCGAGGTGAAGACCCGGTCAAGTCTTGCCTTCGGGCATCCGTTCGAGGCGATCACCGCTTTGAAGTATGCCCGGCTGCGTCGGCTCGCCGCCGCCTGGTGTGAGGCGCATCCCGGGTCGTACTTGATTCGAATCGACGCCGTCGCGGTGATCGCCCCGTTCGGTGCCGCACCTTCGATCGAGCACCTGAAGCGGGTGTCCTGATGGCGGTCGGTCGCACCCATGCGGTGTCGTTACTCGGTCTTGACGGCGCGATCGTTGAGATCGAGGCGGACATTTCCGGGCAGCTGCCGAAGGTCGTCATCATCGGGTTGCCGGATGCCGCGCTCGGCGAAGCCGAGCATCGAGTGCGCGCCGCGAGCGTCAACTCGGGCTGCGGGTTCACGCATCACCGGCTGACCGTCAATCTGTCCCCAGCGTCGCTGCCGAAGCACGGCTCGGGTTTCGACCTCGGCATCGCTCTCGCCGCATTCGCCGCAGACGGTGCCGTCCGTCCGAAGTCGGTCGCTCGCGTGGTGCACATCGGTGAACTCGGTCTCGACGGGCGGCTCCGCCCGATTCCCGGAGTGCTGCCCGCCGTGCTCGCTGCCGCCCGCGCAGGATTCGATACCGTCATGGTTCCGGTCGGGAACGCCGATGAGGCTGCCCTGGTTCCCGGCATCCGGGTGGTCGGCGTGGCCTCGCTCCGCGAAGCAGTGATCTGGCACGGCGGCAGGCTCGAACCGCAGCCGGTGGAGCCGTTGCTTTCCCAGGCACTCCCGGATCTGCCCGTCGAGGGCTCTGATCTGGCCGAGGTGATCGGCAACCCCGACGCAATCGAGGCCATACAGGTGGCTGCTGCCGGTGGCCACCACGTGCTGCTGCTCGGCCCGCCGGGCGCAGGAAAGACCATGCTCGCGTCCCGGCTGCCCGGGCTGCTGCCAGATCTTGACCCGGATGCCGCGCTGGAGGTCAGCTGCGTCCGGTCGCTCGCCGGACTGCCTGTCGGAGCGAGTCTCGCCACCCGTCCGCCGCTCGAAGCGCCACACCACACGGCAACCCCGGCCGCGCTGGTCGGCGGGGGCAGCGCGCAGATCCGACCGGGGGCGGCTGCGCGGGCGAACCACGGCGTGCTGTTCCTGGATGAGGCGCCGGAGTTCCAGGCCGCCGCGCTGGACGCGCTTCGCCAACCGCTGGAATCGGGTGTGATCAGCATCCACCGTGCCAACGCCGTTGCCAGGTTTCCGGGCCGATTCCAATTGGTGCTTGCCGCCAACCCATGCCCATGTGGCCAGTACGGCGCGAGGGACTCGGAGTGCACCTGCCCGCCGCATTCGCGCCGCCGCTACCTGCAGCGACTGTCTGGACCGCTGCTTGACCGGATCGACATCCAACTACGGGTGCAACGCATCACCGCGTCACAACTACGCGCGGCCGAGGCGAGCGCGCGAGTTAGCACCGCACAGGCGCGCGCCCGGGTCGGTGCGGCGCGCGAAGCAGCCCGGGCACGTCTCTCGGCCACCCCGTGGACGTTGAACGCGTATGTGCCCGGATCGTTCCTCCGCTCCCCGAGGGTTCGACTGGATCGGCAGGTGACCGCACCGCTCGACCGTGCGCTGGAGCGAGGCGGCATCACCATGCGCGGGTATGACCGCGTGCTGCGCGTCGCCTGGACCGTCGCGGACCTCGCCGGTGAGGCCCGTCCCACTGCCGACCATCTCGGCCAAGCCCTGTACCTGCGAAAGGCGATGTCGTCATGACCATCTTCGGATTGCGCGAGGCCGAGGTCGCCCCGCTCGTGCGTACTGTCACCCGCGATGACCTGGAGCGCACCGAACTCCTTGACCGACTGGCACGGGTTGCCTGGATGGGGATCGCCGAGCCCGGCGATGGCCATGCGGGCGAGCTGATCGCCGTGCAAGGACCGGCCGTCGCGCTCGAGGCTCTCGTCACCGGCTGGCCGGTGGAGCGGATCACCGCGATGCTCACTGAGTCGGGGATCATCGTGACCCCGGATGCGGTGCATGAGGCGCTTGCGCGATGGCGCCCGCGGATCGACGCCAGTGCGGTGCTCGACTCGCTCAAACAGGCTGTGCGCTACGGCCTGCGGCTGCTCGCGCCCGATGACCGGGTATGGCCGACCGGATTGGACGATCTCGGTCCGCACGCTCCCCACGCGCTGTGGCTGCGCGGCGCCGAGCACGCTCTTGCACCGCTTGAGCGGTCGATCGCGATCGTCGGCGCCCGAGCCGCGACCGGGTACGGCGAGAGCGTCGCGGTCGATGCCACCGGCGGACTGGTCGACCGCGGCTTCGCGATCGTCTCCGGTGCCGCATACGGCATCGACGGAGCCGCCCATCATGCCGCACTCGCGGGTCGTGGCTCCACTGTCGCGATCCTCGCCGGAGGACTCGACCGGTTCTATCCGACCGGTCACGAGTCCCTGCTGACCCGAATCGCCCACTCCGGGGCGGTGCTTTCGGAGGTGCCCTGCGGGACGGCGCCGACTAAGTGGCGCTTTTTACAACGAAACAGGTTGATAGCCGCTCTCAGCCAGGCGACCGTGGTGATCGAGGCGGGCTGGCGATCGGGATCGTTGAACACGGCCGGCCACGCCGCGGCGCTCGGGCGAGCATTGGGTGCCGTTCCGGGACCGGTCACGAGTGCCGCCTCGGCCGGCTGCCACCGGCTGATCCGCGAGTATGACGCCGTCTGCGTGACCAATGCCGAGGAGATGGCGCAACTGCACCCGTCGTTTGACGCTCCCATGGTCGCCGCCGCTGCGGGAGGCGGCCAGAATCCGGAGGTGGTGCGTGTGCTGGACGCGCTCAGCACCCGCTCGGCCAGACCTGCGTCCGATGTCGCGGTGCGGTCCGGGCTGTCGATGGCGAGCGTGCAATCAACGCTCGGCATGCTGGAACTCACGGGGGAGGTGCAGGAACGCCCGACCGGCTGGGTGCGCGTCGCCCGAGCGTCGGGGTGACGGCCCGGCGTTGGGGTGTGACCGCCCAACGTCGGTGCGAACGCTTAGGGTGGTCGCGTGATCCAACTCGGACAATATCCCGCGCCCGTGCACACCCTCGTCCACCTGAGCGACACCCACTTCCTCGGTGGCTCCCGGCCGCTGTACGGTGCCGTCAACGTTGAACGCAACCTCGAGCGAGCGCTCGCGCACCTGGAACGCTCTGGCATCCGCCCGGAAGCGCTGCTGTTCACCGGCGACCTCGCCGACCTGGCTGAGCCGGACGCCTACGGGCGGCTTCGGGAGGTCGTCGAGCCGGTTGCGGAACGGATCGGCGCGCAGGTGATCTGGGTGATGGGCAACCATGACGAGCGGGCCGCGTTCGCGAGCCTGCTGCACGGTGAGCCCGAGACGGATGCCCCGCAGGACCGGGTGTACCGGCTCGGTGGGCTCCGGGTGATCAGCCTCGACAGCACCGTGCCCGGCTACCACCACGGCGAACTCTCCGACGGCCAACTGCAGTGGTTGCGCGACGAACTGGCGACGCCGGCCCCCGAGGGCACCATCCTCGCGCTGCACCATCCGCCGATCCCGGTAGCCGTGGAGATCATGGCGGCCCTCGAGCTTGAGGGTCAGGACCGTCTGGCCGCGGTGGTCGAAGGCAGTGACATCCGGGCCATCCTCGGTGGCCACCTGCACCACGCCAGCCACAGCCTGTTCGCCGGCATCCCGGTGTCGGTGGCTGCCGCCACCTGTTACACACTGGATGCGGCGGCGTCCGCTGACCGGCTGTTGTCTGGCGTGGATGGCGGCCAGTCGTTCACCCTGGTTCACGTCTACGCCGACCGTGTCGTGCACACGATCGTGCCGGTTGGCGAGTACGCCGAGATTGCCGGCTGGCCGGCTGCGGCGCGCGCTGCGGTCGAAGCGCTGGACCCGGCCGAGCGCCGCGAGCAGTTGTCGAGCAAGCGCTCGACGTTCAGCATGGCCGACGCTGCCCGGGCCGACGCCGCCCAGGCCGGAGCGCCTGCCGCCCCGATCCCGGAATAGCGCGCACGATGGGGGAGTGGAACTGCTGCACGCGATCGACCGATTCGCCGAGCACCTCGCCGTCGAGCGAGGGCTGAGCGCGCACACGATCCGTTCGTATCGGTCCGATCTGGCCCAGTTTGCCGAGTTCGCCGCCGGCCGTGGCGTCGTCGACAGCGGGGCTGCCGACCTGGAACTGTTCCGTGACTGGCTGTGGCACAGCTCGCAGGCTGGACTCGCCAAGGCGAGCCTCGCACGCCGGTCGGCTGCCGCCCGCGGGTTCAGCGGCTGGTTGGTCCGTTCCGGTTATGCCGAGACGGATGCCGCCGCCCGACTTCGCGCGCCGAAACCCGAGCGTCACCTGCCTCGCGTGCTGACCCGCGACCAGATCGATGGCCTGATTGACTCGCTTGCCATGCGCGCGGACACCGGAGACCCGGGTGCCATCCGCGATCTTGCCGTCATCGAACTGCTCTACGCCTCGGCGCTCCGGGTGAGCGAGCTGACCGGACTCGACCTCGGCGATCTGGACCGGTCCCGTCTGACCGTTCGGGTGACCGGTAAGGGCTCGAAGCAACGCGTCGTGCCGTTCGGGGTGCCGGCGCTCAGGGCTCTCGATGACTACCTGCATCGCGGCCGCCCGGAATTGCTGAACGGCCCCACCGACGCGCTGTTCCTCGGCACTCGCGGTGGCAGGCTGGGGACTCGCACTGTGTACCGCCTGGTCGCCAGCCTGCTCGAAGCGGTGCCGGGCAGCGGACCGGCCGGTCCGCACGCGCTGCGGCACACGGCCGCGACACACCTGCTCGACGGCGGTGCCGACCTCCGTGCCGTGCAGGAGATGCTCGGCCACGCCAGCCTCGGCACCACCCAGATCTACACGCACGTGTCGATGGACCGGCTGAAGCAGAGTTACGCCGCCGCGCACCCGCGCGCCTGACTCTGCTCGCACCCCGCGTGCCTGAGCCTGCCCGCACCCAAACGACTGGCGCTAGTGTTTCGGCTCTGCGCGGGTGAAGTTTTCTGACGCGCCGCGCCGAAACACTAGCGCCAGGCGGAGGAGGTGAACGTTCTCGCCCGTAGGCCGTGACCTGGCGGAGCGCGCGGAGGCGGCACGCGAACCACTGGTTGAAGCTCTTGCTGCCCGTTACGGCGACAAGATCGACGTACTGACCGGCTTTCTCCGCACGGTCAGACACGACCTCGCCGGCCGGGACAGCGTCACCCAAGCCGGACACTCGCGCTGAGCGGTCGCGTGGGCAGCAGCACCGAGCGTGGCACGTCGCCGAGATAGAGCAGCGGCGAAACGTATTCGCCGTCCAGTCGCACCCCCATGTGCACGCACGCCGCCGGCACGCAATGCGCAGCCAGCACCATCCCGACTACCTCACCCCGCCGTACCGCTGTGCCTGACGCAAGCGCCGACTCGACGGGTTCGTAACTCGAGATGAGGCCACCCGGATGCCGGATGGACAACACGGGCCGGTCGACAACGATCCCGGAGAAATGCACCACTCCGTCGGCGGGCGCGTACACGGTTCCGCCATCCGTGGCCCGCAGATCGACACCACGGTGCCCGGCCGAATACGGAGTAGCCGGAGCCACGTAGGGGCGCACCACAGATCGCGGTGGATCCACCGGCCACTGCCAGACGGGCGTTGCCCTCGAAGCCGGCGCGACCCCCATGACAGGCGTGACACCAATTGCAGGCACGACCCCAGTCGCAGGAACGGCCGCGACAACGGATGCCACAACGACAGCCATGACCGAAAGTACGAGCCGAGACATCCGCCCATCGTCGTCGCGAAATCCACCCGTGCGGCCAGGTGGGCCGCCCCGGGGGAAAGCTCGAGGAGGGGGAGGAGCGGAGACCGGAGCGGCCCGGACTGGGTGATACGATGATCCGGCACTCCGTCACGGCGGAGTGACTACGCGTGCCCGTTGTGATTATTCACGCGACGCTCTCCATTCAGTCCCGCAGCCTCGGTCCCGAGGCCAGGGCGGAGGCGCGCCGGGCACCAGGATTCGCTCCATCCGGTAGCGAATGACAACTGAGAACAATAAGGAGAACGGCTATGGCCGTCGTAACCATTCGCCAGCTGCTCGACAGCGGCGTGCACTTCGGGCACCAGACCCGCCGCTGGAACCCGAAGGTGAAGCGCTTCATCCTCACCGAGCGCTCGGGCATCCACATCATCGACCTGCAGCAGTCGCTTGCCTACATTGACAAGGCTTACGACTTCGTCAAGGAGACTGTCGCCCACGGCGGCACAGTCCTCTTCGTCGGCACCAAGAAGCAGGCCCAGGAAGCGATCGCCGAGCAGGCGACCCGCGTCGGCCAGCCCTACGTCAACCAGCGCTGGCTCGGTGGACTGCTCACGAACTTCCAGACCGTGTCGAAGCGCCTCGCTCGCATGAAGGAGCTCGAGGAGATCGACTTCGACGACACCACCAAGGGCTTCACCAAGAAGGAGCTCCTCATCAAGCGTCGCGAGCTGGACAAGCTGCACAAGACGCTCGGTGGTATCCGCAACCTGACCAAGACCCCGTCGGCGATCTGGGTTATCGACTCGAAGCGCGAGCACCTCGCCGTCAACGAGGCCACCAAGCTCGGCATCCCGGTGATCGGCATCCTCGACACCAACGCCGACCCCGACGAGCTGCAGTACCCGATCCCGGGTAACGACGACGCGATCCGTTCGGTGAGCCTGCTCACCCGCATCATCGCCGACGCCGCCGCCGAGGGTCTCATCCAGCGTCACCAGAAGCCCGAGGAAGCCGGCAATGTGTCGGCCGTCGAGCCGCTGGCTGAGTGGGAGCGCGAGCTTCTCGAGCAGGGCAACGCCGCTGAGGCCGCTCCGCTGCCGACCGAAGAGAACGACGCTGACGCGAAGGTTGCCGCCAAGGCCGCCGCCGCCGACGCTGAGGTGACCCCGGTCCACAAGCCGGAGACCGCTGAAGAGGTTGAGGCGAAGATCGAGGCTGAGGCCACCGAGGACGAGAAGAAGCCCGCGACCGGCGCGACCGCCGAGTAAGGATTCCATTCATGGCAAACATCAGCCTGGCTGACATCAAGACCCTGCGTGAGCGCCTCGGCACCGGCATGGTCGACACCAAGAACGCCCTCGTCGAAGCGGAGGGTGACCTCGAGAAGGCCACCGAGATCCTGCGTCTCAAGGGAGCCAAGGGCAACGCCAAGCGCGCTGACCGCTCCACCAGCGAGGGCCTGATCGCGGCTGCCGAAAACGGCACCTCGACCACGATGATCGAGCTCGCGTGCGAGACCGACTTCGTTGCCAAGGGTGACAAGTTCGTCGCGCTCGGCGACAACGTTCTCGCCGCTGTCGTCGCAGCCGGTGCAACCACGGTTGAGGAGGCGCTTGCCGCCCCCGCTGCCGGTGGCACCGTCGCCGACCTGATCGACGGCGAAGCCGCGATCCTCGGCGAGAAGATCGAACTGCGTCGCGTTGCGGTCGTTTCGGCTGACAAGTTCGCGGTGTACCTGCACAAGACCAACAAGGACCTGCCCCCGCAGGTCGGCGTGGTCGTGGGCTACACGGGTGACGACGCGGAGACCGCTCGCGGAATCGCGCAGCACATCTCCTTCGCGAACCCGTCCTACCTCTCCCGCGAGGACGTTCCGGCCGCTGAGGTCGACAACGAGCGTCGCATCGTCGAGGAGATCAGCCGTGGCGAGGGCAAGCCTGAGGCAGCCCTGCCCAAGATCATCGAGGGCCGTGTGAACGCCTACTTCAAGCAGGTCGCCCTCCTCGAGCAGGACTACGCCCGCGACAACAAGCTCACTGTGAGCAAGGTTGCCGCCGATGCAGGCCTCACCGTGACCGGGTTCGCCCGCTTCAAGGTCGGCGCCTAACATTCCGTGAAACGGGGTCCGAGACACATGTCTCGGACCCCGTTTTCATGCGCAAACCCCTAATCTGTAACAAGCCTCGAGAGGGAGACCTATGACTGAACACCGCAGAAGACGAGTCCTGCTGAAACTCTCCGGCGAGGCTTTCGGTGGCGGGTCGCTCGGCGTCAATCCCGACGTCGTCAGCGCCATTGCCAAGGAGATCGCCGCAGCCACCAACGAGGTGGAGGTGGCCATCGTCGTCGGTGGAGGCAACTTCTTCCGCGGCGCCGAACTCAGCCAGCGCGGCATGGACCGCGGGCGGGCTGACTACATGGGCATGCTCGGCACGGTAATGAACGCTCTCGCGCTGCAGGACTTCCTCGAGCAGGCGGGCGCCGGCGTCCGCGTGCAGTCCGCCATCTCGATGACGCAGGTCGCCGAGCCGTACATCCCGCTGCGTGCCGAGCGTCACCTTGAGAAGTCGCGCGTAGTGATCTTCGGTGCTGGCGCTGGGCTGCCCTACTTCTCCACCGACACGGTCGCTGCGCAGCGTGCGCTGGAGATCAAGGCGGACGAGGTGCTGGTCGCCAAGAACGGGGTTGACGGCGTCTACGACGATGACCCGCGGAAGAATGACAGCGCCAAGAAGCTGGATGCGATCACCTATCAGGAAGCCCTCGTCAAGGGGCTGAAGGTCGTCGACTCGACTGCGTTCAGCCTGTGCATGGACAACGGGATGCCGATGCGCGTGTTCGGCATGGAGCCCTCCGGTAACGTCACCAAAGCCATTCTCGGCGACCACATCGGCACGCTGGTCAGCAACTGAGGGCTTGCCAACTAAGCTTGCCGACAGGAAACACTGCATAAGGAGCATCCGTGATCAGCGACGTACTGGCCGAGGCCAAGGACAAGATGAACAAGGCGGTCGAGGTCGCCAAGGACGACTTCGGTACGGTCCGCACCGGCCGGGCGAACCCCGCGCTGTTCCAGAAGATCCTGGTCGACTACTACGGCACCCCTACGCCGCTGGCGCAGCTCGCCGCAATGCAGAACCCCGAGGCGCGGATGCTCATCATCACGCCCTACGACAAGGGCGCACTCCGCGAGATCGAGAAGGCCATCGTGAACGCTCCGAACCTCGGCGCGAGCGTCGGCAACGACGGCACCATCGTGCGGGTCACCCTGCCCGAGCTGACTGAGGACCGCCGCAAGGAGTTCGTGAAGCTCGTCCGTTCGAAGGGCGAGGACGCGAAGGTCTCGATCCGCAACATCCGTCGTAAGGCGAAGGATGACCTGGATGCGCTGAAGAGCGAGGTTGGTGACGACGAGGTCGCACGCGCTGAGAAGGAGCTTGAGGCGAACACCAAGTCATTCGTCGACGCCGTCGACGAGGCTCTCAAGCGCAAGGAAGCGGAACTCCTCGAGGTCTAGATGACTGATGGCTCCGATGAGCCGGCAGGCCGGTCAGGCAAGCGCGCCCGCCGCAAGATAGAGCTCGATACGTTTGCCCAGGACGCCCGTGTCGAGTTGGAGACCCAACTCGCCGCGACGAAGGCTCAGTTCGACGCGATCGAACAACGGATCGAGAAGCGCACCGGTCGCAACCTGATCATGGCGATCGCCATCGGCCTTGCCCTCGGTGGCCTGCTGCTGGTCAGCCTGCTGGTGATCAAGGAACTGTTCATCGTCTTCGCCGCTGCCCTCGCCGGGCTCGCGGCGTTCGAGCTGGCCAGTGCGCTGAGGTTCGCCGGCCGGGACGTGCCGCGGCTGCCGGTCGTAGTGGCCACAGTCGCCCTGCAGGTGGCCGCCTTCTACTGGGGCGGCAGCGGCCAGTGGCTGGTGCTGCTCGCCGGGATCGGGATAGTGAGCCTCTGGCGACTGATTGAGCTGGTGACTCCGGCCGGGCGGGCGCCGCTCGTCGATGTGCTGAAAGACCTGGGCGGCGGCGTCATGGTGCTCATCTACGTGGCATTCCTGGCCAGCTTCGCGGTGCTCCTGGTCGCGCAGGACGGCGGTCAGTGGTGGGTGCTCGCGTTCCTCGCCGTGGTGGTCGCCACCGACACGGGCGCGTACGCGTCCGGATTGCTCTTCGGCAAGCATCCGATGGCTCCCAGGATCAGCCCCAAGAAGACGTGGGAGGGTTTCGCCGGGTCGGTCGTGGTCGCGGTTATCACCGGCGTGCTGCTGGCCATCTTCATGATCGACCAGCCGTGGTGGATCGGCGTGCTCCTGGGCCTCGTGATGGTGGCAACCGGTACGGGTGGCGACCTGATCGAGTCACTGATCAAACGCGACCTCGGCATCAAGGACATCAGCACCTGGTTGCCAGGCCACGGTGGCTTCCTTGATCGGCTCGACTCCATCCTTCCGTCGGCGTTCGCCGCGTTCGCGTTGTACACGCTCTTCGCTTGACCGGGCGTGCAGGGCGCGTACGGCAGAATGGTGCCGTGAGCACAACCTTCCCGCGCGCCCGCAAGTCGCAGCTCGGTTACAGCGTCGAGCAGGTCGAGGAATTCCTCGAGGACGCCCGACGGGCGTACACCGCCGAGACTTCGGCGCATGCCAGCACGGTGACCTCCGACACCATCCGCCGCACCGCCTTCGCGATGGAGAAGGGCGGCTACACCCCGTCGGCCGTCGATGCCGCCCTGGAGCGCCTCGAGGACGCATTCGCCACCCGGGAACGCGAGGCAGCGCTAGCCGAACGCGGCGAGGCTGAATGGAATGGGCATGCCCGCGCCACCGCCCAGGTGCTCATCGACCGGCTGGCCCGGCCCGCCGGCGCGAAGTTCAACCGGGTCGGGCTGATGACGACCGGATATCGCGTGTCGGATGTCGACGCCTTCGCCGACCGTCTGATCGGGTTCTTCCAGCACGGACGCCCCCTCGGCATCAACGAGGTGCGCACGATCGCGTTCCGTCCCGCCAAGCGGGGCTACAACGAGGCCCAGGTGGATCTGCTGCTCGACAGCGTCACGCAGGTAATGCTCGCGGTCCGCTAGCGTGGCTTCGCGTTACCTGACCGTTATCCGGTAGTGTTTTCCGGGTCATGGGCAGACATTCACACTCGGTGCCGCCGCAGACGGAATCTCGTCGCGGTTCTGCTTCGAGACCCCAGCGACAGCGGGTGTTCCTGCCGATGCTCGCGATGCTCGCCGTCTTCGGTTTCCTGGCCGTCTCGGTCGTCGACCCGTACACCGGTGCCTACGCGGGCATGGGTGACGAGGAACGGCCGACTCGCTCCGCCCAGCCTGGCCAGACTCTGGAGCTGGCGGCCACCGACGCGGTAACCGTCTCCCGCGAGGTGTGGAAGGTCACGAAGCCCAAGCCGAAACCCGTCGCCGCTGCCGCCGGCCGCGCCGCACCCGCCGCAGGCACGCCCGATCCGGGCACAGCCAAGGCGATCGCCTATGACATGGTCATGGCGCGCGGTTGGGATCAGGGCCAGTACGACTGCCTGGTCGCCCTGTGGCACAAGGAATCCAAGTGGAACGTCTACGCCCACAACAAGTCCAGCGGTGCCTACGGCATCCCGCAGTCGCTGCCCGGCAGCAAGATGGCGACGGCTGGCGCTGACTGGGAGACCAACCCGGCAACCCAGATCACCTGGGGCCTCGGGTACATCTCCGGCCGTTACGGCACACCGTGCGGCGCGTGGGCGAAGTCGCAGTCGAGCGGTTGGTACTGACCTGGTCGCAGCCTGAAGCTGCCTAGGATTGTTCCATGCCTCGTTCCAATCGTCCCCGCGGCCGCAAGCGCCGTCTCGAGGATGATGAGGAACGCGATCTGACCCAGGCACTGTTCGGCGGCCGTCGCACCGAACAGAAGCGGGATGCGTTGTGGAACGTGCAGCCCGTGGCTGCGGCATCCGCTCTCAAGTACTACACCTGCCCCGGATGCACCGTGCAGATCGCCCCGGGCACTGCCCATATCGTCGCCTGGCGTGCCGATGGCTTGATGGGTGAGGCCGACGATGTCGGCGCCCGTCGGCACTGGCACAGCCACTGTTGGAAGATCAAGAGTTGACTGAACCCATTCGCAGCAATAGCGTCCTGCCCGCCGTGCGTACCGAGATTGAGCTCCACACGGATGATGGGCTCACCCTGGTCGGCGAACTGGCGGTTCCCGAGTCGGGCGACCCGGTCGCTACCCTCGTCTGCCTGCACCCACTGCCGACCGGCGGGGGTTTCATGGACTCCCACATTCTGCGGAAGGCCGCGGCGCGACTGCCCGCTCTCGCGCAGCTGGCGGTGCTGCGCTTCAACTTCCGAGGGGTCACCTCACCGCGGGGCACGTCGGAGGGCTCTTTCGGCGAGGGCATCGAGGAACGCCGGGACCTTGCCGCCGCGATGCAGTTCGTCTCCGAGCAGGGGCTGCCTAACCCTTGGCTGCTGGGCTGGTCGTTCGGTACCGAGGTGGCGCTGAAATGGGGTCGGCCGCATCCGATCGTCGGCGCGATCCTGCTGTCGCCGCCGCTGCACCGCACAACGGCCCAGGAGCTCGGCGCATGGGCCGAAGATGAGCGCAAGCTGGTTGCGGTCGTGCCAGAGCTGGACGACTACCTGCGGCCCGCCGAGGCGCGCGAGCGTTTCGCGGTGGTCCCCGACATCGACCTGGTGGCAGTGGACGAGGGCAAGCACCTGTGGGTGGGGGAGAGCCAGACCTACCGGGTGCTCGCCGAGATCGTCGAACGGTTGAACCCGGCGGCGTTGCCGCTGCCCACGGAGTATTAGAAGCCCACACCCGCTGGTCGAGGAACCTAGGCCCACCCGCTGGTCGAGCTTGCCGACCGACCTCCCTGCCGATCACGGTCCGCCACCACCGGTGCTCTGACTGCGCCCACATGTGAGCCCGCACCTATCGCTTGGTCGCCACCGTGTTCGCGATCAACCCCGCCGGACCGATCGACTGGGACGACCTCGCGGTGGGGCAGGCTACTTCGACCAGGCTCACTTCGGCCACGAGTTCCGGGCGTTCACCGGGCTCACGCCGACCCGGTACGTCGAAGTCCGGCGACAGATCCTGCGCGAACATGCCGGCCACGTGCTCGACAGCTTGCCGCTGCCGGCCGATTGAATTCTTACAAGAGCGACAGCCCACGACCCGCTAATCTGGGGACGACCCCAACGCAGAGGAGCGCCCCATGGGCAAGGTGGTCATGTACAGCTCGGTGTCGGTGGACGGCTTCATCGCGGACGACAATGACCAGCCCGGACCCCTGTTCGACTGGTTGACCAGCGGTGACGTGCCGTTGGACGAGAGCGGCGTGCTGAAGGTGTCGCAGACCTCCTACGACTACACCCGGCCGTACTGGGACCAGATCGGGGCAACGATCGCCGGCCGTCACGTCTTCGACATGACCGACGGCTGGGACGGGAAGCCTCCGGCCGGGGTCGACCACGTGGTCGTCGTGACGCACCGGCCGGCGCCTGAGGGCTGGGACCCCGAGGCGCCGTTTCACTTCGTCGACGGCGTCGAGGCAGCCGTGGCCAAGGCGCAGGAGCTTGCGGGTGACCGCATCGTCGAGGTCGCCGCTGGCAATGTCGGTGGCCAGGCGTTTGCCGCAGGCCTGGTCGACGAGGTGCGCATGGATGTCGTACCCGTCGTGTTCGGGTCCGGCAAGCGCTACTTCGGATCGGTCAACGCGGAGCACCTGTTGGAGGATCCTGACGTGGTGATTCAGGGCAACCGGGTGCTTCACCTGCGCTATCCGGTGCGCCGTTGACCGATCTGAGCAGGTACGCGAAGAATTCCACTGCGAACGGTGACACAAGATCGGGCCTCCGGCTGCGTTCGCGCATTGCTGTCGTTGGTCGAGCAGCCGACGGCGATCCGCCCCAGCACCTCACCCGCGGCAAGTTCAACTCAAGATCACTGGTTGCCGGTTTCCGTCGTATCTTTGGCCGACCCTCAGAAAGAGCGACTCTTCACCAATGCAGGGTTTAGTCGGGGTCTGAATCCGCTGTCTCGAGCAGCCACTATCCCACCAGCGACTACACACTCAACTGTGAAGAGCCCCTAAACGGTCCTAAACCGTCTGCTGCCTCGGCACCAGCACCTGTTTCACGATGATCATGATCGACGCCGCAACCGGGATGGCCACCAGCGCGCCCAGGATGCCGAGCAGGGTGCCGCCGGCGAGGGCGGCGATGACCACCACGACGCCGGGGACCTTCACAGCACGGTTCATGATGTTCGGGCTGAGCACGTATGCCTCGACCTGCATGTAGATCAGGTAGTAGATGGCTGCCGCGATGACCGTGCTGATCGAGTCCGGGTTCACGAGCCACTGGATCGACACGATGACGATCGATCCTGTGATCGTACCGACCAGCGGCACCAACGAGAACAGGAACGCGATGAACGCGAACAGGGCGGGGTACTCGGCGCCGATGATCGACAGGAAGATGAAGCTCAGCACGCCGTTGCACAGTGCGAGGGCACCCTGGCCGACGACGTAGCGGCCGACCGCGTCGCTGACCTGCTCCGAGATGTCCACAACGCGGGCGCGGCGTGAGGCCGGCACCAGCTGGTACATCGACGCCTTGATGCGGTGCAGGGAGGCGACGAAGTACAGGGTCAGGATCAGGATGATCAGCGCACCGAACGCGCCGCTGGCAATCACCAGGGCACTCTGGAGCACACCGCCGAACAGACCGGCGACATTGTCGGCATCCTGCGTCCACTTGACGACCTCGTCGACGACCATGTCGACGTCGAGCCAGGGGAAGGTCCCTTCGGCCCATTGCCGGGCGCCGCCTTCGGTGAAGAACTCCACCAGGTCGGGAATCTGCCCGAGCAGCTTGTTCACCTGCTCGGTGATGACGGGGACGATGGCGAAAACCAGTCCGACGAACACGCTGATCACGGCGGAAATCGTGATCAGGATGGCCAGCCAGCGGGGCACGCCCTTGCGCGCCATCCAGCTCACCACCGGATCCAGGCCGAGCGCGATGAAGAGCGCCGCGCCGACGTAGGTCAGGATGACGCCCAGTTGGACGACCGCCGTGCCGATCGCGATCGCGACCAGCACTCCCAGCCCCGCGAGAAGTCCGAGCCGGAACGGATTGTGGATCTTCACGCTATTCCCCCTGGCCGGCTACTGCTCGCTGGTCACCTTCTCTGCCTGTGACAATACCCCGCGGAGACCCTCGAAGTAGCCAGCCACGGCGTCGCGCTCGATACGCAGCTTGTCGAGACGCTCCTCGGCGTCGGCGATCAGGGCCGCAGCGCGTCGCTCAGCGTCCTCCACGATGGCCTGCGAGCGGGCGTCCGCGTTCTCGAGCACTTCGCGGGCGGTGTCATCCGCCTGTTCCCGGATGCGCTTGGCATCGGCCTTGGCGCTGACAGCCAACGTGTCTGCTTCCAGACGCTTGTCCGCTGCGCGACGGGTGGCCTCGGCCAGCTGGGCGCCGGCTTCGTCGAGGTACTTCTGAGTCTGCGCGACCGCCTCCTGGTGACGGCTGAGGTAGTCCTTCTCGGCCTCGTCCCTCCGGGAGGTGAGTTCGACGTCGAGGTCGATGCGAGCCTGCTCGGCTTCGGCGGCGAGTTCGGTCTGCACCCGGTCCTGGTCATGGGCCAGAGCGGCGCGAGTCTGCTCGGCCTCGAACGCGAGTGCGGTGCGCTGGTCCTCGGCTTCGCGGGCAAGTTCGGTCCGCTGTGACAGGATGTCCCGCTCCAATGCGGCGCGGGCGTCGGCGATCTCCTTCTCGAGAGCTGCGCGGGCCTCGGTGATCTCCTTGTCGAGAGCGGCACGCGCCTCGGCGGTGTCGCGCTCGAGGGCGGAGGTGGTCTCCGACACCTCCCGCTCGAGGGCACCGCGGGTCTCAGCGACATCCTTATCGAGCGCCGCGCGCGTCTGGGAGACGTCCCTGTCGAGCGTCGCGCGGGTGCTGGTGACTTCGGCTTCGAGCGCTGTCCGGGTTTCGGTCGTCTCGCGCTCAAGCTCGGCACGAGCCTGCTCAACCTCGCGGGCCAGCGAGGTTCGGGTCTGCTGCGCTTCGCGGGCGAGTTCGGCGCGCTCTCGCTCCACCTCACGGGCGGCTTCAGCGCGTGTGCCCTTGACCTCGAGCGCCAGCGCCTGCTTGGCAGCGTCGATCTCCGCGGCGACGTCGCCGCGGGAGTGCTCCACCTCGGTCGCCAGCTCTGCGCGGGTCTGGTCGACCTCACGGGTGAGCTCACTGCGGGTGCTCTCAACCTCTGCGGCCAAGTCGGCGCGGGTCGATTCGACGTGGGCAGCCAGCTCGGCGCGGGTCTGCTCAACTTCACTCGCCAGTTCGGCGCGGGTCTGCTGCACCTGGCGGGCGAGGTCGGTCTGGGTCTGCTCGACCTCGGCCGCCAGAGCGCCGCGGGTCTGCTCCACCTCGGCGGCGAGCGAGGCCTGAGTGGTCTGCACCAGTTCGTTCAGCTCGGCGGTGCGGGTGCTGACGTGATGCTCCAGATCGGCACGGCCGCGTTCGATGTGCGCCTCGAGCTCGGCGCGCCGCGTGGCGTCCTCGTTCTCGAAGTCGGCGCGAGTCTTCTCGATGTCGCGGCTGAGGCTCGCGGCGATCTCGCGGGCTTCGGCCGCTTCGCGCACGGCGACGACCTTGACTTCGGATGCCTCGCGCTCGGCCTCGGCGCGCAGTGCGGCCGCTTCGCGCTTCGCGGTGGCGCGGGCTTCAGCAGCCTCGGTGGCGACGGCGCCTCGGATCGCGGCCGCCTCGCGCAGCGCGTCCTGCGTTGTCGCTTCGGCGGAGTCCTGCGCCATCGACACCATGTCGTGGGCTTCGGCGCGGGCGTTGTCCACGAGGTGCGCCGCCTGCTCCCTGGCGTCGGCGATCACCTTCTCAGCGGCGGCGGCTGCATCCTCGCGAAGCTTCTGTACGTCGGCCTGAGTGTGGGCGCGCAGCCGTTCGGCGTCGATGTCGGCCTGGCTGATCAGCCGAGTGGACTGCTCTTCGGCGATGCGCAGCGTGCTCTCAAGCTTCATGCCGAGGCCCGCATAGGTCGGGCTGCCGATCTCATCGAGCTCAGCCTGCAGGTCGTCGACGGTTGCCGCCAGACGCTTCGCTTCCTTCGCGGTGTCGACCTTGTCGGTGTTGGCCTTGATCAACTCGCGGCGAAGCTGCTGGATCGCCTGGTCGACCTCTTCCTTCTTGTATCCGCGAAGTTCCAGGCTGAAGCCTGCATCGTCTGCAGCCACGTTGACTCCTTGGGTGGTTGGGTGGGGCCGGACAGCAATGAGTTTAGCCAGCGTCGGTAGTGCCCCCGACACGGCGACTCCCAGCATGCTCCCAGTGCATGGACTGGTTTGGGAACAAGCCATCGAGTATTCTTGAACGTCTTTGCTGCTGCCCTCCCTCCGGCGCCGCGGTGCCCGGAATTCGCCGGTGTCCGTGCTGGAAGCGGTTACCCGTGCGACGATTCCGATAGTCGGGCAGCACGAAAGGAGAAACTTGCGCTTCGTCTTCGCGATCGTCGCCTTCGTCCTCGCTGCCGTTTTGATTGGGCTGGGCATCGCGCAGCGCACCGTGCTGGCCAGCCCCGACACGGTCACCGCGACTGCTGAGCTGACGGAAGACGCCCCACTCGCCGTGATCGACGGTGAGTCGCTCACCGCGCATGACGGCCGACAGACGGTGTCCATCGACGGGGAAGGCACGGTGTTCGCCGCTTACGGGCGCACGGCCGATGTCGACGCCTGGATCGGCGACGCCACGGTCAACCGCATCAGCGTGGATACCGAGACCGAGGACGGCACCTCTGACCTCGTCATCGATCACCAGACCGGCACCGAGACTCAGGTGCCGAACCCGCTTGGCTCGGACCTCTGGCTGGCCGATTTCCAGGCGGACAACACCCTGACTTTCACGGTGAACGTTCCCTCGGATGTGTCGATCATCATCGCGTCTGACGGTGTTGCCCCCGCGCCGGCCGACATCAGCGTCACCTGGCCGGTCGACAATTCAGCGCCGCTGTCCGGCCCGCTGATCGTCGGTGGCTCGCTGCTGCTCCTGGCCGGCCTTGGCCTGCTGTTGTGGGCGATCATTCATCTGCGCCGCTCGCGGGGTCCGCGCCGCAGCCAGCCGAAGCAGCCCAAGTCGCCGAAGATGCCGAAACCCCCGCGTCAGCGTGCCTTCAAGCAGTCGGCCACCGCACAGACTCCCACCAACGCTCGCGGACGTCGTTCTCGGCGGCCCATGATCGCAGTCGTGCCGGTGATCGCCGGTGCACTGGTACTGAGCGGCTGCTCGGCGGACTCCTGGCCGGAATTCCTGGGTGGAAGCGGCGCCGAGCCGACGCCGACCGCAACCGCGGAAGCTCCGGCGGAAGAGCTGCCGGCCACGGCGGTCACGGTCGCCCAGGCCAAGAACATCGTCGCCCAGGTCGGTACGGTGACCTCCGAAGCGGATGCCAGCGCCAACGCTGATCTCGCGGCGACGCGTCTGGACGGCCCCGCGCTAGAGCTGCGCAAGGCCAATTACGCCGCGCGCGCCGCCGATGGGGCAATCGCCGCGCTGCCGGCGATCCCGGGGGAGCCGGTCACCTTGACCCTTCCCCAGCAGACCGGTGACGCGTGGCCGCGCACGGTCCTCACCGTCGTCCAGCCGCCGGCACCCGAGCCCTCGACCGACCCGGCTGCCACTCCGGAACCAGCACCGGCGCCGGTCGCGCTGGTGCTCGTCCAGCCGGACCCGCGCAGCCAGTACAAGGTGCACTACGCGATTCCGCTGCTGACCGAAGCCGAGCTTCCGGTGGCACCGGCGAGCGTCGGCGCAGCGCCGCTACCCGAAGACTCCAAGCTGCTGAGCCTGACGCCCGCCGAGGTCGGTCCGGCGTACGCGGATGTCCTGCAGAACGGCGAGGCAAGCGCCTCGTTCCCGCTGTTCGACACGGCGAACGACAAACTGCTCGCCCAGCTCGGCAAGGCGTACAAGGACGAGCGGGTCGCCGCCTTGCAGACGGCGAGCCTCACCTTCGCGCAGGCGCCAGGCGGCGGACAGACGGTCGCGCTTGCCACGAACGACACGGGCGCGCTGGTCGCGGTGAACCTGAACGAGATCGAGACCATCACGCCGACTGAGGCCGGCGCGGCAGTCAACGCCGAGGGTCAGGTCAAGGCGCTGTCCGGTGTGAGCCAGAGCACCAAGGGATTGACCGCAACGTACGGCATGCAGCTGCTGTTCTATGTGCCGCCGGTGAGCGAGAGCGATCAGAAGATCGTTTTGCTCGGGTACGCTCAGGGACTAATCGGAGCATCGGAGGTCCCGTGAGCAACGCACCCCTGAACGGCGCCAATCTACGCGGCGCCGTCGACCTGTCATCCCTCGTCAACCGGCCAGCGACGGATGCCCCGGCTTCCGCGGGCCCGGGAGCGGTCGTCGCGCAGTACAGCGACGCGGACTTCACGCGGGTGCTCGATTTGTCGAACACCGTGCCCGTCGTTGTGGAGTTCTTCGGGCAGGGCATCGAGCCGGCCCTGGCAGGTGTGGTGTCCTCCTATGGCGGCCGGATCGCGCTTGCGACCGTCGACGCCAACGCGAACCCGCAGCTGGCCCAGGCGTTCCAGGTTCAGCAGGTGCCGACCGTCGCCGCGGTGGTCGCCGGCCGACCGCTTTCACTGTTCGTCGGACTGCCCTCCGATGAGGAGGTACGCGAGGTTCTCGAGCAGGTGCTCCAGCTCGCGGCGCAGAACGGCGTGACCGGCCAGCTGGCGACGGATGACGCCGCGGCCGAGCCTGCTCCGCAGGAGGTTCCCCTGCCGCCGCTGCACCAGGAAGCCTTCGACGCGATCGAACGCGGCGACCTGGACGCCGCCATCCACGCCTACCAGACCGCCATCACGCAGGACCCGCGGGACCAGCAGGCCGTCGCCGGCCTCGCGCAGGCGTCGCTGTTGAAGCGCCTGCACGGCAAGTCGGCCGCGACCATCCGGGTGACCGCGGCGCAGCATCCGGGTGACCTGCACGCGCAGTTCGACGTCGCCGATCTGGATGTCTCTGGCGGTCACGTCGAAGACGCCTTCGAACGGATTCTGGACCTCTTCCCCAAGCTCGCACACCCCGACAAGAACCGGGCAAGGGCACGGCTCGTCGAGTACTTCGAGATCGTCGGCGCCGAGGACCCGCGGGTCGTTGCCGCCCGCATCCGGCTCGCCGGGCTGCTCTACTAGCCAGGCGCGACTAGCCAGGCGCGACTAGCCAGTCGCGCCTGATCAGCGCGGCGAGAGGTACAGGGCTCCGAGCGGCGGCAGGGTGAACCGAGCCGAGGCTGGGCGTCCCGCCCACGGTTCGTCGTGGGCAACGACCGTGCCGTGGTTCCCGACTCCCGAGCCGCCGTACTCCGTGGCATCCGTGTTCAGCACCTCGCGCCAGCGGCCCGCCCGCGGCAGGACGACCCGGTAGTCGGTGATCGGGGTTCCGCTGAAGTTGAAGAAGCAGGCGAGCGGCTCGCCCGCCTTTGACCAGCGGATGAAGGACAGGACGCTCTGCGCGGAATTGCCGCCATCCAGCCATTCGAAGCCCGCCGGCTCCTCGTCCTGTTCCCAGAGGGCAGGAGTGTTGCGGTAGGTGCGGTTCAGTTCGGCGACGAGTTTGTGCAGGCCGGCGTGGGCGGGCTGGTTGAGGATCCACCAGTCGAGTCCGCGTTCCTCGCTCCACTCAGCGGGTTGGCCGAATTCCTGACCCATGAACAGCAGTTGTTTGCCCGGATGCGCCCACATGAATGCCAGGTAGGCGCGCACATTCGCGAGTTTCTGCCACTGGTCACCCGGCATCCGGCCGAGCAGTGAGCCCTTGCCGTGCACGACCTCATCGTGACTGATCGGCAGCATGAAGTTCTCGCTGAAGGCGTACAGGAAGCTGAACGTGATGTCGTGATGGTGGTGACTGCGGTAGAGCGGGTCCTTGGCCATGTACACGAGCGAGTCGTGCATCCAGCCCATGTTCCATTTCAGCCCGAAGCCGAGTCCACCCTCCGAGGTCGGCCGGGTGACACCGTCCCAGGAGGTCGACTCCTCGGCGATCATCACAATCCCGGGGTTGCGCTTGTAGGCGGTGGCGTTCACCTCCTGCAGCAGGCTGATCGCCTCGAGGTTCTCCCGGCCGCCGTGTTCGTTCGGCAGCCACTCCTCACGCGAGTAGTCGAGGTAGAGCATCGAGGCCACCGCGTCCACGCGAAGACCGTCGATGTGGAACTCCTCGAGCCAGTACAAGGCGTTGGCCACCAGGAAGTTGCGCACCTGCGACTGGCCGAAGTCGAAGACCAGGGTGCCCCAGTCCAGCTGCTCGCCGCGACGAGGATCGGCGTGTTCGTAGAGCGGTTCACCGTCGAAGCGTGCGAGCGCCCACTCGTCCTTCGGAAAGTGCCCCGGGACCCAGTCCATGATCACGCCGATGCCGGCCTGGTGCAGGCGATCGATGAGGTACCGCAGGTCGTCCGGGTGGCCGAACCGGCTGGTCGGCGCGTAGTAGCCGGTTACCTGGTAGCCCCAGGAACCGCCGAAGGGATGCTCGGCCAGTGGCATGAACTCGACGTGGGTGAACCCGAGCTCGGTGACGTAGTCGATGAGCGGGTCGGCGATCTCGCGGTAGCCGAGACCGGGACGCCAGGATCCGAGGTGCACCTCGTAGACGCTCATCGGGCTGGAGTGCAAATCCCGCTCGGCACGGGCTGTCAGCCACGCGGCATCCTGCCACCGGTAGCTACTGTCGCCGATGACCGAAGCGGTGGCTGGCGGAGCCTCGGTGAACCGGGCCATCGGATCCGCCCGCTTCACCCATTCGCCACCCGCGGTGAGGATCTCGAACTTGTAGGTGCTGCCGGCCTGCAGGCCGGGCACGAACAGCTCCCAGACGCCGCTGCCGTCGAGGCGGCGCATGGCGTGCAGCACCCCGTCCCAGCGGTTGAAGTCACCGACCACGCGCACTGCCCGGGCGCGCGGCGCCCAGACGCTGAATGACGTTCCGTCGACGCCCTCGTGCTCGCGGTGGTGGGCGCCGAGCGCCTTCCAGAGCTGCTCGTGCCTGCCCTCACCCCAGAGGTACAAATCGACATCGCCGAAGGAGGGCATGAATCGATAGGGGTCGTCGGTGCTCCACTCGGAGCCGTCGCCATAGGTCGCGCGCAGCACGTAGGGCTGGATCGGCGCGGCAGCGGATGCCTCCCAGAGCCCATCGGCGACGTGAGTCAGTTCAATCCCGCTGCCGTCGCCGCGCACCGCGGTGACCGTCGCCGCCAGCGGGCGGACCGCCCGAATGACGACTGTGTCGTCGTCGACGGGGTGCTGACCGAGGTGGTCGTGCGGCCGCTGGTGACTGCCGGTGGCCAGCGCCGTGATGGTCTCGGGAGCCAGTTTGGGCAGCATCAGACACCTCGCGGGTAGTCGACGCGCAGGATGTGCACCGGTTCGGTGAACGCATCCAGGCGCACGTAATTGTCGGCACCCCACTCGAACTGCTGGCCAGTGATCAGGTCGCGCACGTCGAACCGGGCACCGAGCGGCAGGCCCAGTTCGGTGACGTCGAGGTGGACCACCGTCTCGCGCACCGAGTGCGGGTCGAGGTTGGCGACCACGATGATGCCGTTGGCGCGACCGGTGCGCACATGGCGACCCGGCAGGTACTTCGTGTAGACGAGGATCGAGTCGTCGTCACTCCAGTGCACACGCAGGTTCCGCAACTGTCGCAGCGCAGGCTGTTCGGCTCGAATCTTGTTCAGCTGGGTCAGATAGGGCGCGAGCGATGCCCCGAGCTTCTCGGCGCGTGCCCAGTCCCGAGGCTTGTACTCGTACTTCTCGTTGTCGATGTTCTCTTCGGACCCCGGCCGGGCGACGTTCTCGATCAGCTCGTACCCGGAATACACGCCCCAGGTCGGCGCCCCGGTCGCCGCGATCGCCGCGCGCACCTTGTAGGCAGCCGGGCCGCCGAACTGCAGGTATTCGGTGAGGATGTCTGGCGTGTTGACGAACAGGTTGGGACGCAGGAAATCAGCGGTCTCCTGGGACAGTTCGGTCAGGTAGCTCTCGAGTTCCGGCTTGGTGTTCCGCCAGGTGAAGTACGTGTAGGACTGCTGGAAACCTGCTCCGGCGAGCGACTGCATCATCGCGGGGCGGGTGAACGCCTCGGCGAGGAACACGACATCCGGATACTCGGTGTTCACCTCGTGCAGCAGCCATTCCCAGAAGGCCAGCGGCTTGGTGTGGGGGTTGTCCACCCGGAAGATGTTGACGCCGAGGCCGATCCAGTGCTTCACGATGCGCAGCACCTCTTGCCGGAGGCCTTCGGGGTCGTTGTCGAAGTTGAGCGGGTAGATGTCCTGGTACTTCTTCGGCGGGTTCTCCGCGTAGGCGATCGAGCCATCCGGCAGCTTGGTGAACCATTCCGGATGCTCGTGCACCCACGGATGGTCGGGGGAGCACTGCAGCGCCAGGTCCAGCGCGACCTCGAGGTTGTTCTTCTTCGCCGTGCCGACGAAGGCCACGAAGTCGGCGATCGTGCCGAGGTCGGGGTGCACGGCGTCGTGTCCGCCGTCCTCTGAGCCGATCGCCCACGGCGAGCCCGGATCGTGCGGTCCAGGGGTAAGGGTGTTGTTCGGGCCCTTGCGGAACGAGTGCCCAATGGGGTGGATCGGCGGCAGGTAGACGACGTCGAAACCCATCCGCGCGATCGCAGGAAGCCGCCTGGCAGCGGTTCGGAAGGAGCCGCTGGTCCACGAGCCGTCCCGGTGCTTCTTCGCGCCCTCGCTGCGCGGGAAGAACTCGTACCAGCTGCCGACGCCCGCCCGCGTGCGCTCAACGCGCACGGCGACCGTCTCAGACCAGGTGTGCAGGCTGGCGATCGGATAGGCAGCCAGGGCTCGCAACAGCCGCGGGTCGGAAGTTGCGCGCAGGCGTTCGGCGGGGGAGAGCTTCGTGTTCGAGATGGCGACCGCGACGTCCTTCGCGACCGTTGATCGGCCGGCTCGTTTCAGCAGTTGCCCGGCCATGGCGAACATGAGCTCGACGTCCTGGCCGGCCGGAACCTTGATCTCGGCGTTGTGCAGCCAGGTCGCCCAGTCGTCAGAGTAGGCGAGCACGCGGTAAGTCCAGGTGCCGGGGAGATCGAGTTGGATGTCGGCGGAATAGCGGTCGGTCCCGGGGATCGTCATGATCATCGGATGCTGCTTGGCCGTGCCATCCGGGGCCGTCAATTCCAGCGTCACCCCGAGCTGGTCATGGCCCTCGCGGAACACCGTGGCGGCGAAGGGGACCACCTCGCCGACGAACGCCTTGGGGGCCCAGCGATCTTCCGGCTGTCGCGGTGACAGGTGCCGGATGGGGATGCGGCCGATCACCGGGGCGGAGGCACCGGTCGATCGTGTCGCGGCGGGGCTGGTTTCGTGCTCTGGTGTCACCACACTCCGACCGTACCGCCTGCCCTCCGCCGCGTGCGTTGTCCCCCGTACTGGGTTCACATGTCGTGAAGATAAGTCTTGTCCTCCAAAAGGAGGACTTATAGATTCATCGTTTGGAGGAAGCATCCCGCGCCGCCTTGGCGTCTTTCTTCACACCCCTCAGTGCAGGCGGTCCCCAACCCGCCGCCTGCACAACCCGAAGCACCGCCGGGGAATCGCAAGTTGGAATTGCACCTTCGTGTGCCAGGGGCGAGGAGACGTCCCGTTCTGTCTGTCCGCATTGATGGGGACACGAGTTGTGCCCCTCGCACTGGGGGCGTGTTGGATGGGGTACATGCTTGTCCTCCATAAACCCGACAACTAGTGTGAGTGGTCGGGGGAACGAATCGGACTCACCCGGCCCGATCTCTGAACTACCTGAACTACCCGAAGCAATACCTACCCGCGACCAGGCGGTCGCCTACCCGCCGCCTGTGCGATCTAACAACCCGAATCACCCGAGCGAACGACGCACCACCCCTGCCAGCCACCCGAGGCGGCACGGGGTGGGGCGTCGTCGTCGAGCCGTGAGCCGGGGGACTCACTACCTAGAGCGGCCACGAGCCGCGGAATAAGGACAAGGCTCATGAACAAGCTCGTCAAGGGATCCATCGCCGGCGCTGCAGGCATCGCGCTGCTCCTCGGAGGGGCGAGCACGTTTGCCCTCTGGAACGCAGAGGCCACCGTCGCCGCTGGCGAGATCAGCGTAGGAAAGATGACCGTTTCTGCCGACCAGACCGCTCAAACATGGGCGTACGTTGCACCCGCAGCGGTATCCGGCACTGCCTTCAATCCCGCGACTCAGAAGCTCGTCCCGGGCACGACGGTTGTCTTGACACAGCCGCTCAGAATCGATGCCGAGGGCGCGAACCTCAAAGCAGACTTCGGCTTCGACCTTGGTAAGAGTGATGTGACCGCGTTCAAGAACGCTGGTGGAACTCTTCAACTGCGCGCTTACGACGGCGCTACAGAGATCACGACTCTCACCGGATTGAGCGCGGCACAGGCTAGCGCGATCGATAGAGCGACACTGACTGTGATTTTCCCCGACACAATCTCGGGCACTACCGGCCAGAACGTGAAGCTCGCGCTGACCGAGGTCAATTTCACGATCGCACAGAAGTAACGGCCGGTGTGCCCGCCTCTACCCGGGCGGACACACCCTCTTCCCATCGACCCGAACGAGTGGAAGGCGACGCCATGCTCAGCATTCGCGTACCCAAGCGGCCGAAGGCTCGCACGCTCCTCCTGGCTGCCGTAGCAACCGCAGTAGGTCTCGCCCTCGTCCCAACCGGCGGCACTTACGCGCTCTGGAGCGACGCAGAAACCGTCACCCCCGGTGCGATCACGTCCGGCTCGATGACACTCATGATCGACAAGCCAGCGCTCAACACCGGCGCCTGGTCCAACCTCTTGCCTGGCGAGTCGGCGACTGAGACGTTTGTCGTCACCAACGCCGGGACGGTCGCAGCCTCCCTGTCGGCGTCGCTCACCGTCGCCGCGCCGGTCCCGGAGATCGCCTCGCACATGACGTTGCGCCTCACCCATCTCTCGGAAGGCGAGCTTTGCAAGCCGGGACGGACGGGCGGCATGGAGACTGTTCTCACGTCCACCGGCGCCGTGGCTATCGCCGAGATGCCAGCGAATACGCCGATGACGTTCTGTGCCGAAGTCCGGCTCAATGCCGACGCTCCCATCACCGTCCAGGGGCAGACCGCCTCATTCGCGATCAACCTGACTGCAACGCAGAGGTAACCCCGACCATGTTCAGAACTCGCGGGCGAGTCACCACTCGAGGCACCGAGGTGCCCGAAAGTCCTAGTCCAACGCGCTCACGACTAGGACTCTTGGGCACCTCAGCACGGTCAGACGGCGGTCGGCGCGTTTCCCGCAAGGCGATCGCGGCTGTTGTCAGCGTGCTGCTTGTTTTCGGCGGCTCCAGTGCGGCGTACGCGGTCTGGACAGCTTCCACGAGCACGTCTGCTTCTGTGAAAGCGGCAACTGTGTCCGTGTCTCAGTCCGCAACCAACTTCTCTCACGCGTTCTCGGCCGTTGCACCCCGCATCGTCGGTGCAATCACCGTGACTAACACCAGCTCGGTGTCGACCGCCTACACGTTTCTGGCCAGTTCGAACAAGTTGACGCAACTCGCAACCTATCTGCGCGCGTGGCGATGGACCGTCGCGCAGCCTTCACAATGCGGTGAGGAGATTCCCGCGTCCGCTGTCGGCTACAGCTGGGAGACTCTCACCGGAAGCCTTGGCACTGGTGAATCAACCGTCTATTGCATCGGTGTCGAGGCGACGGCGATGGGTCTCGCTGATGTTTCGAACCAGAAGCTCAGCGTCAACTTTGTCAGCAAGGTGACCGCCAGTTCTTGGTCGGCATCGAGTGGTACGCACACGGCGGAGTTCACGACATCCCTGTTCGCTCCCACCCCGACCAACAGCTACACGATCACTAACGGGGATGTGTGCATCTCCATCGGCGGCAATGGTCACAACACTCCTCTCTCCGTCACCACACTCACCAAATGCACCCAAAACCCTGAACGGTGGCGCTTCACCCGAATCGGGATGTCGGACACGTTCCAAATCGTCTCGCTTAGCCACGATGGCCGGATCTGGGGTTTGAATGGCACGGCCACCGTGCAGAGCCAAAACGCGAATAACGACACCTCGTCCGGCTGGAAGATCCAGGCGCATGGCACGGGCGGCTACCAGCTGATCAACGCCGTAACGGGTACCTGCGCGACGAGAGTGCCGCAAAGTTCGGAGACGCGCATTCAGCTGACGGTCTGCGACCCTGCGAATACCGCACAGAGTTTCGTGTTATCTGGTGTTTAGGCTCAAGCAGGCGGGAATCTCCGCAACGATGGGCATCGCCCTTGCTGTCGTCGCTGGCGGACTGATCGTGACACCCGCCCACGCGGCAGGCAACGGTGTCGAGGTGTCCGCAGATGACGTCACCTATTCGTCCACGCTTCCCGGTGCGCTGTTCACCTTGACAAGTCCGCTCGTCCCCGGCGACGCGGTGAGCGAGGACCTCTGGGTGCGCAACACGTCCACGGCCCCTGGCGTGCTGCGAGTGTCGCTGATCGATGTGGTCACCACCGACGACGCGCTCGCCGACGCACTCACGATGATGACGACGTTGGCCGGTGGCGGCGTCCGCCCGGCGGTTCCGCTCAGCGCCGCCAACCCGTGCGCGGTCCTACTCGAGGGACCGATTCTGCAGCCCGGTGAGACTCGTCGTCTGGTTACCGAACTCAACCTGGGCGACCTGACCGGTCAGGTCGGACAGGGAGCGACTGCCTGGACCAGCATCCGCGTAGCACTCGTCGACCCGGCCTACCCGGCGTTCTCATCGACGGATTGCGGCCCGGATGGCACCGAACTGCCCGTGCTCGGCGAACCCGGACGCACCCCTACCGGAACTACTGCAACTGCGTCACCGAACAGCGGCACAGGCAGCCCCGCGACCGCCCCCGTCGCCGCCACCGGTGTCGCGCCCACCGAGACGACGACCACCGCGTCACGTGTCGACCTGCCGGTGCTCCCGTTTCCGTTCCAGGCCTTCGTCGACCCGAACACCGGCGAGCTGAACCTGCTCCTGCTGTTCATCGTCATCGGCTCGTTCATCGCCGGAATCGCCGGGTTCATCCTGCTGGCGTGGCGACGCCGGCGCGCCAGCGACACCGAATCCGTGGGGGAGGGCGTCTGATGGGGCGACGAGTAGTCGAGCCGGACACGGCCGACCAGAATTCACCGGTGACGCCGGATGCAACGGACCTACCGACCGTCGACGAACCAGTGACCGCGAAGCCCACGCCGAGCGCAGCCGAACCCATGACCTCGCGTCCCACGGCGGCCGACGCACAGCCCACTCCGGCCGACGCCAAGTCCGCACCGGCTGAGGCCCAGGCAGCATCGGCCAAGGCCCAGGCCAATGCCGACGCCGAACCGACTTTGGCAAAGACCCGCGGCATCCTGTATTACCTCGGCTTGGGCCTGTCCGGTGGATTGTTCGTCCTGATGCTCGCGCTCGCCGCCGCGGTGATTGTCGTCCCCGCGGCGACCGGGTCCGTCCCACTGACCGTTCTGACGAGCTCGATGGAACCGACGCTGCCGCCGGGCACCCTCATCGTGGTGCAACCGGTGGACACCGCCGACATCCGCATCGGTGATGCGATCACCTACCAGATCGAATCCGGCAAGCCCGAAGTGGTCACCCACCGTGTCATTTCGATCACGTCGTCCTCGGACGGCGGCACGACCTTCGTCACGCAGGGCGACAACAACGACGCTCCCGACGCGCGTCCGGTCGTGCCCGACCAGGTGCAGGGTCGCGTCTGGTACAGCGTGCCGTGGCTGGGATATGTCAACAACGCCGTGAATGGTGAGAACCGCGCCTGGATCGTCCCGGTGATCGCCGGCGGACTGTTCCTGTACGCCGGGTACATGGTCGCCAGCGCCGTGGTGGATGCCGCCAAGAAGCGCCCAATCGGTAACCGTGAGTTGCCAGGCGAGTAACTCCTCTCACTTAGAGTGGGCCGGGTGAAGGCGATCCGTCGGTTTACTGTCCGCACCGTCCTGCCCGAGCGCCTCGCCGTCTTGGGGGAGCTCGCAACCAACCTGCGGTGGTCTTGGCATGAGCACACCCGCCAGTTGTTCTCGGCAATGTCCCCGGAACTCTGGGAGGCGTCCGGTCGCGACCCGGTCAAACTGCTCGGCGCCATCGAACCGACGCGTCTGGACGCATTGGCCGCCGACGACGGCTTCGTCGATCGGGCGCACGCCCTGCACGCGGAGCTGCAGCGCTACCTCACCGAACCACGCTGGTACCAGAGCCTTGAAAACGCGCCGGCGTCGATCGCGTACTTCTCGCCGGAGTTCGGCATCGCCGCGGCCATGCCGCAATACTCGGGTGGCCTCGGCATCCTCGCCGGCGACCATCTGAAAAGCGCCTCGGACCTTGGCGTCCCGATTGTCGCCGTCGGGTTGTTCTACCGCAACGGCTACTTCAGGCAATCGATCTCCCGCGAAGGCTGGCAGGAGGAGAGCTACCCGACCCTCGATCCCGACGGGTTGCCGTTCACCCTGCTGCGCAACCCCGACGGGACCCCGGCGCAGGTGGTGCTGGCACTGCCCGAGGGCCGCGCGCTGTCGGCGCGGGTCTGGCGCGTCGCGGTCGGCCGGGTCACCCTGCTGCTGCTCGACACCGACATCCCCTCCAACGACGCCGACCTGCGCAGCGTGACCGACCGGCTATACGGCGGCGGCAGCGAACATCGGCTGCTGCAGGAACTCCTGCTCGGAATCGGCGGGGTCCGCGCCATCCGCCAGTTCACCGCCCTGACCGGCGGGCAGGCGCCCGAGGTGTTCCACACCAACGAAGGTCACGCCGGATTCCTCGGACTGGAACGCCTGAGCGACCTGATCGGCGGCGGCCTGTCCATGGATGAGGCCATGCAGGTCGTGCGCGCCGGAACCGTGTTCACCACCCACACGCCGGTGGCGGCAGGGATCGACCGGTTCGAGACCTCGCTTGTCGAACGGTATTTCACCACCGACCTGCTGCCCGGAGTCGAGGTCGCCGACGTGCTCGCGCTCGGCGCCGAAGACTTCGACGGCGGCGCCGAAGGCACCTTCAACATGGCCGTGATGGGGCTTCGGCTGGCCCAGCGTGCCAACGGTGTGTCCAAGCTGCACGGCGCCGTCTCCCGCGGCATGTTCGGGGCACTCTGGCCCGGTTTCGACCCGGACGACGTGCCGATCGGCTCCATCACCAACGGCGTGCACGCTCCGACCTGGACCGACCCGCTGCTGCTCGGACTCGCCGAGTCCCGGCTCGGCGCCGGCGACACCACGGCGTGTGACTGGCAGTCGGCCGAGATCAGCGACGCAGACCTGTGGACGGTACGCGGCTTCATGCGCGCGCAATTGGTCTCCGACGCGCGCAGCCGGGTCGCGGCCGCGTGGCGCCAGCAGAACCCGGGGGTGGCCGAACCGTCGTGGATGAGTGAACTGCTCGATCCCGACGTCCTCACCATCGGCTTCGCGCGTCGCGTTCCCACCTACAAGCGGCTCACCCTGATGCTGCAGGACGAGGAACGATTGCGCTCACTCCTGCTGCACCCGGACCGGCCGATCCAGCTCGTCGTCGCCGGCAAGTCCCACCCGGCCGATGAGGAGGGCAAGCGCCTGATTCAACGGCTGGTCGACTTCGCGCAGGATCCCGAGGTGCGCACCCGGATCGTCTTCCTGCCGAACTACGACATCGGCATGGCGCAGGTGCTGTACCCGGGCACGGATGTCTGGCTGAACAATCCGCTGCGCCCGCTCGAGGCGTGTGGAACCTCGGGAATGAAGGCGGCTCTCAACGGGTCGCTGAACCTGTCCATCCTCGACGGCTGGTGGGCCGAGTACTACGACGAGAAGAACGGCTGGGCGATTCCGACGGCGGATGCCGCTGGCGATGCCGCCGAGCGTGACGCCATCGAGGCGCAGAGCCTGTACGACCTCATCGAGTTCCAGATCGCTCCCCGGTTCTACGACCGCACCGGGTCGGTGCCTGAGCACTGGGTGAAAGCCATCCGGCACAGCCTGGCGACGCTCTCGCCCGAGTTGTCTGCCGATCGGATGGTGCGCGAGTACGTCACCGCGCTGTACCTCCCGGCCGCGGCATCCGTCCGCACGATGACCGCCGATGACTACCTGCCGGCGCGGGACCTCGCGATCTGGAAACGGCGGGTTCGCGAGGCGTGGCCGGATGTCACGGTGGCCCACGTCGAATCCGGTGGAGTCGAGGCGCCCGCGCAGGTCGGCGACGCGCTGCACGTGCGCGCGTTCGTCTCGCTCGGGTCGCTGGAGCCCGATGACGTCAAGGTCGAGGTGGTCTACGGCCGGGCGGTCGACGAGGAGAAGCTCACCGGAATCCGGCGAGAACGACTCGAACTGGCCGCCCGCGAGCCGGGTCGCCCGGCGGTGTTCACCGGGACCGTGCCGCTCGATCGGGCGGGCAGCTTCGGCTACAACGTGCGGGTCGTGCCCAATCATCCGCAGCTCGACACTCCGGCCGAGCTGGGCCTGATCGCAGTCGCTGACTGATCCTTACCGCGCGATGTCGGCGACGACCGCCCCGGTCACCGCGACCAGATCAGCCGGAGCGACCTCGATGTCGAAGCCGCGGCGCCCGCCACTGACGAACACCGTGTCGAACAGCTCGGCGGTCTCGTCAATGACCGTCACGTGCCGCATCTTCTGCCCGACCGGGCTGATCCCGCCGACCACGTAACCGGTCCGGCGTTCGGCCAGCGCCGGGTCCGCCATCGCGGCCTTCTTGCCGCCCACAGCTGCGGCGAGGGCCTTGAGGTCGAGTTTGCCCGTCACCGGCACAACCCCGACGACGAGTTTTCCGTCCACGTCGGCGAGGAGTGTCTTGAACACCCGGTCCGGGTCAAGCCCGAGCGCGGTGGCGGCTTCCATGCCGAAGTTGGACGTCGCAGGGTCGTGCTCGTACTCGTGCGGCGTGAACGGTATGCCCGCCGCGTGCAGCGCGACCGTCGCCGTGGTCGATGCCATTCAGTGCGCCCGGAACAGTTGCATCGAGGTGCCCGCCAGCGTCAGTTCACTGCCAGGACCGTGCTCGAGGGCGGCTGCGGACAGGTCGTCGCGCGCCGAATCCCACAGCAGCGTGTACGAGCTCACGCCCTCATGCTCGGGCAGCGTCACCGTGACGTCCTGCTCGAGTCCGTGCACAACCAGCAGGATCCGGTTGGAAGATTCCTCCTCCGGCGTTGACGCGGCGAGGTATTGCACGGTGCGTTCGGCGGGGGAGTCCCAATCCTCGTCGGCCATCGACAAGCCCTGTTTGTTGTACCAGTCCATCTGGGTCGCGCTCGGCACGGTCTCGCCGAACTTGCCGAACCGCACCGGTCTCAGGGCGGGGTTCTCGCGGCGCAACCGCAGCAGTGTGCGCGTGATCTCGTGCAGGTCCTGCTGCCAGTCCTCGCGCTGCCAGCTCAGCCAGGTCAGCTCGTCGTCGTGACAGTAGGCGTTGTTGTTGCCACGCTGCGACCGGCCGAACTCGTCGCCGGCGGTGAGCATCGGCACGCCGGCGCCGAGCAGCAGGGAGGCGAGCAGGTTGCGCATCGCCTTCCGCCGCACGCCCAGGATGGCGGCATCCGTCGTCGGCCCCTCCAAGCCGTGATTGAACGACCGGTTGTCGTTCGTGCCGTCGCGGCCCGCTTCGCCATTTCCCAGGTTGTGCTTGGCGTTGTAGGCGACGAGGTCGGCGACGGTGAAGCCATCGTGCGCGGTGATGAAGTTGACGCTCGCGAGCGGGCCGCGCTCGTCGGTGAACACGTGCGCGGATCCGGCCAGACGCCGGGTGAACGAGCCGATGCCCTCGCTGGCTTTGCCGTGATCGCGGGCGGAGGCGATGTCAGTGAGCCAGAATGAGCGCATCCGGTCGCGGTAGCCGTCATTCCACTCGAGGTACCCGGTCGGGAAGTTGCCCGACTGCCAGCCGCCCATGCCGACATCCCACGGCTCGGCGATGAGCTTGACGTCCTGCAGGTAGGGGTCGTCGCGGATCTCAGTGAGCAGCGGATGCTCCGGCTGGAACTCGTGGCGCTCGTCACGGCCGAGCGTCACAGCCAAATCGAACCGGAAACCGTCGATCTGCACCTCGTTCGCCCAGTAGCGCAACGAATCGAGCACCAGTCGCTGAGCGGCCGGCACCGAGAAGTTCACCGCATTGCCACAGCCCGTGGTGTCGATGTAGTTGCCGGCGTCGTCCTGGCGGTAGTAGCTGGCGTTGTCAATCCCGCGGAGGCTCGAGGTGGGGCCGCCACGGCCTTCCTCGGCGGTGTGGTTGTAGACGACATCGAGCACGACTTCGAGGCCGGCCTCGTGCAGCAACCGCACCATGCCCTTGAACTCACGCAGCACCGCACCCGTGCCGCCGTTCTGGGCTTCGGCGGTCGCGTAACCGCCGTGCGGGGTGAAGAAGTTGAGGGTGTTGTACCCCCAGTAATTGACCAATCCCTGCTTGATCAGGCGCTGTTCGCTCACGGACTGGTGCACCGGCAGCAGCTCCACCGTGGTCACACCCAGATCCTTCAGGTAGGCGATCGTCGCCGGGTGCGCGAGACCGGCGTAGGTGCCACGGAGTTCTTCCGGGACATCCGGATTCAGCTTCGTCAGCCCCTTCGCGTGGGCCTCGTACAGCACGGTGTGGTCGAGCGGAATCCGCGGTTTCTGGATGCCGCCCCAGTCGAAGTCTTCGTCCTGCACGTAACTGCGCCAGTTACCAGTCGGAGTGCGCACCAGCCCGCGGGCGTAAGGATCGAGCAGGTCGAGGCTGTCGTCGAACGCATGCGTCGGGCCCTCCGGGCCGGACACCCGAAGCCCGTAGCGCGCGCCGGGCACGAGCGAGCGGGAGCGGCCGACCCAGACGCCGTGCGTATCCCGAGCCATCGGGATAATGCGGCTCACCCAGTCCGGGTCCTTCTCATCGAACAGCACCAGCCGCATCCCGGTGGCATGCTCGCTCCAGACCCGCAGTTCGCCACCCCGAGAGGTGTGCCGGACGCCGAGAGATCGCAGAGGGTCGGCGGCGGACATGAGACCTAGAGTAGTAAACAGCCACGACAGGCCCTGACGAAGCACATGCCTATCTACCTTGACCACGCCGCCACCTCGCCGATTCGGCCCGAGGTTCTGAGCGCCTACACGCAGGCGCTCGGTCTCGTCGGCAACCCCGCGTCGATCCACAGCCAGGGGCAGAACGCGAAGCGGATGCTCGAGGAGGCTCGCGAGCAGGTTGCCATCTCGCTCGGGGCGGAGACGATCGAAGTGGTGTTCACCTCGGGCGGCACCGAGTCGGTGAACCTGGGGATCAAGGGCCTGTACTGGGCGCGCAAACCGCGTCGCCGCATTCTGGTCACCCGCGCCGAGCACCACGCCACCATCGACAGTGTCGAGTGGCTGGAGAAGTTCGAGGACGCGGAGATCGAGTGGATTCCGGTGGATGAGACCGGCCGCATCCGCCTGGACGCGCTCGAGGCGGCGCTCGCCGACGACGTTGCCCTGGTCACGATCCTCTGGGCGAACAACGAGGTCGGCACGATTCAGCCGATCGATGAGGTGGTCGCCCTCGCGGCGCGCCACGGGGTTCCGGTCCACGTGGACGCGGTCGCCGCCTACGGCTACCTGCCGATCGCCTTCAGCGGCTCGGGCATTGCGGCGCTCAGCGTCTCGGCCCACAAGATCGGCGGTCCGGTCGGCACCGGCGCCCTGCTGGTGGCTAGGTCGGCGAAGGTCGAGGCGCTCCTGCATGGCGGGAACCAGCAGCGTGCCCGGTCCGGGACGCAGGATGCCGCGGGCGCCGTCGCGTTCGGAGTGGCCGCAGCCACCCTGCCCGACCCCGCACCGCTGCGGGTGCTGCGTGACCGGCTGATCGACGGTGTGCACCAGGCGGTGCCGTCGGCGATATTGCGCGGTGACCCGGTGAATCGCCTGCCGGGCAACGCGCACTTCACCTTCCCAGGCTGTGAAGGCGACTCGCTGCTGTTCCTGCTCGACATGGCCGGGTTCTCGGTGTCGACCGGCTCGGCCTGTACGGCCGGGGTGCCCGAGGCATCCCATGTCCTGATGGCGATGGGCCTCTCGGAAGCGGATGCCCGTGGCGCGCTGCGGATGACCCTAGGGCCGGAGACGACCGCGGAGGAGATCGACGCATTCCTCGCCGCGCTGCCCGCCGCGGTCGAGCAGGCGGGCCGTGCCGGACTCGCCGAGCGGACGCCGGTTCTCGGACACTAGCCGACGACCGCCTCAGCCGACGACCGCCGTCGCAGGCTCCGGCGGCGCTGGCGTCGCGGATCGCTGCGCGATCCCTTTTGCTCCAGCGCGCAGTTCGAGCGCCTACACTATCCGGGTGAAAGTTCTGGCGGCAATGAGTGGCGGAGTCGACTCCGCGGTAGCTGCCGCGCGTGCGGTCGAAGCAGGGCACGACGTCGTCGGCGTGCACCTCGCCCTCAGCCGGATGCCCGGCACCCTCCGCACCGGCAGCCGCGGCTGCTGCACCATCGAAGATTCGATGGACGCGCAGCGGGCCGCGAACATGATGGGAATCCCGTTCTACGTGTGGGACTTCTCCGAACGCTTCAAGCTCGACGTCGTCGACGACTTCATCGCCGAATACTCCGCCGGACGCACGCCCAACCCGTGCATGCGCTGCAACGAGAAGATCAAGTTCGCAGCGCTCCTCGAGAAGGCAGTCGCGCTCGGGTTCGATGCGGTCGCCACCGGTCACTACGCAAAGGTGGTGACGGATGCCGCGGGCAACCGCGAGCTGCACCGCGCGAGCGCCTGGGCGAAGGACCAGTCCTATGTGCTCGGTGTGCTGACCAGTGAGCAGCTGGCCCACTCCATGTTCCCGTTGGGGGAGACCCCGTCGAAGGCCGAGGTGCGCGCCGAGGCAGCCGACCGCGGATTCAGTGTCGCGAACAAGCCGGACAGCCACGACATCTGCTTCATCCCGGACGGCGACACGCGCGGCTGGCTCGCCGACAAGGTCGGTGCCGAGCCGGGCGCGATCCTCGACCGCGACGGCGAGAACATCGGCACCCACGAAGGCGCCCACGCCTTTACCGTCGGCCAGCGCAAGGGCCTCAACATCGGCTTTCCCGCTGCGGACGGCAAGCCCCGCTTCGTGCTCGAAGTGCGTCCCAAGTCCAACGAGGTCGTCGTCGGACCCCGCGAGGCGCTGGATGTCGCGCTCATCGCCGGCCGCAAGTTCAGCTGGGCAGGGCTCGGACCACTCGAGTCGGGCATCATCGCCGACGAGTTCGATGAATTCGACTGCGACGTGCAGATCCGTGCGCATGCCGACCCGGTGCCCGCGCGAGCCCGCCTGTCCCGGGTGAACCTCGAGGACTACGCCGTCGGCGCCGAGCAGATCTCCGCGTCACGCAGCGCCCAGACCAGCTCAGAATTCGAGCTGGTGGTCACGCCGACCGAGCCGTTGAACGGTGTCGCGCCCGGCCAGACCGCGGTGGTCTACGTCGGCACCCGGGTGCTCGGCCAGTGCACGATCGACCGCACGGTTTCAGCCGTCAGCGTCGGCTGAGTTTCTCCACCTCGGCGTCGATGTCCTGCTCGGTGATGACGCCGAGTCGCGGGCCGTAGGCTTCGAAGCCGGACACGACAACCCCGATCCCGATGCCGAACATGACCCAGCCCGGCCAGAAGTACTGCGTTATTCCGGTGAAGTACCAGACCGCAATGGCGAGCGCAGAAATCGCCACCCAGACGATGAGGATCTGCTTGAAATCCTGCCTGGCTTTGATCCGCTTCCGAGCGTAGGCGCGAAGCTCATCGGTCGGTTCGGTCACTGGTTCCCCCTGTTGTCTGTGAGCACGGCTGTCTGTGAGCACGGCTGTCTGTGAACACGGCTGTCTGTGGACACCTCGGAGCATATCGGGATGGGTGTCGCCGCCTGTTCGTAGACTGACGGGGTGGCAAATGCGAGCATCGCCGAGCAGGGCGGCCAGTACACCCTTTCCGAACTTGAAGCGGCCCACGCCGAAGCCGAGAGGCTGACCACCCGGATCCTCGAGCTCCGCGACGCCTACTACGAGCGCGACGAGTCGCTGGTCTCGGATGAGGAATACGACTCGCTCATGCACCGGCTGGAAGAGCTGGAGCGCCTCTTCCCCGAGCTGCAGGGACAAGACAGCCCGACGCAAACCGTCGGCGGCCGAGCGCAGACCCTGTTCGACCCGGTCCAGCATGCCGAACGGATGCTCAGCCTCGACAACGTGTTCAGTATCGAGGAGTTCCTGGCCTGGGCCGCGCGGGTCGAGCGCGACTCGAGCCGCCCGGTCGACTACCTCTGCGAGCTGAAGATCGACGGGCTCGCGCTCAACCTCCGCTACCAGAACGGCGTCCTGGTCACCGCGGCCACCCGCGGCGATGGCGTCACCGGTGAAGACGTCACCGAAAATGTCGCCTTCATCCCCGGCATCCCGAAGCGGCTGACCGGCGAAGGACACCCGCCGATCGTCGAGGTGCGCGGCGAAGTGTTCTTCCCGGTCGAGGCGTTCCGTGAGCTGAACGCCGAGCAGGCAGCGGCGGGAGAGCGCGTCTTCGCGAACCCGCGGAACGCGGCATCCGGAAGCCTGCGGCAGAAGTCCGAGGGCAAGACCGCGGCCGGGCTGCAGCTAATGAAGAACCGGTTGACCAGGCTGCGGATGCTCGTGCACGGGATCGGCGCCTGGCGCGGTTCCGATGGAAACGGTCCAACACTCGAGAGCCAGTCCGAGGTGTACGCGCAGCTCGCGGAGTGGGGGCTGCCGACGAGCACGCATTTCAAGGTCACGCAAAGCGCTGCGGATGCCGCGGCGTTCATCGAGCACTTCGGTGAGCACCGGGCCAGCGTCGAACACGAGATCGACGGCATCGTGATCAAGGTCGACGAGCTCGCGCTGCACGACGAACTCGGGTCCACCAGCCGGGCGCCGCGCTGGGCCATCGCCTACAAGTACCCACCCGAGCAGGTGAACACCAAGCTGCTCGACATTGTCGTCAGCGTCGGCCGCACCGGCCGGGCAACCCCGTTCGCGGTGATGGAGAAGGTGCGCGTGGCGGGCAGCGAGGTGCGCCAGGCCACACTGCACAATCAGGATGTCGTCAAGGCCAAGGGCGTGCTCATCGGCGACACCGTCGTGCTGCGCAAGGCGGGCGACGTGATCCCCGAGGTCCTCGGACCGGTGGTCGAACTGCGCGACGGCAGCGAGCGCGAATTCGTGATGCCGGCGGACTGCCCGGAGTGCGGCACACCGCTGCGGCCGATGAAGGAGGGCGACATCGACCTGCGCTGCCCGAACGCGCGCAGCTGTCCCGCCCAGGTGCGTGGCAGGGTCGAGCACATCGGCAGCCGCGGGGCGCTCGATATCGAGGTACTCGGTGAGGTGTCCGCCGCAGCGCTGACCCAGCCGGATGTCCCCGCCGACCCGCCGCTGGAAACCGAAGCGGCCTTGTTCGAGCTCACCCTCGAAGACCTGCTGCCGATCGAGGTTGTGGTTCGCGACTCGGAGACGGGCATGCCGAAGCTCGAGGAAGACGGCACCGCGCGCCGCCGGGCACCATTCCGCCGCAACCCGTCCGCCGCAGAGAAGAAGCAGGGGATCACCGGCCTGCAGCCGTCATCTGCTGCGGTCAAACTGCTCGACGAGCTCGAGAAGGCGAAGACCAAACCGCTCTGGCGGATCCTCGTGAGCCTCAACATCCGCCACGTCGGCCCGGTCGCGGCTCGCGCCCTGGCTGCGCACTTCGGCTCGCTGGACGGCATCCGTGGCGCTGCCCGCGATGAGCTCGCCGAGGTTGAAGGCGTCGGCGGCATCATCGCCGATTCCGTGCTTGCCTGGTTCGAGGTGGACTGGCATCTCGAGATCATCGACCGCTGGACGGCCGCGGGGGTTCAGTTCTCCACGCCGGGCCATCAGGGACCCGGGCAATCGGCGAACGCCGACGGTCCGCTCGCCGGGCTCACCGTCGTCGCGACCGGATCGCTCGAGGGGTACTCGCGTGAGGGTGCGCAGGAGGCGATCATCGCTGCGGGCGGTAAGGCGGCGTCCAGCGTGAGCAAGAAGACCGACTTCGTCGCTGCCGGCCCCGGTGCTGGGTCCAAGCTGACCAAGGCCGAGCAACTCGGCGTTCGGATCATCGACGCGGCGCAGTTCAAGCTGTTGGTCGAGGGCGGCCCATCCGCCCTGGACGTCGAATAATGACCAACAAGGTGTCCAACTCGTAAATTCTTCTCATTCCGGCTGATTGCTCCCTTAGAATCAGAATCGCGTGTCGCCCTGTATCAGGGGAAAGGGCGTCCGCGAGCGAGGAGCAATCGCCCACAAATGCTGTTCGAATTCGCAGCGTTAGCACTGACCTCGGGGGTTTTCGGAGGGCCCACCGAGGTATTTCGCGTGCCGGAAACCAGCAGCGCGCTCGTCATCGAGCAGGTGATCGAATCGCCCCAGCAGACGATGTCGCTGGGTGTGACGCCACAGGGCGCGAAGCCCCAGGACACGATGTCGCTGCTGCGACGCACCGATCTGCCGCTCTCACGGATGACCGGCGGTGCCTTGCTCAGCGGCCTGTCGACGTTGAACAACGTCGAGCTGCACTCATTCGCGGCGAACAATCCGTCCTCGCTCGCCTCCCTGCTGGTCACCCCGCCCAAGGCCGGCGTCGTGGCCGGCTGGTGGAACACCTTGCCCACAGAATCCAAGGTCGTCCTGACATCCGCGGCGCCCGAGATCGTGGGCAACCTGAACGGCGTTCCGTATGCGTTCCGGGATGTCGCGAACCGCACCTTCCTGAACCAGACGATCGACCGGCTCACCGCCGAACTCGAGAACGGCGTCGGCCGCAGCCAGGCAACCGTGCTCCGCGATCGACTGAACACTCTGAACGAGATTGAAAGCGCGCTCGGTTCCGCGCAGGCGCGACCGATGCGCGAACTGGTCTCCCTCAGCGTGGGCGATGAGCCCACCGCCGCAATCGCGCTTGGCGACCTCGACAGGGCCGACTACGTCAGCTACCTGATTCCCGGCATGTTCTTCGGTGTCCAGGCGCAGATCGGTGAGTGGGTCGACACCGCCGCGGGACTCTACGTGGAACAGACCAGCTGGCTGCGACTGTTCAGCGAGGTCGGCAGCGCGGAAGCAAACAAGACCGTCGCCACGGTCGCCTGGATCGGCTACCAGACCCCGAACCTGCTGAACGTCGGGTCGCTCGATCTGGCCGATAAGGGCCGCGACGCACTCACCGCCACCGTCCAGGGACTGCAGGCCTCGCGGGGCGCGGAGCAGCCGTTCGTCTCGATCCTCGCTCACTCCTACGGGTCGACGGCCGCGCTGATGGCGCTCGCCCAGGACGACCTGACCGTCGACGCCCTCGCCCTGGTGGGTTCTCCGGGCGGGCCGGCCGAGTCCGTCGCTGACCTGAACGTGCGCGGTGAGGTGTTCGTCGGCGAAGCCGGCTGGGACCCCATCCCCAACAGCGCGTTCTTCGGCCGCGACCCCGGCGCGGCTTCCTTCGGCGCCGAGAAGATGAGCGTCGCGGGTGGCTTCGACCACATTGCCCATGAGAAGCTCAAGGCAGCGACCGGCCACAATGAATACTTCGGCACCGGCACGGAGTCGCTCCGAAACCTGGCGTTGATCGGCATCAACCAGGGTCAGCTCGTAACCCGAGGCGACCCGGCCGATGAAGCCCGCACGCTGGCGCTGCTGCGGTAACGCGCCGCAGTGATAGCCTGACCGCACTCCGGCGCGGATGGATCCAATGAACGCTCGACTTATTGCGGTGCCAATGGCGGCACTGTCGCTTCTCGCGCTGTCCGGCTGCGCTCTCGCCGGGGGCTCCGGACTGAGCGCGGATGAAGCGCGCGACGCCTTCAAGCTGATCCTCGACGAGACCCAGACGGCGGTGGGCGGCGAGTGGGAGATCCGCGATGACCCGACCGCGCGCGGATGCACCCTTCCGCTGTGGGTGGATGGTGAGCGGTTCCCCGCCCTCCGGATCAGCCCTCAGCCTGAAACGGACGGCGCTACTGCAAGCGATACCTCCAGCGATATCGCCAGCGACCCCGCGAGCGATGCCGTCGAGACCGTGCGTGCTGTCTGGAAAGACCTCGGGCTCAGCGTCGAGAGCGCCACGGTCGGCAAGGCGACCGAGTTGCAGGCGACCGGCGAACACGGTGAGGCGCTCATTTTCCGCGTCTCCGACAACGTGATGACCCTGCAAGGAGAGAGCGAGTGCCGACCGGACTAGTGGCGCCGGTCATCTTCGGGGTCGGCCCCATCGGTAGACTTGGCCGGTACCCCCAGCCACCAAGCACGGAGCGGAATGTCTGACATCACCACGGACCAGGTCGCCCATCTGGCGAATCTCGCCCGGATCGATCTCACCCACGAGGAGATCACCAAACTCACCGCAGAACTCGTTCAGATCGTGCACGCGGTCGAGACGGTGACCGAGGTCGCCACTCCGGATGTGCCGGCGACGAGCCACCCGGTCGCCCTGCAGAACGTCTTCCGCCCCGACGTTGTCGGCGAGACCTTGACCACGGAGCAGGCGCTCTCGGGTGCTCCCGAGCACGACGGCAGCCGCTTCACGGTATCGGCGATCCTGGGGGAGGAGCAGTAATGAGTGACCTCACTCGAATCACCGCCGCGGAACTCGCGACGAAGCTGGCATCCGGCGAGGTCACGTCGGTGGACGCCACGCGTGCGCACCTTGACCGCATCGCCGCGGTGGACGCTGACGTCCACGCGTTCCTGCACGTCAACGACCAGGCGCTCGAGACCGCAGCCTCGATCGACGAACGCCGGAAGGCCGGCGAGCAGCTCCCGGCTCTTGCGGGTGTTCCGGTTGCCATCAAGGACGTGCTCTGCACGGTCGACATGCCCACCACTGCGGGTTCGAAGATCCTCGAGGGCTGGGTGTCGCCGTACGACGCCACCGTCGTCGCACGTCTGCGTGCCGCCGGGATGGTGCCGCTCGGCAAGACCAACATGGACGAGTTCGCCATGGGATCCTCGACCGAGCATTCGGCGTATGGCCCGACCCATAACCCGTGGGACCTTGACCGGATCCCGGGCGGCTCCGGCGGTGGCTCGGCTGCCGCTGTCGCGGCCTTCGAGGCACCGCTTGCCCTCGGTTCGGACACCGGTGGAAGCATCCGTCAGCCGGCCGCCGTGACCGGCTCGGTCGGCATGAAGCCCACCTACGGTGGCGTTTCCCGCTACGGCGCGATCGCGCTCGCGTCCTCGCTCGACCAGGTCGGCCCGGTGTCGCGCACCGTGCTCGACTCCGCGCTGCTGCACGATGTCATCGGCGGGCATGACCCGCGCGACAGCACGTCGCTGACCGACAAGTGGCCGAGTTTCGCGGATGCCGCGCGCTCGGGCCAGACCGGTCACGCGCTGAAGGGCCTCAAGGTCGGCGTGGTCAAGGAGATCGCCGGCGGCGAAGGCTTCCAGGCTGGGGTGAGCCAGCGTTTCCAGGAGGCGCTGGACGCGCTCAGTGACGCCGGGGCCGAGATCGTCGAGGTCAGCGCCCCGAACTTCGAGTACTCGATTGCCGCCTACTACCTGATCCTGCCCGCGGAGGCGTCGTCGAACCTGGCACGGTTCGACTCGGTGCGCTTCGGCCTGCGCGTCTCACCGGACGGTGGCGGCACCGTCGAGCAGGTCATGGCTGCCACCCGCGAGGCGGGCTTCGGCGACGAGGTCAAGCGACGCATCATCCTCGGCACCTACGCCCTGAGCGCCGGCTATTACGACGCCTACTACGGCAGCGCGCAGAAGGTACGCACGCTGATCCAGCGCGACTTCGACGCCGCGTTCGCCAAGGTCGACGTGCTGGTCTCGCCCTCGGCGCCGACCACCGCGTTCAAGCTGGGCGAGCGGATCGATGACCCGCTGGCGATGTACCTGAACGACCTGACCACGATCCCGGCGAACCTCGCCGGAGTGCCCGGGATCAGCCTGCCGATCGGGCTTGCGCCCGAGGACGGGCTGCCGGTCGGCATCCAGTTCATGGCTCCGCAGCGCGAGGATGCCCGGTTGTACCGGGTCGGTGCGGCGCTCGAGCAGCTGCTTGAGCGCAAGTGGGGGCACACCCTGATCAGCCAGGCACCTGACCTGGCCTACGGCGAGATGTTTGCAGCAACGGAGGGTGCGCTCTGATGGCCAAGGCCGACCTGATGGATTTCGACAAGGCACTTGAACTGTTCGAGCCGGTGCTCGGCTTCGAGGTGCACGTCGAACTGTCGACCCAGACCAAGATGTTCTCGGATGCGCCGAACCCGGCAGCCGCGGAAAGCGTTGCCGCTCAGCCGAACACCGCGATCACCCCGGTGGACCTGGGACTGCCCGGGTCGCTGCCGGTGATCAACGAGCAGGCCGTCCGCTACAGCATCTCGCTCGGACTCGCCCTCGGCTGCCAGATCGCGCCGTCGAGCAAGTTCGCCCGCAAGAACTACTTCTACCCGGACACCCCGAAGAACTACCAGATCAGCCAGTACGACGAGCCGATCGCCTTCGAGGGATCGGTCGAGGTCGAACTCGGCGACGGCCGGATCTTCCAGATCCCGATCGAGCGTGCGCACATGGAAGAGGACGCCGGCAAGCTGACCCACGTCGGCGGGTCGACCGGTCGCATCCAGGGCGCCGAATACTCGCTGGTCGACTACAACCGCGCCGGTGTGCCGCTGGTGGAGATCGTCACGAAGCCCATCTTCGGAGCCGAGCACGACGCACCGGCACTCGGTGCCGCTTATGTGTCCACGATCCGTGACATGGTGCGTTCGCTCGGCATCAGCGAGGCCCGCATGGAGCGCGGCAACCTGCGCTGCGACGCGAACGTGTCGCTGCGTCCGCGCGGCCAGGAGAAACTCGGCACGCGCACCGAGACCAAGAACGTGAACTCGTTCCGTTCGGTTGAGCGTGCGGTTCGTTATGAGATCCAGCGTCAGGCGCACATCCTCGCGAAGGGTGGCACCATCACGCAGGAAACCCGTCACTGGCACGAGGACAGCGGCACCACCTCGCCCGGCCGTCCGAAGAGCGACGCCGACGACTACCGCTACTTCCCGGAGCCGGACCTGCTGCCGGTGGTTCCGAGCAAGGAACTCGTCCACGAGTTGCGTGCGGCTCTCCCCGAGCAGCCGGTCGTAATGCGACGTCGGCTGAAGGCCGACTGGGGCTTCGCTGAGCAGGAGTTCCAGGACATTGTCAATGCCGGTCTCCTCACCGAGGTGCGGGAAACCACGGAACTCGGTGCGGCCGCACTGCAGGCTCGCAAGTGGTGGATGGGTGAGATCCTGCGCATAGCCAACGCGCGCGACGTGGAACCGGCGTCGCTGATCACCCCGCACCATGTCTCCGAGCTGATCGCTCTCGTGGAATCCGGTGACCTGACCGACCGTCTCGCCCGCCAGGTGCTTGAGGGCGTCATCGCCGGTGAGGGATCGCCCGAGGATGTCGTCAAGGCTCGCGGACTCAAGGTCGTCTCCGACGACGGTGCGCTTATCGCCGCCATCGACGAGGCGCTTGCCGCTCAGCCGGATGTGCTCGAGAAGATCCGCGATGGCAAGGTACAGGCTGCCGGTGCGGTGATCGGTGCGGTCATGAAGGCGATGAAAGGCACTGCGGATGCCGCGCGCGTTCGTGAGCTCGTGCTCGAGCGTGCCCAATCCTGAGCCGTCAATCCGGCTTCGGCGCTTGTCGCGCCACTAGACTCACATTGAAAGAAGGGCCTACTTCATGAACATTCTCGCCGCGATCGTTTCCATCATCATCTTTGTCGGTGGTCTGTTTCTGTTTGGTTATGCAGCTGAGTTCCCGGGGTACGAGATCTACGTATTCGCCGCGGGCATCGTTGCGGTCTGTGTCGCGGTGGCCATCCCGATCCACGTCCTGAAGCGGATCGACGGCTAGCTGCGTCTGCCCGTAGGGGAGTAGTTGGCGCTGCGGCGCCGCCGGTGAGTGCCTCCGGTCAGTGCCGCCGCAGCTACGCCGTGCCGCGTTTCGAAGCCCGGTCACTCAGGCGGTTGATTGGCGCGCGAGGCAGTCGCACGCGCATCGAGGCCGCCAGGGGAGTCTCGAGCGAGCCCTTCAAGGCGCGTCTCGAAACGCGGCAACGATCAGAGTAGGGTCACCGGCATGGTGAATCTTGTAGAGAAGCTCTCTGAGTCGATTCCGGCTGGCCTCGGTGTCAAGAAGAACTACGGCGATCCGATCATCGTGGGCGGGGTCGAAGTGGTTCCCGTTTCCCTTGTCTGGTTCGGCTTCGGTGGCGGCAGCGACGATTCCGGGACCGGTGAGGGTGCTGGTGGCGGCGGTGGCGGAGGCGTTAGCGTCCCGATCGGTGCCTACGTTCCCGGACCGGACGGTCCCGTCTTCCGGCCCAACGTGATCGCTGCGATGGCGGTTGGCATCCCGCTTGTCGCTGCTGTGGGCACTGCGCTGTCGAAGATCGTCAAGGCGCTGAAGAAGTAGCCACCGGAGCAGCAAGTGGTCGAGAAGCTCCTCGCGTCATGCAACCGCTGATAGAGCTTCCGCTGATCGAGCTTCCGCTGATCGAGCCTCCGCTGATCGAGCTTGCCGAGATTTTCGGCAAGCTCAATCAGCGAAGCGGTGCGCTCGTGAAGCGCGCCAACCCGCCCCGTGAAGCGCTAAGGAGTCTTGTGAAACGCTCAACCAGTCTTGTGAAGCGCTCAACAAGTCCTGTGAAGCGCTCAACAAATGGCCGTGTGGGGTTGGCGGCACTGAGGCATCCGGCCACAGTAGGGGCATGGATACCAATCTCACCGCCATCGCCTTGGTCTGCACGCTGTCGCCTTCGCCCGCCGAGTCGAGCAGCGAGCTGCTCGCGCAGCAGCTCCTGGACGAACTCGGACAACATGGCGTGACCGGCTCTGTTGTCCGGGTCGTTGATCACGATGTCAAGCCCGGAGTCCAGACCGACATGGGCGATGGCGACGAGTGGCCGGCGATCCGTGAGAAGGTCCTTGCCGCTGACATCCTGATCCTCAGTTCGCCGACCTGGATGGGGCACCCGTCCAGCGTTGCGCAACGGGTGCTGGAGCGTCTCGATGCGGAACTCTCCGAGACGGACGAGCAGGGTCGGCCGATCCTCTATGACAAGGTCGCGGTCACGGCCGTGGTCGGCAACGAGGACGGTGCCCACAAGATCACCGCGGACTTCATGCAGGCCCTCAATGATGTGGGCTTCAGCATTCCGGCGCAGGGTGGCACCTATTGGAACGGTGAGGCCATGCAAAAGGTCGATTACAAGGATTTGGACTCGACGCCGGATGTGGTGGTCGCAACGAACAAGTCCCTGGCGGCGAATGCGGTCCACCTGGCCCGGGCGCTCAAGGTTTCGGCATATCCGAAGTCCTGATTAGGTGGTGTGGCGCGAGCGGCCGCCCAAATCATGATCAGCTCGTCTGAGGAGCGCCTCTTTCGGTCACTGCTCAGCTCACCATCAGACTGTTGTTCGGCCCCTCTGATCAATGCTTCTGGCACCCCTCCCGTCTTGCTTTGCATCGGTGCGTCGTGAACCCATTCCTGTCACCCTGTGCCGCGGTTCCTGGGGGCATCTGCGTCATCTACCTGGTGGCGACGGTCATCTCGTTCTCGTTCTCGGGGGAGTTGAGGTAGCCGTTCCCGCTGGGCGTCCAGTTTCTTGTCCGTGATCCCCGTCTCGCGGTTTAGTTCGTTGTCCCGTTCCCGTTCCCGTTCCTGTTCGTGGTCCGGTGGTCGTGCGCGGCCGCGGTCGTGCGGGTGCTCGCTTTCTTGTTCTCGTTGGAGGTCGCGGAGTGCTGCGCTCTTGGAGCGCATCAGTCGTGGAGTCTGTTCCGGGTCGATGTCCGGGGGTGGGATCAGCCAGTAGTGGCCGTCACGGTAGTGGATCTCCCAGTGATTGTTGTGGAAGAGCAGGTGGTGGTAGCGGCAGAGCAGGATGCCGTCGGCGATGTCGGTGTTGCCCTCGTCGCGCCGCCAGTGCTTGACGTGGTGAGCTTCGGTCCAGGCGGCGGGGCGGTCGCAGTCGGGGTCCATGCATCCGCCGTCCCGGGCCGCCAGCGCGATCCGCTGTTTGGGGCTGAACAGACGTTGTTCTCGGCCGAGGTTGAGCACTTGGCCGTCGTCGTTGAATACGATCGGGATGGTGCCTTGCGTGCAGGCAACTCGTTCCACGGTTTCGATCGACACCGGGGTGTCGGTGCCTTCGATCCAGCCGTGCCCGGTGCGCTCTTCGAGGGCGCCGAGGCTGACCAGCACCCGGACGGCGGGCGGTTTGGGACCGATGACCGGTTTCGTCGGGTCGACGGCCGTGCCGATGCGGAGCAGTTCGGTGATGGCGTCGTGCAGGTATTGCTCGGTGCTCCGTGGGTCGGTGGCGACGCCTTCCGCCCACGCCTTGTCGGCTTCGCTAGTGAAGCGCGGTCCGCCGCGGCGCGGGGAGGTCAGGGTGTCGTAAACCGCGTCCCAGAAGGCCGCGGATTCCAGGTCCGGGTCGATGATGTAGCGGTGCACCCCGTTCGGCCGTCGGGTCCGGCGGATCGCCCGGTCGGCGTGGATTGCCTGTTCCCGGCTACGGATCCCCGCCTCGTCGAGGTCGTCGCGGAGTTCCCGGGCTCGTTTGAACAGCCGGTCCGCGTCTAAGCCGGCCGCCGCCTCGACCAGCAGAATCTCGGCAGCGGCGGTGAGGTCGGCAATGGTGATCTCGATGCCGGTGTCTTCGCTGCGGGGTTCGCCGAGCCCGGTCCGGATCGAACGTGCTTGTTCTAGAGACAGGGTGCCGGCGGTGACCGCGGCGCCCACTGCGCGCAGCCATGGGCGGGAGGCATCCGGTCCGTACGGGCCACAGGCGGTTCCGTCGGGCGTAGTGCCGCCGGTCGAATCGCCACCGGGAGTGTCGCCGCCGCGGTCGCCGGTCGGGTCGAGGATCGACTGATGCGCCATCCCGCCGACCTGGACCATGGTCGCGGCGTCCCGGAAGGTGGACCCGGTGGTGTGTTGCAGTAAGGCTTCCGGGCTGCGGAAACCTTCACGCTGCGCCAGCCCGGTGTGGCCGAGGTCTCGGCGGGAGCGGTGCGCGATCTCCCCGGCCAGCAACGCCGCGCAGGCATCCAACCGGCGCCGCGACTCGGCCGTCGATCGTTGCGCGGCCAGCAATTGCTGGTCGTCCAGGCCCTGCAACAGCCCAGCCAGCATCGCGGTGTCGACGGTCAGTCCCGCGGCGAGATCGGTGGTCGTAGACGCTACCGCGGCAAGGGCCCCGGTGAAGGTGTCTACGACTGATTCCATGCATCAATTCTCCCAGGCTCGAACACATTTATGAAGGGGTTTCGAATAAGTCGCGAAGATTCTGGCTGTGGACGAGAAGACGCAGTGCTGCTGGCGATTTGCAGAAGGGAGGGCAGGAAAGCGGCGAGCCTGAACGGCGGAAAGACAGAAATAGTCAGAGACAGGAAGAAGGGAGCCAGGAAGAGGGGAGAGGCAGGGAGCAGGGCGAGACCGGGAGCAGGGCGAGGCGGGAAGCAGGAAGAGGCGGGGAGAGGCAGGAAGCAGGAAGAGGCGGGGAGCAGGGAGAGGCAGGAAGCAGGAAGACGGGGTGAGACAGTCCGCGAAGAGACGGGGCCAGAGGAGCGACGTCGCGGGGAAATGGGGAAGGGCAATAAGACAGAAGAGCGGAGAAACAGGAAGAGGAGATGAGTGCGGCGTTTTGTGCTGCGCTACAACCCGCGCTCGACCATGTCGAGCAGCTGCACCGTGGCGGCATCCACCATCTCATCGGTCAGCCCGCGCAACGGCCCGTCGATCACAAGCATCCCGAGCCCGTGAACCGCCGACCAGGCGTGCAGCTCCGCTCCGGGCCGCCGCGATGCTGGAAGGGATCCAGCAGCGACCAATTCATCAAGCGCGAGCGACAGCAACTGGAATGGGGTGCGACCGGATGCCCCCGCCTTGTCGGGCGCGACAGCCTCACTGAGATCGTGGGGCACCGTGAATGCCACTCGGAATAGTCCAGGCTCCTCACGAGCGAACGCGAGATAGCCGACACCGACCGCACGTAAACGGTCACGAGCTGCTGAAGGAGCGGGAGTAGCGGGAGCCACTGAAGGAGCGGAGGAAGCGGGCGTACCGGGCGAACCTGACGAACGGGAAGGACCTGGCGAACCGGAAGAACCTGGCGAACCGGAAGAACCTGGCGAACCGGAACCTGACGAACCAGAAGAACCAGTCGAACCCGAAGAACCCGTCGAAACCTTCAGCAACTCCTGCTCCATCCGATCCGCGGCGAGCCCCTGCGCGGCGGCGGAGACGGCGTCGAGCAAAGCCTGCCGGTCCGAGAAGTGGCGGTACGCAGCCGAGGGCGACACTCCGACCTGGCGGGTGACCTCGCGGACGCCCACGGCGTCCGGTCCGCCGACCCGCGCCAGCGCGAGCCCGGCGGCGATCAGCGCATCGCGCAGGTCTCCGTGGTGGTAGGTGCTTCGGGCGAGGGACATGGCGGGATTCCTCTGGACAGTGGCAATGACGAAGTGAGAGTGTTGACAGCGTACACATTGGATCGACCCGATGCCGGGAGGCACAGATGCTTACACACACCCAGGTATTCAGCTCCTTCTCGACCGACGACATCGAGGCAGCGAAGGAGTTCTACGGACAGAAGCTCGGATTGAAGGTTGCCGACAATCAGCTCGGCGGAATCGACATCACCCTCGCGAGTGGCGGCCAGGTCTTCGTCTACCCGAAGGACAACCACCGGCCGGCCAGCTTCACGGTGCTGCACTTCGGCGTCGAAGACGTCGAGAAGGCGGTCGACGAGCTGAACTCGGCCGGCGTGCAGACCAAGATCTACGGCGACGACGAGCTACCTGACATGCCCAACGACTCCAAGGGCATCTGGCGCGACGAGAACAACCTGGCCATGATGGCCTGGTTTAAGGATCCTGCTGGCAACGTCCTCGGTCTGGTGGGCAACAACCAGGAGGCAATCGCGGCCCAGGAGGAAATGGCCCGACGCGCCCGGCAATAAACCAAAATCCGGCGCGAAGCCGATACATCCCAACATCTCGAGAGGAACGCATCCAGTGTCGGATGACGCCCCTAAGACTCCCGTTCGCCCCAGCCGCCTGCCCCGCGCCGCGCGCCCATTCCTGGAATCGCAATACCGCATCCTGATGGGTGCCCTCACCCTGTCGCTGTTCGGCGCGGGAATGTGGCTGGTCGCCGTCGTCTGGCAGGTCATCGAGCTGGATGGCGGACCGATCGAACTCTCGATCGTCGCCACCGGCTCGGCGGTCGGCCTGGTCGCCGCGGTGCTCTTCGGCGGGGTCGCCGCCGACCGCATCCCGCAACGACGGATCATGGTCGCCGTCGAAGCGACCAAGACGGCGAGCATCGCCACCGGCGCCGTGCTGGCTCTCACCGGCACCCTCGAAATCTGGCACCTCGCCCTGATCTCGTTCGTGCTCGGAGTCGCCGACGGGTTCTTCTACCCCGCATACTCGGCGCTGCTCCCTGGCATCCTGCCCGCGGACCAATTACTGGTCGCGAACGGCGTTGAGGGGATGCTGCGTCCGGTGATCATGCAGGCGGCCGGTCCGGCGGTGGCGAGCGCGGCGATCTCCGCGTTCTCACCCGGACTCACTTTCGCGCTCGTCGCGAGCTCGCAGCTCCTCGCCGTGATCGGGCTGAGCCTCATGAAGCCCACGCCCCTGCGCAGCACGCGCGGTGAGGCAGTACCCCAGCACCCGGTCATGCTGGTGCTGAAGGACATGCGCGACGGCTTCGTCTACATGGTGAAGACACCGTGGCTGCTGGGCACGCTCGTCTTTGCCTGCCTGCTCATCCTGGTCATCATGGGACCGATCGAGGTGCTGTTGCCGTTCGCGGTCAAGGATCAGGCCAACGGTGGCCCCGAAGGCTTCGCCCTAGCCCTCGCCGCGTTCGGCATCGGCGGTGCGGCCGGCTCGATGCTGGTGGCATCCGTCCGCCTGCCACGCCGCTACCTCACGATCATGAACCTGGCGTGGGGAGTCGGATGTCTCCCGCTCGCGATCATCGGCTACACCTCACAGCTCTGGCTGATGGTGATCGCTCTGTTCATCGTCGGGTTCACCTTCTCAGCCGGCAGCGTCATCTGGGGCACGCTGCTGCAACGCCGAGTCCCCGCGGCACTGCTCGGCCGGGTTTCGAGTCTCGACTTCTTCGTCTCGCTCGCGCTGATGCCGATCTCCATGGCGATCGCCGGCCCGATCGGGCTGGCGATCGGGCTCGGCCCCGCGTTCCTGATCGCCGGTGTCATTCCGACCTTCCTCGCGATCGGGGCGATTCTCCTGTTCCGGATGCATCGGGACGAACTGGAGCACCCATTGGATGCCTCGACTGAACACGCTGGACAGGCCGAGGCCGCGGCATCCTGAGCATCACCCGTACCCGCTCGCATCGACCGGCCACGCGGCGTATTCTGCCGGGAACAACACGTCGTGGGAGGAGTCGATATGCCTGACAAGTCACCGAAGAAGTCCGAACATAAGACCGCCGCAACGAAGTCGATCAAGCAGAAGCGAGCCGAGAAGCGGGCAAAGTCCCAAACCAAGGATCAGAACAGCTGATCGTCTGACGGCACCGGCGCTGCAATCAGGGGAACCCCGGATTGCGGCGCCGCTTCATGCCGGGAAGGCTGGAGTCATGGAACTCAGAAGACCCCGTCGTGGCCGTGTCATCGCGGGCGTCTGCCTCGCGATCGCCAACCGGTTCGGCTGGAATCCCACTACCGTTCGCGTGCTGACCCTGCTCAGTCTGCTGCTGCCGGGGCCGCAGATCCTGCTGTACCTCGTCCTCTGGATCGTCATCCCCGGCGAGAAGCGCTGAGAACCGGCGAAACGCTGATCCTCAGCTCGGATTCCTCGGCATGTTGAGCTCGTCGTCATCGACCTCAACGTCGCCAGTGTCATCCGGCCCGCCGGTACCGGGCAGCACCTTCACATCGTTCTCGTCGATGGCTGCATCGTCGGTGGCCGCGCTTTGGGCCGGGTCCTGCTGACGCTGCTCGGTTTCCTTGTCGCTGGCTGGGCTGTACGAGGTGTCGCGCCGCACCTGCTCGTCGTCGCCGCCACGGTTGGTCTCACTCATGCGTGGCACGGTACGCCTCGTCGCGCCCGGCGTCCAGAGCGCGCGGCATCCCGAGCGAGCAGGCAACGCTCAGCGTGTGTAGACCGCCGTTGGCTGGCCGTCGACGTCGAACACCCGCACCGGGGTGTCGAACACGCGGCTGAGCACGTCCTCCCGCATGATTTCCGCCGGCGTGCCCGATCCTGCGATCTGGCCCTCGCAGAGCGCGACGATGCGGTCGGAGTAGGCCGCGGCGATGTTGATGTCGTGCACGACGAGCACGATGGTCTTGCCGAGTTCGTCGGCAGCCCGGCGCAGCTGCCGCATCATCAGCACTGCATGCTTCATGTCCATGCTGTTCAGCGGCTCGTCCAGCAGCACGTACTCGGTGTCCTGCGCGAGCACCATCGCCACGAACGCGCGCTGGCGTTGCCCGCCCGACAGTTCATCGATGAACCGGTCGGCCAGCGGGGTCAGGTTCAAGAACTCGAGCGAACTCGCCACCTGGGCGTGGTCCTCGGCGCGCAACCGGCCCTGGCAGTGCGGGAACCGGCCGAAACCGACCAGGTCACGCACGGTCAACCGCGCGGACACCTGGTTCTCCTGGCGAAGGATTGACAGCGTGCGAGCCAGTTCACGGGCGTCGGATGCCCGAACATCCAGCCCGCCGACGGTGACCGTGCCGCTCCCGGGCTCGATCAGCCGGCCGATGATGCCGAGCAGCGTCGACTTGCCTGCGCCGTTCGGGCCGACGAGGGCGGTGATCCCGCCGCGGGCGATCGAACCGGTGACCGGCCCGAGCACGACGGTGTCGTTGTAGGTCATGCGGACGTCGACGAAGTCGATCACAGGGTGCCCTTCCTAAGAAGCAGGATGAGGAAGATGATGCCGCCGGCGAACTCGATGATCACGGTGAGGAAGCCGGATGCCGAGAACACGTGCTCCATGATGAACTGCCCGCCCACCAGGGTGAGCAGCCCGAGCAGGAACGCCATCGGCATCACAAACGCGTGCCGGTGAGTACCCGCCGCCTGGTAGGCGAGCAGCGCGACGACGAAGCCGTAGAAGGTCATCGGGCCGACCAGTGCGGTCGAGAAGGCGACCAGCACCGCGATGAGGATCAGCATCAGGGTCATCTCGCGCTTGTGCCGCACGCCGATCGCCGTCGCCGTATCCCGGCCGAGCAGCAACGCATCCAGCCGGTACCGCCTCGCCCAGAGCACCGCGCCAACCACCAGACAGACCCCGAACGCGAGCGGCAGGTAGCTGTCGTCCACGTTGCTCATCCGTCCGAACAGCCGCGTCGACAGCAGGTCGTAGTCGGTCGGGTTGAGCAACCGCTGCAGGAACACGGACACGCTGTCGAATGCGAGTCCGAAGACGACGCCGACCAGCAGCAGCAGGTACAGGCTGCCGAAGCGGCCGGAGAACAGCCAGCGGTACAGCAGCGTTGCGAAGATCACCATGAGCACCGTCTGGGTGATCAGCTTCGGCAGCCCCTCGGTCTCAGCGAGTACCGCGCCGCCGAAGATGAACACGGTCACGGTCTGCATGAGCGCGTACAGCGAGTCGAAGCCCATGATCGACGGGGTGAGGATGCGGTTGTTCGTGATGGTGTGGAATACCACCGTGCCGACACCCTGCGTGAACGCGGCGATTGTCATCGCGCCGAGCATGGTTGCCCGGCGTTCGAAGCTGAACCAGAACCCGCCGCGAATGAACAGCAGCAAAAAGCATGCGATGGCGATCGCGACCAGCACGCCGACGATCACGAGTCGCATGCCCGGTGTCAGGCGCTTCATCCGGCTGGCGGATGCCACGGCCACAGTCTCAAGCACTGACTGTCCTCCGTTGCTTGAGCACGAGCACGATGAACACGGCGGCGCCGAGGGCGCCGAGCACCACCGAGGCCGGGATCTCCATCGGCGCCACGATCGTGCGGCCGATCAGGTCGCAGGCCAGCAGCAGTCCGACTCCGATCATGGCCACCCAGGGCAGGTTCGAGCGCATGTCGTCGCCGCGGACCATCGAGACGATATTGGGCACGATCAACCCGAGGAAGGGGATGAACCCGACCACGACCGTGGAGACGCCGGTCGACAGCGCCACCATGGTGACGCCGAGCAGCACCACCTTGTCGTAGTTCAGCCCGACGTTCGTGGCCAGGTCTCGACCGAGGCCGACCACGGTGAACCGGTTCGCCACGATGAAGGCGACCACGGCGACGATCGCAACGATCCAGAGCGGCTCGTAGAAACCGCGCACGATGCCGCTGAATCCGCCAGAGCGCCAGGCCGCCATGGCCTGCAGCAGGTTGAAGGTGCCGGCCAGGTAGGTGGTGATGGCGCCCACCACCGCGCCCAGCATGATGCCGACCAGCGGGACGATGATCGAGGAGCGCACCGCGACCCGGCGCAGCACGGCAAGGAAGACGGCCGTGCCGGCGAAGGCGAACGCCGTCGCAGCGACCATGCGCAGCATCGGTGGTGCCTCAGGGAACACGATCAGCATCACCAGCAGTCCGAGCCCGGCCCACTGGCTGGTGCCTGCGGTGGTCGGCTCAACGAAACGGTTCTGGGTGATGAGCTGCATGATCACGCCGGAGATGCTCATCGCCAGTGCCGCGAAGATCAGCGCGAGGGTGCGCGGCACCCGGGAGATTAAGAACATCTCGGCCGCGGCAGGATCGGTGAACAGGTTGCCGAGCGAGATGTTGTACCCGCCGACGAACAGCGAGGCGGCGACCAGCGCGATGACGACCACGACACTGGTCGTCTGGATGATGGTTCGAGAGGGCACTGGTGGATCTCACGGGTGAGGGGCGCCGGATGCGGGCAACCGGCGCCCCTGGTGGCTGATGGTCAGGCGGCGTTGAAGGCCGAGGCGATGCTCTCGAAGGCGTCGGTATAGGCCTGGATCCCCTCGGTCACGTAGAAGTACGAGTCGAGGTAGATGATCTGGTCCTTGGTCACGAAGGTGGTTTTCGTGAACGCCTCCTGGGCGGCGACGACCTGCTTCGCAGGGGTGACCTCACCATCTGCGGTGGCAGCGTCGCGATCGAGCACGATCATCCAGTCGGGGTTCGCCTGGGCGATGGTCTCGGGGGCGATTCCGGAGTCGACGTGCACGGAGTCGCTGTCGAGATCCTCGGATGCGAAGACATCCTTGAGCGTGAGCGGCTCCAGCAGGCGGCCGATACGGCCGGCGCCGTTGTCGATCTTTCCGGCCGAGACGTTGGCAAGGAAGACGCTCTCACCGTCGGTCGCGGTTGCCGCAGCCTCGATGGCTTCATCCAGGCCGGCGATCAGGGACTCGGCCTCGTCCGCCTTGTTGAAGATGGCGCCGAGCGCGGTGGTCTGGGTCTTCAGACCCTCGACGAAACCGTCCTCGGACTCGTCCGACGGCGACACGTCGACGACCGGGGCGATCTTCTCGAGTTCGTCGGTGAAGTCGGCGAACCGGTAGCCGCCGATGATCAGGTCGGGCGCTGCTTCGCTGATCGCCTCCAGATCCGGCTCGCGGTGGGTGCCGGCGTCGAGGATCTCGTCATCCGACGCCCACTCGTTGAATCCCTCGCGCGGCAGCAGCGGCTTCGGCAGCGCAACCGGTTCGACACCGAACGCCTCCAGCGTCGCGAACGACGTGTTGTCGAGGGCGGCGACGCGCAGCGGCTCGACCGGCACCTCCATGGGACCGTTGTTCGTCTCGATGGTGACGGATGCCGCGGACTCTTCGGCCGGGGCAGCCGAAGCCGCGCAACCGGTCAGAGCCAGAGCGAGGCCAGCGGCCAGAACACCGACAGCGAGCCGGGGACGTTTGAGATCGAACATCGGGGTGAAACTCCGTACTGTCTGGCGGCAGGGCAAGCATGTAAGGCCATCCCCAAATATGCTTTATCCGCTGAGGTTAGCCTTACCTAAGCAATTCATGCAAACTCGCGTTGCGCTCACCTGCGCCCCGGCTGATCGAGCTTGCCGGGATCCCAACACGATTGAATGGTCGGGTGGACACCCTCATCGATCGCCTCCGTGCCGACCTGACCGCAGCCGATTTCACCGTCGAGTCTCTGCAGGCGCTGTGGGGAGGCCAAGCCGAGGCTGCCCTCTTACGCGGGCACCGGGTGCCGGCCTTGCGCGCGCTGGAATCGCAGCACTCGGCAGCGGCCACCCTGGCGAGGTTGTTCGTGCTCGGGCTGCCGGTCGATCAGGAAGCGCTCGCCCGGGCGTTGCCCACCGTGGGCGTAGCCGGAGCGAGTGAACTCGGACTCACCTCCGCGGATCGGGCCGGCGGAGATCTCGCCGCTCTCGATGAACGATCGGTGCGGCCCCTGCTCGACCTGCGTCCGTACAGCTTCACGGACGCACTCGGCTCCGGGTCGTGGTGGATCGTCTCCGACCTCGGCGAGCTCGCCCTCGGTGCGGAGCTGCCCGAGGGGCACGTGCTCGGTGTTGGTGGGGCGTCGATGACACTCAGCGGCCTGATGATCCAGACCCCGGTTCAGCGGGTGCTCGACCTCGGCACCGGGTGCGGCATCCAGGCCATGCATGCATCCAGGCACGCCGAGCAGGTGGTCGCGACCGACATCTCTGAGCGGGCCCTTCAGCTTGCCGCACTGAACGCGCGGCTGAACCGGATCGAGAACATCGAGTTCCGGCTGGGCAGCCTGTACGAACCGGTTGCCGGGGAGCGGTTTGATGCCATCGTGTCCAACCCGCCGTTCGTGATCACGCCGCGCGGCGAGGGCGTCCCGGAATACGAATACAGGGACGGCGGGCTCATCGGCGACGGCATCGTCGAGGCGGTGATCGTCGGCGCCGCCGATCACCTCGCCGACGGGGGCATCGCGCAGCTGCTCGGCAACTGGGAGTATCGCGGCTCGGTGCACGCCTTCGACCGCGTGCGCGGCTGGCTCGACACGGCCGGCCTCGACGGCTGGGTGATCGAGCGTGAGTTGCAGGATGCTCCGCTCTACGCCGAAACCTGGATCAGGGATGGCGGAACCCTTCCGGGCGCCGAGTTCGACACTCTGTATGCGGCGTGGCTCGCCGACTTCGAAGCCCGCGGGGTCGCCCAGGTCGGCTTCGGCTACGTCACCCTGCGCCGCCCGCAGCCAGGCGCGCCCTCGCTGCGCCGGCTGGAACGGCAGCACGGGCCGCTCGGCGACAACCCCGCAGGCCTCGGCAGGCACCTCGCCGACTGCATCGCCGCGTGGGACGCGCAAACTCGGCTGAGCGACGCCGAGCTGGCGGCATCCGCACTCACCGTCGCCACCGATGCGACCGAGGAACGCCACTACTGGCCGGGCGACGACGATCCGACAGTGATGCTGCTCCGCCAGGGCGGCGGATTCGCGCGCACCATCAGCCTGGACACGGCACTCGCCGCGGTGGTCGGCGCCTGCGACGGCACCCTGAGCATCGCGGCAATCTGCGCGGCCATCGGCCAGCTGCTCGACGTCGACGGCGGCGACGTGCTGCGCGACGTGCTGCCCCGGGTGCGCGATCTCATCGACAACGGAATCCTCCGGCTCGATGGGACTGACCTGGACGGACACGACAATGACTGACCGACGACTCGTGATCGTCGCGCTGCTCGCGGACGTGGCGCTGATCGTCGTGTTCGTTGCGATCGGCCGCCGCGAGCATGACTCTGCCGGAGCCTTCATCGGGTTTCTGACCACCCTCTGGCCGTTCCTCGCCGCCCTCGGCGTCGGCTGGCTGGTGACCAGGGCATGGCGCCGGCCGACCGCGCCGCTGACCGGCGTGCTGCTCTGGCCGATCGTGGTCGTGGTCGGGATGGTCCTGCGGGCAGTCTCCGGTCAGGGGACCGCCTGGAGCTTCATCCTGGTCACCGCGCTGGTACTCGGCGCATTCCTGATCGGGTGGCGCCTCGCCGTCACCGGAATTCACCGCTCTCGTGTACGGTCGCGGTCATGACTGACACCGCCGTCGGCCGCCTCGGCCATATCGTCATTGACTGCCCGGATGCCACGGGCCTTGCCGCCTTCTACGGCCGCGTGCTCGGCCTGCCGGTCGACTCGAGCGACCCGGCGTGGCCGAGCGTGACCGGTGAGGGATACGGCCTCCTGTTCCAGCAGGTGGACGGATATCGCGCGCCGCAGTGGCCAGGACAGGACGTTCCGCAGCAGCTGCATCTCGACGTGAATGTCGCCGACCTGCACGATGCGCACGCTCAGGTGCTCGCGCTCGGGGCGGTGCCTGCGCAGGAGGACGTCGACCTCAGTACGGCCCCGTGGGCGGTCTACCTCGACCCCGCCGGACATCCGTTCTGCCTGGTGCGCAGCGCCTAGCAAGACCGTCGGCCGCCTGCCGTTGATGCGCGGCGTGTCCACAGGGACGACACTGGGGATATGCGCGACTACCAGCGCGACCGCGAACGCATGGTCGATGAGCAGATCGCGCGTCGCGGCGTGCGTGACCAGCGGGTGCTGGAGGCGATGCGGACGGTCCCGCGGCACGAGTTCGTCGCCCCCGGTTCCGCCGACAGCGCCTACTCCGACTTCCCGCTGCACATCCCGGAACGGCAGACCATCTCGCAGCCGTACATCGTCGCGGTCATGACCGAGGCGGCCCGTATCCTGCCCGACGACCGGGTGCTGGAGGTCGGGACCGGCTCCGGATACGCGGCCGCCGTGCTCGCCATGCTCGCCGCCAGGGTGTTCACGATGGAGCGGATTCCGGCGCTTGCCGAGACCGCGACCGCTCGGCTTCAGGCGTACCCGAACGTGACGGTGATCACCGGCGACGGCACGCTCGGACTGCCGGAGGAGGCGCCGTTTGACGCGATTCTGGTCACCGCGGCCGGCCCGGAGATTCCGCCACCGCTGCGCGAGCAGCTGGCCATCGGCGGGCGGCTGGTGCTGCCGCGCGACATCCCGAACGGCGGTCAGCGATTGGTGCGCCTCACCCGCACCGCCGACAGCGAGTGGGAACAGGAGATCCTTATCCCGGTCACCTTTGTCCCGCTGATCGGCGAGCACGGCGTGCAGCGCTGACGGCGACGGCGGTCACGGTCGAAGCAGCACCTTGATCGCACGACGCTCGTCCATCGCGGCGTACGCCTCGGCGACCTCGGCGAGCGGCAACTCGAGATCGAAGACCCGGCCGGGCTGCACCCGTCCGGCGAGCACATCGGGCAGCAGTTCGGGGATATAGGCGCGAGCCGGCGCCATCCCGCCACCGACGATGATGTTGCTGTCGAACAGTTGGCGAATCGGCAACTCCGCACCGCCCGAGGGCACGCCGACGAAGCCCACCCGCCCGCCCGGACGGGTGACTCCAAGCGCCTGGACCATTGAATCCTTGGTCCCGACCGCCTCCAGCCCGCAGTCGGCAAGACCGCCGAGCACGGAGCGCACCGCCGAGATCCCCTCAGCACCGCGCTCGGCGACTACATCCGTCGCACCGAACTCCCTGGCCAGCGCCTGGCGGTCGGCATGCCGGCTCATGACCACGATCCGTTCGGCGCCGAGTCTCGCCGACGCGAGCACGGCGCTCAATCCGACCGCACCGTCACCGACGACGACCACGGTCGAGCCCGGTCCGACCCCAGCCGACACCGCGGCGTGGTGACCGGTCGAGAAGACGTCGGACAGGGTCAGCAGGTGGGGAACGAGGGAGTCGTCCACCGGCCCGGGCACCGCCACCAACGTGCCGTCGGCGAGAGGCACGCGCACCCGCTCGCCCTGCCCGGCATCGATCGGGAACCCCTCCCGATCGACACCGCCGAACGAGCCGAGGCGCTCACACGCCGAGGTGACGCCGTTTCGGCACGGCACGCACACTCCGCAGCTCACCGTGAACGGTGAGATCACGAAATCGCCCACCGACAGCGATCGCACCTCGGCGCCGATCTGTTCTACGATTCCGACGAACTCATGACCGATCGCCCGTGGCTTGCGCGTCGCTGACACACCCCGATAAGGCCACAGGTCCGACCCGCAGACACACGCAGCGACCACCCGCACGACCGCATCCGTGGCCAGGTGTACCTGCGGCTCCGGCCGCTCTTCCAATCGGATGTCGCGTTCGCCATAGATCATCGTTGCCCGCATCCGCACATTCTCTCCCACGCCGGAGCCATCACCCGGCACCACGGCCGCCCGCCGTTACCCTCGTTCGGTGGACTACGACCAATACGGAACCGATGTGCTCGCCGGCGACTGGAAGAAGCGGTCGGCAAAGCCGCCCGCCCGGCAGGCCGCCGCCGAGAAGGGTCTCGTCGTCGAGGAGGTGATGTCCGGATTCTGCGGCGCGGTAGTCGGCATCGAAGCGGGCGCCGTGCAGCTCGAGGACCGCTTCGGCAAAGTGCGCGCGTTCCCGCTCGGGCCGGGCTTTTTGATCGACGGCGAAGCGGTTGTGCTGGTGCGCCAGTCTGCACCGGCCAAGTCGACGACCGCGCGCACGGCATCCGGCTCGTTCGCCGTCGACGGCGCAAAAGCCCGCGTGGCGCGAGCCAGCCGGATCCTCGTCGAGGGCCGACACGACGCTGAACTGGTCGAACGTGTCTGGGGAGACGACCTGCGCATCGAGGGGGTCGTGGTCGAGTACCTGGCCGGTATCGATGACCTCGACTTCCTCATCCGCGATTACGAACCGGGGCCAGGCAAGCGCATCGGCGTGCTCGTCGACCACCTCGTCCCGGGCTCCAAGGAGTCCCGGATCGCGGATGCCGTGCGCCGCGGCCCGCACGGCCAGAACGTGCTCGTGGTGGGGCATCCCTTCATCGACATCTGGCAGGCGGTCAAACCAGCCAGGCTGAACCTGTCCGCCTGGCCGGTCATCCCACGAGGCACGGAATGGAAGCACGGCATCTGCGAAGCGCTCGGCTGGCCCCACGATGACCAGGCGGACATCGCCAGGGCCTGGAAACGCATCCTCGGCACGGTGGGCAGTTACGCCGACCTGGAGCCGGTATTGCTCGGTCGGGTCGAGGAACTGATCGACTTCGTCACCGCCGTTCCCGAGGAACGCACATGATCCACTGGATAGAATTGCGGGAATGACGACACGAAGGCCCCGATGGTTGAACGGAATCGGAGCCCTCGATGTCGAAGCCGGAGTCCGGGCATCCATCTCCCTGCTCGTGCCGCTGCTCATTCTTTTCGGCCTGGACCGGCTCGACCTCGCGGTCTACGCCGCCTTCGGTGCGTTCACCTCGCTCTATGGCCGCAGCGAGCCATACCGGCTGCGCGCGCAGACCCTGATCGTCTCTGCGCTGTCGTTCATCGCAACGATCGGGGTGGCCATCCTGTTGTCCGCGTACGACGCCCCGCTGTGGCTGCTGGCGATTGCGCTCGCCCTGGCGGTCGCCTACGGGATCGCGTCCAGCGAGGTCATGGGCTGGATCCCGCGCGGCTCGATCTTCTTCGTCTTCTCCATGCTCGTCATCTCGAATGTGCCGATCGAGCCGGCAGCGATGGGGGAGGCGCTCGCGGTCACTGCCGCGGTCACGGCTTTCTCCGTCCTCATCGGCATGAGCGGCTGGCTGCTGCGCAAGATCGCGCCACGTCGGGCGAAGGCGAGATTCCGTTCGCTGCACAACCGACCGGTGCGCAAGCTGTCCCCGGTGAAGACCCGCACCTACTGGTACTTGGCCGGCGTCAATATCGTCGGAGTCGTCGGCGCGTGGGCATTGGCCCTTGCGGCGGGTATCGGACACCCGTACTGGGCGGCGGTAGCGGTGGCGGCGATCATGCCGACGCTGGCCTCGCTCACCGTCTACCGCCGGATGTGGCACCGATTCTTCGGCACCGCGGCCGGTGTCGTCGTCGCAGCGGGCTTGTTCCTCTGGAATCCGAGTCCGCTGGCGCTGATCCTCATCATCGTTCTCTGCCAGTTCGGTGCCGAACTGTTCGTCGGACTGCACTACGGGATCGCGCTGCTCTTCATCACCCCACTGGCCCTCGGCGCAAGCAACCTCGGCCCACAGGACCCGTGGGGGCCACTGCTGGTCGACCGGGTCATCGAAACCGGGATCGGAGCAGCGGTGGCGTTCGTGATCATCGTCATCGCCCGGCGCGTGGTCAGTCGGGAGAAACCCGCCGAGCCGGCGTGATCCGCGCTCTTGCACCGAGTAGCGTGACATGACATGGGGCAGCAAGGCGCTGGGGACAGCATCGACGGTCGTGTTCGTGCCGCGGTCGATGCCTGGATGCGGTGGCTTCCCCGCTGGGAGCCACCGACGCACCGGTCGCGCACTCGCGTCTGTCGGCGCTGCGTCGGATCGCCTCTGGTGGCCGCGGCCGGATTCGACGGGTATGTCCCGCACGCGGTGAAGCACGCCCTGGTCATGCGGCTCACCCATTTGATCGACGCCGAGGTCGACGAGTACACCCAGCGCAACCTCCCGCTGCTCGCGCGCGAACTGCGCGACTCGGAGGCGCGCAAACAGGCCAGGTCATACCGGCCGGGGGAGGGACTCGCGCCGGAGTACCAGGGCCTGGACCTGGATCCCGAACCCGATCCCGGGCAGCCGTTCCTGTTCACCATCGCGGAACTCGCCGCGTCAGCCGAGACCGTTCCGCTTCCCGAGCCGGAGCCGCTGACGGATGCCGCCAAGGCGGCACTGCGACACGAGGTGGATCTCGCAGACGACCACGCGACGCGCACCGGGATGGCCGTTTGCCTGTCGCTCACCGAACATCGCGAGCGCATCGCAGCGGCGCTCGAGCGGCTGGTTGAGCCGCAGATCGAGGCGATGCTGGCGGAGCTCACCCGCTCGCTGGATGCGCCGCTATAGCACCTATTTCGTCTCTTGAGTGATCTTTAGATAACGATTTGTGATCATTCAGGAAACACGGAGGGTCATAAGTCACACTTTATGAGGCGCTAACGCGCCGGGACTGAGTTTCCAGGGTGTGACTATTCGACCGCCCGCCGCGAAACGAAGACGTCCCCGACACCGTTCCCGTCGGTGTCTGTCCGTGCTCGACGACGCGCGTAGCCCCCGCGCGTCCTAGGCCTTTGCGCCGTCAACAACCCGGAGAATTACCCCTTTGCCCCGTCACCTCGCTACCCCTGCCCGTTACGGTGGACTGCTGCACGTCAGCCGTCGCCAGCTTGCCTTCACCGCCACGCTTTTTGCCGGCGCCATGGCCCTGGTCAACACTGCGCCCGCCGATGCTGCCCCGCTGACTGCCGAGGCACAGTTGAACGCCCCGCTGCAGTCGCTCACCGTGCCCGCTGAAGTCTCCGCCCAGCCCACCATCCGCGACGGCTTCTCGATGAGCTTCTTCACCGTCATCACCTGGCCGCTGGGTGCCGGCGTCCAGATGAGTGCCGACTTCGGTCCGCGCAACGCGCCGTGCGCCGGCTGCTCGAGCAACCACCAGGGCATCGACTGGACCCCGGGCTCGGGCACCCCGATCAACTCCATCGCCGACGGCGTGGTTGTCTCCACTGGAGATTCGTCCGGCGGCCTCGGAACGCACATCAAGATCCAGCACACCATCGACGGCCAGACCTGGACCAGCGTCTACGGCCACATGATCTCAGGGTCGCGCACCCTGAGCGAGGGTGACACCGTCAAGATGGGTCAGCAGGTCGGTCAGGTCGGCAACACCGGTGCAAGCACCGGCGCTCACCTGCACTTCGAGATCCGGGATGCCGGCGGCAACGCCGTTGACCCGTACGCCTGGCTTTCCGCCCGCGCGAACGTCTGATCCCCTCGGCTTAGATTCCGAAGTCGCCGCCGCCAAAGTCGCCGCCGCCGAAATCGCCGAATCCGCCGCCGAAATCACCACCGAAGTCGCCGCCTTCAGCGCCGGCGGTGTCGGCACCACCGGTGTCGCCGCCGCCGGCGTCAGCTGATTCTGCGCCAGAATCGCCGGCCGCGGCATCCGCTTCCGGTCCGGGCAGGAACGCACCGACCAGTGCCGAGCCGACCACATAGCCGGCCACGGTTCCGAGCAGCGATGCGCCGAGCATCGAGCCGAAGCTCGGTCCGCCCATGGAGCGCTCCATCGTGCCTGGTCGGCGGAGTTCGGAGCGCGTGGCGGACTGGGCCAGCGAGTGGGCGTCGTCGCCTCGCGGCTGTTCGCCCGCCGGAGCGTTGCGGGTCAGTTCATCGAACAGCATCCGCCGCTGTTCCGGGGTGAGCTTGGTGAAGGCTTCTTCGTGAACCTGCTCGATCGTCTCCGGCGGAGCCGTCCGCAGCAGGTAGCGGTAACGTTCAACGGCTCGCTGGTCGTCGCTTTGAGCGGCGGGAGCCGGAGTGTTCTGGCGCGGAGCGCGGGGTTCGTCACTGTTCTCGCGGCCAAGCAGTCGGTCCAAAAAGCCCATGTGAGTTCTCCTTGACTAAACGGGTTGTGCTCAGGTTAGGCCGGGTGGCCGTGAACGGGCTGCGAAGGATGGCGGAGGGGATTGGCTAGACTGGCTGGCGAAGGGGAGTAGCTCCCGCCGGTTCGGTATAACAGAAACGGTGACGGTACATCGACATACTGGCGATAAGCCCGGTGTGCCACCCGCGTTGCGGGCGAGCGAGACCTTCGGCCAGACCGCGCTCTCGCGCGACCGATTCCGGCCGAAGGCGCGCGCAGCCCTTCGGTCGGCAGACCGAGGAGTCCGCATGACCGAACGACGCGTATCTCACGACCCAAGCCCGGCCGACATCCGCCGGTGGCGCCGCTACCTCGCCGACGAGCGCGCCGAAGCCGCCGTCTACCGCGACCTGGCCGGTCGACGCGAGGGCGAAGAACGAGAAATCCTGCTCGAGCTGGCCGAGGCGGAGCGCAGGCACGAGACGCACTGGCTGGCGCTGCTCGGCGATCAGGTCGGCAAACCGCGCAAGGGAGCCCCGCGCACTCGCGCCCTGGGCTGGCTGGCCCGTCGCTTCGGATCGGTGTTCGTGCTCGCGCTCGCGCAACGCGCCGAGGCACGGTCGCCGTACGACATGGATGTCGACGCGACCGACGCGATGGCCGCCGACGAGCGCATCCACGGCGAGGTCGTGCGAGCCCTCGCCGCGCGAGGCCGAAACCGGCTGGCGGGCACCTTCCGGGCCGCGGTCTTCGGGATGAACGACGGACTGGTCTCGAACCTGGCCCTCGTGCTCGGTATCGGTGCCACCGGCGTCTCCAACCAGACCGTGCTGTTCACCGGAGTTGCCGGTCTCCTCGCGGGAGCACTGTCGATGGGTGCCGGCGAGTACGTCTCGGTGCGATCGCAACGCGAACTGCTTGACGCGAGCACTCCCGATCCGGATGCCACGCGCGCGGTGCCCAAACTCGACGTCGATGCGAACGAACTGACCCTGGTCTATCGGGCTCGCGGGATGGAAGCCTCCGAGGCTGCCAGGCACGCGGCCGACGTGATCGCCAACTGGCGCGCTGACGCAACCGGACCGGTCCGTGTTGTCGGCGCCGAGCACGAGACCCACGGATCAGCGTGGGGCGCGGCCACCTCAAGCTTCCTGTTCTTCGCCTCGGGCGCGATCATTCCGGTACTGCCGTATCTGTTCGGCCTCCAGGGGATGGTGGCGATCATCGTTGCTTCGATCCTTGTCGGCATAGCGTTGCTGATCACCGGCGCGGTCGTCGGCTTGCTCTCGGGAGCATCCCCGCTCGCACGCGCGATCCGGCAGCTGCTGATCGGTTACGGCGCGGCAGCCGTCACCTACCTGCTCGGACTCGCGTTCGGCGCCAACCTCGCCTGATCCCGCGGTCGGCTGATCGAGTTCGCCAACCGAGCCGGTCAGCCGAGCGGTTAGTCAGCGCCGATCAGCTGTGCGCGCACCTTGCGCCGCAGCACCTTGCCGATGATCGACTTCGGCAGTTCCTCGACCTCCAGAACGCGGCGCGGAACCTTGTACGGGGTCAGCAGCCCGCGGGCATAATCGCGGATGGCGTCCTCATCAAGCACTGCTCCCGGCTTCATGACCACCGCGGCGACGACGTCCTCGCCGCTGTGCTCGCTCGGCAGCCCGATCACCGCGACGTCGGCCACGCCCGGGGCGCTACGGAGGGCGTCCTCGACCTCGGAGGGCGCGACATTGAATCCGCCGGTAATGATCAGTTCCTTGATCCGGTCGACGATGCGCACGAATCCTGCCTCATCGATCGTGACGATGTCGCCGGTGCGGAACCAGCCATCGGCGAACGCTTCCGCGGTCGCTTCGGACTTGCCCCAGTAGCCGCTGAACACCTGCGGCCCGCGCACCACCAGTTCCCCCTCGGATCCGGCCGGGACATCGACGGTGGGGTTCTCCGGATCGACGACCCGGCACTCGGTGTTCGGCAGCGGCAGCCCGACGGTGCCGGCGACCCGGTTCTCCGCGACGGGGTTCGCCATCAGCACGGGCGAGCATTCCGACAGCCCGTAGCCCTCGACGAGGTAACCGCCGGTGGCTGCTTCCCATGGTGCGACGACCTTCTCGGACAGCGGCATGGCACCGGAGATGGCGATCTGGATGCCCTCGAGCGATACCCCCTGTTCGGCGGCAGCCGTGGTCAGCCGCTCGTAGATCGGCGGAACCGCGGGCAGGAATGTCGGGGGGTGCTTGCGCATCGCCTTCAATGTCAGATCCGGGTCGAACTTCGGGAACAGCACCAGGCGGGCGCCCATGCTCATCGCAAAGGTGAGGCACAGCGTCAGGCCGTACGCGTGGAACATCGGCAGCACCGCGTACACGACCGCCGAGCCACGCTTGATCGTCGGCACCCACGCACGCGACTGGGCGGCGTTCGAGGTCAGGTTCAGGTGGGTGAGGGTGGCGCCCTTGGGGCTGCCGGTCGTCCCGCTGGTGTACTGGATCAGCGCGACATCCGACGCCTGCGGCCGCGGCGCGTCCGCCCGCAGCGGCTCGTTCGCGACCAGCTTCTCCCAGGGCACCGTTCCGGAAACCCTGGTGGTGAGCGCTTCACGCGAGGTGCGCGCCTTCTTCACCGGCAGCCTAAGCATCGCGCGCATCACCGGTGGCATCGCCTTGGTGATGTCGACCGAGACGATGGTGCGCACGGCGACGTCCTCGGGGAATCCCTGGATGGATTCGACGACCTTGTCCCACGCGATCACCACCTTCGCGCGGTGGTCCTCGAACTGGTGCCGCAGTTCCCGTGGCGTGTACAGCGGGTTGTGCTCGACCACGATGGCCCCGAGTCGCTCGACCGCGTAGAACGCGACGATGTGCTGCGGAGCATTCGGCAGCACGATGGCGACCGGGTCACCCTTCTGCACGCCGATGCGGCGCAGGCCTTCGGCGGCACGGGCGATCTGGTCGGAAAGGCTGGCGTAGGTGGTCTCCGCCCCGAAGAACTCGAGCGCGACCTGGCTCGGGTAACGCTGTGCTGACTCCTCGACGATGTCGAACAGGCTGCCCTCGGGCAGTTCGATGTCGTGGGGAACACCGGGGGCATAGCTGGACAGCCAGGGACGGGGAGTGTCGATAGTCACTCGTCTATTCTGCCGTCATCCGAGCTGTCGGCTGATCGATCCTCAGTCGACGGCTTCGCCCTGCGTTTCAATGAACTGAACGTCATCGTCGCTCAGTCGCCACGGACCGGCCTCCGGAAGCTGGACTCCGGCCTCATCGGCGATCGCCTGCGCGACATCGGACGGAAGGTCTTCATCGAGGTTGGCGAGAATCCAGTGCTTTGCGTCGACATCAAGATTCGGCCACCACTGCTCCGCGGGAGGGAGGGCGTTCTGGTTGCTCATGGCTCCATGCTCGCACTTTGAGTTTCGGCGGGGTAGGGATGCCGCGGCGATTACGCTCAGAGGGTGACTGTGCTGCGGATGATGACCATCGACGACTTGCCCGTGGTAGTGCAACTGAACAACCATGCCTATCCTGCCGTTCCCATCACGCCGCTCGCCGAGATGGCTGAACTGACCCGGCTCGCCGATGTGGCGATGGTCGTCGACGATGACGGCGACCTGCTCGGCTTCGTGCTCGCGTTCCACCCGGGCTCACCGTACGACAGCGAGAACTATCGGTTCTTCGAGCAACGCGGCACCGACAGCCTGTACGTGGATCGCATCGTGATCGCCGAATCGGCTCGGTCGCAGGGCCTCGGCGCGGTGCTCTACCAGGCGGTCTTCCAAGCCGCCCGCGCAGAGGGCCGTGAGGAGGTGACCTGCGAGGTCAACGTCGACCCGCCGAACCCCGGTTCGATGGCGTTCCACGAGCGGCTCGGGTTCCGCGAGGTGGGCAGGCAGGCGACGAAAGGTGGCGCGGTGACCGTTGCTCTGCTGGCCGCTCCGGTCACCGAATCCAGCGACTGAATTCGGTCGAACTCAGTGCCGGCGCACGCTCGCGACGGCCTCGTCGAACCGGTGCTTCTGGCTGATCTCCACGGCATGATGAAGATCGGATCCGCTGAGCGCCACATAGATTTCGCCGGCGCGGACCACGAACCCCAGCGTGTCGTTCTCAGAGAGAACTGCCCACGTGTCGTCACTGATGAGGCTGAGATCGGCGGTCGACTTACTGCTTCGTTTTTCGGGGAAGATCACCATTGCTCCCTCCGTCGGGTCTACCCACTAAGGGGGTGGAATCATTACAGCACCAACGGTGCGATCCGAGAAGGCGAACCGGTAATCCGGCGTCAAACGACGGGGATGACGTCGGCGGCGATGAACGCCAGGTGGTCCAGATCGTGCAGATCCAGGATCTGCAGGTAGACCCGGTCGGCGCCGAGTTCACGCAGCCGGCCGATCGTGTCAGCGGCCTCGGTCGCGGTGCCGGCGATGTTGCCGTGCCGGAAGGTGTCCGGGTCGCGGCGGATCGCTTCCGCCCGGCGCCGGTAGTCGGCTTCGGTCCGGCCGACCGCGCACGTCAGCGCAGCCGAATAGGTGATGCTGGCCGGGTCACGCCCGATGGATTCTGCTGCCTCCCGCACAGCGCTGAATCGGGCGCCGATCGTTGTCTCGTCCTTGAAGGCGATGTTGAACTCGGCGGCGAACCGGGCTGCGAGCGCGGGCGTCCGGGTGGGGCCGGTGCCGCCGACGATGATCGGCAGCGGTGACTGCACGGGCTTCGGCAGGCCAGGGGCATCCTGCAACCGGTAGTGCCTGCCCTCGAAATTGAACGTCTCGCCGACGGGCGTGGACCAGAGCCCGGAGACGATCTCGAGCTGTTCCTCCAGATGCCCGAAGCGTTTGTGCGGGAAGGGGATGCCGAGGGCCTTGTGTTCTGCCTCGAACCAGCCGGTGCCGAGCCCCAGCTCGATGCGACCGCAGGACATCTCGTCGACCTGGGCCACCTGGATGGCGAGGATGCCGGGATGACGGAAGGTGACACTGGAGACCAGGGTGCCCAGCCGGATCCGGCTGGTCTCCCGGGCGAGGCCGGCGAGCGTGGTCCAGGCGTCGGTGGGCCCGGGCAAGCCGTCGAGTCCCATGCCCAAGTAGTGGTCGCTGCGGAAGAAGCCGTCGAAGCCGAGTTGCTCGGTCGCCTGGGCGACGGCGAGCAGGTCGGAGTAGCTGGCACCCTGCTGCGGTTCGGTGAAGATCCGGAAGTCCATACGCGGAGCGTACTGGTCGGCATGGCGATAGAATGAGCACGAACACGGGAGTCCGGTGAGCCGGGCTGAGAGGAAGCTTCTCCAAGCTTCGACCGTCGAACCTGATCTGGATCATGCCAGCGCAGGGAGTGACTGAATCTCTTAAACCCGTGCCGTTTCTACCGAAAGGCACGACCTTGACCAAGCAGATTTCTTACCGATGGCGCGTCGTCGACATCGTCGTCGCCAGCGTGATCGGCGTGGCCAGTGGGGTGATCTTCCTCGTCTGGAACATCGCCTACCAGGTGCCCGGCGGCCTGCTGGAGACACTGCTGCCCGGGCTGCAGGGCTTCATGAACGGCGGATGGCTGTTCGCGGGAGTGCTGACCGGGCTGATCATCCGCAAGCCCGGAGCGGCGCTGTACGGCGAACTGCTCGCCGCCGCGGTGTCCGCGCTGATCGGCAACCAGTGGGGGGCGCTCACCCTGGTTTCCGGCCTGATTCAGGGCCTCGGCGCCGAACTCGTGTTCGCCGCGTTCCTGTACGCCAACTGGCGGGTCTTCGTCGCGGTCCTTGCCGGCGCGGCATCCGGGCTCACCGGCGCGCTGAACGACCTGGTCCTCTGGTTCGCGGGCGCCGACGTGCCGTTTGCCACGATGTACGTGGCCAGCTCGATCATCTCCGGCGCGCTGCTCGCGGGAGTGCTGCCATGGCTGGCCGCGCGCGGGCTCGCGAGAACCGGGGCGCTGAACCGGTTCGCCGCCGGCCGTGAAGCGAGGGCAGCGGTCTGACCGTCACCGATACCGGCACCGCTGCGGGCGTGCGCGCTCGCGGCTGGGGCTGGCGTCATGCCGGGCGCACCGAGTGGGCCGTCCGTGACCTCGACCTGGTCATCGAACCGGGGGAGCGCGTGCTGCTGCTCGGAGCGTCCGGGGCAGGCAAGTCCACGCTGATCCATGCGCTCGCCGGGGTGCTCGGCGGTGCCGACGAAGGTGAGCAGGTCGGAAGTCTTGAGGTCGACGGTGTTCCGGGGCTGGTGCTGCAGGACCCGGACAGCCAGGTCGTGCTCGCGCGCGTCGGTGACGACGTGGCATTCGGATGCGAGAACCTCGGTGTTCCGCCAGAGCAGATTTGGCCACGCGTGCGTCAGGCGCTCGACGCCGTCGGCCTGGACCTGCCGCTCGATGCGCCCACCAGCGCGCTCTCCGGCGGGCAGAAGCAGCGCCTCGCGCTCGCGGGCGTGCTGGCGATGCGTCCTGGGCTGTTGCTGCTGGATGAGCCCACTGCGAATCTCGACCCCGTCGGGATCGCTGAGGTGCGCGATGCCGTCGGTCGGGTGCTCGACAGTTCTGGTGCCACGCTCGTCGTGATCGAACATCGGGTCGCCGTCTGGCGTGACCTGGTCACACGGGTTGTCGTGCTCGGTGACGGGGGAGTGCTCGCCGACGGCACACCGGATGCGGTCTTGGCGGGACGGGGTGAGGAGCTTGCCGGGATGGGCGTCTGGGTCCCCGAGTTCCCGCCGCCGCTGCCCCAGCGTTCGCGGCTTCCCGCCGGGGCGCCGCTGGTTCGGGCGCGGCAGCTTGCCGTCGCCCGGGTGCGCGGCCAGATTGTGCGTGAAGGGATCGACGCTGACGTGGTCGCGGCAGGCTGCCTTGCGATCACGGGACGAAACGGCGCGGGCAAGTCCACACTCGGACTCACGCTCGCCGGGCTCCTTGCTCCCGCTGACGGAACACTCGAGGCGGCTGCCGAGCTGAGCGCCGGGCTCGACCGGACGCCGGTGCGCTGGCGCAGTCGTGACCTGCTCACCCGCATCGGCACGGTCTTCCAGGATCCCGAGCACCAGTTCCTCGCCGGCTCGGTGCGCGCCGAACTCGAGGTCGGACCGCGTGCGCTCGGATTGCCCGAGGCAGAAATCTCCGAACGGGTGGACGGGCTGCTCGACCGGTTGCGGCTGACTCACCTCGCCGCGGCGAACCCGTTCACCCTGTCCGGCGGGGAGAAGCGACGATTGAGCGTGGCGACCGTGCTTGCCACCCGTCCGCGCGTGCTCGTGCTGGATGAGCCGACCTTCGGCCAGGATGCGAAAACCTGGGCCGAGCTGGTGGCTCTGCTCGCCGAATTGATGGATGGCGGCAGTGCCGTCGTGGCAATCACCCACGACGCCGACTTCGTGGCCGCGCTGGCCGATGTGGAGCTCGTGCTCGGCGAGGCGGTGACCGCATGACCTTGACCGCGCCCACCGTGCGCAGCACTCGCGCGATCGACCGGATCAATCCGGTGGCGAAGCTTGCCGCCGCCTTCCTGCTCAGCTTCTGCCTGGTGCTCAGCGTCGACTGGGTGTCCGCCTCGGTCGCCCTGCTGCTTGAAGCGCTGCTGCTGCCCTTCGCGGGACTCAGCTGGCGGCAGTTCTGGCTGCGCACCTCGCCGGTGTGGGTCGCGGCGCCGCTGACGGGCGTGACGATCGCGTTGTACGGACAGAGTTCAGGCCAGGTGCACTGGGAGTTCCTGCTGGCCAGGGTCAGTGACGGCTCGCTGGAACTCGCGCTGGCCACGATGTTGCGGGTGCTGGCGATCGCCCTTCCCGCGGTCGTCTTGTTCGTCACCATCGACCCGACGGACCTGGCCGATGGGCTCGCCCAGGTCCTCCGGTTGCCCGCGCGCTTCGTGCTCGGCGCCCTTGCTGGGCTTCGCCTGATCAGCCTGTTCTTCGACGACTGGCGATCGCTTGAATTGGCGCGCCGGGCCCGCGGCGTCGCTGACCGAGGACGGATCCGAAGGATGCTCGGCCAGGCCTTCGCCCTGCTCGTGCTGTCGATCCGCCGGGGAAGCAAACTTGCCACGGCCATGGAAGCCCGCGGTTTCGGCTCGTCACGCACGCGCACCTGGGCGCGGCCGTCCAGGTTCCGATCCGCCGACTGGGCGGTTGCCGCCAGCGGCCTGGTGGTCGGGGCGACGGCGATCGCGACATCCGTGGCGACCGGGAACTGGAACTTCATTGTCGGCTGAACGGATCCTCATCGATGGCCGGTCAGGCTCCGGGAAGTCCGACCTGGCCCGGGCGATGACCGCGGGCTGGCCCGAGGCGCAACTCGTGCGCCTGGATGACATCTACCCGGGCTGGGACGGGCTGGAGGCGGGCAGCGCCCACGTTGCCCAGCATGTGCTGAGCGCCCGTCCGCGCTGGCGGCGCTGGGACTGGGTGACCGGCCGGCCGGCCGAGTGGCACGAGTTGGACGCCGACCGGCCGATCATCGTCGAGGGTTGCGGGGCGTTGTCACGGGCGAACCGGGCGCTCGCGGACTGGGCGATCTGGGTCGAACTCGACGATGCGACCCGCAAGCAGCGGGCGCTGGACCGGGATGGCGAGGCTTACGCGCCGCATTGGGAGCGGTGGGCTGCTCAGGAGCTGCTGTTCATCGAACGGGAGAACCCGCGGGCGCTGGCCGACGAAGTGCTCTACCGCTGATCAGGCCCAGCCGAGCTCGTGCAGGTGCTGGTCGTCGATGCCGTAGTAGTGCGCGATCTCGTGCACCAGGGTCACGTGGATCTGGTCGCGCAGCTCGTCCAGGTCAGCGCTGATGTCGAGCAACGGTTCCCGGAACAGGATGATCCGGTCGGGCAGTTCGCCGAAACCGTACTGGCCTCGTTCGGTGACCGCGACCCCGTCGTACAGTCCGAGCAGGTCGAGGCTGCCATCTTCCGGGCGGTCTTCGACGACGAAGACGACATTGTCGAGGCCGTCGACCATGTCGTCGGGCAGCAAGTCGAGCTCATCGACCACGAGAGCCTCGAACTCCTCGGCATCCAGCTCGAGGGCCATCAAGCGTCCACGACCTGCAGCATCGAGTCCTGAAGGAATCCGAGCCAGTCGAAGGCGTTCCGCAGGAAGCGGGCCTCATCACTCGAGTCGTCGCCCTCGTCGCCGTCGTTCTCGATGCCCAGTCGTGAGGCGATCACCAGCCGGATGTCGGTGAGCGCTCTCAGCCAGTCAAGCGACTGCGTGGTGTCGAGTCGCACCGCCGGGCCGACGGACTCGGCCACGAAGCGCACCGCGGATGCCTTGCGAGCGGCGAGTTCGTTCTCGGTGAGCCGGCGGAACTCGGCAGCGGAATCCGGGTCGTTCAGGTAGGCATCCGGCAGCAATCGCGCACGCGCCGGATCGGTCGCTTCGTCGCTCTCGAGAAGTTCGGCGACCTGCGCGGCCAGATCCTGCAGAACCGCCACTTCGATGTCGACGAACTCGGCGACCAGGTCATCGCCGTCCCGACGCCACGGGGTCATGCCGCGGTCTTCTCTAGCGTGGCCCATAGCCCGTATCCGTGCATCGCCTCGACATGCCGTTCCATCTCTTCACGTCCGCCGCTTGCGACGACCGCGCGCCCGTCGTTGTGCACCTGCAGCATCAGCCGTTCGGCTTCGGGCGGAGGGAAGCCGAAGTAGCTGCGGAAAACGAAGGTGACGTAGGACATCAGATTCACGGGGTCGTTCCAGACCACGGTCATCCAAGGCCGGTCCGTCGTGCGCTGGCCGTGAACGTCAGGCCGGTCGAGCGTGCGGGGCATACCTCAAGCCTTGCAGAGTTGGAACGGACATGCGAAAGGCCCGACCGAAGTCGGGCCTTTCTACTAAGTGGGGTGAACGACGGGACTCGAACCCGCGACATCCGGCACCACAAGCCAGCGCTCTACCAACTGAGCTACGCCCACCATGTTTGCCATTGGCAACCAGAAGAGTCTATTACAACCGCGACTCCCATTTGGACACCACGGACGCAGATATTGCCTGCACGTCTTCGGTGGTCGGTCCGGGCTCGGTGACGAAGCCCGCCCGACGGTAGTAATCGAGCTCTCGGATCGACTCCAGGATGTCGGCAAGCGCACGGTGCCCGCCGTTCTTCACCGGCGCGTTGAAGTACACGCGGGGGAACCAGCGGCGGGAGAGTTCCTTGATCGTGGACACGTCGATGTTGCGGTAGTGCAGGTGGCCGTCGACGCGCGGCATGTACCTGGCCAGGAATGCCCGATCGGTGCCGATCGTGTTGCCGGCCAGCGGCGCCTGCTGTTCGGTGGGCACGTGCTGCAGGATGTACTCGAGCACCTCGTACTCCGCCTCTGCGAGCGACACCCCGTTCGGGATGAGGTCGATCAAGCCGCTCTCGGTGTGCATGTTGCGCACGAACTCGCTCATGTTGTCGAGGGCGGACTTGTCGGGGTTGATGACGATCTCGAATCCGGGGTGCACGGGTTCCAGGTCGAAGTCGGTGATCACCACGGCGACCTCGACGAGTTCATCGACCTCGACGTCGAGTCCGGTCATTTCACAGTCGATCCAGACGAGGCGATCCGAGGCGTTTGACATTCCCCGATTCTATCGCGGGGCGCTGACCCTGACCGGCGACGGGAGCTTCGGCGACAGGCCGTCGCCTGCCGAGATGCCCCGCAACCGGCGGCCGACCCACGGCAGCGCATAGCGGCGGAGCCAGGGGAGGGTCGCGAGCGGTGCGGCCGACGAGGGGAGGGGGCTGACGTCGGTGGCGCCCAGCTCGAAGTACGGCACGCCCAGGCAATGCGCGGCTCGGGATGCCAGCAGCCGGTGTCCCGCTGCGGTCAGGTGCACGCGGTCCTCGGCCCACATCAGGCGGTTGTGGAACTCCCGGATGCCCCAGACATCCAGCATGAAGGTGCCGTGGGTACGGGCGATTGACCACAGGTGCCCGTTGAACACGGCGGCCCGGCCGCGCAGGGGCTTGAGGAAGATCGCAAACTGCGGATCGAAGCAGTTGGCCAGCAGCACATCGGCACCGGCGGCACGAAGCGAGGTGATGCCGGATTCGAGCTCGGCGGCGAGGTTGTCCGGGTCGGCCCGGGCCCCCATCAGATCGTTTCCACCGATCATCACTGACACCAGATCGGCTTTCAGATTGATGGCGCCCGGGATCTGGTTCTGTACGACGTCGGCCACGCGGCGGCCGCGCACGGCCAGGTTGGCGAACTCGATGCTGCGACCCCCGATGCGGGCGTTGCCGTCGAGGATTCGGGCGAGGCGATCCGCCCAGCCGAGCCATGCCTCACCAGGGGTGGAGCCCGGGTCACAGAAGCCCTCCGTGATCGAGTCTCCGACTGCAACGTATCGCCGCCAGGGTGTGTCACTCACGATGACAGTGTCTCCGCGCGGCGGGGCCCGTGGGTGTCGCCGCTCACGGGTTCGCAGAAAGTTCAGCATCCGTACACACAGCAGCTGTCCACGCCGCGGTTTCCTCTGCGTTCCTGCCTCCCTTCTGATAGGACTGTCACATGGCAGAGAACACCCCCGTGGTTCCGCGCGGTGAGCAGTATGTGGTCTTCTTCAAGGGCGGTGCGTTCGACGGTCAGATCGAACGTCGCGTGGCCGGCGAAGGCGGCTGGGACGACGAGATCACCGTGCTCGCGTCCGTCGATGGCACCGAGACGATGCTCGTCTACCAGGCGCAGACCGCTCGCGAGGTCGGCAATCAGGTGCAGGTGACCTATCTGTGGGACGCCATCGACAGCGACGAGGTCGAAGATCTCGACGAGCGCAACGAGCACTGAGGCTCCGTGACCGGGGACGAGGCTGTTCGACCGCGGATCGCGGTCGCGTACTCGATGGATGCGGATGCGGCGACGCCCGCTTTCCGCTCACAACTGCACGCGCTGGCGCGGGGCGCGCTGGATGCTCTGAATGGTGTGGGTGCCGACGTGGTGCTGGTCGATTCCAGCCGATCCACTGAGGACCCGCAGCAATTGGTGAGCGATGTCGATGGCGTGCTGATCCTCGGCGGTGCCGACGTGGACCCCGCCGCGTACGGCGAGGAACCGGCGGTCGACAACCTGTACGCGGTGGACCCGGCTGCCGATGCGTTCGAAATCGACCTGGCGCGCCGTGCGCTTGATGACGGTGTCCCGCTGCTCGGCATCTGTCGGGGGATGCAGTTGATGAACGTCGCCGCGGGCGGGAGCCTCGTGCAGGATCTCGGCCGGGGAACCATGCACAACGTCCCGGGGGAGGGTGCGCCGCTCGTTGACCATGACGTCGCCGTCGAACCCGAATCGCGGTTGGGTCAGTTGTACGCCCGGCAGGTGCTCCGCATCCGTTCCGGTCACCACCAGGCGGTGGACCGGCTAGGTGCCGGCCTGCGGGTCACGGCTTGGGCGGCTGACGGGATCACCGAGGCACTTGAGTCGGTGAACGGTTCCTGGGCGGTCGGCGTGCAGTGGCATCCGGAAGATCCCGACGGCGACCCGGCACAACTCGAGACACTCGTGGCCGCGTTCACCAGGCAGGCAGCCGAATGGCGGTATCGTGATAAATCGCCCGGCCCCCGTAGCTCAGAGGATAGAGCAGGAGCCTTCTAATCTCTTGGTCGCAGGTTCGATTCCTGCCGGGGGCGCATGACTGAGCACGCACCGCTGCTGCGAACCATTGCCGGATACACCCCTGAAGTGGATGCCGAGGCCTGGGTGGCCCCGAACGCCGCCCTGCTGGGCGACGTGCATATCAGCCGGAAGGCGAGCATCTGGTACGGCGCCGTGCTGCGCGGCGACCGCGACCGGATCAGCGTGGGCGAGGGCGCGAACCTGCAGGATAGTGTCGTCGTGCACTGCGACCCGGGCAAGCCGACCACCGTCGGCGCCTACGTCTCGGTGGGACACCGGGCGGTGCTGCACGGTTGCACCATTGGCGACGGCTCGCTGATCGGTATGAGCGCAACGGTGCTGAACGGCGCGGTGATCGGTGACGAGACCCTGGTTGCCGCCGGAGCTGTGGTGCTCGAGGGCACGATCGTGCCGCCACGATCGCTGGTCGCCGGAGTCCCGGCGAAGGTACGCCGCGAACTCACCGACGAAGAAGTAAGCGGCCTGCGTGCGAACGCAGACCGCTACCTCGAGATCACCGCGCTGCACTCGGGGGAGTGAGCGGGCTTCGTTCAGTCGTCGGTGGGCGGGTTGATCCGCTGGCGCACCGTGTTCGCGGTCACCGGGGAGGAATAACCCTCCGTAGAAGTGGCCGACTCGCGTGCGAAGTCCGACGCCTCGGCCGGGCTGACCGGCGTCGCTGCGTTGGCAGGAGCAGCGCTGGCAGGAGCTGCGCCGGCCGGAGCTGCGCTGGCCGGAGCCGCGGTGGCGCCAGCCGCGCTCGACGGAGATGCCGGCGCGAACGGCTGCATCACGGGAGCGGCGGTCGTCGGCAGCGCAGACTCGGACCGCGGGGCGGCAAACACGTCGTCGCGGTGGATGGTGACAGGCTTCTGGTCGCGAGCGGGCGCCTGAGTCGAATCACCGACTGAATCGGCAGCACGCGATGTGGCGAGCGAGGCGATGGTCGGTGCCGCGGGCGACGCGGCCGGTGCAGCTGGCGTCGTCGACGTGCGCTCCGGCAGGGCTGCTGCGGCAACCTGGGCGGCGCGGTTGGAAGCGGCCCATTCCTGCTGCTGCACCGACAACTCCTGCTCCGGCGTCGGCTGCGAGTACTTCCACTGCTCAAGGTCGAACTTGAACTGCTTGCGGGCCCGGGCGGGCTTGTGCTGCCACTCGACCAGCCGGTCGCGGAACTCGTCGAGAGTCTGCTCGGCCTGGAAGCTGAAGATTGCGGAGTTCTTCTTCATCTCCGCGAGCTGGTGCGCTGCCCAGTCGGCTGCGGCTGCGGCACCCGCCACCGGCAGCAGACGCACGCGGGCGTCGGCCTCGCCGATCAGGTTGTCGTAGTGCAGCTGCTCCTGCGTGCTGAGGGTGTTCCAGCTCGCCGCCTTGCGGCCAACGCCGATCAAGGCCGACACGGCGGCCGCCTTCAATTCACGATCCTGGAAGGTGATCACTCGCTTGGTCGAGGCGCGCCCAATCAGGGCGGCGACGATACCTGCGACGAGGATCGCCAGGAACGGGAAGACGGCGGTCGTGAGAACGCTCCAGCCATCTTCGGAAGTGAGCCAGTCAACGAGGTCATTCCACCACTGCATGGTTGGCACGATACCCACAAGGTGGGGACAGTTCGCGTAACGACAGGCGGGGATGCCCGATTCGGTCAACGGCCGGATGTCGCGGCTTTCGGCTCGGGGAGGGCGAGGTCGGCATCCACCACGACCTTGCCCGCCCTGGCCGTCTGGGCCAGCACAATGCCGGCCAGCACCACGCCCGCGCCGATGAGCTGCACGACGTCGAGGGTCTCGCCAAGCCACAACCAGGCGAACAGGAACGCGAACAGCACTTCGGACGAGGCGACGACGCCCGCGGCAGTTGCGGTGAGGTGTCGCAGTGCGAGGAACGACAGCACGAACGGCGCAAACGAGCCGAGCACGATGACCCAGAGCAGCACCAGGATCATCGGCAGCTCGATCGCCGAGAGCGCGCCGCCGAGCGAGACTTCAGCGGTGAACGTGGAGACCTCGATTCGCCACCAGCCGCTGAGTACACCCCAGAACACCGTGGCGGCCGTCATCGTCCAGAACGCGACGGTGAGCGGAGGGATCGTCGACACCTGCTTCTCGCCGCCGATGAAGTAGATGGTCAGGGAGACCGCGGCAGCCAACGCCATCACGACGCCGAGCGGATTCAGCTCACTGGACCAGACGCGCGCGACCAGAGCGAGCCCAACCAGCACGCAGCCGATCGCGACCCAGAGCCGTGCCCTGACCGGCTCCTTGAAGAAGAAGAAGGCGATCACCGCGACCAGCAACACGGCCATGTATTCGAGCAGCAGCGCGATTCCGACGGGCAGCAGCTGGACCGCGACAGCGTAGGTCGCCTGCAGCAGGGCAACCCCGAAGACGCCGAGCAGGGCCAGTCGGATGAGCTGGCGTCCGCTGATCCGGAACGCGCCACGATCGATGACCAGGAGCACGCCACCGGCGAGCAAAGCGGTGCCGAGCACCCGGAACTGCGTCAACTGCACCGGATCAAGCCCGGACGCCATGACAACCTTGCTGGCGCTTCCATTCAGACCGAAGAGCACTGCGGCGAGCAGCGCGTAGAGGTAGCCCACGTCAGCAGTTGGTGCGGGTCGGCCGGAGACATCCGGTGCTCCCAAGACCCTGTGACCTGTGGGCGCTCATCATGAGCACAGCATAGGGTTCTCCCATGCAGACTTTCGTGCTCGCCGGTGGCTGTTTCTGGTGTCTCGACGCGGTTTACCGCACGTTGGACGGGGTATCCGAGGTGGTGTCGGGATACACCGGCGGCGCCACACCCCGCCCGAGCTATGAACTGGTGTGCACCGGCACGACCGGCCACGCCGAGGCGGTGGCCGTCACCTTCGACGAGAACGTGATTCCGGCAGAGGTCATCCTCGATGTCTTCTTCACCTTGCACGACCCGCGCCAGCTGAATCGTCAGGGCAACGACATCGGAACCCAGTACCGCTCGGCGATGTTCTACACGGATGACGCGCAGAAGCAACTGTTCGAGCAGGCTCTCGAGCGTGCGTCCGGCTACTGGGACGGCGGCATCGTGACCGAGTTGGCGCCGCTCGGCGAGTTCTTCGTCGCCGAGGACTACCACCAGGACTTCTTCGCCAAGAACCCCGGCCAGGGCTACTGCATGGCGGTGGCACTGCCCAAGGTCAATAAGATCCGGTCGAGCTTCTCGCAATACGCACGCGCCGTCTGACCGGCGCTCTGGCCGAGCCGCCCCGCAGGGTCGACCGGTGACGGCTTCCGGCGTAGCGTCGCTTGCAACGGAGGTTCAACGATGAATGACACCGCAGCACAGCGCGAGTTCCTGCAGACCTGGGTGGCGATCGGCCCGGCCGGGGCGATCGGCTCGATCCACCGGATGGAGAACGGCTACACCTTCCGGCTGATCGGGGATGACGCGAGTCGCGGCGTGTATCCGTCGCTGGAAGTCGCGAAGAGCGCATTGCAGGCGAGCCTGCCGGTTGGTTCTGAGCGGCCCGAGTATCGGGAACATTGAACGGGTAGGTGACCGGGACAATCAGCCCACTTGTCCTCCCCAGGGCCGATCCGCCACCGCCATCCCCACTTCCCGAAGTTCGTTCGACAGCGCGCCGGGCTCTGGTCGCACACTGGGCTCACGGACCCCGGGCGTGACACTCCCGGCACGAATATCGCGGTCGGGGTCCTCCTCCCACCCACCGGCACGGCTACGGCCTGCCACGGAGAACGGACCCACCATGACCGACATGATCACCGTCACCGGCGTCGTCGCCACGGAGCCGACGAAGTTCGTCACCAGCGCCGCCGTCCCGATCACGAGCTTCCGGCTCGCCTCCAACCAGCGGCGGTACGACCGCGGCAAGCAGGAATGGGTCGACGTCGGTACGAACTGGTACGGCGTGAGTGCCTTCCGGGCGCTCGCGCTGCACGCGCTCGTGTCCCTCCACAAAGGCGAACGAGTGGTCGTCACCGGAAGGCTCAAGGTGCGCGAATGGACCGCCGGCGAGAAGAACGGCACCGCAGTCGAGATCGACGCCGAGTCAATCGGTCACGATCTGACCTTCGGCACCAGCATGTTCACGCGGTCGGCCGTCTCTGGCAACCAGCAACAAGCTGATCCCCAGGCTGCCGTGCCTTCCCACTACGACGGGGCGCCGACCGGCGACGCACGTGAGTCGGATGTCATCGGCGGTGACGAGCGTGAAGGTGCGGAGGAACAGGATGCCGACGGGCAGCCGTCCGCCGAGCGCGAGCATGCCGCCGCACACGCCGCCGAGAGCACGCTCAGCGCGACCCCGTTCTGAGAGTCGGTTCAACGGAGCGTGTGCGATGCCGTTTCGGGCCGCGTTCGACACCCCGATCCGGGCAGCGTTCGACACCCCGATCCGGGCAGCGTTCTCAGGCCCCGCGCTGAGGCCCCGCCGTGGCCCGGCTGCGGAGCGTGTTGTCAGTTGATCCCGCCTAGACTGATCGGCATGGCCGAATACATTTACTCGATGGTCCGCGCCCGTAAGGCAGTTGGCGACAAGCTCATCCTCGACGACGTCACGATGGCGTTCCTGCCCGGAGCGAAGATCGGAATGGTCGGCCCGAACGGTGCCGGTAAGTCCACGATCCTGAAGATCATGGCGGGCCTGGACACTCCGAGCAACGGTGAGGCCAAGCTGTCGCCCGGCTTCAGCGTCGGCATCCTGATGCAGGAGCCGGTGCTCGACGAAACCAAGACCGTTCTCGAGAACGTGCAAGAGGGCGTCGGCGAGATCAAGGCCAAGCTCGACCGGTTCAACGAGATCTCGGCCGCGATGGCCGAGCCGGATGCCGACTTCGACGCGCTGCTGGCCGAGATGGGCTCCCTGCAGGAGGAGATCGACGCAGCCGACGCCTGGGACCTCGACTCCCAGCTCGAACAGGCAATGGATGCGCTGCGTTGCCCGCCCGGCGACGCCGAGATCAGCTTCCTCTCCGGTGGTGAGAAGCGCCGTGTCGCACTCTGCAAGCTGCTGCTGCAGAAGCCCGACCTGCTGCTGCTGGATGAGCCCACTAACCACCTCGACGCCGAAAGCGTTCTCTGGCTCGAGCAGCACCTGCAGCAGTACCACGGCGCCGTCATCGCGATCACCCACGACCGGTACTTCCTCGACCATGTTGCACAGTGGATCGCCGAGGTCGACCGTGGCCGGCTGTACCCGTACGAGGGCAACTACTCGACCTACCTCGAGAAGAAGGCCGAGCGCCTTCAGGTGCAGGGCAAGAAGGACCAGAAGCTCGCCAAGCGGCTCGCCAATGAGCTCGAGTGGGTTCGCTCGAACGCCAAGGGTCGTCAGGCCAAGTCGAAGGCGCGTCTGGCTCGCTACGAAGAGATGGCGACCGAGGCGGAGCGCACCAGGAAGCTTGACTTCGAGGAAATCGTGATCCCCGCCGGTCCCCGGCTCGGGCAGATCGTGATCGACGCGAAGAAGCTGCAGAAGGGCTTCGATGACCGCGTGCTCATCGACGGGCTGACCTTCACGCTTCCCCGCAACGGCATCGTCGGCGTGATCGGCCCGAACGGCGTCGGCAAGACCACGCTGTTCAAGACCATCGTCGGCCTGGAGCCGCTCGACGGCGGCGACCTCAAGTTCGGCGACACCGTGCAGATCTCCTACGTCGACCAGAGCCGCGCGGGTATCGACCCGAACAAGTCGCTCTGGGAGGTCGTCTCCGATGGGCTGGACATCATCCAGGTCGGCAAGACCGAGATCCCGTCGCGGGCCTACGTCTCGCAGTTCGGGTTCAAGGGGCCTGACCAGCAGAAGAAGGCAGGTGTGCTCTCCGGTGGTGAGCGCAACCGGCTGAACCTCGCGCTGACCCTGAAGCAGGGCGGCAACCTGCTGCTGCTCGATGAGCCGACCAACGACCTCGACGTCGAAACCCTCTCCAGCCTCGAGAACGCGCTGCTCGAGTTCCCCGGCTGCGCGGTGGTCATCACCCACGACCGGTGGTTCCTCGACCGAATCGCGACGCACATCCTGGCCTACGAGGGCACCGACGAAGAGCCCGGGAACTGGCACTGGTTCGAGGGCAACTTCGAGTCCTACGAGCAGAACAAGATCGAACGTCTCGGGCCGGACGCGGCGAAGCCGCACCGCTCGACCTACCGCAAGCTCACCCGCAGCTAGGCCGCGGACCGATGGCACGGTTGCATGTCCCGATCCGGGTGCGCTGGTCGGATCTGGATGCTTACGGTCACGTCAACAATGCCTCGATGCTGCGCCTCCTGGAGGAGGCGCGCATCCAGGCGTTCTGGCTCGACGAGTCCCTCGTGGGCGGCGAGCACGCCGTCGGAGCTTCCACTGCGGTGATTGCTGCCGGACCTGAGGCCGACACCGTGACCCTGATCGCCCGGCAGGAGATCGAGTATCTCGGGGCAGTACCGTACCTGCGGCAACCGCTCGATGTGCAACTGTGGATCGGTCGCCTCGGCGGGGCGAGCCTCGACGTCTGCTACGAGGTCTGCACGCCACTCGGCGCGGAACCGTTCGCGGTGTACGCCCGAGCGACGACAACGGTTGTGCTCGTGGACTCCCGACAGGGAACACCCCGACGGATCAGCGCGCACGAGCGGGAAGCCTGGCTGCCCTACGTCGACGAGCCGGTTAAGTTCAAGCACGCCCGCTGACCGCGAACCGTAACCAGGGCAATCCCGGCGCGCAGTGCCAAACAAACCTGCCCGGTTCTTGCCCTGGCTCAGCTCTCGAACTGGCTCAGCTCTTGTACTGGCTCAGCTCTTGTACTGCGGGAGCCGAACCATGCCCTCCTGGGCGACACTCGCGACGAGCACGCCGTCACGCGTGTAAAACCGGCCGAGAGACAGCCCGCGACCACCGGTGGCGCTCGGCGACTCCTGCACGTACAGCAGCCACTCGTCGACTCGCGCCGGTCGGTGCCACCACATGGCGTGGTCGAGGCTCGCGGTCTTGAGTCCCGGTGTGATCCACGCGATCCCGTGCCGGCGGAAGATCGGCTCGAGGAGCGAGTAGTCACTGCCGTAGGCGAGCGCGGCACGGTGCAGGTTCGGGTCATCCGGCATTGTGCCCATCGCGCGCATCCAGACGGCCTGATGCGCAACCCGCTCGCCGTCGGCGCTGAAGTACACCGGACCCTCGACGTGGCGCAGGTCGAACGCCCGACCCTGCGCGAACTGCGCAGCCGTCTCACCGGCACCCACCGCGACGAGGATGTTCTCAATCGTTGGCAGGCTGTCCGGCTCGGGAATGTCATCCGGCATCTCGACCTGGTGTTCCAGTCCGACATCCTCGGTCTGGAACGACAGGATCATCGACAGAATTGGCAGTCCATGCTGGTAAGCCTGCACCCGCCGGGTGCTGAACGAGCGACCGTCGTGAATGCGGTCGACCGAGAACGTGATCGGCAGGTCGCTGTCGCCGGCACGCAGGAAGTAGCCGTGCAGTGAGTGCACCGTCCGGTCGTCGACCGTGCGCATCGCGGCGACCAGGGACTGCGCGAGAACCTGGCCACCGAAGACCCGGCCATGCGGCATCCTCTGGCTTGGTCCGGTGAAGATGTCCTCGCTGGTCCGGGCGCCGGTGTCGACGAGATCGAGCGTGTGCAGCATGCCGCCGAGGGCGGTGGGAGTCAGGTCGGTCATCGCATGTAAGTTTAGAAGCAGATGAGCAGCACATTTACCCTCGTGGATTCCTACGCCCTCGACGACCTTCACACCCTTCTCGGCCGTGCCGCGCGGGTCGAAGAGGGATCCGTCCGGTTGATCGCCGACTCGGCGGTGCTCGCCGTCTACGTCGCCGTGCTCTACCCGATCGGCCTGATGGACGAGACTCCGACGGTGCTCGGCCTGCGCACGTTCGCCCTCGCTGAGACGGCGACCTTTGACGAGGTCGTTCCGGTGCGTTCACTGATCGAGCGGCTGGAACGCAAGAAGGGCGAGGTCACCGATCCCGCCGCCCCGGTCGAGATGACGCTGCCGCTCGGCGTGAACACTGTGACCTGGACCGCGATCACCCCGCCCCGAGGCGGCTGGGAGCGTCGCGGTCAAGCGGACGCCTCGGTGCTGGATGCCTCCGCCCGTGCCGGCATCGACCAGGTTGCCGGGGCCGTGCCGAACGGCGCCGGTGAGCAGATCGTGCACAAGGTGCGCAGCGATGTCTGGGGACGCGGAATCGACGGTCTCGAGCACGTGCCCGCCGGTGCGGCGTTCGCCGCCGTGAGCCTCGGCTTCCTCGCCGACGATGAGGTCAGCCTGCATGAGACCGGTCCGTGGACCCGTCTCAGCACCGCCCGCGGCCACGTGCTGGTCAAGCGGCGGTCCTGGTCGATCGCGCCCTGACCGCGCGCTGAGCTGGACCCGTCACAGGCTCGCGGCAATCGCCCGTCCGGTGACCCGCCCGGTGAACAGGCAGCCGCCCAGGAACGTGCCTTCGAGTGAGCGGTAGCCATGCATGCCGCCCCCGCCGAAGCCGGCCGCTTCTCCGACCGCGTACAGGCCGCGCATGGGTTTCTTGTCCACGCCGAGTACCCGCCCGCTGAGGTCGGTCTGCAGTCCGCCGAGCGTCTTCCTGGTCAGGGTGTGCAGCTTCACCGCAATCAGCGGGCCTGAACGCCGGTCGAGGATGCGGTGCGGGCTGGCTACCCGGATCAGCCGGTCGCCCCGGTAGTTCCTGGCCGCCCGCACCGCCGTCAGTTGGCTGTCCTTGCCGAATCGGTTGTCGAGCGCGCGATCATGGGACTCGATCTCGGTGCGCAGGCTGGTCAGATCGATCTCGACGTCGGGGGAGAGTGCCTGCATGCCGCCGAACAGTTCGTCGAGGGTGTCGGCCACGACGAAGTCGGACCCGTTCTTCTTGAATGCCTCGACCGGCCCTGGCGCGCCGGGACCGAGCCGCCGCAGCAGCCGGGCGATGCTGCGGCCGGTGAGATCCGGGTTCTGCTCACTGCCCGAGAGGGCGAACTCCTTCTCGATGATCTTCTGGGTGAGCACGAACCAGCTGTGGTCGTAGCCCACCCGGCGCAGGTGCGCGAGTGTGCCCAGCGTGTCGAAGCCGGGGTAGAGCGGGCCTGGCAGTCGCCGTCCGCGCGCGTCAAACCAGAGCGAGGACGGCCCTGGCAGGATCCGGATGCCGTGGCCTGCCCACACCGGATTCCAGTTCGTGATGCCCTCGGTGTAGTGCCACATCCGATCCCGGTTCACCAGTCGCGCCCCGGCAGCCTCCGCGATGCCCAGCATGCGGCCGTCGACATGGGCAGGCACGCCCGAGAGCATCGACGCCGGTGGGGTTCCCATCCGGCTCGGCCAGAATTCACGCACCAGGTCGTGGTTGCCGCCGATGCCACCGCTCGCCACCACGACCGTGCGCGAGTGCAGTTCGAACTCATCGACGACCTCCCGGTTGCTCGCGAAGCCACGGCCCGCGTTGTCGGGGCGCAGCACGGTGCCGCGCACGCCGACGACCGCCCCGTTTGAGACAACCAGCCCGTCGGCCTTGTGCCGGTAGCGGATGTCGCACATTCCGCGGCGGATGCCGACCCTGACCCGCTCGATGAACGGTGCCAGCAGGGCTGGTCCTGTGCCCCAGACGATGTGGAAGCGGGGGACTGAGTTGCCGGGGCCGGCCGCCCCTCCGCCACCGCGTTCCGCCCAGCCGACGATCGGAAACACCTTCACGCCGATCTCGGCGAGCCAGTCGCGTTTCTCGTTCGCGGCGAAGGCGACGTAGGCCTCCGCCCAGGCGCGCCCCCAGTCGTCGTCCTCGCGGTCGAAGCCCGCCGTGCCGTGCCAGTCCTGCCGGGCGAGGGCGTGGCTGTCGCGCACACCCATCCGGCGCTGCTCGGGGGAGTTCACGAGAAACAGGCCGCCGAACGACCACCACGCCTGGCCGCCCAGACTTGCCTCCGGCTCCTGCTCGAGGATGATCACCCGCCGTCCGGCGTCGAGGAGCTCAGCCGCGGTGACGAGACCGGCCAGCCCCGCGCCGATGATGATCGTGTCGAAGGTTCCGGTCATGCCGGGCGTGGGTCGGGGCATCCGTCGCTCCTTCGTCGGGGTGAACGATTCTGCCCAATCTAACGATCCGGGGGAATGCCCCGCGGCGGCAACCGGTTGCAGTCGGGGATCCAACCGAAAGGAACCTCATGACAATTGCCGTGACCGGAGCTACTGGACACCTCGGACGCCTCGCCATCGACGCCCTGCTGGAACGGGGAATCGAAGCCGCCGACCTGATTGCGGTCGGCCGTTCGGCCGACAAACTGGCGGCGCTCGGTGCTCTCGGCGTGCAGACCCGTCAGGCAGAGTACTCCGACGAGGCATCCCTCACGGCTGCCTTCGCCGGCGCCGACAAGCTGCTCATGATCTCGGGCAGCGAGGTCGGCCAGCGCGTAGCCCAGCATACGAACGTGCTCGAGGCGGCCAAGGCAGCAGGGATCAAGCAGGTGGCCTACACGAGCACCCCTGATGCGCAGGAGACGACGCTGGTGCTCGCCCCCGAGCACAAGGTGACCGAGCAGTTGATCATCCAGTCCGGCATCCCGTTCACCTTCCTGCGGAACGGCTGGTACACCGAGAACTACGCGCAGACCATCGAGGCCGCGCGCGTGACCGGCGCAATCGTCGCAAGCGTCGGCGACGGCCGCGTGGCGAGCGCCTCGCGCAAGGACTACGCCGAGGCAGCCGCCGTGGTGCTGACCGAGTCCGGCCACGAGGGCGCCGTGTACGAGCTTGCCGGCGACATTGCCTGGCACTACGACGAGCTCGCATCGACGATCGGTGAGCTGATCGGTCGACCCGTGGTCTTCCGCGACGTACCCGCCGAGGAACTCATCGCGCACCTCGTCGAGGTCGGCCTGGACCAGGGCACCGCGGGCTTCCTTGCGGCGCTGGACGGAAACATCCGGGAGGGCATCCTGGAGGTCATGACCGGTGACCTGTCCCGGTTGATCGGCCGGCCGACCACGTCCCTCGCCGATGGTCTGGCCGAGCTGGTGCGCTCCACGGAGGCGGCCGCCTAAGGCGCTGGGCTCAGCCGCACCCTGCTCAGCCGCCCTGCTCAGACGTTCGAGCTCAGACGTTCGAGCTCAGACGTTCGAGCTCAGTCGGGCCCGGGCACTGCTCACAAGCGTGTCCGGGTCATCGGCGCGGAAGTGCGCCTCGGTGATCGTCGCCTCGCCCTTCGGCAGGGTGACGGTCACCGGGTGCCGCAGCCGGACATCCACGTTCGTCTCGCTCTGGATCGCGACGTGCAGCGCGGTGCCCGAGGCGGTGTCGGTCAGTTGGACGGTCTTCGACTCGGCGAGGCCGCTGCGCACCGAGTGGATGCTCTCGATATCGTCCCAGTCGATTCGGATGTCGAGACCGGCGCCGTGCCGGATATGCAGCGCCTGCTCGCTCACAGCGTGCGGGTTCGTGAGCATTGCGGCAAGAAACCCGATCATGAAGGTGACGCCCCAGATGCCGAGGATCAGCGCGATGATCCGCACGGTGGGCCACTGGTGCACGATGAGGTCCACGATCGGGATCTCAATCGCCGACAGCACGATGAAGATGATCATGATCGACAGGATCGGCTTGGTGTAGCCGAACGGCTGCGCACCCGTCGGGATGTTCGGCCGGCGGCTGATCAATCGCCAGAGACTGCGCCACACCCCGATCTCCAGGGTGATCGCGATCCGAGCGATCTTTGCCAGCCAGCGCAGCGCGGGCATCAGGGACGCACCGCAGTGTTCTGGTCGGTCGGGCTTGTTGCAGCGAGGGTCTTGAGGCGGTCGAGCACCGCGTCGAGTCCGGCGCTGAACGCGTTGAACTCCGGCAGGTCCCGAAACAGGGCGTCGGCGAGCTCGCGCTGTTCGCCCTCCATGCGCTCGATGACAGCCGTTCCGTGTTCGGTGAAGGTGACGAGCGTCGCCCGCCGGTCGCTCGGGTGCGGTTCGCGGGTGACGAACCCGGTGTCGACGAGTCCGTCCACCAGACCGGTGACGTTGCGTGACGTCACCTTGAGTGCCGACGCGAGCGCGTGCTGAGTCGACGGCCCCAATTGGCGGAGCACCCAGAGCAGGTGCGTGCGGGAGCCGGTCAACCCGTCCTGGGCGAGACCACGAGTCATGTCCTCGCTCAGGAACACGGTGAGTTCAAGGACGCGGTCGAGCGCGCGGATATACGGGTCGGTCACTTCGGCAGGCATATCGCGAGCATACTACATTACGTAGTCACTTCACGATTCACTCGTCGAAGGTGTTCACCATCGCGCCCGCGGCCCGCTCGAGGTACGCCCACAGGGTTTCCTCGTGCAGGGGACTGAGCCCGAGCGAGTCGACCGCTTCGCGCATGTGGTGCAGCCAGCGGTCGCGCGCGGCCGGATTCACCTTGAACGGGTTGTGCCGCATCCGCAGTCTCGGGTGGCCGCGCTCCTCGCTATAGGTGGCGGGGCCGCCCCAGTACTGCACCAGGAATCCGGTGAGCCGATGGATGGCACCATCGAGGTCGTCCGCAGGATACATCGGCCAGAGGATGTCGTCCTGCTGGACGCCCTCGTAGAAGCGGCGGACGAGTTTCTCGAACACCGGGCGACCGCCGACCTGCTCATAGAAGCTGCCCGGCGCGGCATCCCCGCTCTCGCTCAGGCGCAGGGTCAGGTTCGAGCGAATCCCGCTGGTCTGATCGTCGGTCATCGATTACTGCCTGCCTCGTTGGGGTTTGATTTCGGGCCGCTCACTTCGAGCGGGGCGGTCTTCGGGGGGCGAGAGCCGCGCACGCTGGCGGCGCCTTCGGCGCCGCTGAGCACGATGCTGTTGAGCGCGGGCAACCGCACGCCGATGTCATCCAGGGCGCGCTTCAACCGGCCGCGCAGTTCACGCGCGACGTCGTCCTTGCTCGAGGTGCGGGTCTTGACGACCAGGCGAACCACGATGGCCTCGGCGGAGACCGATTCGATACCCCAGATTTCGGGCTTCTCGAGGATGCGGCTACGCCACTTCGTTGACGTGGACATGTCGACCGCGGTGGAGAGGATGTGCTCCTGCACGGCTTCGACATCGGTGTCGTAGGGCACCGCGAGGTCGATGATCACGCGTGCCCAGCCCTGCGACATGTTGCCGACCCGCAGGATCTCACCGTTCCGGACGAACCAGAGCGTGCCGTTCACGTCGCGCACCTGGGTGATGCGGACGCCGACCGCCTCGACCACACCGGTGGCAGGTCCGAGGTCGACCACGTCGCCGATGCCGAGCTGGTCCTCGGCAACCATGAACAGGCCGTTCAGCACGTCCTTCACGATGTTCTGGGCGCCGAAGCCGAGGCCGGCACCGACGGCGGCGCTGATCACCGCGAAGGCGCCGGTGGCGTTCGGCAGCAGGATCGAGATCAGGGCGAGCGCGGTGATGATCACGATGGCCGCCGTGGCGACGTTGTTCATCACGCTGCCGAGCGCGCGGGTACGTTGCACGACGCGCACCGCCGCCAATGGCGAGGCCTGCAGCGCCTGAGTGTCTTCGACGTTCTGCTTCTTCTTCACGCCGGAGACCACGCGGCTCACGACCCGATCGATGGCGAAGTGCAGGATGCGGCGGACGATGATCGCCCCCACGATGATGAAGATGACCGTCAGCGGGATCTCCCACGTCTGCCAGAACGCGCTGACTCCAGCCCAGAAGGCCGCCCAATCGAATCCATCCATAACCCGGACAGTCTACGTTTCGGTCGCTCACCGTTAGTCGAGCCTGCCGAGACCCCTGTGGGGATCTCGACAGGCTCGATCAGCGGAGACTGCTACCGGGCGTCGCGTGCCTGGGCGGCCAGAGCGCGCTCCACCCCGGCGAGGTTTTCCACGACCAGTCGGCGGAGTGCCGGTGTGTCGGGGTTCGCTGCCAGCCATGCCCGGGTGCGCTCGACCAGTTCCAGGTTCGCCAGCCCGGTCGGGTACAGCCCCACGATCACGGTCTCGGCGATGTGGTAGCTGCGGTTCTCCCAGATCGTGGTGAGTGAGTCGAAGTACCGGTCCAGCACTGCCGTAAGCGGACTCGGGTCGTTCACATGCTGGAAGCCCAGTGTGGTGTTCCGCACGATCGCGTTCGGCAGTGAATCATCATCGACGAGCGAGGCGAACGCGGCGAGCTTCGCCTCCGCGGTCGGGAAGGTCGCCCGTGCCCGGGCGGCCGCCTGCTGGCCGTTGGCGGTGTTGTCGTTCTGCAGTTCCGCCGCGATGTCAGCCTCGGTGGCCGCATTGTTGAGCACGAGGCCCTCGAGCAGTTCCCAGCTGAGGTCGGTGTCGATCTCCAGTCCTTCGAGCGTGATCGTGCCGCTCTTCAGACCGCGCAGGGTGGCGACGTGTTCGCCGGTGGAGGCGAGGTTCGCGAAGAACTTGACGAACTGGAACTGCGCATCCGAACCCGGCTCGGCCAGTTGCGCGAGATCCCACAGCGTGGATCCGATGAACTCGATGGCCGCCGCCTGCTCCGAGGGCTCGACGTACAGCCGCGCCGTCGTCGCGAGCTGGCTGAGGGTCGTGCGGATGGTGGTCGATTCGGTCTCAGTTGCGATGTTGCCGAGGACGAGCCGGATGTAGTCGGTCGGGCTGGTCTCGGCGTCGCGCGTCGAGTCCCACACCGAGCCCCAGACCAGGGCCCTGGCCAGCGGGTTCTTGATGTCGCGCAGATGTGCGATCGCCGACTGCAGCGACGCGTGATCGAGGCGGATCTTCGCGTAGGCCAGGTCGTCATCGTTGATCAGCACGAGCGCCGGTCGCGGACGGCCGACGAGCTCTGGGACATCCGTCCGCTCGCCGTCCACATCCAATTCGATGCGGTCATCGCGCACCAGCTTGCCGTCGCGCAGGTTGTAGAAGCCGATCGCCAGCCGGTGCGGGCGGATGGTGGGGTAATCCTCTGCAGCCGACTGCAGCACCGCGAAGCTTTCGATGATGCCTTCGCTATTGACCTCGAGCTCGGGGCGCAGCGTGTTCACGCCGGCGGTCTCCAGCCATACCTTCGACCAGCCGCTCAGCTCGCGGCCGCTGGTGACCTCGAGCTCGGCGAGCAGGTCGGCCAGCGTCGTGTTGCCGAACTGGTGCTTCTTGAAGTAGGCGGCCACCCCGGCGAAGAAGGCGTCCTCACCGACCCAGGCGACCAGCTGCTTGAGCACGGATCCGCCCTTGGCATAGGTGATGCCATCGAAGTTGACCTGGACGTCTTCGAGGTCGTTGATGGTCGCGACCACGGGGTGCGTCGACGGCAGCTGGTCCTGCCGGTATGCCCAGCTCTTCTCCATCGCCTGGAACGTGGTCCACGCTTCGGTCCACTCGGTGGCCTCGGCGGTCGCGATCGTGGACGCCCACTCGGCGAAGGACTCGTTCAGCCACAGGTCGTTCCACCACTTCATGGTGACCAAGTCGCCGAACCACATGTGCGCGAGCTCATGCAGGATCGTGACGACGCGGCGTTCCTTGATCGCGTCGGTGACCTTGCTGCGGAACACATAGGTCTCGGTGAAGGTGACCGCTCCCGCGTTCTCCATCGCACCGGCGTTGAACTCGGGCACGAACAGCTGGTCGTACTTCTCGAACGGGTACGCGTAGTCGAACTTCTGCTCGAAGTACTCGAAGCCCTGACGGGTCTTCTCGAAGACGTAGTCGGCATCCATGTACTGCGAGAGGGATGCGCGGCAGAAGACGCCGAGCGGAATGGTGCGCCCATCGCTGCTGGTGAGTTCACTGCGCACCACGTCGTACGGGCCGGCGACCAGCGCGGTGATGTACGAGGAGATGCGCGGCGTGGGGGAGAAGCGCCAAATGGCGTTGTCGGTTCCGTCGATCGGCTGCGGCTCGGGAGTGGGCGAGTTGCTGACCACCTGCCAGCGTGCCGGTGCGGTCACCGTGAAGGTGAAGGACGCCTTGAGGTCAGGCTGTTCGAAGACAGCGAACATGCGGCGTGAGTCGGGGACCTCGAACTGCGAGTACAGGTACACCTCGTTGTCGACCGGATCGACGAAGCGGTGGAGTCCTTCTCCCGAGTTCGTGTACTCGGCGTCGGCGACCACCTCGAGGACGTTGGATTCCTGGAGGTTGTCCAGTTGGATGCGCACGCCGTCGGCGACCGTGCTCGGGTCCAGCTGCTCTCCGTTGAGCGTGACCGAGTGCACGGTGCGGGTGAAGGCGTCGATGAAGGTGGACGCGCCCGGTGTCGCGGTGAAGGTGACCACGGTGGTCGAGAGGAAGGTCTCCTCACCGGTCGTGAGGTCGAGGGTCACGTCGTAGCTGGCGACGTCGACGAGCGCCTTGCGCTCTTCGGCCTCGGCGCGTGTGAGGTTCTCTCCTGGCACAGGTTCTCCCTGGGGTTCGTTGTCAGTGCTGGCGCTTCGGCGCGCCGACCGACACCAAACCTAGCGCCCGAAGGCCCGCGAGCCACGTAGACCACCCGTGCGGAGGTTACAAACGCTCAGATAAGTCAGATGTAATGGCTGGATGAGCTCTTCCACCGTTGCCTCACCGACCACCGTTGACTTCTGGTTCGACCCCTCCTGCCCGTGGGCGTGGATGGCCAGCCGCTGGGTGGACGAGGTCTCCGAAAAGCGCGACCTCGACGTCACCTGGCGCATCATGAGCCTCGCGGTGCTGAACGAGGACAAGGACGTCTCAGACGACTATCGCGCCTTCCTGCCCCGCGCCCTGCGCTACGCGCGCTTGGTCGCGTCGCTCGGCGAGGTGGTCGGCCCCGAAATCATCAAGCCGCTCTACGACGCCCTCGGCAGCCGCATCCATCCCGGAGGCCAGAAGGACGCCGACGAGGTGATCGCCGGCGCGCTTGCCGATCTCCAGCTGGATGCCGGGTTCGCCAGGTACGCCGACAGCGACGAGCACGACGCTGCCCTGCGGGCCAGTCACGCTGACGGCATCAGCCGGGTCGGACAGGACGTCGGGACGCCGGTGATCGCCGTGAATGACGTCGCCTTCTTCGGACCAGTCATCTCGCCTGCGCCGACCGGCGAGATGGCGTTGACCCTCTGGGACGGTGTCGTCGCCGCGGCGAGCTACGACGGCTTCTTCGAACTCAAGCGGTCTCGAACGCGCGGGCCTCAGTTCGACTGACCGGCGGGCTGGCCGGCTCGGCGTGCTCGGCACGCACGAATCGAGTCGCAGTCTCAATCGCGTCATTCAGCAGGGTCACCAAACGGTCATCGGCGTTGGAGACGCAGGCCGTCGCAACGCCGTCGACACCACTCTGAATGATGGTGTGACTGTGCCGTGAGGTCATGTCCGTCGGCATGTGCCGCAGGTTTGCGCTGACGAATGCGCGCGCCCACCGCTCGGCGGCCGGTGCTGCGGCAAAAGCTGCCTTCAGCAGCGCATCGCTGTCGATCACATCGGTGCCGCCCATCCGCTCCAGCGAGGCCTGCGCGACGATTGCGCCGACAGCAAGCGACCGCTGCCGCTCCTCGAACGCGATCGGGATCGCGGCGGCCGCGGATTGGATGGCGAGCACCACGTCAAGCCGACGGTCATCGCTGGTGAGGCCGATGACGGACGGGATCAGGGTGACGAGACGGCCACGCGCGGCGTCGCCGGTGCAGTCGTTCACCATCCGAGCCAAGTGTGCGAGTCCGGGGTGCGTGCACTTCGGGTGGTCGCTCCAGCGCTCGCCAGCAAGATATGACGCGAACTCCATGAAGCAGGCGCCCTTTTTAGGATTCCGATGCCGTCCAGGTGACAGGATGGGCAGGATATCCAGCGGTGCCGACGATGCAGCCATGACGTGCCTCCTTGAACGACGTGACCTAACATCTACTGTCCTCCCGATGGGCGCGAAACTCAACGGGTAGCGACTTCTAGACTGGGTCGATGCGCATCCATATCGCCACCGATCACGCCGGTCTCGAGTTCAGCCGGGATCTGCAGGAGCACCTGACCCGTGAGGGCCACGAGGTCATCGACCACGGTCCGACCAGTTTTGACCCGCTCGATGACTACCCGTCGTTCTGCATCAATGCGGCGCGAGCCGTCGTCGCCGACCAGCGGGCCGGGGTGCAGGCTCTCGGCGTCGTATTCGGCGGATCCGGCAACGGTGAGCAGATTGCTGCGAACAAGGTGGACGGTGCCCGTGCCGCGCTGGTCTGGAACCTTGACACTGCCAAGCTCGCGCGCGAGCACAATGACGCCAACGTGATTTCGATCGGTGCCCGCCAGCACTCGATCGATGAGGCCGTGTTGTTCATCGACGCATTCATCGCCACGCCGTTCCCCGGCGACGAGCGTCACGCGCGACGGATCGCGCAGCTCGCCGAGTACGAGACGACCGGCGCCATCGCAGGCCGCAGTATCGTCTGACCATGCCTGAGGGTCACTCCGTCCACCGCATCGCTCGGCAGTTCGCGCTGCATTTCGTGGGACATCCGGTCGCCTCATCCAGCCCGCAGGGTCGATTCGCAGCCGGTGCGAAGCAGCTCGATGGGCGGGTGATGACCGAGGCGCGCGCGATCGGCAAGCAGATGTTCCTCGGGTTCGAGGGCGGACTCTGGTTGCGCGTGCACCTCGGCCTCTACGGCGCCTGGGACTTCGCAGGGGACGTCACCGTCGATGCGACGGTGCCGGCTGACACCGTCGTCGACGCCGACGGTGAGAACTCGTTGCACTCCATCGGTGCGCCGCGGCGCACCCGGCTGCGGATGTCGGAGCAGGAGAAGCAGCAGGACGACATCGAGTCGTTCCCTCCTGAGCCGGTCGGCCAGGTGCGGGTGCGCCTGCTGACGGATGTCTCCTGCGCCGATCTGCGCGGCCCGACCGCGTGCGAGGTGCTCGACGCCGCCGAGGTGGATGCCGTGATCGCACGACTCGGCCCGGATCCGCTCGTCGACGACGCGGAGGTCGCCGAGGAACGGTTCGTGAGCAGCGTGCGCAAGAAGTCGACGCCGATCGGCCTGCTGCTGATGGACCAGTCGGTCGTCAGCGGGATCGGCAACATCTATCGCGCCGAGCTGCTGTTCCGTGCCCGCCTCGACCCGCACACTCCCGGCCGCAACGTGCCCCAGGATGTCGCCCGCGAACTGTGGCGGGACTGGACGCGCTTGCTGACCATCGGCGTGCACGTCGGCCAGATGATGACCATGGACGACCTGGAGGAAGACGCCTACCGTGCCGCGCTGGCGAACCGGGCCGACCGCCACTGGGTCTACCTGCGTGAGGGCTTGCCCTGCCGCGTCTGCGGCACCAACATCGCCATGGAGATGGCCGCCGGCCGCAAGCTCTACTGGTGCCCGAGCTGTCAGCGCTGACGGGAGAAACGGATGCGACAGAACCCCAGCTTCACCCTCGCCGGTGAGGACGGCATCAAGCGTCTGATCCGCGAGAACCCGTTCGCCACGATCGTCAGCAACACCGACGCGGGCGGGCTGGTGGCATCCCACTACCCGGTGATCCTCGACGAGGAGGCCGAGGGCATCGTGCTGCTCAGCCACGTCGGCAAGCCCGATGACCTCATCCATGAACTCGGGTCGCACGAATTGCTGGTCATCGTGCAGGGCTCGCACGGGTATATCTCGCCCGGCTGGTACGGCGACGGCCCAGCGGTGCCGACCTGGAACTTCAGCGCGGCGCACCTGACTGGCACGCCGGAGATCCTCAGCGCCGAGGAGAACCTGAAGGTTCTCGATCGGCTTGTCGAGCACTTCGAGCACGTCATGCCGCATCCGCGGCTGATGAATGGCACGCCAGAGAATGCGGCCTATGCCGAGAAAATCTCCGCAGGAACAGTAGGCTTCCGGCTGCGTGTTCAGCGCTTCGTCGCCAAGGACAAGATGAGTCAGAACAAGCCGGCCGACACGGTTGTCGAGATCATCCACGGCCTCGAATCCGACGAGCACTATGCCAATCCGGCACTCGTGAACCAGATGCGGAGGGTCCACCCGAATGCTGCTTCGAAACGCCCGTCTCGGTGACCGGGCCGTCGATATCCGGATCGAGGGCGGCCGGACCGCCGAGATCGGCCGGCGGGATGACGACCGGCTGATCGGCGACCGGAGTAACGAGGACACGGCGGACCTGGAGCTTGATCTCGACGGGCGCCCGGTGATCCCCGGACTCTGGGACGAGCACGTGCACTTCTCCCAGTGGGCGATGTCGCTGCGGCGCGTGGATGTGCAGCACGCCGACTCGCCCGAAGCCGCAGCGGCCATCGTCGCCGATGCCGTCGCGGCAAACCCCCCGGCGCCGGGCTCCGTCGTCGTGGGAACCGGCTTCCGGCCCGGGCTCTGGTCCCGGCAGCCCACCTTCGCGGTGCTGGACGCCATCGTCGGCGTGGTGGCCGCGAATGTGCCGGTGGTGCTGATCAGCGGCGACGTGCACAGCGTCTGGCTGAACTCGGCGGCCCTGTCGGTGCACGGCTTCGCCGGGCACCCGACCGGAGTCCTGGTCGAGGACGATTGCTGGGCGGTGCTCAAGGCGCTCGACGACGTGCCGGCCGACGTGCTGGATGCCTGGCTCACGGATGCCGCATCCGCAGCCGCCGCCCGTGGAATCGTCGGCATCACCGACCTCGAATTCAGCTTGAACCTCGACCACTGGCAGCGGCGAATGGCGGCCGGGTTCGACACCCTGCGCGTGGACGCCGGGTTCTACACCGAGCACCTCGACGAGGTCATCGGGCGGGGCCTGAAGTCCGGGCAGCGGTTGAACGACCTGCTCACCGTCGGTCCGTACAAGATCATCAGCGACGGTTCGTTGAACACCCGTACCGCGTTCTGCGTCGACCCGTACCCCGGGCTCACCGAGCACCCGCACGGCATGCTGAATGTGCCGAGCGACGAACTGCGGCAGCTCATGTCCCGGGCCACCGACGCCGGTTTGCGGATGGCCGTGCACGCCATCGGCGACGAAGCCAACCGGCTCGCCCTCGACGCGTTCGAGGCGATCGGCTGCGGTGGACGCATCGAACACGCCCAGCTGCTGCGGGCCGAGGACCTCGCCCGGTTCGCCGCGCTCGGTGTCGAGGCCAGCGTGCAGCCGGAGCACGCCATGGACGACCGTGATGTCGCCGACCACTACTGGGCCGGTCGCACCGACCGCGCCTTCGTGCTGCGTTCGCTCATCGACGCGGGCGCGCGGGTTCGGCTGGGATCGGATGCCCCGGTCGCTCCACTCGATCCGTGGGTGTCCATCGCGGCCGCTGTCGGCCGGACCCGTGACGGTCGCGAACCGTGGCATGCGGAACAGGCCATCACGGTGGACCAGGCGATCGAGGCATCCGTCCGCTCCGCCGTCGCTGTCGGTGAGGTAGCCGACCTCGTCGTGCTCGACGCCGACCCGCACACGGTGTCAGCGACCGAGTTGCGGAGCATGCCCGTGGCAGCCACGGTGCTCGCCGGACGGTTCACCTTCAACACGCTCTGACGTGGCGTTCGGGGGTTAACCCCACGGTGCATTCGTGAGGGGGCCGGATGCCCTCGGGTACCCGCCATCGGAAATGCTGGAGATCAACTGGCGAAAGCCCCGCACAACCGAGAGAAGAGAACCATGACCACCGAGACTGTGAGCGCAACGTCGGTCGGCGACCGAACCGGGTACGGCGCGCTCTGGCGCGCGGTTCCGCGGGAGCTGGGGTTCCTACTGCCTCTGCTGCCGATCGCGGTGGTCGCATTCTCGGTAACGATCACCGTGTTCGCGCTCGGTGCTGGCCTGATCGTCACCTTCATCGGGATCTTCGTCCTCGCCGCGGCGCTCTATGTGGCGCGTGCGTTCGGCACGCTCGAACTGGTCAGGTTGCGGGCGGCTGGGATGCCTGAGGTCACCCGTCCCCAGTTCAAGACGTCGCAGGGAGGCCGGCTTGCCCGGGCGTTCGTGCCATTGGCTGACGGTCACTACTGGCTCTACCTGCTGCACACGGTCGTGGTCGGCTTCATCATCTCGATCCTGACCTGGTCGCTCACGGTCACCTGGGTTGCTGCAGCGCTCGGTGGGCTCACGTTCTGGTTCTGGGACCGATTCATTCCGGAGGGCAATCAGGACATCTACATCTCCGAGGTGGTCGTCGAGTTCCTCTTCCCAGGAGTCGACGTTGCCGATGGACGATCGGGTGATGCGGTTCTGAACCTGATCATCGGCGTCGTGTTCGCGTTCACCCTGCCATTCGTGATGCGCGGGCTGGTCAACCTGCACCACCACTTCGCGCGCGGGATGCTTGGCGCCTGGCGCTCTGAGGCGCTCGAGCGACAGGTGGTCGACCTCAGCGAGTCGCGAGGCGCGGCGATCTCCGCCGAGGGACACTCGCTTCGTCGTTTGGAGCGAGACATCCACGATGGTCCGCAGCAGCGGCTGGTGCGCCTGCAGATGGACCTCGCCTCCGCGGAGCGTGCGCTCGAGAAGGATCCGGAGAACGCACGGACACTGATTGCCGAGGCCACCGAACAGTCGAGCGCCGCCCTGGACGAGCTCCGCGCGCTGTCGCGCGGGTTCGCACCGCCGATCCTGATGGACCGAGGGCTTGCTGCCGCGCTTCAGTCGATGGCCGCGCGCAACGCCGTGCCGGTGAAGTTCGCGAACGCCATCGACGAGGGAGTGCAGCTGCCGCAGGAGATCGAGCGCAACGCCTACTTCATCGCGAGTGAGCTGGTGACGAACGCGACGAAGCACTCCGGGGCATCCGAGATCGGCCTGCAGCTGGCGCTGCGTCGGGTGCCGGAGGGCGACAACTGGTGGCTCGATGTGACGGTGGCCGACTCGGGTCGTGGCGGTGCGGTGGCCAAGGCGGGTCACGGTCTTGCGGGCATCGAGGAGCGGTTGCGCGGGCTCGGCGGCACGTTCGAGTTCACCAGTCCAGTGGGCGGCCCGACCGTGGTGACCGCGCACCTTCCGGTCACGTACTGACGTGCCCCGCTGATCGAGCCATCCCGCTGATCGAGCGATCCCGCTGATCGAGCGATCCCGCTGATCGAGCGATCCCGCTGATCGACCTTGCCGAGATCTCCGCAGGTTCGATCAGCGTGGGGATTCCTCGACCAATAGGGTTGGGTGGTGAGTGCTCTTCGTGTCGTGGTTGCCGATGATTCAGTCCTGTTGCGTGAGGGCCTCGTCCGGCTGCTCGGCGAGGCGGAACTCGATGTTGTCGGCGCATTCGGCGACGGCGAGGAGCTGCTGGCCAGCCTGGCTGACCTGAAACCGGACCTCGCCGTGCTGGACGTGCGGATGCCGCCGACCTTCCGAGACGAGGGCGTGCGTGCCGCGATCCGGGCCCGCGAGCTGCAGCCGACGCTTGGCATCCTGCTGCTGTCGCAGTACGTCGAGGTCGCCTACGCGAGTGAGCTGCTGGCGTCGGGCAGCGGGGGAGTCGGTTACCTGCTGAAGGACCGCGTGGCGAGCCTCGACGAGTTGAAAGACGCGATCGAGCGCATTGCTGCCGGGGGAACGGTGCTGGACCCGGAAGTGGTTTCGCAGTTGCTCGGTCGACGGCATGACCCGCTGGAGCATCTCACCGCTCGCGAGCGTGAGGTGATCACGCTGATGGCGGAAGGCCGGACCAACGCGGCGATCGCCTCGACCCTGTTCATCGGTACCGGGGCGGTCGAGAAGAACGTGACGTCGATCTTTCAGAAGCTTGGCCTTGAGGATTCCGGCACCGACCATCGGCGGGTGCTGGCCGTCCTGGCCTGGCTGCAGCGCTAGATCTAGGCGATCCGGCGGCGGGTGCGCCAGTCGATCGCGCCGGGAGCGAGCTGGATCTCCGGCCGGCGCTGTTCGACGCGGTCGGTCCAACCGTCGCCGTTCCACCAACGAAGAAGTGTCGTGCCAAGCGGGTCGGGGTACCAGCCGGCGGGGGCAGAGGGCACTGCAGTAGTCATCTTTGGCTCCTGGGTGAGGGCCGGCTCCGTTGGGCTAGGGGTCCCAGGGCGGAGTATTCGGGCGGGGTACTGCGAGAGTAAAGCCGAATCACCCTCGGAAGCAATAGCGACACGCCCTCAACAGGGGCGCATTTGCGGGGTGCTGCGCGCGGCTATTCCTTGCGCGCTTGGAACACCATGATCGGATCGGACTGCTTCAGAGGAGTCTTCGCCCATCCTCCCCAGACGGCTTCGACTATGAACCCAGCTATTACCAGGTCGGCCTCGATTGCGGCTCGATCACGGAACACCAGGGCCAGCTCTTCAATCACATGCTCGCCAGTATTTTCGAACACGTTGTGCGCCGTCAGGTTGACGACACCGTCTGGGTGCAGGTCGGACACTTCCATCCACTCCTGCAAAGGTCCAAGCGGTGTCTGGCGAGTGCTGACCGGCTCGGCGCGCCATTCCTCCCACGCCAGAACGGCGGGATTGCGACTCTCGAATGCGAGCACCCCGCCGGTTCGCAACGCGCGGTGAACGTTGGCGAGAGTGGCAGCCCAGGTGTTGTTGTCGATGTGCTGGGCGACGTTCCCGGTCATGACCGCGTAGTCGGCGTCGCGGATGTCAATGGCGCTTGCGTCGCCCTCCAGCCACCGCACCCGACCGGCTTGAGGACGACTTCTCGCGTAATCCAGCATGCGGCGGGACGGGTCGGTGCCGAGCACCGAGCGACCTGGCCCTGCGAGGGTCACCGTGAGGAGGCCGGTTCCGCAGCCGATGTCGATGATGCTTTGTGCATCCAGTTGAGCGGCGAGCTCCCGGTAGAAGTCGTGGTCCGGACCATCCGGATTGTCGAAGTCGTAAAGCTCGACGAGTCTGGGGTCGTAGTCAGCCATCGTGCGGCAGCCTAACGAGTGACGCCGACCAGCGTGGCCTCTTGAAGAACATCCTCTTGGAGGGGATGACGGGAATCGAACCCGCGTCATTAGTTTGGAAGACTAAGGCTTTACCATTAAGCTACATCCCCGCAAACAGCCGGCCTGAGCCGGTTGCGCGAAGCAAGCCTAATACATCCCACGGATGTCCCTGACAAACGCGCTGGTGAACTCGGCTAGACTTGCCGAGGCCAATTCTCGGGTGACCCAGGTCTCTCGTTCGGTTGGTCACCGAACGCACCGCCGGGGCGTAGCTCAGCTTGGCTAGAGCGCCCGCTTTGGGAGCGGGAGGCCGCAGGTTCGAATCCTGTCGCCCCGACCACACCCACAAAAAAAGGACTACAGGAGAACCTCCATTGGTAACCACCACGGTTGAAAAGCTCAACCCCACCCGCGCGAAGCTCACCATTTCCGTCTCGCCTGACGAGCTGAAGCCGAGCATCGACCACGCCTACAAGCACATCGCGGAGCAGGTCACCGTTCCCGGTTTCCGCAAGGGCAAGGTGCCCGCGCCGATCATCGACCAGCGGGTTGGGCGCGAAGAGGTGCTGAACCACGCTGTCAGCGAGGGACTCGACAAGTTCTACCGTGACGCGGTCAAGGCCGAGGAGATCCGTACGCTCGGTCGTCCCGAGGCGGATGTCGCCGAGTGGCCGAGCGTCGCCGACTTCAGCGGCGACCTCGTGATCACCGTCGAGGTCGACGTGCGCCCCGATTTCGAGCTGCCCAACTACGAGGAGCTCGAGCTCAAGGTCGACTCGGTCGATGTGTCCGACGAGGACATCGACGGCGAGCTGGAGAACCTGCGCGCTCGCTTCGGCACCCTGATCTCGGTCGACCGTCCGGCGAAGTCGGGCGACTTCGCCCAGCTCGACCTGGTCGCCACCATCAACGGTGTCGAGGTCGACACGGCGAACGGCATCAGCTACGAGATCGGCTCGGGAGAACTCATCGACGGCATCGATGAGGCACTCGACTCGCTGACCGCTGGTGAGAGCACCACCTTCGAGTCGAAGCTGGTCGGTGGCGACCACGCCGGCGAGACCGCTGAGATCGCAGTTACGCTGACCTCGGTCAAGGAGCGCGAGCTTCCCGAGGCCGACGACGACTTCGCTCAGATCGCCAGCCAGTTCGACACCATCGACGAGCTGAAGGCCGACCTCAAGGAGCAGCTCGCCAAGTCGAAGACCTTCGGCCAGGTGTCGCAGGCGCGTGACCAGATCGTCGACAAGCTCCTCGAGCTCGTCGAGATCCCGGTCCCCGCGAAGCTCGTTGAGGACGAGGTGCACCGTCACCTCGAGCAGGAGAACCGCCTCGAGGACGACGAGCACCGTGCCGAGGTCACTGAGTCCAGCGAGAAGACCTTCCGCTCGCAGATCCTGCTCGACGCGATCGCCGAGAAGGAAGAGGTCAAGGTCGGCCAGGACGAGCTGACCCAGTACCTCATCCAGGGCGCTGCGCAGTACGGCATGGAGCCCGGCGAGTTCATCCAGATCCTCGACCAGAACGGCCAGATCCAGGCCATGGTCGGCGAGGTTGCGCGCTCCAAGGTGCTCGCGGTCGTTCTCGGCAAGGCGAAGGTCGTTGACGACAAGGGCCAGGCCGTGGATGTCTCGGACTTCACCGCCACCGCGGGAGAGACCCCCGACGACGTCATCGACACCGACGACGAGGCTGAGGTCGACGAGCACGCCGGTCACAACCACTGAGTAGTCCAGAACGAAGGGCCCGGAGCATCCGCTCCGGGCCCTTCGTCGTTGCCGAAGAACTTCACGAGTGGGATCCGGGGCGGGCTCGCTAGGGTGCAAGAGTGAGCGACAGCATCCGCCCAGACAAGCACGACCCGTCGACTCTCGGGCCGAACTCGCAGGCCGTCCATGCCGGCAATGCGATCGATCCCGGCAGCGGGGCGGTGCGCACGCCAATCGTGATGGCCAACTCGTATGCCCTGCCCGAGGACCCCTCCGGAATCAGCTGGTCGACGTCGGAACACAACATCTATACCCGGAACGGTGCGGTCAACCAGAAGGCGCTGCAGCAGAAACTCGCGCTCCTCGAAAACGGCGAGGATGCTGTCGTGCTGGCGAGCGGCGTCGCTGCCCTGCATGCGGTGTTCTTCAGCGTGCTGCGGACCGGAGACCATGTCGTCCTCGCGGACCAAACTTACGAGGCCTCCTTCCGCCTGTTCACCGAATTGTTGCCGCAGAAATACGGCATCGAGGCCACCCTGGTCGACACGTCAGACCTCGACGCGGTGCGGGCAGCGATTCGCCCGACGACCAGGCTGATCCACACGGAGACCATCGCGAACCCGACGACTCGGCTTGCGGACATCCCCGCAATCGCGGATATCGCGCACGACGCGGGCGCGCGGCTCTCGGTCGACTCGACGTTCACCCCGCCACCGCTCAGCCGTCCGCTCGATGCGGGCGCCGACTTGGTTGTGCACTCGCTGACCAAGTACATCAACGGCCACGGCGACGCGATGGGTGGCGCGGTGATCGGTTCAGCCGAGCTGATCGGCACCATCAAAGCCGATGCCATGGTGGATGTCGGGGGAGTGATCAGCCCCTTCAACGCGTGGCTGATCATGCGCGGCTCGGTGACCTTGCCGCTTCGGCTGCGGCAGCATGTAGAGACCGCCCAGAAGGTCGCCGAGTTCCTCGAGGCCGATCCGCGGGTCGCGTACGTGCTGTACCCGGGGCTGGCGTCGCATCCGCAGCATGACCTGGCCAGGCGGCTGCTGCCCAATGGGCCAGGGGCGATGATGGCGTTCGCGGTCGACGGCGATCCCGGACTGCAGAACCGGTTTGTGGCGAACCTGCGGGTGATCACCTCGGCAGTGTCGCTGGGGCACGACGAGACGCTGATCGTGCATGTCGGCACCAGCGGACCCCGCGTCGCCCACTACCCCGAGCCGATGCAGCGCCTCGGGCACCTGCGCCTGTCGATTGGACTGGAGGATGCCGGCGACCTGATCGCGGATCTGCGTGCGGCGCTCGACGTCACTTTCCCTGAATGATTCGCCTTCGCGGGTCGGCCGTCCACGGCTCGGGAGGAGATAGTCGGCTTGGGAGGACGCAATCCGCAGAAGTGTCCTCCCGAGCGGCCGATTACCGCCCGTCGAGTTCCCACAGCAAGAGGACGACGTGGAAGTCAGCGCCCAATGCGTGAGCGACTGCCTCGCGTAGGGCATGTGCCTCGGCGCGGTGGGCCTCCACCAGCGCGGCTTCACGCCAGCCGGTCTGTGGGTCCATGCACTGCTCGAACTGGGCGGCCCACGCCTTCAACCGCTCGATCAACTCGTCGCTCAGTGGCAGCGAGCCCGAGTCTGCGAGGCCCCCGTCATCCCACAGCGGCACTTCCGCGCCGTAGTCGTTCATCAGCCGAATCTGCCGTTTGGGCTGCTCGCTACTGGCCAACTCTGCGGCGTACGCGCGCACCGAGCGCTGGTACTGGGGAAGGTGCCCCGCCAGGGCATCCAGAGCGATCGCAGTGGCCGTGGCGGTCTCGCCTCGGCTGGCATAGCAGAGGGCGAGGAATGCGCGCGCGGCGTCGGCTAGCGGATGCTCCGGCTCGTCGCCGAACGACTCTTGCAGCAGCGCGATGGCTGCATCTGCGCGGCCGAGGTTGCGGAGGGTGCTCGCGAGTTGGATCACGGCCTGGCCGCGCAGTGGCTCCTCGAGCCCTGCCGCCAGCGCAGACTCGTACAGGGGCGCGGCGTCGGCCTCGCGGTCCGCGTAGTCTCGGGCGCTCGCCAGCTCGAACAGGGCGGCGGCGTCGGTGACCAGCGCTGCAGCGGCATCCGGCTCGGCGGAGTCGAGGCCCATCGCGGCCAGCACGATCGCGTCGATCCTTCGCAGCACCTCGGAATCGTCGAGTTCGTCGGCTGCAGCCCACACTGCGGCGACTTGTTCGGTCCAGGCATCCGTCATGCGGCCAGCCTATGGGCGTGCATCTCCGCGAAAGTGCGCTCTCGCGCACACCGCGGCGGCCATTCCGGCGAACGTGCCCCGTTGGGGCATTTGAGCCGGCGCGAGCAGGCACGGATGTCCCGAACGGGCACAGATGCCGAAGCGGCACCGAAGCGGCACCGCGGCGACGGCCCGACAGTCTGCCGACGGCGAACACGGCCGATCCCGCGCGCCCGTTCCACTAGATTCGAAATCAAGCGACAACTGAATGGGAGCTCGAACCATGGCCGAACCGGCTACGCCGAACAGTGTTTTCGATCGACTGCTGAAGGACCGCATCATCTGGCTCGGCTCTGAGGTGCGCGACGACAACGCCAACGAGATCGCGGCGAAGTTGCTGCTGCTCGCCGCCGAGGACCCGCAGAAGGACATCTACCTCTACATCAACTCGCCCGGTGGTTCGATCACCGCGGGCATGGCGATCTACGACACCATGCAGTTCGTGCCGAACGACATCGTCACGGTCGGCATCGGCATGGCCGCGTCGATGGGCCAGCTGCTGCTGACCGCCGGCACCAAGGGCAAGCGTTACATCACCCCGAACGCGCGTGTGCTGCTGCACCAGCCGCACGGTGGCTTCGGCGGTACCTCGTCGGACATTCAGACCCAGGCCGCGCTCATCCTCGACATGAAGAAGCGCCTCGCCGAGATCACTGCCGCGCAGACCGGCAAGTCCGTCGAGCAGATCAACCTCGACGGTGACCGTGACCGCTGGTTCAGCGCCCAGGAGGCGCTCGAGTACGGCTTTGTCGACCACATCCGCGAATCGGCCTCCGACGTCATCGGCGGCGGCGGTACCGAGCAGTAGCGGCGCTGGAATTCAGGAGAGAGAAACAGACATGGAAACCCCCAACTTCGGCGCCCTGAATGGCTCGATGATGCCCAGCTCGCGCTACATCCTGCCGAGCTTCGAAGAGCGCACCGCCTACGGCTACAAGCGTCAGGACCCCTACGCGAAGCTGTTCGAGGACCGCATCGTGTTCCTCGGCGTGCAGGTGGATGACGCCTCGGCTGACGACGTCATGGCCCAGCTGCTCGTGCTCGAGAGCCAGGACCCCGACCGCGACATCGTGATGTACATCAACTCGCCCGGTGGCTCGTTCACCGCGATGACCGCGATCTACGACACCATGCAGTACATCCGTCCCGAGATCCAGACCGTGGTGCTCGGCCAGGCTGCCTCCGCGGCCGCCGTGCTGCTCGCGGCTGGTACCCCGGGCAAGCGTCTCGCCCTGCCGAACGCCCGCGTGCTGATCCACCAGCCTTCGACCGGTGACGCCGGACGCGGCCAGGCCTCCGACATCGAGATCCAGGCCCGCGAGATCCAGCGCCTGCGCGAGTGGCTCGAGGAGACGCTGTCGAAGCACTCGAACCACACCGTCGAGCAGGTGTCGAAGGACATCGACCGCGACAAGATCCTGATCGCCGCCGAGGCGCTCGACTACGGGCTCATCGACCAGGTGCTCACCAGCCGCAAGAATCTCCCGACGCTCGTCAAGTAGCGAACGGATCAGTGAGGCCCGCCGGGAAACCGGCGGGCCTCACTGCGTTTGCCTCAGGTGGTCGAGCTTGCCTAGACCGGGTCTCGGCAGGCTCGACCACCGGATGAGGTCGCGTTCTAGTAGCTGGTGAGCCGGTCAAGCAGGCGCGGCACGAATCGTTCCCCGAGCTCGAGCACCACGCGGGAGCCGCCGTCCACGTCGCGGTCATAGCCACGAAACCGGTCGCGCAGGTCGCAGATCGTCTGACCCCGACCCGGACCGTCGGTGGTGTCGACCAGCACGTCGATCACCGGCGCAAGCGTCGGCCGGATGTCGCCAACGGCGATCGCCGCGGCAAGCACATCGTGGCAGGCAGCCACCCGGCGCCCGTACCGGTCGGCGTAGAAGTCCATGTAGACATCCATCATCTGCGCGGCGAGTTCGCCGACTGTCCCGGTCGCGGCGAGCAGTTGCTGCCACTCCGGCTGCTCGATGACATCGAGCATCGTGACATCCAGCGGAACCAGGGTCACCGGCCACGGCGCCCGCAGCACACGGGCGGCAGCTACCGGGTCATGGATGATGTTCGCCTCGGCAGCTGCGGTCGCATTGCCTGGCACCATCGCGGCGCCGCCCATGATGGTGACGGATGCCACCAGCTCGGGTAACTCGGGATCGAGTTCCAGCGCGTGTGCCAGGTTGGTGCAGACGCCGGTGACGATCAGGTGCAGCCTGCCTGCGTGCTCGTGTGCGAGCCGCACGATGAGCTCGGGCGCGGTCTCGTCGACCGGCGCATTCGGGGAGGGTGGCAGCGTGACGTCCCCGATGCCGTTACGGCCGTGGATCCGGTTCTGCCCGCGATCGACGAGCTCGCCTCCGGCGACCGAGAGTTCCGAGCCGACCGCGACGGGGATGTCATCGCGGCCGACCCGGTGCAGCAGGCGGAGGGTGTTGTCGGCGGCCTGTGCTGCGGTGACATTGCCGAAGGTGATGGTCACCGCAGCCAGGTCGATGGACCGATCGCCCAGCAGGTAGAGCAGGGCGACCGCGTCATCGATGCCGGTGTCGCAGTCGAGCAGGTAGACGGGCTTTCCCTCGGTCATCCCGCCAGTATTCCTGCTCCTGGGCAGTCCGCGTCAGTCGTTGGCGGCGCGGCGGCGGACGACTCCATAGCTGATCCCGGCAGCCAACAGGACGACGACTATTCCGCCGATCACCCACGGCAGCGCGCCGGAGTCCGCGGCATCCGACCCGCTGTTGGCGACGTCGTCGCTGTCAGCCGTCGGAGCAGCCGTTTGCTCGTCATCAGCGCCGGGGGCGGCTGACCCTCCGTCGGCGCCACAAACGGGCGCCTCAGTCGATCCGACAGCTTCTTCGGTCGGCGCGCTCGGTGCCCACTCGAAGGTGGACGTGCCACTCGTAGGGTGGCTGTCAGCGGAGATGAACTGCCAGGTGATCGTGTAGGTGCCGGGCGCACCGAGGGTCACGGGCGTGGACATGTCGGCGCTGTCGATGGTCACGCAGCCATCGCCGTAGTAGAGACCCGCGGCATCCTGGACAAGCAGGCCAAATCCGCCGTCGCCGGCGGCGGTGAAGAACGGGTCGCTCGCGGTCACTGAGAACTCTGAAGGGAGGGTGGTGACCGTGGCTCCGTCAGCCGGGTCAGGCGTCGCCGAGCTGTGGGCGCTGGCCGACATGGGGGCAGCGAAGATGAGGGCGGCAGCGGCGGCAGCCGCGAGGATGGATCGGTGTTTCATGGTGGTGTCCTTAACGGTTAATCGAAAGCGGAATCTGATCAGTGCCCGAGGGCTACCGGAGGTCCGCGTTCGATCGAGCCGGAAAGGAATTGCGTGATCGTGGGGCGCCAACTGAGGGCTGCCACGACAAGCCGGGGGAGTGCGCTGACAGGACGGGCCAACAATGCGCAGGCTCGGCGGAGGGGATCGATCAGCATCGCAGCGAGCTGGATCAACCGCGCGAATACCTGGAGTCCGTGACGGATCAGCGCGTAGCTGGCAATCGCCGCCATGAGGTGCATGAGCGTCATGTCGGCTGGCACCGGGGCATCCGCTGCTCCGCCGATGAAGGCGTACGAGTTGTGGTGGCTGCCGTGAGTCTCCACAATCCGGGCGGTTCCGGTCGCTGACCCGAACAGGGTGAACAGGCCGTGGAAGATCAGCTGTGCCGTGACGACGGTGACAGCGAGGCGAACCCGCCCAAGCGGCCGGCCCGCAAGAAGCATGCCGGCGAGGCCTCCGAACAGGATCGCGAAGCCGAGCGCGATCGCGGCGGGGAACCCACCGCCGGCCACGCCGTGGGCGGTCGCGGCGACGATCGTCGAAACGCCCGTTGCACCGAAACCGCGCGCAACCCGCAACCAGCGAGACACGGAGATTGGCACACCTCAACGATACCTTCGCCATGTCCGCCGACAGCGGACATGCCGCACGGCGTCACGTGCGCGCGCGTGTCGCCGGATCGGGTTAGGCTCAAAGAACGAGCACGGTGAAAGAGGGAGGCCGCGCAATGGCACGTATCGGCGAGAGCGCCGACCTGCTGAAGTGTTCTTTCTGCGGAAAGAGCCAGAAGCAGGTGCAGCAGCTTATTGCGGGGCCCGGCGTGTACATCTGCGACGAGTGCGTCGAGTTGTGCAACGAGATCATTGAGGAACGACTCGCAGAATCGGGCGAAGAGGCCCAGAGCGAGTTCGACCTGCCGAAGCCGAAAGAGATCTACTCCTTCCTCGAGGAATACGTCATCGGCCAGGTGGCGGCCAAGAAAGCCCTTTCGGTCGCCGTCTACAACCACTACAAGCGCATCCGCGCGGGCAACCAGCTGCACCCCGCCGACGTGCATGCCGACGACATCGAGATCGCGAAAAGCAACATCCTGCTCATCGGCCCGACCGGATGCGGCAAGACCTACCTCGCCCAGACGCTCGCGAAGCGCCTCAACGTGCCGTTCGCCGTCGCGGACGCCACCGCGCTCACCGAGGCCGGCTACGTCGGCGAGGATGTCGAGAACATCCTGCTGAAGCTGATCCAGGCCGCCGACTACGACGTCAAGCGCGCCGAGACCGGCATCATCTACATCGATGAGGTCGACAAGATCGCCCGCAAGGCCGAGAACCCGTCGATCACTCGTGACGTCTCGGGTGAGGGTGTACAGCAGGCGCTGCTGAAGATCCTCGAGGGCACGGTCGCTTCGGTTCCGCCGCAGGGCGGGCGGAAGCATCCGCACCAGGAATTCATCCAGATCGACACCACGAACGTGCTGTTCATCGTCGCCGGAGCGTTCGCGGGACTTGAGGACATCATCTCCTCGCGTGCAGGCAAGAAGGGCATCGGCTTCGGTGCGCCCCTGCACAGCAAGGGCGACAACGTGAACTACTTCAGCGAAGTGCTTCCGGAAGACCTGCACAAGTTCGGTCTGATCCCGGAATTCATCGGTCGTCTGCCGGTGGTCACCACGGTCACCCCACTCGACCAGGCCGCGCTCATGCAGATCCTCACCGTGCCGAAGAACGCCCTGGTGCGTCAGTACCAGCGCATGTTCGAACTCGACGGCGTCGAACTCGAGTTCGAGACCGACGCGCTTGAAGCGATCGCCGACCTCGCGGTGCTGCGTCAGACCGGTGCCCGAGGGCTGCGCGCCATCCTCGAAGAGGTGCTCGGCCCGATCATGTTCGAGGTGCCGTCCTCGAGCGAGGTAGCCCGTGTGGTCGTCACGCGTGACGCGGTCGAGAACAACGCCGCGCCGACGATCGTGCCCCACAAGCCGCGTCGCCAGGAGAAGTCGGCCTAAGCGATCTGCCGCAACCAGTCGTCGAGCAGTTCATTGAACAGCTCGGGGAACTGCAGCGAGACGCCATGCCCGGCACCTTCGAGGATCCGAAGTTCGCTGCCGTCCGACCGCAGCGAGGCTGTCCCGGGCGTCCTTTGAGGCGGCGACCAACGCCGCGGTAGTCGCGCCCCTACGCTGGAGTCTCCGCACACGCACAGGGGGGTGTCATAGATGGTGCAGCCGATCGTCGCTGGGATCATCGGCGCCATTGCCGGGTTCGCCAGCTCGTTCGCGATCGTGATCGCCGGGCTGCGCGCGGTGGGCGCCTCCGAAGAGCAGGCGGCGAGCGGCCTGCTGATCCTCTGCCTGGCGTCGGCGGTGATCGCGATGCTCTACTCGTGGCGGTTCCGGATGCCTCTGTCCTTCGCCTGGTCCACGCCGGGCGCCGCGCTGCTGATCGCCGCGAACACGGTGACCGACGACTTCTCGGCCGCGGTAGGCGCGTTCATCGTCTGTGGCGTGCTGATCGTGCTCACCGGTCTCTGGCCTGCGCTCGGGCGAGCGATGACCGGCATCCCGAAACCCATCGCCGGTGCGATGCTCGCCGGCATCCTCTTTCCGATGTGCCTCGCTCCGGTGACGGCGTCGATCGAACTTCCGGCGCTCGCGCTGCCGATCGTCATCGTCTGGCTGGTGCTGTACCGACTGGCGCCGCGGTGGGCGGTCCCGGCCGCGATGCTGGTGACGGCGCTTGTCGTCGGGGTCGCGACCGGCACCGACTGGCTCACCGGTGCCGCTGCGCAGGTGCCGCGCATCGAGTGGGTCTCGCCGAGTTTCGACCCGCTGGTGATCGTGAGCCTCGGTGTTCCGCTCTACATCGTCACGATGGCCGGCCAGAATGTGCCAGGGTTCGCGGTCCTCACCACCTTCGGATACCCGCCGCCGCCTGCCGTCCCGATTCTCGTCGGCACGGGAGCGCTGTCGGTTGCCGGGGCATTCGGCGGCTCCCACGCCGTGAACCTGGCGGCACTGTCCGCGGCGATGATGGCCGGTCCGGATGCGCATGCCGATCCGGGCCGCAGGTGGATCGCCTCGTTCAGCGCGGGAGCCACCTACGTGCTTCTCGGTCTCACCGCGAGCGTCTCCACCGCCCTGGTCGCGGCCGCGCCGCCCGTGCTGATCACCGCGGTCGCCGGCCTCGCCCTGTTCGGTGCGTTCATCACCGGGATTGTCACCGCGTTCGAGCAGCCCGATCGCCGTTTGGTTGCGGCGGTCACTTTCCTCGTCGTCGCCTCCGGAGTCGTGATCGCCGGAATCGGCAGCGCGTTCTGGGGTCTGGTGGCAGGCGGCGCGGTCATGCTGTGGCTGCACAGCCCCGGCCGACGCGTTTCTCGTGGTTCCGGAATTACTGAGGACCGCTAGCGTTGACTCTGCAGGACCCCCGAAGGAGCATCCATGACTGACCCGACACTAGCCCCGCCCGCCGTGCCGTCGTCTCTGCGCGGGGCACGCCGGATCGCGATCATTGTGACCATTGCCTCGCTCGTCGTCACCGCAGCGATCGGGATCATTGCGCTGCTGTCCGGGGACTTCGGTGACACTCAATGGCGCATCCTGGCCACCACGTCGCTGGTTGCAGGCTCCAGCATCCTGCTGCTCTGCCATTTGGCCGTCGTCGGTCGCGCGGTGCGTGTGGTCGGATTCACCGGAATCACGATCACCGCGATCGCCCTGGCGCTGGCACTCATTCTCATCTGGACGCCTTACACCGGCGACACCGACCTGACCGGGGTATGGCGTTGGCTAGGGGTGACCTGGGTGATCGCGGTCAGCCTCGCACACGCCAACCTGCTGCTCCTGCTGAGCACCCGACGTCGAGCCCCGATCCGCTGGGGACTCTGGCTCACGCTCGTTGCGATCACCGTCGTCGCGGCAATGATTGTGCTGCCGATACTGACCGACGGAGACGTGCCGGGCGAGCAGGGCGAGACGTACTGGCGGGTATTCGGGGTCGTCGCCATTCTCGACGTGCTCGGCACGATCGCCATCCCGGTGCTGAGCCTCTTCCTGCGCGATGAGCAGCCCGAACCGCAGCCCGAGCCGGTGGGCATGAGCATCGAACTCTCGCCGGAACTCGCCGCCCGCCTGATCCTCGCCTCCGGCTACCGTCGAATCCACCCCGAGATCTACGGGCGCCAGCTGATCGAACAGGGCCTGCCTCCGATCGAGGAGTGAACAAAGGGGATTGTCGCCCGGCAGAGCGCGGTGTTGACTCGGCGGCATGACAGCCGCAGACTACGAAACCCGCCGCGACGCTCTCGTGGACCGGATCGTCGACTCCTACACCGCCGGCTCGGAACTCTTCACGATTGAGCTCGGCCGACGGCTTGGTTTGTATCGCACGCTCCACAAGCGTGGTCCGCTGAGCCCGCGCGGTCTCGCCGAGGCAGCCGGTATCGCCGAGCGGTACGCCCGCGAATGGCTCGAGCAGCAGGCGGCTGCGGGATTCGTCGACGTCGATGATGAGGCGACGGATGCCGCGGCTCGCCAGTATCGGCTGCCAGACGCGCACATCCCTGTGCTCGTCCACGAAACCGATCCGAGCTTCACTCTCGGCATGCCCGCGCTCTTCGCAGGATCAGTCGAACCGTTCGCCGCGGTCATTGCCGCATTCCGATCCGGTGCCGGGGTGCCCTACGACCGGTATGGGCCGCACCTGCGCTGGGGGATCGCCGCGATGAACCGTCCAGGTTTCGAGCACGACCTTGCCCACTGGGTGGCGGCGGTCGACGGAGTGGCCGAATGGCTGGCACACGGCGGCACGGTACTCGACGCAGGCTGTGGCGAGGGCTGGTCCACCATCGCGCTGGCGAAGGCATTTCCCGCGGCTCGGGTTCACGGGGTGGATCTGGACGCCGCGTCGATCGAGACGGCAACCGCGAATGCCGAGGCGGCCGGTGTTGGTGACCGGGTGAGGTTCACGCTGGCGAACGCGGCAGGCGGTACCCCCGGCGGAACCCCGGCGGGTGGCTACGACTTCGCTTGCGTCTTCGAAGCGCTGCATGACATGGGTGATCCGGTGGCGGTGCTGCGCGGCATCCGTTCCACGCTGTCGGATGCCGGAGTCGTCCTCATCGGTGACGAGAAGGTGGCCGACGAGTTCACCGCCCCTGCCGACAAGCTCGACCGGATGCAGTACGCCGTCAGTGTGCTGCACTGCCTGCCGGCGACCATGGCCGAATCAACCGCGGTCGCGAACGGCACCGTGCTGCGGGCGCCGTCCGTGCGTCGCTGGGCCGCCGAGGCGGGATTCGGCAGCGTCGAGGTACTGCCCATCGAGCACGACTTCTGGCGGTTCTACGCCCTTCGCCCGTGACTGTTTCTTGCGGGGCGCTCAGATCGAGAAGTGCTGCTCGTGCTCGTCGTGGGCGCGGCCCAGTTTCTCGCGCAGCTGTTCGGGCTGCTTGATCATCGCGCGATACTTGGCCGGCAGGGCGACGACGACCTTCTCCGCGGCGAGCATTCCGTTGTACACGCGTTGCCGCTCCGCGGGATCGGTCGTGTACGACAGGTCGAGGTACTCGTCCGCATAGCGGCGCACATTGACAACCGCGGTGCGCGCCCGGCCCTTCGGGCTGACCAGCGAACCCACCACCGTGATCGCCAGGATGCCGAGGATGACGGTCAACGATGTGCCGGTGCTGATCTCGGTCACCGGCACGGGCTCACCGTTGTTGATGAACGGCACGTTGTTCTCGTGCAGCGCGTGCAGCACCAACTTCACACCGATGAATGCGAGGATCCCGGCGAGCCCGTACGAGAGGTAGATCAGCCGGTCGAGCAGACCGTCGATGAGGAAGTACAGCTGTCGAAGCCCGAGCAGCGAGAACGCGGTCGCGGTGAACACGATGTACACGTTCTGGGTCAGGCCGAAGATCGCCGGAATCGAGTCCAGCGCGAACAACAGGTCGGTTCCGGCGATGGCGACCATCACCAGCAGCATGGGCGTGAGCGCGCGCTTGCCCTCGTGCATGGTGAACAGCTTGTCGCCGTCGTAGTAGTCCGTCGTATGGAACACTTTGCGCACCAGGCGGATGACGAAGTTCTCGGCTTCGTCGTCGCGTTTCGGCTTCAGCAGATTGCCCGCCGTGAGCAACAGGATGAGTCCGAAGATGTAGAACACCCAGGCGAAACTGTTGATCAGCGCAGCGCCCAGGAAGATGAACCCGGTCCGGGCGATCAGCGAGAACACGATGCCGAACAGCAACACCTTCTGTTGGTCCTCACGGGGCACCCGGAAGCTCGACATGATGATCAGGAACACGAACAGGTTGTCGACCGACAGCGCCTTCTCGGTGATGTACCCGGCGAAGTACTCGGTGCCGAAGTCGACGCCGCCGAAGATGAACCCGCCGATGCCGAAGAGCACCGCGATTCCGATGTAGATCGACGACCAGATCGCGGATTCCCGCAGCGTCGGCACGTGCGCCGCCCTCACGTGGAAGAAGAAGTCGAAGGCGAGCAGTGCGACGATGAAGACGATCGTCAGCGTCCAGACCCACGTGTCAACCATCAGTTCAGTCCTCGCCGGTCAAGCAACGGCTGGATGTCCGCCGCGCGTCCCCGAAAATGCCGGAACGCTTCATGCGGGTCGACGGAGCCGCCGACGCCGAGCACCAGGGAGCGGAACCGGTCGCCGTTCTCGCGAGTGAGCCCACCGTTCTCATGGAACCAGGCGACGGTGTCGGCGTCGAGCACCTCGCTCCAGATGTAGGAGTAGTAGCCGGCGTCATACCCGCTCGAGAAGACGTGCTGGAAGTAGGTGCTCGAGTACCGCGGCGGCACCGCGGGGTTGTCGAGCCCGATCGACGCCAGCACACCGGCTTCGAACGCGGCGACATCCGTGACCTCAGCGTCCGCGGAGATCGAGTGCCAAGCCTGATCGAGCAGGGCAGCAGCCAGGTACTCGCTGGTCGCGAAGCCCTCGCCATAGCTGCGGGAGGCCTCGATCTTCTCGACCAGTTCGCGCGGCATCGGCTCGCCGGTCTCGACGTGGACCGCGTAGTTCTCGAGCACCTCGGGCCAGAGCATCCACATCTCGTTGACCTGGCTCGGGAACTCGACAAAGTCGCGGAACACGTTGGTGCCGGCGAACTTCGGGTAGGTCACTGTGGCGAACAGGCCGTGCAGCGCATGCCCGAACTCGTGGAACAGGGTATTGACCTCGTCGTAGGTGAGCAGGGTCTTCTCGCCGACGCCGGGCTTCGGCACATTGAGATTGTTCGTCACGATGGTCGGCTGGCCGAGAAGGTCGTTCTGCTGGGTCAGCGAATTCATCCAGGCGCCGCCGCGCTTGGAGTCACGGGTGTACAGGTCGAGCAGATAGAGCCCGAGCGGGGACCCGTCCTCGTTGTGCACCTCGAACACGCGCACATCCGGGTGGTAGCCCTCGAGGTCGTGGCGTTCGGTGAAGGTGATCCCGTACAGCCTGGTCGCTGCGAAGAAGACTCCGTCGCGCAGCACTCGCTCGGCTTCGAAGTACGGGCGCATCGCCGCCTTGTCGACGTCGTACTTCTGCTTGCGCACCCGCTCGCTGTAGAACGCCCAGTCATGGCTGGAGAGGGTGAAGTCGTCGCCGATCAGCGCCTGCAGGTCGGCCTGTTCGGCGGTCGCATTGCGGGCGGCAGGCGGAGCGAGCTTGCCCAGCAGGTCGGCGACAGCCTCCGGCGAACCGGCGGTCTCGTCAGCGGTCACGAACGCGGCGTGGGTGTGGAAGCCGAGCAAGTTCGCGCGTTCGGCGCGCAGCCGGCTGATCTCCAGCACGAGCTGCCGGTTGTCGTTGTCGCCGCCGCGGATGCCGCGGGATCGCGACGCGAGCATGATGCGCTCACGGACGTCGCGGTAGGTGAGCGAGGACAGGTGCGGATGTCCCGTTGGGAGCACCAGGGTGACCAGGTACTTGCCCTCCAGTCCGCGGCTGTTCGCCGCCTCAGCAGCGGCCGAGATCTCGCCCGGCGTGAGCCCGTCGAGTTCCGCGACATCCTCGATCACCACAGCGAGATCGTTCATGTCGGCGAGCAGGTTCTTCTCGAACCGGGTGGTCAAGACCGAGAGCCGCTTGTTCAGCTCGCGCAGGGTCTCCTTCTCGGATTCGGTGAGGCCGGCGCCGGCGAGGGTGAACTCGGTGTAGTAGCGCTCCACCAGGTATTGCGCCTCGGCCTCAAGGCCCATCCGTCCACGGCGGCCGTACAAGGTCTCAATCCGGTTGTAGAGCGCCGCGTTCAGCCGGACGGCGTCGGCGTGCGCCGCGAGCTTGGGCGCGTATTCCTGTTCGACCGCTTGCGTGAAGTCATTGGAGTCGGCCGAGGCGCGGTTGAAGAAGACCGCGCTCACGCGCTGCAGCACCTGTCCGCTGCGCTCCAGCGGCACCATGGTGTTCTCGAACGTCGGTTCCTCGGCGCTCGAGGCGATCGCCTCGATTTCCGCCAGTTGGTCGGCCATGCCACGGTCGAACGCTTCCGTGTAGTGCTCATCAGCGATGTCGGCGAAGCGCGGCAGCTGGTACGGGAGCGTCGATGCTTCGAAGAACGGATTCGTCATGTCGATAACCCTACGGGACAGATGCAAAGGAAGCGTTGCAAAGGAACTGTTGCAAAGAAACCTTTGCAATGATACTTTTGCGCCATGGCGAAGCAGGAACGCACCGACCGTGTCATCGACCTCGAGGGGTTGAAGGCGCTCGCGCACCCACTTCGCGTGAAGATCGTCGACACCCTGTCCACTTACGGTTCCTTCACCGCGAGCGGCCTGGCCGAACGCCTCGGCGAATCGAGTGGAGCGACCAGCTACCACCTCAGGCAACTCGAGAAGCACGGTTTCGTGCGCGAGGTGGAGGGCAAGGGCACCGGCCGCGAGCGCTGGTGGGAACGGCCGCCCGGCGGACTGCAGCTCACGAGTCGTGAGGTGGCGTCCACGCCGGCTGGCAAAGCGGCAACCCGGATCGTGCTGCGGGAGTGGTCGGTGGGCCGGGAACGGATGCTGCAGGACTTCCTCGATCTCGGCATGGACGAGCTCTCGCCCGAGTGGCAGGACGCCGGCACCGTCAGCACATCGAACCTGGTGCTGACAGTCGAGCAGCTCCGGGAACTGCGCGATCGCACCACGGCAGTCATCGACGAGTTCGTCGACCGCTATCGCGGTCAGTCGGTGCCCGGCTCACGGCCCGTTCAGGTTCATTTCAATGCGTTCCCGGTGATCGATGCTCCGGAGAACACCGCGTCCTAAACGCCTTCCCAGACTAAGGAGAGACCCATGGCAACAGTGGCACCGGCCCTGTACTCCTCGCGTCCAACCAGGCTCGACCGCATCGTCAGACTCACCGGCACCGCTCTCATCAGCTGGAGCGAACGTCGGGTTGCGCGCCGCGTGGTCAGCCACGAAGAACGCTCCCGTCAATTGGCGGTACAGCGTGAACGCTCAGCCTTCGACCAGTTGGTTTTGAAACAGTGGTACCGAGGCGAGCGCTGAGGCTCCCTCTCACAGACCCCGCACCTCGTCGCGGGCGACTTCGACGGCTTCCTAGAGCCCGGGCCCTTCTCAGCCCACCTCCGGTGGCCTCCGGCGAGGTGCGGCACTTCTCAGCGAGAGCTAGGGCGCGACGTCGGTTCTCCCGGCGTTGGTCTTCGCAATCTGAATCTGCTCGTACACGTGCGCCCGAAGCTCAGCGAAGCGCGGCGCGTTGCGGGTGGTCAGCTGGTCACGCTGATCCGGTAGATCGATGCTCAGATCGTCCTGGATCACGGTCGGGGAGCTCGAGAGCATGATGACCCGCTGTCCGAGGTACACGGACTCATCGATGTCGTGCGTGACGAACAGCACGGTGACGCCCAACTGGTGCCAGATGGACCGGATCAGGTCTTCGAGGTCGGCGCGCGTCTGTGCATCGACCGCCGCGAACGGCTCATCCATCAGCAGCACCTGGGGCTTGTACGCAACCGCCCGGGCGATTGCGACGCGCTGCTGCATGCCACCGGACAGTTGCCACGGATAGCTCTTCGGCACGTGGGCCAGACTAACGGCTTCGAGGGCGTCGTTCACGAGCGTCTCCCGCTCGGCCTTCGCGACACCGGCGTTCTTCAGTGGAAGCTCGACGTTGCCCCGCACGGTCATCCACGGGAACAGGCTTCGCCCGTATTCCTGGAAGACGACGGCCATGCCCTTGGGAGGGCCGGTGACCTTCTTGCCGTTCAGCTCGACACTGCCACTGGTCGGGGCCATCAGCCCGGCGATGCACTTGAGCAGCGTCGTCTTGCCCGAGCCCGATGGGCCGACGAGGCATGCCAGCTCACCGGGGGCGAGATCGAAGGTGAGGTTATGCACCGCCTCGAAGGATCCGGCATCCGTCTTGTAGATTTTCTGGACATCGCGCACCCGAAGGGCGGGCGCGACGGTGCCGGGTGCATCGGGGATGGACATGGCGTGCTCGTTGACGGTCATGAGGTGTGCAGCTCCTTGAGGCCGTGGTACCAGTGCAGAACGCGACGCTCGACGAACTGGAAGATGAACGAGAGGGCGATTCCGATGAGCCCTAGCAGGACGATGCCGCTCCACATCTCCGGGATCGCGAACGACCGCTGGAACTGGATGATCGTGAAACCGAGGCCCGACGAGGAGGCGAACATCTCCGAGATCACCATCAAAATCAGCCCGATCGAGAGGCTTTGCCGCACCCCGGCCATGATCTGTGGGCTGGCTGATGGCAGCACCAGGTACCTCAGGCGTGCGAACCCGGTGAGACCGTAGACGCGGCTCGCGTCGCCGAGCACCTCATCAACCGCCCGGACGCCCTCTACGGTGTTCAGCAACACCGGCCAGATCGCCCCCGAGACGATCACCACGACCTTCATGGTGTCGTTCACGCCGATCAGCAGCAGCAGCAGCGGCACCAGGACGGGTGGCGGGATGGCGCGGAAGAACTCCAGAAGCGGCTCGAACAACCGACGCAGCCAGCGGACGGAGCCGATCAGCACGCCAAGCACGATGCCCAACAGAATCGCGGCGAACAAACCGACGAAGAGGCGCGTGATGCTGGGCAGCACGTCGTCGAAGAAGCGGTCACTGAACCACACCTCGGCAAAGGTCTCAACCAGCTGCCCAGGCTTCGGCGTGTAGAAGTTCACCTCGCCGAGGGTGAGGACCCACCACAGGAGGATGAGGAGGATCGGGAGCGCTACGAAGTACAGGACCCGTTTCAGAGTCTTCATACGATGACCTCCCCACGCACGGAGGTGTGCCACGCGAGCACGCGCCGCTCGACAGCGCGCGCGAAGAGATTGATGATGACCCCGATGAATCCCGTGGCGAGGATGAGCGCATACATCGAGGTGACCGCCCCGCCGGCCTGGGTGAGGGCGATCTGCTTGCCGAGGCCGGGGCTGCCGATCAGCAGTTCGCCGGTGATCGCCAGGATCAGGGCGACGGCCGCGCCCAGCCGGATTCCCGTCATCAGGTAGGGCAGGGTGGTCGGCCAGACGACGTAGCGCATTCGGGCGAGGGTCCCCAGCCCGTAGCTCTTCGCGGTGTCGTTCGCGACCGAGTCGATGTCGGCGACCCCGTAGAGCACCTGCAGCAGCACCTGCCAGAACGCGGCGTAGATGATGAGCATGATCGTCGACTCCATCTTGATGCCGAACAGCAGCACCGCCAGCGGGATGAGTGCGACCGAAGGCACCGGGCGGAAGAACTCGATGGTCGAGTGAGTGGCCTTCCGGAGGAATGGGCTGGAGCCGATGACCAACCCCAGGACGATGGCGGCGCCTGCCGCAATGCCGAGGCCGATGGCCCAGGTGATCATGGTCTCGGCGACGTCGTTCCAGAACTCCGGATCGCCGAAGTACTGGATGAGCCGCGTGACCACGTCGCTGGCCGGCGGCAGGTACTGCGGGCTCACGAGTCCCAGTCGGGGAATCGCCTCCCAGACGAGCAGGAACAACAGGATGCCGACGACTCCGAGAAGTGGGCCGGAGAAGACTTTGGTGCGCATTCCGCTGCTCCTGCTCGCGGTGAGTCGCGGTTAGTTCGCCAGCAGTTCGTCGAGGTTCGGCTCTTCGCTGATCGTGCCGTACTTCTGCGCGGCCGCGCCGAGCTTCTCGATCGCATCGCGGTTGAACTCCGGGTTGAACTTCGGGAGCGCGATCCGCTCGAGAACATCCGGGGCGATCTCCGTGTAGGTCGTGACGATGCGGCGAACCTCGTCGGGGTTCTCCTGGGCGTATTCGAGCGACCGGTTCATCGCAGCCTGGAACGCTTCGACCTTCTCGGGCTCTGCCTCAATCTGGTCGCCGGAGCTGAAGTAGCCCGAGACATCCAAGGCCGGATCGAAATCGGCGAAGTTGTACGAGATCACCCGGGCACCCGCGTCGACGGCCGTGGTCATGAACGGGTCAAGGATCCACGCCGCGTCTACCTGTCCGTTCTCCAGCGCTGCCGGGGCATCCGGGAACGGGATCTCGACGAACTCGATGGATTCCGGGTCGCCACCGTCGTCTTCGACGACCTGCCGGATCGTCGTGTCACCGATGTTCGCCAGGGTGTTCACCGACACGCGCTTTCCCGCGAGGTCGGCAGGGGACTGGATGTCGGAGTTGGCCGAGACCACGACGCCGCCGAAGTCGAACTCGGGGTCACCGGTGGTGGAGTTGCCGTTTGCGACGTAGACGATGTCCAGGCCACGGTCGCGCGCGACCATGCTCGAGACATAGTTGCCGAACGCGAAGTCGAAGTCGCCGCTGACGACGCCCGGGATCAGGGCGGCGCCGCCGGCACCGGACTCGATGGTCACTTCGAGGCCCTCGTCCTCGAAGAAGCCCTGTTCGACGCCGAGGTGCAGCGGTGCCGTGTCGACGATCGGGATGATGCCGACCGTGATCGGGGTGAGTTCCCCCTCGGCTCCGGGCGACTCCTCCGGTTCGGGCGTGCCTGCGGTGCACCCGACGAGGGCGACCGCGGAAGCCAGCGCGACGCCGGCTAAAAGGGTATTCCTCATGACCATCACTCCTTTGTGACTGCTGGGAATTGCCGTTCGCGTTGCGAGCGATTACTCGGACTCTACGTCGTCAGTCCAGCTCCGTCACGGTCACCGAGCCATCGGATGCCTCGCGCACGAGCGTGCCGTCGTCGAGTTCGACTACGGCACGCCCTTCGAGCCAGGTGAGGGTCCAACACCAGCCTGCGGTGTCAAAGTCGGCCACGTCGGCTTCGACCCTGCGCACGGCGTCGGTGACGGCATCCGACAGCCTTGCCGGCGGTTCGGTTCCGAGGTTCCATCTGGTGCCGAGCTGCATTACGACTCCTGCGGGGCGAGGGTGATGCTGCGAACGGCGACCTCATCGGAGTCCTCGAAACGCAGCTCGGCGATGCGGCCGACGGCCTTGAGATCGGCTGCGGCCTGGGCGAGCGCCGCGGGACCGGCGATGAGCGCCTCGGTCACGTCGGTCTTCTGCGACGCCTTGGCATCGGTCTTGGCCCGTCGGATGCCGATCAGGGCGGCGCTGACCAGCGGCAGCAGCCCGGTCGGTGCCTCGCTGCTCGCCTCGGCCGGGATCGGCCAGGGTGCGGTGTGCACGCTGCCCTCGTGGGTCCAGCTCCACACCTCTTCGGTGGCGAACGGAACGAACGGGGCGAACAGTCGCAGCATGATGTTGATCGCCGTGCGGAGGGTGTAGACGGCGCTCGCCTGACCCTCGGGAGTGCCGGCGCCATACGCACGTTCCTTGACCAGCTCGAGGTAGTCGTCGCAGAAGGTCCAGAAGAACTGCTCGGTGACTTCTAGGGCACGGGCGTGGTCGTACTCGTCGAAGGCCTTGGTGGCTTGGGCGACGACGTCAGCGAGCATGGCCAGCAGGTCGAGGTCGAGCGGTTCGGTGGCGCCGGAGCTGGTCGAGCCACCTCCGCTGGTCGAGCCTGCCGAGACCTCCGGGAACGAGTAGACGAACTTGGCCGCGTTCAAGATCTTGATCGCCAGACGTCGGCCGATCTTGATCTGCTTCGGGTTCTGCGGGTCGAACGCGGCATCCGTACCCAGCCGGCTGGAAGCCGCCCAGTAGCGCACGGCGTCCGAACCGTGCTCGTCGAGCATGCCAGCGGGGGTGACCACGTTGCCCTTGGACTTGGACATCTTCTTGCGGTCGGGATCGACGATGAAGCCGGAGATGGCGGTGTGCTTCCACGGCGCCTGACCGTCGTGCTCGAGCAGCGAACGCAACGCGGTGGAGAACAGCCAGGTGCGGATGATGTCCTGGCCCTGCGGGCGCAGGTCGTAGGGGAAGACGGCGCTCCAGAGTTCGGGGTCCACTTCCCAGCCGCCCGCCAGCTGCGGGGTCAGCGACGACGTCGCCCAGGTGTCCATGACGTCGTGTTCGCCGACGAAGCCGCCGGGCTGGTTGCGCTGCTCCTCGCGGTAACCGGGCGCGACATCCGATGACGGATCGACCGGCAGGCTCGCCTCGTCGGGGACGATGGGCGAGTCGAACACCGGGTTGCCGTCAGCGTCGAGCGGGTACCAGACCGGGATCGGTACGCCGAAGAAACGCTGACGGCTGATCAGCCAGTCGCCGTTCAATCCGTTCACCCAGTTCTCGTAGCGCACGCGCATGAAATCGGGGTGCCAGGCGATGTGATTGCCGAGGTCGACCAGGCGGGTGCGCAGTTCGTCGGACTTGCCGCCGTTCATGATGTACCACTGGCGGGTGGAGACGATCTCGAGCGGCTTGTCGCCCTTCTCGTAGAACTTCACCGGGTGGGTGATCGACTTGGGCTCGCCGATCATCTCGCCGCTGGCCTTGAGCAGTTCGACGACGGCCTGCTTGGCGCTGAACACCGTCTTGCCTGCGAGCTGCGAGTAGGCGGCCTTCGCCGTGGGAGTCGCGAGCGCGGCGGGCGGATCGGAGACCACGCGACCGTCGAAGCCGAGAATCGCGCGGTTGGGCAGGTCGAGTTCGCGCCACCAGATGACGTCGGTCAGGTCACCGAAGGTACAGATCATCGCGATGCCGGAGCCCTTGTCCGGCTGCGCGAGGTGGTGGGCGACGATTGGCACCTCGACACCGAACACCGGGGTGGTGGCGTTGGTGCCGAAGAGGTGCTTGTAGCGCTCGTCATCCGGGTGCGCAACCAGCGCGACACACGCGGGCAGCAGCTCGGGCCGAGTGGTCTCGATCTGCAGGTCACCGGCCTCGTGATGGAACACGATGCGGTGGTAGGCGCCGGGCTGGTCCTTGTCTTCGAGCTCGGCCTGGGCGACGGCGGTGCGGAAGGTGACATCCCACAGCGTCGGCGCGTCGGCCTGGTATGCCTCGCCGCGGGCGAGGTTCCGCAGGAATGCCTTCTGCGCCATGGCCTGGGATTCGGGGGAGATGGTGCGGTAGGTCTGGGTCCAGTCCACGGACAGGCCGAGCTTGCGCCAGAGGTCCTCGAACTGCTTCTCGTCCTCGACCGTCAGTCGTTCACACAGCTCGATGAAGTTGCGGCGGCTGATCGGCACCTGGTCCGCGGCCTTGGAGCTCTTGTTGTCGCCGCCTTCGAACGGTGGGGTGAACTCGGCGTCGTAGGGCAGCGACGGGTCGCAGCGCACGCCGTAGTAGTTCTGCACCCGGCGTTCAGTGGGCAGGCCGTTGTCATCCCAGCCCATCGGGTAGAAGACGTGCTTGCCGCGCATGCGTTGGTACCGGGCGGTGACGTCGGTGTGCGTGTAGCTGAAGACGTGGCCGATGTGCAGTGAACCGGATGCCGTCGGCGGGGGAGTGTCAACCGAGAAGATCTTGCGCGCCTCGTGCTGCTGGTCGAGCCCACTCCGCTGGTCGAGCCCATCCCGTTGGTCGAGCTTGTCGAGACCCTGTGCCGCGATGGCGGCTTCCCGATCGAACCGGTACGTTCCCTGCGATTCCCACTGGTCGCCCCACTTGGTCTCGAGGCCTTCGAGGGCCGGCTTCTCAGGAATCTGCGACATGGATGCTCCGGTTCAATATGTGCGGCACCGAGTCTGGGGTGAGGTGCCTGAGTGTGGACTGCTGTAATGGTACCGAACCGCAGCGGGGAGGCAGCGATGAGGGTGTTGGTTCTGGGAGGCACGCAGTTCGTCGGCCGCGCGGTCGTGGATGAGGCACTCGCCAGAGGCTGGTCGGTGACCACGTTCAACCGGGGGACTCGGCCGGCAACCGACCGGGTGACCGCGTTGGTCGGGGACCGTACCGCTCCCAGGGGGCTGGCAGCGTTGGAAGATGGCAGCTGGGATGTCGTCGTTGACACCTGGTCATGGGCGCCATCCGTTGTGCGTGACTCGGCTTCGCTGCTCGCGTCCCGGGCGGGTCGGTACGTGTATGTGTCCAGCCGGTCGGTGTATGCCAGCCCGCTTCCCGCGGGAGTCGGCGAGGACGCCGCGGTCGTTCAGGCCTCACCGGATGCCGGGGATGTCGAGTACCCGGAAGCCAAGGCCGGTGCCGAACTCGCCGTCGTCGCCTCCTTCGGTGATCGTGCGGTGCTTGCGCGACCGGGTGTCATTCTCGGACCTCATGAGAACGTCGGCAGGCTGCCGTGGTGGCTGAACAGGATCGCCCGCGGCGGTGAGGTGCTCGCACCGGGGCCGGCAGGCCTTGGCATCCAGTACATCGATGCGCGTGACCTTGCGAGTTGGTGCCTGACTGCCGGGGCATCCGGTCTCCATGGTGCCTACAACATCGTGGCTCCCGTCGGTCACGCCACCATGGGCAGCCTGCTCGAGGCGGCCGTGCGGATGACGGGTTCGAGGGCGGTGCTCCGGTGGGTGCCGCCCGAGGTGATCCTTGCCGCTGGGATTGAGCCGTGGACTGATTTGCCGATATGGCTTCCGCCGGGGGAGTTGCACGGTTCTTTCCACGAGAGCGATGTGACGAAGGCGCTCGCCGCTGGGTTGCACTGCCGACCGGTCGAAGAGACGGTCGCCGACACCTGGGCTTGGCTGCAGTCAATCGGCGGCACTCCGCCGCAGCGGGAAGATCGGCCGGCGGTTGGTCTGGACCCGGAGTTGGAGCAGCGGGTGCTGGCTTCGGTCAGTTCGGCCAGTTAGGTCAGTACCGACGGAGTCGGTTGCCCGCCTAGGCGGTGGCTTTCGAACTCGCGGGCGAGGAGGCCGTAGATACCGGTATCCGCCCAGTCACCCTTGAACCACATGTCCTCGACGAAGTGCGCCTCTTCGCGCATCCCGAGTCGACGGCAGAGGGCGATCGAGCGCTCGTTGCGCGGGTCGAGTTCCGCGATCACGCGGTGCAGATTGAGCGTGTCGAAGGCGAGGTCGAGGATGCGGCGGGCGCCCTCTGTCGCGTAGCCCTGTCCGTTGAAGTCAGGGTGGAAGCTCCAGCCGATCTCACCGCAGTCGTTCTCGACGCTCTTGATCGTGAAGTAGAGGTCGCCGATGACCTGTCCGTCGCTGGTGCGTTCGACCGCGAGCTGTAGATAGTCGCCGTCCTTCTCGAGTCGAGTGTGGGTGGCGTGGACGGCCAGGCGAGCCTTCACCTCGTCTCGCGTGCGAGGTTCGAAGAGAAGGTAGCGGCAGACATCTTCGCGGGATTGGTAAGCGTGAACCGCGTCGGTGTCTGCCTCTGTCAGCAGTCGGATTGTTAGCCGCTCGGTGGTGAGCGGTGTCGTGAACTCGAATGGGAGGGCGGCGGCGACCATGGTTTGGAGCCTAGTGGGCGGTGGGATTGAGCCTTCCCTCTCTGCTCTCCACATCGTCTCCTCTCCTCCACAGGCGGGGCACCGCATGACTTATCCCAAGATTCGCGAAACAGCTTCGTATTTGTGTTCTACTCTGGGAGAATTAGACCATGCAAAACCTCGCAGTCCAGTTCGACCGAATGGCCGTCGAAGCTGCCGGGATCGTGCCCAAAGCCGCGATCGCTGGGCTCGTCGACGACGACCTGCTGGCACTGACCGCCGCCGTCGAACGGCTCGGGCGGGCGGTGGACGGGTTGCGGGTCGTCACTGCGGCGGAGGTTGGCGACCGGTCCCGCCGCGAGCTCGGCTCAGAGGGCCTGGCCGTGCGGAAGGGCTGCCGGAACCCCGTCGAGCTGCTGCAAAGGGTGACCCTGATCAGTGCACTGACGGCGCACCAGCGTCTGAAGCTCGGCAAGGACCTGCAACCGGCAACCGCGCTGACCGGCGAGGTGTTGCCGGCACGGTTCCCGAAAGTCGCCGACGCTATCACGACGGGCCGCATTGGCATCGATGCCGCAACCGCGATCGTGAAAGGCCTGCAACCGGCATTCAGTGCCGCGCACCCCGTGGAGTTGGCCGCGGCCGAGACCGAGCTGGTCGCCGCGGCCACAGGGATGCCTCCCTCAGACTGCACCGCCGGTGACGGCGTCGCCGCCGGTGACGACGGCCCCGACGTCGGCCCTGACGGCGTGACGGAAGAGCTTCCCGTGTCCGGCGCACCCTCGTATCCGTGTCCGGCGGATGAGTTAGCGATCCAGGCCGCGATCTGGCGGGCGGTGCTCGACCCGGACGGATTGCAACCGTCCGAGGAACGTGCCATGCGAAACCGGCTGTTTTCCCGCGGACGGCTCCGCGACGGCCTCGTGCACGGCACCTATGCGTTGCTGCCGGAGATCGCTGCGAAGCTTGACCGCCTGTTCGATGCCTACCTGGCCCCGAAGACCACCGGCGTCTTCCTCACCGACGCCGAACGCCTGCAGGCTGAGGCGTCAGGGGACACCCGAAGCACTGATCAACAACGTCACGACGTCTTCGCGACGATGATCGATAGCTGGGCAAGATCCGGGAATACTCCCACCCTCGGCGGCGCTGCTCCGACAGTGCTGGTCAGCGTCACCGCCGAAGACCTCACGAGCGGCCGGGGTGCCGGCTGGATCGACGGGCTGACCGACCCGATCTCGATGGCCGCGGTGAACCAATTCGCCTGCACTGGCGGCATTCAACCGGTCAGCTTCGACTCCTTCGGCCGGATCATTGCCCTCGGCTCCCCGCAACGGTCCTTTACTCCCGCCCAACGCAAGGCGATCAGCCTCCGCGACGGCGGCTGCCTGATCGATGACTGCAACATTCCGGCTGGCTGGTGCGAGATCCATCATGTGCAGGAAGCCTCCCGCGATGGAGAAACTCACACCGACAACGGAGTCCTGTTGTGCTGGTTCCACCACCGCACCATCGATTCGTCCGGCTGGCAGATCCAGATGATCCGCGGCGCACCGCACCTGAAAGCGCCACCCTGGCTTGACCGGACCGGCAGGTGGAAACCCGTGAGCAAAGCCCGCACCCGCATCAGCGCTCGCAAACGGAGCTGAACAGGAATCCGTACCCGACCACCTCTGCAGGCTCCGCGTCCCGGCGTCATTCCGAAGCCGGCGGGGCGATCGTGATGTTGCCGCTCGAGATCCCCGCTGCGATGCAGTCGGCGACTCGTTCCGCGTCGCTCTCGGTTGCGTCCGCAATGAGCGAGTAGCCGTAGTGGGACGACGGCAGATCCAGACTTTGGAGTGAGGATTCGACCGCAGGGTCGTCAGCGCACGCGTTCGGTGGCGGCGGCGACGGATGGACAACCCCGACTTGCCAAGTGGCGAGGGAGCCTTCCGGGAGCCGCTCGATCGTGGCGCCGCACCCTGCGAGCGACACCGACGCGACCGACGCGACGGCAATCGCAGCCAGGAACCTGACACTGCCACGGCGTCCGGCGCCTCGCTGTGCCTGCATGCCCTCAACTTACAGCGCACCGAACCCGGCGACCACGGGCTCAAGCGTCACCCGCAGATAGCTCGACAGCTCGCCGCGGTCGGTGCCCGCGGCGGCCCACTCCTGCGCTGCCGCCACCACCGCCCCGCCCACCGCAAACGCCGCAGCCCGAGCGACCATGGCCGAGGCATCCGGATGCAGCCGCTGAATGAACCCTGTCACCAGCGTCGTCAGCCTGACGAACCGGCCGAGCGCGGATGCCTGCAACTCCTGATCGGCACCGATGAACTCGCTCTGCGTCAAAGCCCACGGAACCCGCGACGCTCCATAACTACCCGCCAGGTGCACCAGCGTGCTCGCGACCAGACGCAACGCATTCTGGCCGGCCGAGGCCGGCACCTGCCCAAGAGCATCGGCCAGGGCATCGATGCTCTCATCGAGATCGACCCAGAACACGTCACTCTTCGAGGCGAAGTTGTTGAAGAACGTGCCCCGGCTGACCCCCGCTCGCTGGGTGATCTCACCGACCGTGGTGCCGTCGTATCCGAGTTCCAGGAACAGCTCGAACGCGGCCTCCTGCAGCATCGCACGCGAGACCGCCCGGGGACGCCCCCGCTGCGGCGACGTATCAGTCACGCTGCTCCACCCGTCCAGATTATTTGTACCGAGTCCAATAAAGCTAGGATGATCTGACTCCCTCCCACACAGCACAGAGAGAACCCCGGCATGCCCATTCTCCGTTCCCGCCCAGCCCGCGTCGGCATCCTCGCCGCAGTCGCCACGGCATCCCTCCTTCTCGCCGGCTGCGCAACCACCGGCGCCAGCGACGAGTCGACAATCACCTTCGGCATCGAGGGGGCGAACCTCTCCGACGGACACATGGACATCCACTCCACCCAGTTGGATGTCTCCTCCCTCGTGCTGCGCAACACCTTCGACTCACTCGTCGCCCAGAACCCCGACGGCAGCTTCGCACCATGGCTCGCCGAGAGCTGGGAAATCTCCGACGACGGCCTGCAGTACACATTCACCCTGCGCGAGGACGTCACCTTCCACGACGGCGAACCGTTCAACGCCGAAGCGGTCAAGGCGAACTTCGACCACGTCGTCGCCGATGAGACCGCTTCCGCCCAGGCCGCGAGCCTGATCGGCTACGCCAAGGAAGGCGGCTACTACGTCGACACCGAGGTCGTCGACGAGTTCACCGTGCGGGTCAATTTCAGCCAGCCGTACGCACCGTTCCTGCAGGGCGTCAGCCTGCCTCAGCTCGGCTTCTACTCGCCGAAGGTCCTCGATGAGGCACAGGACGAGCTGCGCGCCGGCGGCCCCGACGTCACCGTCGGCACCGGACCGTTCATCCTCACCGAGTTCACCCCCGCGCAGGAGCTCGTGTTCGAGGCGAACCCCGACTACAACTGGGCACCGGAGGGTTCCGAGCACCAGGGGAAAGCGGCATCCGACCGCCTCGTGATCCGGATCCTGCCCGAGCAGTCCACCCGCGCCGGTGCCCTCACCAGCGGCGAGGTCGACGTGATCGCGGATGTCACCCCCACCATGGCCGGCCAGATCGGCGACGGCTTCGAGACCACCTCGGTCGAACTGCCCGGCATCCCGTACTCGCTGTACATCAACGAGGCCAACGGCGTGTTCGCCGACCAGAAGGTGCGCGAAGCGTTCCGGATCGGCTTCGACCTGGATGCCGCCATCGAGAACATCTACGGCGGCCAGTTCGACCGGGCCTGGAGCGTACTCGCACCGACCACGCCGAACTCGTACGACGCGAGCCTCGAAGAGAGCTGGCCATTCGATGCGGAGAAGGCGAACCAGCTGCTCGACGAAGCCGGCTGGACCGAGCGAGACGCCGAGGGCTACCGCGTCAAGGACGGCCAGCGTCTGAGCGCACAGTGGATTGCCTGGACCCCGGTCCCGGATGACAAGGCCGCACTGGGCGACGTCATCCAGTCCGACCTGCGTGAGATCGGCTTCGAGATCGTACGCGAAGCGCTCGAACCCGCCCAGTACAACGAGTTGTACGGCCCGCGCACCTTCGACATCACCGACTGGGGCTTCTCCAGCCCGGACGCCGACGTGCTGCGAAGCCACCTGCACACCGGCGGCTTCCAGACCGTCTCCACGGTGACGAAGCCCGAACTCGACGCCAAGCTCGATGCGGCCGTCTCGACCAGCGACCCTGCCGAGCGTGAGGCGCTGTACCAGGAGATCCAGCAGTGGAACAACGAGCAGGTACTGATCGTTCCGCTCTACGTGCCCTCTGAGATCACCGCAGCGAACGAGAAGGTCAGCGGACTCACCTTCGACCTGTACGGCCGCGCCTCGTTCTACGGCGCTACCGTCGAGGGATGACCCAGCGACTCGCGGTGCGGCTCCTCGGCCGGCTGGGCGGCATGCTGCTCGTCATCTGGGGAGCCGCCACCGCGGGTTTCATCGCCCTGCGCCTGATTCCCGGTGACCCGGTCGATGTCATGCTCGGCATCAACGCGCGCGTCGCCGAGAGCGTGCGCGACCAGATCCGCGCCGACTGGGGGCTCGACCAGCCGGTGATCGTGCAGTACTTCGCCTACCTCGGCCAGCTGGTCACCGGACAACTCGAGTCGTACCAGCTCCGCCAGCCGGTCGCCGAGGTCATCGGCCGACAGGCGCTGCCGACCCTGCAACTCACCGGGCTTGCCCTGCTGTTCGTGCTCTTCCTCGCCACGATCGCCGCCTTCGTCGCCCGCGGTCGGCGTTCGAAGTCGCTGGTCTCGCTCGTCGAGTTGGTGGTGGTCTCCTCGCCGACATTCTGGATCGGGCTGGTGCTGCTGGCCGTGTTCGGCTTCGGACTGGGCTGGTTCCCGGTCGCGGCGAGCGAGGGCATCGCCTCGCTGATCCTCCCTGCACTCACCCTCGCCCTGCCCGTCGCGGGCATCATCAGCCAGGTGCTGCGGCAGGGGCTCGACGCAGCCGCGGAGCAGCCATTCGCCACCACCGCCCGAGCCCGCGGCGTCGGCCACGGCCGTCTGGTGCGACGTCACACCCTTCGACATGCCGCCGGCGACACCATCACCCTCACCGGATACCTGATCGGAACCCTGCTCGGCGGCGCCGTCCTGGTCGAGACGGTGTTCGCAAGGCCTGGGCTCGGCGGCGTCGCGGTCCGCGCGATCCTCGGTCGCGACATCCCGGTCGTCCTCGGCATCATCGTGCTCGCCGCGATCGTGTTCGCGGTGACCAACCTCATCGTCGACCTGCTGCATGAGCGGCTCGACCCGCGCCTGTTGACGGTGCCCGTATGACCACAATCGTTTCCAACCCGCAGGCGGCTCGCTGGAAAGCCGCACCCGCCGGGGTGATCGCCGCGACCGTGGTGCTCGTCGTGATCCTCGCGGCCGCCCTCTGGCCGACTCTGTTCACCGCGCTGGACCCGCTGAAGACGGATGTGGCGAACTCGCTCGAGCCCCCCAGTGCCGGGCATCCATTCGGCACCGACCAGGCGGGCCGGGATGTCTTCGCCCGGGTCGTCCACGGCGCGCGGTACTCACTGGTGGTCGGCTTCGGCGCCACCGTTCTCGCACTGCTCGCGGGCATCGTGGTCGGCGTGCTGTCCGGGATCTCACCGCGCGGCGTCGACACCGTGCTGTCGCGAATCATCGAGATCGTGATGGCGTTCCCCGAGTTCCTGCTCGCGCTCATCGTCATCGCGGTGGTCGGTCCCGGTGAGGTCAGCCTGCTGGTCGCGGTCTCCCTGGCAGCTTTGCCCGCCTACGCCCGGATCGCCCGGTCGCAGACCATCGTCATCCGCAGGTCCGGTTACGTGCGCGCCGCGACCGCGCTCGGCGTGCCCCGCTGGCGCTCCACCCTCGACCACGTGGTCCCGAACATGCTCGGACCGCTGCTGGTGATGGCCACCATCGGCGTCGGCACCGCGATCGTCTCGGCCGCCGGCCTCAGCTTCCTCGGCATGGGCCCGAACCCGCCGACCCCGGAGTGGGGCCTGATCCTGTCCGAGGGTCGCAACTTCCTCTCCACCGCGTGGTGGATCGCCGTGTTCCCCGGTCTCGCGATCACCGTCACGGTCATCGCGACCAGCACTCTCGGCCGCTATCTCAGGCAAAGGGGACGCGCATGAGCTTCGTGTCCGTCGACAATCTGAGGGTCTGGTTCGGTGCCACCGAGGTTGTGCACGGCGTTTCCTTCGAGATCGCCCCGGGGGAGTGCCTCGCCCTGGTCGGTGAGTCCGGCTCCGGCAAGACGCAAACCGCACTCGCCCTGCTGGGGCTCACCCCCGATGGCGGCACCGCGCGAGCCGATTCGCTCGTCGTGGCAGGTCGCGACGCTTCCCGGTTCCGCGAGGACGACTGGCGAGGCATCCGTGGCCGCCACATCGGACTGGTCAGCCAGGACGCGCTGGTCTCGCTCGACCCGCTGCGCCGCGTGGGGCGCGAGGTCGCCGAGGCTATCGAGGTACACGACCGGGAGCCAAGCGACATCGGTCAGCGGGTGCTCTCCCTGCTGGCGGATGTCGCGGTGCCCGAGCCTGCGCAGCGCGCCAGGCAGTTCCCCCATGAACTCTCCGGGGGATTGCGCCAGCGGGCGCTGATCGCCTCGGCGCTGGCCGCTGGACCGGCCCTGCTGATCGCCGATGAACCCACCACCGCGCTCGACGCGACCGTGCAGGTGCAGATCATCGACCTGCTCGCCACCCTCAAGCGGCAGGGACTCGGCCTTCTGCTGGTCAGTCACGACCTCGGCCTGGTGGCCCGACTCGCCGACCGCATCGCCGTGATGAAGGACGGCGAGATCGTCGAGACCGCGGATGCCGCATCCCTGCTGTCCTCGCCGCAGCACCCGTACACGCGCATGTTGATCGATGCCGTCCCGGGAGCCAAGCAAGGCAGCGGGAATGGCGCCTCCGACCCCGGTGAGGTCGTGCTCAGTGCCCGGGACCTCGTCAAGGCCTACCGACGCCCCGATCACACCCCATTCCGTGCGCTCGACGGGGTCTCGCTCGACCTGCGCGCCGGAACCACGCTCGGTGTCGTCGGCGAGTCCGGCTCCGGCAAGAGCACGCTCGCCAGCCTGCTGCTGGCCCTGGAACGGCCGGATGCCGGCACGGTCACCCTCGGCGGGAAACCGTGGTCGGAGCTGTCCGAGTCCCGCCGGCGACGCAGCCGCGCCCGCATCCAGCTGATCGATCAGGACCCGTTCGGTGCACTGGATCCGCGGCACAGCGTGCAGCGGATCATCACCGAGGCGCTCAGCCTCACCGACACCCCGCGCGCCGAGCGACCGGCCCGCATTGTCGAGCTGCTCGGTCAGGTCGGGCTGTCCGAAGAGTTCCGTCGCCGCCGACCGCATCAACTCTCCGGAGGTCAACGGCAGCGAGTCGCGATCGCGCGGGCCCTGGCCCGGCGGCCGGAGATCCTCGTCTGCGACGAGCCGGTGTCCGCCCTCGACGTGTCGGTGCAGCGGCAGGTGCTCGACCTGCTCGGCGACCTGCAGCAGCGGCTGGGGCTGTCGATGGTGTTCATCTCCCACGACCTGGGCGTGATCCGTCAGCTCGCCGACGACATCCTGGTCCTGAAGGACGGCGTCGTCGTCGAGCAGGGGGATGCGGCGTCGGTCCTGGAGTCGCCGCAGCATCCATTCACCATTCGCCTGCTGTCGGCGATGCCCGCCCTGGTGCGCTGACGACGAGTCCTCAGGCGATTCACGGTATTCTGAACGGCAACGACACCGATCCGGCATCACCGGGGAGTTTTCGGAAGAACGGTGGCCCATCACGGTGGAACGCTCAGTAGAACCGAACGGGTCTGGCCCGTCACAGCCAATGAACAAGCGGTCGTCCGGCAACGGGCGGCAAGCGGGGTGGTACCGCGCTGCAGGGTGAGACCAAGCAGCGTCCTCGTGCAGATGCAATCCCTCCCGAGGAGACACATGACGTACCCCCGCAACCGCCGCGAGAGCTCCGACGATCAGTCGGGTGTCTCGCCGTCGCCGAATTTCCCGGCGATCGAAGAGCGAATCCTCGAGTTCTGGAAGGATGACGCCACTTTCAAGGCGTCGATTGACCAGCGGCAGGGCGCGCCGGAGTGGGTGTTCTACGACGGCCCGCCGTTCGCCAACGGCCTGCCGCACTACGGCCATTTGCTGACCGGGTACGCGAAGGACATCTTCCCGCGCTTCCAGACCATGCGCGGCAAGCAGGTGCAGCGTCGGTTCGGCTGGGACACGCACGGTCTTCCCGCTGAGCTCGAGGCGATGCGCCAGCTCGGCATCACCAAGAAGGAAGAGATCGAGCAGATGGGGGTCGACGCGTTCAACACCGCGGCCCGCGAATCGGTGCTGCGCTATACCAAGGAGTGGCAGGCCTATGTCACCCGGCAGGCACGCTGGGTCGACTTCGAGAACGACTACAAGACCCTTGACGTCTCGTTCATGGAGAGCGTCATCTGGGCGTTCAAGCGCCTCTACGACAAGGGCCTCGCCTATGAGGGCTTCCGGGTGCTGCCGTACTGCTGGAACGACGAGACCCCGCTGTCCAACCACGAGCTGCGCATGGACGACGACGTCTACAAGATGCGCCAGGACCAGACGGTCACGGTCACCTTCCCGCTGGTCGGGACCAAGGCCGAGGCGCTCGGCCTGACCGCGGTGCGGGCACTCGCCTGGACCACCACGCCGTGGACGCTGCCCACGAACTTCGCGCTCGCGGTCGGCCCCGACATCGAGTACTCGATCATCCCAAGCGGCCCGAACGGAGCCGGCGACGGCGCCGAAGAAGGCGTCGCCGAGTACCTGCTGGCCACCGACACCCTCTCCAGCTACGCCAAGGAGCTTGGCTACGACTCCGCAGCCGACGCCCTCGCTGCGCGCACGAAGACCGTCACCGGTCGCGACCTCAACGGTGTGCACTACGACCGGCTGTGGGACTTCTACGCCGACACCGAGACCTGGGGCACCGAGAACGCCTGGCAGATCCTCACCGCGGACTACGTCGCCACCGGCGAGGGCACCGGCATCGTGCACCAGGCACCCGCCTACGGCGAAGACGACCAGCTCGTCGCCGCCGGTGCCGGCATCCCGGTGATCCTCTCCGTCGACGACGGCGGAAAGTTCCTCCCGCAGGTTGAGCCCGTCGCCGGCATGCACGTGTTCGAGGCGAACAAGCCGCTCACCCAGCTACTGCGCGCCGAGGGCAGGCTGCTCAAGGTCGCCAGCTACGAGCACAGCTACCCGCACTGCTGGCGTTGCCGCCAGCCGCTGATCTACAAGGCCGTGTCCAGCTGGTTCGTGCGCGTCCCCGAATTCCGCGACCGGATGGGTGAGCTGAACGAAGAGATCACCTGGGTACCCGAGAACGTCAAGCACGGCCAGTTCGGCAAGTGGCTGGCAGGCGCCCGCGACTGGTCGATCTCCCGCAACCGGTACTGGGGCAGCCCGATCCCGGTCTGGAAGAGCGACAACCCCGAGTACCCGCGGGTCGACGTCTACGGTTCGCTCGAGGAACTTGAACGCGACTTCGGCGCACTGCCACACAATGGCGAGGGCGAACCCGACCTGCACCGGCCGTACATCGACCAGCTCACCCGGCCGAACCCGGATGACCCGACCGGTCAGTCGACGATGCGCCGCATCGAAGACGTGCTCGATGTCTGGTTCGACTCCGGCTCGATGCCGTTCGCGCAGGTGCACTACCCGTTCGAGAACGCCGAGTGGTTCGACAGCCACAACCCCGCCGACTTCATCGTCGAATACATCGGCCAGACCCGCGGCTGGTTCTACACCATGCATGTGCTGGCCACCGCGCTGTTCGACCGGCCGGCATTTAAGAACGTGATCAGCCACGGCATCGTGCTCGGCAGTGACGGGCAGAAGATGTCGAAGTCGCTGCAGAACTATCCGGATGTCTCGGAGGTCTTCGACCGCGACGGCGCAGACGCGATGCGCTGGTTCCTGATGTCCAGCTCGGTGATCCGCGGCGGCAACCTGGTCGTCACCGAGGAGGGCATCCGCGAGGGCGTCCGGCAGCTGTTGCTGCCGATGTGGAGCACCTACTACTTCTTCAGCCTGTACGCCAACGCCGCGAGCGAGGACGGGTACACGGCGACGTGGCGCACCGACTCCACCGACGTGCTCGACCGTTACCTGCTCGCCAAGACCCGCGACCTGATCATCGAGGTCACCGATCACCTCGAGCACCTCGACAGCCCGCTGGCCACGAACGCGCTGCGCGACTTCGGTGACGTGCTCACCAACTGGTACGTGCGCCGCAGTCGTGACCGGTTCTGGACCGGCGACACCGGCGAAGCCGGCTGGCACGACGCCTTCGACACGCTGTACACGGTGCTGGAGACCCTGTGCCGGGTCGCCGCTCCGCTGGTCCCGCTGGTGAGCGAAGAGATCTGGCGTGGCCTCACCGGCGGTCGCAGCGTGCACCTCGAGAATTGGCCGGACGAGCTCGCCTTCGGCGCCGACCCCGACCTGGTCGCCACCATGGACCGGGTCCGCGAGATCGCTTCGGCCGGGCTCGCGCTGCGCAAGGCCCGCCAGCTGCGCGTGCGCCTGCCGCTGGCGAGCCTCACCGTGGTCAGCGAGGATGGCGAACAGTTCACCGAGTTCACCGACATCCTGCGTGAAGAACTGAACGTCAAGGAGGTCACGCTCACCCCGCTCGCGGAGTCGAGCCTCACCGACTTCGGCATCACCCGGAAGCTCACAGTGAACGCCCGCGCAGCCGGCCCGCGCATCGGCAAGGACGTTCAGCACGTCATCGCCGGCGCGAAGAAGGGCTTCTGGGAGCAGACCGGTGACACTGTCGTCGTGGATGGCATCGAATTGCTCGAGGGCGAGTTCGAACTCGACCTGCAGGCCGACGACGCCTCCAGCGCGATCACCTTCCTGCCCGGCGGCGGCTTCGTGCTGCTGGATGCCGAGACCACCGAGGAACTGGAAGCCGAGGGCCTGGCCCGCGACGTGATCCGTGCCGTGCAGCAGGCACGCAAGGACGCCGGCCTCGACGTCAGCGACCGCATCAAGCTCCGCCTTGAAAGCGACGCCACCTCGTCCATCGAGACCCACCGGGATCTGATCGCGGCCGAGACCCTGGCCGTCGAACTGACCGTCACCGACGGCGCAGGCAGCACCCAGGTCGGCGCTGAGTCGACCGTAAGCGTCACCCTGGAGCGCGCATGAGCAAGGACGACATCTTCGACGCGAGCGGCCAGTACGACGACGCCGCGTTCGACGACCACGAGTATCAGGATGCAGCCGACCGCGTGATCGACGACCTGCTCGGCCGCGTGGGGGAGGGAACGCCGAGACCGCGCCTGGAACCGACGCGCCGCGCCGCTCAGCTGCTGGGCGATCCGCAGCACTCGTTCTCGGTCGTGCACGTCACCGGAACGAACGGCAAGACCTCGACCAGCCGCATGATCGAGAGCATCCTGCGTGCCTACGGCCTGCGTACCGGGCTCCTCACCAGCCCGCACCTGACCCGGTTGAACGAGCGGATCGTGATCGACGGAGTGCCGGTATCCAACGCCGCGCTCGCGTCGAACTGGTCCGACATCCAGCCCTACCTGCTGATGGTCGACGCCGAACTGACCGCCAACGGCGAACAGCCGCTGACCTACTTCGAGGCGCTCACGGTGCTGGCCTTCGCGGTGTTCGCGGATGCCCCGGTGGATGTCGCCGTGCTCGAAGTCGGCATGGGCGGTGAGTGGGACTCCACCAACGTCGCCGACGGTCAGGTGGCCGTGTTCACGCCGATCGCGCTGGACCACACCAAGCGACTGGGCGAGACCATCAGTGAGATCGCGCGCACCAAGGCGGGCATCATCAAACCCGCCGCCCGCGTCGTCTCCGCCTTGCAGACCCCCGAGGCGCTCACTGAGATCCGGCTCGCCGCGGAGCAGAACGAATCCCTGCTCGCCGTGGACGGCGACGCGTTCGCGCTGCTGTCGAACACGGTCGCCGTCGGTGGCCAGGTGATCAGCGTCCGCGGACGCGCCGGCCAGTACGACGACCTGTTCCTGCCGTTGTTCGGCGACCACCAGGCGCAGAACGCGACGCTCGCGATTGCCGCCGTCGAGTCATTCCTCGGCGACGGGGCGCACCCGCTCGACCACGACACCCTCGCTGAGGGACTCGGTTCGGTCACGTCGCCCGGCCGTCTGCAGATCGTCGGCACCGATCCCACCGTGCTCGTCGACGCCGCCCACAACCCGCACGGCGCCGCCGCGCTGGCGGCCGCGCTGACCAGCTACTTCACCTTCGACCACGTCGTGTGCGTGCTCGGCGTGCTCGCCGACAAGGACGCCCGCGGCATCGTCGAGGCACTCGACCCGGTGGTGGCCGAGTTCATCGTCACCGAGTCGGACTCGGAACGCTCCCTCGAGGCTGATGCGCTGGCGACCATCGTCGTCGCGGTCGCCGGCCCCGACCGGGTCCGGGTCGAACCAAACCTGGCCACCGCGATGGATGAGGCCCGAGCACTCGCGGGCGAAACCGAACGCGGTGCGGCACTCGTCGCCGGCTCGATCACGCTGATCGGCGAGGTCATCGGCCTCGCCGAAAGTGAACGGTGGATGAAGTGAGCGCCGAGGCACCCAGGCCTCGTCGCGTGCGCACGGTGACCGAGAGCCTGCTCTCGATCGTGCTCGCGCTGGAAATGTTCCTGGTCTTCTTCGCGACAATCGTGGTGTTCGGCCTGCAGCGGCTGCCGGCGCCGGTGGCCTTCATCGGCGGGGGAGCGCTCGTCGTGCTGCTGATTGTCGCCGTGCGGTTGCTCCGTTACCCGGTTGGCATCTGGCTTGCGCTCGGGTTGCAAGTTGTGCTGATCGCGCTCGGGCTGCTGGAGCCGCTCATGTACCTGATCGGTGCGGGCTTTGCGGCCATGTTCGTCTACTACCTTGTAAAGGGCAGGCAGATCGATCGCAGGAATGCGGCGTCAGCGCCTGACACGAGAGAAGGAGAGTAATGGCAGTCGAAGAAACCCTCGTCCTGGTCAAGCCCGATGGGGTCGCCCGCAACCTCACCGGCGAGATCCTGCGCCGCATCGAAGCGAAGGGGTACAGCCTCGTCGACATCAAGCTCGTGCAGGCCGACCGGGAGCTGCTCGCCAAGCACTACGCCGAGCACGAGGGCAAGCCGTTCTACGAGCCGCTGCTCGAGTTCATGGAGTCGGGCCCGATCGTGGCCATCCGTGCCGCCGGCGACCGGGTGATCGAGGGCTTCCGCGCTCTCGCCGGCACCACCGACCCGACGACCGCCGCGCCCGGCACCATCCGCGGCGACCTCGGCCGTGACTGGGGCCTCAAGGTGCAGCAGAACCTCGTGCACGGCAGCGACTCTCCCGAAACCGCGGAGCGCGAGCTGGGCCTCTGGTTCGCATAAGCCACACACGTACAGTGAACGCCGTCGCCACTGGGCGGCGGCGTTCGCTGTTTCGCGGCTCGAACGAGTCGGCTAGTACCAGCCGCACCCTCCCTGGTCGAGCTTGCCGAGACCGCGACAAGCGCGACCAACCACGTGTGAGCATCCTTCGCGAGTACCGCGACAGGCTTGGTGGGGGCGATGTGCGGGGTTTCACGGGTACCGTGCGATAATTTGATGTAGTCAGACGGGCCGCGCCCGAACTGGCGCCAATGAAGGCTTACCGGGCAAACCGGGCCACGCAGGCAGCGAACCGATTCGCTGGCGTGTCGGATAGCAAGTTCCGAAGCGTTGTGACAGAGCGCAGCGATAGTGATCGCGAACCGCAGTGTCGCACACGATCGCAGACGACAGGATTAGCGGCGGACGCCATGGCGTTCCCGCGTGAGAAGTACCCGGCGGGTGCGCGGTTACCCGCACCGGGCGAGGAGTGCTACCACGATGGTAGGGAACGAAGGAACACCCAGACGACGCACGCGGCTTTTCGGAGCCCGGAAGAAGACCGGTCAGCCGGTCCTCGAGACGAGCGCCGATGAACCGCTGACCGACGTCGAGGCCGCACCCGAGGCGGGAACTGTTGAGACGGGCACCGTTGAGACGTCCGCTGACGCGGACACCGTTGAGCAGGGCAACGCCGAGGCCACTGCCGCCGAAGACAGCGCGTCTGACGAGGCTGAGCCCCTGAAGGCGCAGTCGGCCGAGGCATCCGCTTCGCCGGAAGCAGCCGCCACCGAGCCGAAGCCCGCCGAGGTGAAGCTCGTCGCCACCTCGACCACGTCGCTGCTCTTCCACGCGCCGGCGATCGCACCGCTGCCGCCGCTCCCCGAGCACGACGCCGATGACGACGAAGACCGCGGTGCTCCCCGCAACCGGCGCCGCCGGCGCAGCGCGGACGACGTCCGCGAGGGTGACGACGAGCCGAACACCACTGTGCGGGTCCGCCAGCCGCGCAAGCAGCCTGAGCTGATCACTGAGCCGCAGAAGGTCAAGGGCTCCACGCGTCTCGAGGCCAAGAAGCAGCGTCGCCGTGACGGTCGCGACGCCGGTCGTCGCCGTCCGGTGATCACCGAGGCCGAGTTCCTCGCCCGCCGCGAGAGCGTCGACCGTTCCATGGTCGTTCGGTCGAAGAACGGACGCATCCAGATCGGTGTCCTCGAGGATGGCGTGCTCGTCGAGCACTACGTCGCCAAGTCGCAGGACGGCTCGCTGATCGGCAACGTCTACCTCGGCCGCGTGCAGAACGTGCTGCCGAGCATGGAAGCCGCATTCGTCGACATCGGGCGCGGCCGGAACGCCGTGCTCTACTCGGGTGAGGTCGACTGGGAAGCCGCCGCCGCCGAGAGCGAGAACAAGAACCAGGCGCGCCGCATCGAGCTGGCACTCAAGCCCGGCGACAAGGTGCTGGTGCAGGTCACCAAGGACCCGATCGGCCACAAGGGAGCCCGGCTCACCAGCCAGGTCTCGCTGCCTGGTCGCTACCTCGTCTACGTGCCGAACGGCTCGATGAACGGGATCAGCCGCAAGCTGCCCGACACCGAGCGTGCCCGGCTGAAGAAGATCCTCAAGGAGGTGCTGCCCGAGAACGTCGGCGTCATCGTCCGCACAGCTGCCGAGGGGGCCACCGAGGAGCAGTTGACCCTCGACGTCAACCGGCTGACCGCGCAGTGGGCACAGATCAGCCGTCAGGTTGAGACCGTGAACGCTCCCGCGCTGCTGCACTCCGAGCCCGACCTGCTGGTCAAGATCATCCGGGATGTCTTCAACGAGGACTTCCAGAAGCTCGTCATCTCCGGTGACGATGCCCAGGCCACGATCGAGGGCTACCTGGCCGCGGTCGCCCCGGACCTGCTCGAGCGCGTCGAGAAGTACGAGGGCGAGCGTGACGCCTTCGACGAGTTCCGCATCACCGAGCAGATCGAGAAGGCGCTCGACCGCAAGGTGTGGCTGCCCTCGGGCGGTTCGCTCGTCATCGACCGCACCGAAGCGATGACCGTGGTCGACGTCAACACCGGCAAGTTCGTCGGGTCGGGCGGCAACCTCGAAGAGACCGTCACGAAGAACAACCTCGAAGCGGCCGAAGAAATCGTGCGACAGCTGCGTTTGCGGGACATCGGCGGCATCATCGTCGTCGACTTCATCGACATGGTCCTCGAATCCAACCGTGACCTGGTGCTGCGACGTCTCGTCGAGTGCCTGAGCCGCGACCGCACCAAGCACCAGGTCGCCGAGGTCACCTCGCTCGGTCTCGTGCAGATGACCCGCAAGAAGCTGGGCCTCGGACTGCTCGAGTCCTTCAGCGAGCCCTGCGAGACGTGTGCCGGCCGAGGCATCATCGTGCACCACGACCCCGTCACGAAGCACCGCAGCCAGCAGCCGGAGTCCGGGCGTAGTAACCGCCGCGGCAAGGGCGGCAACGGCGGAAACGGCAACGGCGGCAATGGTGGCGGCAACGCCCAGCAGCAGAAGCCGGTCGCAGCCAGCGCGGGCACTCACGCGATCACCGAGGACGTGCGACACGCTCTCGCCCAGATCGCCGCGAGCACCGTGGCGCACACCCAGGAGGGCGAATCGGCTGAGCCTGCCGCCGAGGCAGCCGAGCAGGCCGCCACAGGCAAGCTGGAGCAGGTCGCCGACGCCGTGCGCGAGGCGAAGACGGATGCCGAGACGGTTGCGGCCGCCGAGGCGACAGTTGCCATCCTCGACATCCCGGTCAAGAAGGCCCGTCAGAACCGCCGCATCAACACCGAAGAGGCTCAGCAGATCCTCGGCTCGGTGCTTGAGGCGCTGCCCGAACCGAAGCAGCCCGGCCAGGGTCGCACCGCGCGCACCTCGCGCCGCGTGCAGTCCTCCGGTGGGGCTCCGGGCACCATCAGCTAGATAGCGCCAGACTCGCTTGTTGATGAGGAGCGCCCTCGCGGCGCTCCTCAACCAGCGGTTACGCGTGCGGCTTCTTGTCGCGCTGCTTCACCCGCAGCCCGCTGGCCTCCAGCCGGCGGGCCAGATCCAGTCCACTGACCGGCTCGGCACCACGAGCAACCAGATCGGCATAGCGGTTCTCCGGCACGTCGTAGTGGTCGTGGTCGAACGCCCGAGGCGGTATCTCAGCTGACGCAGCAAACGCGTGCAACTCGGCCAGGGACTCGTCGCTCACCAGGTGCGCCCACAGCATGCCGTGCGCCGGCCACCTGGGCGGATCGATGAGCACCGTCATGGAATCACCGCCATGCGCCGATTGTAGACAGTCGGGTGGCGGGACACGCGGATGCCTCTTCCGACATTCCGGCGCGCTGCACACGCGGTGGCGATCGAGTTGCTACCATGGACAATCTTGGCTGAGCTGATCCTTCTGGAAGTGGCTCATTCGCGGAACTGGCTCACGCGACATCCTGCACAACACCCACTGCTGCAGGGATCGTGGACGCGGTTTGACCGAAGCGCACAGCATCGAGTAATCTTGACCGTTGGTGTGCGCTGGGCTGTGTCCGCGCTGGTCGCCAAGAGATTTCCTCTGAAAAGTAAGGGTTAGAAGTGGTTTACGCAGTTGTGCGCGCCGGTGGTCGGCAGGAGAAGGTCGAAGTTGGTTCGATCGTCGTTCTTGACCGCATCGCGGCTGATAAGGATGGCAACATCGAGCTCGCCCCGGTGCTGCTCGTCGATGGCGACACGATCACGCACGACGCTAAGTCGCTTGCGAAGGTCAAGGTCACTGCTGAGGTCCTCGGAGACCTCCGTGGCCCGAAGATCACCATCCAGAAGTTCAAGAACAAGACCGGGTACAAGAAGCGTCAGGGTTTCCGCGCTGACCAGACCCGCGTCAAGATCACCGGCATCAAGTAAGGCAGGCGCTGAAATGGCACATAAAAAGGGAGCTTCCTCGACCCGTAACGGTCGCGACTCGAACGCACAGCGCCTCGGTGTGAAGCGTTTCGGCGGCCAGGTCGTCGGTGCTGGAGAGATCATCGTCCGTCAGCGCGGCACTCACTTCCACCCCGGCGCAGGCGTCGGCCGTGGCGGGGACGACACGCTGTTCGCCCTTGAGGCGGGAGCGGTTCAGTTCGGCTCGAAGGGCGGCCGCAAGGTCGTCAACATCGTGGCGGCCAGCTAGTTTTCTTGTTTCACTCCAGGGGCGAGCTTCGGCTCGCCTTTGGTGTTTCTATAGCCGTGGCATCCGTCACGGCGATCGACCATTGAAGGAGCGGTGCCATGGCCACGTTCGTTGACCATGTGACCTTGCATCTGCGCGCCGGCAACGGCGGTAACGGATGTGTCTCCGTTCGCAGGGAGAAGTTCAAGCCGCTCGCCGGCCCCGACGGCGGCAATGGCGGCCACGGCGGTGACATCGTGCTGATCAGTGACCCGCAGGTCACCACCCTGCTCGGCTACCACCGCGCCCCGCACCGCAGTTCCGAGAACGGCGGCTTCGGCATGGGCGATCACCGCAGCGGCCACACCGGCGAAGAACTCGTGCTGCCCGTGCCGGTTGGCACGGTCGTGAAGAGCGCCGACGGCGAAGAACTCATCGACATGAACGAGCCCGGCATGCGCTTCGTCGTCGCTCCGGGCGGAATCGGCGGACTCGGCAACGCTGCCCTGTCCAGCACCAAGCGCAAGGCGCCCGGATTCGCGCTGCTCGGCACCCCGGGCTGGCAGGGCGACGTCCAGCTCGAGTTGAAGACGGTTGCGGATATTGCGCTGGTCGGTTTCCCGAGCGCGGGCAAGTCCAGCCTGATCGCCGCGATCTCGGCAGCCAAGCCGAAGATCGCCGATTACCCGTTCACCACCCTGCATCCGAACCTCGGTGTCGTCGAGTCCGGGTCGACCCGGTTCACGGTTGCCGATGTCCCCGGACTGATTGAGGGCGCGAGCGAAGGAAAGGGTCTCGGCCTGGAGTTCCTGCGCCACGTCGAACGCTGCACCGCCCTGCTGCACGTGCTCGACACTGCGACGCTCGAGCCCGGTCGCGACCCCATCAGCGACCTCGACATCATCCTCGAGGAGCTGCGCGCCTACCCGGTCCCTGAGGGGCAGACCCCGCTGCTGGAACGCCCGCAGCTGGTCGCCCTGAACAAGGTCGACGTCCCGGACGGTCGCGAACTCGCCGACTTCGTGCGCCCCGAGCTTGAACGTCGCGGGTACCGCGTGTTCGAGATCAGCGCCGTCAGCCGCGAAGGCCTGCGGGAGCTGTCCTTCGCCCTGGCCGCCCTCGTTGAGGAGGACCGGGCTCAGAAGGCTGCCCAGCCCGCCCTAGAGCGGATCGTGATCCGGCCCCGCGCCGTCAATGAGAAGCCGTTCATCGTCCGCGTCGAAGGCGGCACCTACGGCAACGTCTACCGGATCCTCGGCGAGAAGCCGGAACGCTGGGTCGCGCAGACCGACTTCACCAACGATGAGGCCGTCGGCTTTCTCGCGGACCGGCTGGCGAAGATCGGCGTCGAGGACGAACTGTTCCGAGCCGGCGCGGTTGCCGGCTCGACCGTGGTCATCGGCGAGGGATCGGGCATCGTGTTCGACTGGGAGCCGACACTCACTTCGACTGCGGAACTCATGACCGGCCCACGCGGCAGCGACGACCGGCTCGGCGGCAGCCCCCGCGCAACGCGGGCGAAGCGTCGCGAGGACTACCTCGACCGAATGGATGCAAAGGCCGAGGCCCGCGCCGAGCTGGCGCGCGAGAAGGAAGCTGGGCTGTGGCGCGAGGAGGAACCGGGCACGGATGACTGAAACCCTGACCAGCCGGGAGCAACTCACCCAGGCTCGCCGCATCGTCGTCAAGGTCGGTTCATCCTCGATCAGTGGCCCCAACGTCACCCAGATCGGCCCGCTCGTCGACGCTCTGGCCGTCGCCCACGCGCGCGGCACCGAGGTTGTGCTGGTGTCCTCGGGCGCGATCGCCACCGGCATCCCGTTCCTGAAGCTCGACGGCCGCCCCGATGACCTCGCGACCCAGCAGGCCGCCGCTGCCGTCGGCCAGAACGTGCTGATCTACCGGTATCAGGAGAGCCTGCGCCGCTACGGAATCGTCGCCGGCCAGGTGCTCCTGACCGCAGGGGACCTCGAGCAGGCGACATCCCGCGGCAACGCGCAACGCGCAATGGATCGGCTGCTCGCCCTGCGCATCCTGCCCATCGTCAACGAGAACGACACCGTGGCAACCCACGAGATCCGATTCGGTGACAACGACCGGCTCGCCGCGCTCGTCTCCGAACTGATCCGTGCAGACGCTCTGGTGCTGCTCAGCGACGTCGACGCGCTCTACACGAAACCGCCGCACGAGCCGGGTGCCACCCGGATCACCGAGGTGCCGATCGACGACGATCTCGGCGGCATCGAACTCGGCGACATCGGCGCCGCCGGCGTCGGCACCGGGGGAGCAGGCACCAAGATCGCCGCTGCCAAGCACGCCGCCCACCGGGGCACCCCCGTGCTGCTCGCGTCGACCGGAGACGTCATGCGCGCGCTCAGCGGCGAGATGGTCGGCACCTGGTTCGCCGCGGCTGAAGCGGACATGCCGATAAACTAGGGCCGTGCCTGAAACTGTCCTCGCCGTGCCGTCCATGATCGACAAGCTCGACGCTGCGCGCTCCGCCTCCCGGATGCTGGCAACCCTGACTCCCGCTCAGAAGAACGCCGCCCTGCTCGCGATTGCCACGCACGTGCGCGAGGGCGCTTCGCGGGTGGTGCCCGCCAACGAGCTCGACCTGTCGAACGGTCGCAACGAGGGGCTCAGCACCGGACTGCAGGATCGCCTGCGGCTTGATGCCGCCCGGCTCGAGTCGCTCGCCGCAGCCGTCGAGGACATTGCCGCGCTGACCGACCCGGTCGGCGAGACGGTACGCGGCAAGGTACTGCCGAACGGACTGTCGATCACCGAGGTGCGCGTGCCGTTCGGCGTGATCGGGGCGATCTACGAAGCGCGTCCGAACGTGACGATCGACATCGCCGCCCTCGCCCTGAAGAGCGGCAACGCGGTCGTGCTACGCGGCGGGCACGCGGCCGAGAACACCAACCGGGTGCTGGTCGAGATCATTCAGGAAGCGCTCACCGCAAGCGGGCTCCCCGCCGCCGCCGTACAGACCATCGACGAGTTCGGGCGCGACGGCGCGAAGCAGCTCATGCAGGCACGCGGTTACGTTGACGTGCTCATCCCGCGAGGCAGCGCCAACCTGATCAACACCGTCGTCACCGAATCCAAGGTTCCGGTCATCGAAACCGGCGCGGGCGTCGTGCACATCTTCATCGACGAGACCGCCAACCGCGACTGGGCCGTCGACATCGTGCGGAACGCGAAGGTGCAGCGGCCCAGCGTCTGCAACGCGGTGGAAACCGTGCTGGTGCACCGCGCCGCGGCCGACCGCCTGCTGCCCGACGTGCTGCAGGCTCTGCGCGAGGCATCCGTCACCGTGCACGGCGACGACGACACCCGCAACCTGTTCCCGGACGCTGTACCGGCGACCGAAGAAGACTGGTCAACGGAGTACATGTCGCTGGACGTGTCGGTGAAGATCGTCGACTCGCTCGACGAGGCCATCGACCACATCCGGCGGTACTCGACAGGACACACCGAATCCATCGTGACCGGCGACATCCAGAACAGCGAACGCTTCCTCGCCGAGATCGATTCCGCCGTGGTGATGGTGAACGCATCCACCCGCTTCACCGACGGTGGCGAGTTCGGCTTCGGTGCCGAGGTCGGGATCTCGACCCAGAAGTTGCACGCCCGCGGCCCGATGGGCCTCGCCGAACTCACCAGCACCAAGTGGGTCGTGCGAGGCGCCGGCCAGGTTCGCGCATAGAATTGAGAAAGCTTTGAACGGAGAAACCACCATGTCGCTGCTTGCCACCATTGTTACCGCGTCCACGGAACACGAGCTTGCCCCGCTCATCGTCCCGGCGCCCGTCATCGGCGGCATCATGGCGCTGCTGTTCATCGTGCTCGGAATGGTGACCTTCAGCTACCGCGACGTGGCCAACCGGCACCGCGACAAGGCTGCCAAGCACGACCAGCACACTCGCCACTAAGGCGACGCCCGTTTCATGACGGACACGGAGAAGCGACGTCCACGCATCGGGGTGATGGGCGGAACCTTCGATCCGATCCACCACGGTCACCTCGTCGCCGCCAGCGAGGTCCAGCAGCAGTTCGACCTCGACGAGGTCATCTTCGTGCCGACCGGGCAGCCGTGGATGAAGCCGAGCGTGACATCGGGGGAGCACCGCTACCTGATGACCGTGATCGCCACCGCGGCGAATCCACGGTTCACGGTCAGCCGAGTCGATCTCGACCGCACCGGGCCGACCTACACCATCGACACGCTGCGTGACCTGAGACTCGAACGGCCGGACGCGGACCTGTTCTTCATCTCCGGAGCGGATGCGATCGCCCAGATCATCGACTGGAAAGACAAGGACGAACTCTGGAACCTTGCCCATTTCGTCGCAGTGTCCCGGCCAGGGCACCAGCTCAGCATTAGCGGATTACCTACTCACGGCGTAAGCTCTCTTGAGGTTCCCGCGCTGGCGATATCGTCCACCGATTGCCGGAACCGAGTGAGTCGGGGGTATCCCGTCTGGTACCTCGTACCAGACGGTGTAGTCCAATACATCTCCAAGCATCATCTCTACCGGAGAACTACGTGACGACGTACCAGGATCGGCCGCCGATGAGTCGGCGAGCCGCACGAGAAAGCGAACGTGGCCAAGCTGCGGAGCGCGACCTTCGTGACGCCTTGGAGCGCAGCCAGGATCCGACGGCGCAGACGGATGCACCGGCAGACGCGCCCGCTCCGGCCGGATTGCCGGAGCCCGTTGACCACGTCACCACCACGCTGCCCCAGGTCGCCGGCTACCGGATTCGTGACTTCAGTCCCGAGGGACGCCGCAGCCCCGGCACGATTCCTGCCCAGTCGGCACCCACCGACGACGGCGCGCCGCTGAACTACCGCACACAAGCGGCCGCTCCGATCGTGTCCTCGGTCCCGAGCGCGCTGCGTTCAGGGGACGGCAGCCAGCAACGCGCCGCGCAGCCTGTTCCACCCCAGCGCGAAGAGCAAACGACGCCTGACAACCTCAACGCCCCTGACCGGACGATGACCCGTCGCGAGTTGCGGGCCCTGCGTGAAGCCCAGGCAGCGGCCGAGAACAGCGCCCCGCCGCAGCTGATCGAGCCGCAGAAGCCGGCATCCAGCGGTCTGGGCGCTCCGCTCAGCGTGCCGACCCCTGCCTTGCCGGTTCCGCCGGCGGCGATCCCGACCGGCCAGCCGGCGGCGCCGAGCCCGACCCCGGCCGCCCCGCCGACCCCGGAACCCCACGTCCCCGAGCGGGTTGCGCCGCGGGCCGAGCCGGTGCCGAAGATCGTGCCGCAGGCTCCGGTCCCGCTCGTCCAGGGGTCCGCCCCGGCAGCACCCAAGGCGCCTGCGCCAGCACCAGCACCAGCCCCGGCGGCAGCCAAGACCCCGGCCCCGGACTTCGACAGCCTCATCGCGCACGACGGCGGCAGCTCGCATTACGCGCCCAGCGCCCTCGTGTTGCCCTCGATCCCGACCCACTCCGACCTGCCCCGTGCGTTGGACGGCACCGGTGAAATCCTGATCACCGGCAGCATGGACCTTCCGCGCGGCTACGGAATCAGCACCGCGGAGCACTCGGGTCTCGACGGCATCGAGGTGGACCGGCTGCTCGATGAAGAGGACCGGTCGGTCAGCGCCACCAACTCGACTCCCGTGCGCGCCAGCCGGGCGGTCAGTACCCACACCGCCACCCGCGGCATGATCCAGGCGAAGCGCCCGAGCAATGGCAACAAAATGCTCGCCGTGCTCGCGGTCACCGCCTCTGCCCTCGCGGTTGTCGTCGTCGGCCTCGTCGTCGTCGGTTTCCTGAGCGGTACCTTCTAGCGACATCCCCGATGTCCAATCGCCTGCCCCACTCCCCAAGGAACCTGTGACTGCATCAGAGCACGCGCTCAACCTATTGAAAATCGCGGCAGCCGCCGCTGACGCCAAGCAGGGCACCGACCTGGTCGCGCTCGACGTGACCGGTCCACTGCCCCTCACCGACGCCTTCCTGCTTGTCACCGGACGCAATGAGCGCAACGTGCTCGCAATCGCCGGCGAGATCGAAGACAAGCTGCTCGAACTCGCCGACGCCAAGCCGCTCCGCCGCGAGGGTCGCGCCGAGGGACGTTGGGTCCTCATCGACTTCGGCGACCTGGTGGTGCACGTCTTCCACGAAGAAGACCGCATGTATTACTCGCTCGAGCGCCTGTGGAAGGACTGCCCGGTGATCCCGCTGGAGCTGCAGGCGGCCGAAACCGCGGAGCAGCCGGCCGACTGAGCCGCCAGCTGGCAACAATCCGTAACCCGGATGAGCCGTGCCGAACCGCTCTGAGATAATGGACGTCGGCTGTATGCCGGATTCGCTGTCGCCCGAGGGTGCGTGACCGCGCCACTTCCCAACCGATCGACTGCAAGGCTCCACCTCGTGATCTCCATCTCCCACGTCTCCAAGACCTACGGGTCTGGCGCGTCGGCCGTGACCGCGCTCGACGACGTCAGCCTGGAGGTAGCGGAGGGCGAGATCTTCGGAGTCATCGGCCAGAGCGGCGCGGGCAAGTCCACGCTCATCCGGCACGTCAACCTGCTCGAACGCCCGGACAGCGGCAGCATCACCGTCGACGGGCAGGATCTCACTGCGCTCTCCTCGACCGAGCTGCGGCACGCGCGGAAGAAGATCGGCATGGTCTTCCAGCACTTCAACCTGCTGAGCGGACGCACTGTGCTCGGCAACGTCGAACTCGGCCTCGAGATCACCGGCGTGCCCACGGCTGAACGCCGCCGCCGGTCGCTGGAGATGCTCGACCTGGTCGGTCTCGCCGCAAAGGCGAACTCCTATCCCGAGGAACTGTCCGGCGGACAGAAGCAGCGAGTCGGCATCGCCCGGGCTCTCGCAGGCAAACCGCGCGTCCTGCTCTCCGACGAGGCGACATCCGCCCTCGACCCGGAGACCACACGGTCCATCCTCGACCTGATCAAGACGATCAACCGCGAGCTCGAGCTCACCGTGCTGCTGATCACGCATGAGATGGATGTCGTCAAGGCGGTCTGCCAATCAGCCGCGGTGCTGGAAGCCGGTCGTGTCGTCGAGCAGGGCAGCATCGTCTCCCTCATCTCCACCCCGGGCTCCCGGCTGGCACGCGACCTGTTCCCGCTCGGCCCGGTGCCGTCGCACAATGGGGACACCGTCATCGACATAACCTTCAGCGGGGGCTCCGCGGACCGCCCGGTGATTGCGCGGCTCGCGCGCGAGTACGGGTTGGATGTCTCCATCCTCGGCGCCGTCATCGAGACCATCGGCGGCAATCAGGCCGGGCGCACCCGCCTGCAGCTGCCCGGTTCGCCCGAGGCCAACGCAGCCCCGATTGAAGACCTCCGCGGCCGAGGACTGCTCGTCGAGATCGTCGGAGGTGCCGCATGATCGATCCATCCGCCCCCGGATTCTGGCCGGAGCTCTTCGAAGTCCTGCTGATGGCGACCGCCGAAACGCTGTACATGGTTTTCGTCGCGCTGATCTTCACCATCCTCATCGGACTGCCGCTCGGCGTTGTGCTCGTCGGCACCGAACCTGGCGGCATCCTCGAGCGCCCGTTCGGCTCGCGCCCGGTCGGCCTCTTCCTCAACAAGGTGCTCGACTTCATCGTCAACATCGGCCGCAGTGTGCCGTTCGTGATCCTCATGGTCGCGCTGATTCCGTTCACCCGGCTGATCGTCGGCACCTCGATCGGCACAACGGCGGCGATTGTGCCGCTGGCCGCGGTGGCCATCCCGTTCTTCGCCCGCATGGTCGAGATCGCGATCAAGGAAGTCGACAATGGCCTGATCGAAGCCGCGGAATCCCTCGGGGGCCACCCGCTGGCAGATCATCTCCAAGGTGCTCGTGCCTGAGGCCCTTGCTCCGATGGTGCTGGGGCTGTCGACCACGGTCACCTCGATCATCAACTTCTCGGCCATGGTCGGCGTGGTTGCCGGTGGCGGACTCGGTTCGGTGGCGCTGCGGTACGGCTACCAGCGTTACAGCGTCATCCACATGGTCACCGTGATCATCATCATCTTCGTGATCGTCATGATCCTGCAGGGCATAGCAGCGCGGCTGGCCCGGCGTTTGGCTCACCGGGGCGGTGCGCCCGCGACGAAAGTCCGGGACAAGATAGCCGCCGACGTCCCCGCGTGAGATGGGCCTAACCGCCCACCAGCCGTGCCCGAAGTCAGCATCACGGACACGGTTCCACTCCCTGAAGAAAGAAGCACTCATGCAGTTCACTACTCGCAGCAAGCGCCTTGCTGGTGCCGCTGTTGCCGCCGCGCTCACGGTCGCCCTGGCCTCCTGCGCATCGACCTCCTCCGAGGACGCCGCTCCCGCCGACGGCAGCCTCGGCACCGTCAACGTCGGAGCCCTCGCGGTTCCCGCCGGTGAGCTGCTCACCTGGGTCGACGAGAACCTCGCCGCCGACGCCGGCCTTGACATCGAGTGGACCGAGTTCACCGACTTCAACACTCCGAACACCGCGCTGGCCGAGGGATCCATCGACGCCAACCTGTTCCAGAACACGACCTTCCTGAAGACCTACAACGAGGCCTCGGGCACCGACCTCGTCAGCGTCGGCGAGGTCTACCTGCCGGTTGCCGCGTTCTACAGCGACAAGGTGACCTCGATCGACGAGCTCGAGGACGGCGCGAAGATCGCCATCCCGGATGACCCGACCAACGAGGGCCGTGCGCTCGAGATGCTCGCCGCGGAAGGCCTGATCGAGACCACCGAGAACCCGACCGTCGTCGGCGACATCACCGCGAACCCGCACGACTTCGAGTTCATCGAGGCCGAGAACGCGTCGCTGCCTGGCGTGCTGCCGGATGTCGACGCGGCGTTCGTGACCATCTCGTTCGCGCTGCCCGCGCAGCTGAAGCTCGAGGATGCGATCCTCGTCGAGGGCCAGGGCTCGAAGTACTTCAACGTGCTCGCAACGACCGCTGAGCTCGAGGACGACCCGCGCATCGTCAAGCTGTTCGAGCTGCTCACCTCCGCTGAGGCCAAGGCCTACATGGAGGAGACTTTCGGCGACCAGATGATCCCGGTCGAGTAAGAACTAAGAACAGACGGATGCCGCGCGCCGGTCAGGCGCGGGGCATCCGTCTTTCCCCCAAGTGGTCACGACCACCCCCAAGGATGATGTAATCTTGATGAGTTGCTTCTGCGGGATACGCAGAGGAAAACAGTAAGGGTCTGTGGCGCAGCTGGTAGCGCACCTGCATGGCATGCAGGGGGTCAGGGGTTCGAGTCCCCTCAGATCCACCACGTGGAAAGCCCCGGCCGATGGCCGGGGCTTTTTCTGTTCTCGCGCCCACGAGATTCCTTGCCACGGCAGCGATCGACGCGGAGACTCTTCACAGGCCGTGTCCAGACAGACGCCGACGAGGGGACCACCGATGTACCTGCTGATGATCTTCCTGCACGTGCTCGGCGTGATCGTCTTCGCGCTGGGTCACGGTACGTCGGTCGCGGTGGCCTTCCGCCTGCGCAAGGAGGTCGAACACGCCCGCATCGCGGCCATGCTCGACCTCTCCTCCTGGAGCGCCGGGCTGATGTACGCGGGGCTGCTGCTCATCATCGTCCCGGGCATCGTGCTCGGTTTCATGGGTGGGTTCTGGGGAGACTGGTGGCTCTGGGTTTCGATCGTGCTGCTTCTGCTCGTCATGGGCGCCATGTACGGCATCGCCACCCCTACGTTCCGTCGCCTGCGGTTCGTGACTGGCGCGACGATGGATGAGGCCTCACGCAAGAAGGCCGCCGGTCTCGGGACTGAAGGCGTCGTGGAGTCTCTGGCCACATCGTGGCGCCCCACGGCCCTCGCCCTCATCGGCGGCGTCGGTCTTGCCGTCATCCTGTGGCTGATGATCGCGCAGCCCGGCGGCTGACCGGCCAGCGGGGCCAGGAGGGTCAGCGGGAATCAGTCCTCGGTAACCGGCTCCTTGGGCAGCTTCCGCACCTTGGCGCGCCGACGCCGGTTCGGGATCATCGAGCGCATCTCCTCGAGCTTGCCGAAGCAGAGCAGCCGGTCACCGGCCTGCAGCACCTCGAAGCGCCGCGGGTTCGGGATGACGGTCGCCCCACGGTGCAGCGTGAGCACCGAGATGTCACGCTCAGGCAGGCCCGAGTCGCCCAGCGCCTTGCCGACCAGATCGGCGCCGCTGTTCACCACGAGTTCGGCGATCCCGTACCCGGTCGACACCGCAAGCCGCTGGCGCACATCGATGTCGGGGAACGCGACCTCGTTCGAGATGTAGTCGATGATCGCGCCGGCCACGTCGAGCTTGGTGGCGGTCTCGATGCCCTCCAGCCCTGGGGAGGAGTTCACCTCCATCACGAGCGGGCCGTCATTGCCCTCGAGCATGTCGACACCGGCTACCCGCAGCCCCATGATCTGCGCCGAACGCACGGCGGCGCGGACATACTCGGGAGTCAGTTCGACCGGTTCGACCGAGCCGCCACGGTGCACGTTGGAGCGGAATTCGTCGCCGTTCGCCTTCCGCCGCATCGCGGCAACGACGCGATCACCGACGACCAGGGCACGGATGTCGCGGCCCCGGCTCTCGGCGATGAAGGCCTGGATCAGCACATTCTGCTTGGTGGAGTGCAGCGTCTCGATGATCGCCTCGGCCACCTTCGCCTCGGGGGCGAGAATGACTCCGATGCCCTGCGTGCCCTCGAGCAGTTTGATGACCACCGGGGCGCCGCCGACCCGTTCGATCGCCGGTCGCACGTCGGCCCGATTGCGCACGAACGCCGTTGCCGGCATGCCGATGTTGTGCCGCGACAGGATCTGGGTCGCCCGCAGCTTGTCGCGCGCGTTGCTGATGCCGTTGGCGGTGTTCGGCGTGTAGACATCCATCTGCTCGAACTGCCGCACGACGGCGGTGCCGAAGTAGGTGATCGAGTTGCCGATCCGCGGCAGGATCGCGTCATAGCTGGACAGCGGGCGGCCGCGGAACTGCAGGTCCGGTTCCTCGCCGGACAGGTCGATGGCGAACCGCAGGGTGTTCAGCACCTTGACCTGATGTCCACGCTGCGCGGCAGCGGTGCGAAGTCGCTGCGTCGAGTAGGAATGCGGGGCGCGCGAAAGAATAGCGAGTTTCATGGAAGCCGGACGAAGACTGAGAAGATGGAGGTATGAGGCATCTTTCCCATTCAAGCACCATCGCAGGGTGGCGCGAGTGGGTGGGTCTCCCAGGAATCGGCGTCCCGTGGATCAAAGCAAAACTCGACACCGGTGCTCGCACGTCGTCGATCCACGCGTTCGATGTCGAGGTATCCAGTGATGGCGCCGACGAGCGGGTGAGGTTCTGGGTGCACCCCTGGCAGAACTCGGATCAGGATGCTGTTCTCGTCGACGCCCCGGTGCACGATCGGCGACTTGTGCGCAGTTCGTCCGGGCACGCCGAGGAGCGGATCGTGGTGCTCATGGATGTCGCCATCCTGGGCCGAACCGTGAGAGCTGAGGTGACCCTCAGCAACCGGGACTCGATGGGCTTCCGCATGCTGATCGGCCGGGAAGCGCTGCGCCAGCAGTTCCTCGTCGACCCTGCCCGGTCGTTCATCGGTGGGCGAGCACCGAGACGCGTCCGACTCATCAATCGGGCCCGCACAGCTCAGTCTGACTAACGGCCCAGCCGGACTAACCGCGCACCTTCTCGCCGAGCCTGGCGCGGGCGTAGCGTCGGCGGCATGGCAGTGGTTGACGGGGGAGCGGTCGCCCGAATCGGCATCTCAGGGTGGCGCTACCCCGCCTGGCGCGGCACGTTCTATCCGCCGAAGCTGCCGCAGCGACTCGAACTCGAGTACGCCGCCGACCGGCTCACCTCGATCGAGATCAACGGCACCTTCTACTCGCTGCAAAAGCCCGCCTACTTCACGCGCTGGGCAGCCGAGACTCCGGACCAGTTCCGGTTCGCGGTCAAGGGCGGCCGATACATCACCCATCTGCTGCGGCTGCGTGAGCCGCAGCAGGCTCTCGCGAACTTCTTCGCCTCCGGGTTGCTTGCGCTCGGGCCGAAGCTCGGCCCGGTGCTCTGGCAACTGCCGCCCAATCTGAGCTATGCCCCCGAGACGCTGGAACGCTTCCTCACGCTGCTGCCAACCAGCACCGGCCAGGCAGCGACCCTCGGCCGCCAGCACGAAGATCGGCTGGATGGGCGCGTGCACCTCGACATCGACGCCGACCGCCCGCTGCGCCATGCGATCGAGGTGCGCCACCCCAGCTTCGACACCGCGGAGTACTTCGCGCAGCTGGCCGCGCACCAGGTGGCATCCGTCGTCGCCGACACCGCAGGCAAGTGGCCGAAGCTCACCGCCGCGACCACCGACTTCGTCTACGTGCGGCTGCACGGTGACACGGTGCTCTACGAGAGCGGCTACGACGATGCGGCACTGGATGGGTGGGCATCGATGATGCGCGGCTGGCTGGCCGAGGGTCGCGACGTCTGGGCGTACTTCGACAACGATGTCAAGGTGCGGGCCCCGTTCGACGCGATGGCGCTCATCCAGCGGTTAGCCTGACCGGGGTTAGCCTGACACCGGTTAGCCTGACACGGTGCTCCAACCCACCGACCGCTGCCCCTGCCTGAGCGGGAACCCATACGGCGAATGCTGTGGCCCGCTGCACGCCGGCGCCATTGCGCCCACAGCCGAAGCTCTGATGCGCTCCCGCTACTCGGCGTTCGCGGCCGGTGACACCGAGTACCTGCTCGCCACCTGGCATCCGGCCACGCGCCCGGCGACGCTCGCCCTCGATCCGGCCGAGCGCTGGTACCGCCTCGACATCGTTCGCAGTGAGCGGGGCGGTCCCTTCGACACGGATGGTGTCGTCGAGTTCAGGGCGCACCATCGGACGGATGCCGGCGCTGGCGTGCTGCACGAGGTGAGCCGCTTCGTGCGCGAGTCCGGGCGCTGGTTCTACGTCGACGGCGACAGTTTCGGTGGGTGAGTAGCGCGCTACGAAGTCGGAAACCGCAGTCGCAGGCTCCTGCGGCGCTGGCGTCGCGGATCGCTGCGCGATCCCTTTAGCTCCAGCGCGCTAGAGCGCCGGCAGCGCAGCCTCCCGCACCGGGTCGATCGAGGTGACCGTCGCGAAGCCGTCGGCGAGCAACGCGGCATCACTGCCGGGCTCGGCCTGCGCATCCTGGTCGGCGACGGCGAGCCGGATGCTGTGCTGGTCGCTCTCGGTCATCGTGGTCTGCACGATGCCGAACTTGGCCAGCGGCGCCTGCCGGAACTCCGGCAACTCATCGGTCTCCAGGTTGGGCACGTTGAGGTTCAGCACCGTGCCGACCGGCTGGTCGAGCAGGAATGGGATGAGCTTGCGCGCCATCCGGGCAGCGATGCTCCAGCGGAACCTGGTCGGCTCCAGTCCGACGTCGAGTGACACGGCGAGCCCGCGGCCGCCGTTCACCCCGCCGGTGAGCGCCGCTCCCACGGTTCCCGAGTGGATGATTGCCCGTCCGACGTTCGCGCCGCGGTTGATGCCGGACAGCACGAGCTCGGGCGGATCGCCGAATGCGCCGTGTCCGGCGATGAGCGCGATCAGCGCGGGAGCGCCGTGCACGGCGTAGGTGGGGACATCCTCGAGTCCCTCGAGCTTGCGGCGGTCCATCCGGATGCGGCCATCGCTCTCGGAGGCGATGATCGACGCGCTGGAACCGCTCGCCTCGGATGCGGGGGCCGCCACGACGACGTCCAACCCCAGCTCCATTGCGGAGACCGCCAGCCGGAACAAGCCAGGCGAGGTGATCCCGTCGTCGTTGGTGATCAGGGTCTTGACCGGCCGAATCACTCCTCACGCACCCTTCGCGCCAGTTCATCGGGACTGACGCGGGTGCTCGCCCCGCGTTCTTCTTCGAGCGGGGTGACGGTGACCAGTTGGCGCAACCGCAGGATCGCGGCTGCCTCGCCGGTGCCCAGTCCGTGCCGGGTGACATTGAGAGCTCCTGCGGCGGCGCCCATCGCGACCGCCTCCAGAATCGAGCCGCCGTCGGCGAGCGTGGCGGCGACGCCGGCGGTCATCGAGTCGCCGGCGCCGCTGGTGTCGGCGATCTCCAGTTTCGGCATGTGCACCTCGCTCACCACGCCATCGGCGAGCAGCAGGGCGGGTTCCTCTGAGCGGCTCACGAGTACGTTCTGGGCGCCGTCTTCGTGCAGCCGGTGCATGGCACGGATCACGTCGGGCAGCAGGGTGCGGTCGCTGACGATTCCGTCGGCTTCGAGCTCGACGTCGCTGACCTTGACCACGGTGACGCCGCCGCGAAGCGCGGCGCGCAGGCGTTCGCCGGACAGGTCGGCGATGACCTGCCGTCCGCCGGTGCGCAGGTCGGATGCAAGCCGTCGATACATGTCGGCAGGCAGGGCGCCCTCGCCGTGCGGTCCGCTCAGGATGGTGGTGCCCGCATCAAGGCCCGCGCGCAGCGTCAGCCCGTACAGCGCGTCCAGGTCGTGCCGGGAGAGCGGTTCGCCGCCGGTCTCGGCGATCTTGATCCGTTCACCGCCGCGCCGGTCGTGAACGTACGCACCGCCGCGGCCGGTGCTGTGCACCGCGAGTACGTCGAATCCCTCGTCATCCAGCAGATGATGCAGCACGCGCCCCGATTCGCCCGAGAACACCGAGCACATCGTCACCGAGGCGCCAAGTGCGCGCAGCATGCGCGCCTGCCAGACGCCTTGGCCGCCGGCGTGGATATGGATGTCGGCTCCATCAGGGTGGTCCTCGACCGTCACCGTCAGAACCGGCGATGGCGCAAATACGACGACCTGATTCATTGGGCCAGTCTATTGGCGTACCCCTCGAATGGGGGAGGCGCGCCCGGCGGGCCAAGGCTGCCGGGCCTCGGCGCACGCTCGATCCGCGGTGGATGGACTGCTGCTACAGTCGGCACCACGTGCGCCGCCGGAGGCGTCGGAGGGGAAGGTCGACCCGTGCAGGAGTCGGACGACGAGTTCTTTCGGCAACACATCATCCATTCGCGGGATGGCCGACTGTCCGACGATGCTCCGGTGAGCGATGCCGCTCAGATTGAGGCCATCCTCGATGCCGCCGAAACGGCGCCGAACGGTCTTGTCCTGCACATCCATGGCGGCCTGGTCACCCCGGGAGCGGGTATCGAGAGCGCTCGACGGCTCGCCGCGGCCTATGAGCAGGCGCGCGCCTATCCGGCCTTCCTGGTGTGGGACTCCGGATTCCTGTCGGCGCTGCAGGCGGAGGTCCTGGACCCGGTCGGTCGGATGCTTCAATCCTTCGCCGACGCAATCGACGACATCCGCCGTGCCCCCGTCGAAGGTGGTCGCGCGGTGCGCGCCGCGCTCGAGGAACGGATCAGCGGCGACCCGGGGTTGATCGTCAGCGTGCAAGCGGTGCGAGCTGCGGGGCCCATCCCGCCCGGGCAGGAACGGACTGCCCGCGCGAGGACAGTCGGCCGGCTGGACACCCCCGGTTACGCCACCCTGTTCCAGGGAGTCGGGCTCACCCTGCCGCAACGACTGGCCGCCGTGCTCGCCGATGTCTACGACCAGGTCAGCGCCCGCGAAGACGCCGGCCGCATGCACGGGGCGTGGCAGACCATCCAGGAAGAGCTGATCCGCAAACTGCGAATCGGCAGGGCGGTGTGGACAGGCATGCTCGCCGACATTGACGCAGGCTTTGAGGCGGATGACCGCGCCGCGGGATCGGCGCTCGCCCGGGCGCTGACCGCCCGCGCGGCCGACGGCCGGCTGACCAGGCTCACCCTTGTGGCGCACAGCGCGGGCTGCGTCATGGCGTGTGCGCTGCTCGATGCGTTGAGCGAGACGGAGATCGACGTCGACGTGGTGTTCCTCGCGCCCGCCGTCTCACACGCCCGTTTCTACGACACCCTGCGCCGGCACGCGCATGAATTCGGTCGCCTGCGCGGGTTCCGGATGTTCACAATGCGGGACGAACTGGAACGTGCAGACACCGTCATCCATGACCGGTTCGAGTTCTACCAGCACAGCCTGCTCTACCTGATCTCCGGAGCGCTGGAGACACTGCCCGATCGGCCGCTGCTCGGCATGCAGCGTTTCCTGCTGGATGACCTGGATCCCGCGCTCAGCCACGGGGAGCGCGCCCACCGCGACGCCATCCGGGAGTTCCTGGCAGCGGCCGACGACAGGCTCGTGCTGGCCACGACCAGCCAGGACGCGCCGGCTGGGACCCGATCGACCGCGACCAGCCACGGCGACTTCCCGTGGGACGCCGACACGTTGGCGAGCGTCGCGGCGTTCATCTCGACAGCGCTGATCGAGACCGGGCAGTAGGCACGCGAGCCCGGGAATAGCGGCCGGCCGACCGCGGTTGGCCCCTTCGATACGTCCGCATGTAACCGCGAGATTGGACCACCGTGCCCGACCCCACAGAGCCCGACACCACAGAGCCCGACACCACTGTGCCCGACAAGACGGCGCCCGCCGCCCTTGAGCTCGGACTCGACACCTTCGGCGATGTCACGGCGGATGCCGCGGGTGCCGCCATTCCCCAGCCTCAGGTGCTGCGCAATGTGGTGGCCCAGGCCCGCCTGGCCGACGAGCTCGGTGTCGACTTCATCGGCATCGGTGAGCACCACCGCGAGGACTTCGCGGTGTCCGCACCGGAAGTCGTGCTCGCCGCCATCGCCGGTCAGACCGAGCGCATCCGGCTGGGATCCGCGGTCACCGTGCTGAGCTCCGACGATCCGATTCGAGTCTTCCAGCGCTTCTCGACCCTGGACGCGCTGTCGAACGGCCGCGCCGAGGTGATCCTCGGCCGCGGGTCCTTCATCGAGTCGTTCCCGCTGTTCGGCTTCGATCTCGCCGACTACGAGAACCTGTTCGAGGAGAAGCTGAACCTCTTCGCCGAACTGCTCAAGGAGGAGCCGGTGACCTGGCAGGGCAGCACCCGGGCGCCCCTGAGCGAGCAGCGGGTGTTCCCGCCCACCGAGTCCGGGCGCTTGCGTGCCTGGGTCGGCGTCGGCGGCAGCCCGCAGTCGGTGGTCCGCGCCGCGCACTACGGTCTTCCGCTGATGCTCGCGATCATCGGCGGCGCGCCGGTGCGCTTCGCGCCGCTTGCCGACCTGTACCGCCGGGCCCTCGACCAGTTCGGTGGTGAGCAGCAACCGATCGGTGCGCACTCCCCGGGCCATGTCGCCGAGACCGACGAGCAGGCCCGTGAGGAGCTCTGGCCGCACTACGCGGTGATGCAGGCCCGGATCGGCGCCGAGCGCGGCTGGGGTCCGGCCAGCCGGGACCAGTTCGAGCATGACGCGGGACCGGATGGCGCACTGTTCGTCGGCTCACCCGACACCGTCGCCCGCAAGATCGCGCAGGCGGTCACCGACCTCGGCCTCACCAGGTTCGATCTGAAGTACAGCACCGGCACGCTGCCACACGATCGGCTGATGAACAGCATCGAGCTGTACGGAAGCCGGGTCATCCCGATGGTCCGCGACCTGCTCGCCTGACCTCGGCATCCGGCCTCTTTGGGGTGCTCCGGGTAGCCTGCGAGGATGCCGACCCTCACTGACAACCTCGCCCGACGCCGCTGGCACGGCACCGAGTACTTCAGCGGCCGCGCCCGGTATCGTGACCTCGCGGTCGCCGTCAAGGTCTTCCCGTCGGATCAGACAGGGCCGGCGTTCGTGCTGGTGCACGGGATCGGGGTGTCAACTCGGTACTTCACTCCGCTCGCGGCCGCGCTGGCCAAGTTCGGGCAGGTGTACCTGATCGACCTGCCAGGCTACGGCTCGGCGCCGAACCCGCATCAGGATGTCAGCCTGGCCGAGCATGCCGCCGTGCTCGCCGAGTTCCTCACCGCTTATGGTGTGCAGAACCCGGTGCTCGTCGGCCACTCGATGGGCACTCAGATCGTCACCCGGCTCGCGGTCGATTCGCCGGAGGTGAGCGACCGCTTGGTGCTGTTGGGCACCACCATGAGACCGAGCGGACGACGAGTCGGCCGCGCAAGCTGGCTTCTGTTCCGTGACATCCTGCGCGAGCCGCTGATGGCCAACGTGATCGTTGTCGTCGACTACCTGTTCCGTTGTGGCATCCCGTACTACCTGCGCCAGTTGCCGCACCTGCTCGACGATCGCATCGAAGAGCGCCTGCCGCGTGTGCGGGCGAAGACGCTGGTGATCTCCGGACATCGGGATCCGATCGCCACCGCCGAATGGACGCAGCAGATCGCGGAGTTGATTCCGGATGCGCAGGCGCAGCTGGTGAACGGGCCACACGTGATCATGTTCACCGACCCGCAGAACACCGCCCGGCTGATCGCAGAACACGCCGCACGATGATCCGGATCGGCCCCTGGATCGCCGATTACGCGTACGCAGCCGGTCGCCAGCTGGGCAGCATCTTCGGTGGACGCGACGTGACCGTACTGTCGTCGGGAGATCGCGCCCCGGTGGTGATGATCCCGGGCGTGTGGGAGACCTGGCGTTTCCTCGGCCCGTTGGCTCGGTTGATCAATGCCCGCGGACATCCGGTGCACGTGCTGCCCGAGCTCGGCACCAATCGGGGGAGTGTTGCGGCCATGGCGGCCGTCGCCGCCCGATTCATCGAGGCCAGAAACCTCGACCGAGTGATCATCGTGGCGCACAGCAAGGGCGGTCTGATCGGCAAACACCTGATGCTCGGGGCATCCGGATCCCGGGTGTCCCGGCTGATCGCGATCGCGACCCCGTTTGCCGGTTCGGCGTATGCGAGTTTCCTGCCGGTGCGCTCGTTACGCCTGTTCCGGCCGAACGATGAGACCATCCTGCTGCTGGCGCGGGATGTCGCCACCAATGCCCGGATCGTCTCGATCTACCCGCAGTTCGACCCGCATATCCCGGGTGGCAGTGAGCTGCGTGGGGCGACCAATGTGGAATTGCCGATCGACGGGCACTTCCGCATCCTGCGGCATCCGCTGCTCATTCAGGCGGTCGCCGACCACCTGGAGGCGTGAAGGGTTTCGCTACGGGTCCGGCGCCTCCTGCCGGTGAGTTCTAACGCCCGCCGACCACCCGCAGCCCGAGCCGACGGCCCCAGAGGTGCAGCAGCACTCCGACGACCGCCCCGGCGATGCCGAGGCCGATCCACAGGCCGTTGCCCTGGACGCTGGCGATCACGATCCCGGCGATCGACAGCGCGGCCAGAGCAATGCCGCCGACAGCGAGCAGCCCGGCGGCCAGGGCGAGAGTCTTCAGTTCTTTTCGGTTCACCATGCGGCTTTCTTATAGTCCTTCAAAAACACGCCGTAAAGGTCTTCGCCGGCCTCGCCGCGCACGATCGGATCATAGACGCGGGCGGCACCGTCGACGAGGTCGAGCGGAGCGTGGAAGCCCTCCTCGGCCAGTCGAACCTTGGTGTAGTGCGGACGCTCGTCGGTGATCCAGCCGGTGTCGACCGCGGTCATCAGGATGCCGTCGGTCTCGAGCATCTCCTCGGCGCTCGTGCGGGTGAGCATGTTCAGGGCGGCTTTGGACATGTTGGTGTGCGGATGTCCCGGCCCCTTGTAGCGCCTGGAGAACTGCCCCTCCATCGCCGACACGTTCACGACGTACTTGCGCCGGGCGGGTGACGCGGCCATCGCCGGACGCAGCCGGCTGACGAGCACGAACGGCGCGGTCTGGTTGACCAGCTGCACCTCGAGCAGTTCGAGTGGGTCCACGTGCTGAACGTGCTGAGTCCAGCTGTTCACGGTCAGCTCGTCGGGGACGAGGCCGCCGGCGTCGATCGCCGTGCCGGCGGCCATCCGCTCGAGTGACGACGAACCGGCGGTCATCGCGAACTCGGCCAGCTGCTCCGGGGAGATGCCCTGCGATGCGCCGCCGGCACGAGCCAGCAGCGGATGCGAGGCCACCGAGGCCGCGAGCGCCTGAGGGTGCGCGTCGGTGGTGTGCCCGAAGGTCAGCAGCTCCGGCAGCGGACCGTCGGGCAGCGGGGCAAGCTCCGCCTGCGCGAGCGGCGCGTAGGCACCGGGGGAGCGACGCACCGTCTGCGCGGCATTGTTGATCAGGATGTCGAGCGGGCCGGATGCGGCGACCGAATCCGCCAAGCCGATCACCTGCGCCGGGTCACGCAGGTCGATACCGACGACCCGCAACCGGTGCAGCCAGTCCGAGGCATCCGGCAGCGACGAGAAGCGGCGCACCGCGTCCCGCGGGAACCGGGTGGTGATGGTGGTGTGCGCGCCGTCCCGCAGCAGCCGCAGGGCGATGTGCATACCGATCTTCGCCCGGCCGCCGGTGAGCAGGGCACGGCGCCCGGTCAGGTCGGTGCGCGCGTCGCGCTTCTGATGGCTGAACGCGGCGCAGTCCGGGCAGAGCTGGTGGTAGAACGCATCAACCTGGGTGTACTGCTGCTTGCAGATATAACAGGCGCGCGGCTTGAGCAGCGTGCCTGCGACCGGGGCGCTGGTGCCGGGCTCCAAAGGGATGCCGCGGGTCTCATCGTCGATGCGATCGGGTGCGCCGGTGGCGGTGGCGGCGACGACGGCGTTGTCCGCGTCGACGACGGCCTGGCGCAACTCACGACGACGCACGCGCTTGACCGACTTGAACATCTGCGCGGTCGCCCGGCGCACGGCGATGTAGTCCGGGTGCTCTTCACTGACCTGGTCCATGAAGGCGAGCACTTTGAGGGTGGTGTCGAGGTCGGCGGGGTCGATGCCGCTCGGCTGCCAGTCGGTCGGCGGTGTTTCGGTGTCGGGAGCGGATGACATGATCTATTAATCATGACTGACGCCGGGCGCCCGAATAACCGCGCGCCTCTGGCGGCGCTGATTCCTGACGAATTCGACCCGGACGACGTCTACGCACGGTTCGCCGAGTGGGCGGGATCCCGTGGGCTGCCGCTGTATCCCGCGCAGGACGAGTCGCTGATCGAACTGGTCTCCGGCAACAACGTGATCCTCTCCACACCGACCGGCAGCGGAAAGTCGCTGGTGGCGATCGCGGCGCACTTCACCGCACTCGCGCAGGGCAAGCGCACCTTCTACACCGCGCCGCTCAAGGCACTGGTGAGCGAGAAGTTCTTCGCCCTGGTCGACCTGTTCGGGGCCGAACGGGTCGGCATGATCACCGGAGACTCGTCGGTGAACCCGGATGCCCCGATCATCTGCGCCACCGCGGAGATCCTGGCCAACCTGGCGCTCCGGCACGGCGAGGCCACGCCCGTCGACCAGGTCGTCATGGACGAGTTCCACTTCTACGGCGATCCGGAACGCGGCTGGGCCTGGCAGGTGCCGCTGCTGCTGATGCCGCGCGCCCAGTTCGTGCTGATGTCCGCAACCCTGGGCGATGTCACCGACCTGGCCGCCGACCTGTCGCGGCGTACCGGCAGGCAGACCGCGGAAGTGACCGGCGTGGAACGGCCGGTGCCACTGCACTTCTACTACGCGACCACCCCGATCCACGAGACCATCGAGGAACTGCTCGACACCGGCCAGGCGCCCGTCTACGTCGTGCACTTCTCGCAGGCCGCCGCGCTGGAACGCGCCCAGGCGCTCACCAGCGTGAAAGTGCTCAGCCGCGAGCAGCGCGACGAGATCGCCGACGCGATCGGCGAGTTCCGCTTCACCACGGTCTTCGGCAAGACCCTGAGCCGCCTGGTGCGCAGCGGGATCGGCGTGCACCACGCGGGCATGCTGCCGCGCTACCGGCGGTTGGTCGAGCAGCTCGCGCAACGCGGCCTGCTGCGGGTGATCTGCGGAACCGACACGCTCGGCGTCGGCATCAACGTGCCCATTCGCACCGTGCTGCTCTCGGCGCTCACCAAGTTCGACGGGGTGCGCATGCGCCAGCTGAGCGCCCGGGAGTTCCACCAGATCGCGGGCCGCGCCGGTCGGGCCGGGTACGACACCGCCGGCACGGTCATCGTCCAGGCGCCCGAGCATGAGAGCGACAACCTCAAGGCGCTGCAGAAGGCCGGCGACGACCCGAAGAAGCGTCGCAAGGTGGTGCGCAAGAAGGCTCCCGATGGCTTCGTCTCGTGGGGTGAGGCGAGTTTCGAGAAGCTGGTCGCGGCGACCCCCGAGAAACTCACGAGCCACCTGCAACTGTCCGCGGCGATGCTGATCAACGTGATCGCCCGCGGCGGCGACAGCTTCGAGAACGTGCGTTCGCTGGTCTTCGACAACCACGAGTCGCGCACCAGGCAGTACCAACTGGCCAGGCGCGCGCTTGCCATCTACCGCACCCTCCGCGACGCCCGGATCGTCGAGAACACTCCCAGCGGCATCCGGCTGACGGTCGAGCTGCAGCCGAACTTCGCGCTCAACCAGCCGTTGTCCCCGTTCGCGATCGCCGCATTCGAGTTGCTTGACCCGGAGGCGCCGGACTTCGCGCTGGACATGGTGAGCATCGTCGAGGCCACCCTGGATGACCCGCGGCCAGTGCTGTCTCAGCAGCAGTTCTTCGCCCGCGGTGAAGCTGTCGCCGCGATGAAGGCCGAGGGCATCGAGTACGACCAGCGGATGGAGCTGCTCGAGCAGATCACGCACCCGAAGCCGCTCGACGAGCTGCTGCACCAGGCCTACGTGACCTTCGCCTCAACGCAGCCCTGGGTGCTCGACTTCGAGCTGTCGCCGAAGAGCGTGGTGCGTGACATGTTCGAGCGGGCGATGAGCTTTGCCGAGTTCGTCGGCCACTACAAGCTCAGCCGTTCCGAGGGCGTCGTGCTGCGTTACCTCTCCGACGCGTTCCGTGCCCTGCGGCAAACCATCCCCGACGATGTCAAGAACGAAGACCTGCACGAGCTCATTGACTGGCTCGGGGAACTCGTGCGGCAGGTGGACTCGAGCCTGCTCGACGAGTGGGCACACCTGGTGAATCCGGCCGAGGAGGCGCAAGGACCGGTCGTACCGCCCCCGCCGCCGCGGCTCACCAGCAACATTCGAGCCTTCCGAGTGCTCGTGCGCAACGAACTGTTCCGCCGGGTGCAACTGGCCGCATTCGAACGGTACGAGGAGCTGGGCGAGCTCGACGGCGAGTACGGCTGGACGGCAGATGACTGGGCCGACGCGCTTGACGACTACTGGGCGGAGCACGATTCGATCGGTACCGACGCCAACGCCCGCGGGTCGTCGATGCTGATCATCGATGAGGACCAGGCCGAATGGCGCGTGCGCCAGATCCTGGCCGATCCGGCCGGTGATCACGACTGGGCGATCAGTGCGACAGTCGACCTGGCAGCATCAGATGCCATTGGCGCGGCGGAAATCAGAGTGACTGCGGTCGAGCGACTCTGACCTTCCGGCTAGGACGTCGACGCCGCGCGAATCACCCGGTGCAGGCTGGAGCGCAGATTCTCGAGTTCGCGGGCGGGCATGCCCAGACGCTCGATGATCCGGTGGGGGATCTGTTCCGCTTCCACGCGCAACTCGCGCCCGACACTCGTCAACCGCACGTCGAGCGCGCGCTCGTCGGCGGCGTTCCGGGTGCGGGTGATGTAGCCGGATGCCTCCAGCCGCTTCAGCAGCGGGGAGAGCGTTGCCGGCTCCAACTCGAGGGCATGGCCCAGATCGCGCACCGTGCGCGGGTCCCGGTCCCACAGGGCCAGCATCACCAGGTACTGCGGATGCGTCAGCCCAAGTGGCTCGAGGATCGGCCGGTAGAGCGCGATGACGCTCCGTGAGGCGACCGCCAGGGCGAAGCAGACCTGGTCCTCGAGCGCCAGGAGACTGCGATCATGTGCGAGCTCAGTCATGTGATCCCCTCGTTTTAGCGATCGCGCTAATCGTTAGTACACTAAGCATATGGGACAGGGCAAGGGTCGAGACGCGGAACAGGGCAGCTCATTCGGTAACTGGATTGAGAAGCTCAACGTGAAGCTCCGGCCATACATCGGTGCGCCGCCGCTCGGCCCGTACAACGAAGCGCCCCTGCCGTCGCGTGACACCAAGGCATGCCCACTGTGCGGCCGGCTGATGAGCGACCACATCGTTGACCGCTCGGGGGAGCGCACCCAGCTGTATTGTCCTTGATCCCGCGCGACTTCAACCGATTCGGTGGCCCCCGGAGTGGGCGCTCTCGATCACCGGAGTGCAACGGTACGGTAACAAAATGGTTCCGCATGCCGACACTGACACCACACAGATCGCCGAAACACTACCCGGAGACTGGAATACGGCGGCGTCGAGCTTCCCTGCCTGGACCTACAACCCCGCGGCACCGATCCGGTTGAGCTATCGGCTGGAGCAGCAGAACCCGCTGGTGCTCTCGCACGTGATCAGCTTCGAGAACGGTGAAGGCAAGCAGCGAACCCTGATCGGTCGGGACCGCTGGGCCGGTACCCACTTCCGCACGCGCACCCGCCGGTTCGATCCGCGCGGCGCCAGCCGGTGGGCGGTTCGCGGCGTGCACTCGTCGGGTGATGTCGCAGTCTTGGCGGTGTCCAAGGTATACGGCTCGCCGGATGGCCTGTTGGTGCTCGTCCGGGATTCAGCAGTGATCGATGACCTGCGCGCGCTGGTCGCTGACGGGTACGACCAGTTCGGGTTCAGCCCGGAGGAGTTCGCCTCGCTGAGCTGGCTGTAGCCCACCGCGGCCGCCCGTTGTTCAGCGGGTGGTGCCCATGATCTCTTCGCGCACCCGGCGCATGTCTTCCAGCAGGGAGCCGATCAGGATCCAATGCTCGCCGGGCGTGGTGATCACCAGCGGTGCGGTCAGGGCAGGCAGCTCGGCCGCGGTGTCGCCGGCAGCCTCGGTGCGCCCGAGTAACCGCAGGTCGTGGGCGGCGCGGATCATTTCCGTGACGATCGCCTGTACCGTGCGGTCATCGACGATCGTCGGGTCGTAATGGTCGCGCACCGCGCGCGCCATGCCGATCACCCGGGTCACGAGCGCGTTCAATCGGTGCAGCAGTGCATCGTCTTCGGCGAGCAGGTCACGGTTGCGGCTGCGCCGAGGGTTCAGCTGCAGGCTCTCCTCGCCACGGGTCAGGGCATCGCTGGCGGTTCGCTGCGCCGTGCGAAGCTCGCGGGCGTCCACGAGCAGCTGGTCCAGCTGGCCACGATCGTGCGGTTCGTGCAGCGCGAGCGCGATCCGCTCGAGGATGCGAGCGGTCTGGGCCTGCAGCTTGCCGATCGCGTGGTGCGCGGGTTGCACGAGCACGGGCGGCACGATCAGCGCGTTGATCACCAGGGCGGTGACCGCGCCGATCACGGTCTCCAGGATGCGATCGATCGCGTAGCCGGGAGTGTTGGCCCCGAGCGCCAGCACGAGCATGCCGCTGATCGGTATCTGGTTCGTCGACCCGGGGCCGAGCTTCAGCGCCCAGGCGATCAGCAGCGACGCGACGATGGCGACCAGCACGACCCAGCTGTCAGATCCGAACAGCGCACCCAGCGCTGTGGCCAGCAGCACTCCGAGGATCACGCCGACGCTTCGTTCGATGCCCTTGGCGAGTGACTGGTTCACACTTGGTTGCACCACCAGCAGCGCGGCGATCGCCGCGAAGATGGGCAGTGGCTGGCCAAGCAGCAACTGGGAGAGCAGCCAGGCCACGACAGCCGCGGCCGAGGTCTTCAGTACCTGCAGCAGCGGTGAGCGCTTCGTGTCCTGCAGCGTGCCGAAGAGCTTCACTCGCTCAGCGTATCGAGCGTCACCGGTTGGCCGAGAAACTCCCCATACCGCTTCAGCGCCCGGGTGAAGCCGGACGTGGCTCGCTTGCTGAGCGGAGCGAATGGCTCTGCAGTCACGCGGATGCCGCTGCCTGTCTGCCGCTTGCGCCAGACTCCGATGACCGAGCCGTTGTCGACGATGGTCGGCGCGAACATGCCGTTGCCACCGGGAACCACCACGAGTTGCTGGTCCGGACGGAGCGCTGCGCTTCGATCCCGGTAGCCGAGCAGGAACTCGTCGAAGCCCGGCAGGGCGTGCACGGCCGCCCGCGCACCGGCTCCGGCTGCGGGCGCTTCGAGGGTGTCTGCGTGAAGGTAGTAGTCGGTGCCGTCCACGGTGAGCTGCTCGAGCCGGTCGCGCACCGAGGCGAGCGCTGCCCGCGCCTGGGTGACTGTGATCGACGCCCACCAGGCGAGGTCGTGCACGGTTGCCGGGCCGTGCCCCGCGAAGTAGCGGACCGCCAGCTCGGCGAGTGCCTCGTCCGCCTCGAGCCTGCGGGGGTTGGGAATCCACTCACTGCTCAGCGTGAAGGTCTGCGCTGCGCCCTCGGCCGGGCCGAAGACCAGGGTGCCGGTTTGGGACAGATGCCACAGCAGGTGGTACCCGCGCTGACGGGCGGTGCTGATCCCGGCGGCCTCGAACTCGCCGAGGAGTGCCGTGCGGATGAGGATCCGTCCGCCGGTGAGCGCTCCGATCGCGACCTCGCGGCCGCCTCGATCGTGCGGTCGTCGAGTTCGAGCTGCTTGCGCCTGGTCGTCGCCTCCCGGATCAGCCGTTCGGTGGTGAGCGAGAGCAGCCAGCCGAGATCCTCGGCCGGCAGCACGTGGAGCGTTCCGCGCATCGGCCAGGACCGAACGATGTCGCCCGTGGCGAGGGCGGCCTCGACCGCGGACCGCTGGGGCTGGCGCATCCGGAGCCCGACCGACCAGAGCACCCCCGGATAGTCCTGACCCTGCAGTGCCAGCAGCCGGCGCACCACCTCACCGGGCGTGTCGGCGGCGGGCGATGAGATGCGCTGAGCAACCAGCCGGAGCTCGGTGAGGCGACGGGCGGGGGAGGTGGCCATGCGGCAAGTATGCCGCCGACCGGTGTCAGGCAGAGCGTGCCAAAGCTCCCTCCCGATGAGAATTCACTCACCTGCGGCCCGATCGGCCAGCTCGCACGGCAGGATGGGGGGATGCGCAGGTACGTGGCTCTCATCGCGGGTGTGCTTACCGTGCTCGGCCTCGTGCTGCTCGGCACGCTGACGGTGCGGGCGCTGGACATCCGCGACACGCCAGGCGAACCGCAGCCCGCCCAGCCGATCATCGTCCCACGGAGCACGGTTCCACCGACTCCGGTGCCCGCGACGACCGCCCCCGGTGAGCCGCAACCGGTAGCGCCGGCGCCGCCGGCACCGCTTGATGACGACGGATCGGATGACGACGGGCCGGATGATGACGCGCCGGACGACGATCCTGATGACGGCCCCGACGCGCCTGACGACGATGACTGAGCAGCAACAGGACCTGCTCGAGGGACTCGCCGAATCGCTCGGATTCTCATTGCAGTCGAGCAGGCCGCTCGGACTCGAGGTCAGCGGCGACGGGTTCATCAGCGGACACGAGATCGAACTGCGTTCCGCCGACGGCGTCGTGCAACGTCAGGTGGTCTACCTCGACACGCGGCACGGCACCACCAAGGCCGTCGACGCCTCCCGTGACGGTGTGCTCACCATGCGCAACAACGACACCGGCGACGAGGTCGCCGTGTGGCTGTATCCGAAGGATCCGGCGCTGCCCGCGTTGCCGTCAGCCGTGTATCCGGACGCCGCCACCGTATTGCTGCGCCGGATGGGTCAGGATGTCTCCGACATTCAGCTCACCCTGGTCGCCTACCGGCCCGGCAAGCGTGCGGTGGTCAGAGCCGTGTGGCAGGCCGGCATCGCCTACTTCAAGGTGGTCGCCCCCGACCAGGTGTCGGCGCTGCATGCCCGCTACTCCCGCTGGCGTGAGGCCGGGCTGCCCGTGCCGGCCACCCTCGGCTGGAGCGATGACGGCATCATCGTGTTCACCGAGCTGCCGGGCGTGGTCGCGGCACAGTCGATCGAACGACTCGGCGATGACGAACGGTTCCTTGACGCCGTGGAAGGACTGACCCGAACGATCGCGCAAATCCCGGGGGAGAACGCGGCACGCGTGTCGCTGTCCAGGCGGCTCGATTGGTACGAGCGCCGCGTCCGGATGCTGCTTGCCGAGACCGGCGGGTCGGAGCTGGCCGCCCTGAGTGACATCTGCCGTCGCATCGATGCCACGCTCACGGCCGCGGCCGCGGCCGTGCCACAGCCGGTGATGGTGCACGGCGACCTGCACGTCGGCCAGCTGTTCGTGGATCCGGTCGATCCCGGCCGCATCCTCGGCGTGCTCGACATCGACACCGCCGGTCTCGGCGATCCCGCCGATGACGCCGGCGCGATGCACGCGCACCTGATCATGTCTGCGCTCACCATGCGGGCAGCCGGTGAGCACGAGTCAGAAGCCCGGTACGACCGGCTCGCCGAACGCTGGAGGGAGCGCTGGGTGCGCGGTGACGACGCCGGTTTCAGTGATCGCGCCCACGCGATCTCGGCGACTCACCTGCTCGCGCACACCCTCGGGCAAAGCGTTCCGGCGAACTGGCTGCTCGAACGGGCCAGCGCCCTGGTGTAAGTCTCAGCGCAGGCGGTACCCCATGCCGCGCACGGTCTCGATGCGATCCGATCCGAGCTTGCCGCGCAGGTAACGCACGTAGACATCCACCACGTTCGACCCCGGATCGAAGTCGTACCCCCACACCCGGCTGAGCAGCTGCTCCCGGCTCAGCACCTGGTCCGGATGCCGCATGAACTCCTCGAGCAGGGCGAACTCGCGCGCCGACAGGTCGACGGTGTGGGAATCGATGCTTGCCCGGCGGGAATGCATGTCCAACGACAGGTCATCATGCACCAGCACCGTCGACGCCGCGCTCGACCTGGAGGCATCCCGCATCCGGCTGCGCACTCGGGCGACCAGCTCGTCGAACTTGAACGGCTTCGCCAGATAGTCGTTCGCGCCGCCGTCGAGTCCGGCAACGGTGTCGACGGTGGCGGTGCGGGCGGTCAGCATGATGATCGGCACGGTCTCGTTGAAGCCACGCACCCGGCGCAGCACCTCGAAGCCGTCGATGCCGGGCAGGCCGACATCCAGCAGGATGAGATCGAACTCGTCGCTGCGGGCGAGTTCAACCGCGGCCAGACCGTTGTCGGTCACCCGGCAGGCGTAACCGGCCGCGGTCAGCCCCTTGGCGACGAAAGCCGAGATGCGTTCCTCATCCTCGACCACCAGAATGCTGCTCACTTGACCTCCTGATTCACGGGAACGACGATTGCGAACCGGGATCCGGACGGCGATGTCTGGAGCGTCACCCGGCCGCCGTGCGCGCGTGCGATCGCGGAAACGATGGGGAGCCCGAGGCCGCTGCCCTGGATGCCGCGCCGGGCGTCGACGCGGCCGAACCGCTCGAAGATGCGCTCCTCCATGCCCTCCGGGATGCCCGGGCCACGGTCCGTCACGAAGAACTCCAGAGTGTGCGGATCCGGCAGGCGGCTGCCGAGGGCGATCGGCGACCCGGGCGGCGAGTACTTGGCGGCGTTGTCGGCCAATTGCAGCCACGCCTGCGTGATCCTGACCGGGTCGAGCGAGGCGACAATCGTGGCCGACTCGGCGAGGCGCCAATCGTGGTTGCCGATCGCTGACGCCTTGGCGAAAACCTGGTCGCTGAAGTCGTCGACGTCCACCCATTTCAGCTGCAGCACGCCTTCCTGGCTGTCCGCGAGGGCGGCGATCTCATCGACCAGTCCGGTCATGCGGTCCAGTTCGTCGAGGAGCAGCGGCACCGTCTGACGCACCTCCGCCGGGTCATCCGGATTCATCAGCTCGAGGTGACCGCGCACGATCGTGAGGGGCGTCTTGAGCTCGTGTCGCACATCGCTGAGCAGCTGGTGCTGGGTGGTGATCGACCGATCCAGTCGTTCCAGCATGTCGTTCACGGTCGAGGTGAGCGCGCTGACATCGTCGTTGCCGGAGACCGGGATGCGACCGGACAGGTCGCTGGCGGTGATCCGCGAAGCTGCAGCGGACACCTGCCGAATCGGCCGCAGCAGCCGGCCGGCGACGAACCAGCCGACCAGGCCGATCGCCAGCAGCGAGACCGCCGCAATCATCGCGTAGGTGCGGAACGCGGCGTTCATGTCGGCGAGTTCGGCTTCGATGTCGTACGCGGTGACGTACAACCCGGCGTCGGGCGTCCCGGCAACGTCGATCGGCACGGCAATGTAGCGCAGGTCGCCGACGGTGGTGAGAGCGGTACCGAGGCGGATGGAACCGTCGGATGTCTCCGAAGTCACGCGCACGATGAAGGCCGGATCGTCCTCGAGCTGGAAGTCGGTCGGCACCGCCGAGACGAACGTCGGCACGCCGTTCAGCAGGCCGAGCGAGCTTTCGTTCCGGCTGGGCAGCACCCGGGCGAGCACGGCTTCGATGGCTGACCGGGTGGTGCTGAAACCGGATGCCTCCGGTGCGGTTGTCTGCGAGTCGACGCCACCGGCCGGGTCGCTGCCGGTGACGACGAGGCGCACCGCCTCAACGCTGGTGTTCAGCCGGTCGTCGATCTCATCCAGGATTCGCTCGCGCTGCACGAAATACGCCGAGGCGCCGGCTGTGACCATCGCCACCGCGGTCACGACGAGGATCGCGGCGAGGATGCGCACCCTGACGGACCAGTGGGGCATCCGGCGGGTGGGCATTCCCCAATTATCCGTATGGGAATGAGGGAAGGCCATCGGATGAGAGCATTCTCACCCGATGGCCTCCGTTGGAATGGTTACTCGGTGGGGTCGCTGATGACCAGACGCAGCCCGCCGTCGAACTCGTCCATGGTGCGGAACCGGCCCCACTTGCGGTCCCACTCACCCGAGGCGAGGTCAGCGGCGAGGCGCTGCTCGAACTCCTCGATGATCTCTGGTGCGACGAAGCTCCACGCTGACATGGCGCGGCGAACCGCGGGGTCCAGCACGCGCTCGGGGCGTCCGAAGAACGCCTGTCCGAATCCGTCGATCGAGTCGACGGGAATCGGCACGATCTCGACGCGGGCGCCGCCCAGGGCGTCGGCGATGGTGTCGAGTGTCGGCATCCGGCGCGCCTCGATGTCGAACAGAACCGGCACGTACTCCGGCAGCCACCACTGTTCGGGCACCACCGGGTCGAAGGTCAGCACCACCACCGGGCCGCGGGTGACCCGGCGCATCTCGCCGAGGCCCTTCTTGACATCCGGCCACTGGTGCACCGTGACGCTCGCCATGCTCGCGTCGAAGCTGTCGTCGTCGAACGGCAGGTTCTCTGCGGTGGCGTTGATCGCTGGCGCGAGGTGCGCGGGGCGCTGTGCCCGCATCGACGCGGACGGCTCCACAGCGAACACATGGCGGTCGACCGGTTCATACGATCCGGCGCCTGCGCCGACGTTCAGAACGGTGCGCGCGTTACCGAGGGCGGTGAGGATGCGGGCAGCGATGCGCGGATCCGGTTGGCGGATCTGGGCGTACCCAGCCCCGATGGTCCCGTAGTCGGCGTCGCCCGCCGACCCATCTTCAAAATTTCTCATGGCGAAGTAACGCTAACGCAGGTTGACTACCGCAGAATTCCCAAAGCGACGAGCTGTTCGGCCAGCCCGGCGCCATCGGGCGCGTAGACCCACGGTGCGGGCCCCTCCGCGTGGTCACCATGCCGGCGTCCACCGGCCAGGACCGCCTCGGATGTCGACAGTTGTCGAATGCCCACGGCGATCACCTTGTCGGGATGCCGCTTCGTGAACTGTCCGTAGATGTCCTCGTCGCGCTGGCCGTCATCGCCGATGAGCAGCCAGCGCAGATCGGGGAAGTCGACCGCGAGGCGTTCGAGGTTCTCGACCTTGTGCGCCCGGCCGCTGCGGAACCACCGGTCATGCGTCGGTCCCCAGTCGGTCAGCAGCAGGGCGCCGGCCGGATAGAGGTTCCTGGTCAGGAACCGGGTGAGGGTCGGCGCGACATTCCAGGCGCCCGTCGACAGGTAGATGAACGGTGCGCCGGGATTCGCCGTAGCGAGCCGGTCGTAGAGCACCGGCATCCCGGTCACCGCTCGCCGGGCGTGCTCGTCGAGCACGAAGGTGTTCCAGGCGGCCAGGAACGGCCGCGGCAGATAGGTCACCATCACGGTGTCGTCGATGTCGGAGACGATGCCGAATCGGGTTGCCGGGTCGATCACGAACAGCGGTGCGACCACCGGGTCGGTGTCCCGAGTGCGGATGGAAACCTCATGCCACCCGGGCTCGAAGTCCGATTCCACGCGTGCGTCGACGACGCCGCCGCGGTCGACGGGCAGTTCGTGGTCGACTCCGTTCACCGTGACGAAGACGGGGGAGTCGTGCACCGGGATGCTGAAGAAGCTCCGCCAGCCGCGGATCTTCTCGTACCGGTGCCGGTCGGAGATGTCGGGCTTGGTGAGAACCACGCGACAGAGCACCCGCGCCCAGCCTGGTGCGCCATAAGCGGTGTACGGGACGACCGTGGTCACCAGGCCGCGTTTCCGGCCTCGGCGAGCCCGGAACTCGTGAAATTTGTCCTCTATGCGGGCCGCGCGGTGCAGAATCTCCCGCGGCGTTCGGCCGAGAGTGTCACCGACCGGACCCTTGCGTCGCATTCGTCCAGTTTGTCACGGCTCAGCCGGACGCGTTCACGCCTCCGGCTCCGCCTCGTCCTCAGCCACCGGGTCGATCAGTTGCGGCCCATTGTTCTTCACCGAGCCGACGGCTCGGCCCACCTCGTAGTGGGCGAGCTCGTCCACCCCGGTTTTCGCCGACTCGGCGATCGCAGCGAGCAAGTCTCGGTCACCGATCAGGTACGGGTCGAGCCACTCATCGAGGAACCCGTGGTCGAGCACCACCGGCATGCGGTCATGGATGCTCGCCAGCTCGCCCGCCGAGTCCGTCGTGAGGATCGTCGCCGACAACAACCACTTGTCCGCGGCATCCTCGGCGGCAGCCGGGTTCCGCCACCACTCGTACAGGCCGGCGAGCAGCAGCGGCCGGCCATCGGCAGCGTGGATGAACTGGGGGTACTTCACCCCGTCCGGACCGCGTCGCCACTCGTAGTAGCCGGTGGCCGGGATCGCAGCCCGGCGCTTGGCCACCGAGTTGCGGAACGACGACTTCTCGGCCGCCTCCTCAATCCGGGCATTGAACATGCGCGAACCAACCGAGGGATCCTTTGCCCACGACGGCACCAGACCCCACCTGGCTGCCTCGGCACGGCGCACCGGCTCGGGGTGCTCGGGCTGGTTCTTGGGCAGTGAATCGATGATGACGATGACCGGATCGGTCGGCGCCACGTTCCACGACTGTCCCGGCAGGTTGTCGCCGACGACCTCGACATCGAACATTCCGATCAAATCGGGGGTCGTGTCGGATACGACGAAGCGTCCACACATGGGAACATTCTGCCAATCGCCACCGACACCATGCATCTTTGAGAAAAAGTCCCCCACACTGGGGGGTCACGGGTATATTCAGACCAATCGACGAAGGAGTGACTGTGGTTGCACGAGACTTCGCAGCAGTTCCCGCGGGGAACACGCTCATCCGGAACGAACCGGTCCAGGCTCGGAGCACAGCCCGCCTGACCGCACTCATGGACGCGGCAGCCGCCGTCATCGATCGAATCGGCTACGAACGACTGACCACGGCCATGGTCGCCGATGGCGCCGGAGCATCCATCGGCACCGTCTACCGCTACTTCCCTGATCGCATCGCCGTCCTCCAGGCGCTTGCGGCTCGCAACTACGCACGCTTGCATGAACGGTTGGTCGCCGAACTCGACGCCGGCGGGCACAAGAACTTTCACGACGCGAGGCAGGCGGTGTTCGACGTGTTCGTCGAGATGTTCCGTACCGAGCCCGGATTCCGGTCGCTCCGTGTCGGCGATGTGCTCGACCTCCGTCCCGCCGCCGAGGAGGAGACCAGTTACGGTCGCCTGGGCGCTGCGATGCTCGACGAGTACACGAAGCGGTTCCAGATCTCGGCGAATGAAGAGGCGCGATTCGCGTTCAATGCCGCTATTGAAGTCACCGACGCGCTCGTCGCTCGCGCGTTCGCCCGCGACGACAAGGGTGATGAACGCTACCTGAAGCAGGGGCGCACCATCGCGAACGCACTGCTGGAGCCGTATTTCGACTGATGATCGAGTTCCGGGATGTCTCCAAGCAATTCCCGGATGGCACCCTCGCCGTAGACGGCTTTAGTCTCGTCATTCCTTCACGGAAGACAACTGTGCTCGTGGGGTCATCCGGATCCGGCAAGACCACCTTGCTGCGGATGATCAACCGCATGGTCGACGCCACATCGGGATACGTCGAGATCGACGGCACGAACGTGTCGGAAGTCGCGGCGGTGCCGTTGCGGCGCAGTATCGGCTACGTGATGCAGAACAGCGGTCTGCTGCCCCATCGCACCGCGGCCGACAACATCGCCACCGTGCCCCGGTTGAACGGGGCGTCGCGGCAAGCGGCGCGGGCGCGCGCGCTCGAACTGCTGGATGTCGTCGGACTCGACCGGAGCCTTGCCGACCGGTACCCGAGCCAGCTGTCGGGCGGGCAGCAGCAGCGCGTCGGTGTGGCACGCGGTCTCGCCGCCGATCCGAACATCCTGCTGATGGACGAGCCGTTCGGCGCGGTCGACCCGATCGTGCGCGCCGAGCTGCAGCAGGAGCTCATCCGGTTGCAGCGCGAACTCGACAAGACCGTGGTCTTCGTCACACACGACATTGATGAGGCGTTCCTGCTTGGCGACCAGGTCGTCATTCTCGGCCGCGGCGCCCGTATCGTCCAGCAAGGCTCGCCGAGCGAGATCATCGAGAACCCGGCGGATGACTTCGTGGCCAGTTTCATCGGAGCCCAGCGGGGCAAGCGCGCCCTCCGGACACGTGAGACACCGGACGGGACTGTGCTGGTCGATGCTGAGGGCCGTGTGCAGGCCAGGCTGGTGGGAGAGGCTCCAGCCCGAGAAGGCGCCGTCCGAGAAGACGCTGTGGGAGAAGGCGCCGTAGGAGAGACCCCAGCCTCGTGAACTGGTTGCTCTCAAACCTGGACCTTGTCTGGGCGCTGACGCTCTCCCACATCCGCTTGAGCGCGATTCCCATCGTGCTCGGTTTCGTCATCGCCGTGCCGCTCGGCTGGGTGGCCTGGCGCTACCAGTGGACCCGCGCAACGCTGCTCACCGTGGTGGGGCTGCTGTACACGATTCCGTCGCTCGCGCTGTTCGTTCTGATCCCGCCGATCCTTGGAATCAGCTTCCTGTCCGAGCTCAACGTCATCATCGCCCTGACGATCTACGCGGTGGCCCTGATGGTCCGCTCGGCGACGGACGCCCTCGGCTCGGTCGGGCCTGACGTGCGGCAATCGGCAACCGCAGTCGGCTACGCCGGCTGGGGTCGGTTCTGGAAGATCGAGCTTCCACTGGCCGGCCCGGTGCTGCTCGCGGGTCTGCGGGTGGTGTCAGTGAGCACCGTGAGCCTGCTCACCGTCGGCGTGCTGATCGGCGCCGACAGCCTGGGCTACCTGTTCACGAACGGCCTGCAGCGGGGCATCGGCGTCGAGATCCTCACCGGCATTGTCGTCACCATGCTGGTGGCGCTGCTGTTCGACGTGATCCTAGTGCTGGTGGGCCGTCTGCTGATGCCGTGGCTGCCGTTCGTGCAAGCCCAGCGTGGACGGCAGGCCTCCGCATGAGCCTGTTTCTGGAGGCGCTGGCCTGGATCTTCTCGCCCGAGCGTCTGGTGGGGTCCTCCAGCATCCCGAACCGGCTCGCCGAGCACCTGTACTACACGCTGGTCAGCATGCTCATTGCGGCCGCCATCGCCATCCCGGCGGGGTTGCTGATCGGTCACACGGGCCGTGGCCGGCAGCTCGCGATCGCGCTCTCCGGCGCGGCGCGCGCGCTGCCGTCACTCGGCCTCATCACGATCCTCGCCCTGCTTCTGGGGCTCGACTTCGGCCCGGTGCTGATCGTGCTTGTCGTGCTCGCGGTGCCGTCGATCCTCGCCGGCGCCTATGCCGGAGTTGAGGCGATCGACCGGCACACGGTGGACGCGGCCCGGGCGATGGGGATGACCGAGTGGCAGGTGCTCACCCGCGTGGAGCTGCCACTCGGCCTCCCGCTGCTGATCGGCGGCCTCCGGAACGCGACACTGCAGGTTGTGGCGACCGCAACACTCGCGGCGTACATTGGCCTCGGCGGGCTCGGCCGGTACATATTCTCGGGACTGAGCACTCGAAATTTCGAGGTGATGCTCGGTGGAGCGATCCTCGTGGCCGTGCTTGCCCTGCTGTTGGAAGGCATTTTCGCCCTCCTGCAACGCCTGACTCGCGCCCCTGCACTGAGGAGACACTGATGGTATCGACCGCACGACCGCGCCGGATGGCCCTCGCCGGACTCATCGCAGTGGGGGCGTTCGCCCTTGCCGGATGTGCGTCAGGCGACCCGCTCGAGGCACCAGCACCCGACGACACGAACAGCGACACCATCGTCGTCGGCTCGCAGGCCTACTACTCGAACGAGATCATCGCCGAGATCTACGCCCAGGCGCTGGAGGCTGACGGTTTCGAGGTCGAGCGCCAGTTCAACATCGGCCAGCGCGAGGCATACCTGCCTGAGCTCGAGTCCGGTTCGGTCGACCTGTTTCCCGAGTACACCGGCAACCTGCTGCAGTACTACGACGAGGCAACCGAGGCCCGATCGACCGACGACGTCTATGACGCCCTCGCGGACGCCCTGCCCGACGGGCTCGAGGTGCTCGACCAGGCCGAGGCCACCGACCAGGACTCCTACGTGGTCACCAAGGAGTTCTCTGACACCAACTCGGTGACGAGCCTCGCCGACCTCGCGGCGGTCACGACACCGCTCACGCTGGGCGGCAACTCCGAGCTGGAGACGCGGCCGTACGGCCCCGAGGGCCTGCAGAGCGTGTACGGGGTCACCGTCGGCTTCACTCCGATCGAGGACAGCGGCGGACCGCTCACGATTCAGGCGCTCACCGAGAACCAGGTGCAGATCGTCAACATCTTCTCCGCGTCCCCGGCGATCGGCACCGAGAACCTCGTCGTCCTGGAAGACCCGGAGTCCCTGTTCCTGGCCTCGCACGTTGTGCCGCTGGTGAACGCGGACATTGCTGACGACATCGCCGACGTGATCAACGCCGTCCAGGCCGAGCTGACCGCCGCGGAGCTGGTCGACCTGAACACCAGAAGCTCCGTCGACGAAGAGTCCTCGGACACCATCGCCACCGAATGGCTCACCGAGAAGGGCCTCATCTAGTCGCCGAACCGGTAGCGTTAGGTCGGGCAATACCCTGCCCACATGCATTTCTGTCCACGAGACAGGGCGACAAAGGAGTTCCCATGACCATCGCGCAGCCTTCACCGACGCAGGATGCCTTGGCCCCAGCCGATTTCGAGCACGAACGCGTGCTCATCACCACCGGCGCTCGTTCCGGGCTGACCATCTGCGTGGCGGTGCATTCCACGAAGCTCGGCCAAGCCCTCGGCGGTGCCAGAGTGTGGCAGTACCCGAGTTGGACCGACGCTCTCGATGACGCCCTGCGGTTGTCCCGGGCGATGACCCAGAAGAACGCCGTTGCCGGAATCGGTCGCGGCGGAGGGAAGTCGGTCATCCGTCTACCGCTCGGTGTGACGCTCACTGCCGAGCAGCAGCGGAACGCCATGCTCGACCTCGGAGACGCGGTCGAAAGCCTGCGCGGCGCGTACATGACCGCGGAGGATGTCGGCACCAGCGCGGAACTCATGTCGATCGTGGCCGAGCGCACGTCGTACGTGTGCGGGCTGCCGCCGGAGGAGGGCGGTGTCGGTGAGCCAGCGGATGCCACAGCCTCAGGTGTCTATGCCGGCATCCTGGCCACCCTGGACGAGCTGTTCGACACCCGCGATGTCGCGGGACGCCACTTCGTGATCGCCGGACTCGGCCAGGTCGGCGGTCGACTCGCGGAACGGCTCGCTGCCGGCGGGGCCCGCCTCACAGTCGCCGACGTCAACCAGGCTCGCAAGGCACTCGCCGACCGTCTCGGCGCGACCTGGGCGGACCCCGCTACCGTGCACCGGACCGAAGCCGACCTGTTCGTGCCGTGCGGTCTCGGCGGTGTGCTGACCGGGACCGTCATCTCCGAGCTGCGAGTACAAGGAGTCGTCGGCGCCGCGAACAACCAGCTGGCCACGCGCGACGGCGCGGATCAGCTCCGCCAGCGCGGCATCCTGTGGGCGCCCGACTTCGTCGTCAACGGCGGCGGAGTGATCTTCCTCGCGCTTGCCTCCGAACCGGGGGCAGAGGCTGACGCCATCGAGTCCCGCGTCCAGGCGATCGGAGACACCATCACCGCGATCTACCGCGAGTCCGCCGCTCAGGATGTGAGCACCCTCGAGGCTGCGGAACTCATCGCGAACGCGCGCCTGAACGGCTAGCACCCGCTGATCGACACCCCCGCTGATCGAGCTTGCCGAGATCTCCTCACGAGGTCTCGGCAAGCTCGACCAACGGGTTACTCCGCAGGCTCGAGCGTGTTCGCGTCGCCGTCCCCGCGGCGGAGCATGTGCCGCCGCTGACTGCGCGCCAGCAGCGACTTGACCACCCAGACGATGACGGCGAACACGACGATGATGCCCACGAAGACGTAGCCGGCGTAGTGAAGCTGCTCTGAGATGAGCTGGCGGGTGACCTCACCTGCCGTCGTGCCGACCGAAACGTACGCCAACGCCCAGATGGTGCAGGCGGGAATGGTCCAGGCCATGAACTTGCGGTAACTCATGGTGCTCATGCCCACCGTGAGAGGCACCAGCGAGTGCAGCACCGGCAGGAACCGGGACACGAACACGGCGATGCCGCCACGCCGGTCCAGATAGTTCTCGGCACGCATCCAATGGTCTTCGCCGATCCGGCGGCCAAGAGCTGAGCGGCGGATCTTCGGCCCGAAATACCGCCCGAGCGCGAAACCGATGCTCTCACCGATCAGGGAGCCGACGATGACGGTGATGACCAGCGCAATGAACGACACCGGGTTGACGAACGGATTCTCGGTCGAGAGTGACGCCACGATGACGATGGAGTCCCCGGGAATGATGAGGCCGATGAGCACCGACGTCTCCAGCATTACGCCGATACCGGCGAGCACTGTTCGCATGATCGGGCCGACCGAATCGACCATCTCCAGCACCCACACGAGCAGCTCGTTCACCCTGTCGAGCCTATCCCGCGCGCCGCTGCGTCTCGGGAGGAGTCACGGAGGATTCACGGAAGCGGCCGGCGCAGCGCCGCAAGCCTGCGTCGCCACAGGCTGAGCCGACCCGGTTGCTCCGCCGTGCCCGGACCGTTCAGCCAGCCGGTGACGATGCGCGGGCCATGCAGGGCGTTCACCGCCCAGACCTCCAGCCCATCCAGCTCGGCCGGGGTGACCGCTTCGTGCAGCACATCGACCCCGAGCGCGGCGGCCAAGGCGAGGATGCTTCGGACGGTGACACTGTCCACCCGGGCCAGCTCAGGCTCCGGGATGCAGAGCGCATCGCCGCGCCACCAGAGCAGGGCGGCGGTCGTGGTCTCGACCACGGCGCCGTCCTGCAGCAGCACGGCATCGTCCGCGCCCGTCTGCTGGGCCAGCGTGCGGGTGCGTACGAGGGCATCGAGATCCGGGCCCTTGACCAGGGGATGCTGCCGCGGATCCGGTCCGTCATGGGTGAGCAGGGCGATGGATGATCGCAGTTCCGGCGCCGGACGTGTGCGCAGCACCAATCGGGTGGCCCCGTCGGTGGTGCGCTGCTCGAGCCGCGGGAACCAGGACCCGGCGCGGGGAATGCTGCCGATCGCGGCGTCCCAGAACGCCTCGGCCACCGCGGGATTCGCGGGATCCACCGCTGTCGTCACGGCATCCGGCGCGACAGCGGTGGCGAGGAATCGCTCCCGATGCAGGTCGATCGCCAGCGCCGCGCCGTCGGCGACGAGGAAGGAATCCGCAACCCGGATACTCGAGGCGTCGTCTGGGGAGCAGTACTCGATCGGCTCCAACACGCCGTCGCGCCAGCGGGCGAGGGCAACCGGTTCGACGGGCGGGGCTTCGCTCATAGGCTTAGGTTATGCGCCTCCGGGTCCTCGAAGCCTCGCTCGACTTCCCGGTCGACCCCGCCGCAGCCTTCTGCACGCTGTACGCGGATGCGCCCAACTCGTTCTGGCTGGACAGTTCCGGGCCGGACCACTCCACCGGCGGCGATGAGCATAAGCATTCGTATACCGCGACGGGCATGAGCTTTCTCGGCTCCTCGTCGACGGTGGTGACGGCGGATGTCGATGGCGTGGCCGAGCTGTTCGACGTGCTTCGCTCAGGGCTCGCCGGGCATGCGGGCGAAATCCCTGCCGACCCTGAGAGCACCGCCAAGAGCCCAGCCGGATTCGCGCTCGGCTGGGTCGGCTGGTTCGGCTACGAGGTTCGGGCGGTGACCCTCGGCGATCCGGTACCGCAGCAGCCGAGACATCCGGCGGCCGCTTTCCTCTGGGTCGACCGGCTTGTCGCCATCGACCCGACCACCGGGCGGACGACCTTACGCGCGCTCGGCGAACGCTGGGACGGTGAACTCGCCGCCTGGCGGGATGCCACGGTCGAGGCACTGCGATCTCCGGCCACGCCGGGGGAGGGCACGCCGGTGCACACCGCTCCGAGTTGGCGCTATCCCGACGACGACTACCTAGCCATGATCGGCGAATGCCAGCGTGCGATCGCCGACGGTGACGCTTACCAGCTGTGCCTGACCAACGAGGTGAGCGTCGCACGTGGGCCCGGCGCCGCCCCGATCGACCCCGTCGCGACCTACCTGGCGCTGCGAGCATCCAGCCCCACGCACCACGGCGGCCTGATCCGCGCCGGCGGCACCGCGCTCGTCTCGGCGACGCCCGAGCGGTTCCTGTCGGTGAGCCCCGGCGGTGTCGTCGAGACCAAGCCGATCAAGGGCACCCGACCGCGCGCGGCGGGCCCTGACGAGGACCGACGACTGCTGCAGGAGTTGCTGGACAGCGACAAGGAACGCGCCGAGAACGTGATGATCGTCGATCTCATGCGCAATGACCTGGGCCGGGTCTGTGAAACCGGGACCGTCCGCGTGCCGGCCCTGCTGCAGGTGGAGAGCTACGCGCACGTGCACCAACTGGTCAGCACGGTCCGCGGACGGTTGCGCGCGGGGCTGGACGGGCTGGATGCCGTCGCATCCTGTTTCCCGGCCGGGTCGATGACCGGCGCGCCGAAACTGGCGGCCTCGCGCATCCTGTCCCGACTGGAACAGCGCGCCCGCGGCGTGTACTCGGGCGCCTTCGGCTACCTCGGGGTGGACGGCGCGGTTGATTTGGCGATGGTGATCCGATCCGCGGTGATCGACGAGTCCGGCGCGACGATCGGCGCAGGCGGGGGAATCACCGCGCTGTCGGTGCCTGAGGAGGAACTGGCCGAGGTGAAACTCAAGGCCGCGGCGGTGCTCGCAGCGCTCAGGGCCTGAACTGCCGCCATTCAGTAAGCTTGGTGCTCGTCTGACACCGTAGATGAAGAGAGTTCCGTGGCCAACCAGCAGCACCACACCGGCAACGCCGGCGACGCACCCGAGTTCGACATCGACCGCATCCAGGAGAAGTGGCTGGCGATCTGGGACGAGCTGCGACCGTTCTCGACGAAGGACGATGACCACCGGCCGCGGAAGTACATCCTCGACATGTTCCCTTACCCATCCGGCGACCTGCACATGGGTCACGCCGAGGTTTACGCGCTCGGCGATGTCCTCGCCCGCTATTGGCGGCAGCAGGGCTTCAACGTGCTGCACCCGATCGGCTGGGACTCGTTCGGACTGCCGGCCGAGAACGCCGCGATCAAGCGGGGCGCGAATCCGCGGGAGTGGACCTACAGCAACATCGAGCAGCAGAAGGCCTCGATGCGCCGCTACGCCGCCTCGTTCGACTGGGACCGCGTGCTGCACACCAGCGACCCCGAGTACTACAAGTGGAACCAGTGGCTGTTCCTGAAGATGTACGAGAAGGGGCTCGCGTACCGCAAGGACAGCTGGGTCAACTGGGATCCGGTGGACCAGACCGTGCTCGCGAATGAGCAGGTGCTCGCCGACGGAACGTCCGAGCGCTCCGGCGCGACCGTCATCAAGAAGAAGCTCACGCAGTGGTACTTCAAGATCACCGACTACGCCGACCGGCTGCTGGACGACCTGAACCAGCTGGAAGGGCACTGGCCGGCAAAGGTGCTGAGTATGCAGCGCAACTGGATCGGCCGGTCCACCGGTGCCGACGTCGATTTCGAGATCGAAGGTCGGGCCGAGAAGGTCACGGTGTTCACCACCCGGCCGGACACTCTCTACGGCGCCACGTTCATGGTCGTCGCCCCCGATTCGGATCTCGCCGCTGAACTGGCCGAGGGTTCGAGCCCCGAGGTGCAGGCGGCGTTCCAGAGCTACCTCACCGAGGTGCAGAAGGAATCCGAGATCGACCGGCAGGACACCAGCCGGCCGAAGACCGGCATGTTCCTCGACCGGTGGGCGATCAACCCGTTGAACGGCGAACGACTGCCGATCTGGGTCTCCGACTACGTGCTCGCCGACTACGGGCACGGCGCGATCATGGCCGTTCCCGCGCACGACCAGCGCGACCTCGACTTCGCGCGCGCGTTCGACCTGCCGGTGCGGGTGGTCGTCGACACCAACGCGGCCGTGACCGGGGCGATCCCGGTGATCGAGACCGACGAGAACGGCGACCCGGTGCTCCCGGACCTCCCCCTCCTCGACCCGGTTGCGACCGGTGAGGCGCTTGCCGGGGATGGCCGCCTGATCAACTCCGGGCCGCTCGATGGCCTGAGCAAGCAGCACGCCATCAAGCGGGCGATCGAGATTCTCGAGGAGCGCGGCACCGGCCGGGCGGCGAAGACCTACCGGCTGCGGGACTGGCTGATCTCGCGCCAGCGGTTCTGGGGAACCCCGATCCCGATCATCCACGGTGAGAACGGCGACCTGATCCCGGTTCCCGAGGACCAGCTGCCGGTGGTGCTGCCGCCGACCGATGGCCTCGACCTGCAGCCCAAGGGCACTTCGCCGCTGGGCGCCGCCACCGACTGGGTGAACGTGCCCAACCCGATCGACGGCACCCCCGCGCGCCGCGACCCGGACACGATGGACACCTTCGTCGACAGCTCCTGGTACTACCTGCGCTTCCTGAGCCCGAACGACCCCGACCAGGCGTTCGATCCTGCCAAGGCTGACAAGTGGGCGCCGGTCGACCAGTACGTCGGTGGTGTCGAGCACGCCATCCTGCACCTGCTGTACGCGCGGTTCATCACCAAGGTGCTGTTCGACCTCGGCTACGTGAATTTCACCGAGCCGTTCAGCGCCCTGCTGAACCAGGGCATGGTGATCCTCGACGGCGCGAAGATGTCGAAGTCGAAGGGCAACCTGGTCTACTTCTCCGACGAGGTCGACAAGCACGGCGTCGACGCGGTGCGTGTGACGATGGCCTTCGCGGGTCCGCCCGAGGATGACATCGACTGGGCCGAGGTGTCTCCGACCGGTTCGGCGAAGTTCCTGGCCCGCGCGTGGCGACTCGCGAACGATGTGTCGAGCGCGCCGGACGTGGTCTGGGCAACCGGCGACATCGGCCTGCGGCGCCAGACCCACCGGCTGCTTGCCGAGGGTCCCGGACTGATCGAGGCGTTCAAGTTCAACGTGGTGATCGCCCGCATCATGGAACTGGTCAACGCCACCCGCAAGGTGATCGACTCCGGCGCTGGAGCGGCGGATGCTGCGGTGCGCGAGGCCACCGAGGTGATCGCCATCGCGCTCAGCCTGTTCGCTCCGTACCACGCCGAAGAGATGTGGGAGAAGCTCGGCTACGAGCCGAGTGTCGCTTTCGCCGGCTGGCGGAAAGCCGATCCCGCGCTCCTGGTCGAGGACACCGTGACCGCGGTGATCCAGGTCGACGGCAAGGTGCGGGACCGCATCGATGTGTCGCCGAAGATCGGCGGGGACGAGCTCGAGGCCCTGGCCCGTGCGTCGTCCGCTGTGCAGCGCTCGATCGGTGAGCGGGAGATCGTGAACGTGATCGTCCGTGCGCCGCGCATCGTCAACATCGCCACGCGCGGCTAAGCGCTCCACAGCGGGGATATCCGTCGCGGATGGCGCCGGGCGCTCCGCGTAGCGTCCGGGCATGAGCATGCCGGCGATCCCCGATCAGCGGCGTGCCCGGATGCGCATCGGGGTGACCGCGGCGGTCGTCGTCGTGCTCGGTGGGCTGGGCGTGACGGTGTTGGTCTCCGCGCTGAACCAGCCGGGCGCGGCCGTGACCGTGGAGCCGGTTGCTCCGGTGCCGAGCGCGGCGCCGGAGCAGCACGGCAGCGCCATCTTCGTGCACGTGCTCGGGGCGGTCACGGCACCGGGGCTGTATGAGCTGGCGGACGGCGCCCGTGCCATCGACGCGGTGGCCGCTGCAGGTGGTTTCGCCGACGGCGCCGACGAGGGCGGCGTCAACCTCGCCCGTTTCCTGAGCGACGGTGAGCAGTTGTACGTGCCGGCGCAGGGGGAGCAGCCGCCGAGTGCACCGGGTGCGGTTGTGCCGGGCAAGATCGACATCAACACGGCGGATGCCGCGACCCTCGACACGCTGCCGAGGCTGGGCCCGGCCATCGCCGAGCGGATCATTCAGTGGCGCGAAGCCAACGGTCGCTTCACGAAGGTCGAAGACCTGATGAACGTCACCGGCATCGGCCAGAAGACATTCGATGGTCTCCGCGACCTGATCACCGTCTGATGCTCACGAACAGCGCGCGGCTGGCCATCCCGGCACTCGTCGCGTGGATCGCCGCCGCGATCGTCATCGCCCTGCCCAGCGCGGTGCCGTTCGCGATCGGGCTGTGGCTGGCTGCCCTCGTCAGCATCGGCATCGGCTGGCGTGCCCGGATTTCATCGGCGCTGCTGGTCGGCACCTGCGCCGCCGCAGCGGCCGTGGTCGCGAGCGTCGCCGCCGGCCAGCAGCCGATCCGCCAGCCCGCCGCGGTCGTGGCCCTCGCCGAGGAACAGTCATCGATCACCGGCACTGCGCAGGTCACCCGGATCGCAGCCGAAGAGCGTTTCGAGGCGCTGCTGCTGACCATCGATCACGACGAGCGGGTGCTCGCGGTCCGGATCCCGGCGCTCCTGTTCGCCTCCGCTCCGGTCGCGCCCGGTGGCGTGATCAGCTGGACCGGGAGCATCCAGCCGACGCCACCCGGAGACGACGTCGCGTTCCTGGTCTTCCCGGACGACACCCGGTCAAGCCGGCAGCCGTCGGGGGTGCTGGCCGGCACGGCAGAGCTGCGCGCCGGTTTCCTCGAGCTGACCGGTGGGCTGCCGGGCAACGGAGCGGATTTGCTGCCCGGGCTGGCCATCGGCGACACCAGTGCCGTCAGTGCCGAGTTGGACCAGGCGATGAAGACGAGCGCGCTCAGTCATCTGACGGCGGTCTCCGGCGCCAACTGTGCGGTGGTGATCGGCCTCGTGATGCTCGCCGGAGCGGCGCTCGGGCTTCCCCGCGGCTGGCGGGTGGGGGCATCCGTTGTCCTGCTGGTCGGTTTCGTGTTGTTGGTGACTCCCGAACCGAGTGTGCTCAGGGCCGCCGTGATGGCCGGCATCGTGCTGATCACCCTGGCGATCGGCCGACCGGTGCGGGGACTGCCGGTGCTCGCGCTGGCCGTGCTCGTCCTGCTTGTCGCCGATCCATGGCTGGCGCTCGACTACGGGTTCGTGCTGTCGGTGCTCGCCACCGGCGGCCTGCTGCTCTTCTCCGGCCCGCTCACCGGCGTGCTGGCGCGCTGGTTGCCGCGCCCGCTGGCCACGGTCACCGCGGTGCCCCTCGCCGCACAGCTGGCCTGCCAGCCGGTGCTGATCACGCTGGACGCCTCGATCCCGGTGCATGGCGTCGCCGCCAACCTGCTCGCGGCGCCGGCTGCCCCGGTCGCGACGATCCTCGGCTCTCTCGCCTGTGTCCTCGCGCCTGTGCTGCCGCCGGTCGCGCACCTGCTCGCCGTGCTGGCCTGGCTGCCGGCAAGCTGGATCGCGACCCTCGCCGAGGTGAGCTCTGCCTTGCCGGGTGCCCGGCTGCCATGGCCCGACGGACTCGTCGGAGTCATCCTGTGCGCCCTCATCTCTGCGGGAGTCATCGTGGCGGCCAGACTTCGCCCCGGATTCGGCCGACGGCTCGCCGCGACCGTCACCGCCGGCCTGCTGGTGCTGACCGTCGGCGGCATGGCCGGAAGCCAGGTGGTGCAGCGCCTGGGCAGGCCCGCCGACTGGCAGGTCGCAATGTGCGACGTCGGGCAGGGCGATGCCGCCCTACTGCGGAGCGCCGGAATGACCATGCTGATCGATGCGGGACCAGACGAGCAACTGCTCACCGACTGCCTCGACGCCCTGGGCATCGGCAGGATCGACGTCTTCGTCGCCACCCACTTCGATCTCGACCACGTCGGCGGTGTCGGTGCTGTGCTCGGCCGGGCCAGCGTTGTGCTCACCGGACCGCCGGCCACGGGCGACGACGAACGCGTGCTGGAGCGTCTGGCGGCATCCGGCGCCGACATCATCGATGCGCGGGCGGGCCTGTCGGGCCTGCTCGGCGAGTTGCGCTGGCGGGTGCTCTGGCCGCCCTCGCGGGGAGAGTACGAAGGCAATGACGGCAGCGTGGTGATTACGGCGGAGGGCGTTGGCGCCTGCGCGAACGGATGCCCCAGCGCGCTGTTCCTCGGCGATCTGGGGGAGCAGACGCAATCGGCCATGCTCGCCGGCGGCGCGGTGCCCGAGGTTGACGTGGTCAAGGTCGCCCACCACGGGTCAGCCGACCAGAGTCGTAACTTGTATGAGCGGGCGGCGGCGACTGTCGGATTGATCGGCGTTGGCGCTGACAACGGCTATGGGCATCCGACCGCATCGATTCTCAGCGACCTTGAGCGCCTGGGCACCACCGTGGTGCGAACGGATCGCGCCGGGCTGGTGCTGCTGTCCTCCGGTGGCTCAGCCGGCGCGATCGAAGTGTGGACCCAGCGCGGCGGTGGCGCGTCGCGATGACAGCGCCGACGAATAGGCTGGACATCGGTGGAAGGAGCCCCGTGGCGAGAAGCGCAGCCGGCCCGAAGAAGGCGGCGATCCCTCAGCTCAGCTGGAACAACGTGCGACCGGCTCCGGCCGTCCTCATCTCGGGCACCGAAGGGTTTCTGGCCGACCGGGCGATGAAACTGCTGCGCGATCAGCTGCGCCAGGCTGACCCGAGCCTCGAGGTGCATGACGTGCAGGCCGATCAGTACGCGCCGGGGGAGTTGCTCACGCTCGCCAGCCCGTCCCTGTTCGGCGAACCGCGCCTCATCCGGGTGACCAACGTCGAGAAATGCACCGACGCGTTCATCGTCGAGATGCTCGACTACCTCACCAGGCCCGCCGAGGACACCGTCGTGGCGCTGCGGCACGGCGGAGGAGTACGCGGCAAGAAGCTCCTGGATGCCATCCGTTCCGGCACCGGCGGTGCCGTCGAAGTGGTCTGCGCCGAGTTGAAGAAGGATGCCGAGAAGTACGACTTCGCGAAGGCCGAGTTCAGCGCGGCAGGGCGCAGCATCACCCCGGGCGCGCTGCGTGCCGTCGTAGGCGCCTTCAGCGATGACATGTCCGAACTGGCGAGCGCCTGCCAGCAATTGATCGCCGATGCAGCGGCCGAGATCACCGAACCCGTCGTCGAGAAGTACTACTCGGGTCGGGTTGAGACCAACGCGTTCAAGGTCGCGGATGCCGCCATCGCCGGTCACGCCGGTGAAGCGCTGGTGCTGCTTCGACACGCGCTCGCGACGGGGGCCGATCCGGTGCCGATGGTCGCCGCCTTCGCCTCCAAGCTGCGCACCATGGCGAAGCTGTCTGGCGCGCACGGTCCGTCCGGTCAGCTGGCATCCCGGTTCGGGGTTGCCCCCTGGCAGGTGGAGCGAGCACAGCGAGACCTGCGCGGCTGGACCGATGAGGGACTCGGCCGCACGATCGAGTTGATCGCCGAAGCCGACGCGCAGGTCAAGGGTGGCGGCCGGGATCCGGTGTTCGCCCTCGAGCGGATGGTGGCGACCGTCGCGCGACGCGGCCTCTAGCCGCACCTGCCTGGACAGGCAAAGAGGCCCGCCCCTTACGGGACGGGCCTCTTGCTGCTGTGGGTTGAACCCCGCGGAACGGAAGTTCCTTAGAGGGAAGCAACCTGCTTCGCGATGGCCGACTTGCGGTTCGCGGCCTGGTTCTGGTGGATGACGCCCTTGCTGACGGCCTTGTCGAGCTTCTTCGACGCCATCGCGAGCGACGCGGTGGCCTTCGCCTTGTCGCCGGCCGCGACGGCCTCGCGGGTCTGGCGGACCAGGGTCTTCAGTTCGCTCTTGACAGCCTTGTTGCGGTCCTGAGCCTTCTTGTTGGTGAGGATGCGCTTGATCTGCGACTTGATGTTTGCCACGTGTGTGTACTTCCTGATTGATCGATAAGTTCCGGGCAGCCGAGGAGGGTGTGGACTCCCGATATGTTCTCGGCCGCAATTCACGCCAACCCGGGAACGGTGTGCGCGTGCAAGCCAACAGGAAACATTACCAGCCAACAGGCCCGGTCGGCAATCGCGACCCGCGGGGCCAATCTCATCTGTGCAAACGAATAGTCTGAGCGTGTGTCGTCCCCTGTGTCTCACATTCCCGAACCGACAACCGCTGGACAGCGGGATGCCGGATGAGCGGCGGTCAGCGAATTGTCGTCGCTGGCGCTAGCGGGTTCCTCGGCCGCTACCTGACTGCCCGGTTCGCGAAGGACGGCGACACCGTCATCACGATCGGACGGCAGGGGGCGGATGTCACCTGGGGCGACTCGGCTGGGATCGAGGCCGCCCTGAACGGCGCCGACCTGCTGGTCAATCTGGCCGGCAAGAACGTGAACTGCCGATACACGCTGCGGAACAAGAAGCGGATCATGGGTTCGCGTGTGCTCACCACCGGTGAACTCGGCCGCGCGATCGAATCCGTCGACGCGCCACCGCCGCTGTGGCTGAACGCCAGCACCGCGACGATCTACCGGCATGCCGACGATCGTCCGATGACCGAGGACGACGGCGAGCTGGGGACGGGGTTCTCGGTGAATGTCGCCACGGGCTGGGAGCGCGAGTTCTACGCCCACGAACGTGACGGTGTGCGGCAGGTCGCCTTGAGGCTTGCGATCGTGCTCGGCGACGGCTCAGCGCTTCGGCCGCTGTTGATGCTGGCTCGCCTGGGCCTCGGTGGTCCGCAGATCGGCGGTCCCACGCCGCGCGGCGGGCAATGGTTCAGCTGGGTGCACATCGAGGACGTCTACCGCGTCATCCGGTTCGTGCAGGAGGATGACGAACTCGGCGGTCCGGTGAACGTGTCGTCGCCGCATCCGGTGACCAACCGACAGTTGATGGCGACCATCCGCCGGGTGCTGGGAATGCCGTTCGGGCTGCCGGCGTGGCGGTGGATGCTCGAGTTGGGCGCGTTGGCGCTGCGCACCGAGACCGAGCTGCTGCTGAAGAGCCGGTGGGTGCTGCCCGCTCGGCTCGAGGCGGCCGGGTTCGAGTTCCGGCATCCGGAACTGGAACCTGCCCTCAGGGAGATCACCGGGAAATCCGCCGCAAAGATCGGGGGATAGCCCCATGGTCGGCGCTTCGGCGCCCTCCTACGGTTGAACCATGACAACCACGCAGACCCCGGAAGGTGCCGCCGGATACCAGGCACCCGCCGGCTACCCGGCCGGTTACCCGACTCAACCGATGCAGGCCCAGCCGTCGCAGACCCTGTCCATCCTGTCGCTGGTCGCCGGCATCGGCTCGCTGTTCTTCGGACTGACCTTCATTGTGCCGATCGCCGCTGTCGTCCTCGGGTTCCTCGCCCGAACGCGAGAGCCCGCAGGCCGCACCATGTCGACCTGGGGCATCGTCCTCGGCTTCGTCAGCATGTTCGGTTGGGTGTTGCTCGGCTTGATCTGGCTGATCGTTTCCGCGCCGTTCTTCCTGTTCGCCCTGGTCTGATTCTTCGCGGGCCTTCAGGTCGTGGGACAATCGGATGATCCCCACGGCAAGCAAGAGGAACGCGTGAGCCCACGAGCACTGAAGGCCCTTGAACCGGCGTCGACCGCCCCCGAGTTCATCCGAAACTTCTGCATCATCGCGCACATCGACCACGGCAAGTCCACGCTGGCCGACCGCATGTTGCAGATCACCGGAGTCGTCGACGACCGGTCGATGCGTGCGCAGTACCTCGACCGCATGGACATCGAGCGTGAGCGGGGCATCACGATCAAGAGCCAGGCGGTACGGATGCCGTGGCAGCGCGGCTCCCAGGCCTTCGCCCTGAACATGATCGACACCCCTGGCCACGTCGACTTCACCTACGAGGTGTCGCGCTCCCTGGCCGCGTGCGAGGGTGCCATCCTGCTGGTTGATGCCGCGCAGGGCATCGAGGCGCAGACGCTCGCCAACCTGTACCTGGCGCTCGAGAACGACCTGACCATCATCCCGGTGCTGAACAAGATCGACCTGCCGGCGGCCGACCCGGAGAAGTACTCCAAGGAGCTGGCCAGCCTGATCGGCGGCAGCCCCGACGACGTGCTCAAGGTGAGCGGCAAGACCGGTGTCGGCGTCGAGGAACTTCTCGACCGCGTGGTCGAGCTGATCCCGGCACCGCAGGGCGACAAGGATGCCCCGGCCCGGGCGATGATCTTCGACTCGGTCTACGACGCCTACCGTGGCGTCGTCACCTATGTGCGGATGGTCGATGGCCAGCTCGCCCCGCGTGAACGCATCCAGATGATGTCGACCAGGGCCACCCACGAGATCCTCGAGATCGGGGTGAGCTCGCCCGAACCCACTGAGAGCAAGGGTCTGGGCGTCGGTGAGGTGGGCTACCTGATCACCGGAGTGAAGGATGTGCGCCAGTCGAAGGTCGGCGACACCGTCACCACCGCGATGAAGTCGGCCACCCAGGCGCTGCCCGGCTACACCGAGCCGCTGCCGATGGTCTTCTCCGGGCTGTACCCGATCGACGGCAGTGACTACCCGGAGCTGCGCGAGGCGCTCGACAAGCTGAAGCTGTCCGATGCCGCGCTCAACTATGAGCCCGAGACATCCGTCGCCCTCGGCTTCGGATTCCGCTGCGGCTTCCTCGGACTACTGCACCTCGAGATCATCACCGAGCGTCTCAGCCGCGAGTTCGGCCTCGATCTGATCACCACCGCCCCGAGCGTGATCTATCAGGTCACCACCGAGGACAAGAAGACCGTCGAGGTGACCAACCCGTCGGAGTTCCCGACCGGCAAAATCAATTCGGTCACCGAACCGATGGTGCGCTCCGCGATCCTCGCCCCCAAGGACTACGTCGGCACGATCATGGAGCTCTGCCAGAGCCGACGCGGAACCCTGCTCGGCATGGACTACCTCGGCGAAGACCGGGTCGAGATCAAGTACCGGATCCCGCTCGGTGAGATCGTCTTCGACTTCTTCGACCAGCTGAAGTCGAAGACCGCCGGCTACGCCTCGCTCGACTATGAGCCGGATGGCGAACAGGAAGCCGATCTGGTCAAGGTCGACATTCTGTTGCAGGGCGAGCAGGTGGATGCGTTCAGCGCGATCGTGCACCGCGACAAGGCCTACGCGTACGGCGTGATGATGACCGGCCGGTTGCGTGAGCTGATCCCGCGGCAGCAGTTCGAGGTGCCGATTCAGGCGGCGATCGGTGCTCGCATCATCGCCCGTGAGTCGATCCGGGCGATCCGCAAGGACGTGCTGGCCAAGTGTTACGGCGGTGACATCACCCGAAAGCGCAAACTGCTCGAGAAGCAGAAGGAAGGCAAGAAGCGCATGAAGATGGTGGGCCGAGTCGAAGTGCCGCAGGAGGCGTTCATCGCTGCCCTCAGCGGGGACACCGAGAAAAAAGACGCCAAGAAGTAGAGATGCGCCGCTCAACCCACCAGGCATCCGATGTGACCTACGGCGCCATCGGCGCCACCCAGGCCGAGGACTTGCTCGCCTACCCGCCCACCGGCTTTCGGCCCGCAGCGTTCCGCACCCGGATCGGGCATGGCGATGCCCGGTTCGCTGCTGCCGTGGTGCAGGTGCGGACCTGGCAGGTCTTCACCCGGAGCGACATCGAGGTCAAGGTCGATGAGATGGCGCCGATCGACCCGAGCTCGTACTCACCGGTCGGCTGGGATGCCTCCGGCAAGCCGGTTCGTCCTGCCGAGCCAGTCGACCAGGAGGAAGTCGAGTACACCGCCGACGGCGAGCAATTCGCCTCGCCTGGTACGACGGCGACCTTGACGATGCGGGTGCTTGGCATACCGTTCCGGGCGCCGGTGCGGGTGGTCTCCTTCATCGATGAGCCGGGGCGACAGGGCATGGCGCTCGGCACCCGGGCCGGGCATCCGCTGTCCGGTGAAGAGAGCTTCGTCGTCGAAGAGACCGCGGACGGCTCGGTCTGGCTCGACATCCGGCTCTTCTGGCGTCCTGCCGCGTGGTACTGGTGGCCGGCGTACCCCGCGCTTCGGGCGTTGCAGCGTCTGTATGTGAAGCGCTATCTGCGCGCGCTGGTCGCGGCACCGGAGACCACGCCTGACGCAATCCCCACTGGGCCGGAGAACTGACGCTGGTCCGGCTGCTCTCAGTCGTGCGCGCGAGAATGATCTGATGCCCTCCGCCCTTCCCATCGCCGACCCGGCCCCACTCGATGGCCTGCTGCCGGGGTTCGTCGTCGATGACGCCGAGTCCCGAGCGTTCGGCGTGTACCTGCATGTGCCGTTCTGTCGGGTGCGCTGTGGCTATTGCGACTTCAATACCTATACGGCCACCGAACTGCGGGGCGTGAAGCGCAGTGATTACGCCGCGCAGGCGGTCACCGAGGTGCAGCTGGCCGATCGGGTGTTGCGGGAGACCGGGATGCCGCAGCGGGCGGTGTCGACCGTGTTCTTCGGCGGTGGGACGCCGACGCTCCTGCCGGCGAGCGACCTCATAGAAATGTTTCATGCGGTCACCGAAACCTGGCGGTTGGCTCCGGATGCCGAGGTCACGACCGAGGCGAACCCGGACTCGGTCGACCTGGAGTACCTGCTCGCGCTGAAGCAGGCAGGATTCACTCGGGTGTCTTTCGGGATGCAGTCGGCGGTGCCGCGGGTGCTGGCCACACTGGAGCGCACGCATGACCCGGAGCGGATTCCCTTGGTCGTGCAGTGGGCGCGCGAAGCGGGCCTTCAGGTCAGTCTCGACCTCATCTATGGCACGCCGGGGGAGAGCATCGATGACTGGCGGGCCTCGCTCGAGCACGCGATCGCTCAGCAGCCGGACCACATCTCGGCGTATGCGTTGATCGTCGAGGATGGCACCAAGCTCGCGCGTCAGATCCGGCGTGGTGAGGTTGCGGAGCCTTCTGACGACCTGCAGGCGGATATGTACGAGCTCGCCGACCAGCTGCTCGCGGAGGCCGGGTATGACTGGTACGAGGTGAGCAATTGGGCGCGGAAGCCTCAGTTCCGTTCGCGGCACAACCTCAGCTATTGGCAGGGTGCGGACTGGTGGGGGATCGGTCCGGGCGCGCACAGCCACGTCGGTGGTGTCCGCTGGTGGAATGTGAAGCATCCGGCGGCCTATGCGGACCGGATCCTTGCCGGAGATTCTCCGGCGGCCGGCCGCGAGACCCTCGACCAGGAGACCAGGCGAATCGAGCGGGTGCTGTTGCATTCGCGGATCCGTGATGGCCTGTCCATCTCGGAGCTGTCGGGTGCCGGACGTGCCGCCGTTGCAGGCCTGATCGCCGACGGTCTGGTCGAGCCTCGGGACGCTCTCGCGGGCACCGTTGTGCCGACTCTGCGGGGTCGTTTGTTGGCTGACGCGGTGGTGCGGCGGCTGCTGGCGGACTAGGGCGCGTGGTGCCCAGCGCTATGGACCCGGAAGTTCTGTGACTACAAGCTTCGCGAGGAGCTTCGCATGATCGCCCTAGACGCTTCGGTGAAGGTCTGGTACTTCGGGGAGTTGCTGGAAGCCGGCTGAGCTGTAGGTGGCGACGGCGCCGACATTGGAGCTGGGAGCGCAGACAGTAGCGTAGACGAGCCCAGCTCCCTGAGAGCGGCCGCTGCGGCGCTGTGGACCGGTCACCTCGATACGCACGCCGCAGTCCTCCACGGCCTTCGCGAGGTCGCGCTGGAGTGGTGTCCACGGCTCGTGCGCGTGCCAGCCGTTATCGAGCAGCAGCCGTTGAAGCAATCCGCCAAATCGCGCTTCGATGGATGCGTTCCCGTGCGGCAGGACGCCACGCTCTGGCCGGGTCACGTCGGCGACCATCTGCCTGGCCAGCTCTTCGTCGTGTTCAGCTCCGGCTTCATCGCCAGTCGTAACAGGCCAGGATCGTCCAGCAGCCCAACGGCGAGAATCTGTCCGTCGCGGCTCCAAGTCCGAACCGCCGCAGCCGTCGCCTCCGCGCCCAGCTGCCAGTACCAGCCCAGGTCTCCCGGGTGAAGCTGCATCGGTGCCCCGTCGTACTGCCACGCTCGTAGCGCGCCTACGGCCTCGCTTAGCCCATCGACTCCTGGTCCGCTCAACACAATCGACATGCCCTCATCTAATCGCACGCCGGTGCCTAGAACGGCGGTGGATCGGTGCCGGGTTCGGATCCCGGACTGGGTCTCCGCCCGGTCATATCCGCAGCCTCGTTCTCGCCGGAATCCCTGGCCTCATTCGTGGTCTCGGATCTCGCTTCACCGTCCGTGTCTGAATCCGGTGTGGACCAAACGGTCTCCGAGTGACTGACGAGGGTTTCCCATCTGGCCGGGTCGGAACGCAGTTCTGGTTCGCTGGTGTATTGGTGTCCGGTGGGTGAGGTCCAGCGGAGTATGCCGTGGTCCAGTTGCTCGACGCTCCAGCCGGTGAGGTGTTTCAGTCGGTGGTGTTTGCGGCAGAGGTGGGCGAGGTTTGCGGCGGTGTTGGGGCCGCCGTGTTCTTTGGCGATGGTGTGGTCGAGGTCGGAGTGCACGGCTTTGCGGTTGCGGCCGGGGAACCGGCAGGTCTCGTCCCGCAGCCGCAGGAATCGGCGCAGCAGGCGGGGGAGCCGGTAGCAGTCCTTGCTCCAGTGCGAGCAGTTCGCCGGTCTCGGGGTCGGTGAGCAGCCGGAACAGGGAGGGTGCCTGGGCGGTGAGCCGGCGGGCGGTGTCCGGGTCGATCGGGCCGTAGCCGTCGAGGGTGGCGGGTTCGTCGCTGTGGCCGAGCAATGTCACGACCGGCACGGTGACGAACACGGTGGGACGGATGCCGGCGAACCGGTCCTCCTGCGGTCCGCCACCATCGGCACCTCCGCCACCGGTGAGGAGCAGTTCGGTGGCGACATCGGCCCGCAGCTGGGTCAGCGTGCGCGGTTCCTCCGGACGCTGCTGGGCCATCGCCGCGGCGGTGACCCGGTCGTGGATCGCCATCGCCAACGGAGCCTCGGTGTACAGGGTCAGATAGGCCATCCCGTCCCGGGACGGCTCGAAACTGAACTCCCGGTCCCCGGCCGCCTTCACCCGGCGGGCCCGGATCGTCTCCGGATGGATGCGCTCCCGGAGCTGCCGGGCCTTGCGGGAGAACTTCGCCACGGTCAGCTTCATCGCCGCCGGCAAGGTGGCCTCTTCGAAAGCTTCCACCGCGGCCCGGCGAACCTCAGCCGAGGTCCCAGCGTCGGCTCCCGGGTCGGTACCGCCGGCCGAGCTGCCAGCACTCGTCGACCATCACCTGCGCGTGCCGCAGGCTGATCTCGCCACGCCGGAGCGCGCTCATCGTGCCCGGTAGCTCGTGCGTGAGCGCCTCGGCCTCGGCGATCAACCGCTGCGCGGAGCCGGAGGGCAGGCGCAGGCTGGCCGCGATCTGCTCGGCGAATGCCATCTTGGCCAGTCGTTGCTGTTCGGCTTTCCGCATCCGGTCATCGTGTGGCACGAACAGGTGCACCACGCGTTCGGCGTGCTGCCGGGTTTGGTCGACCAGTTCCAGCAGCCGGGCTTGCGCTCGGGCGACATCGGCGCTCGCCTCGGCCACCGCGTCGATGAAGTCGTGCATCTGATCATCCAGGATCGCCCGCGGCGACAGCAGTGCCTGTTCGCCGGTGCGGCGCGGTGCCGGCCGGCTGAGCGGGTGTTCTCTGGTGGTCACAAAAGCAGTGAACCAGCAACCACCGACATTCTGTTTCCGCTGATCAGCAGGCGGTTTCACCTGTTAGGAACCAGCGCGAACCGGTCCTGTGGAGGAGAAGATGCCCAACCCAGCAACCGACCAGCTACTGGCCGATGAACGGGATGGTCAGCGGGTACTTGTAGTACTCGCCTCGGTTCGCGGTGATCGCGGCGATGATGCTGAACACGACGACGAGGATGCCGGCAGCGGCCAGGATCAAGAACCCGATCAGCAGGATGCTGGTGATGCCACCGACGATGTACGCGATGATCATCGTGATCTGGAAGTTCAGCGCCACGCGCGCGTGGTCCCGCACGAACGGGCCACGGTCCTTGAACACCAGATATCCGATCAGCGCAGGGACGAAGCTGAAGAAGATCCCACCCAGGTGGATCAGTGTCGCCCACAGCTTCTCGTCGGCGGGGCTGAGCGGCTGCGGCGTCTGGTAGGGGTTCGTCATGCGCTCATTAAACCAGCGAGTCCGGGCTTCCGCCCGGACTCGCGAGGGCCTGCCTGCTTAATGGTGACCGTCGATCTACTTGATCATCCGGAGCGCGAACGGGTAGCGGTAGGCGACACCGTCCTTGGCGCTCATGAAACCCAGGATGGAAAAGATCACCCCGACGATCCACACGATCCAGCTCAGGTTCCCCAGGAAGCCAAGGATGCCGAAGGTCACGACGGTCAAGACCAGCGTGATGATGAACCACGCCACATTGATGATCAGAAGCGTGAGCTGAAAATTCAGGGCTTCCTGTGACTCCTGCCGGGTGAAGGCCGCCCGGTCCTTGAACACGAGGTAGATGATCAGCGAGGGGAGGAAACTCAGGATGCCGCCAAGGTGGGCAAAGGATGCCCATTGCTTATCCTGTTCCGCAGTGAGCGGGGTGACGGGCTGTGCTGGCTGGTCAGTCATTGTCATCCTCCTGGAAATGCGGTGCGAACGACCAGCTGAGGGCCGTCGCTTCGGTCATCTCACAAGGTAATCCCAGCCCCCATGGCGGGGCAATGGACCGCCCCGGCGCGTGTCGCGGTAGAATTAGCAGTCCCCGTAGACGAGTGCCAAGGCGAAGGGTTGGTGAGCATGGTTTCCGAGCGCGGATTGGAAGTACTGCGTGTCATCGTCCAGGACTACGTCGCCTCACGCGAGCCAGTCGGATCGAAATCCATCGTCGAACGCTATGCGTTCGGCGTGTCGGCGGCGACGATCCGCAACGACATGGCCCTGCTGGAAGAAGAGGAGCTGATCGCAGCCCCGCACACCTCGTCCGGCCGGGTGCCGACCGACAAGGGCTACCGGGTCTTCGTCGACCAGCTCGCGGACATGCGCCCGCTCACCGCCGCGCAACGCACAGCCATTGAGACCTTCCTTGGTGAATCCGCCGATCTTGACGACGTGCTGGGACGGACGGTGCGGCTGCTGTCGCAGCTGACCAGCCAGGTCGCCCTCGTGCAGTACCCGACCTTCGGCCCGTCGAAAGTGCGCCACGTCGAATTGGTTCCGTTCGGAACTCACCGGCTGATGACCGTCTTCATCACGGATGCCGGTCGGGTCGACCAGAACATCATCGAAGTGGCCGACAGCGTCGATGAGGCCTTCCTCGGTGAGATGCGGGCCAAGATCAACGCCGTGCTCGGTGGAAAGGGACTCGCGGAGGCTTCCGCTGAACTCTCCACGCTGACCGAGCTGTTCGCTCCCGAGCGGGCGACGGTGATCCGTCAGGTTGCCGCCGGCCTGATCGGACAGGTCGCCGCGAACCGCCACGACCGCCTGGTGATGGCGGGCACGGCGAACCTCGTGCGCACCGAGCAGGATTTCAGTGGAAATCTCTATCCTGTGCTCGAGGCGATCGAGGAACAGGTGACCCTGCTGAAGCTGTTCCACGAACTGGAGATAGACACCCAGGCCGTCACCGTCAGCATCGGACGGGAGAACGCCGAGTTCGGCCTGTCCGACACGTCGGTACTGACTAGTGGCTACGCGGCATCCGGTGGCGCTTTGGCGAGGCTCGGCGTGATCGGGCCAACAAGAATGGATTATTCAAACAACATGGCAGCCGTGCGGGCAGTGGCCCGCTATCTCTCGCGGCTGCTCGGTGAGGAAACCAGGTAGTGGCAGACCATTACGACGTTCTCGGAGTCGACCGAAACGCGACCCCTGACGAAATCAAGAAGGCTTATCGGCGGCTCGCTCGGGAATTGCACCCCGACGTGAACCCCAGCCCGGATGCATCCGAGCGCTTCAAGCTCGTCACGCACGCGTACGACGTGCTCAGCGACCCGCAGCAGCGTCAGCAGTACGACCTGGGTCCGCAGCCGAGCTTCGGTGGCCAAGGTTTCGGCGGCTTCGGCGACATCTTCGAGACCTTCTTCGGCGCGGGTGCGGGCGGTGGCCGCGGACCGCGGTCGCGGCGTGAGCGCGGTCAGGATGCCCTGCTTCGCGTCGAGGTGGACCTCGACGAGGTGATCTTCGGCACCCGCCGGGACATTGAAGTGGACACCGCCGTGCTCTGCGAGACCTGTAACGGGTCGTGCTGCGCGCCCGGAACCTCCCCGGTCACCTGCGACATCTGCCACGGCACCGGCAGCATTCAGCGCTCCGTGCGCAGCCTGCTCGGCAACGTGATGACCTCGAACCCGTGTGGCACCTGCCGCGGCTACGGCACCGTCATCCCGAACCCGTGCCCGACCTGCGCCGGCCAGGGACGCGTGCGCGCACGCCGCACGATTCCCGTCGACATCCCGGCCGGCGTTGACACCGGGCTGCGGCTGCAGATGCCCGGCCAGGGCGAGGTCGGTCAGGCCGGCGGTCCGCGCGGCGACCTCTACCTCGAGATCAAGGTGCGCCATCACGACACCTTCAGCCGGAACGGCGACGACCTGCTGGCCACTCTTGAAGTGGAGATGGTCGACGCGATCCTCGGCACCGAGGTCACCCTCAAGACGCTTGACGGTGAAGTCACGGTCGACATCCGGCCCGGAACGCAGAGCGCCGAGGTGATCACCATTCCCGATCGCGGTATCAGCCACCTGCGCGGGTCCGGTCGCGGCGACCTGCGGATCGGTATCCAGGTGGTCACCCCGACCAAGCTGAACCGCAAAGAGGAAGAACTCATCCGCCAGTTCGCGAGCAAGTACAAGAGTGAGGCGCCGCAGCTCGCGCACTTCCAGCAGGGTTTGTTCGCCAAACTGCGCGACCGCTTCCTGAACCTCTGATCCGGCCCTGACCCGTGGCGCACTTCTACCTCAACGAGTCGCTCATCGAGGTGACCCCCGGCGGAAGCGTCCAGCTCACCGGTGCGGAGGCCAAGCATGCGGTCACCGTCAGCCGGATGCGGGTGGGCGAGAGCCTGTCGATCGGCAACGGACAGGGCCTGGTGGTCACCGGCGAGATCACCGAAGCGGATGCCACCCGCCTCACCTTGCGCGCCGACACGGTCGTGCACACCACGGCTCCGGCACCGCGGATCACGCTCGCTCAGGCCCTCGCCAAGGGCGACCGGGACGAGATGGCCGTGCAGGCCGCAACCGAACTCGGCATCGACCGGGTTGTGCCCTGGGCCGCGGAACGGTCGATCAGCCGCTGGGATGCGACGAAGGCGGTTAAGGGCCGCGCCCGCTGGGAGAGCATCGTGCGCGAGGCGACCAAACAGTCGATTCGCGCCTGGCTGCCCAAGGTGGATGACCTGCACAGCACGAAGAAATTGGCCGGCCGGGACGAGCGCATGATCGTGCTCGACCCGACCGGCCAGATCGCGCTCACCGAACTCGAGCTCGATGACCGCGACGTGATGCTGGTGGTCGGTCCTGAGGGCGGAGTCTCCAATGAGGAACTCCGCGTCTTCCAGGAGGCCGGCGCCGACGTGGTGCGCCTCGGATCCGAGGTGCTGCGCACGTCGACGGCCGGCCCGGCCGCCCTGGCCGTGCTCAATGCACGGCTCGGGCGTTGGTGACTCAGCGTTCGTTGATCTCGATGTTGCCGGCCGTGGAGCTGAACGAGTAGCTGAGCGCAGCGTCCGGGTTGCTCGGCACGTCGACGGTCACGTTGCCCGCTGTGGTGTCGGTATCGATGTCGTAGTCGCCCTCTGGCAGCCACACGGTCTGGTTGCCTGCAACCGACGCGATCTCGAACTCGTCGGGCAGTGTGGCCAGGTCGACTCGAACGTCGCCGGCGGTGGAGCTGATGTCCACCGTCTGGGCGCTCATCGTGTCGAGGTCGATGTTCCCGGCCGTGGAGTCGATCGACAGGTCGGTCGCCGATCCGGTCAGATCCAGGTTGCCCGCGGTCAGGTCGATCCGCATGGCGGCGTACTCACCGTCGAGGTTGACGTCACCGGCGGTGGCGTCCAATGCGAGGTCGAGCGAGCCGTCGGCCATGGCTTCGGGCAGCACGATGTCGAGCGTCGGGGAGTCGCCACCGAAGAAGTTGCCGTCACCGAACGGCCACCACAGACCGCCGCGAGCGAGGACCTTGACGCTGAGTTCATCGCCATTCACCTGCTGCGAGAAGGCGATGTTGCGTGCGGAGTCACCCTGCCGAAACTCGATGCGCGCATTCCCGACATCGCCGAAGCTCACGGTGACGTCACTGATGTCGGCTTCGATGTCGACCGAGGTGAACTCCTCCTCGACGGTGTAGGTGCCTGAGGCATCCGTCCGGTTCATCGCCATCACGATGTTGACCACGCTGGAGATCAGAATGCCCGCGATGATCACGGAGCCAATCACGATCAGTGCGATCCGCAGGCCTCGGTTCTTGGAGCGCGGCGACGCGGGGACCGGTTCGGGCGCTGGCGTGGTCGGTGTGGTTGGGGTAGTCATTGTCATTCTTTCTTGGTGTCGGGCTTGGCGGGCTTGGTGTCGGGCTTAGCGGGCGCTGTCGAGGTAGCGCAGGACGGCCAGGACGCGGCGGTTTCCGCTGTCCTCGGCGGGGAGATCGAGTTTCTGGAAAATCGCGGTGATGTGCTTCTCGACTGAGCCTTCACCGATGAAGAGTGCGGCCGCGATCGCGCTGTTCGAGCGACCTTCCGCGACCAGGGCGAGCACGGAGCGCTCCCGCTCGGTGAGCCGGTCCAGCCCGTCGGTGCGGCGTGAGCGCAGCACGATTTGAGCAACCACTTCCGGGTCGAGGGCGGTGCCGCCTGAACCGACCCGGTCCACGGCGGACAGGAACTCGTCGACGTCGGCGACCCGGTCCTTGAGTACGTAGCCGAAACCGCTTGTCCCGCCGGCGATGAGCTCGCTCGCGTAGCGTTCCTCGACGTACTGCGAGAGCACCAGCACTTTGACCTCCGGGTTCTGCGCGCGCATGAGCACCGCGGCGCGGACGCCTTCATCGGTGAAGGTCGGCGGCATTCGCACGTCGACGATCGCGAGGTCGGGGGAGTACTCGTTCACCGCGGCGAGGAGCGCATTCGGCTCCTCGACGGCGGCGACGATTTCGTGGCCGGCGTCGGTGAGCAGCAGTTCGAGCCCTGCCCGCAACAGAACGGAATCTTCGGCGATTACAACGCGCATGGTACCTCCACGGTGACGACGGTGGGGCCGCCCTCCGGACTGTTGATGGTGAGAGTTCCGCTGGCTGAGCGGACCCGGTCCCGCATGCCGGACAAGCCGCCGGCCGCACGGGGGATTCGAGCGCCGCCGCGACCGTCGTCGGTCACGGTGGCGAGCACTGAATGACCGGTGAAGCGCACGTCCACCTGGCAGCTTCGCGCCTCGGAGTGCTTCGACACGTTCGTGAGCGCCTCCGCGACGGTGAAGTAGATGACAGCCTCAACCTCGGCCGCGGGTCGCGTCGGCAGCGCGAAGGAGATCGTCGTCGGCACCGCGCAGCGAGACGCGAGCGCTGAGAGCGAGGCATCCAATCCCCGGTCGGTGAGCACCGCCGGATGGATGCCGCGGGCCAACTGGCGCAATTCGGTGATCGCGTCCTTGGTCTCGTCATGCGCACGTTCGAGAAGGGTGAGCGCCTGCTGCGGGTCGGACTCGAACTTGTTCCGCGCCATCCCCAGCGTCATCGCGACCGCCACCAGCCTCGGTTGGACCCCATCGTGCAGGTCCCGTTCGATGCGCAGCCGTTCCGTGGTGGCCGCATCCACTGCGCCCTGCCGGGCATCTGACAGCGTCTCGATCCGCTGGGTGAGTTCCTCAACAACGGGGGGACCGAGCAGCGGGGCGAGTACGCCCCGGTCGAACCGGCCGGCGAAGTAGATGACGACGGGTGCGGCGATGATCAGCGCGACGCCCAGGAGAATCGCGAAAACGCCGCCGGAATCGCCCAGCCAGCCGTGAACGAGCCGCGCCAGCCAGGATGCGTTCAGCGATCCGGGCAGCGGGTAGGTGAACAGCATCACGGCAGTGGTGATCGCCCAGAACAACCAGGTCATGGCGAGGTAGCCGAGTACGGAGCTTGCGAGGTGGTGCAGCAGGGTGCGCCACGTGGCCGAGGAGGTGAGGTCGATCACCGCGGTGCTGACGACCCGGGCAAAGCCTGTGCCGGTGCTCGGTCGGCGCGGCGGCTCGACCAGATCCAGCTCGTACAGCGCGTTGGCGCGGCCGCGTTCCACGGCTGACGTGAACCGTGTCAGCGAAACCATGGCGAAAATCAGCAGAACGCCGATGCCGAGCACTGGAATGAGCCCCAGCCCGGTGAAGAGCAGTGTCAGCATGATGGCAAGCCAGAGGGTGCCCAGGATCGCATCGAGCAACAGATCAATGCTCGCGACCCACGTGAACTGAACGGCTTTCTTCATGACACCAACCGTATTGGCGGGCGTGCGCCGCCCACGACCGGGACAGCCTGAAACTTGAGCGGGGGATATCCCCACTCTCGTGCACCCCGATGAGGTCGTTAAGATGGGCGTATGAGCGAATCGATCTTCAGTCGGATCATTGATCGGCAGATCCCGGCCGACATCGTGCTGGAGACGGAACGGCTCATCGCCTTTCGTGACATCGCGCCGAAGGCGCCGGTGCACATTCTGATCGTGCCGAAAACCGAGGAGTACAAGAACGTGGTTGAACTCGCCGCCGGCGACCCGACCCTCCTTGCCGAACTGGTCGGCACCGCCCAGCAGTTGGCCGACGAACACTCCAATGGGGAGTTCCGGCTCGTCTTCAACACCGGATCCAGTTCGGGTCAGTCGGTGTTCCACGTCCATGCGCACGTCCTGTCCGGCGCTCTTACGGAAGGCACACTTGCCAAGTAGCGATCAGGGACCTACGACCGGGGAGACCGGTCGAGCCGAGATCCACATCGACGGCGTCGCCATGGTGCGCCTACTCGGGCCGCAGGACCGCCTGTTGGCAACGATTGAGCGGGAGTATCCGCTGGTCGAGATGCTTGTGCGCGGCAATGAGATCTCCCTGTCCGGCGACGCCGGGCAGGTACAAGCGGCCAGGCGACTGGTCGAGGAACTGGTTCACATGGTGCGAGACGGCGCAGACCTGGAGCAGGCGGACGTGACGAGTTCGGCTCGGATTCTGGAACGAGGAGAGGGCAGTCCGGCCGATCTGCTCAGTCAAGCGATCCTCACCAGCCGGGGCAAGAGCATCCGGCCGAAGACTCTCGGCCAGAAGAACTACGTCGACGCGATCGACACGAACACCATCGTGTTCGGGATCGGCCCCGCCGGTACCGGCAAGACCTATCTGGCGATGGCGAAGGCGGTGCAGGCCCTTCAGCGCAAGGAAGTGAACCGGATCATCCTCACCCGCCCCGCGGTGGAGGCTGGCGAGCGGCTCGGGTTCCTGCCCGGAACGCTGACCGACAAGATCGACCCGTACCTGCGACCGCTGTATGACGCGCTCAACGAGATGATGGATCCCGAGCTGGTCCCGAAGCTGCTCGCGACCGGCACCGTCGAGGTCGCGCCGCTCGCCTACATGCGCGGACGCACGCTCAACGACTCGTTCGTTGTGCTCGACGAGGCCCAGAACACCACGCCAGAGCAGATGAAGATGTTCCTCACCCGACTCGGTTTCGGTTCGAAGATGGTGATCACCGGGGATGTGACCCAGATCGACCTGCCGCTCGGATCAAGCGGACTGCAGTTGGTCACCCGAGTGCTGCGCGACATCGACGACATCCACTTCGCCCAGCTGACCAGCGAGGACGTTGTGCGGCACACGCTCGTCGGGCGCATCGTCGATGCCTACACCAAGTACGACGCGCACAAGCAAGCCGAGGCCTACGAACGAGGCCAGGCCCGCGCCGATGCCAACCGGGCAGACCGGCGTGGTCGTGCACCAGCCGACCACCAGGCAAAGACACGCACCGACCGCGGCTACGGCCGCTAGGGGGAACCATGAGCATCGAGATCAACAACGAGTCGACCATTGAGGTCGATGAGGCCGCGCTGCAGCGCCTTGCCGCCTATGCGCTGGAACAGCTGCATGTGCACGCCGAGGCGGAGCTCGCCATCGTGTTGGTCGACGAGGGCGCAATGGAGCAACTGCACGTGCAGTGGATGGATGAGCCCGGGCCGACCGACGTGCTCAGCTTCCCGATGGATGAGCTGCGTCCTGGCACCGAGGACGCCGTCACCCCGGCCGGCCTGCTCGGCGACATCGTGCTCTGCCCCCAGGTTGCTTCCGTCCAGGCCGAGGCAGCCGGTCACTCCACGCTCGACGAGTTGCTGCTGCTGACCACGCACGGCCTGCTGCACCTGCTCGGCTTCGACCACGCCGAGCCGCAGGAGGAGAAGGAGATGTTCGGCCTGCAGCGCGACATCCTGGTCGGTTTCCACCTGAGCGAACGGCAGCGCTAGTTACTCAATGATGATTCCCGTCTTCATCGTCGTGGCGATACTTCTCGTCGCCTTCGGCGGTTTGCTGGCGGCTGCGGATGCTGCGCTCGGCGTGCTCAGCCGCAACGCGCTCGTCGACTTGGGGCTGGCAGGCACCCGCAGCCGCCGGTGGATCCTCGCGATCGCCGAGGACGTCGGGGCCCATGTCAATGCGTTGAACTTCATGCGCGTCGTCTCCGAGACCACCGCCGCGGTGCTCGTCACGCTCGCGTTCGCCTACTCGCTGGATGAGTGGTGGATGGCGCTGCTTTTCTCAGCACTGATCATGACCGGGGCATCCTTCGTGCTCGTCGGATCCAGCCCGCGCAGCGTCGGCCGGGCACACCCCGAACTGCTGATCCAGCTGACCGCGTGGTTGATCCGCGGCATCCGCGTCCTGCTCGGCCCGCTCGCCAGCGCCCTGGTCTTCATCGGCAACAAGGTCACACCCGGCCGCCCCAAGCTGGCGACCTTCGCGAACGAGCAGCAACTGCTCAGCATGGTCGACGAGGCAACGGAACTGGACGTGCTCGAAGAGGACGACCGCGAGCTGATCCACTCGATCTTCGAGTGGGGCGACACCGTGGTGCGCGAGGTGATGATCCCGCGAACCGACATGGTCACCGTCGAACGCGACGCGACCGTCGGGCAATCCATGGCGCTGTTCCTCAGCAGGGGCATCTCACGGATGCCGGTCACCGGGTCCGACGCCGACGAGATCCTCGGAGTGCTCTACCTGCGGGATGTCGCCCGGCTCAGTTACGAGCAGCCGCTCGACTTCGAACGGCTCACCGCGAGCGACATGGCCCGCAAGGCGCTGTTCATCCCCGAATCGAAGAAGGCCGACGAGACCCTGCGGCAGATGCAGCTCGAGAGCAACCACCTGGCGATGGTGGTCGACGAACACGGCGGGATCGCCGGTCTGGTCACGCTCGAGGACCTCATCGAAGAACTGGTCGGCGACATCTCGGACGAATACGACCGGAACGTTGCCGAAGTGGAGGAGATCTCCGCCGGGCATTACCGGGTCAGCGCCCGGCTGCCGGTGGACGACCTCGGCGACCTGTTCGGCCTCGACCTCGATGACGACGATGTGGACTCGGTCGGTGGCTTGCTGACCAAGGAACTCGGACGACTGCCCGAGGCGGGCGCCCAAGTCACTACTAGTGGACTGATCCTGACCGCCGAACGCACCGAGGGTCGCCGCAAGCGGCTGACCACCGTGCTCGTCCGCCGCGACCAGGCCCTGATCGATGCCCAGACGGCATTCGACGAACAACCGGGAGAGACCCAATGACCGATTCATCGCCCACCGATTCGTCGGCCGCCGTCTTCCGTGCCGGTTTCGTCACGTTCGTCGGCCGCCCCAACGTCGGCAAATCCACCCTGACCAATGCGCTGGTCGGCCAGAAGGTCGCGATCACCAGCTCCAAGCCACAAACCACCCGGCGTGCCATCCGCGGCGTCGTGCACCGGCCGACCGGCCAGCTGATCGTCGTGGACACCCCTGGCGTGCACCGTCCGCGGACCCTGCTCGGTGAGCGGCTGAACTCGCTCGTGCAGACCACGCTCGGCGATGTCGACGTGATCGGCTTCTGCGTCCCCGCCGACGAGAAGATCGGTCCGGGCGACCGGTTCATCAACGAACAACTCGACCAGTATCCGCAGGCGAAGAAGGTCGCCATCGTCACCAAGGTGGATGCCGCAGGCAAGACGGCCGTGGCCGAGCAGCTGCTCGCGGTGAGCGAGCTGCGCGACTGGGAGGCCATCATTCCGGTCTCCGCCCCGGAAGGCATCCAGCTCGACATCCTCGTCCAGGAACTCATCGCGCTGCTGCCCGAATCGCCGCAGCTGTACCCGGACGACGCGGTGACCGATGAGGACCTGGAGTCCAGGATCGCCGAGCTGGTGCGGGAAGCCGTGCTCGAAGGCGTCAGCGACGAACTGCCGCACTCGCTGGCCGTCACGATCGACGACATGGTCGAACGCGAGGACAAGGAGTTGCTGGAGATCTACGCCAACCTGTTCGTCGAACGCGACAGCCAGAAGGGCATCATCATCGGCAAGGGCGGCTCCCGCCTGCAGGATGTCGGCGCCCGCGCCCGGGCGCAGATCGAGCCGCTCGTCGGCAAGCAGGTGTTCCTGTCGATCCGGGTGAAGGTCGCCAAAGACTGGCAGCGCGACCCGAAGCAGCTGGGTCGCCTCGGCTTCTAGGTGCCACCCTTCCGGTGATTGAGGAGCGCCGGTCCCGCTGGTCGAGCCTGCCGAGACCTCGCCGCGCATACCTCTCCAGAATGATTTCCCCTCATTGGTGAGGATGCCGCGTCCTTCCCCGTCTACCGTGGAGGGGTGTTCCGCAGCCTGCAGCCCTACAAGTACGTCGTCGACGGCGTGCTCGCCGTGCTCTACCTGTTGCTGTCCTTCAGCTTCATGGTCACCGGCACCCTGGGATCCCAGATCGCCGTCGCCGTTCTCTATGCGGCGGCGCTGGGCATGCGCCGGTGGAGTCCGGGGCTTGCGCTCTGGATCGCCTGGATCGCCTCCCTGTTCCAGGTCTTCTCCGACATTTATCCGGGGCTGCACAACGTTGCCGTGCTCGGCGTGCTCTACACCACCTCCGCGTACGGGACGAAGCGGGTTCGCTCCGCCGGTCTGATCTCGGTCGGCGCGGGGGCGCTCGTCGCCGCCGCGTACCTGGTTATCCATGGTTCCGGCGAGGGGGTGTCGACGACCCTGTTCGGCTGGACCGACCTGCCCGGCGCCCTGCTGCAGTTCGGGTTGCTGTTCGTCGGCATGGTCGTGCTGCTGGCAACACCGTGGCTGATCGGACTGGTCACCCAGGCGATCTTGCACAACCGTGAGGTGACTCAAGCGCAGCGCGCCGCAGAAGAGACCGTGGTGATCGAGCAGGAGCGCAACCGGATCGCCAGAGACATGCACGATGTCGTCGCGCACTCGCTCGCGGTGGTCATCGCCCAGGCCGACGGTGCCCGGTATGCCCGGCAGGTCGACCCGGAATCCGTTGACATCGCCCTGAATGCGATCTCGTCCACCGCCCGCGAGGCTCTCGCCGACGTGCGCGTGCTGCTCGGCCAGCTGCGGCACAGCCAGGGCGAGGCTCCGCAGCCAGGGCTCGCCGATCTGGAGCGGCTGCTCGAACAGCTCCGCGCCGCCGGCCTCACCGTCGCCTTCGCCGAGCACGGCGATCCGGCACCGCTCAGCACCGCCCACCAGCTGGCCGTCTACCGAATTGTGCAGGAGGCGCTCACCAACGCACTCCGGCACGGCGACGCGACGAGGCCGGTCGCGCTCAGCCTCACCTGGCGGGTCGATACGCTGGAAGTCATGGTGCACAACGCGAAACGAGTCGGTGGGCACGGCGACCCGGGCAAGCTCGGCCACGGTCTGGCCGGCATGCGCGAGCGAGCGGTTCTGGTCGGCGGAAAGTTCAGTTCCAGTGCCACTGATCACGACTTCACCGTGCACGCCGAGATCCCGTTTTCGGCGGCCCAGGTGACGGTGTGAGCATCCGCGTCGCCCTGGTTGACGACCAGCCACTGTTCCGCACCGGCATCCGGATGCTCGTCTCCTCCCAACCCGACTTCGAGTTCGTCGGCGAAGCCGGCAACGGCTGGGAAGCCATCGCGCTGGCGGCGCAGGTGAACCCGGATGTCATCCTGATGGACATCCGGATGCCCGTGATGGACGGCATCGACGCCACCCGCGCGATCATCACCGACGCCGAGCAGCGCGGTCAGAACCCGCCGCGAGTGATCGTGCTGACGACCTTCGACCTCGATGAGGCCGCAACCCGGGCCATCCGCGGCGGCGCGAGCGGCTTCGTGCTGAAGGACGCCGACCCCGAGTTCCTGCTGGCCGCGATTCGCACCGTGCATGCCGGCAGCGCGGTGATCGCCGCATCGGCTACCCGCGAGCTCTTTGAACACTTCAGCAGCCGGACTCAGACGCAGACGGTGCCGGACGCGTTTGCATCGCTCACCGTAAGGGAGCGCGACATCTTCGGCCTGGCCGCGCGCGGCCTGAGCAACAGTGAGATCGCGGCCAGCGAATTCCTCAGCGAGGCCACCGTGAAGACCCACATCAGCCGGGTGCTCGGCAAACTCGGCCTGCGTGACCGCGTGCAGTTGGTCGTCTTCGCCTTCGAACACGGGTTGGTCGACTAAGCAGTCGCAGCCCGAAGGTTGACTACGGATCATCCTCCGGAGGTATGCCGGTTCATCCTCCCGCCGGACGCGAGAAAAACTCTGCATGCGTAGCGTGGAAACCATGCAGATCACCACTTCCGACCTCGGGCTGGCCGCCCGGGTCACCAACCTCACCAAGACCTACGGCGAAGGCACGGGCCGTGTCGACGCCCTGCGCGACGTCAGCCTCGGCATCCGCCGCGGCGAGTTCACCGCGATCATGGGACCGAGCGGCTCGGGCAAGTCGACGCTCATGCACATCATGGCCGGCCTCGACACCGCCACCAGCGGGCAGGTGTTCCTCGGCGACACCGACATCACCCGCCTCGGCGACAGCCAGCTCACCTTGCTGCGCCGCCGCCGGATCGGTTTCGTCTTCCAGGCCTTCAACCTGGTACCGACGCTGGATGTCGCCGGCAACATCACGCTTCCGTTCGAACTCGACGGCCGCAAGCCCTCGGTGTCCGAACGCGTCTGGATCGATGAGCTCGTCCAGTCCCTCGGCCTCAGCGAACGGATGCGACACCGCCCGCACGAACTGTCCGGCGGCCAGCAGCAACGCGTGGCCATCGCCCGAGCCCTCGCCGGCCGCCCCGACCTGCTGTTCGCCGACGAACCGACCGGCAACCTCGATTCGCGCACCGGCCGGGAAGTGCTCGCGCTGCTCGCCGCCGCCTGCACCCAGTACGGCCAGAGCATCGCCATGGTCACGCACGACCCGATCGCCGCGAGCTACGCCGACCGCATCCTCGTGCTCGCCGACGGCCGCGTCGTCGCCGACCGTCCTCGGTCCAGCGCGGAGGAGATCAGCTCGCTGATGCTGAACATGGAGAACGTCGCGTGAGTGCCGCACCCAGCAGCCCGATCAAGGAGCACGGCTCGAGCATCCTCGTCGCCGTGCTGTCCAGCGCGTTCGGGGTTGCGCTGCTGCAGGCCACCGGCCTGCTCGCCAGCGCCATCGCCCAGGACGATGTCGCAAGCGAAAGCGGCAGCATCGCGGCCATGTTCGGCGTGGTCGCGATGGTGTTCTTCACGATCGCGATCTACGTGGGCGCGATCGTCACGGCGAACACCTTCGCCACCATCGTCGCCGGTCGCACCCGGGTGATCGCGCTCTACCGCCTGGTCGGCGCGACGGCGTGGGCGCTGCGCCGGAAGGTCGCCCGGGAAGGATTCTTCGTCGGCCTGGCCGGTGCGGTCATCGGTGCGGTGATCGGCACCGGGCTGGTCATCGGGGGAGCGGAACTCGCGATCGTCGCCGAGCGGATGCCCCGAATCCCACACGACTACGCGCAGCCGATCATCCTGCTGCCGATCGTTGCTGTGGTGCTCACCACCTGGCTCGCCTCCCTGGTCGGTTCCCGACGAGTGCTGACGGTCACCCCGATCCAGGCCACCGGTGCCGCGACCGAACGCAGCTTCGCTGAGGCCGCCCGTCGTCCGCGGCGCAACGCGGTGGCGATCATCCTGTTTGTCGTCGGGATCGGCCTCCTCGGCGTCGGTGTAGGCATTGGCCAGACCAGCTCCATTGGCGTGCTGGCCGGCATCGTCGGCGGCATCCTCTCGTTCACCGGACTGGTGCACGGCGCCCACCTGGTGATGCCTCCCGCGCTGCGACTCGCCGGTGGCCTGCTCGGCTCCAGCGCCCCGGCCCGACTCGCGGCCCAGAATGCTCTGCGTCACCCGGAGCGCTCGTCCCGGACGACCATCGGGCTGGTCATCGGTGTGACCCTGGTCACCATGTTCGGTGTCGCCGCAGCCACTTACTGGCAGGTAATCGTCACGATGGAGGACTTCGAGCCCGAGCTGTACGCCGCGCTCGAGCAGACTGTGCTGATCACGGTCGGAGTGTTCTCCGCGCTGATCGGATTCAGTGCGCTGATCGCCGCGGTCGGCATGGTGAACAACCTGTCGCAGAGCGTCATGCAACGCCGGCGGGAACTCGGCCTGCTGCGCACGCTGGGCTTCACCGGCAAGCAGGTCCGCCAGATGATTCTGGCCGAGAGCGCTCAGCTCAGCGTCGCAGCACTGCTCGTCGGACTCGTGCTCGGCTGCTTCTACGGCTGGGCAGGAGCGCAGTCGATCTTCGGCTCGATCGAAGGCATCGGCTGGATCGCGCCGAGCCTGCCCTGGCCCCTGCTCGGCGGTCTGGCGGTGGCGACCGCGCTGCTCACGGTGGTCGCCTCGATCACCCCGTCACGACGGGCAACGCGGATCAGCCCGATCGAGGCGCTGGCGACGACCTGACGCGCCTCCCGGTGATCGAGCCTGTCGAGATCTCGGCGGGCTCGATCACCGGGTCAGCGATCACCGGGTGGGCTTCAGCCGACCGGGCGCATCGCCGACTGCACGATGACGACATCCGCACCGTACTGTCCGTCGACGTAGTCCTGGATGCTGCCGTCGTCGTACGGCACGTGCACCCAGAGGTATCCGTTCGCCGGGGCCGAAGTCAGCAGCTCGAGCGCATCTGAGTTCCACAGTTTTTCCTGGATCTCGATGAGGCGATCCTCGGATGTCGCTCCCGCGTTCTGCGGATCCTGCCGAGGGTCGACCTGGGCCATCGGGTCATACAGCGCAAGCGGGATCGGTGGTTCGGTCACGGTGAACGCCTCACCATCCCAGGTGCCCTGCACCGCGTAACTGCCCCAGGTCACCGCTTGCGAGGTCTCCGACATCTCCACCGCCGCCCAGTCCCAGTTCGTGATCTCTGGTCCGGAGCACTGCGGCGGGTACGACTCCGCGACCGCACCGAGACACAGCATCGCGGCATCCGGTTCCACCTGCAGCACGGTCGCCTGCGCGATGACCTCCCCGGTGGCAGGACCGGGTTCCGGGGCCGGGCCAGAACCGACACCGCTGCCGGAGGAGGAGGCGCACCCCGACAACAACAGCACGGCGCCACCCAGCAGGATGCCGACCGGTGAGAGGGTCTTCATGATCTCAGCGTGCCAGCGAGCTGAGAGGTTCACCACCCAACGTTCACCGCTTCTGGAACGTCTCAACCCCGCCACGGTGATACTCTCGTCTCGTGTTGTTCGGTCTGCTTCTTCTTAGCTGCCGCGACGAGTCCTAATTTCCAGGCCTCCCTCGTCGCGGAGTTTGTCGTTGGCTGACAATAGAGACGAAGAGGAAGCACCAGGACCATGAAGAACACCCAGAAGCCGTCGCCGATGCCGACGCACAAGTACCGTCCGTACCACGAGCAGTTCGCCGTGGATCTGCCCGATCGCACCTGGCCGAGCAAGCACATCGAGAAGGCCCCGCGCTGGTGCGCGGTCGACCTGCGTGATGGCAACCAGGCGCTGATCGACCCGATGAGCCCCGAGCGCAAGCGGATCATGTTCGACCTGCTGGTGAAGATGGGCTACAAGGAGATCGAGGTCGGCTTCCCATCGGCCAGCCAGACCGACTTCGACTTCGTCCGGTCGCTGATCGAAGAGAACGCGATCCCGGACGACGTCACCATCCAGGTGCTCACCCAGGCGCGTGACCACCTGATCGAGCGCACCTACGAGTCCATCAAGGGCGCCAAGCAGGCGATCGTGCACCTGTACAACTCCACCAGCGTGCTGCAGCGCGAGGTGGTGTTCAAGAGCGACAAGCAGGGCATCCTCGACATCGCCCTGCACGGCGCGCGCCTGTGCCGTGAGTTCGAGAAGACCATTCCCGACACCACCGTGTACTACGAGTACTCGCCCGAGAGCTACACCGGCACCGAGCTGGAGTACGCCCTCGAGGTCTGCAACGCGGTGATCGAGGTGTTCGAGCCGACCCCGGAGCGCAAGGTCATCATCAACCTGCCCGCCACGGTCGAGATGGCGTCTCCGAACGTCTACGCCGACTCCATCGAATGGATGTCGCGGAACCTGAACCACCGCGAGAACGTGATCCTGTCGCTGCATCCGCACAACGACCGCGGCACCGGCGTCGCGGCCGCCGAACTCGGCTACCTGGCCGGCGGTGACCGCATCGAGGGCTGCCTGTTCGGCAACGGTGAGCGCACCGGCAACGTCGACCTGGTCGCACTCGGCCTGAACCTGTTCACGCAGGGCGTCGACCCCGAGATCGATTTCTCCGACCTGGACGAGATCCGCCGCACCGCCGAGTACTGCACGCAGCTGCCCGTGCCCGAGCGCAGCCCTTGGGCAGGCGACCTGGTCTACACCGCGTTCAGCGGTTCGCACCAGGACGCCATCAAGAAGGGCTTCGAGGCGATGGCCGCCGAAGCTGAGGCGAAGGGCGTCTCGGTGGACGACCTGATCTGGGCGGTGCCGTACCTGCCGATCGACCCGAAGGACGTCGGCCGCAGCTATGAGGCCGTGATCCGGGTGAACTCGCAGTCCGGCAAGGGCGGCGTCGCCTACCTGCTGAAGACCGACCACTCGCTGGATCTGCCGCGCCGGCTGCAGATCGAGTTCTCGAGCGTCGTGCAGGCGAAGACGGATGCCGAGGGCGGCGAGGTCACCAGCGAACAGATTTGGGAGATCTTCAGCGACGAGTACCTGCCGGCTCCGGAGCACCACCCCGAAGACAAGTGGGGCAAGTTCGAGCTGTTCCGCACCCGCACGGCAAGCGACCTGTCCGGCGACGTGCAGCTGGACATCCAGTTGCGGGTCGGCGAAGACCGGATCGAGGCATCCGCCACCGGCAACGGTCCGGTCGCAGCCTTCCTGAACATCATGCAGGAGCAGGGGCTCGAGATCCGGCTGTTCGACTACGTCGAGCACGCACTCAGCGCCGGCGGTGACGCCCTGGCGGCCTCGTACGTCGACCTCGAGGTGAACGGGCTGCGGCTGTGGGGCGTGGGCATCGACGCCGACATCTCCACCGCGTCGCTGAAGGCGATCGTCTCCGCCGTGAACCGTGCCGTGCGTGCCGCGGCCGGGGACCGGGAACTGACCGCGGTCTGACCCCCGGCTGCCGCGCGCTACGTGGCGGCACTGATTCGGCCCCGCGCTGCTGAAACTCCAGCGGCGCGGTGCCGATTCGCTAGCGGCTATGAATGCGGTGGCCGATGCGCGCGCCGGGTGATCCGCGGCATCCGGGGGAGCTGCGTGAGTCGTCGCTGCTCGGGCAGGCTCCAGTTGAACAGCACGGCCAGCACCCGCAGGCCGAACGCGAGCACAACCCCGAGCACCGACGCCACAATCGGCCCGACGCCGAGGCTCTCCAGGAGAACGATCAACGTGGCGCCGCCGAACGCGGCGACGGCGTAGAGCGAGCCCACCTGCATGATCGCGATGGGCATCGCAAGCAGCATGTCGCGCAGGATGCCGCCGCCGACCGCGGCGAGCACTCCGACGAAGATCGCCGGGATCTCCGGCAGTCCGAGCGACAGCGCCTTGGTGGTGCCGATGGCGCAGAACAGTCCGATCGTGAGCGCGTCAAGCGCGGTGAGCACGGGCCGCAGGCGGTGGAACACCCGCTCGAGCAGCATGCCCGTCAGGGCGGCGGCGGTCGCGACCGGCAGGTACCAGTTGCTCTGCAACGGTGCGAGTGGCACGTTCAGCAGCAGGTCGCGCAGCAGTCCACCGCCGAAGCCGGTGGCGACGCCGATGATCGCAACGCCCAACAAGTCGATCCGGCGATCGGAGAACCCGGCAGCGTACATGGCGCCCATCAGCGCGCCGACGCCTACCGCGAGCAGGTCCGCCCACAGGGGGATGGTGAAGACAGCCTCGTTCACGCCTCACCGGCCGCACACGGTCCCAAGCACTCCATGCGTATAGCGTGACATGCGCAGCAGCGCCGTGACACGCGAGATAATCGAGTGTGCCGCTCTATCGTGATGAAGCCGTCGTGCTGCGTACCCACAAGCTGGGTGAGGCCGACCGGATCGTGACCATGCTGAGCCGTCAGCACGGCAAGATCCGCGCCGTCGCGAAGGGCGTGCGCCGCACCGCTTCGAAGTTCGGCGCCCGGCTCGAACCGTTCATGCTCGTCGATGTGCAGCTTTACGAGGGCCGCTCACTCGACACCATCACGCAAGCCGAGACGCTTGCTTCGTATGGCGCGACGATCGCCTCGGACTACGCCAGCTACACGGCCGCGAACGCCATGGTCGAAGCCGCCGACAAGCTCACCGACGACCTCGGCAGCCTGCAGCAGTACGTGCTGCTGGTCGGAGCCCTCCGGTCGCTCGCGCGCAAGGAGCACATGCCCGGACTGACTCTTGACTCCTACCTGCTGCGCGCCTTGGCCGTGGCCGGCTGGGCGCCGAGCTTCGTTGACTGCGCGGTCACCGGGGCGCCCGGACCACACAGTGCCTTCGTCGTCCAACTCGGCGGTGTGGTCGCCGATGAGGTCGCCCCGCCGGGAACGCCGCGCCTGGACAGCGACACCATCGGACTGCTCGGCGCGCTGCTTGCCGGGGAATGGTCCACCGCCGAAACCGCTGGCGAGCGTACTCGCGCGCAGGCGAGCGGTATCGTCGCTGCCTACGCCCAGTTCCACCTCGAACGGACCCTGCGCTCGCTTGAGCACGTGGACCGCGGCCAGCCTCCCGCTAGGACCCCATGAAGAAGACCCACAAGGATGCCGCCGACTACGTTCCGCTGGATTGGACCGGGCTCTACCCGCCCGCGTTCCCGAAGGGCGCCGTGCCAGGGCATGTGGCAGTGGTCATGGATGGAAACGGCCGTTGGGCCAACCAGCGCGGGCTGACCAGGGTCGAGGGCCACCGTGCCGGCGAGGCCGCGCTGCTCGACGTGGTCGCCGGTGCCATCCAGGCCGGGGTGAAGCACCTCAGCGTGTACGCGTTCTCCACCGAGAACTGGCGACGCTCACCCGACGAGGTGCGCTTTCTGATGGGCTTCAACCGCGAGGTGCTGCACCGCCGCCGTGACCAACTGAACGCGTGGGGCGTGCGCATACGCTGGGCGGGCCGCAAGCCCCGGTTGTGGTCCTCGGTGATCAAGGAACTGCAGTTCGCCGAGCGGATGACGGCGCAGAACTCCACCATGACGCTCACCATGTGCGTGAACTACGGCGGTCGGGTGGAACTCGCGGATGCCGTCCGCGGGATCGCCGCCGAGGTCAAGGCTGGCAGGCTGTCGCCATCCGGAATCAGTGAGAAGACCATCGCGAAGCACCTGTACACGCCCGAGATGCCCGACGTCGACCTGTTCGTGCGCAGTTCGGGGGAGCAGCGCACCAGCAACTTCCTGCTCTGGCAGAGCGCCTACGCCGAGATGGTGTTCCTCGACACCCTGTGGCCGGACTTCAGCCGCGTCGAGCTCTGGCAGGCGATCTCGACCTATGCGCAGCGCAATCGCCGTTTCGGCGGCGCAACCGACGCGCCGGTCGCGTAGCGCGATATCCGGAGCATCTGACCCCGCCACGAGAACAAGGGTGGGGCCTGCTCGCAGCCCCACCCTTGCGAATCAGAGGTGGCCGGCCTCTCCTTCAACGGTCTCCTCGAGAACCGTCTCCAGATCGTGGTGCTTCGGCTCGCGCACCGCGACCATGACCAGGGCGGCGATGACCGCGCAGATGGCCGCGGCGACCCATAAGCCGATGTGCATGCCGTCAATGAAGGCACCGTTGACGTCCGGGAATCCATCGAAGACCACTCCGGCGGATGCCGCTTCGACCGCCTCGGCGGGAAGCGTGGTCGCGCCGACAGCGGGGATCACCTGGGCGGCGACGATTGCGGACAGAACGGCGGTGCCGATGGCGCCGCCCACCTGGATGCAGGTGGTCTGGAGGCCGCTGGCCACGCCGGCGAGGTGCACCGGGGCGCCGCCGACGATGAGGTCTGCGCCCGACGGGATGGCAAAGCCGGAACCGAACGCGATGATCACGAATGGGATGGCCATCATCCAGTACGGGGTGGTCAGATCGACCAGCGTCAGCAAGGCGAGGCCTCCTGCCATCAGGCCGAGGCCCATGGTGGCGACCTTGCGAGGGCCGATCTTCGACGTGAGCAGCGCGCCGATGGGCGCGGACGGGATCGCGAACGCGCTCATCGGCAGCATCATCAGACCGGCTGTGGCGGTGCCGTTGCCGAGCGAGTTCATCAGGAACAGCGTCAGCAGGAAGGTGACGCCGAGGATCGCGAAGAAGTTGGCAACGAAGACGAGGCCACCGACGCTGACACCTGCGGTCTTGAACAGGCTCAGCGGAATGAGCGGGCTCGCGACACGGGCTTCGACGAGCACGAACAGGGCGAACAGCACGAGTGCAGCGGCGAAGACGCCGATGGTCGCGATGCTGCCCCAGCCCCAGCTCTGCGCCTGGACCACGGCGAAGACGACGGCGAAGAGCGCCCCGGCAAGCAGGATGATGCCGAGGATGTCGATGCGTCCGCCCTTCTCGACGGCCGTCTCACGGATGACCAGCGCGGCCATGACGACGCCCGCGATGGCGATGGGCACGTTGATGTAGAAGACCCACTCCCAGCCCAGGCTCTGCACCAGCAGGCCGCTGACGAGCGGGCCGCCGGCGATGGACACCGAGGAGACGCCACCCCAGATGCCTACAGCCATGCCGAACTTCTCACGCGGGAAGGTCGCGCGAAGCAGAGCGATGGTCTGCGGCATCAGCAATGCTGCGCTCACACCCTGGAGGGCGCGGAAGACAAGCACTCCTTCGACGGTTCCGACGAGGCCGATCGCGACGCTGGTGATGCCGAACAGCACGACACCGAGGATGTACATCTTCTTGCGGCCGTAGCGATCGCCGAGCTTGCCCGCAGGAATCAGGCAGACGGCTAGGGCGAGCAGGTACGCGTTGATGATCCACTGCAGCTCACCGAAGGTGGCACCGAGGTCTGCCTGGATCGCGGGGTTGGCGATGTGCACGACGGTGGAGTCGAGCCCGACCATGAACAGGCCGAAGCACACCGCGATCAGGGTCAGCGCCGGATTGCCCTTGCGCCCGGAGGGCGGAGCGTCGGTATCGGGAGGGGTGGACAAAGTGGTCACAGGCAGGCTTCTTCCGCAGATCACGAACAGTTATGAGCGCATAAGTATAAGCACCGGATAGGATGCACGAATGCCAACCGACCCGTCGCCACTGTCTGAACAGCTGGCTGCGCTGGCCGATGTCATTGTCGACCTTGCGCACAAGCTCGACCTCCGGGACCCCAGGCTGCGTGACGTGGTGCCGCTCACCGGCACCGAAGTGATGGTGATCCGCGAGATCCACCGCACCCCGCACGTGACGCCGTCACAGCTTGCGGAGAAGACCGGTTTGCAGCGGAGCAACATCAGCACCGCCCTGCGCACTCTCGAAACGGGCGGGCTCGTCGTTCGAGAGCAGGTGCCGGGCGACGCCCGCTCGATCACCCTGGCGCCGACCGCGCGCGCGGTCGACAGTGTCGCGCGGATCAACGCCTACTGGGTCGACCGACTGTCTGAGGCGCCGGCTGAATCGCTGGCCGATGCCCTGGCGGTGCTCGACTCCCTCAAACGGATCGCCGCGTCACTCGAAGGCAACTGACCCCGGCACCTCGGCTGGCGCAACGAACGTGTGCCTAAGGGTGTCACGCGCAGGAAACGTGCACGCCGTGGCCAACGGGTCGGGGCCATCATGGAGTCATGACGACGGTACCGACCACTCGCCAGACCGTTTCTCCCGCCCTGCAGGCAGCGATCGACAGCTTCACCGATCCCCGCGGCTACCTGGCCGTTGCGTCGATGGGGTTGCCACCGAAGCAGGCGGTCGCCGCGCTGACTGCTGACCTGGACTCCTGGGCCCACGCCAATCGCGACCCACAGGGCTACGACGACGTCATCGCGCGCACCCGCGCGGACTACGCCCGGCTGGTCGGCATCACCCCGGACCGGGTGGCGATCGGATCGCAGACCTCGGTCATGGTCAGCCTGTTCGCCGCGGCCGTGCCCGACGGCGCCGAGGTGCTCTGCGTCGACGGCGACTTCTCGTCGATCGTGTTCCCGTTCGAGAACGATCGCGGATTCCGCACCCGTTCGGTGCCGCTGGACGCGTTGGCGGATTCGATCACCGACGACACCTGGCTGGTGTCGTTCTCGCTGGTGCAGTCGGCGACCGGTCGGGTGGCGGATGTCCCGGCCATCCTCGAGGCGGCCGCCAGTCACAGCGCCTTCACGTTCTGTGACACGACCCAGGCGGCCGGGGTGCACCCGGTGGACGCGGCACAGTTCGACGCCACCGTCTGCCACGCGTACAAGTGGCTGTGCTCACCGCGCGGCGTGGCCTTCCTCAGCCTGTCGGAGCGCTTCGAGCGGCAGCTCACCCCCATCCAGGCCGGCTGGTACGCCGGCGATGACGTCTGGCAGTCCTGCTACGGACCCGACATGCATCTCGCCGGCGATGTGCGCCGATTCGATGTGTCACCGGCCTGGCAGGCGTGGATCGGGGCGGAGCAGGCGATCCGGCTGTTCGCGGGCCTGGACATCGGGGAGGTCTGGGCGCGCACCGCAGGGCTCGGCGATCGCCTGTGTGACGCGCTCGACATCCCGCAGCAGCATCAGGCCATCGTGACCTGGCCAGATGCCGACGGAGCCGATCTCAAGGCGCTGATCGACGCCGGGATCCGGGTTTCCGGGCGCGCCGGACGGCTGCGGGCATCGTTCCACCTGTGGAACGACGAGAGTGACGTCGAGGCCGTCGTCGCGGCCCTCCCGCGCCGGCCGCGACGATAGACTCGGGGGTTCAATCGTCTTTCGACCGGGCATCCAGCTCGGCTGACCCCTGGAGTTCCCCTGTGGCTGTTGCCTCCCGTCTTGATTCCGTCATCTCCCTGGCCAAGCGCCGGGGCTTCGTATTCCAGGCTGGTGAGATCTACGGCGGATCACGTTCGGCCTGGGATTACGGCCCGCTGGGTGTCGAGCTCAAGGAGAACATCAAGCGGCAGTGGTGGCGGCACATGGTCACCAGCCGCGACGATGTCGTCGGTCTGGACTCGTCGGTCATCCTGCCGAAGCGCGTGTGGGAGGCATCCGGCCATGTCGACGTGTTCTCCGACCCGCTCGTAGAATGCCTCAACTGCCACAAGCGCTACCGCGCCGACCACCTGCTCGAGGAGTTCGAGGAGAAGAAGGGACGCGCGCCCGAGAACGGCCTCGGCGACATCGTCTGCGTCAACTGCGGCACCCGTGGGCAGTGGACGGAGCCGAAGGAGTTCTCCGGGCTGCTGAAGACGTTCCTCGGCCCGGTCGACGACGAGGCGGGCCTGCACTACCTGCGCCCCGAGACTGCGCAGGGCATCTTCGTGAACTTCGCCAACGTGCTCTCCGCCGCGCGCATGAAGCCGCCGTTCGGCATCGGCCAGATCGGCAAGAGCTTCCGCAACGAGATCACCCCGGGCAACTTCATCTTCCGCACGCGCGAGTTCGAGCAGATGGAGATGGAGTTCTTCGTCGAGCCGGGCACCGACGAACAATGGCACCAGTACTGGATCGACCAGCGGATGGCCTGGTACACCGACCTGGGCATCAACCCCGAGAACCTGCGCCTCTTCGAACACCCGAAGGAGAAGCTGTCGCACTACTCGAAGCGCACGGTCGACATCGAGTACCGCTTCGGCTTCCAGGGCGGCGAGTTCGGCGAGCTCGAGGGTGTCGCCAACCGCACCGACTTCGACCTGTCGACGCACTCCGCGGCATCCGGTGCCGACCTGTCCTACTTCGACCAGACCAAGAACGAGCGCTGGACGCCGTACGTGATCGAGCCGGCCGCCGGACTCACCCGGTCGCTGATGGCGTTCCTGGTCGACGCCTACGCCGAAGACGAGGCTCCGAACACCAAGGGCGGCGTCGACAAGCGCACCGTGCTGCGGCTGGACCGCCGGCTCGCCCCGGTGAAGGCGGCCGTGCTGCCGCTCAGCCGCAACGAGCAGCTCTCGCCGGTCGCGCGCGAGCTGGCCGCGGACCTGCGCAAGTACTGGAACATCGACTTCGACGACGCCGGCGCCATCGGTCGCCGCTACCGCCGACAGGATGAGATCGGCACCCCGTTCGCGATCACGGTTGACTTCGACACGCTCGACGACAAGGCCGTGACCGTGCGCGAGCGGGACACCATGCAGCAGGAGCGTGTTTCGCTCGACCGGCTGCAGGGCTACCTCGCCGGACAGCTGCTCGGCTCGTAGGAGTCGGCGCCGGCTGCGGCTGGCGCCCGAGCGTTCGTGCCTGTTTGGTACGTCCGTGCCCGCTCGAGCGGGCACGGACGTACCGAGCCGGCACAGTCACCGCGCGGGAATAGGTCGGGCATGCCCGGCGTTTCGATAAGTATGACTACTCCCATCAAGGTTGACATCTGGTCGGACATCGCGTGCCCGTGGTGCTACATCGGCAAGCGCAAGTTCGAAGCGGGTGCCGCCGAGTTCGAGGGGGAAGTGGAGATCGAGTACCACTCGTTCGAACTCGCCCCGGATACTCCCGTTGACTTCGACGGCAGCGAGACCGACTTCCTCAGCCAGCACAAGGGGATTCCGGTCGGCCAGGTGAAGGAGATGCTTGAGCGCGTCACCGGCATCGCCTCGACCGTCGGCCTGAACTACGACTACGACGCCCTGCAGCACACCAACACCATCAAGGCGCACCAGCTGCTGCACTTCGCGAAGAGCCAGGGCCGCCAGATCGAGATGAAGGAACGCCTGCTCAAGGCGTACTTCGAGGAGGGCAAGCACGTCGGACGCGACGAGGATCTCGCCGACCTCGCCGCCGAGATCGGCCTCGACCGGGCGGCAGCGCTCGAGGCGCTGGCCGACGGACGGTTCCTCGCTGATGTTCAGTCCGACATCGCGCAGGCGCGCGAGTACGGCATCAACGGTGTCCCGTTCTTCGTGATCGAAGGCAAGTACGGCGTCTCGGGTGCGCAGGATGCCGCGACCTTCGCTCAGGTGCTCTCCCAGGTGAAGGCGGAGAAGGAAGCCGCAGCATGAGTGGCCTGATCCCGCTCGGTGACCCGAACGCCATCGCCTGCGAGGGCGACTCCTGCCTGATCCCGACCCCGGCGGAGCCGGTCGAAGCCCAACGCCAGCGCGGCTGAAGACGCACGGGTCACAAGCCGCACGGGTAACTAAGACGTGCGGGTCCCTCGTTCGTAACTGAGGACTTGCGGCGCGACGCCGCGCAAACTGGCTGGTTTGTGCGGCGTGCCGCCCCGCATCCTCATTTAGCGACGCTCCACGTGGAGCTAGTCCGCGATGTCGGCGACGACCGCGTCGAAGGCCGCGATCAGGGCATCCGCGTCGACGAACAGGCTGTGTCCGTGATCACCGGCGCCCATCGAGACGCGACGACCGACGATCGACGAGTCCGCGTAGACCGGCCAGGTGGTGGTCGAACCGAACGGAGTGATCGTGCCGCGCTCATAGCCGGTTGCCTTGAACGCCGCGTCCGCCTCGGGCAGCTTGAGCTTGTTCACACCGACCACGCCACGCAGTTTCGCCCAGGCGATCTGCTTGTCGCCAGGAACCAACGCGAACAGATAACTGCCGTCGCTGCGCTTCACTACCAGCGTCTTCACGATGTCGGCCGGCTCGATGCCGAGCGCAGCGGCAGCTTCCTCGAGCGAGCGTACTTTCGGGCGTTCGACTATCTCAATCGGCAGGCCCCGCGCTGCGGCATCCGCTTCAACTCGTTCGCGTCCAGTCATCCGTCCATCCTTTCCATACGAGTGCATTCAACACCGCACAGGCCTGGTTGATTCCACTGTCATCGGCATCTGGGAGAATCAAAAGCAATGTCCACCATCACCGCACCCGCCGCCGCCCTCGACATCGGACGCATCGCGCTCGATGTGCCCGTCGTGCTCGCGCCGATGGCAGGCATCACCAACACCGCTTTCCGCCGACTGTGCCGCGAATACGGCGCCGGCCTGTACGTCAGCGAGATGATCACCAGCCGCGCCCTGGTTGAGCGCACTCCCGAGTCGATGCGGCTGATCAAGCACCACGAGTCCGAGACCCTGCGGAGCATCCAGCTGTACGGCGTCGACCCGAAGACGGTGTCCGAGGCGGTCACCATGCTCGTCTCCGAGGACCGGGCCGACCACATCGATCTGAATTTCGGATGCCCCGTGCCGAAAGTCACCCGCAAGGGCGGCGGAGCAGCACTTCCCTGGAAACTCGGCCTGTTCCGCGACATCGTCGAGGGTGCGGTGAAGGCTGCCGGTGACATCCCGCTGACCATCAAGATGCGCAAGGGCATCGACGCCGACCACTTGACCTACCTCGAAGCGGCCAAGGCTGCCGAGGGCGCCGGGGTGTCCGCGATCGCGCTGCACGCCCGCACGGCGGCCGAGTTCTACTCAGGCACCGCCGACTGGTCCGCGATCACGAAGCTCAAGGAGACCATCACCGGCACGCCGATTCTCGGCAACGGCGACATCTGGAGCGCCGACGACGCCCTGCGCATGGTCAGCGAGACCGGAGCCGACGGCGTCGTCGTCGGCCGCGGATGCCTCGGCCGGCCCTGGCTGTTCGGAGACCTGGCCGCCGCCTTCCAGGGCGAGGACCGCAAGGCCGAGCCGTCCCTCGGCGAGGTTGCGCAGGCGTTCAAGCGGCACGCCGAACTGCTGGTCGAATTCTTCGAGGACGAGATGCGCGGATGCCGCGACATCCGCAAGCACGTGGCCTGGTACTTCAAGGGATACTCCGTCGGGGGAGACCTGCGCGCGCGGCTCGCCACCGTCGAGAGCCTGGCCCAGCTCGACGAGCTGCTCGGCACGCTCGACTGGTCGCAGCCGTACCCCGGCGAAGCGGCCGAAGGCCAACGCGGTCGTGCCGGAACCCCGAAGAGTCCCGCCCTGCCCGACCGCTGGCTGGACAGCCGCGAACTGCAGGAAACCCACCGGGCCGAGCTCACCGAGGCGGAGCTGAACACGAGTGGGGGATAGGTACAGCGACGCCGACACCGAACGGTGGCTGCCTGAGGAGCACTACTCACGCCGCAGCGACTTCGCCCGCGATCGCGCCCGGCTGCTGCACTCCAGCGCGCTGCGCCGGCTGGCGGCGAAGACCCAGGTGCTCAGCCCGGCGGCCGGCGTCGACTTCGCCCGTAACCGGCTCACCCACTCGCTCGAAGTCGCCCAGGTCGGCCGAGAACTCGCTGAAAGCCTCGGCCTGGATCCGGATGTCGTCGACACCGCCTGCCTGGCCCATGATCTCGGCCACCCGCCCTTCGGGCACAACGGCGAACGTGCCCTGAACGAATGGGCTCTCGACATCGGCGGCTTCGAGGGCAATGCGCAGACCCTGCGACTGCTCACTCGACTCGAACCCAAGGTGATCGGCGACGACGGACGCAGCTACGGGCTCAACCTCACCCGGGCGAGCCTCGACGCCAGCTGCAAGTACCCGTGGCCGGAGCAGCACGGCATCCCCGACCCGAGTGGCCGCCGCAAGTTCGGCTTCTACGAAGACGACACGCCCGTTTTCGAGTGGCTGCGCGCCGGCGCGCCCGACCGGCAACGCTGCATCGAAGCACAGGTGATGGACCTCTCCGACGACATCGCCTACTCGGTGCACGACTTCGAGGACGCCGTCGTCAGCGGCTACATCGACGTGTCTGCGCTCAGCGCCCGCGTCGATCACGACTCGCTCGTGCGCACCATGTCCTCTTGGGTCGGCGGCCAGTTCAGCAACGATGAACTGACTGAGGCGTTCGACCGGCTCGACTCCCTGCCCAACTGGCTGGGCGATTGGGACGGCGGTCGCGGATCGCTCGCCCGGCTGAAGAACCTGACCAGCAAGCTGATCGGCCGATTCGCGCGCGCCGCAACCATCGCCACCCGCGAGGCACACCCGCAGGTGAGCCTCATCCGGTTCGGGGCGAGCGTGGTGATCCCCCGGGAGATCGAAGCCGAGATCGCCGTGCTCAAGGGCATCGTCGCGGCCTTCGTGATGGAGAGCGACCGCCGCCAGCCGATCTACGCCCAGCAGCGCGAAGTGCTCACCGAACTCGCCGATGCCCTCTGGTCGGCCGGTCCCGGAGCGCTCGACGTCGGCTTCGCCGCCGACTTCGAGACCGCGGAATCGGATGCCGCGCGCCGCCGCGTCATCGTCGATCAGGTCGCGAGCCTCACCGACCAGTCCGCGGTGACCCTGCACGGCGGCATCGCCGGGTACTGAGTGGGGGATAACCCGGCGTGCCCTTGTTCGACTCCTAGGATTGGCGTATGGCGGGACTGATTCGGACGAGCGACGTGGACGAGGTTCGCTCCCGCACGAATATTGCCGACGTGATCGGCGAATACGTCACCCTGAAAAGCGCCGGCGTTGGGTCGATGAAGGGCCTCTGCCCGTTCCATGAGGAACGCAGCCCCAGCTTCCACGTGCGGCCACAGGTCGGCTTCTACCACTGCTTCGGCTGCGGCGAAGGCGGAAACGTCTACACCTTCCTGCAGAAGATCGACCACGTCAGCTTCCGGGAGGCAGTCGAGCGACTCGCCGCCAAGATCGGCTACGAACTGCACTACGAAGAGGGCGGGCAGGCTGTCGATCACGGCAACCGCGCCCGGCTGCTGGCCGCCAACAAGGCCGCCGAGGAGTTCTTCCGTGCCCAGCTGAACACGCCGGAAGCCGACCCCGCCCGCCGATTCCTAGGCGGTCGTGGCTTCGACCCGGCCGCGGCCGAGCGCTTCGGCGTCGGCTTCGCCCCGAAGTCATTCGACGCCCTCGGCGCCGCGCTCAAGGCCCAAGGCTTCACCGAACAGGAACTGGTCACCGCCGGCCTGCTCTCGACCAACGACCGTGGCCGCGTCTACGACCGGTTCCGCGGACGCCTGATCTGGCCGATCCGCGACGTGACCGGGCAGACCCTCGGCTTCGGCGCCCGCAAGCTGTTCGACGACGACCAGGGACCGAAGTACCTGAACACGCCCGAAACCCCGGTGTATCACAAGAGCCAGGTGCTCTACGGGCTCGACCTTGCCAAGCGCGACATCGCGCGCGGCAAGCAGGTGGTGGTCGTCGAGGGGTACACGGATGTCATGGCCTGCCACCTGGCCGGGGTGACCACCGCGGTCGCCACCTGCGGCACGGCCTTCGGCGTCGACCACATCAAGATCGTGCGCCGGGTGCTGGGTGACGTCGAGAACCGCGACGTGACCGGCACCGGCGAGGTCGTCTTCACCTTCGACCCCGACGAAGCCGGGCAGAAGGCGGCCAGCCGCGCGTTCGCCGAGGAGCAACGCTTCGCCGCGCAAACCTTCGTCGCGGTCGCCCCGGGGGGACTCGACCCCTGTGACCTGAGACTCAATCGCGGCGACGACGCCGTGCGGATGCTGATCGACTCTCGCAAACCGATGTTCGAGTTCATGATCCGGCGCGAGCTCGCCGCCCACGACCTGGAGACGGTCGAGGGTCGGGTCTCGGCGCTCAGGGCCGCCGCGCCAGTTGTTGCCGGCATCCGCGACAGCGCCCTGAACATGGGGTACGAGCGCAACCTCGCGAAGTGGATCGGCATCGACCCGGCCGATGTCACCCGCGCCGTCGCGGCGGCGAAGAAGTCTGCCGTGGCACGCGCGGGAGACAACCGGGTATCGAGCGATTCCCGCGGGGTCTCGATCAGCGGAGGGCGGGGCTCGGCAGGCGGAGGGGTATCGACGAGCCCGACCAGCGGTGGAGAGCACTCGACCAGCGGTGAGGCAAGCGGAGATCAGTCCCAGCCCGAGGCATCAATCATGCAGTTGCCGACCGACCCGTCGACCCGGCTCGAGCGGGATGCACTGATGGCGATGCTGCAGTACCCGGTCGCGGTAGGTCGCGACTTCGTCGAGGCGGTCACCCGGGTGGGCTTTCACAATCACAGCCTCTCGGTCGTGCGAGATGCGATCGCCGCCAGCATGGACCGCTTCGGTGTGCCTGACTGGATCGCCGCGGTCGCCGAGCAGGCGCCGGCCCCGTACCGCACCATGATCGGGCAACTGGCGGTGGCGCCCATCCCGCAGCGCGCCGACCAGGTGGAGACCTACTGCCGCGGGGTGGCTACCTCGCTCGTCGACCGCGATCTGCTGCGGCGCAAGGCCGATCTGCTCGGCCGCCTGCAACGCACGGATGCCACGGCCGACCCCGAGCGCCACCGAAGCCTGCAACGCGAGCTCGTCGAGATCGAGCGGGAACGCCGGACGCTGCGCGAAGAGTAAACCCCCAGTTCTGGGGATTGTTTCTGTATCGTTGCAAAGGGTCATATCACACCTCGGCCAGTGGTGGAGTTGTGTTAGACCTGAGTGATCACATTCGCTCCGTCGCGCTCAGCGGCGGTTTCGACAGTCCCGGCAGCCGAGCGTGATCGATCGTTGCGGTGGACTGTGCACGGAAAAAAGGAAGTTGGATATGGCATCCATCAGTACTCGCCGGCGCCGTCTCGGCGTCATCGGCGGCACCGCGGCTGCGGCCCTGCTGCTCGCCGGTTGTGCGACCTCGGACGGCGGTGGCTCCGATCTTGACGGAATCATCGTCGGAACCACCGACGTGCTTACGTCGCTCGACCCGGCTGGATCATGGGACAACGGATCGTTCGCGGTTCAGATCAACGTTTTCCCGATGCTCATGAACACCGCGTACGGCAGCCCGGAGGTCGAGCCGGACATTGCTGAGTCGGCCGAGTTCACGGCGCCGAACCAGTACACGGTCACCCTCAAGGAGGGTCTGACCTTCGCGAACGGCAATGATCTGACCTCCTCGGACGTCAAGTTCAGCTTCGACCGCATCATCAACATCGCTGATGAGAACGGACCGTCGCCGCTGCTCGGCAACATCGAGAGCATCGAAGCGCCGGACGATGTGACCGTCGTCTTCACGCTCAAGGTCGAGAACGACCAGACCTTCTCGCAGGTGCTCGCGAGCCCCGCCGGTTCGATCGTCGATGAACAAGTGTTCTCCGCTGACGAACTGACTCCGTCCGAGGAAATCGTTGATGGAAACGCATTCGCGGGTCCGTACGTGATCACGGACTACTCCGAGAACGAGCTCATCCAGTACGAGGCGTTCGAGGACTACCAGGGCCTGTACGGCACCCCGGAGACCCCTTCGATCACCGGCCAGTACTTCACCGAGGAGACCTCGCTGAAGCTCGCCGTGCAGGAGGGCGACGTCGACGTGGCGTACCGCTCGCTGAGCCCGACCGACCTCGCCGACCTGCGCGAGCAGGACGAGGTCACCGTCTACGACGGCCCCGGTTCCGAGATCCGCTACATGGTCTTCAACTTCGCGACCCAGCCCTTCGGCACCGCGACGCCCGAGGCCGACCCGGCCAAGGCTCTCGCCGTGCGTCAGGCAGTTGCGAGCGTCGTCGACCGCGAAGCGATTGCCAACGAGGTCTACAACAGCACCTTCGTGCCGCTCTACTCCTACGTTCCCGACGGCATGCTCGGCGCCAACGAGTCCCTGAAGGGCATCTACGGCGACGGAAACGGTGGCCCGGACCTCGAGAAGGCTGCCCAGGTGCTCGAAGCCGCAGGCATCCCGACTCCCGTGCCGTTCAACCTGCAGTACAACCCCGACCACTACGGCAACTCCTCCGACGAGGAGTACGCACTGATCCAGAGTCAGCTCAACGACTCCGGTCTGTTCGAGGTCGAACTGCAGTCGACCCTGTGGGACGTGTACAACGTCGAGTACCGCGAGGGCCTGTACCCGGTGTTCCAGCTCGGTTGGTTCCCGGACTACCCGGACCCGGACAACTACCTGTCGCCGTTCTTCCTGCCGACACCTGACGCTGACGGAAACCTGATCTACAGCGGGTTCTTCGCCAACGGCTACAACGACCCCGCAGCAATCGAGCTGATTCGCCAGCAGGCGGTCACCGTCGATGAGGCGGAGCGTGTCGCCCTCGTCGAGCAGGCGCAGGACCAGGTGGCCTCGCAGCTGTCGACCCTGCCGCTGCTGCAGGGCGCGTCGGTCGCAGTCGCCGGCACCGGAATCACCGGCGTCGAGGAGACCCTCGACACGTCGGCGAAGTTCCGGTACGCGTCGCTCGGCCGCGAGTAACAACAGCGAACAACCGCGTGACCGGCGGGTAATCTGGTGGTCACGCGACAAGGGATGGGATGCCGCACGCACGGTGCGGCATCCCATTTGCTTGCATCCCTTAACCATCTTCAAAAGGAAGCGTGACGGTGACAGTCGAAGAAAGCCTTACCGGGCCTGACACCATCAAGAAACCCCGAGGCGGGGGCGGTTCAGGACTCGGCCGCTACATCCTGGTGAGGTTCCTCCTCATCATCCCGACCGTCTTCATCCTGGTCACCCTCGTGTTCTTCCTGATGCGCGTCGTCGGCGACCCGATCACCGCATCCGTCGGCGGACGACTCACCGAAGCGCAGCTGAACGAGCGCCTCGAGGCAGCCGGGTACCTGCGGCCCCTGTGGGTGCAGTACTTCGAGTACATCGGCCAGGTCTTCACCGGCAACTTCGGACGCACCGTCACCGATAACCGCCTGATCAGCGAGGTCATCCTCACCTACGGCGCGGCGACTCTCGAGCTGGCGTTCTACGCCTTGATCGTGGCCTTCATCGTCGGCATCCCGCTCGGCATGCTCGCCGCCTACCTGCGTGACCGCTGGCCTGACGCGGTGCTCCGCATCTTCGCGATCCTCTGCTACGCCACCCCGGTGTTCTTCGCCGGCCTGCTGCTGAAGCTGACCTTCTCTGTCTGGCTCGGCTGGCTTCCGCTCGGTGGCCGGGCGGGCACACGCGAGCAGTTGGCCCTCGGCCGCATCGACAATCCCACCGGCATCTACCTCATCGACGCGATCCGTCTGGGCAATCCGGCCGTCATCGGCGACGTACTCGCGCATGCTGTGCTGCCCGGCCTGACGCTCGGCCTGCTCACCGCCGGCGTCTTCCTGCGCCTCGTGCGCACCAACCTGATCGGCACGCTCGGCATGGGTTACGTCGACGCCGCCCGGTCCCGCGGAGTGCGGGAGCTCCGGTTGGTGCGTCGCCACGCGTACAAACCCGCGCTGATCCCGATCATCACGGTGATGGGCCTGCAGATCGCCCTGCTGCTCGGTGGAGCGATCCTCACCGAGTCCACATTCGAGTGGCGTGGTCTCGGCTTCCAGCTGTCCCAGTATTTGGGTGCCCGCGACTTCGTCGCCGTTCAGGGCATCGTCGCGGTGCTGGCGGTGATCGTCGCGGTCACGAACTTCATCGTGGACGTCATAGCCGCCCTCATCGACCCGAGAGTGAGGTACTGAGATGACTGAGGTCGTCGTACACGGCGGGTCCGGAGAGCCCCGCTGGAAGAAGCTTCCGCTGATCTGGCACCTGCGCGCCAGTGTCGGACTGCAGCGTGGAATGTTGATCGCGGGCCTTGTGCTCTGCGTGGCGTACATCCTGATGGCCCTCTTCGCGCCGCTGCTCACCCCCTACGATTTCAACCAGCTGCGAGACGCTGAAGGCCCCTTCCCGCGGCAGGCGCCGCCGTCGCCCGAACACATCTGGGGGACCACCGTAGGTGGCTATGACGTGTACTCCCGGGTGATCTGGGGCGCTCAGACCGCTGTCTCGGTCGTGATCATCGCCGTGATCGTGTCAGTCTTCATCGGCATTGCGCTCGGCTTGATCTCCGGATACCTCGGCGGCTGGGTGGACCGGGTGCTCGTGACCCTGGCCGACGCGATCTACGCCTTCCCGTCGCTGCTACTTGCGATCGTCATGTCGATCGTGATCTCCGGTGGTCAATCGAGCTACTGGGGCGGCATCTTCGCGGCGGCGATCTCGATCACCGTCGTCTTCGTCCCGCAGTACTTCCGAGTTGTTCGAGCCGAGACGGTTCGACTGAAGGCGGAGGCGTTCGTCGAGTCGGCTCGGGTGATCGGCACGCGCACCCCGCGCATCCTGTCCCGGCACGTGCTGCGCAACGCCACCCGCTCCCTGCCGCTGATCCTCACCCTGAACGCATCCGAAGCGATCCTGACCCTCGCCGCGCTGGGCTTCCTCGGCTTCGGCATCCTCCCTACCGCGGGCGCCGAGTGGGGCTACGACCTCAACCGCGCGCTGGCGGACACCGCCAGCGGTATCTGGTGGACCGGAGTCTTCCCGGGCGCTGCCATCGTGCTGATGGTGCTCGGCATCACCCTCGTGGGCGAGAGCCTCAACGACCTGTCTGACCCTCGACTGCGTATCCGCCGCCGTGCGGTGGGCAGCAAGCCGGCTGAGGAGGCGGCAGTATGAGCACTCCCATCTCGCCCAACGGCAACGTCGTTGAAATCAAGAACCTCCGCGTCGATTTCGCAACGGATGCCGCCCCCGTCACCGCGGTCGGCGGTGTGAGCCTGAGCGTGCAGCCAGGCGAAGTGCTCGCGATCGTCGGTGAGTCCGGCTCCGGCAAGACGGTCACCGCGCGCACCATCCTGCGGCTCCTTCCCGACACCGCAACCGTTTCCGGCGCAGTGATTCTGGACGGCCAGGACATCCTCCAGGTGGACGCGAACGAACTGCGTGACATGCGTGGCCGGGATGCCGCCATGGTGTTCCAGGAGCCATCCACCGCGCTGAACCCGGTGTTCACGGTCGGTTGGCAGATTGCCGAAGGACTGCGCGCGCACGGCGAGTACAGCAAGGCCGAGGCCCGCCAGAAGGCGATCGAGATGCTCGGCAAGGTCGGCATCCCCGAGCCCGAGAAGCGCATCGACTACTACCCGCACCAGTTCTCGGGTGGCCAGAAGCAGCGTGTGGTCATCGCCATGGCGCTCGTGCTCGGCCCGAAGGTCATCGTCGCCGACGAGCCGACCACGGCGCTGGATGTCACCGTGCAGGCCGAGATCCTGGAACTGCTGCGCACGCTGCGCGACGAGTTCAACACCGCCATCGTGCTGATCACCCACAACATGGGCGTGGTCGCCGACCTGGCCGATCGCGTCGCCGTGATGTACCTCGGCGAGGTGGTCGAAGAGGCGCCCGTGCGTGAGCTCTTCTCGAACCCGCAGAACGCCTACACCAAGGCACTGCTGGCCGCGGTGCCGAGGATCGGCACCCGCGTCACCCCGCGTGGCGCGGCGCCGGCCGCTGAGCCGGTGGTCGTCGCCGACAAGCTGGAGATCGTCTACCCTGGCCGGCTCGGGCAGCCCGGATTCCGTGCCGTCGACCAGGTGAGCTTCGTGATCCGGCCCGGCGAGGTGCTCGGCCTGGTCGGCGAGAGCGGCTCGGGCAAGACCACGATCGGCCGTGCGATCGCCGGACTCACCAAGGTCACCGGCGGGTCGCTGAGGGTGCTCGGCCACGAGATGCTCGGGGTCAAGGAGCGCAATTTCCGGCCGGTCCGGGCGAAGATCGGTTTCGTCTTCCAGGATCCGGCGACCAGCTTCAACCCGCTGCTCACGATTGCCGAGGCCATCGCCGAGCCGCTGCTGGTCCACGGTAAGGCGTCCAATGTGCGCACCGCGCGCCCGCGCGTGCACGAACTGCTCGACGCCGTGCAACTGCCGACATCCTTCGCCAATCGCTTCCCGCATGAACTCTCCGGCGGCCAGCGCCAGCGCGCCAGCCTCGCTCGCTCGCTCGCGCTCGACCCTGAGCTGCTGATCGCCGATGAGCCGACGAGTGCACTCGACGTGTCGGTGCAGGCCGCCGTACTCGAGCTGTTCACCGAGCTGCAGAAGAACATCGGCTTCGCCGCGTTGTTCATCAGCCACGACCTCGCCGTCGTCGACCTGCTCGCTGACCGCATCGCGGTGCTCTACCACGGACGGCTCGTCGAGGAGGGTCCAGGCGACCAGGTCCTCGGCGCGCCGCGCGAGGAGTACACCAAACGGTTGCTGGCCTCGTTGCCGGTTCCGGATCCCGTCGAGCAGGCCCGTCGCCGCAACGAGTTGAAGGCGTTGACCGGCTAGCCTGAGAGTTCGTCACATGGGTTCGGAGCCCCGTGACGGGGCGAAGGTCCGCGCGTCCAGCGCGGGTTCGTGCGACAGGGGAGTTGCGATTCATGACACCGCGATACAGCCAGCTGGCGGTGATGACCAGTGACCTCTCCGTTCGGTACCCGGCAGACTCACGGACTGCGGTGAACGGAGTGAGTCTGGCCGTGCGACGGGGAGAAATCCTCGCCATCGTCGGGGAAGCAGGTTCTGGTAAGTCCACGCTGCTGCGGACGCTCGCCGGTCACGCCGGCGAACCGGGGGAACCGGTGATCACCGGCGGTGAGGCCACGGTTCTCGGCTATCGGCTGCGCCGGCTGCGCGGCCGCAAACGAGTCGATCTGCAGTTCTCGGTCGGCTACATGCCGCAGGATGCCGGTACCGACCTCTACCCGCACCTCACCGTGGGCGAGAACGTTGCCGATCCGATCTACTCGCGCGACCCCAAGTTCGACCGGCTCGAGGCGGGAACCGCCGTCGCCACCCTGATCGACGCGGTGCGACTGCCGTTGCGGGTCATGGGCAAGTTCCCGCACGAGCTCAGCCGCGGCCAACGGCAGCGCGTCGCGCTGGCCCGCGCGCTGATCCTCGAGCCGCCGTTGCTGATCGCCGATGATCCGACGATGGGCGTGGATGTTGTGGTGCGCGGGGCGATCCTCGATGCCATTCGCGACCTGCAGGCCGAACGGGAGTTCTCCGCGGTCGTGGTTGCGGGGGAGGTCGGCGAGATCCCGAGGATGACGAGTTCACTCGCGGTCATGCAGGGCGGAGTGCTGGTCGGTTATGGCCAGTACGACGACGTCCTCGGCAATCCGCAGCACCCGTACGTCGAAAAGCTAGCCAAGACCATTCAGTACTGAAGGAGATCCGTGTCAGAAACCGCCCGTCACCCAGGAGAGCACCGCGACCTCGGTGCCAGGTCAGCCTCGAATGGTGCCCGCCCGACCCCCGGCCCGATCGCGGTGCTGCCGCGCGCCAAGGACCTGTTCGTTGACGCCGCCCGCGAGGCCGGGGCGAGCGTCGAGCCGCTGTCTGAGCACACACGGGGTGTGATCTGGCTGTCGGCCGGCCGTGAGGACGAGTTGCGCGCCATCCTGCAGGCAAACCCAGGGATCGAATGGGTGCAGCTGCCGTGGGCGGGCGTCGACGCCTTCTCCGGGCTCATCGCGGAGTACGCCGGTCGCGACCTGCCGCTGTGGACCAGCGCGAAGGGTGCCTACTCCGAGCCGGTTGCCGAGCATGCGCTCGCGCTCACCCTGTCGGCATTGCGATTCATCCCGGCGAAGGCCCGCGCCACCAGCTGGGAACCGGTGATGCGCGGCACGTCCCTGTACGGCCGCAGGATCGTGCTCATCGGCGCGGGCGGCATCGCCCGCGAGTTCATCCGGCTGGTCGCCCCGTTCGAGACCGACATCACCGTGGTGCGGCGGACGGATGCTCCGGTGCCCGGCGCAGCGCGCACGGTGACTGCCGCGCAACTGGACGAGGTGCTGCCTGAGGCCGACGTGGTGGTGGTCGCCGCGGCGCTGGCATCGACATCCGCTCGCCTGATCGGCCAGCGCCAACTGGGGCTCATGAAGCCGTCCGCGGTGCTTGTGAACATCGCCCGAGGCGGCATCGTCGACACCGACGCGCTGGTCGCCGCGCTCGAGGCCGGCGCCATCGCCGGCGCGGGCGTCGATGTGACCGCGCCCGAGCCGTTGCCGGATGACCACCCGCTCTGGCAGGCGCCGAACACGGTGGTGACGATGCACGCGGCGGACACGCCGGATATGACCGGGCCGCTGCTGGCCACCCGAGTGCGTTCGAATGTTACGGCCTTCCTCGGCGAGGGTGACTTCGTCGGCGTTGTCGACACCGAAGCGGGGTACTGACTGATCCTCGTGCGGGACCGTTCAAAATCTTTGCTAAGGTAGTCAAGCTGTTTACAGCGATCCTCGATAGCTCAATTGGCAGAGCAGCCGGCTGTTAACCGGCAGGTTGTTGGTTCGAGTCCAACTCGGGGAGCAAGCAGGCCCTGGGGAATAATCTTCCCCAGGGCCTTCGTGTTTGTGCGGGGCAATCGCCGAATGAGGGGCAGACGATGAACCGGTGGATCGACGAGAATTCTCTGTTGCTCGTCACGGTGCTCGCGGCAGTGACCCTGGTGCTGCTGATCGCCGTCGTGCTGCTGCTGATCGCCTGGCTGCGGGCCGGGTCCGCGCGGCGCCGATTGCAGCGCGAGCACGTCGGCGCGGACCGCGACCGGATCAATCTGGAACTGACACTCGCCGAGCAGACCGGACGGCTGCGCATCATCCGTGAGATGCACGAGGTCGCCGTGCTGTCGGTGAACAGCATCATCGCGAAGGCGGACGGCGCCCGCTATGCGGCCGCGGCCGATCCCGCGGTCGCCGCACGCGGAGCCGGCCAGATCGCGGACCTGGCCCGCACCACGCTGGGCGATCTGCGGCGCGTGATGACGGTGGTCCGAGAAGGCGAGGCGGATGCCGCACCGCAGCCGCGCCTGAAATCCGCGCGCGACCTGTTCAAGGTGATGCGGGATGCCGGCCTGGTCGTCACCTTCGAGGAGTTCGGCGACCGGCACCGGCTCGCGCACGGCGCCGAGCTGGCCGTCTACCGGATCCTGCAGGAAGCGCTCTCCAACTCGCTCAAGTACGGCGGAGAGGGCACCGAGGCGAGAGTCACGTTCACCTGGACAGCCGAGGGGCTGCAGGTCAAGGTGGATGATGACGGCGTCCGGGCAGCGCTTCGCAGGCAGGGCGTCGACCCGAACGACCCGGCCGGTGCCGGGTACACGATCGAGGATGACCTGGGCGCGCTGACCCGAGCGGTGGACGGTGTCGGCATCACCGAAATGCGTGAACGTGCGGAGCTGTTCGGTGGTGTCTTCAGCGCCACCCGTGTGCCAGGGGTCGGATTCTCAGTTCAGGTCGTCTTCCCGCACCTGCGGTTCCACAACGGCGTCCACGACGTGAATCTCGCCCGTCGATGACCGAGGTGTCGACTTCATCACCGGTGCGGGTCGCGGTCAAGGAGAGCGTCGCCGTCGCGGTCGCGGTCTCCGCGTACGGGGTGTCCTTCGGCGCCCTCGCCGTGGCGGCCGGACTGGATATCTGGCAGACCTGTGTGTTGAGCCTGCTGATGTTCTCTGGCGGCTCCCAGTTCGCGCTGATCGGCGTGCTGGCATCCGGGGGAGTGGCGGCCGCGCCGGCCGCGATCGCCAGCGCCACGCTGCTCGGGGCCCGCAATGGGCTCTATGCGATGAGACTGACGACCATCGTGGGAGGTCCGTGGTGGCGCAAGATGGCCGCCGCGCACATCACGATCGACGAGAGCATGGCGGTGTCCACCGCGCAGGAGGAGCCTCGAGCACAGCGCGTGGGCTTCTGGCTGACCGGCATCCTGATCTTCGTGGGCTGGAACCTGACCACGCTGATCGGCGCGCTGGTCGGTGACGCCATTGGGGATGTCAGCCAGTTCGGCCTCGACGCGGCAGCGGCGGCAGCATTCCTCGGCCTGCTCTGGCCGCGAATGCGCCAGCTTCAGCCGGTGGTGGTAGCGATCGCTGCCGCGGTCGTGTGCGCGGCGCTGATCCCGGTGCTGCCGGCCGGGTTGCCCGTGCTGGCTGCGGCGGGGGTTGCCGTGGTGGTCGGAATCACCAACTGGTGGGGGAGGCGTCCCTGATGACCGTATGGCACACCATCCTGCTGGCATCCATCGCCGTGCTCACGCTCAAACTCGCCGGCTACCTGGTGCCGCCCGCGGTGCTCGAAGCACCCCGGCCTGCCCGGGTGGCGAACCTGCTCACGGTGGCGCTGCTCGCCGCCCTGGTCATCACCCAGACCCTCGGCCAGGGTGCCGCGCTGGTCGTCGACGCGCGCGTCCCCGCGCTGATCGTGGCCGGCGTGCTGTTCGCGGTGCGGGCGCCGTTCATCGTCGCCGTGGCGGCGGCTGCGGTCACCGCTGCAGTGCTGCGAGCGCTGTTCTAGTCAGCACGCTGTTCTATTCAGCGGGGTGGGCCTAGTCCTCAAGGTTGTCGACGCCCGGCATCCATGACAATCCTGGACCGCCCCAGCTGTTCTTCTTGATCGACTTGCTGATCGCCTTGGAATAGGGGTGCTCGAGCCGATCGGCATAGAGCACTCCGTCCAGGTGGTCGAATTCGTGCTGCAGAATGCGGGCGAGCCAGCCTTCGGCAACCAGCTCGTAGGGTTGCTGCTGCAGGTCGAGGGCGCGCAGGATGACCCGGTCAGCACGTCGAAGGGGCGCACGCTCGCCCGGAATCGACAGGCATCCCTCGGATTCGGCCTCCTCATCGAGCTCATCGATGCTGAGCGGGCTCTGCCACAGCTCCGGGTTGATGGCCTCACCCCGGAAGTGCTCGCCGTCTTCGAACCACTCGAAAACGAACACCCGCAGGCCGACTCCAACCTGCGGCGCGGCGAGGCCGACGCCGGGCGCAGCGACCATGGTGTCGTACATGTCAGCGACGAGTTTGGTAAGACTCTCATCGAATTCGGTGACGGGTGAAGCGGGCGTGTGCAGCACCGGATCTCCGGTGATGATGATGGGAAGAACGGACATTCGGCAAGGATATCGGCGGGCGACCGTATAGATTTGCCGGGTGATGTTGGACCTGGGCGAGGTGACTACGCTGACGCCGTATCAGGCAATCGGCATCCCGATCGCCTTGGTCGGCGGTGTTTTCCTTGCCCTGGGCGCGCAGTTTCAGCACCGCGGCGTCGCCAAGGTCGAAGCCAGCCACGGCAGCGGCGTCAAGCATGGGCTCAACACTCGGCAGCTGAAGGCGCTGCTGGGGCGGCCGTCCTGGGTGGCCGGCACGATCATGCTTGCGCTCGCTATTGCATTGCAGCTGACCAGCCTGATCTTCGCCCCACTGATCGTCGTCCAGCCCCTCGGTGTCATCGCGCTCGTGATCACCGCGATCCTGAACTCGCGGATCTCCCGGGTGAAACTCGACCGCCCGACCATCCGGTCGCTCATCTTGTGTGTGGTGGGCGTCGGCGCGTTCGTCACCATTGCCACGATGACCGCGACCGAGCGCGTCATCCGAACCGAGCAGCTGACGATCATTCTGATAATCCTCGGCGTCGTGACCCTCGCCTATGCGATCGCGTTCGCGGTGCTGCGCAAGAAGATGAAAGCGGTCTTCTACATCGTCGGCGCCGGCGTACTGTACGGCTTCGTCGCGACGCTTGCGAAGGTCGTGATCAACCGAGTGATCAACGGCAACTTCGAGCTGCTGACGCTGTTCGGCCTGCTTGCGCTGGTCGGTGCCGTCGCTCTCGGCGCGTACTTCGTGCAGAACGCCTATGCGGTCGGGTCGCCCGATCTAGTCATCGCCGGCCTCACCGTCATCGACCCGATGGTCGCTGTCGGGATCGGCATCGTCGTGCTCGGCGAGGCATCCGGTGCACCGCTGTGGGCGGTGATCGGCTTCCTGATGTCGGGAGCCGTGGCCATCTACGGCGTTTTCATGCTCGCGAAACACCATCCCCAGACGCATCGCTGATGTAGCTTTGTGGATAGTTTTCTTCGCAACCACCCGAGAAGGACTAGTCAAAAATCTTGCCTGACGATATAAACGCCACCGGACCGACGCCGTCGACGCACGACAAACCCCTGCGGGTTCTGATCGGGGCGGACACCTTCGCACCCGACGTGAATGGGGCAGCGAAGTTTGCGGAACGGCTCGCAGCGGGACTCGTCGCACGGGGCCACGACGTGCACGTCATGGCTCCGGCCAGCGGGCCGCGGCATGGCACCTGGACCGAGGTTCACGAGGGCGCCACGATCACGATGCATCGCATCTACAGCTGGCGCTGGTATCCGCACCCGTGGCTGAGGTTCGCGCTGCCGTGGCGAATTCGGCGCCACAGCGCTCGCGTGCTCGATGAGGTCAAGCCGGATGTCGTGCACTTCCAGTCACACTTCGTGGTCGGCAGGGGCCTCGCGATCGAGGCGAACCGCCGTCGCATCCGGGTCATCGGTACCAACCACACGATGCCAGACAACATGATGCACTTCACGCTGCTGCCCAAGGCTGTGCAGCCGCGGATGCTGAAGCTGTTCATGAGCGCGATGAAGACCACCTTCCTGCGGGCTGAGGCGGTCACCACGCCCACCCGCCGGGCAGCGGACTTCTTCGAGGACGCGACCGGCATCACCGGCGTGCACGCCATCTCCTGCGGCATCGACATGGCGAACTACTCACCCAACTTCGAGCCGCGCACCGAGAACGTCGTGCTGTTCATCGGCCGAGTCGAGGCTGAGAAGCAGATCGACCAGATGCTGCGCGCGGTAGCCCGCCTGGACCCCGCCCTGGACGTCAAGGTGGAGATCATCGGTGACGGCGAGCAACGCAGGAACCTCGAGACCCTTGCGGGGGAGCTCGGGATCCGTGCGAAGGTGCACTTCGCGGGCCACGTGCCCGAGGAGTACCTGAAGAAACAGCTGCACCGGGCGACCGTGTTTGCGATGCCGTCGACCGCCGAACTGCAGTCGATCGCGACGATGGAAGCCATGGCCACCGGACTCCCGGTGGTGGCGGCTGACGCTATGGCGCTGCCGCACCTGGTGCACAACGGCGTGAACGGGTATCTATACCAGCCGGGAGACGTCGACGAGTTCGCTGCCCGGCTGACTGACGTGCTCACCGCGTCGCCGACGGAGCTCGAGCGGATGAAGCGCGAGAGCCTGCGGATCGTGTCGGCACATGACATCCAGCGCACGATTTCGACGTTTGAGAGCCTGTATCGTGGGGAAGCGGTGACCGACCCGGTCACCGACGTCGCGCCCGCCGCCAATGGCAACCGGCCCGACGCGGGGCGGTAGCTCAGCTGGTTAGAGCAGCGGACTCATAATCCGTCGGTCACGGGTTCAAGTCCCGTCCGCCCTACTGAAGAAGGCACCCCGACCGTGGCTCGTCCGCTTCGCCCGTAGTGCTTGCAATCCACTGCAGGAATCACCGTCGCGACGAGCGGTTGCAAGCACACCCGGAAGGCATCACCTAAGAGGTCATCGAGGCTCTCGAGAGCGCGGCCCTCTGCCCGTATTTCAGAATCGTGTCGGCGGTGTCGAGAATGAATGATTTCCATACTAGGATCAAAATTGACCACGGGAGATCCGCGGCACTGACTTTCGGGAGAATCACCATGGGCCGCACCCTCATCAATCCACCCGGGCTAAAAGAGCTCAGCGCGTACACTCACATCGCGGTGGGCGTAGGCCAGACGGTCGTCCACTTTGCGGGACAGGTAGCCTTCAACGCCGAGGGGGCGGTCGTGGGTGAAGGAAATATGCGCGAGCAGGTCATTGCGTGCATGAAGAACCTGAAGATCGCCATGGATGCGGTGGGTGCGACATGGGACGACATCGTCCGCCGCACCGTGTACGCGACAGACCTGAGTGACCCCGTGACGATCGGGCGCGCGATGGCTGAGGTCACGGGGAGCACCCAGAGCCCGCCGCAGACCATGGTGCAGGTAGTAGCGCTCGCCCACCCGGCACTGCTCGTCGAGATCGAGGCCACTGCCGTCATCGACACGCCACCGGCGCGATAGCGGGCCCATCTGCGATGCCGAACGACAAGGATGTCATCGACAGCTTCAACCTCGCATTTCAGCCCAAGCCTCATTCGGTGGTTCTTGCGACCTCGCCGAAGGACGTGCAGAACGCCGTTCGCGAGGCGGTCCGGCAGGGGCGCGGTGTTGCCGTGCAATCGACGGGTCACGGGCGGTTCGACTCAAGTGACAACGCGATCCTGGTTTCCACCACGAGGATGCGCGGAATCGATGTCGACCCGGAGCGGAGAACGGCTCGAGTCGCCGCGGGCGTCCAATGGGGAGATGTCATTGCCGCAACCGCGCCACATGGCCTCGTTCCGGTGCACGGATCATCGCCAACGGTCGGTGTCGCGGGGTATGCACTTGGTGGGGGTATCGGCCTCCTCTCCCGCTCCTTCGGGTACTGCGCAGATACGGTCCTCGAGGTGGACCTCGTCACCGCGAGCGGCGAAATCCTGCGGGTAGCTCCCGACGAAAACCCCGAGTTGTTCTGGGGGGTGCGCGGTGGGAAATCGAGCTTCGGAATAGCGACGGCGATCGAGGTGCAGCTCTTTCCCGCTGCCGAATTCTATGGCGGCGGCCTCTACTTCCACCCCGATGCGGCGGCAGAACTCGTGCCCGCCTTCGTGCAGTGGTCCCGAGCGCTTCCTGAATGGTTCAGTACTTCGCTTGCGTTCGCCCGCGCACACGTACTTGGCGCGATCGGAAATGGACTGAGCCACTTGCTCCACCTCCGGTGCGTGTCCATTGGCGATGAGCAGGAGTCGGCTCATCTGCTGGAGACTTTGCGCAGCCTTCCTGGACTGCTGCACGACACTGTGGACCTGAAGCCGTACTCGCGGATCCGGGAGGTACACAACGACCCAGTGACCCCTCTTCCGTTTACGGAGCGGAGCCGTTACCTTCCCACCCTGAGTGCGAACCTGGTCGAGGGGCTGATCGACGCGTTTCAGGATGATGCCGTTGCCCCAGTTCCGTATGTGGAACTTCGCAGACTGGGTGGCGCCATGGCTCGAGATCCACTTCTCGCCAACTGCGTCGGCGGACGTGGATCAGAATTTACCTTCGTGGTACTGGGAAGCAGCGATGATTCGGCGCGCGCGAGGATCGATCACGCCTTCGGACTCGGAGACCTCGAGTCCGCCGGACAACCCGTTCTCAACTTTCAGGGCGAGGAGAACGGACCCGACCGTGTGCTCGCCGCGTATGACGTTGACGACAGAGAACGCCTTGTCGCTCTTAAGCGTCGCTACGATCCAGACAACATCTTCCGGTACGGGCACGCCATCGCGCCTTAAGCAACTAACTGAGAGGGCTTCCGCGTCCGGACTTTTCAAAGCCCACCGGCAAGTATGTCGCGCCAGCCGGGCAACCACCCCTACCTGCACAGCGGGCGCTCGCCCTCGTTGAGACCGAGCGAAACAATGAAGGAGATTTGAATGGCAGCCATCACGGCAAGTCGAGAGTTGCTCATTAAGGGAGGGCACGTCCTCTCCATCGACTCGGAGGTCGGGGACCTCGACAGAGGTGACATTCTTGTCCGTGACGGACGGATTGTGGAGGTCTCGCCAGAGATCGACGCCGACGTGCCCGTGATCGATGCCAGCGAGCACTTTGTAATGCCCGGCTTCGTCGATTCCCACACGCACATGTGGAACTCACTGTGGCGCACAGTTGCACAACCGTACCCTCGCGTGCATAGCCACCTCGGACGGCACTACCTTCCAGAGGACTCACATGTGGGCGTGCGGCTGGCGGCCCTCGACATGATCAACGGCGGGGTGACGACTGTGCACGCATGGGAGCACAATTGTCGCTCTTCCGAGCACGTCGATGCGGAACTCGAGGCGCTTCGCGACGTGGGGATTCGTCGGCACTACTCATATGGGTACCATCACGATTTCGCCCCGGAGCAGATCACCGACTTCGCCGATATCGTTCGCGCCCGGAATCAATGGGAAGACGATCTGACCACAGTCGGCTTCGCCTCCCGCGTTGCGCACGTCCCTCTCGACTTCTGGTTTCCCACGGCGACCGAGGAGGTCCGGCAGCGGGAGTGGGCCGAAGCGCGAAAGCATGGCCTGCAGATCACTCACCACGCTGGGACGCTGCCAACTCCATACGAACTCGAAGTGGATCTTGGCGGTCCGGACGTGCTGTTTGTACATGCCTACCACTGGGCGCCCGAGGCGTGGAAGGTGCACGCGGATCTCGGTACGAGGCTGAGCCTGTCGCCCTACTCGTCGATGTTCCGTGACGCCCCCATGCCATTTAATGCGATTCGAGAGTCGGGCATCGTGGTGAGTCTGTCCTATGATCACCTGAGCGGTCCTGGATCCGCCGACACATTCCGCCTCATGCATATCTCGCATCAGCAGGCGATGGCAGCCAAGCAGAGTGTCTCCGCGAGAGAACTCGTCGAGTATGCCACGCTCGGTGGCGCGAAGGCGCTGGCGATGGCGGATCGCACGGGCAGTATCACCCCGGGCAAGTCGGCCGACATCATCCTCGTTGACAAGAGGCCTCTAGGTCTGGCTCCCATCGTCGATCCGTACCACGCGATCGTCAACTCTGCTCAGCCCGGGCACGTCTCTACGGTGATGGTGGCCGGTCGTGTACTCAAGCACGAGGGCAAGCTCGTAGATGTGGACGAGAAGGCGTTGCGAGACGACGCGTCCCGCACCATTGAGGCCTTGTTCCGGCGGGCCAACCTCGACGAGTTCGGCGGTCTCCGATCTTGACAATGCCAAGGCGACGGACGGCACGCACATGAGGACACGATTGCCCAAGTACCGGGAGCTGCCCATCGTCGAGGGTGGAGCACGGTCCGCATGGCACCTCTTCGGTGAGTCAGATGAGATTGGACTGATCAATCTGCTCACCGCCGATAAGGTGGCTGCTGCGGCCAGGCTTGTCGTCAGCGGCCGGCGTTTTCCCCTCATGGTCCCGATCGGCTTCATCGACCCGCCTCTCTATTCGCGCGGGTCCACTCGCCACACCGTGTACGAGATGCGAGCCGACGCGGTCTTCGACGACTACTACGACAACTACTATCCGCAATCGGGCAGCCAGTGGGATTCGCTCGCGCACTACGGCTACAAGCCAGGCGTTTTCTATAACGGGGCAACTCCGGATGACATCCGGGACCGGCAGCGCAATGGGATCCAGCACTGGGCGGAGGGTGGCATCGCAGGACGTGGAGTCCTACTGGATTTCGCGCGAACCGCGCCGAACGTCTATACGGCGTCGGATCCGTACCCGATCACGGTCGACAACCTCGAGCGGGTTCGAAGGGAGCAGGGCGTCGAACTCCGGGAAGGCGACATCCTGCTCATTCGCACGGGCTTCCTCGAGCATCACGTGGGCAGGACCGCGGAGGAGCGCACCGCGCAGGCCACACTCAGGGGCCTCCACTCGGCTGGTCTCGAGCACAGCGAAGAGATGGCCGAGTACCTCTGGGACTCGCACGTGAGCGCGGTGGTGATGGACAACCCCGGAATCGAGGTGTCGCCGCCGGACTATCGACCCGAGGCTGAACCGTTCGGCGTGCTGCACCGGATCCTGATCGGGCAGTTCGGCATGGCGCTCGGCGAGCTGTGGTGGCTGAAGGATCTCGCCGACGAGTGCTTCGCCGAGCAGCGCTGGGAGTTCCTGCTCGCCAGTGCACCGCTCAACGTTCCCGGCGGGATGGGATCGCCTGCGAACGCGATCGCCATCATGTAGCCGATCGCACGACCCGGCTCGCCGCTGGGGGACTCTCGACCTCAAGAAGGGGAAGCAAGCGGACATGGGATCGATTGCAATCGAAGGTGGTTGTGTGATCACCGGTGACGAGGATAGGCCTTGGATCGACGATGGGCACATTCTCGTCCGCGACGGCGTCATCGTGTCGGTGGGCGCCGGCGCTGCTCCGTCCAAGGCTGATGAACGCATCGACGCAGGGGGAATGCTGGTGTCGCCCGGGTTCGTCAACGGGCACACACATTTGAGCATGACACTTGGCCGTACGCTCGGCGTCGATGAGTCCCTCCTGGGCTGGCTCGCCGTCCAACAGCCCATCACGGCGGCGCTCGAGCCCGAGGATGTCCGCCTTGCCGTTCAGCTCGGAGCTCTCGAGAATCTGAAAGCCGGAAACACTACCGTGTGCGAGGTCTTCTCCTCGACGCGGTTCGCCGACGGCGTCGACGCAATCGCCGCGGAGGCGATCGACGAGTTCGGGCTCCGGAGTGTATTCTTCCGCTGTTCCAACGACCTCCCGTTCGGGGGCTCCGAGACGCTCGACGAGATCGAACGACGCACGCGCGACCTCATCAACGCGTGGGCGAACAGCTCCCGCATCCAAATCGGCGTCGGCCCGAAGATCCCGTGGGCTGCCAGTCGCGACTACTGGCACCAGACGAGGGAATTCGTCGCCGCGGGGACACCTGCCCATCTGCACACTTCCGAAACACCGGAATACAACGACCTGGTGCGTGCCAAGACTGGCATGTCCAACGTCGAGCTGCTTGCGGACGTCGGCGTGCTCGGGCCGGCGGTCATGCTCAACCACTGTGTTCATCTGTCGGACAGGGACATCGGCCTCATTTCTGACCACGGCTCGCCCGTGATCCACGATCCGGTCTCGAACATGTTCCTCGCCTCCGGTGTCGCACCGATCGTCGCGTTGCGGGACGCGAACGTGGTCCTCGGGTTGGCGTGCGATGGCGCGGCGTGCAACAACACCCAGGACATGTTCGAGGTCATGAAAGCCGCATCGTTGCTACAGAAAGCAGTGACGCGCGACCCCAAGGCGCTGACCGCGCAGGACGTGTTCACCATGGCGACATCGGGCGGTGCCGCTGCCGCCGGGCTCGGGAAGGTCACTGGCCGTCTGGCTCCCGGATACGCCGCCGATGTCGTGCTGATCGACACGGATGCGCCGCACTTGACGCCCATCCATGATCCCCTCGCGGCACTCGTGTACTCGGCCCGGGCGGCGGACGTCCACACCGTGCTCGTCGACGGGAAGGTCGTGCTGGCGAATCGAACGGTTCCAGGGTTCGACGAGGGGGCGCTTCTCGCTCGGGCGAGGGAACGGGGTGCCGAGCTCAGGGCACTCGCGGGAATCTAGCTCGCGGCAGAACAACCCAAGGAGATGGACATGGCGACCACAGAGACAATCGATGCAGTCGAAGCGGAGATGGCGTGGGAGGGTGAAACCTACCGGAAGCTGCATCAGAGGCCTGAGCTCAGCGGCCAGGAGCACGAGACGGCTCAACTGATCGAGGATAAGTTGGTCGAACTCGGGTACGAGGTGCACAGGATCGGTGGAACCGGTGTCGTGGGCGTGCTCGAGAACGGGCCCGGAGCGACCGTGCTTGCGAGGGCGGACATCGATGCGCTGCCGATCACGGAGGCTTCTGGGCTCGACTATGCCTCCGAGGTGATGGGTGTCATGCACTCGTGCGGGCACGACATGCACACGGCATCATTGCTCGGTGCGGCGAAGCTGATCGCGGACTTCCGCGGTAACTGGACCGGTACTTACCTCGCACTGTTCCAACCGGCGGAGGAGACCGCGGCCGGAGCGCAGGCGATGGTCGACGACGGCCTCGTCGCGCGACTGCCGCGACCCGATGTCGCCCTGGCGCAGCACGTCGGCGCGGAACGCGCGGGCGCTATCGGCGTGACCACCGGAGCGATCCTGTCAGCCGCAGACTCGATCAGGATCACGGTGCACGGACGGGGCGGGCACGGTTCTGCGCCCCAGTTATCGGTCGACCCGGTCGTACTCGCTGCCTCGATCGTCTCTAAGCTGCAGACGATCGTCTCGCGCGAGGTGCACCCAAGCGAGTTCGCTGTCGTCACGGTGGGCGCGATCAACGCCGGCACGAAGTCGAACATCATTCCCGACAAAGCCGAACTGCTCGTCAACGTGCGCACCTACGCCCCTAGTGTTCGTGCCGCTGTCACCGCAGCCATCGAGCGCATTGTGCATGGGGAGTGCTCGACAGCCGGCTCCCCTCGCGAACCCGAGTTCGAATATTACGATCAGTTTCCGCTGACTGACAATGATGCTGACGTCACCCAGCGGGTAACGAACGCTTTCGTGAGCTACTTCGGCGAGGACAACGTGTTCCAGGCTGTGCCCAAGACAGCTTCGGACGACTTCAGCACGATCCCCGACGCATTCGGGACCGCTTACACCTATTGGACGGTGGGGTGCGTTCCCGCCGATCGCTGGCAGTCCGCGGTAGCTGCCGACCGGGTTCGGGATATTCCGCTGAACCACTCTCCGGGGTTCGCCCCGGCCATTGACCCGACCCTTGCGGTGTGCACGGCCGCGCAAGTCGTCGCCGCGCTCGCGTGGCTGCGCAAGAGTCGCTGATCCGCCTCTGCACGTTGCTGGGAGCGGACGTCGACGATGTCTGCGCAATTCTTCTATGAAAGTCTTGACGCACCCTCGTAAATTTCAATATGCTTCGGCCAGTCAAGATTGTGAAATATCCCGGGAAGCCGGGCACCGGGAAACCGGGCAAAAGGGACACAGGGGTCCGCCTGGCGGCCTGAAACGCACCAATCGCAGCAATTCCCCAATTGAACAGGAAACTCACAATGCACAAACGCTCAATGAAGAGTGGCGGGATCAAGGCAGGAGCGCTGATCGCCACGATCGCGCTCGCCGGCTCGCTTGCCGCATGCACCACAGCCGCACCCGCCGAGGAAGTGGATGAGGAGGTGACCTTCGTCTTCCCGCTGCCCGCTGATCCGGTGACGCTCAACCCCGCTTTGTCACCTACGCCGGCAGTTCAGGTCCCGGCCTCCGCCCTCTTCGAGCCGCTCATTCGAATCACCAATGAGTACGAGCTCGTCCCGGCTCTTGCCGAGAGCTGGGAAGTCTCAGACGACGGCCTCGAGTACACATTCAACCTGCGCCCAGACGTCACCTGGCACGACGGCGAGTCGTTCGACGCGGACGACGTCAAGTTCAACTTCGAGAACATCATGGAACTGACCTCCGGCGGTGGAGTCATCGCCGGCGCCCTGAAAGGGGTAGAGATCGTCGACGACCTCACCGCCGTTGTTTCGCTGCAGCGGCCGGTCGGCGCCTTCATCGAGATCCTCACTGGACAGAAAATCCTTCCAGAGCACCTGCTCGCGGACGGCGACATTGTGACCTCCGACTACAACCTCAACCCGGTGGGCACTGGACCGTTCCAGTTCGAGTCGTTCACCACGGGTCAGAGCCTCATTGTGGCCAAGTACGACGGCTACTGGCGCGAGACGGGTGACGTCGACAAGGTGGTGTTCCCGATCATGACCGATGCCAACGCTCGAGCGGCGGTAACCCAGAGCGGTGAAGTCGACGGGATGTTCGCCCCGTTCCTGGGAACGACGGCGATCGTGGAGGTCTTGAAGGATCCGCTGCTCGTGTGGGAAAACGACCATGCCGGAATGCAGACCATCATCCACATGAACTTCAACACCGACAATGAGATTCTCGCGAACGTAGACGTCCGCAAGGCGATCTACACTGCGATCGATCGAAAAGGAATCAGCGAGAGAGCACTCAGCGGCGTCACCACGGAACCGCTGAGCATGATGCCCGCCGGCGTCACTTGGGCAGCAGATCCGTCGGTGGACTACCGCAAGATCTTCCCCTACGACCCCAAGGACGCAGCAGCGGAACTCGATCGGCTCGGGTACCCCGAAGGCGGCAACGGTGAACGCTTCGCGCTCTCGCTGACTGTCTCGGCCGAGTCGCAGACCGCCATTGCCGCAGCAGAACTGATGAAGTCCACCCTCGGCGAAATCGGTGTCACCATCAACCTTGAGACGATGACCGGCCGATCTATCTCGAGAAGGTGATGGCGAACCGCCAGTTCGACCTGACCTTGTGGAACGGCTACACCTTCCAGGACCCGGCGCAGTCGGTGGCGAACTACTACACCTGCAACCCGAACAACATACCGCTGACGAACAATTCGGGTATGTGCGATGAAGCGCTCGACGCAGTGCTCAAGCAGGCGGCCACGGCGACTGGGCAAGACAACAGGGCAGAGTTCTATGCCGAGGCGCAGCGCCTCGCATCGAAAACGCTCTTCGCCGCACCCATCGCGGAAGACAGCGCGCGGACGTTCGTGCGCAACGACCGGTGGGACAACCTGGACGGCTTCCTCGCCGTCGAAGGCCGCGACTGGGCCGCACTGACAAGCAAGAAGTAGCAACAACGCAGAGGCCTAAGGGCCAAGTTCGATCCAGCCCCGCATGTGGTGGCGCCGGTGCGCGACAGCACGGCGCCACCGCATACGTGGCTGACAAAGAAAGAGGTCATCATGAGTGCAATGTCCGACGTTGGTCAGGCTGAAGCGTACATACTGCATGGCGGATCGATTCACCCGATGGGAGACGACCACGGAGTTCACTCCGCGATCCTCGTCCAGGACGGGCGGGTCCAGGCAATCGGCGACATCGACGAGGTCCGAACTGCCGCAGGCAGGTCGACGCTCGAGATCGACCTTGAAGGCCGTTCGGTAATTCCGGGCCTCGTGGACACGCATCCGCATGCCCTTCACTACGGCGTGAAGGATGCCAGCGTCGTCGACATCTCCGAAGCGGCCGATTACGACGAGATCATCGCCCTCATCGCCGCCCACGCTCGCACCGTGCCGCCGGGAACCTGGATTCGAGCGACGCCAATCGGCGACCGCCGCTACTACGTGAAGCGCACCTACCGCGATCTCAAAGAACGAACCATGCCCGATCGTCATGTGCTCGACCGAGCGTCGGCTGAGCACCCGATCGTGATCGAGGCGACCGCGCCACGGACCCCGAACATCTGCTCAATGAACTCCATGGCGCTGCAGCTGCTCGGGCTGAACGATCGGATGCCGGAACGAGTCGCCGACGTCTGGGTCGACAAGGATCACGCCGGCCGGCTCACCGGGATCTTCCGAGGATCCGTGACGTTCGACTTCAACCTGGACCCGTATTGGGGACAGATCTTGTCGAAGATCCCCAGGGCGCAGCTCTCACATGCCGAGCAACTCGACGGGGTTCGCAGCGCCCTGCGCTCGCAGAACGCCCTTGGCGTGACCACGATCTATGAACCGCACTACATGACTGTTCCGCAGCTCGAGCTCTATCGTGAGCTTCATCGCAATGCCGAGCTCACGGTACGGGTGGCTGGCGCCCTGCAAGACGAGATGCGCGATGTCCTTCGTCAACCGTTCACGACGGCGGAGTACGTGGAGTTCCTGCAGGAGCTCGCGGTCGAACTCGGCCCTGGCGACGAATGGCTGCGCTTCGACTCGCTCGCCACCGGCTGGGGCGGCATGATCTGGGGCGGCACTTCGCCGACCATCGAGCCATACTCCGATCCCTACGGCAACCCCACCAAGGGTGCGCATTTCGTGTCCTTCGAGAAGGCTCGCTCGTTCATCGAATTCTGTGCAGACCAGGGCATTCACGCGGTTCTGCATGATGGCGGTGGCGTGACCGACGCGATTTTCGAGGTTCTCGAGCAACCTCGGGTTGTAGAGGCGATTCGCCGGCACGGCTGGCTCATCGCGCACGCGCCCGTCGTCACTCCGCGCACGATGGAACGGTACGCAGCGCTGGGAGTGAAGGCAACCACCTCTGTCGGCTTCACCTGGTCGCACGGCGACATGTACGTCGAGCGGATCGGCGAACACCTTCTGGCGGATGCCACGCCGCTGGCGAGGTGGCGCGACGCCGGGATCCCCACCGCGCACGGTACGGACTGGGGGCCCGGGCAGCCGTTCATGCACATACAGCTGGCCGAGCGCCTCGAGCTTGCCGGATCGGGACGGAAGCTGACCACCGAGCACCACAGTCTTTCCCGGCGGGAGGCGATAGCGGCATGGACATCTGTCGGTGCCGATGTGCTGCGCTGGCCCGACATCGGCTCGCTCAGGCAGGGAGCCTTCGCCGATCTGGCGGTCCTGGATAGGGACCCCTTCGAGTGCGAGGTGGACGAAGTAGGGACGATCGCCGTCACGACGACAATCGTCGGCGGCAAGGTCGTCTACGAGGCCTGACGCACTCACCACATCCCAGGCGGGCATGGTCGGCCCTGGATCGACGGTCCCACCGTTGCCCAGAAGCCGGCCATGTCACGCTTGGGATAGGATTCTCCACGAACAGCCCCCAGGTATCGCGGGATCCACGCGGCGGAGGCTGCACACTGTCCTTGATTTCGGTGGCCGGAAGGTGGCGCGCACGTGGCTGTGTCCTCGGATGAGCCGAGTCCCCGGACGGGAAGTGCGACTTCGATTGTGCTCAGCATCACCGGCCTTTATGTACGTCGGCTCGGTGGATGGATTGCGGCCGCGGATCTCGTGGCTATGGCCACGTACGCAGGACTTTCAGAACCCCTGGCTCGCACGGCCGTAACACGCTTGGGCAAGGGCGGGATTCTTGTGAAAGAAAAGCGCGAGGGGATAGCAGGGTACGCGCTCACCCCGCAGTCTGAGCGTCTCTTTGATCGAGGCGATCAGCGTATCTTCGAGGTCAGGGTGATGCACCCGGACGATCCGTGGTGCGTTATCTCCTTCTCGCTGCCTGAAACGCTTCGAGCTGATCGCGCCCAGCTGCGACGTAGGCTGTCGCGTATCGGCTGCGGCACAGTATCCCCAGCACTTTGGATCTGCCCGGACTATCTCCGCGAGGAGGTCCTGGACATCCTCGATGACCTCGAAATTCGGAAGTTCGCGGTTCTGTTTCGATCGGATCTGCCGACCGTCGACGGAGCTATCGAAGATTCGATCGCCCAATGGTGGGATCTCCCGCGTATTGCCGAGCGACACGCAGAATTCGCCATCCGGGCGGAGCAATTACTGGAAGGATCGCCCCCCGGCGACGCCGAGGCGTTTCGCCGCTACGTCAACTGCATCGACGCTTGGCGCGCGATCTCTTATGTTGATCCCGGTCTCCCCTTCGAGTTGCTCCCGAGCAATTGGCCCGGGAAGGCGACGGTTCCCTATTTCCGGTCGTTCTCGGAACGCTATGCCGACCGAGCTTGGGACTTCGCAGCCGAGCTCACTTCGCGGGAGCGTGCGAGCGCTCGTTAGCGCGCAATCGTGTTGGCCTTGCTGGATGTCGCGGGGGCCCAAAGAGACGTCGACGGCGCCTCAGTTGAGATGTTGAACTCGAACGCAGCGGTTTCATCGCCGACGCTTTCGGCCGACGACCGAGCCCCACGGCAGGTTTGGCAGACGGAACATGACCGCATGGCTGGCGCGACAGCCGTTCCGAGCCGGCCGCTGCGCACGGGATGAGGCCGGTCGTCCGCGCTCGCTCAGACTCTGCGGGACCGCGCCCCACCCCCGACTCTTGCGTTGAACGACGCTATCGCGTCACGCACTGCGCCTCCGACAAAAAGTTCCGGGCATCCGAAACACTGCTCCCTGGGACTCCGACGGGAATTCGTTGTCGAGCTTCCGACAAACAATGATCCTGTCCGTGCCGCTATCCATCGGAAGCACCGTCCGCGATGTACGCGACGGCTTGGATCTCGATCAATGCTTCTTGCTGCCAGAGCCTCGTGACACCAATGCCCGCCATCGCGGGGTAGTCGGTGCCGGCCATCTCCCGCCACTTACGACCAATCTCTCGCCCATTGCGTTGGTAGTCATCCACATCCGTGAGGTAGATCGTCACATCGACGAGGTCCGACGATTCGCCCCCGGCCTCACGAAGTGTGGTCAGAACGTTGCTGAACGCGCGTTCAAACTGTTCGACGATTCCGCCAGGGACGATTCGACCTTCCGCGTCGAGAGCGGTCTGGCCTCCGAGGTAGACAAACGGACCCGCCGCTACGCCATGGGCGAAGCCGATCGGCTTCGCTAGCGCTGGTGGGTTCACGATCTTGCGGGACATCACGATCTCCTTATGAGTGACACTTGAGTACTGTGGCGCATGCGTAATTATGATGATTTTGTAACGCACGTCTAGATTGTGACATACTCCTCACACCCGGGGAACTTCCGGCTGCACAAGGAGTTGTCAATGCGATTGCGCACCCCGCGCCGGAACAACACGGGCGTATGCCGCAGGGCCGAACCCACCCAAGTGGTAGGTGCTTCCTGCGTTCCGGTTCAGGGCACGATCGTGCGACAAGCTTTCCCGTGGGTTGCAACCTGCACCACTGTGCTCGCGCTGAATCACACGGTCGTCCCGACCGACCTCAAGACGAGGACACGAGAGGAAACTAGATGACGACCTCACAAGTTGGTGCTGACCTAACAGCGGCCCGGTTCTTGCAGGCGGTGTCGCTCACCGAGGTTGAAGCGCAGGTGTTTGATCGCGCCTTCACTGCCCTTCCGCAGTATGTCCCTTGGCCGAAGGCCTACGGCGGAGACATGGTCGCGCAGGCCGCTGCCGCCGCGATGGCTACGGTCGGAGAAGACCGAAACTTGCACTCCCTGCACAGTGCGTTCCTGCGTCCGGTTGAGATCGGTGCTGAGGTGCGCTATGAAGTCGAACTTCTCCGGGACGGCCGCGCGTACTCGACCCGACACGTTCGAGGCTACCAATCCGACAAACCCGTATTCGTTACCACCGCGTCGTTTCAGGTTCCGGAGGAAGGTCCAAAGTATTCTCCCCAGATGCCCGACGTGCCGGCGCCGGAAGATGTACCGAGTTCGGCCGAGTACCTTGGCGCTGTCCGAGGCGATGCGGCTGCATACTGGTCGGCCGGCCGGAGCTTCGATCTCAGGCACGTCCCCGGTCCCGTCTATCTCGCGGTGGAGGGGGAGGCATCGCCACACCAAGCCGTCTGGGTTCGGGCGTTCAGTGATCTTCCCGATGACATGCACATTCACCGCCTCGCCACAAGCTACGTGTGCGATTACACGATCCTCGAACCGTCGCTTCGGGTTCTCGGCCTGAACTGGTCCTCACCCGGCCTGACAACTGCAAGCCTCGACCACGCGATGTGGTTTCACGGCGACTCGCGCGCCGACGACTGGCTTCTCTATGTCCAGGAAGCTGTGGGCGTCCAGAACGGGCGCGGCCTCAATTTTGGTCGCTTCTTCGCACGTTCGGGTGCACTCGTGGCCACCGTGGCGCAAGAGGGCCTAATTCGACAGTACTGACCGCTGCCTTATGAAGGAGATACCGCGATGCCGCTGACGCCATCCGCTCACCTCGACACCTTTGCGCGTGACAACCTGCCGCCGGAGCACCTCTGGCCGACCTTGGAGTTCACTCTGCCCGAACTTCAGTACCCTGAGCGGCTCAACGCCGCTGATTTCCTTCTCGATCACACGGTGGCACGATTCGGACCCGATCAAGTAGCACTGCGGGCGCCAGTAGATCAGGACTGGGGCATGCCTGAGGACCAGGGCAATGTCTGGACCTACGGCGAACTCCAGAACCGCGTGAACCAAGTAGCCCGTCTGCTTACCGAGGACTACGGGATTGTGCCGGGCAATCGGGTATTGCTGCGGATTCCCAATAATCCGTGGGCGGTGATCACCTGGTTGGCCGTAGTCAAGGCCGGCGCCATTGCCGTCACCACCATGGTTGCATGGCGGCATACCGAGATAAGCAAGGTCGCGGAACGGACCCGCCCGAGCCTCGCCGTCGCGGACCACCGCTTCGCCTCCGAACTCGAGGGATCAATCGGCTCGGATGTGTCAGTCGTGATCCTCGGCGGTTTGGACGACCAGCTTATCGGCGCTTCGGCCACGAAACTCCGAGATTTTGTCGCCGTAGAGACCGCTGCCGACGACGTTGTATTGCTGGGTTCCACCTCGGGAACTACAGGTGAGCCGAAGATCACGGCGCACTTTCACCGCGACATCCTGGCCATTGCCGACACGTTCGCTCACCACACTCTTGGCATCCGTCCCGATGACGTGATCGCAGGATCCCCGCCGCTCGCGTTCACGTTCGGGCTGGGCGGTCTAGTGATCTTCCCAATGCGGTTTGGAGCCTCGACCTTCCTCATAGAGAGGACCAGTCCAGCCGCCCTCGCTGACGCCATCGAACACGAAGGAGTGAACGTGCTGTTTACCGCCCCCACCGGCTATCGGACGATGCTCAAGGAGGGACGCGAGGCCGCTCTGGGTAAGTTACGGGTGGGGGTTTCGGCAGGTGAGCACTTGCCGAAGGAGACGTTTGACGCAGTCGAGCAGGCGTGCGGACTGCGCCTGATCGATGGCATCGGCGCGACCGAGATGCTCCACGTGTTCATTTCCGCTTCCGGAGACGACATTCGCCCCGGCGCTACCGGTAAGGCCGTCCCCGGGTTTCGAGCAATGGTGCTGGATGACGACGGCAAGGAACTGGCGGCCGGTGAATTGGGACGGCTTGCCGTGATCGGTCCGACGGGCTGCCGTTACCTTGCCGACGACCGTCAGAGCGCCTACGTCCAGAACGGCTGGAACATCACGGGTGATACCTATCGTCGCGACGAAGACGGCTATTTTACCTATGCAGCCCGTTCGGACGACATGATTGTCGCGTCAGGTTACAACGTCGGAGCCCCCGAGGTTGAGGCGGTGATCGACACGCACCCGAGCGTGATCGAATCGGCTGTTGTTGCGCGCCCCGACCCGGACAAGGGTGCAATCGTGAGCGCCTTCGTGGTTCTTCATCCGGGCGTGCCGGAGGACGACCTCATCCGCGAGTCGATTCAGCAGACGGTGCGCGCGAACCTCGCGCCATACAAAATCCCGCGTCGGATTGATTTCGTCGATGTGCTGCCGCGCAACCCCAGCGGAAAGCTTCAGCGATTTCCCCTGCGCCAGCGCGCGCAACAAGAGGCGGCTGCCCTTATCCAGGTATCGGAAGGAACGACACAGTGAAAGTTGCAGTAGTTGGCGGCGGGCCGGGGGGCCTGTACTTGGCATCCCTGCTCAAGCAGCTCGACCCTGCCCACGAGATCACGATATGGGAGCGCAACGCTCCGGACGATACTTTCGGGTTTGGCGTCGTCTTCAGCGATGAGACTCTCGGTGGCATCGAGAATGCCGACACGGTGATCTTTGATGGAATGCAGCAGCAGTTCGCGCGTTGGAGCGACATCGACATTCACTTCGGCGGTACTAAGCAAACGGTCGGGGGACAGGGTTTCGCCGCAATGAGCAGGAAGGACCTGCTGCTGCTACTGCAGCAGCGCGTCCACGACCTGGGCGTCCATGTCAGATTCCGAACTGAGGCGCCAAACGTTGCGGAACTCGCGGCAACCCACGATCTGGTCGTGGCAGCCGACGGGCTGAACTCGCGCGTTCGGAATCAATATGCGACCGCATTTGAGCCCTCCTTGGACACTCGCAAGTCGAAGTTCATCTGGCTCGGCATAGACCGCGCGTTCGAAGCATTCACGTTCATCGTCAAGCGAACGGAATGGGGCCTGATGCAGGTCCACGGCTACCCGTACTCGGCGACCGAGAGCACCTTCATCGTCGAACTCCACGAAGACGTCTGGCGCCGAGCGGGATTCGACGCCAGCGAGTTCGAGGCGTTCGCCCCGGGGGTGAGCGACGAGCGTTCAGTGGAGAGGATCCGTGAGATTTTCGCGCAGGAGCTTGGAGACGCGACGCTACTCACCAACAACTCAAAGTGGATCAACTTTACGACCGTCCGGAACGAGCGATGGAGCCACAACAACATCGTGCTGCTTGGGGATGCAGCCCATACCGCGCACTTCTCCATCGGCTCCGGTACGAAGCTCGCAATGGAGGACGCACTCGCGCTCGCTGCAACGCTTCACGAACAGCCTGACGTGATGTCCGCGCTCGCTTCCTACGAGCGGGAGCGGCGGCCAGTGGTCGTCTCCACTCAACGTGCCGCTCAAGCTTCATTGGAGTGGTTTGAGAATATCGGGCAGTACGCGAATCAGGATCCCCTGCAATTCTCGTTCAACCTCCTCACTCGCTCGCGGCGCATCACATTCGATAACCTTGCCCTCCGAGACAAGGCATTTGCGCGCGCCGTCCAAGCTGGATTCGCTGAGTTAGTCGGTGGATACCCGGATACTCCAGCGCTGTTCCAGTCTCACAAGATCGGCGGCAAGCTCGAACTAAAGAATCGCATCGTCGTATCAGCGATGGACATGTACTCCGCCGTCGACGGTCTTCCCGGGGACTTTCATCTCGTGCATCTCGGAAGCAAGGCGATCGGCGGCGCGGGCCTGGTGATGACTGAGATGATCGCCCCATCAGAAGCCGGTCGTATCTCACTCGGAGATGCGGGCCTCTATACCGACGAACAAGCAGCCGCATGGCGCCGCATTGTCGACTTCGTGCACACGAATACCTCGGCGAAAATAGGTGCTCAGCTCGGCCACTCGGGCCGGAAGGGTTCCACCAAGCGCATGTGGGAGGGTATGGATGACCCTCTAAATGAGGGCGGTTGGGAGACTTTAGCGCCGTCCGCAGTTCCGTACGGTCCCGAGAGCATTCCGCCGCGTGCGATGACACGTGAAGACCTTGTCCGCATTCGGAACGAACACGTCGCTGCAACACGCCGCGCAGCCGACGCAGGGTTTGACCTCCTGGAGTTGCACGTTGCGCACGGGTACCTGCTTTCATCGTTTCTATCGCCCATCTCTAATCGCCGTCCAGACGAGTACGGCGGCAGTCTGGAAAATCGTCTGCGTTACCCCCTCGAAGTGTTCGACGCCGTGCGCGCGGCTTGGCCCCCCGATAAGCCCCTGATCGTGCGTCTGTCCGCCCATGATTGGCTTCCCGGCGGGAACACGGATGAGGACGCTGTGGAGATCGCGGCGGCCTTCATCGCTCACGGCGCTGACGGGATCGACGTTTCATCTGGCCAGATCGCTAAGGCTGAGAAGCCCGCTTTTGGTCGTAGTTATCAAACCCCTTTCGCAGACAAGATCCGCAACAGGGTTGCTCATGCCACAGGTGTCACGGTGATCGCCGTCGGCGCCATATCGTCTTACGACGATGTCAACTCGATCCTTCTCGCCGGCCGAGCCGACCTTGTTGCGCTGGGGCGCACACACCTGTGGGACCCCCAATGGACTCTGCACGCGGCCGCCCATCTGGATTACCACGGATCCGCCGCACAGTGGATCGCACCGTTTCGCGCTGGCTCGCGCAAGCCTCCGGCGGCTCGGACAGACGGGGTGCGGCCCCGGCTCGAGCTACTCAGAACCGAGGTGCCTAATCCCGAAACCACTCACACGCGCTGGATCGGAGGGCTTGTGACGTCCGTGCAGGACAAGGAGCCGGTCGCGGTCTGATTTCCGCGACGTGAGGTCACCGAAGTCGCCCGCGAACTGGGTCAGAGATGGACGACTTACCGCCGTTGCATCTGAACTAGAGGCTCGGTGTCTGTCGTCTTCGATGGCCGAGGATGCGCGCCGATCTGGGCGATGCCGGCCCGGTCGCCTGATCACTAGTCAGTGCTCCTGATCAGCTCATGAATCGTGGTGCGGTGCAGCTCGCGGCTGCGGACAACGCTGAAGTCCAGCTGCTCAAGTTCCTCGATGGCCCATCGGGAGCCTCGGTCGTTGACCACCCACACGCGATCGATCCCGGTGATCCGGTCGGGCAGTTCGTTGATTCGGTGCGTGTCATCCCAGAGCCAGGTGGTGCGGTGGTAGGGCTGGTCCAGCAGCACATCGTGCAGGCCGGCGAAGTGGTCGGGATACAGATGCCACGCTGAGCGGGCCTTGAGCGATGATCGGAGCTGGTCCTGGAAGAGCACTGCATCGCCGGTGGACGCGGATGCCCCGATGGTGGCTGCCACCTGCCTCCAGTCGCTCCCGTTCTTCGCATGCGGCTCGCGCTGCTGCACCCACGACGGAAGCGAGGTGCCGATGACGGCCGCAACGAGCAGCCAGGAAGCAAACCTGCGGGACGGGATGGCGACAGCCATCCCGATCAGGAGGGCCGCCGCCGGAGCCGTAAACGTCAGATACCTCATCGAGTACAGCGGAATCACCGAATGGAGCAGCAGCAGAACGACCCACGGCACGAACAGCCAGCAGAAGGCGACGAGAAGCAGGTCGGGCGGATGTCTGGGAGCCAGGAACCAGCTGCGATCTCGCGCGGAGCTGACCCCCGCTCCGATCACTGCGGCGATCAGCAGCCACGCAAGCGCGGCAAACCAGTCATTGCCGAACCACTGTTCGACCAGCAGCCGGTCGATGCGCGTTTGCGTCGTGTTCTCGAGGAACGAAACCTGATTGCGCTGGATGATGGCGAGCACGATCACCGGCAAAGCGATCGCCAAGCCAATGCCTGCCGCGCGAGCGAAGGAGCGAAGCGTCGACCGGGAGCGGGTCACGGACAGCAAGATGATCAGGTGCACGAGGAGCATGAGGGCGAGATAGAGGAATGCGTAGATGCTCAACGCAACGCCGATGCCATAGAGCAGCCAGCCCCGCCGGAGTGGGGGCATCCCGTCGTCGATGAGTCGCACGAACAGCAGGGTCAACCAGACTGCGCAGGCCGCGGAGATGGCGTATGGGCGTGTTTCGGTGCCCATCAGTGTCAGGCGAGGCAGCACGGCACAGGTAATGCCGGCGAACAGGGCGACCCGGGTCCCGTTCAACCGTGCCGCCAGCAAGGTGACTCCCGCCACGGTGATGCCGGCGGCGAGCGCACTGGGCAATCGAGTGGCGAACTCGGACGCTCCGAAGAGGAGGATCCAACCATGCAGGAACAGGTAGTAGGCGCCGTGTACGGCGTCGATGTTGACCAGCATTGGCAGAAGCGACGACAGGGGCCGCGTGGCCGACATCACGCTCGCCGCTTCGTCGCCCCAGAACGACGGATTCCACGAGCCGATCGCAGCTACCGCGGCACCAGCAACACCGAGCCCAACGGCCAATAGCCTCTCTCTGGTCGCTGAGCCTGGGCGCGGCACCGTCGGTGCCGGTGGCTGCGCGTTCAGTGACCGCCTCACGGGGCCAGCACACATCCCCGGAAGCCCTGAGTCAAGGCATCCGGTGACCCGCTGCCCGCAATGGATCCGGAACGCCGGGCACGCGACTGAGTACCGTGGGCCGTATGGCGAGCCTCAGCTGGCGTGACGTCACCGCTCGGCGGATGCAGCGCCATGGGCTCATCGACCCACTGGCGGGCGGCCCCGCCTCTGCGGCCCAGGCGATGCTGGGCGCACATGCGCAGATCATGGCGGCTGCCGAGGTGTCCATCGCCATCCGCTGCGCCGCACTGACCCGCTCCGACGTGAAGCGAGCACTGACCGAGGACCGCAGCCTGGTGAAGACGTTCGGCCCGCGCGGCACCGTGCACCTGCTGCCCACCTCGGATCTGCCGAAGTGGACCGGCGCGCTCTCAGCCGTACCTTCGCTGACCCAGCCTCCGGTGCAGCTGCGGTTCACCGGTACGCAAGCCGATGAAGTGATTGCGGCGATCGCCGATGAACTCGCCGACAAGGAACTCACCATTGACGACCTCAACGACCGGCTGACTCACTCGGTCGGCTCATGGGCCACCGAGCGGGTCATGCCCGCCTTTCAGGAGATGTGGCCGCGCTGGCGAATTCTGGTCTCGGCCGCCGCCAACCGTGGCGCCCTGGTGTTCGGCGCTGGCAGTGGCAGGCAGATCACCTACACCAGTCCGCGACGTCTCATTCCTGGCTTCGAACCGCAACCGGCAGCCTCCGCCATGGAATGGCTGCTACACAGCTATCTGCGGCAGTACGGCCCCAGCACGCCACGGGACTTCGCGCAATGGCTGTCAGCGCCGCGTCCGTGGGCCGAGCAGTTGTTCCGGACGGTAGCGGGACTCGAAGAGATCGAGGTTGACGGGTCCCGGGTGTTTCAGCTGACAGGCGATGGCGCGGTCGCGGCTGAGGTCTCCGGCATCCGGCTGCTCCCGTATTTCGATGCGTATGGGATCGGCTCGCACCCCAGGGAGTACGTGTTCCCAGGCAAGGCGCGACAGCGTGCGCTGGCGCGTGGCCAGGCCGGGCCGTTCCCCGTGCTGCTGGTGGATGGCGTGGTCGGCGGTGTCTGGCACTCGAAGCGCTCCGGCCGAAACGCGCAGATCACCGTGGAGCCATTCAGCCGGCTCACGAGAACTCAAGTACGGCAACTCGAGCAGGAATCCAACAAGGTGGCCGCCGTGCTCGAGGCACAGCCGACCCTGACCATCGGCGAGGTCACGGCGGGCCCGCACGCGTGAGGACGCGGAATCTCACGATCGGATGCCAACCCGATCATCAGCGTGGACACCATCCCGGTGGCGGCATAGCCTGCGGATGACGGTTGACGAAGAAGGTGCACCATGGACCGAACCCTCATCCCCAGCGCCATAGCCGGCACCATCGCACTGCTCGCCCTGTCGGGCTGCGCCGGCGAAACCGACACCACGACTCAGGGACCGGGAGACCGAGATCCGTACATCGGCAGCGCTCTCGTTCTCACCACCGCGGATACTGACCTGGGGGAGATCGTTGTCGACGAAGAGGGGCGCACGGTTTACGTCTTCGATGACGACGACCCCGGCACCAACTCGAGCGCGTGTGACGCGGCCTGCCTGGAGAACTGGCCCGCCGTCATCTCGCAAGATGACCCGACTGGCGAGGGCGTCGAGGGCGACCTCGGCACCTTCACTCGCGAAGATGGCTTCGAACAGGTCACGATCGACGGGCAGCCGCTGTACTACTACGCCGGCGACAGCGCGTCCGGCGACGTCAATGGCCAGGGACTGCAGGGACTCTGGTGGGCCGTCGACCCCGACGGCGACAGAGTCACCGACGGTGCCCAGAATGACGACCAGAACGACGAACAAGGCGACGACCAGGACGACAGCGGCGGCCTCGACTACTGACGCAAAGCGCAGGAGATACGCCAAAAGGCGTAGGCGTTCCGTGCCCGAGGTGCACTAATACGGCGGATTCGCGCCGTGCCCGCTCTTTCTACTGTCGAAGTATCACCGAACCGAGAACGGTTCGGCCCTTCGACAGATAGAGGACACCAGTGATCGAGGCAACCCGCCTGACCAAGCGATACGGCGCGAAGACCGCCGTCGATGATGTGACCTTCACGATCAAGCCCGGCATTGTGACCGGCTTCCTCGGCCCGAACGGCGCCGGAAAGTCGACCACCATGCGCATGATCGCCGGACTGGATCGCCCGACCTCGGGCACCGTCACCCTGAACGGCAAGCCGTTCGCCGAGCATCGTGCGCCGCTCCGCGAGGCCGGCGTCCTGCTGGACGCGAAGGCCGTGCACACCGGCCGCAGCGCCTACAACCACCTACTCGCTCTCGCGGCCACCCACGGCATTCCGACCTCGCGTGTCAACGAGGTGATCAACCTGACCGGACTCGAGTCGGTCGCCCGCAAGCGCGTCGGCGGCTTCTCCCTGGGCATGGGGCAGCGCCTCGGCATCGCCGCAGCACTGCTCGGTGACCCGAGCACCGTGATCCTCGACGAGCCGGTCAATGGCCTCGACCCTGAGGGCGTGCTCTGGGTGCGGCAACTGCTTCGCCACCTCGCCAACGAGGGCCGCACCGTGCTGCTCTCCTCCCACCTGATGAGCGAAATGGCGATGACCGCCGACCACATCATCGTCATCGGCCGCGGCCGGATCATCGCGGATGCCCCGGTCGGCGAGATCGTCGCAATGGCGAGCACACCGACCGTGCGCGTGCGCACCCCGCAGTCCGACGTGCTGATCAACGCTTTGCGCGGCCCCGACATCACGGTCACCCAGACCGCCGAGTCCGGTGCCCTCGATGTTGTCGGGCTCGACGCATCGGGCATCGGCGAACTCGCTGCGAGCGCCGGAGTCATCCTGCACGAACTGCGCACCATGACCGCCTCCCTGGAGGACGCCTACATGTCGCTCACGCAGGACCAGATCGAATACCGCACTACCGCGCTCAGCGGAACCACTTCAAAGGAGACCCTGTAATGGCCATCACGGCTGCCCCCGCCCTCAGCTTCCCGCGCATCGTGCGCAGCGAGTGGATCAAGTTCCGCTCCCTCCGCTCCCCGGCGTGGACCCTGTCGATCGCCGTACTGCTCGTCATCGGCTTCGGCGTGCTCGTCGCCTGGGGAATGACCGACGCCGCCCGCGTGGGTGCCAGTGCCCAGGCCAATGCCGAGGTCGGCGCCAGCGGTGAACTGGGCCTTGGCCCGACCGCCGCGACCATGGGCGTGTTCATTGCCCAGCTGGCGGTCGCCACGCTCGGTGTGCTCGTCATCTCCGGCGAGTACGGCACCGGCATGATCCGCTCCACCCTGGTGGCTGTGCCGCGGCGCACACCGGTTCTGGCGGCGAAGGCGATCGTGTTCGCTGTCGTGGCCTTCGTGGTCGGCACGATCAGCACGTTCGCGACCTTCCTCGCAACAGCCCCGATCCTCGCCACCGAGCAGCTCGACTCGACACTGAGCGACCCGGAGGTGCTGCGCATCCTTCTCGGCGGTGGCCTGTACCTCGCGGCAATCGGCGTGCTGTCGATGGGTGTCGGGGCAATCATCCGCAGCACAGCCGGAGGAATCGGCGCCATCGTCGCCCTGCTGCTGGTGGTGCCGAGCATCCTGATGCTGCTCCCCTGGGAGTGGGTCGCCACCGTGTCGCAGTACCTTCCGGCGAGCGCGGGCCAGCAGATCATGATGGAGGCCAGCGACACGGCTACCCTTGGCCCGTGGCAAGGCTTCGGAGTACTTCTCATCTGGGTGGCGGTGACGACCATCATCGCCGCGATCCTGCTGCGCAAGCGGGACGCGTAACCATCGCCGAGAACCAGACCCCGGGTGCCCTGCCGAGATGGCAGGCACCCGGGGATCTGCCGTTGCCGACCCCTCCCGGCGCCATCCGCCGATTCTGGGGGAGGCATCCGCGCGCGGTAGACATCCTGCTCGCCCTTCACGTCGTCCCGCTCATCGTCGTCACGCTCCTCCTGCCGGATGACGTCTTCTCCGGGCTTGCCCGAGGCGTGCACCTGCTCGGCTATCTGGTGATGGGCGCAGCGCTGCTCTTCCGCCGCCAGTACCCGATCATCGTCTTCATCGCCAACGCAGCCATGGCGATGATGATGAGCTGGCCGGACAGCTCCGACTCCAACTTCCTCGGGCTGCTGATCGCGCTCTACTCGGTAGCTGTGTACGCCTCCAGCAGAAGCGCATGGCTCGCTTTTGGGCTCGGCATCGCCGGGATGAGCGTGCCGGCGCTGCTCTGGGTGCCTTTCGACGACTGGGTGTCGTTCGTCATCACGCTGGTTGTGGCGATGCTTGTCGCCACCCTCATCGGCGTCAACGTCGGCAACCGCAAACGGTACACGGCGGCGCTGATCGAGCGCGCCGAGCAGCTGGTCAGGGAACGGGACGCCCAGGCGCAGCTGGCCAGCGCGGCCGAGCGATCACGGATCGCCCGCGAGATGCACGACATCGTGGCGCACAGCCTGACCGTGGTCGTCGCGCTGGCCAATGGTGCGGAGGCCGCTGCGACGAGCTCCCCGGATCTGGCGCGGCAGGCGATGCGCGAGGTCCGCGATGTCGGACGCGGTGCCCTCGCCGACATGCGCCGGCTGTTGGGCGTTCTCAGAGACGGCGAAGAGCAGGCACCGGATGCCGAGGACACCGCACTTCGCCCGCAACCCGGCAACGACGACCTCAGCTCACTCGTCGACAGTTACCGGGCCGCCGGCATGCCGGTGTCCCTCCACCTCACCGGTGACCCACCGTCCGCGGCGGCGCTTCAGCTGACGGTGCATCGCATCGTCCAGGAATCCCTGACCAACGTGCTCCGCTACGCCCGCGAGCCCACCAGAGTCACCGTGTCCGTTGTGTCGAGTCGTTCTCAAGTTGAGATCGATGTTCGGGATAATGGCCGTGGCAGGCAATCCAGCCCGGTCGAGGGATCGGGGCAAGGCCTGATCGGCATGCGTGAGCGAGTCGCGATCTACGGCGGCACGCTCGAGGTCGGTCCTGGCAGCGCCGGAGGCTGGCACGTGCACGCCGTGCTGTTCGCCGACCCCGAGGAGATCCGTGACTGAGACCGCCAGCCCGCTCGGCGTCCTGCTCGTCGATGATCAACCATTGCTGCGGATGGGTTTCCGCATGGTGATCGACGCGGAGCCGGACCTCAGCGTGATCGGGGAGGCTGGCGACGGCGCCGAGGCGATCGCGCTGGTGACAGAGCTTCGTCCGGATGTCGTGCTGATGGACGTGCGGATGCCTGGCATGGACGGCATCGAGGCAACCACCCGGATTGTCGAGGCACATCCCGAAGCCAAGATCATCATCCTCACCACTTTCGACCTCGACGACTACGCCTTCGCCGGCCTGCGGGCAGGCGCGAGCGGCTTCCTGCTCAAGGACGTGCTGCCCGCCGAGTTGCTCGCGTCGATTCGCACGGTGGCTTCCGGCGACGCCGCGCTCACACCCCGGATCGCCCAGCGGATGCTCGAACTGTTCGCGCCGCACCTTCCGGTGAACTCGGCGGCGCCGGCATCCGGTATCGACCCCAGGCTCACGGCGCTCACCCCACGCGAGGTCGATGTCATGCGCGTGCTCGCCGGCGGCCTCAATAACGCGGAGATCGCCGAGCGCCTCTACCTTTCCGAGGCCACCGTGAAAACCCACATCGGCCGCATCCTGATGAAGCTCGGCCTGCGTGACCGGGTGCAACTGGTGGTGCTGGCCTTCGAGACCGGGTTGGTCAGTCCGGGGGACTAGCCGCCCGCCCTACCTCCGAAACTGGTGAATGGACCGGGTCAACCGTAGACGGGTGGCTCGTTCGAGAGTTAACCTGCCCGGGACAGCGCGTCGCGCGCTTTGACCCGAGGAGAGTCTCCGCCATCCCGCAGGCGTTTCTCAGACCGTGCTCTCCTTCCTTCCCGATCAAAGGAGATCCTTGTGAGAAGAATGACCATCGTGGCCGCTGCGGCACTCGCCGCCGCGGCCACCTTCGCGAGCGGAGCGGTCGCCTCCGCTGCGCCGCTGCACCGGCCGGTGTTCCCGCCCGGCACCCCTGAGACCATCGCTGAAGGCCTGCTCACCCCACTGAGCCTGGCAGTGAGCAAGCAGGGCACCGTGTACGTCAGCCAGACCTTCGCCGGCACCCTGAACCGGGTGGACGACGATGGCACCGTCACTGAAGTGGCCAGTAGTGCTGTGGCCGGCAACCAGGTCGCAGCGGTGTCGACCAAGGGAAAGACGGTGTTCTATACCGAAACCGCGCCGGACCACTCCAGCGCCGTGCTGAAGGCGCTGCCCAAGCATGGCGACCCGTACACGGTCGCCGACCTGTACGCCCACGAAAGCGAGACCAATCCCGATCAGGTCAACACCTACGGCTTCGTCGGCCTGCCCGAGGATTGCGCGGCGCAGATCGATCCCACCGTTCCGCCCTTCCTGCCTGCCAGCTATGCCGGCGTGGTCGACACCAACCCGCACGGCTCGTTGGCGCTTGATGACGGTGTCTACATCGCCGACGCGGGAGCGAACGCGATCCTGCGGGCGGACTACGACGGCACGGTGGAAACCGTTGCGGTGCTTCCCGCGGGTGACCCGGTTGTCGCGACCGCGGAGGTGATCGCGATGTTCGGCTACCCCGAGTGCGCCATCGGTTACGAGTACCGGTTCGAGCCGGTGCCGACCGATGTCGAGCTCGGCCCGGACGGCTGGCTGTACGTGACCTCGCTGCCCGGTGGGCCCGAAAGCCCGGCACTCGGCGCCAGGGGAGCGGTCTACAAGGTCAACCCGGACACCGGCGAAACGATTCGCGTAGCCACTGGGCTGGTCGGCGCAACGAATCTGGCCATCTCGAAGAAGTCGGGCACCATCTGGGTCACCGAACTGTTCGGCGGTGCCGAGGGCACTGGTCAGGTTTCAGTCATCCGGCCGAACGAGAGCACACCGGAGCCCTACCTGGCACTGAGCTCTCCCGCGGCGATCGAACTGCACAAGGGCAGCCTGTACGTCACCACTGACGCCTTCGTGCCCGACGACACCGGAGCACCGCAGCCGATCGGCAAGGTGACGGTCGTGCCGCTCACCGGCAGTGGGCATGCCGAGGACTCCGCTCACCGCTGAGTCCTCGCAGACGCACACCCCGTTCCCAGCAATTCGGGGGGAGAGTCTGCAACAAGCGGGTGGACCCGCGCCACTTATGAGCGAAGAAAGGTGCCGACTATGGGTGTCGATGACAAGGCCAAGAACGCCGCCGAAGAAGCCGCAGGCAAGATGAAGGAAGCGGTCGGAGACGCGACCGACGACAAGGACCTGGAGCGGGAAGGAAAGACCGACCAGACCAAGGCCAACATCAAGCAGGCCGGCGAGAACATCAAGGACGCGTTCAAGTAAGCAGCAAGGTAAGGCCCGGGCGAGAGCCCGGGCCTTACCTGTGCGTGTGCACTCGCTGGGGGTTGACTGAGAACCCACAGTCAAGGAAAGGGGATCCACATGGACGCCACTGCTCTGACATGGCTCATCGTCGGCATCGTTGTTGTCGCCATCATCGTTGTAGTTGTCATCGTCGTGATGCGGCAACGGAGCGGAGCTCGAACCGAAGCCGACCGCAGGAAGGCTGAGGAACTGCGTGCACGTGCGCAGGAGACCGAGCTGGATGCCAAGAGCCGCGAGGCCGATGCTGCGACGCGCGCGGCAGAAGCGCAGCGTGCCCAGGCAGCGGCACAGCAAGCGCAGGTCGATGCCGAACGTCTCGAGCGTGAGGCCGCCGAACGCCAGTCAGCTGCCGAAGGCATCCGCAACGACGCCGCCGAGCACTACCGGCAGGCGGACAAGGTCGACCCGGATGTGGACTTCGACGGCAAGCGCGGGGAGGCCGCCGGCCGTCACGCCGGCGACACCCACTACGACGCGGATGACCCTCGGCGCGACGCCGACGACACCCGCCGCGGCACCGACCCGGATATCGCCGCACGACCGGTCGACAACCCGGACGCCCCGCGCACCTGACCGCCGGTCACCGATGTCGTGACCAGACGGCACACTTGAGGATGTGCACATCATTCTGAGCAAGACGCCAGACGGCATCCTGCTCAGCAGCATCGACAGCGCGGCCGAAGTGACGCATCGCGAAACCGTCACTCCGGCCGCGCTTCCGGCTGTGGTGCGGGAGCGCGAGCACGAGCGTCCGCGGTGGGTGTGGTCGCACACGGCCCTCTGGTATCCGCCGCTGCTCGCCAGTGGAGTCACGGTCGAACGCTGCGTCGACCTGCGGCTGTCACACGTGATCCTCCGGGGCAGCGAACTCACCGCCGACAGCGAGATCGCGCAATCGGCGGCCTCGGGCTGGGACGAATCGGCCGCGCCCCTGAGCGACCCCGGCCTGTTCGAGCTCGAACCCTCGCAGGAACTCGAGCCCGTCGCCGAGTTCCAACTCCAGCAACGTGCGATCGCGGCCGCACCGGCCAAGCTGCGGCTGCTGCTCGCAGCGGAATCCGCCGGCGCGTTGATCGCCGCGGAAATGACGTTCGCCGGGCTGCCGTGGGATGCCGAGCAGCACGACCGGATCCTCGCCGAATTGCTCGGACCACGCCCGATCTCCGGATACCGTCCGGCGAAACTCGAGGCCAAGCTCGCCGAGGTGCGTGACGCTCTCGGGGTGACCGAGCTGAACCCGGACTCGCCCGGCGAACTGCTGAAGGCGCTGCGCTCGGCGGGCCTGCTGGTCGACAGCACCCGGTCGTGGGATCTGCAGAGGATCGATCACCCGGCGATCCCACCGCTCCTCGAATTCAAGAAGCTGTCCCGGTTGCACAGCGCCAACGGCTGGCACTGGCTGGACAGCTGGGTCGCCGATGGCAGGTTCCGGCCGACCTATGTTCCTGGCGGTGTGGTTACCGGCCGCTGGGCCTCCGATGGCGGGGGCGCGTTGCAGTTGCCGCACCAGGTGCGCGACGCGGTGCGCGCCGATCCGGGCTGGAAGCTCGTGGTTGCCGACGCCGCCCAGTTGGAGCCGCGCATCCTCGCGGCGATGTCCGGTGATCGGGCGATGGCGAAGGCAGGCCGCGGGGTCGACCTTTACGCGGGGATGGTCGCGTCTGGGGCTGTGGAGACCAGGGACCAGGCCAAGGTCGGGATGCTCGGCGCCATGTACGGCGGCACGACGGGGGAGAGCGGACGGGTGTTGCCTCGGCTGGCGCGCGCCTTCCCGCAGGCGATCGGACTGGTCGAGCGCGCCGCTCGGGCCGGAGAACGCGGTGAAATGGTCTCGACCTGGCTAGGCCGTAGTTCACCGCAGCCGGGACCTGAGTGGCGCCTCGCTCAAAGCGACGCATCGACCGCCGACGCCTCGGCGGCGGCACAGTCCCGGGCTCGCAGCGAAGCGCGCAGCTGGGGCCGGTTCACCCGCAACTTCGTGGTCCAGGGAACCGCAGCCGAATGGGCGCTCAGCTGGATGGCGGGGCTGCGGATGCGGCTTCGCACGCTCAGTCCCGGTCGGCTCACCAGCGGACCGCACCTGGTCTTCTTCCTGCACGACGAAGTGATCGTGCACACGCCCGCGGAGCTGGCCGCGGACGTCGCCCAGGCGGTGGAGGAAGCGGCGCACGACGCCGGACGGCTGCTCTTCGGCGACATCCCGGTCGATTTCCGTGTCATCGTCGCGACGGTCGACTCCTACGCCGACGCCAAGTAGCGGATCAGGCGGCGACGGGACTCTTGCGTCGACCGCGCTTCGGGCGGTCAGTGCGGATGCCCCATGCTCGCGCCGGCGGCAGTTCATCCAGCCAGCGCAGAGCGGCCTCGGCCAGCAGCCGCGTCGCCGAGGCTCGTGGCCCCTCCGCGGCGGCCGCGCGGGTCAGCCAGGTGCGCCGGATCGAGGCCACCAGGGGAGCGCAATCCCGGCCAGGAAGCGAGCGCGAAACGAGCAACTGCTCGATCATGTCGTTCCAGTGCGCGCCGGTCGCCTCGGTCAGCCAGTGCTCGGCCTCGGCGACTCCCGACTCGGTCAACTCATACAGCGGCAACCCATCGGCGCTCACGCCCGCGCTGCGGACGAGTCCGTCCCGGCGCAGCCGATCGAGGGTGGAGTACACCTGGCCCGCGTTCAACGGCTTCTCGCGTCCGGACCGTTCGACCACCTCTCCATGCAGCTGATAGCCGTAGGCAGGCCCCAGCGTGAGCACAGCGAGCATCGCATGACGGGTCGACATGTGCTGACTCTAACCGGTAGTCATTCTCAGGTTTATGGAATGACACGCTTGTCATTAGGCCGAGTCATCCGCAATAATGCTGAAAGCAACGCTCACACTGCATTCACCTAGGTCGATGGGGAAGTCGCACCTAACGAATGGAGTGGAAAGTGGCTGCTGCAACCGCACGCGGAGTGATCTACGTTCACTCCGCTCCTCGCGCGCTCTGCCCCCACGTCGAGTGGGCAGCAGGTCGCGCTCTTGGTCGTGCCGTGAACTTCGACTGGATCGACCAGCCCGCGCTCAAGGGCGCCCAGCGCAGCGAGTTCTATTGGGAGGGCGAACGCGGCACCGGCGCGCGGCTCGCTTCTGCCCTGCGCGGCTGGGAACACCTCCGTTACGAGGTGACCGAGGACGCCGGACTCGGCACCGACGGCGGCCGATGGATGCACACTCCCGATCTGGGCGTCTTCTTCGCCCAGACGGACACGGCCGGCAACACGGTGATTCCGGAAGATCGCGTGCGCTACGCGATGGAGGTCGCCGGGTCGAATGCGCTTGAACTGCACCGCGAACTACGGCTGGCCCTCGGCCAGGCGTGGGATGACGAACTGGAACCCTTCCGCTACGCGGGCGAGGGCAGCCAGGTGGTGTGGCTTCACAAGGTGGGGTGACGCAACACCCGGTACCCATGCTGTCGATCGGGTCGATCGCACGGGTACCGTCAGCTGGTCGAGCTTGTCGAGAGGGGTCTCGGCAAGCTCGACCAGCCGCTACTTAGTAGCTGCGGAACGCTGCGACGGCGTTGTGGCCGCCGAAACCGAACGAGTTGCTGATCGCGAGCAGGTCTCGGTCTCCGAGGGCACGCGGCGAGGTCACCACGTCGAGCGGGATCTCGGGGTCCTGGTCAGTCAGGTTGATCGTCGGGGGAGCGGTGCGCTCGTGCAGGGCGAGGATCGTGAAGATCGCCTCGAGCGCTCCGGTTCCACCGAGCAGGTGCCCGGTCGACGCCTTGGTCGCCGACACCGCGATGTTGTCCAGGTGGTCGCCGAAGATGCGACGCATCGCGTTGTACTCGGCGATGTCACCGACCGGCGTCGAGGTCGCGTGCGCGTTCACGTGCAGCACGTCGGTGACGGATGCCCCGGCCTGCTCGATCGCGGCCAGCATGGCGCGGGCGGCGGCGGAGCCCTCCGGGTCGGGAGCAGTGATGTGGTACGAGTCCGCGGTCACCGCGCCGCCGGCCAGTTCCGCGTAGATGCGGGCTCCGCGAGCGAGCGCGTGCTCCTCGGTCTCGAGCACGATCGCGCCTGCGCCCTCACCGAGCACGAAGCCATCGCGGCCCGAGTCATAGGGGCGGGAAGCCGCGGCCGGGTCGTCGTTCCGCTTGGACAGTGCCTGCATGGCGGCGAAGGCGGCGATCGGCAGCGGATGCGTGACCGCTTCGGTGCCGCCGGCGATGACCACGTCGGCCAACCCCTGCTGCAGGTGGTCGTAGGCGTTCACGATCGCCTCGGTGCTCGACGCGCACGCCGACACCACGGTGCGGGCGTAGGCACGCGAGGGGATGTTCATGCTGATTGCCGCCGCGGCGCCATTCGGCATGAGCATCGGGATCGTCATCGGCAGGACCCGGCGCGGGCCCTTCTCCTTGAGAGTGTCGTACGCGTCGAGCAGCGTCCACAGACCGCCGATGCCAGTCGAGTAGTCGACGCCGACTCGCAGCGGATCGAGGTCGGGGGCTCCGGCATCCGCCCATGCCTCGCGCGCGGCGATCAGGGCGAACTGGCTCGACTGGTCAAGCCGCTTCAGCTCGTGGCGTTCGAGCACGTCGGCGGCGGGAACCTTGGCCTGACCGGCGATGCGCACGGGCAGGTCGAACTCGGCGACCCAGTCCTGTTCCAGCGCGGTGATGCCGGATTCTTTGGCCAGCAGGGCGTTCCAACTGCCGCGGGCCGTCCCACCGAGGGGGGTCGTCGCGCCGATTCCGGTAACGACGATCTTTTTGGTTGTCATACGGGGATGTCTCCGATGGTCACAAGGGGAGCAAGAAAGACCTCCGCTGGTCGAGCATGTCGAGAGGTCGCGTCTCTCGAGAGATCAATCTTGTCGAGACCCGGTCTCGACAAGCTCGACCAGCGGCGGGGTTAGGCTCAGGCCTGGGCGTTGACGATGAAGCTGACGGCGTCGCCGACGGTCTTCAGGTTCTTGACCTCTTCGTCTGGGATCTTCACGTCGAACTTCTCTTCAGCGTTGACGACAATGGTCATCATTGAGATCGAGTCGATGTCCAGATCATCGGTGAACGACTTGTCCAGCTCGACCGTTTCGGTCGCGATGCCAGTTTCGTCGTTGACAAGCTCCGCCAGGCCGGCGAGAACTTCTTCGGTGGACAATGCCATTGTTATCTCCTAGGGGGTGTGTCGTTGTGACCGTGAGCCAGTTTACGGAAGAACCACTACCTGGGCGCCGAACACGAGCCCTGCGCCGAAGCCGATCTGCAAGGCGAGTCCGCCGCTGAGTTCCGGGTGCTCCTTGAGTAACCGGTGCGTGGCGAGCGGGATGGAGGCCGCCGACGTGTTGCCGGTGGTCTCGATGTCACGGGCGATCGCAACGTGCTCGGGCAGCTTCAGCTGCTTCGCGAACTCGTCGATGATGCGCATGTTGGCCTGGTGTGGGATGAAGGCTGCGAGGTCATCCGAGGTGATTCCTGCCACGTCCAGGGCCTGCTTCGCAACCTTTGCCATGTCCCAGACCGCCCAGCGGAAGACGGTCTGGCCCTCCTGGCGGAGCGTCGGCCAGTTGGCGTTGCCGTCGCGGTAGTCGACGAGGGTGGCGTTCATCGTCACCGCGTGTGCCTTTGAGCCGTCCGAGCCCCACACGGGCGCGGCGATGCCGGGGAAGTCGCTCGGGCCGATCACCGCGGCGCCGGCACCGTCGCCCAGCAGGAACGAGATCGACCGATCGGTCGGGTCGACGATATCGGAAAGCTTCTCCGCGCCGATCACAAGCGCGTAGTGCGCGGCGCCGCTGCGGATCAGCGCGTCAGCCTGGGTGACGGCGTAGCTGAAACCGGCGCATGCGGCGTTCGAGTCGTATGCCGCGGCCGGGTTTGCGCCCACGTTGTCGGCGACGACGGCCGCCATCGACGGGGTCTGCATCACGTTGCTGACGGTAGCGACGATAACGAGATCGATCTGCTCGGGGGCGATCCCGGACCCCGCGATCGCCTCCTTACCCGCCTCCGTCGCCAGATCGACGGCAAGGATGCCCTCCGAAGCACGGGTTCGGGTGATGATGCCGGTTCGCTGCCGGATCCACTCGTCGCTCGAGTCGATCGGGCCGATCAAATCCTCGTTCGGCACGCTCAGGTCACCGCGCGCGGCGCCGTAGCTGTAGATGCGCGTGAACTCGGTTCCGCGAGACGGGGTGAGGGTGGCAGTGGTGTTCATACGCTCAATCATTCGTTGTCGATCAGTTCAAAGGCGGCGGGCAGATCCTCGGGGGTCGTCACGGCAACGGCGGGAACGCCGCGCAACCCGCGCTTCGCGAGACCGGTGAGGGCGCCGGCCGGAGCCAGCTCGATGATGCCGGTGACGCCGTTCTCGGCGAGGGTCGCCATCGTGAGGTCCCAGCGCACCGGCGACGACACCTGGCCGACCAGGAGCTCGAGGAAGTCAGCCCCGGATGTCACCGCTGAACCGTCCCGGTTGCTCCAGATCGGCAGGGTTGGGTCGTTCACCTCGACGGTCGCAGCGACCTGCCGCAGGTGGTTGACCGCCGGGGCCATGTAGCGAGTGTGGAAGGCGCCGGCGACCTGTAGCGGGATCACGCGGGCCTTCGCCGGCGGGTTGTCGGCGAGCTGCTGCAGCGCCGACCGCTCACCGGCGACAACGATCTGGCCGCCGCCGTTGAAGTTGGCCGGCTGCAGCCCGAGCGTCTCGAGCGTGGCGAGCAGTTCGGTCTCGTCGGCGCCGATCACGGCACTCATGCCGGTGGGAACCTGGGCGGCGGCATCCGCCATCGCCGATCCGCGCTCGCGCACGAAGCGCATGGCGGCGGCCTCGGATAGGATCCCGGCGCCGGCCGCGGCGGTGATCTCACCGACCGAGTGGCCGGCGATGCCGCCGACTCGCTGCCGACGGCCGTCGTCGAACAGGGCGGTCAGCGTGAGCAGGCCAGCCGCGACGATGAGCGGCTGCGCGACGGCGGTGTCACGGATCGTGTCGGCGTCGGACACGGTCCCGTGCGCAACGAGGTCGATGCCGACCGAGTCGGAGATCCGTTGCAGCTGGTCGCGGAATCGTTCTTCGGTCAACCACGGATCCAGGAATCCGGGGCTCTGGGAGCCCTGTCCGGGCGCTACAACAACAATCACTGATCCAGTCTCCCAATCTCGTCGTGCACGGCTGGTGTAGACAATCGCAGAAGAATCCGCGAAAGCTTTGTATATCCCGTTCCCGTCAGCGGCGTTTCGGGTTTTCAGGTTCGGCGATCGAGCCGATGATGAGCGCCGACTGCAGGATCAGCGCCTCGCGGGCGCCGGTGGCATCCCAGCCGATCACCTCGCTGATCCGCTTCAGCCGGTAGCGCACGGTGTTCGGGTGCACGAACAGTTCCCTGGCGGTGGCTTCGAGGGATCGGCCGTTGTCGAGGTAGCACCAGAGCGTGCCGAGCAGTTCGGTGGAGTGGTTCTTCAGCGGCCGGTACACCCGGTTGATCAGGGTCGACCGGGCGATCGGGTCGCCCGCGAACGCGCGCTCCGGCAGCAGGTCGTCGGCGAGGGTCGGACGCGGAGCGTTGCGCCAGGCGCGGGCCACCGCGAAGCCGGCGAGGGCGGCTTTGGCGCTGCGGGAGGCGTCGACGAGGCTTTCCACTTCCGGGCCGAGCACCAGGTGGCCGTCGCCGAAGCCGGGCTCCAGCTGGCTGGCGATCTCGAGGAACGGCAGCGGCGGGGTGGAATCCTCGGACTTTTCGATTGCGGCCTGCGACCGGGCGCGGCCGATCACCAGGACCAGTCGGTTGCCCTGCACTCCGATCAGCAGGTCGGCTTCCAGATGCCGCGCGGTGCGGCGCAGCTGGTCGACGTCGAGCATGCGCGGCGCAGTGCCGACCAGCACGCACACCTCGCCATGCCCGTTCCAGCCGAGGGCGGCGATCCGGCTCGGCAGCTCATTGTCGTACTCGCCCGAGAGGATGGAGTCGACGACGAGCGCCTCGAGGCGGGCATCCCACAGTCCGCGCGCTTCGGCGGCGCGAGCGTAGACATCCGCCGCCGCGAAGGCGATCTCCCGTGAATACAGCAGGATCGCTTCGCGCAGGTCGTCGTTGCCGCCCTTGACCCGGTCCTCGACCAGTTCCACCGTCACCCGGATCAGCTGCAGCGTCTGCTGCAGGCTGACCGAGCGCAGCAACTCCCGGGGCGCGGCCCCGAAGACGTCCGCGGCGATCCACGGGGTCGACTTCGGGTCCTCGTACCAGGCGATGAACGAGCTGATGCCGGCCTGAGCGACCAGACCGACTGCGGAGCGCCGCCCTGGCGGCATGTCGCCGTACCAGGGCAGCGTCTCCTCGAGCCGCTTGATCGTCGCCGTGGCGAGTTCGCCCGACACGGCGCGCAACCAGGTGAGGGTCTCCTGCTTCGTTCGGGGGGCGGCCACGTCGGCTAGCTCTCGCCCCCGGCAACTCCGGTGGTTCCGGCGGTGACGTCGTGCAGGCGGTACTTCTCGATGGCCTGGGCGATCAGCGCGCGGTCGACCTTGCCCTGCTTCGCGAGTGACTGCAGGGTACGAACCACCAGCGACGGTCCGTCGATCTTGAAGAACCGGCGCGCGGCCGCGCGGGTGTCCGAGAAGCCGAAACCATCAGCGCCCAGGGTCGCGAAGTCGCCTGGCACGAACTGACGGATTTGGTCGGGCACCGCGTGCATGAAGTCGGACACCGCGACGAACGGGCCCTCGGCGCCCGTGAGCTTCTGGGTGACGTATGGCACCCGCGGCTCCTCGGTCGGGTTGAGGAAGTTGTACTCGTCGGCGGCGAGGCCGTCGCGGCGCAGCTCGGTCCAGGAGGTCACGCTCCAGACATCCGCCGAGACGTTCCAGTCCTCGGCGAGCAGCGCCTGCGCCTCGAGCGCCCACGGCACGGCAACGCCCGACGCCAGCAGCTGAGCCTTCGGTCCGTTCGCCGTGCCCTGGTTCAGCTGGTAGATACCGCGCAGCACGCCGTCGACATCGAGGTTCTCCGGCTCGGCGGGCTGCACCATCGGCTCGTTGTACACGGTGATGTAGTACATGACGTTCGGATCCGCGTGGTTGCCGCCGTACATCCGGTCCAGGCCGGCGCGCACGATGTGCCCGAGCTCGTAGCCGTACGCAGGGTCGTAGCTGACCACGGCTGGGTTGGTCGACGCGAGCAGGTGCGAGTGGCCGTCAGCGTGCTGCAGGCCTTCACCGGTGAGCGTCGTGCGGCCGGCGGTGGCGCCGATGATGAACCCACGGGCCATCTGGTCGCCTGCCGCCCACATCGCGTCGCCGGTGCGCTGGAAGCCGAACATCGAGTAGAAGACGTAGACCGGGATCAGCGGTTCGCCGTGGGTGGCGTACGAGGTGCCCACCGCGGTGAACGAGGCGAAGGCGCCCGCTTCGTTGATGCCGACGTGGATGATCTGGCCCTGCGGGCTCTCCTTGTACGCCAGCAGCAGCTCGCGGTCGACGGAGGTGTAGTGCTGCCCGTTCGGGTTGTAGATCTTCGCGGTCGGGAAGTACGCGTCCATACCGAAGGTGCGAGCCTCGTCCGGGATGATCGGCACGATCCGGTGGCCGAAGTCCTTCGAGCGCAGCAGGTCCTTCAGCAGGCGGGCGAACGCCATGGTGGTGGCGACTTCCTGCTTGCCGGAGCCCTTCTTGGCGATCGCGTAGGCGGAGTCATCCGGCAATGACAGCTGCGTGTACTTCGACCGCCGCTCGGGCAGGTAGCCGCCGAGTTCGCGGCGGCGCTCCTGCAGGTACTGAATCGCCTCGTCGTTCTCACCCGGGTGGTAGTAGGGCGGCATGTACGGGTTCTCTTCGAGCTGCGCGTCGGTGATCGGGATGCGCATCTCGTCGCGGAACTGCTTGAGGTTGTCGAGCGTCAGCTTCTTCATCTGGTGCGTCGCGTTGCGACCCTCGAACGACGGGCCGAGGCCGTAGCCCTTCACCGTCTTCGCGAGGATCACGGTCGGCTGGCCGGTGTGCTCGGTCGCCGCCTTGAACGCCGCGTAGACCTTGTTGTAGTCATGGCCGCCGCGCTTCAGGTTCCAGATGTCCTCGTCGGTGTAGTCCTTGACCATCTCGAGGGTGCGCGGGTCGCGGCCGAAGAAGTTCTCGCGCACGTACGCGCCGCTCTCGGCCTTGTAGGTCTGGTAGTCACCGTCAGGGGTGCGGTTCATCAGGTTGACCAGAGCGCCGTCGGTGTCCTGCTTCAGCAGGGCATCCCACTCACGACCCCAGACCACCTTGATGACGTTCCAGCCGGCGCCGCGGAAGAAGCTCTCCAGTTCCTGGATGATCTTGCCGTTGCCGCGGACCGGGCCGTCGAGGCGCTGCAGGTTGCAGTTGATGACGAAGTTGAGGTTGTCGAGACCCTCGTTGGCCGCCCACTGCAGGGCACCCCGGCTCTCGACCTCATCCATCTCGCCGTCACCGAGGAACGCCCAGACCTGGTCGTCGGCGGCATCCTTGATCCCACGGTTGGTGATGTACTTGTTGAGCTGCGCCTGGTAGATCGCGTTGATCGGGCCGAGACCCATCGACACCGTGGGGAACTGCCAGAACTCCGGCATCAGCCGCGGGTGCGGGTAGGAGCTCAGGCCGCTCGCGTGCGACTTCTCCTGGCGGAATCCGTCGAGCTGGTCGGTGGAGAGCCGGCCCTCGAGGAAGGCGCGGGCATACATTCCGGGCGAGGCGTGACCCTGGTAGAAGACCTGGTCGGCGCCGGATGGGTGGTCCTGGCCGCGGAAGAAGTGGTTGTGGCCGACCTCATAGAGGGCAGCAGATGACGCGTAGGTCGAGATGTGGCCACCCACCGAAATGCCGGGCCGCTGTGCCCGGTGAACCGTGATGGCCGCGTTCCAGCGGATCCATTTACGGAAGCGGCGCTCGATCTCCTCGTCGCCGGGGAACTCAGGCTCGTTCTCCGGAGCAATGGTGTTGATGTAGTCCGTCGTTGGAACCATCGGCACGCCGAGTTGAAGTTCCTTGGAGCGCTTGAGCAGGCTGAGCATGATGTCGCGGCCGCGGCCGTGACCCTGCTCGCTGACGACTGCGTCGAGCGACTCCTGCCATTCGGCGGTCTCTTCCGGGTCCGTGTCAGTGTTGTTCACCGAGTACGGGTCCTGGTCGTTTACCGTCACTGTGACCTCTTCCTGGTTGAGGCAGATGCTGCCGGGCCTTTCGCGCAGCCGCGCACGGCCTTACCGATTATCGACTACGCATGGCGAGTCTAGTTGTGACTTTCCTCTCTGCGCGGGCGCGCGTAGGATTGCCGATCGTGCCTCTCGAGATCGATACTCATGCTCCGGACTTCGAACTGCCTAACCAGTTCGGCGAACACATCCGGTTGTCTGACTTCCGTGGCAAGAAGCCCGTTGTCCTCGTCTTCTTCCCCCTTGCCTTCACTGGAATCTGCACGGGGGAGTTGTGCGCGCTGCGCGACAACCTTGCGTTGTTCCAGGAGAAGGGCGTCGAGCTGATTGCGATTTCGGTCGACTCGAAGGCCAGCCTGCGCGCGTTCGCCGAGGCTGAGGGCTACGATTTCACTCTGCTTGCCGACTTCTGGCCGCACGGTGATGTGGCCCGCCAGTTCGGCGTGTTCGTCGATGAGAAGGGCTTCGCCAACCGGGCGACGTTCGTGATCGACACCGAAGGCATCATCCGAGCCCGGTTCATCACCGCGCCTGGGCAGCCTCGCGATATTGAGGCCTACCGTGCGGCGGTGGAGCAGGTCACCCAGACGCAGGTAGCATAGACGCGCCCGCACACGCGGGTGAAGGGCCTTTAGCTCAGCTGGTAGAGCGCCACGTTTACACCGTGGATGTCATCGGTTCGATCCCGGTAGGGCCCACTTCAATAAACCCCTGGTGAGACGGGTTTTATAGTCTGGCGGCCGCGATGCGCGTTCGCTCGAGATTCTGGTTCGTGCCGGTCAGGTGCCGGTGGAACGAAAGCACCCGCAGGGTTTACGTGAGAACTGCGCATGGCGACCTCATGGATCACGCGACAACCCTTTTCGTAGATGCTCGATGGTTTACCGAATGCGGCTCGCACCACATGTTTGTCGGCCCCACGATTTCAGTGAGATGAGCCCGTGCACACGGCCGGGCTCGGTTCGGGAGGCCAGTCAGCTAGGGCGTTCGCGACCGCGTGTTCTCAATGCAGTACGACCAATTCCGCAACGCCCTCAGCAGTTGCGCGCCGCTCGGCCTTTGCATTTATGGTCCCTCGACCGGGCTTCTCAACGGGCGGGTCTTACGGAGATTTGCGTTAGTACACCGTCATGCTGCCATCGGGTCGGCAGTTCGGACGTTCGCCCACGGATGGGGTCACGCAGTCAAGGAACCACGCGACCGGCCCGTTGAGCGTCCGGCTTCCGGAGACGCCGATCACCCGATCACAGCTGCATCCGAACGGCCCGAGGCTCGCGAGCTACGGGTCGTGGTTCGGTGGCGTGAGCGGCAGTGGGCGGTCCCTGCCACATCTCGATGAAACGCGGCAGGCTCTTGCCTCGCTGTGATTCCGAAGACAGAACAGACACCGGTGCTGGCGGTTTCTTCCAGAACTGGACCAAGTGCCGCTCGAGGGGTGGCTCCACTACCTCGTCATAGGCTGCGTCCCGGCCGCTGGCGTGGAGCCGCGCACGGTAGCTGCCCTTCTCATCACCCCGCACAATGGCGAAAACGTGCTACTTGTGGACGACCTCTATAATCCCAACTGTCCGAAGTGTCTGGAGCACGTGGAACCACGCGCGGCTCGGTCAGCGCAACATGCTGATCCTCCTCGAAGACTGAGCCGGACGAAGGTCGAACTTCTTGCGGCCCTGGCGAATCGCAAGGGTGAGCACGGGGGCACAGTCCCATACCGGATGGGCTGCTGAGTCAGCGGCCCTGGCGTGCTGCGCTGAGCTCGGGCCAGTTGGCCGGTTCACGCCGCACAAGCTACCGGATACATCTCTTCGTCTTTTGCCTTGAAAACGCGGCGCAGGCGGCCGCGCTATGTTCGTCTCGTGACGACATGGGGATGGGACTCCGGTAAATCGCTCGGCAGCGGCGGTTTCGGCCAGGTATACGAGGCTTTTGGGCCAGGTGCGGATCAGCTCGCGGCCAAGGTCGTGCCTAAAGCGGAAGGTGCGACGCGCGAGCAGCTCATCGCGCAGGACGCACCCAGCTCGCCCCACGTCGTCCCAATCTTGCATGTCGAGGAGACGCCCGATTCGTTCGTGCTGTACATGCCGCGTGCGGACTACTCACTCCGGCAGAAGATTAACGCGGGCGTTAGTGCAGGCGAGGCGATCGCCATACTCACCGACCTGGCCGAGGCCTTGAATGCCATCGCGCCCGTAGTCGTCCATCGCGACATCAAGCCGGAGAACGTCCTCTATCTCAATGGGACTTGGGCGCTGTGCGACTTCGGAATCGCGCGGTACGCTGACGCGGCGACCGCCGGCGACACGCGAAAGTTCTCCTTCACCGCCGCGTATGCCGCGCCCGAACAATGGCGGTACGAGCACGCGACTGCGGCGACAGATGTCTATGCGTTCGGTGTCATCGCGTACGAGCTGCTCGCTGGTCAGCGTCCATTCAGTGGCTCGTATGACGTTCTACGCGAGCAACATCTGAGCGCCGTGCCGGAGCTCTTGCCCGGCAACCGCAAACTGTCCTGGATTGTGAACGAGTCTCTAAGCAAAGCGCCCGGAGCGCGTCCCGCCGCGGGGAACCTAATCGACCGGCTTCGACGGGCGGGGGCGGAAGCTGCAACACGTGGCGGCAGCGCCCTCGCGGCTGCGCAGTCGGCAGTCCTGCAGGCTCGTGCCACGGAGCAAGCTTCCGTAGAGGCCGCCCGTACGGAACGCGAGCGAAGGGAAAATCTTGCAACGAGCTGCCGCGGTGGCTACGCGGCGCTGATGGAAGAGGTAATCGAGTTCATCTCCGACGGCGCCCCGGCGACCGAGGTATCTCGCTCGCGCGACGGCGGCGCGACGCTCGCGCTGGGGCACGCCCGCCTAATCATCTCCGGACTATCTGACTTTTCCGGCAGCGAGTCGTCGCCGTTCGATGTCGTCGCGTACGGCCAGATCCGGCTGGAGGACAGTCGGCGAACTCGGTCCCGTTCCCACTCGCTCTACTTCGCCGACTTGGAAGTCGAGCACTCATATTCGTGGTTCGAGTTGGGCTTTATGCAGGGTATGGGTCCTGACTTCCATAACGAGCCTCGCGCGGCTCAACCCGGCGAAGGGCTCGGGGCCTTCCAAGGTGTGGTCGGTGGGCTTCAACTCGGGTATGGCGTTGTCCCTCTCGACATCGGGGACCTAGACCGGTTCGTTGACTTTTGGGCGGAGCGTTTTGGTCAGGCCGCGTCCGGCCAGTTCCCGGGGCTATCCCGGCTTCCGGACGGGAACACGAACCGGCCAGAGCGTCGGCGGCGGTAGGCAAGCTCCGGCTGGCCATGTCAGCGTCTTGTCGCTGATGCACGACGGCCACCGCGCAGGCTTGCCATGCAGCGCGGTCCCGGCGAGGGTGCGCGTGGCTCGTAGCGTCAGCAGGCGGTCGCCCGGCACAACGGCGAAAACGTACCTTGGCGCTTCGGGAACGCACCCGCGTCCGCGCGGCAGGCCGTTTCGATATATTGACGCAATAACACAGTGGGGAGTCGTGCCTTGTTCGGAAGTAAGGCAAGAGGCTTGGATATGACGCGGACAACGTCGCGTGAGATCGGCGCGGCGCTTGACCGCGTGGGATTGACCTGGAGTTACGACAACGACGGTGACGTCCGATTTCGAACCCGGTCTGGACAGCAGCCTTGGACCGATCCGGTGTTCTACGAGTTCGACTCGACCTCGACCAACTTCCGGATGCGGGGCCAGTTTCTAGAGGGCCGACGGGTTCCTCAAGGCAACGGCGGGATCAACTGGGAGGTTTCGCTCGATCAGGGTTACCAGCCCACGGCGATCGCGCAGAAGGTCGTGACTGTGTACTTCACACCTCGGCCCGGTGGTGTGCGCTTGCAAATCCATGCGGCGGTCGCCCCTCTGTCTCAGGCGCGCCCCATGCACATCCAGATCATCCCTGGGAGCGACCAGGTTGCCAGGATTGAGCGAAAGTATCCGGTGTTCGTGGGCACCGAGCAAACAGGACCAGACGGGACCAAGCAGCTCTGGATGTCGGGTGCCGTGGCAGGGAAGCAGGTTGATGACGCGGAGTTTCTCGACCTGATCAGCACGCTTTCCTCGGTCGGCTTGGAAATGTTCGATGGCCCGTTCACGGGATGGATGAACGTGAATGGCATCTAGGCCGGGTCAGGCACGCTCGGGCAGGTGAACCACGCAGGCGACGCCTGGGCCGACGTGGGGGTCGCCAGCGGCGCACGGCTGCCCAAACCCAACGTCGGGAGCCCCCAGCCTCGAGCCCATGATGGTCCCAACATCCTTCCGCTCGAAGCTTGCCGACCGGTTGAAGTAGGCGCGTCCTTCCGGGAGCATCAGGGACAGCTCGTGGATGTCTTCCCACTCTGACGCGGGTGCCTCCGGTCTCGCGTCGAGGACCTCGACAGCCAAATCAATGGGACCTGAACATACGCCCGTGGAAACCAACGTTCCACCTCGACGCTAGGCAGCGCCAGTGATCGAATCCGGAACTTTCGTGATTAGTGCGTGGGATCATGTCGTGGACTTCGGCATAGAGCCCTTTCCTCCAGCAGACCCTGTAGCTGCCCTGCAGGCGGCGATGCGCGGCGAGATGCGGGAGTCTGCGCTGGTAGTGCCGTTGCGTGGTTCGATTACCGCATTGGAAAATAGAAAGACGGCGTCCCAGTGCAGAGCAAGCTGCAGACGTATCACATTCCAGGAAGCGAGCTGCCAGAAACCGTCCCGCAAGAGGTCCGGCATGCGCCACTTGGGATGATTCAGGCTGAGCATTCGCTCCGCAGCCAGTCCACCGCGGCTCTTTCTGCTGCGTCACCGCCTGCTGCAATCTTCACATCGGGCTGCATTGGGGTGGACGGAAGCACGTCTCCGCGTCCGTCGATGATGTGCGCGCTGGTGAGAACGATTTCCGCGCCATCCCGGAGTTTCTCGGTGATGTTGGCGGACATGTAACCCCAGGTGGGGAGCCCGAATGACAATGTCCCGGGACGACCGCGGAACGCCGCCGCCACAATCTCTCCAGAACTACCAGTGCCTCGATCGTGAAGCACGGCAACGGGCATGTCATCAAGCAGCGGCGCATCAGCGGCGCCGGCGGCCAGCACCTCCCCGTCGAGCGCTGCAGATCCCAGCTCGACTATCGCGTCGGTGGTATTCCCATTTCGATCCTGAAACCCTCCAACGACGCTGCCCGGCATGAAGAATGGCGATAGGGCTGCCAGCATGGGCCACATATTGCCGCCGCCGTTCCCGCGAAGGTCGACAACCCATCCACAGGAAGCTCGCTCGCTGACGCTTATCAGACCAGTCAGTCCGGCGTCGGCGTAGCGCTGAATCTGCCCTGTTTCCACGGAGTTGAAGGACGGGATGGTCATTTTGGCAATACCGTCCTCCAGGGCCTCCGCTACGGGCGGAGCCATCTGCGACGGCGACTGTGCGTCTCCGGCTGCCTTGGGCGAGGCGAACCACGAATGGTTCCCGCCAGCCAATTTGACCGCTTCGGCAATGTCGTCGTGTACGTCCTCGTATGACTGCGCCTCGGCCGTTCGATCGAGCGTGTTCGTGCGAACCGAATCCCAATCGATGTCGTCAACGTAAAGCGCGTTCTCCTCGATGAAATCCAGGGCGTCTGTGACGTAATCACGCACTTCCGCGGACGGTTCGCCCGTGCATCCGACGACCGTCAGGATGGCCATGGTCAAGAAGGCTGCGCGCCAGCGTCTGCCTATGGCGAATGCATTGGGTTGAATGACATCTCCCGATCAACAGTTTCGGCCAGACACTATGAGTTCATTTCACAGCCTAGGGCTGAGATGACGTTCGTTCCATGCCCAGACAATCGTCGATCGTCGCCTACCTTGGGGCGCTCATCTGTCGACGGTGACGCTCGTTGTACAGCTGTCGGTGTCAGGTACGATTCGAAATCACCAGCCGGGTCGAACAAGCAGTGCCCGTCCAAGGTCCCCGATGAGGCGTGCTTTGTTGATCGCCCACCGGTAAGGTCGCCCCGTGGCAACGGTCGACGATGATGGCCAGCCGACCGCGGATACTCGGATCGTTCCGCCGGAACCGCCGGAGGGCCCGCTACAGGCTTACCCGGTCGGGAGCAACGGTTGAACGCCTTCGCGGGCTTTGAAGCGGCGTTCAGGCTTGGTTCTGCTGTGCGAGTGCTTGATCCGTCATGAAACTTCAGAGCAGATGAATCGGCTTTTAATCGGCCGGCCGCGCAAGCATCACGGTTTTGGACAGCCTGCGTCGAGGACGGCAGCCGAGACGATAGTAGTCGGGCGCGCCTTAGCCGCGACCCCGGCCGCTGAATGTTTGCCGGTACTGCGACGGCGTTGTGGCGGTGTCACGGTAGAAGTGGGTTCGCAAGTTTGCGGCGCTCCCCAGTCCGCACCGAACGGCGATGTCTTCGATTGTCAGCTCGGTTGACTCAAGGAGCTCCCGGGCGAGGGCCAGGCGCTGCGCCGTCAGCCAGCGGAGAGGCGTGAACCCTACTTCGGCTTGGAACTTTCGCGAGAATGTGCGGGGTGCCCACCCGGCTTTGCGGGCCAAAAGAGGAACGCTCAAGTCGGCGTCCAGATTACTTCTCGCCCATGAGCACACCTGGGCGAAGGTAGCTGTTTCGGGGATCGGCCGCTCAATGAATTGCGCTTGACCGCCTTCTCGGTGCGGAGGAACGACCATGCGGCGGGCAATCCCTGTGGCCGTCGCCTCTCCAAAGTCACGCCGCACGAGTTGTAAGCACAAATCAATCCCCGCGGCGATGCCAGCGCTTGTCGCGATGTTGCCTTCTTCCACGTAGAGCACGTCCGCATCGACCGAGACGTTCGGATATGCCGACTGGAGCGCACGCGCGTAGCGCCAGTGCGTCGCCGCGCGCTTCCCATCCAGGAGCCCGGCCGCCGCTAGGGCGAAGGCGCCGACGCAGACTGAAACGATCCGTGCGCCCCGCCCGTGCGCCTCACGCAACGCATCGAGGATGTCGGCACTTAAGGGCTCCTCCGGATCGAAGCCGGGCACGACCACCGTGTCCGCCCGTGCGATCGCGTCGAGTCCTTGGGCGGCCTCGATCGAGAACCCGGACGTGGTCGGAACGTAGCCCGCTTGTGGAGCGCACACCGAGAACGCATACCGGTCGGCCTCATCGGAGTGGCCGAACACTTGTGCGGGGATGGCCAGGTCGAAGGCCACCACGCGGGGTATTGCCAGGGCGACCACTGCATGCATCTGCCGAGTATGGCCTAAAACTTGCGATACGAGGCATTTCTGCCGTCACAGTCGTTTTCCTTCCCACGACACAGTGGAGAAGTGAAGGAAATTGGAATACTTATTTTCGACGGGGTTGAAGAACTCGACGCCGTCGGTCCTTGGGAGGTCCTCGCCTGCTGGGCGCGTGACTATCCCGAGGACGACTATTCGGTGTCGTTTATCTCTTTGGACGGCGCTCCCGTCGTCGCAGCCAAGGGGCTCACTCTGACGCCTCATACGTCAGCGGCAGACATGCCACCGTTGGATGTCTTCCTGCATCCCGGCGGGCAAGGTACCCGCAGGCTGATGAGAGACGAATCGCACCTTGCCTGGATGAACTCACTGGCTGCTCGTATCCCCTTGATGACCAGTGTCTGCACCGGCGCATTGGTTTATGCCGCGGCCGGGCTGCTCCGTGACCGGCCGGCGACGACACACTGGCAATCTCTGACGCTGCTCCAGGAGCTGGACTCGACGATCAACGTTCGACCCGAAGACCGTTTCGTGGACGACGGCGACGTGGTCACCAGCGCGGGCGTCAGCGCGGGAATAGACATGTCCTTGCATCTGGTCCGGCGGCTTGCCAGCCCGGAGCGGGCGAGGCAGGTGCGCCGGGAGATCCAATACGGCCCAACGCCTCCGGCTGGGAACAACGCACCCGGCTCCGAAAGCGAGTGATCAATACGGCCAAACCCATTCGCGAAGCCGCCTTCGCAGTTGGTATTGGCTCGAGCAGGCAGATTCCGAGAAGCGCGTTCGGCACGCCGATCCTGCTCTCGCAAACAGAGCCGTTCCTGGCTGATCCAGGAACTGTCCCCTCAACCCTCAACCCTCAACCCTCGTTCGCTCGGAGTTCTTCTATGTCGTCCTTCATCCGTCGCACGCTTCATCTGACCGCCGCAGTCGGCTTGTCTATCGTCACGCTCGCCAGTACTGCGGTCGGCGGTGTAGTGGTCACAACGAGTCAAGCTACGGCTTCGACACCATTAGGTGCGGGCCGAGCGTGGCCCACACCGAGCGCCTCAAACCCCGCCGGTCCGATCGTTGTTGCTGTTGCCCTGGGTGCGACCCCTACGGTCGCGAGCGATTTCCTGGCACCCTACGAGGTTTTCGCGAGCTCACCGCAGTTCTCCGTGTATGCGGTTGCGGCCAGCGCAGCACCAGCGCAACTTGAGGGCGGACCGGCTGTGCTCCCTGTACACACATTCGACCAGGTGAAATCGGGCGCCGCGCCCAGCCCGGACGTCGTCGTTGTTCCAGCCGTACATGATCCCGCCGGGACGAGAGAATCCGCCCTGCGCACATTCATCGTGGATCAATCGAATCGCGGGGCTCGGATCCTCGGCATTTGTAGCGGCTCGTTGGTGCTAGCCGCCACGGGTGTCCTTGACGGACTGCAAGCAACCTCGCACTGGTCAAGGATCAGCGCGCTCGAGGAGAGCCGACCGCAGGTCGACTGGGTGCGAGGGCAAAGATATGTGCAAGACGGTCTGATAACCACCACGGCGGGAGTGACGTCGGGTATCCCCGGTGCGCTGCGGGTGATGGCCGACCTCGCCGGGCCGGCAGAAGCGGAGCGGGTGGGACGGACGCTCAACTACCCAGAGTGGTCGCTCGAAGGCCCGGCCGACATCCCTAACCGCAGCTTCGCGGTCGCCGACGCACCGGTTGGTCTGAACGCGATCCTGCCTTGGTTTCGACCCACGCTGGGCATCGGACTGAGCGACGGTGATCGCGAGATCGACATCGCCGGCATTTTCGAGGCCTACAACGTATCCTTCGCGGCGCGAGCCGTCGCAATGTCGACAGACGGCACAATCACCACCCGACATGGCCTTGTCCTGCTGACCATGACGCTAAGTTCTGGACCCGCCCTCCACCGAATGATCATTCTCGATGCCACGCAGGAGGCCGAGGCCAATCCAGAGATTCTCGATAGGGCCGCCGAAAACAGCATCACGATCGACACCATCACCCGGTCCGACGGCCAGAACGGGTTCGACGCCGCGCTCACTTATCTTGCTCGCGACGCCGACGAAGCTACAGCCCAAAGCGCCGCCAAGATGATCGACTACCCGACGGACCATTTGACGTTGAGCTCAGATGGCACGTCCTTGCGTGCGCCATTTCTCCTCATCGCGAGCGTTCTCGTGGCGATTGGCGTTGGTTTCCTCCCCGCGGCTGTACGCCTTGCCGTCCGTCGGCGACGACTTCACAACTCGCACCCCGGTGCGTCGGTACAGTCCATTTCATGATCAACCGTGCCGATACCCGCTTCCGACGAGCAGCTGCCCGTCGCGGCGGATGACCGGACCGACCAGGCTTCATGCGGAACCGCGCGTTTCCGTCGACTCGCCTGCCTACCGTGTCAACTTTTGGCAGCGGTCGGGGCTGGCGTGGAGCCTGGACGCTTACGCGCTGACTGAAGTCGAAGACATCGCCGAGGTGCTCCGGTGGGTGGACGAGCACGCAGACGGGCGCCGTTTCGAGGTGTTCGCCGAGATGGATGACGAACCCGAGGGGTCGTTCCAGAGCCCGCGAATGGCGGGGCTTATCCGCCTGCTGGGAGCCAACCCCAATCTTGGTGTATCTGTTGAGATCGGCCGATTCGAAAAGGCGTAGGTGATTTGGGAGCCACCACCGACGTCGTCGTTGAAGCCGCCGCCAGCATCTCCTTCACTTGAAACTGGCGCCACCTCGCGGCCACAGAACGCCACCGCTTCTGAGATGAGGTGCGTCACTGGTCAGTGAACCTGATGTGGGTTCTCTGCCCGTTCAGGGTCCGGCCTGAGTGTCGCAATCCAGAAGCAGGTAGTGGCACTGGTCGTCGCGTTCGGGGTCCGGGCATCGGGCCCGCGCCGACTCGTCACGGCACCTTTACTCCGGAGAAGGTGTCCGATGGCGGCGTCCCGAAACAAATCTGATAGCTAAACCCACAACTGCTGGAACTATTCCGGCAACGACTAGTCCGATAGAAGCCACCGCCCCAAACGTGATCCATACCGGGGGCGGCGGTGTGAACGCGCCCTCCGGCTGTTCAGCGACGTTGTAATCGATCGCCGAAACAATTCCCATCACGACGTACAAGACAATGCCCAGCATGGTGACGACTACACCCGAGCTAACGAGTACACCCGCGCGATGTCCGCCCATCACTTCTCCTTAGCTCCCTGCGAAACGACCCGCCCAATACCGCCCTGTTGTCGAGTATGTACACAACCATTCACTTTCCGATAGAAGATCCCGAATGGACAGCCGCATCAGACCCGGTTAGAGAAAGAATGCCGCCCGTTGAGGGTCCGTCAAACGGGCACGAAAACTGCCTCGCACGTGAGGCTGTTGAAATCACGTTGCGGATCGCGTTGGCGGTTTCCCGGAACAGTCACGCTCCTCCAAACCGCGATCCTTTCCGGGCAGTCCTCGCCGAAGAGTCGGGCGGTCTGGTACGGCTGCTGGGGGCCGATGAGGAGCGCCAGGTCATTCGTCAGCACATTCAGTGCACAATGCGGTTAGCTTCGCACCATGGCTTCAGCTTCGTCGGCCGCGCTGGGCGTCGTGGTGGCTTCCTGGGCAAGGATGTGTGCGAAATGGCGAGCCGCTGCCGCATAGTGAGGATCGTCCAAGAGGTTGGCAACGGCTGCCGCGATTTTGTCTGGCGTCGACTTTGCGCTCAGGCGTATGCCGGCGCCGTGCCGAAGAGCTCGCACCGTGTTGTCCTTTTGGTCGCGGCCCATCGGTATGCACACCAGCGGGACACCGGCCGCGAGAGCCTTGATCATCGTGCCGTGGCCGGCATGAGTGATGACGACAGATGCCTCGGGAAGTATCCGGCTGTGCGGCGCCGCCTGAACGACATCGACATTGGGTGGCGCCTCGATTTCGTCCGGATCTACTGCAGGGCCGGTTGTCATGAGCCCCCGGACAGGTAGCTGGCCCAGCGCCCGAGCGATGCGCCGGAGCAGGCCGACCTGGTGTTGGAAGATCGAACTGGTGGCGACGAGGACGAGCGGGTCGGTGCCCTGAGAATGCCACTCGGCGGTTGCCCAAGCGGGGTCGTCGAGCTGCGGCCCGACGTATCTGACATTGACTGGCAGTCGGGGAGCGACGAAATCGAACGACGGACTGGTCATGACCAGGACCTTGGTGCATCGGTCGAACAACTCGAATACGTCGTGCAGCGGCAGCTGTCCGTAGCTTGCCACCACGGCGTTGAGCCGTGGCAGGGTGCGGCCTAGGAGCCACGAAACGGTCCTCGGGACCAGCGTGTCCCTCGTCCGGCGAAGCACCCCCGGGCCTGGTGACCAGCCGGTCCCCATCAGGGGCAGGCCCGGCGTCGGCCGCAGGTAGGTCTGTGCAAGCAGAGCGGCGGTCGGAAGGCCGGTCGACTGGGCCCCGATCAGAATTCCCGGCAAGCCATCCGCCAGGACGGCATCCACAGGGAACTCGCGAATGGTCGCCACGACGTCACCGGCGAAGCGCCTGGTCATTTCTTTCCCGGCGGCAAAGTCTTTGGCCGCCCGGAAGGCGCGCAGGGGGTTGCGCCCCTCCAACGCGGCGATCAGGGCCGTCTGCTCGGATCGGGAGTTGACGTGGGGCGCATCCCTCCACGGGCTGAAAGCGCAACCAGCCGATCTGGCCGACGCTTCGATCGTCGGATCGGCCAGTACGTGAACCTCATGGCCCCGCCGGACGAGCTCGGCGGCGAGACCGATGGCCGGCGGGACGGTCCCTCCGCCGTCGATCACCGCCAACAGGAACCGGGCACCGCCATGCCCCAGGTGTTCAGCCATCATCGGCCGGCGCCCGCCAGATCAACGTGCGCCGCGCTGACCATCAGCATCTCGTCGACCATGACCATCTCCTCACTGATCGGCGTCGCGCAGCAAGTTGGTGTAGAACGCCAGCGGGCCTTCGTCGTCGCCCCACGTGAAATCATCTTCGGGTGCATGAACTGCAACAAGCTTGTCCGTTTGAGGATACGGGGTACTGTCCGTGCCGGCACCCCGGTCGCCAAGGCGATCGACAATGGCCCCGCCCTCAGCTCGTTCCCGCTAAAGGTCCCCGCTAAGGGCTGATCTTTGGGCCGGATGCAGCAGCCAGAGATTCGAGATGTGACGCAGCCTGTCCTGTCGCGTCCGCTATTCGACGAAGAGCAGGAACGATGCTGATGCTTGAGAACAGGACGAGCAGAATCAGGATGACAAGCAGCCAGATGAAATCCATTTCGCGATCCTGGCGATCGAACGCACCCGGGCCGTCCAACTACTACTTCGACACATCACAGGGGCGGCGTTGGAGGTCGGACCCCGATCCTGATGACGTTGCCTTTCATGCCCTATCCGGACGCGATGTGCGCGTCCACGGGTGCAACGGGTGTTGTCGGGGCCAACTGACTTTCCGATCGCCTTCCACCCCGCGGGTTCTTATGGACTCCCATTGCCGACCATCAAGGCTGTTCAAGTTGGATGGAGTGCTGTCCGTTTTGCGGTTCCTAAAACGGAGTAATGTTGCGCCGTGCTTCTCACAGGGGGACGTCGCCGCGGCGGTCTCGGATTGCACCCCGCTCAAACCGTTGTCATCGGTTTCGCCGGGGCGGTGATGGTCGGCACCCTGATGCTGATGCTGCCGATCGCCAAGGCCGGCCCCGGCGGAGCCTCGTTCATCGAGGCGCTCTTCACGGCGACGTCCGCCGTCTGCGTTACCGGGCACATCATTGTCGACACGCCGGTGTTCTGGAGCGGCTTCGGGCAGGTCGTCATTCTCGTGCTGATCCAGGTTGGCGGGCTCGGCATCATGATCTTCGCCACCCTGCTCGGCATGACCTTGGCCCGGAAGCTGACCATCCGTTCGCGCATCACCGCCTCCACCGAAACTCGAGCGGTCGGATTCGCGGATGCTGGAACCCAGATCCTCAGCATCGTCAAGGTCACCTTGCTGATTGAAGCAGTGGTCTTCGTGCTGCTCACCTTGCGCTTCTGGCTCGGGCTCGGCGAAAGCATCGGCGACGCGGCCTGGTACGGCGTCTTCCACGCGGTGTCCTCGTTCAATAACGCCGGGTTTTCCACCTTCAGCGACAATATGGTCGGATTCGTCGGCGACCCGTGGATCTGTCTGCCGATCGCGGCCTCGATCATCCTCGGCGGGCTGGGCTTTCCGGTGCTCATGCAGCTGCGTCGCGAGTTCCGGACGCCGCTGCACTGGACCATGAACACCAAGCTGGTGCTGGTCGGCAGCGGCGTGCTGCTCGTTGCCGGCACGGTGCTCACCTGCCTGATCGAGTGGTCGAACCCAGCGACACTTGGTGAGCTGTCGCCCGCGGAGCGCATCCTGGCAGGCTTTTTCCATTCCGTGCAGACTCGGACCGCGGGGTTCAACAGTTTGCCGCTCGGCGAAATGAACCCCGAGACGTGGCTGGTCAGCGACGTGCTGATGTTCATCGGCGGCGGGCCGGCCGGAACTGCCGGCGGCATCAAGGTGACCACGTTCCTGGTGCTCTTCTTCATCATGTACACCGAGGTGCGCGGCGAGGGCGCCGTGAACATCTTCGGCAAGCGGCTGTCCAGGGCCGTGCACCGGCAGGCGATCACTGTCGTGCTGATCTCGGTCGCGGCCGTCATGGCGGGCACTGGCGGCATCATGCTGCTCACCGACTACGACATCGACCGGGTGCTGTTCGAGGTGATCTCCGCCTTCGGCACGGTCGGCCTGTCGACCGGGATCACCGCCGACCTTCCGGCCGCGGCGCAATTGATCCTCGTTGTGCTGATGTTCCTCGGTCGGATCGGGCCGCTCACCCTCGGCACCGCGATCGCCCTCAGACAGCGGCGCATCCTGTACGAACTCCCCAAGGAAAGGCCCGTCGTTGGCTAGATCTCAGCGCATCGCCCGCATCGCGGAGGCGGACTCCGTCGTCGTCATCGGGCTTGGCCGCTTCGGCACCTCGCTCGCGCTTGAACTCATGGCGGCGGGCACGGAGGTGCTCGGCATTGACTCCGACGAGGTGATCGTGCAATCGCTGAACGCTCGGCTCACCCACGTGGTGCGCTCCGACTCCACCAGCGAAGAGGCGCTTCGGCAACTCGGCGTGCAGGAGTTCGACCGTGCGGTCGTCGCCATTGGCAGCGACATTCAGGCCAGCATCCTGACCACGTCCATGTTGATCCGGTTCGGCATCCCCGACATCTGGGCGAAGGCGGTCAGCGACGCGCACGGCCAGATCTTCGAGCAGCTCGGAGTGAAGCACGTCATCTACCCGGAAAAGGACATGGGTCGCCGGGTCGCCCACCTGGTGCGCGGGGCCGCGCTGGACTACATCGAGGTTGACCGGGACTTCGCGATCGTCAAGATGAGTCCGAACAGTCTGGTGCGCGGGGTCCGGCTCGGCGACAGCCACATTCGTTCGCGGTTCGGGGTGACAGTGCTGGCCTACAAGCGTGGCGACAGCGAGTGGCGCAACACCGATCTCGACACCGTCCTCGAGGATGGCGACACAATGCTCGTCTCGGGTCCGATCGGTAAAGCAGAGGCGTTCGGCCAGCTGCGATAGGGCTGACCTGTCAACCACACCGACACGTTCAAGAACGCGGCATGCTCAGGAAGGCGCCCACTCAGGGTCGGCCATCGGACGGGTTGCCCGGTGCGGCTTACCTGAAGTTCAGGAGCGAGCGGCAGTGATTGAGCCGGGGAACTGAGCGAACTCAGCCGAGGCAAACGGGTGCGCTCGCGCGATTGCTGAACATCTGGGTTACGAAGGCGGCTGCTGCTTCCAGCGTGTCACAAGCAGCGAGACGCGGCTTGGCTTCAAGAAGCATCGCTTCATAAGTTCCGCCATGCTTCTCGATGAATCCAACCACGGCTCTTCCGTCCTGTTCATCCATGGTGGGATCACTCAACCTCCACTCGTGATCCGACAATGGCAGTACGGCAAGCCGATGGGTTGGTTCGACGGTTGTTGTCAACGCCTGCTCCTCCTTGAACCTCGCTAAGCCAAGAAAGTGTGTGGCCCAATCCTGTGACCGAGCCGAGAATGTAACGCCCGGCCTCGGCTTCGAGAACCGGTCGGTCTCTGGCGTGTCGCCCTCACCGGCCCGCACACTGGCCGCATGGAACCCGAACCGCGACTCTGCCCGACCTGCGGACGGCCCCTGATGCTCAGCGGACTGCCCGATCACAAGTACTGGTACTGCCCTAGATGCGGGCTCTCACTGCTCAACTTCAGGTAGGGGTATCGCCGCATTCCGGATCGGGCGTAGCATCGCGGCACGACCGACGCCGTCGACCCGAACGACGCAGCCGATCGCGGCACCGTGACGCCTTCACTTCTTCTTAGGCGTCACGGTGCCAACATGCCCCGTACTCGCGCCTAAGTCGCCGCGCGCTTCCGCGCATGGTGCCTGAGCTCCGCGGTGTTATTTCCGGAAGATGGATGTCCACCAGCGGCGACGCTCAAGGGGTTGCGCTGGTAGTTCTTCAGTCGCGGCCATGCCAGGCACAAACGTGACCTGCTTGCAGTGCGGGCAGTCGATGATGAACTCGTGCACCGAGAGACCGGTGCCGAAGTAGGGGTTACGGACTTTCCTGGCCGCAGCTCTGCATTGCGGGCACCGAGTCACCGTGAAACTGTACCCCGAACCGGCGGGACCTCCCCCGAAAGTGGGAATAAGTTCCTCCTGCCCGTGGGAGCCGAAAGAGGTCCGCGAGATCGAGGATTCCATCTACGAGATTCGCCTTGAGAAGACCGGCGGCTGGCCGTTCTGCACCGCCGACCTGGCTCCCACGGTCCACCACCTCCCGGCGCCCGTGACCCGGGATACGCCGGTGACCGTCGACCTCGGTCCGGGGACCAAGGTCGAGCTCTAGACACAGAGCGGGACCGCCGTCTAATGAACGATGGAGGCAGGTTCGCCGCCGCGCTAGGTCCGGGCGCCCCATCAATTTCACGGGTCCCCCCGAGAACCACTCAGACTGGCAGGCGCCCAATTTCATATCTGCGCGCATCCGGGGCCCGGCGGTTGGCTGGGGGGGACTTGGAAGTGCGATAGCCCAGGGACGGAACATCCCGTACATCCCGTGGCCTAGGCGGCTATGGCCATCGAGTCACGGCTAGGGAGATCACAGCCGCTATTGCCACTATTGCGGTAGCGGCTGCCGCTACCCACAGACCAGCAACTACCCCATGGCGCTCACGCCAGACCGAGCTGCGCGATGCAAGCGCCGCGACGACGGTAGCGACCAAATGGACGGCCACTGCCACGAGCCCCACAACCAAGGCCTCTGTGCGAATCTGGGGCCGCACGCATTCCAGCGGGACTGGCGGGAAGTTGTACGGGCACGCAACAGGTTGTGACGGGTACGAAACCAGGAGCAAAACCAGCAGGGCCACGGCGGCGAGGACGCTAATGGCAGCGAACAGCATTGCAGTTGATCGCTTCATCATGTGGGCGTTCCTCATCTCGCTCGCTGACGTCCTGATCATCTAAAACCCGTTCTGCGGGCATACCTTCTCTGCGGCCGAAAAGTCGGCCAGCGGGACGTGCTCATACGGGGTGAACGCTCCGTCGCTCTCGACATACGTTTGCAGGGAGGGTGCTGCGGGGATGTCCCAACCGTTCTCCACTAGGCAGGCTCGCATATTGATGACGGCTTGGTGGCCTTTGAGAAGCACTTCTTCCCGGGGCGGCGCCGCGGCAAGCACCTCTTCTATGCCGGCCCCCTTCATGCAGGCTGCGTCGGATTCCGCGAAGGCTTCGTCCTGCCCCACGGGATACCCGAACATCAACTCGCCATCCTCGTGCTCCTAGGAGGCCCACCCGTACTCCAGCATGCAGGTCTCGTACCGTTCGTTCGCCTGATCGAACTGAAGCGGAAGACTGCTGCTGGTGGGCTTCGGTGTCGGCGTGGGGTTCGCCGCCGGAGCTGCCGCTGCCACGTGGCGTGCCGGTGTGGTGCCGGTAGAGGTTCACAAACCTTCGCAAATTGCCGCAAATTACTGGAATGGCAAGGCTGCTGGCGCCCTTGAATCGCTTGAGAAACAGCAAGATTGCTCATGCTTGCTTTCTGCCTTCGCCACGTTTACACCGTGGATGTCATCGGTTCGATCCCGGTAGGGCCCACCAACACATAATCGCTGCAGGGACACCACGTTCTCCCTCCGGATACGGAGTTAACCTCAACCCGCCACTTTGGGCTGGTATGAACAGTGCGTGATTGACGATGAAGGCGCTTCAGTGCCGTACCGGCAGGAGTACACGTTGACTCTCGGAGACCTGGGGGTTCCGGCGATGATCGTGTCCGGCTCCACGCAGGCGCTGGAGGTCGATGAACTCTTCCGCACCGATAGGGCTCTGCGCGGCGTGCTGATCGAGGGCCCGGCGCGCTCCGGCTTGTTGACCAGGAGTGAGGTGGAGTTCAGAATGTCTGGCCGCCTCGGGTACGGCCGTGCCCTGAACGCCCGGGCGGTTGCATCCGACATGCTGTCCGGGGTCGGCTTCGCCCTCTCCGCTGGGCTGTCCGTACAGGAAGCCTCCGCCGCTATCCTCGAGCGGCCCGAAGAGACCCGCTATCAGGATTTCCTCGTGCACGCGGCAGAGGGACCGCGCATCGTGCAGGTCTCGGAAGTCTTCGCGAGCCTGTCTGCTGAATTCAGGCATGCTTCCCTGCATGATCCGCTGACGGGCCTGCCTAACCGGCGCATGCTTGAATTGCGGGCGCCGCGCCTGAGTGAGCACGCCGACCATTCACGGATCGGAATCCTCTTCATCGATCTGGATGATTTCAAAGGCGTCAATGACACTTACGGACACGGCGCCGGGGATGCGGTCCTCGCGGAGTTCGCTGCTCGTTTGTCGGGATGCGTGCGCCCAGGCGACATCATTGTGCGTCTCGGCGGCGACGAGTTCGCAGTGCTGCTGGTCGGTGTGGATGAAGACGAAGCTGGGGCTGTCGCCGATCGGGTGCTGAAGTCCATGGACGAGCGCTTCGTCGTGGACGGCCAGGACCTCGCTGTCACCGCGACGCTCGGCCTGGCTATGGCCGATGATGTGACCGGTGACGAGTCACTGACCGCACTCGACTCGCTCCTTCGGCATGCGGACGGCGCGATGCTCCAGGCGAAACAGGCCGGCAAACGTCGAGTGGGGCGAATCGGTCACGACGTGAAGAACGACGTCAAACCTGTCGAGTTCGCACGTGATGCCCTCATCCGCCGAAAACTCCCCCACGCATTGGAGGACGGGGCGCTGACCCTGCACTATCAGCCGCTCCGTGACCTGCCCACGGGCGAAGACTACGGCGTCGAGGCGTTGCTGCGGTGGACCGATCCTCAGCTCGGACAGGTCTCCCCGGCAGAGTTCATCCCGGTGGCCGAACACACCGGCGAGATGCACAGGATCGGCGCCTGGGTGATCGACCAGGCCTGCGCGCAGGCACGGGCGTGGGCCGACGCGGGCACGCCGCTCAGAATTTCCGTGAACGTATCACCGGTGCAACTGGCGAATGGCACACTGGCCACCGACATCATCCGCGCACTAGATCTCCACAGGATCTCGCCAGCGCTGCTGGAAGTCGAAGTCACGGAAGGGATAGCAATCCTGGACGTTCCCAGCGCGGCGGCACAACTGCAGGAGCTCGTGAATGCCGGCGTCAGCGTCGCCATGGATGATTTCGGGACCGCCCACTCCTCTCTCGCGATGCTCCGCTCCCTTCCCTTGACGAGGGTGAAGATCGACAAGTCCTTCATCGACGGAATCGATACCGACCCGCTGTCGGCCGGGATCGTCGCCGGCCTCATCAATACGCTGCAATCTCTGGGAATCAGGACGACCGCCGAAGGCGTCGAACGGGGTACGCAACTCGCAGCGCTGCGCGACATGGCCTGCGACACCGTTCAGGGCTACCTCATATCCCGACCGGTCGCTCCAGCCGATGTGCCTGCCGCTGCCGTGAGGCTCTCGTCCAATTTGTGATTGCGAAGGACGCTGAAGCGCTGGTCGTGCGACCATGAGGCCATGTCCAGTCAATCGTTTTTCGAGTCGATAACCCTCGGCTTGGAAGTCGTCGGCGTCAGCGCCATGGTGGTCGGTTTCATAGTCGCCGTCGGCATATCGTTGCGTGCCTGGATTCGCTCTCGCGACGGGGCAGCGGCGTTTCTGATGCTGAGACGGACCTTCGGCGGAGTCATCCTGCTCGGCCTAGAGATCTTGGTTGCCGCTGACCTCGTGAAGACGGTGACATCGGCGCCCTCGCTTGCCGACGCGGCGGTGCTTGCCCTTATCGTGCTGATCCGGACTGTGCTCAGTTTCTCGCTGCAGGTGGAGATTGACGGCGTGGCGCCTTGGCGGCGGGCACTGGTTACAGGGCCAGAGGTCCTCGCGAGGGCGGTAAAGCCCGCGCAGACGGACTAGCCGCTCGACTCGCGCAGCAAGCAGGGAGCGACATGCACTCAACCAGGCCGACCGCAATCGTCGCCGGCGTGCTCTTTCTTGTGACGGAAATCGCGCAATCGGCGGACGCCTCCTATACGGACCGGTCCTGGGTAACCCCGGCCATGGGCATGGCGCTCGGCGTGAGCACGCTGCTGCTGCTGGCATCGCCGCATCATCGATGGTCGGTAGCTGATCTGCTGATTGCTCGATGACGAGAATCTGGGACGGACGGATCCATGGGCACGCTGACCGGAATCGCACTGATCGCGGTGCCGATCCTGTTCAACCTCTTCTTCGCGCTGCTCGGTCGGTTCTTCGACTACCCGGGCATCCTCCGGCAGCCCGGCCGTGAGGTCCTGCAGCGGTTCGAGGCCGGCGGCACCCGATTGGTGCTGCTCTGGTGGGGGCTTGCGGTGTCGGCTGTGCTGTTCATCCCGGTCGTCATCCTGACCGTGTTCCTGATCGAGTCCGCACCGGCACCGCTTGTCGCGGCCACGCTCACAATCGGCGTACTCGCCGGCCTGGTGCAGGCGCTCGGCTTGATGCGCTGGCCGTTCCTCGTTCCCTATCTGGCACGCACGCTCAGTGACCGTTCCTCGAGCGAGGGGGAGCGGGATGCCGCCACCGTGGTGTTCCAGGCGTTCAACCGGTACCTCGGGGTCGCGATCGGCGAACACCTGGGCTACGCGTTCACCGGCGCGTGGACCATCCTGTTCGCTGCGGCGATGCTCAGCGGGGACGGGCTACCCGGCTGGCTGGCGATCGTCGGCATCGTCATCGGGACAGCGCTGATGCTCGGATCGCTCGAGTTCGTCGGCCCGGCCGAACCCACCGGTTGGAAGCTCGCTGCGGTGCTGGTCCCCGTCGCGTACACCCTGTGGTCGGCCTGGCTGGTTGCGCTCGGCATCGTGGTTCTGGTCAGCTGACGGCGTGAATACACGGTTGTACCGCGACGGCGTGCTTTCGGCATCCGGATTCCCGGTCGCGGAGATCTCCGACCACCTCGCCGAGCGGGGGAGCGCGGTGTGGGCGGATTTCATCTCGCCCACCGTGGCCGACCTGGCCCAGATCGAGGAGGAACTCGGCCTGCACGAACTCGCGGTCGAGGATGCGGTGCACGAGTTCCAACGCCCGAAGCTGGATCGGTACGAGTCGCACCTGTTCCTCGCGGCGTACTCGGCGAGCCTGGATCCGACAACCGGGGCACTGACCACCGCGGAGGTGAAGGCCTTCATCACCCCGAACGCACTGATCACAATCCACGGCCCGGAATTCGACATGACGCCGGTGATCCGGCGCTGGGATGCCGCCGTGGATCTGTCGCGAAACGGTGCCTCATTCCTGCTCTGGGGACTGCTCGACGAAATCGTGGACGGCCACTTCGAGGCTGTCCAGCAGCTGGACGAGCGCATCGACGCACTCGAGGACGCCCTGTTCGCCGACAACCCGAAGAACCTGCACATCCAGCGGCGGTCATTCGAACTGCGCAAGGCGTTGGTCCGACTGCGCCGAGTGGTCATGCCGATGCGCGAAGTCGTCAACACCGTGATGCGTCGCGACTTCGACGTGCTCGCGCGGGAGATGATGCCGTATTTCCAGGATGTCTATGACCATGTGCTGCGAGCCACCGACTGGATCGACTCGCTGCGCGACCTGATCGCCACGCTCCTCGAGACCAACGTCGGGCTGCAGGGCAACCGCATGAACATGATCATGAAGAAGGTGACCAGCTGGGCGGCGATCATCGCGGTGCCGACCGCGATCACCGGGTTCTATGGGCAGAACATCCCATTCCCGGGTTTCGCAGAATCCTGGGGCGTCTGGGTGTCAACAAGCGCGATCATCGTGATCTCGTTCACCCTGTACTTCGCGTTCAAGCGAAACGACTGGCTCTGACCCTCGTCCGACTAAGGGTTCACGCGGCCGAGCCGCGTCCGTAGGGTGGCCGGAAGGAACCAACGGGAGGACGATCGATGCTCAACAGCGACCCCTACGCCGATCTGGCGGCACTGAAACAGGTGCCCACGTTCCAGCTCAGCAGTACTGATGTGAGCGACGGAAGCCCACTGCCGCCTGCCCAATACGCATCGGCGGTGGGCGGACAGAACCGCTCCCCGCAGCTGTCCTGGAGCGGGTTCCCGCCGGAAACGAAAAGCTTCGCGGTCACCTGCCTTGACCCGGACGCGCCCTCGGCTTCCGGCTGGTGGCACTGGGTGGTGTGCAACATCCCGGCCACGGTCACCTCGCTCCCGGCCGGAGCCGGATCGCCCGGCGGATCAGGGCTCCCGGATGGCGCGCTAACGCTGAGGAACGATGGGGGTGAGCCGGCATTCGCAGGCGCATCGCCGCCGGCCGGCACTGGGACGCACCGTTACATCTTCGCCGTGCACGCACTGGATGTGCCCACCCTGCCGCTCGACAGCGACGCGACCCCGGCCGATGCCGGACTGAAGGTGCACTTCCACCTGCTGGCCCGAGCACTGATCACCACGCACGGTGAGCCGGGACGGGTTCGCTGAGCGGTTCCGCGCAACGCCGCCGGGGGAGCGGGTTTCGGGCGCGCAAGCCCCTACAATTCCCGGCATGACCAACCCCGAAACCGAGCTCGACGACACGCCAGTCGTCGGCCCGCGCCGGTCGACATTCACCCCGCCTCCCGGCGGCTATGACGAATCAGTGCTCACCGCAGGCGAACCATCCGCCCTCCCGGCGTCGCCCCCCTTCGACCCGGCAGCCCTCGGCCCGAGCTCACAGCTGCTCGAGGTGCCTCAGCCCCCAAAACGACGGTCCCTCGACGACGACGAGATCGTGCGCACCCTCGAGGCGGCGAATCCGAGCACCGAGACCATCGAGCTGATCAGCCAAATCCAGGAGCAGATGCACCTGCGCGAGCGCGAGGTCATTGAATACCGCGAGTGGGAAGCGTCAGTGCTCGAGCTCGGCACTCCCGAGGCACTCACCGCCCTTGAGGAGCAGCGGGGAGTATTCACCGGAGTCATCCCCGTGATCACCGCCGAAGACGCCTACCGGGTCGAGGTACCGACGCCGAGTCGCGATGCCCCCGATGTTGTTGAAATCACCGAGGTTGAAGCAGGACGTGCCGATTCGGCGTCAATGAATGAGGACGCTGATTTTGCGGATGCGCCGAAGCAGGCGGAGGCCCCGAAACAGCCGGATGTCCCGGTTCACAGCTTCGAGTCGCTTCTCGCCGGTGCCCCGACCAGCTCGCACGACGAGCCAGAACTCTCCGCCCCGATGGGCGACCCGCTTGCCCCGCTGCTTGACCAGATCGTGCAGCACGACGAGGGTGAGAGGGCCGAAGCTGAGCCTGCCGATGCTGAGAAGGTTGAAACAGACCCGGCCGAGGCTGAGAAGGTCGAAGCTGAGCCCGCCGATGCTGAGGCGGTCGACGGCGACACCGTCCAAGCCGCGCCAGTCCAGCCCGAGCCGCTGCAACCCGAGCCGCCCACGGCCGAGCCCGTATCCGCGCCGACCACTGCTGCGCCTGCCGTCGTTCCCCAGCCGCAGGTCCCGGCCCGCGTCGAGGTCGCCGGCACCGAACCGACCGCTCTCGAACTGCGCACCGGACGCGCGACCCGCATGTTCTGGCTCTGGTTCGGAGCTACCGCCCAGGTGATCGGCGTTGGCGTCGGTGCGGTGGTCTTCTCGCTCGGGCTCAGCCTGCGCCAGGCCATCGTCGCCGTGCTGGTCGGGGTGGCGCTGTCGTTCCTGCCCGTCGCGCTCGGCACTCTCGCCGGCAAGTGGAACGGCCAGCCCGCGATGGTGGTCTCCCGCGCGACGTTCGGCGTGCTCGGCAACATCCTCCCGGCGATCATTGCGGCTCTCACGCGTGTCTTCTGGGGAGCGGCGCTGCTGTGGTTGCTGGTCCGCTCCGCGGCATCCGCCCTCGGCGAAGGCGCGGCGTCCGGCACGATCGAGCCGATCGTCCTCGGCACCGCGTTCATTGCGGCGATTGTGATCGCCTACTTCGGTTTCCGCTGGATCACCGTGGTGCAGGCGGTGCTCGTCGTGGTTTCCGGCTTGCTGGTGGTGTTCCTCATCGTCGCCACGCTGCCGCGGGTGGACATCCCCGCGGCGCTCGAGATCCCGGATGGCGACTGGCTTCTGGCCGTGGGCGGCGCGGTGATCGTGTTCAGCTTCGTGGGTCTTGCCTGGGCGATGAGTTCCTCCGACCTGGCTCGCTACCAGCGGCCGAGTACCTCGGGCGGCGCGACCATGGTGTATTCGACGCTCGGCGCGACAGTTCCCGCGTTCGTGGTGATGGGCTGGGGTGCGGTGCTTGCCGCGTCCGACCTGGAGTTCGCGGCGGCACTCGCAGCCGACCCGGTCGCTGCGATCAGTGAGGTGGTGCCCGGCGTGCTGCCGATGCTGTTGCTGGTGGCGCTCGGGTTGAACCTGCTGTCCGGTGTGATCCTCGCGTTGTACTCGGGCGCCTTCGCCGTGCAGGCCGTCGGAGTCCGGATGTCCCGGCAGGCCGCGGTCGTCATCAGCGGAGCGCTGGTCATCGCGGTCGCGGCTGCGTTCGTGGCATCCGCGATCGATCTCGAGACCCTCGTGCGTGACCTGGCGACCACGGTCGCGGTGCCGGTTGCGGCGTGGGTGGGTGTGTTCGCCGCCGAGATGATGATCCGCAACCGCCGGTTCGACAGCGGGTCGCTGCTGAACCGTGGCGGCCGCTACCCGGACGTGCGCTGGGTCAACCTGGTCGCACTGGTGGTCATCAGTGCGATCGGTTTCGGACTGACCAGTGCGGATGTCTCCTGGCTCACCTGGCAGGGCTACCTGTTCTCGGTGGTCGGCGTCGACCCGGCCGGCGCCATTGCCGCGGCGGATCTGGGCGTTCTGGTGGCGGTGGTCCTCGGACTCGCTGTTCCGCTGGCGGCTGGCGTCGGTGCGGTGCGCAGGCAGGAAGCCGACACCGTCCGGCTCGTAGACTGAGTCCGTGCCGTTCACTGTCGCGGAGGTCAACTCCGCTATCCACCGGCTTTGGCCGCTCGAGGGTGCCGAGAACTGGGACGCCCCCGGATTCATCGTCGGCGACCCCGCAGCCACCGTTGAATCGGTGCATCTGGCCGTCGACGCCGTGGCTGACACCGTCGATGAGGCGATCAGCCACGGGGCAGACCTGCTGCTGGTGCACCACCCGTTGCTGCTGCGCGGCGTCACCTCGGTGGCCGAGGACCGCTACAAGGGCGCCCTGATCGCTCGGCTGATCCGGTCCGGAGTGGCGCTGGTCGCTGCCCACACCAACGCCGACGTCGTCGAAGACGGCACCTCGGCGGTGTTCGCCGCGGCGCTCGGGCTCCGCGACATCCGGCCGATCGTCCCGTCCGCGGATCCGGCCACCGGGCTCGGCCGCGTGGGCGTGCTGCCTGAGCCGACCACGCTCGGCACACTGGCCCGCACCCTTGCCGACCTGCTTCCCGCGACCGCATCCGGAATTCGGGTCTCCGGCGTTTATGACGCACCGATCAGGTCGATCGCCCTATGCGGCGGCGCCGGCGATTCGCTGCTCGGCTCCCCGGCCGTGCTGGAGGCGGATGTGTACATCACCTCGGACCTGCGTCACCACCCCGCCTCCGAGTCCCGCGAGAACGCTCGGGTCGCGGGCGGCCCAGCCCTGATCGATGTCGCCCACTGGGCCAGCGAATGGCTGTGGCTCTCGACCGCGGCCGAGCAGTTGCGCACCGCACTGCCCGAGGTGGCCGTCACCGTGAGCGACCTGCGAACCGACCCGTGGGACTTCGTTGTCCTGCAGTAACCACCAACCACGGCCCGACCGGCCATCGAGGAGAACCACATGGCGCTGAAAGCCAGCCCCGACGACCAGGCCCTGCTGCTTGACCTGCAGCAGTTCGACACCCGGCTGCAGCAGCTTGCCCACCGGGCGAAGTCGCTGCCCCAGCTGGCCCGCATCGCGGAACTGACTGCTGCCGGCGACGCCCTGCGTCGTCGACTCGCGGAGCAAGCCGGCACGGTGGAAGACACCGAGGCGGAGCTGAAGCGTGTTGAGTCCGATGTCACCATCGTCGAGGCGCGGATGGCGCGGGACAGCGATCGCATGCAGCACACCGCCTCGGTGAAGGACGTGCAGGCACTGGAGCAGGAGCTCGCGGCCCTCGCCAAGCGCCGCAGCGATCTCGAGGACATCGAACTCCAGGTGATGGAACGGCTCGAGGGTCTGCAGGCCGACCTCGCGGGCACGCAGTCCGAGCTGGATGCGAACGCCGCTGTGCTTGCCGCGATCACCGCGGAGCGCGACGCAGAGTTGGGCACGATCGATTCCGAGCGCAGCCACGCAGTCGCCAACCGCTCCACCGTGGCCGGGAAGGTTCCGGCCGACCTGCTGGCGTTGTACGAGAAGCAGAAGGAGCGCTACGGCTGGGGTGCATCGCACCTGCGCGGGGGAGTGTCCAGCGCCAGCGGCGTGCGCCTCAACGAGTCGGACATGGCGGTCGTGCGCTCGGCGGCTCCCGATGATGTGGTGCTCTGCCCTGACTCGAACGCGATCCTGGTGCGCACCGCCGAATCCGGGATCTGACCCGCCCGCGCGGCGACACGGGCGGGGGATCCTGCCCGCTCAGGCCGCCGCGCCGAGCTGGTGCAGCACGCTCGCGACGTCGTAGTAGCGGCGCTCCTCGATGACCTCGCCCATCGCGTTCAACCGTGAGAACACGGCGCCTTCAAGACGCACCGGGTTGCCGGTGGGCGCGATCTCACCCGTCGCCGTGGCGAACGGTCCGTCGTGGGTTCCAGCCACGGTGAACTCCCCGACGACGAGGTCACCCTCTTCCAGCATCCGCCCCACCGTGAAGCGGGCATCGGACATGGCTCGAAGCACGTCCGCCATGTCCTGAGCGATGGCGTCCCGCCCGCGCAGCGGCTCGGGTGAGAACGGATCCGAGACCACCGCGTCCGCGGCGTACAGTGCGGTGAACGCAGCCACGTCGCGATCGTTGAAAGCGGATGCCGTCTTGGCGAAGTTGTCTTTGCCGTTCATGATTCCTCCTGTGCTTGCCTGCAAGCCGTCGGCCGCAGGATCACTCTCAGTCTCGGTCTGGCAGGCCAGCGGGGGATCGGCCGGATGACCCATTTCGGTGACCTACACCGTGCGAGGCGTACCCTGAAACAGTGTCCGCGGAGCAGGCGCTGGCACTGGGTGACTCAGCGCTGATAGAGGGACGTTGGCGGGACGCGCGCGTCGCGTTCGAGTCCGCGTTGCGTGAAACCGGCGCGGTACATGCGCTGGCCGGGCTCGCCGATGCCTGCTTCTTCCTCGGGGAGACTCGGTCGTGTATTGACTACCAGGAACGCGCGTACGCCGCGTTCCGCCGAGCGGGCGAACTGAGTTCGGCGATTGACTCCGCGCTGTGGCTGTTCCACGTTCAATCCTCGCTCGGCAATCGTCCCGCTGCAGGAGGCTGGCTCGCCCGCGCCGAAAGCCTGATCGAGACCGAACGCGACCAGGGCCACCTGGCCTGGCTCGACTATTCCCGCGCCGTTTTCACAACCGACTCAGTTCGCGCGCAGGAGCTGATCGAACGAGCGCTCACGGTTGCACGGGCGAGCGGGGACATAGACCTGGAACTGTGCGCACTGGCTGAGCTCGGCGTTGTGCTGACCAAGATCGGAGACGTGGAGGCCGGGTTCGGCCGGCTCGACGAGGCGATGGCGGCCGCGCTGGCCGGCGACCGCGAATCGATCTACACGGTGGTTGCCACCAGTTGCTCAATGCTCACCGCCTGTGACCTGGTCGGCGACCTCGATCGCGTTACCCAGTGGGCGCAGGCTGCCGACGCCTTTACCAGCCAGTTCGGTTGTCCCTACCTGTACGCCGAATGCCGCTTGCTGCACGGGCGGGTGCTCGTGGTCACCGGGCACTGGCAGGAGGCCGAGGACGAGTTGGCCAAGGCAGTCGCCGCGACCGCGCAGGTGTTCCGCGGGATGCATAACCGCACCATCGCAAGTCTCGCCGACCTCAGGCTGCGGCAGGGTCGTCTCGACGAGGCCAGCGAGCTCATCGCCGACCTGGACGCGCCAATCGAAGTCTCGCTCGTGGCCGCGGCACTGGCTCTGGGCCGCGGGGAACCGCACTCAGCTGTCGCGCTGGTGGACAGGTGGTTCCATGCCAGGTCAGGCGAGTTGGTTCCTCCGCTCCACGCCGGGGACGCCGGAATCTCGATCGCGGCCGTGTTCGCGCACTCCCTGCTGGTTCAGGCGCACCTGGCGGCCGACGACATTGATGCCGCCGACCAGGCCGCTGATGGTCTGCACCGGCTGGCACGCGCCAGCAGTGCCCCGTTCGCCGCCGCGATGGCGACGGTCAGCCGCGGGCGTGTTGCGGCTGCGCGAGGTGACGCCGAGGCATCCATTCGGAGCTTTGAGAACGCCGTCGGAGCCCTCGGCGGCATCGGTTTGCCGCTTGAAGCGGCCCGGGCTCATCTTGAGCTCGCTCGCGTGTTGTTCGCCCAGCAGCGGCAACTCGCGGTCGCGGAAGCCCGCACCGCGCTGACCGCGTTCGATCGCCTGGGGGCCTCTGCCGACGCGGATGTCGCGGCCGCACTGCTGCGGGAGTGGGGTGAGCCCGGACGGGCGGTGCCGCACACCCCGGACCTGCTGACACGCCGCGAGCAGGAGGTCGTGGCGCTGCTCGCCGGCGGGCTGTCCAACCATGAGATCGCGCGGCGGTTGTACATCAGCCCCAAGACCGTCGCCCACCATGTCAGCAGCGCGCTCACCAAGCTCGGGGTGCGGAACCGGGCGGAGGCTGCCGCCTACGCGGTGCGGACCGACCTGGCGGGGAGCGCACACCTGAGTCGGTGAACCCGGGCGCCCGAACCCGGCAGGACGAATGGGTCGGCTGATACGCCGGGTTCTGTTCACACCGAAGTGCTGGACGGCCATCTATCTCGGGGTTACGTTGCCGCAACCCTCTAGCGGTCTACCCGGGAACTCGGCGAGCAGCCTTGGCGTTCCCTGTCTGACCTTGCTCCGGGCGAGGTTTACCCAGCAGGCCCGATCACTCGGGCCTCTGGTGGTCTCTTACACCACCGTTTCACCCTTACCGCACGCGTAAACGCGTGAGGCGGTCTGCTTTCTGTTGCACTTTCTCGCGGATTGCTCCGGGTGGGTGTTACCCACCGCCCTGCTCTGTGGAGCCCGGACGTTCCTCGGCGGTTGTTGCCAACCGACGCGGCCGTCTTGCCGACCCATTCGCATCACCAGTCTACGGGCGGCACCCGGCCCGGCGATTCAGGGAGCGACCGCGAGCGCGGCGGCACCCAGGATCCCGGCATTGTTCCGCAGCGTGGCTGCGACGATGGGCGTCCGCAGTTTCAGCAACGGCAGGAACTGGTCCTGATTCTTCGACACCCCGCCACCGACGATGAACAGGCTGGGGGAGAACAGGGCCTCGACGTGCGAGTAGTAGCGCTGCAGGCGCTTCGCCCATTCGTCCCAGCTGAGGTCCTCGCGTTCGCGCGCGGAGTTCGCGGCGCGTTCCTCGGCGTCGAAACCGTCGATCTCCAGGTGCCCGAGCTCCGAGTTCGGCACCAGCGTGCCGTTGTAAACGAAGGCCGAGCCGATGCCGGTTCCGAGCGTTGTCATGATGACCAGACCACGGATGCCGCGGGCGGCGCCGAAGCGGGCTTCTGCAACGCCCGCGGCATCCGCGTCGTTGACGAAGTGGATGTTCCGACCGAGGGCCTTCTCGAACAGTCGTTCGGCCTCGAGCCCGATCCACGCCTTGCTGATGTTCGCGGCCGACATGGTCCGGCCGTCGACGACGACGGCGGGAAAACAGACCCCAACCGGCACCGTGTGGTCGGTGACACCGAGCTCGTTCACGAGGTCGACGACGGTGTCCAGGATTGCTTCCGGTTCACCGCCTTCCGGGGTGCTCCGCTTGACCCGATCGGTGTGCAGGGTTCCCGTTTCCAGATCGACTACGGCACCCTTGATCCCGGTTCCGCCGATGTCGATTCCTACCGCCTGGGTCATGCTGGACTCCTTCGTCAGGGCAAAGTCAGGATGTCGACACCGCGCTCGGTGACGACAAGAGTGTGTTCGAACTGCGCCGTGATGCTCTTGTCCCGGGTGGTCACGGTCCAGTCATCCGCCCACATGTCCCACTCGTGGGTGCCGAGCGTGAGCATCGGTTCTATCGTGAACACCATCCCCTGCTCCATGATGGTGTCGAACCCGGGGGCGGCGTCGTAGTGCGGGATGACGAGGCCGGAGTGGAACGCGGCACCGACGCCGTGGCCGGTGAAGTCACGGACGACGCCGTAGTTGAAACGCTTGGCGTAGCTCTCGATTGCGCGTCCGATGACGTTGATCTGCCGGCCGGGCGCGACCGCCTTCATGCCGCGCCGGAGGGACTCCTCGGTGCGGGCGACGAGGTCGGTGATCTCGGGGGTGGCCTCGCCCACGATGAAGGTGGCATTGAGGTCGCCGTGCACGCCGTTCTTGTACGCGGTGATGTCGATGTTGATGATGTCGCCGTCTTCGAGCACGGTGTCGTCGGGGATGCCGTGGCAGATGACCTCGTTGACGGAGGTGCACACCGATTTCGGGAACCCGCGATATCCGAGGGTCGACGGGTAGGCGTCTTCGGCGATGAGCGCGTCGTGGCCGATGCCATCCAACTCGTCGGTGGTCACGCCCGGCGCAATGGCCGCCGCCACCGCGGCAATTGCCCGCGCCGCGACGCCGCCGGAGGTACGGATGCGCTCGATTCCAGCCGCGTCGTACACGTCGCCGTCGGTGTGCTCGCGGGGTTCCGCACGTCCGACGTACTCCGGTCGTTCGATGTGCTTGGGGACGGCACGGAGTGGACTCACCCGGCCGGGAACGAGGTGACCGTTCTTGTCGCGGGGCATAGGATCAACTCTACTGAGCCTGGGAGGTCGACATGGCCGAGTTCTGGTACAACACCCGCACCGGGGAAGTCGAAGAGGGCAAGATCTCGAACTCGATCGACCGCGCGGGCCCCTTCGCAACTCGCGAAGAGGCCGCACGGGCGCCGGAGATCATCGCCGAACGTTCACGCCGCTGGGCGGCCGAGGAAGCCGGCGAAGACCGCTGAACTCGCTTCCGGTGAGTGAGGAGCGCCACGAGCGGGGCGAGTGACGCGTCTCGAGATCACCAGGCAGGGCTGCCTCAGATGAGGCCCTGCGCCAGCATCGCGTCGGCGACCCGCACGAAGGCGGCCGAGTTCGCACCGGTGACGTAGTCGCCCGGGTGGCCGTACTTCTCGGCAGCCGAGTAAGTGGCGGTGTGGATGTCGCGCATGATGGCGTGCAGTCTGTCCTCGCTCGAGGCGAAGTCCCAGCGCTGGCGGGAGGCGTTCTGGCTCATCTCGAGCGCCGAGGTGGTGACGCCACCGGCGTTCGCAGCCTTGCCCGGCGCAAACAGGACGCCTGCCTTCTGGAACGCGTGCACGGCGCCAGGGGTGGAGGGCATGTTCGCACCCTCAGCCACTGCGACCACGCCGTTCTTGATCAGCGAGTGCGCGTGCGTGGTGTCCAGTTCGTTCTGGGTGGCCGACGGCAGGGCGATCTCGCCCGGCACATCCCAGACGGAACCGCCGGCGATGAAACGTGCCGACGGACGCGCCTCGGCGTAGGCGCTGATGCGCTTGCGCTCGACCTCCTTGAGCTGCTTCAGCAGGTCGAGGTCGATGCCGGCCTCGTCGACAACGTAACCGGAGGAGTCTGAGGCGGTGATCGCCTTGCCGCCGAGCTGCTGCACCTTCTCGATCGCGTAGAGGGCAACGTTCCCGGAACCGGAGATGATCGCGGTCTTGCCGTCGATGCTGTCACCGCGGGTGGCGAGCATCTCTTCGGTGAAGAACACCGCGCCGTAACCGGTCGCCTCGGTGCGCACCTGGGCGCCGCCCCATCCGATGCCCTTGCCGGTGAACATGCCGGACTCGTGCCGGTTGGTGAGCCGCCGGTACTGGCCGAACATGTAGCCGATCTCACGGCCTCCGACACCGATGTCGCCTGCTGGTACATCGGTGTGCTCGCCCAGGTGGCGGTACAGCTCGGTCATGAAGCTCTGGCAGAACCGCATGATCTCGGCGTCGCTGCGGTTGTGCGGGTCGAAGTCCGAGCCGCCCTTGCCGCCGCCGATGCCCTGACCGGTGAGCGCGTTCTTGAAAATCTGCTCGAAACCCAGGAACTTGATGATGCTCAGGTTGACGCTGGGATGAAACCGTAGCCCGCCCTTGTATGGGCCGAGCGCCGAATTGAACTGCACCCGGAACCCACGGTTCACCTGCACGCGGCCGGCGTCGTCGGTCCACGGCACCCGGAAGATGACCTGCCGCTCCGGCTCGACGATTCGCTCGAGAATGCCGGCTTCGATGTATTCGGGGTGGTGGTTGATCACCGGCTCGATCGACTCGAGCACCTCCCGGAGCGCCTGGTGGAACTCAGGCTCACCGCTGTTGCGAAGGATCGCACGCTCGTAGACGTCATGAAGGGCTGGATTGGTGAAGGAAGTCATGCAGAACTTTCAGGGGGAGGGAAGCTGGTCAGCTGTCGTAGCTGTGTTCAGGGCCGGGGTAGGAGCCCGATTCAACGTCGGCACGGTATGCGTTCACGGCGTCGGTAAGCACACCCGCGAGATCCGCGTACTGTTTCACAAACTTGGGGATGCGCCCGGTGGTGAGCCCGGCCCAGTCTGTCCAGACGAGCAATTGTCCGTCGACGTGCGGGCCGGCACCAACACCAATTGTAGGGATACGCAGCTCTTTCGTTACACGCTCGGCCGCTTCGGAGGTCACCATCTCCAGCACGACGGCGAACGCTCCGGCGTCTTCGACGGCGTGTGCATCGGCAACCAACTGCTCGATTTGCTCCCCGCGACCCTGAATGAGGTGGCCACCGAGGCCGTGTTCGCTCTGCGGGGTGAAGCCGATGTGGGCCATCACCGGGATGCCAGCCGACACGATCCGGCGAATCTGCTCGGCGCTTCGCACGCCGCCCTCGAGCTTCACCGCGTGCGCGTGCGTCTCCTTCATGAACCGGAACGCGGTGTGCAACGCCTCGTCGGTGCTGGTCTCGTAGCTGCCGAACGGCATGTCCGCGACCACAAACGCCCGCTTGGTGGCGCCGGCGACCGCACGCGTCAGCGGGATCAGGTCGTCGACGCTGACCGGGAGCGTCGTGTCATACCCGAGGACGTTGTTGCCCGCCGAGTCGCCGACGAGCAGGAAGTCGATTCCCGCGGCATCGAAGATCTGTGCCGTGAGCATGTCGTAGCTCGTGAGGCCGGTGATCTTGATGCCCTCGTTCTTGGCGTTCTGAAAGTGGCGAGTGCGCACGCGCTTAACAGGCTGGTCCGTCATGGCTAAACCATAACGGTCACCAGTGCTACGGGGATTCCTGAGCGACCCAGTAGCCTAGGAACTCGGGGCGGGACGCCCCTGGGTTCGGCATCAGAGGAGTCAGATGGACAAGCAGCGGGACTTTGTTCTTCGTACGATCGAAGAGCGTGGCGTGAAGTTCATCAGACTGTGGTTCACCGACGTGCTTGGCACGCTCAAGAGCGTCGCGATCGCCCCGGCCGAGGTCGAGGGCGCCTTCAACGAGGGCATCGGGATTGACGGCTCGGCGATCGAGGGCCTGACCCGTTCCTTTGAGGCGGATGTCATCACCCGACCCGACCCGTCAACGTTCCAGATCCTGCCGTGGCGGGGCACTGTGGATCCGACCGCCCGCATGTTCTGCGACCTGCTCACCCCGGATGGCGAGCCCGCCGTCGCCGATCCGCGCAACGTGCTGAAGCGTGCGCTGGCGAAGGCTGCCGACCGCGGTTTCACCTTCTACACGCACCCCGAGATCGAGTTCTACCTGCTGAAGTCGCCCAAGCTGAAGAACGGCAAGCCCGTTCCGGTCGACTCGGCTGGCTACTTCGACAATGTGCCGGGTGGCACCGCGCACGACTTCCGGCGCCGGTCGGTGCGGATGCTCGAGGACCTGGGCATCTCGGTGGAGTTCAGCCACCATGAGGTCGGCCCCGGCCAGAACGAGATCGACCTGCGGTACGCCGACGCGCTCACCACCGCCGACAACATCATGACCTTCCGGACCGTGGTGAAGGAGGTCGCGATCGAACAGGGTGTTTACGCCACCTTCATGCCGAAGCCGATCGCGGGACATCCAGGTTCCGGCATGCACACCCACCTGTCGCTGTTCGAGGGCGACGCGAACGCGTTCTATGAGGCGGGAGCCGAGTACCAGCTCTCGAAGATCGGGCGGCAGTTCATCGCCGGCCTGCTCACGCACGCGCCGGAGATCACCGCGGTCACCAACCAGTTCGTGAACTCGTACAAGCGGCTCTGGGGCGGAGATGAAGCCCCGAGCTATGTGACCTGGGGACACAACAACCGGTCCGCGCTGGTGCGGGTTCCGCTCTACAAGCCGGGCAAGGGCACCAGTGCGCGTGTCGAGTACCGCGCGATGGACTCGGCAGCGAACCCCTACCTGGCCTTCTCGCTGCTGCTCGCTGCGGGTCTCAAGGGCATCGAGGAGGGCTACGAGCTGCCGCCGGAGGCGGAGAACGACGTCTGGAACATGACCGACGCGGAACGCCGCGCCCTCGGCTACCGCTCGCTGCCGTCCAGCCTGGATCGTGCTGTGGCGCTGATGGAGGAGTCCGAGCTGGTTGCCGAGACCCTGGGTGAGCAGGTGTTCAACTACGTGCTGCTGAACAAGCGCAAGGACTGGAGCGACTATCGCGCTCAGGTCACGCAGTACGAGCTGGAGTCGAACCTCGAGATCCTGTAGCTGCTGACCGGATGACGCGACCCAGGATCACCCTCACCGAGCTGGCCAGGCTCGGCTTTGTCGAGCTGGAGTCGAGCCGCAACCTGCTCGAGAGCTTCTCGCCGGACCTGGTGCGGTTCTTCGCGTCGGCCGCCGATGCCGATCAGGCCCTGCGCCTGCTCGACCGCGTGCGGGATCGTGCACCGAGGGAGCTTGACGCGTTGCTCGCCGACGAACGGTCGGCGCATCGGCTGATCAGATTGTTCGGCGCATCCGAGGGCCTCGGCGAATTCTTCCTGCGCCGACCTGCCGAGCTCGCGGCGGTCGAGGAGGTGGCGCAGCCGTGGACCCAGGCCGCGTACACCGCGGATCTGCTCACCGGGATCAGGTCGCTTACCGGCGATGACGCACGGGTCGCGCTACGGGTGCGCTATCGCCGGCATCTGGCCCGGATCACGGCGTGGGATCTGGAACATCCGGACCCGCTGGAAGCCGTCAGCACCGTCACCGCCGCGCTGTCCGATCTGGCCGGTGCCGCCCTGGATGCCGCCCTAAACTGCGCCAGGCGGGAGATGCCATATCCGCCCGACGAGGTCGCGGCGACCCGGCTGGCGATCATCGGCATGGGCAAGGCGGGTGCGCGCGAGCTCAACTACGTCAGTGACGTCGATGTCATCTTCGTGGGGGAGGGGGATGGCACGATCGCTCCCGAGCGCGCGCTGGAGATCGCCACCCGCCTGGCGATGGTCACCATGCGCGGACTCACCGAGCTCGCGGCCGAACCGCTGCTCTGGGAGGTGGACGCCAACCTGCGCCCGGAGGGCAAGGACGGCGCCCTGGTGCGCACACTGCAGTCGCACGGCGCGTACTACGACCGGTGGGCGAAGAGCTGGGAGTTCCAGGCACTGCTGAAGGCACGACCGCTCGCCGGTGACCCCGACCTCGGCGCCCGATACGTGGCACTGGTGGAACCGTTGGTCTTCTCCAGCGCGTCGCGCGAGGGTTTCGTCGAATCCGTGCAAGCGATGCGCGAACGGGTCACCGCGCACATCCCCGCCGATGAGGTCGACCTGCAGGTGAAGCTCGGCCCCGGCGGGTTGCGGGACATCGAGTTCACGATTCAACTGCTCCAGCTCGTGCACGGCCAGTTCGATGAGTCGGTGCGCGCCCGTGACACACTGACGGCGCTGTCAACGCTCGCCTCAGGCGGATACATCGGCCGTGACGAATCCGCCGAGTTCGCGCGCGACTACCGGCTACTGCGGCTGTTCGAGCATCGACTGCAGCTGTCGCGACTGCGCCGCACCCACCTGATGCCTCGAGACGAGGCGGATCGGCGCGTGCTCGCCCGTGCCAGCGGCCTGTTCGGCACCGCGCGAGAGCTCACCGACGCCTGGCAGCGCACCAAGCTCGCCGTGCGGTCGCTGCACGAACGACTGTTTTATCGTCCGCTGCTGTCCGCGGTCGCAGCGCTTCCCGCCGAAGAGGTGGCGCTGTCCAGCGAACAGGCGACCGCTCGGCTGGCCGCCATCGGGTTCCGCGATCCCGCCGGGGCGCTGCGCCACATCGGCGCCCTGACCACTGGGGTGTCTCGGCGCGCAACGATCCAGCGCACCCTGCTGCCGGTGATGCTGCAATGGTTCGCGGATGGGGCGGACCCGGATCAGGGTCTGCTGGCGTTCCGCCGCCTGAGCGACGATCTCGGCGAGGCGCACTGGTTCCTGCGCACGCTGCGGGACTCGTCCGGGGCCGCCCACCGGCTGACGAACGTCCTGTCCAGCTCACACTTCGCCGTGGCGCTGTTCGAGCGCATCCCCGATGCTGTGGCGTGGCTGGAACACGACGAAGACCTGCAGCCGCGGCCGCTCGGGACCCTGCTTGAGGAGGTGCGCGCGACGGTCGCCCGGCACCCCACAGTGGACGCCGCGGCCGGTGCGCTGCGCACGCTTCGTCGCCGCGAAGTGCTCCGGCTGGCACTGGGCAGCATGCTGGATGCCGTGCCGATCGAGGCGCTGGGGGTTGGCTTGTCCGATATCGCCACGGCAACCCTCACCGGCATCCTCACGCTGGTCCGGGAGCCGGACGACGGCATCGAGTTCGGGATCATCGGGATGGGCCGATACGGCGGCCAGGAGCTCGGCTTCGGTTCCGACCTCGACGTGATGTACGTGTACCGCGCGCGGAGCGTGGAACCCGAGAAGGCTCAGGTCGCCGCCGAACGCATCGTGAAGGGCCTGCGCGCCCTGACCGAGGACCTCCGGCTGCCATTCGACCTGGACCCCGGACTGCGCCCGGAGGGCAAGACCGGTGCCATCGTGCGCTCGCTGGATTCCTACCGTGCGTACTACGAACGTTGGTCGTTGACCTGGGAGGCCCAGGCGCTGTTGCGGGCCCGAGGCACGGTGGGCGACGAGGCCCTGCTGAGCGACTTTGAAGCCCTCGCCGATGAGGTGCGCCATCCGTCCGCGATCGGCGAGCACGCCGTGCGGGAGATCAAGCGCATCAAGGCCAGGGTTGAGGCCGAGCGGCTGCCGCAGGGCGCTGACCCGTCCCGGCACCTGAAGCTCGGCCGCGGCTCGTTGAGCGACGTCGAGTGGTTTGTGCAGTTGCTGCAGTTGCAACACGCGGCCTCGACACCGGCACTGAAGACCACCTCAACGCTCGGCGCACTCGCGGCTGCCGAGGACGCAGGCCTGGTCAGCACCGCGGATGCCGGCCGCCTGCGGGCAGCCTGGTTGATGGCATCCCGGGCACGCTCCGCGATGACACTGTGGAACGCGAAGACCTCGGACGTGCTGCCGACCGAACGTCGACAACTGGAGGGTGTTGCCCGAATCATGGGCTACCCGCCCGGCAGCGCTAGCCAGCTCGAGCATGACTATCTGGGGGTCACCCGTCGCGCGCGGCAGGTCTTCGACCGCCTGTTCTACGGCACCGCCGAATCCGCCCACGACCACTGAGCGACGCCTCCAAACCATCAATCCGGATGGCTTGATTGTTACCAAACGGTTAATTCTTGGTCCCGTGACGGCGAGCTTTCTCGCCTGAAAGCTTGTACCCCATCCGGGAAGGACTGACGGCCGTTCGTCTTTGACCCTCGTTCGAGGGGTACATGGTCGATCCGCGCGAACCCGGCGATTGGAGGGTGGCTCAGCGGCCCGTTATGTCGGCGTTCAGGGGGACAGAAATGGTGTCCTCCAAAAGACCCACTGCATTCGCGTGAATACAAATCACAAATCTCGCGAGCGGCCCGACACGCCGAAATGTACCCCTTGCGGGGGGTGTGCGGAACCGCTTTACTCGGGGATGGCTCACGGCCCGTTCCTCAGCGTCGCGGAACTTTTGGCGCCGTCCATTTGACTTCCGCGACGACAAATTCCCCTACCGAGGAGGGTCTCAACCTTGTTCATCTTCCTGCTGCAAATGCGGCACATGCTTGGGGGATACCCCGAGCTCTACCTCTTCGCGGTGTACACCGCGTTGATTTGGATCTTGTGGGTGGTGAAGGTTGTCCTGTCTCGGCGCTACCGCGCCTACACGGGACAGTTCAGCGGCACCACGAGCGTCGTCGTCCCGGTTGTCGATGAGCCGATCGACCTGTTCCGCGATGTGATCAGCCGCATGGTTGAGCAGCGGCCGGACGAGATCATCGTGGTCATCAACGGCGCTGAGAACCCCGCGCTGGTCGCCGTGTGCGAGGAGTTCGCCCCGCTGGTGCGGTGGACTCACACGCCGATCCCGGGCAAGCGCAACGCGGTCAAGATCGGCACCGAGCTCTCGCATGGCGAGATCACCGTGCTCGTCGATTCGGACACGGTATGGACGCCGGGCACCCTCAGCGAGCTGGTGAAACCGTTCGCGGATGCGTCCATCGGTGGCGTCACCACGCGTCAGCGGATCCTGGAGCCGGAGCGCAGCTGGATCACCCGGTGGATGGACTGGCTCGAGAACACGCGTTCGCTGTACTCGATGCCGGCTCAGAGCGTGGTGGGCCAGGTCGGATGCCTTCCCGGCCGCACGATCGCGTTCCGTCGCAACATCCTCATGCGGGTGATGGACAAGTTCATGCACGAGAAGTTCATGGGCGTCTTCCTCGAGGTCTCGGACGACCGCACCCTCACGAACCTCACCCTCAAGGAGGGTTACCGCACGGTCTACCAGCACACCAGCTTGGTCTACACCGATGCTCCGCTCACGGTGAAGAAGCTGTTCAAGCAGCAACTGCGCTGGGCTCGGGGCAGCCAGTACAACACGCTGCGGATGCTGCCTTGGATGCTCAGTCACGCGCCGGTGCTCGCGTTCTTCTTCGTGCTGGACATCATCCTGCCGTTCCTGCTCGCCGGCGTGCTGGGCGGCTGGATCTACCGAGCCCTCACGGGTCAGGGCTACAACTTCTACGAGATTTTCCTCGAGGAGTACGGCGTCCGCGCCGGTCTGTTCCTGGTGCTGGGACTCATGCTCGTCTCCTCGGTGCTCAGCATGGCCATCCGCCAGATGCGCCACCTCGCTGAGAAGCCAAGCGACTTCTTCCGGTTACCGGCCTTCATCATCGTTTCGACGCTGTTCCTCATGCCGATCCGCCTCATCGGATTCTTCCGGATGGGCCACGCCAGCGGCTGGGGCACCCGTGCGGGAGCCTATGCCGGTGGCGCGCAGGATGACGCGCTCGCGAACGCTGCCGAGCCGACGCCGGAACTCGCACCGGTCGGAGCACCGGTCACCCCGCATGGTGACGGCATGGTCTCTGTCTCGCCACGGCGCGCGGCGAGTGTGCGTGTCGCGGCCCCGAAGGCTGCTCCTCGCCGGCGCTTGAACCCCAAGGCCGGCATCCCATACCTGATCGGATTCTCGATCTTCGTTCTGGAGGCGATCCTCATTGTCTGAAACCACCCGCACCTGGTGGGCCGGCAGCACTGTCCGGGCCCGCTGGACCGCCGTCGCGGCATCCTTCGTCGCTCTCTGCCTGATCGCCGTCAGCGTCGTCGTCTGGACCTCGCCAATGAGCCCCCTCCCCGAAGCCGTGGAGACCCTGGTCTCGGGCTCGAGCGAGATCGATGAACTGAACGAGGAGCGCAAGGTGCTCCTGGCCGAACTCCGTGAGCTGCAAAGTGAGCTCGAAAAGAAGGACGGCGACCTGACCGCTGCCACCGCCGAGCAGGAACGCCTGCAGAATGCGCTGTGGTCGGCCGAGGGCCAGCTGCAGGCGATGCAGGCGGCCAGCGCCGATCGTCAGGCGGCCGCAGCGGCCGCGTCAGGGAAGAAGCCGTCATCGTCGGGCAAGCCGTCCGGGTCGACGAGCAAGGCCTCGACGCAGCCTGCCGCTGCCCCGATCACCGCGCCGTCGAAGGCCGAGCTGATGGCACCGGCAACCGACTACTTCGGGATGTACACCGCGCAGGCGCCGTGGAACTGGGCGACATTCGATGACACCTCCAGCAAGGTCGGGGTCCAGCCGAGCGCCGTCGGTTACTTCGGTGGCTGGGACGAGAACTTCCGCGCAGAGGGCGTCACGAGGGCGTGGAAGGAAGGCCGACTGCCACTTCTCACCTGGGAGTCGCGACCGATCGACGCGCAGAACGACGTGGTTGAGGAGCCCGAGTACTCGCTGCCGCGCATCCTGGATGGGGCGTTCGATGAGTACCTGCGCCAGTACGCCCGCGACATCGTTGCGACGGGCCTGCCGCTCGGTATCCGCCTGAACCACGAGATGAACAGCATCTGGTACCCGTGGAACGAGGTGGACGGCAAGGGCGAGTCGATCAACGGCAACCGCCCCGGCGATTACGTCAAGGTGTGGCAGCACGTGCACCAGATCTTCGAGCAGGAAGGCGCGAACGAGCAGGTGATCTGGATCTGGGCGCCGAACCGGATCGACAAACTCCCGTCCGCGCTCCGGGATCCGTCGCACCTGGCAGGCCTGTACCCGGGTGACGAGTACGTGGACTGGGTCGGCATGTCCGGATACCTTCGCCCGCCGTATGCCGGCGAGGAGAAGATCACCTTCGATGACACCTTCGGAGCCACGCTCGCGCAGCTCCGGGCGCTCACCGACAAGCCGATCTTCCTCGCCGAGATCGGGGCATCGGAAACCGGCGGATACAAGCCGGAGTGGGTTAAGAGCTTCTTCGAGGCGATGGGCCGACCAGAGAACGACGACATCATCGGTTTCGCCTGGTTCAACCTGGCCGTGACCACCTATGTCCAGGGAGAACGAACGACCAACGACTGGCGTATCGAGTCCCGCGCCGATTCGCTCGCGGCATTCGTCGAGGGCATCACAGGAGAGGGAAGCGACTTCATTGCTCGCTGAGAAGGAGAACAGCATGGAAGATGTGAGGGTAGCGGCGCCGAGGATCAGCGTCATCGGCACCGGATATCTCGGAGCCACCCACGCCGCGGCGATGGCCGAGATGGGCTTCGAAGTCGTCGGTGTCGACACCGACGAAAGCAAGGTCGCCGCCCTCAGCGCCGGCCGGGTGCCGTTCTACGAACCAGGACTGCCGGAACTGCTCAAGAAGCACGTCGAAGGCGGTTCCCTGCGGTTCACCACCGACCTGGCCGAAGCCGTGGCACTGGCCGACGTCCACTTCGTCTGCGTCGGCACCCCGCAGCAGAAGGGCAGTCACGCGGCTGACCTGCGGTACGTCGAGTCGGCCGTCCGCGCGGTGGCCTCGAGCCTCACTCACGACGGACTGATCGTCGGCAAGTCAACAGTGCCGGTCGGCACCGCAGCCCGGCTGCGCACCCTGGTGGCCGAGGTGGTGCCGGATGGCATCTCTGTCGAGCTGGTCTGGAACCCCGAGTTCCTTCGCGAAGGCAAGGCTGTCGAGGACACCCTGACGCCCGACCGGATCGTGTTCGGCGGGGCATCCGAATCAGCCGAGCGGGTTCTGCGCACCGTCTATGCCGAGCCGATCAGCACCGGCACCCCGGTCATCTCCTGTGACCTGGCCACCGCCGAGCTGGTCAAGGTGAGCGCCAACGCGTTCCTCGCCACGAAGATCTCGTTCATCAACTCGGTCGCGGAACTCTGCGACAAGACCGGGGCGGATGTCACCACCCTCGCCGACGCGCTGGGCCACGACGTGCGCATCGGTCGCCAGTTCCTGAACGCCGGACTCGGCTTCGGTGGGGGCTGCCTGCCGAAGGACATCCGTGCCCTGATGCACCGGTCGCGTGAGCTGGATTCGCACCGGCTGTCCGACCTGCTCCAGCAGGTGGACGAGATCAACATGGCGCAGCGGCAGCGGGTCATCGACCTCACCCTCGACGCCGTCGGTGGATCCGTGCTCGGCCGCCGCATCGGCGTGCTCGGAGCTGCGTTCAAGCCGCACACCGACGATGTCCGTGACTCGCCGGCGCTGAACGTGGCCGCGGCCTTGCATCTGCGCGGTGCGCAGGTCGTCGTCTACGACCCGCAGGCGGGGGAGACGGCTCGCCGTACGTTCCCGACGCTCAGCTACGCAGATTCCCTCGAAGAGGCGGCGGCAGGAGCGGACGCGCTGCTCGTGCTCACCGAGTGGAAGCAGTTCACGGGCGCCGACCCGCACGCGCTGGGTGCGCTCGTCTCGCAGCGTGCGGTGATCGACGGCCGCAACTGCCTGAACCGCGAGGTGTGGCAGGACGCCGGGTGGGATGTCCGTGCTCTGGGCAACAACTCGCAGCCGCAGGCCGAAACTCCGATCCTGGAGCGGGTTCCGGCCGTAGCCTGACAACAGCAGAAGAAAGAAGGGGCCGCACCATCTGGTGCGGCCCCTTCTTTACTGTCAGATCTCGACACGTTTCTGGGGGGCCCTGCCGTGCTGTGATGGCCGGAACAGACGGATATTCTGGTCGAATGGTGACGCGAAAGTGTGCGGTCCACGGGTGTGATGGCCGCCGAGAGGCAGTGTTCATAGTCCGGGTAGACGGGGAACCGCCGGTCGAGTGGCCGGTGTGTCAGTTCCACGCTCGAGCACTTCGTGCCGGCGAGGTTTACTCCGTGTCGGATGACGAGCGGGCTCTCCTGCTCGGTGCCGACTCGCCGTTGGACATCCTGGACCTGTCGATCAAACCGAATGAAACCGACGACGGCATTGTCACGCTGGCTCTCGGCCGAGACAGCGTGGAGTCGGGGCGGGTTTCGTTTCGGCTGACATCACAGGATGCCGAGACCATCCACCATTGGATCGTGCGTCGCCAGCACACGCACGCCGGCGCCGATTCGGAGTAGCGCTTCATCTGACCTTCGGCCGCGAAACACGTGAGTGCGCCCGGGCCGCCGCATAGGCGGCCCGGGCGGACTCCATGATGTCGGGCCAACGGCTGACGTCGCCGGCCTGTCGGGCTAGACGCTGTAGTACAGCTCGTACTAATCCGGGGTTATTGGCTGGCGTTGGATGGGCCTGTTTCCCGCATGATTCCGTGGTTTTTGTGCTTGGCTGTGCTGGTCCGAATCCGGCCGTTTGCGGACTTCTTGCGGACTGACTGCGGACTCGACGTCCATCTCCGCCAGAATCGCGCGTTCGATGTCGTCGACCGACGGGCCGCCGGCGTAGTAGGCCGCGATCGCCCGTTCACGTGGGGGCAAGAGCCGTGACTGCTGGACGCCCGCCCAGAAGACCTGCCGAGCCTGCTCGAGTACTTCTTGTTTCGTTCGCAATGAAGACATAAGTGGAGAGTATGGACGCCCCTGTCGCTAGGCTGCGAGCATGACTCGACCTAAGAGCGACTCACTATTCACCCTCGGCGCTCTCGCCGGCTGGCTACTCGGTGGCGGCGTGGCTGTCTGGGTTGTCGCGTGGCTCGTCACTATGAGCGTCGCGAACAACTACAACTCGGATGCAGCTTTGCTCGGCGGAGCCGTGGCAGGGATGAACTTCGGCGGGGCCCTCGTCGGGTTCGGTTTCCTCGCCCTAGTCGGGTACCTCGTGGCCGCTGCTGTCGGCGACTTTCTGGCTCACGGGCGCGCGGTTCGGGATGGCGTAGATGCCGATCCCAGTGCCGAGCACGCTCACGCCGACCAGTAGCCACTGGAAGAAGGTCACGTCGGCAGGGCCGTCTGTCGGGTCCATCACCGCGGTGAGGGTGATGAGGCCGGACAGAACCGCGCCTCCGATGGCCTTGGCGGATTCCTTGATCTTGTCGTTCACTGGGGCTCCTCGTTCGTCGGGATGACTGCGGAGAGGTCGGCGGGGTTGCCGCCGGCCGCGGTGTAGGTCTGGGCGAGCTGCGCGACTGCGTCGGGGATCGCGGCGAGGTTGGCTCGGCGCTCCTGCTCGTTGAGCACGTCCAAGCGCGCTTGTTCGAGCTGCTCGTTGGTGAGGGTCGTGTAGTCCATTGCGCTCCTTATGCTGCGGTTCCGGGAAGGGTGGTCGGCCAGGCGTCGCCTGTGAGGTACGACACCGCACACTCCCGGGCGTTCGTAGGGACAGTGGTGTTGTCCATCTCGATCGCGGTATTCGTCCGCACTCTGGAGAAGATGAGGGTCGAGCCTCCGTAGTAGGCCGGCATCGGCACGTTCGAGAAGGACGGGAGGAAGCCTGCTGTTACAGCCGACAACTGTCGTGCGGTCGCAGTTGTGGCCGTGAGCGTTCCTTGCACTTGGACTTGGTAGTTGATTCGCCGAAGACGGAGAGTGCCAGTCCATCCGTTCACGAGTGTGGCGTCGAGGTTGCGCCAGCCGGTGTCGCCGTTGACGACGATCCAGCCCGTGTTTCCGGTGCCTGCGTCCTTGCGCCAAATGTGGGCGCCGAGAGTCTTGGCGGTATCGACGTATAGCGTGCCGACTGCCGCGGTGACAACGCCGTTTGGTGAACCGCTGCCCTGGACGACCTTGCCTGCTTGTGCGGCGATCGCAGCGGCAACACCGGCGCTGGCTGCAGGCGGCACCTGTGCCGCGAGCTCGGCGGCGATCACTGCAGGTATCCCGTCGCGGGCTGCCTCGGCTGCGGCGACGACATCGCGGATGGTGGTCATGGCTTCTCCTTCGGGATGGTGTCTTCGACGACGCCGAGGCGTTCCTCCATGCGTTCGAGGCGGCCGGCCTGATCGTCGGATGTTCTTACCAGGTGCATGAGCAGTCGCCGGTTCTCGTCGTGCCGCTCGTCGGCTTCCTCGCGGAGGTTGGTTGAGTGGCTGTTCTCCACCTGCGCGCGAGCAGCTTTAGCGTGCTGGCGGCCGCGGTTCGCAATGAACGCCGCCGTGACGCCGCCGAGGGCGGCGATCGTGGCGACGATGATCTCGATCATTAGCCGACGATGCTGCCGTCGTGGTCGACCGATCCGCGGCGCTTGGGGATCGCGTCGAATCCCTCCTGCGACATGGTCACCTGCATCTCGGCGCTCCCGGCGGTGCGGAGCAGTGACAGCTGGTGCTCGTTCAGGAACGAGCGTTCGCCGGTGTACGGGTCGACGACGTAGGGGAACTTCTCGCCGGTCTGTTGGCCGGTGATGATGATGGGTCGGGCCATGTCGGGCTCTTCTTCCTCGATCGGGGTGATGGTGGCTGCTGCGGGAGCGATCCAGCTGCCGGTGTCGTTGTAGTGCCATGCCTCGTATGGGTCGCGCTTGAGACCGAACCGCCGGCCGATCCGCTGGAGGGTCGCATCCGGGACGGCCTTGTAATTCGCGATGTCCCACGCGGTACCGTCCTCGTGGTTTGATTCACCAGGAAGGGCGGCATACGCGCCTTCGCCGCGCTCCCACCTATCGCGGAGAGCTTGCTGCACGGTCGGCGTGCGGTGGGCGCCGTTCGGCCAAGTGATCCGGAGGGTGACGCCGGTCTCTTCCAGCACGGCCGCGCGGAAGGCCAGCCACGTTGCGGCGGTGTGCTGCTCGAGCTTGAGCCCGTTATCGAGGGTCACGAGCGTCATGGCGTCGCCTCCGTGAGATCTCGGATGGTCACGGTCATTTCGTGATCGGGAAATCGCCACTCGATGGACTGGGTGACGCCGGTGAGCGGTGGCGCTAACGGGGTGGTCACGTTGATGTTCTGGCCGGCGTTCGCGCTGTAGTCGCTGATCGCGTCCACCGGGACTAGCCGCCCTCGCTTTTGCAGTCGGTTGAACATGGCCTCCATCGCCGGACCGATGTCGAGCTCCGGGTCCATGAACTGAGTCCAGGGACTGTGCGCGTTGATCTGGAGATACAGGTGCTTAGTGACGGGACCTTGACCCACCGGCGGCCACGTCGCCATTGACACCGGCGCGTTCCCTCGGGTGTAGTGGACCGTCAGGGAGTCTGCCCATAGGTCGCTGTCTCGGTTGATCTCGTCCCGCGCGTCGGTCAGGTCCACTCCCGTTTGAACGGTCAACCATGCGGCCGTGGGGAGCCGGGTGGTGCCGTGGACCTTGAGCCGCGCCGGGGCGGAGCCGTCCGCATACAGGCGGAGGTTATTGGCTTGCAGATATGGCAACGCCACTTCATACAGCGATTGGCCGGTGCTGATCGGGAGGAGGTTGCCACCGTCCGGGTTTGTGATCTGGACGATGGCCTCAGGGAATACTTCCACGGTGATGGTCTGGGAGGCGCCCAACTGCGGCATGGTCACGGTGGCGAGGTGATTCACAAGGCCTGCGACGGTGGCATACAGGCCGTACTCCGGACTGGCCGGAATGTTGATGTCGTCATCGAGCATGGGCCATTTGAGGTCGTGCAACCAAGCGTCATCGCTGGCGAGTTGCAGCTCCGTTGTGCCGTCGAGGCGAATCGTGCGGGCGCGGATATGGAGGTGCAGGGTACGGGTCTGCGCGGTCGGGAGATCGCGGGTCATGGTCAGCTTGACCCGGTGTACCTGGCGGGGATCGATCGCAGCGAGGTCGGCGGGTGTCACGATGGTGAGAGTGGCCTGGGCGTAAGGGCTCCAGGTGTCGTCGAGGGTGAGCCGTCCAGAGATCACCTCGAGGGTTTCGCCACCATCCACCGTGGCGGTGAGGGTGTGCTTCTGGGGGATCACGCGTCAACCTCCTGGTAGTCGACGCTGACGATCCATCGATCGCGGGTTTGCTCTTCGAGTGCGAATCCGATCCGGCCTGCCACGACGTAGGTCATGGACAGCGTGGGCCGTTCAGGCTCGGTGAACAGGAACAAACTCCCGTCCGCGTGCATCTGGACGCACTCGGCGGCGGCCGGCTCGGTGAGGAAGAACAGTTCCAACGTGCCGGCGCGGAGGTTCGTCTCGCGGAGGGTGACCGAGACAGAGCCGTCCACGAGGCGATGCACAACGTTGTTCGACTCGCGGTTCGTCTGGTAGCCGAGGACCAGCTCGGGTGCTACGGAAGCGGTGCCGGACGTAATCATCAGATGACCCTCGTTCCCGCGCGGGTGAACACTTCAGCCTCAACCCTGAGATGGTGCTTCTTGTTCTTGATCGCGTCCATCGCCCTATCTATCCCGGATGTGTCCAACTCGGGGACGAGCTTGTACGGCGGCGCCCCGTTCACCTTGTCCACATGCCGGCGGTGCGCCTCCGTCTGTGCTTCCCAACGTCGTTGGTCCGCGGATTGGGTCCGTTCGATCTGGGTGCGGGCGTTCTCCTCGCCGGTGTCCACGGCCTCGGAGTACGTCTCATACTTCCGGGTGGCCTCCTCCTCGGCCTTGGACTTGAGCTCGATCTTTCCGATGAGAGCATCCACGCCGAGGGCGGATTGCTCGCCGATCGAGTTGGAGAGTGCTTGCAGCTCGGTCTGTTTTTCGTATTCACTCTTGGCCTCTTTGAGGAGGCCGAGGACCTTGTCCCGTTCCGAGCCCTCAAGAGCGACCGCGCGCGCGACATCCGCGGTCTTGGCACCGGTGGCCTCCACGATGTCCTGGATGGTCTGCCAGTCCGTCGGATCATTCAGGGCGTCCTGAATGAGCGCGCGTTCTGTCTCGGCGTCCAGGAACTTCCCGCCGGCCTCCACCATTCGATCGAATGCGGCCTCGGTCCGTTCGGCCATCGCTTCGGCATCCACGCCACTTTGATCGAACGCGGCCGAGACAAGGCCGATGCCGGCGGCCGCGGCGAGGCCGGCCACCGCGCCAGCCGGGCCGAACCCGGCGAAGGCGTTGGCAGCGGTCTCCTGGGCCATACCCACGATTGACTCGAAGCTGCCATCGAAGGATGCGGCGGTTTCTCGCGCGGTCGCGTTTGCCTCGCCCTTCATTTCGTCGAAACCTTCACCGACGTCGCGGGTGGCCCCTTCGGATGACTCCTTGAGTTTCCGATAGGAGTCGCGGAATTCCTGCTCGATCGTGTCGGCGGTTTCCTTCGTCTCCTTCTGGAGTTTCTCGGTGGCCTTCTGCGCGTCCTTCATGCCGCGCTCGAGCTGGTCGGGACCCTTGCTCTTACCGAGATCGGTGAGCGCATCCTCCGCGTTCTCGAGCGGCTTGATGATGCCCGCATCCACACCCTGCTTGAATGCCTTCGTCTCGGATGCGATGCCGACTGAGTAACCTGCGGCCATTACCGTTCGCCCTTCTCGAACTGTTCAGCGACAGTGCGGAGCGCCGTCTGCAGCCAGAGCGACGCCATCCGCGGGATCGACTCGCGGACGGCCGGATGGAACACGTAGCCCTTCCTGCGTGGGAGTCCGAAGCTGCTGCCGATGCGCCGCTTGTACGGGGTGCCCGTCTTGGAGGTCGTGCTGATCAGCGTCGTCGGCTGAGCACCGAACTCCGTCGCGGGCGCGAGTACCGACGTCGGGATGCCGTGCACTTTGCCGACCATCGCTGACTTCAGCGTCACGTTGCTGTCGGACACTGACACTCGAGCGGTGTCCGATAGCACTCGCGTCTGCAATCGGGTGGTGACGTTCGCGCGCACGGCGTCCTGGAAGATCGGCTCGGCGGCCTTCCGCGTGTGCTTCCGCAACTGCGCTGCCACCTCCCGGTCCAATCCACGCGCCACCTGCACGAGCGTCTGGAGGTCACGGGAGACGAGCAGCGAGATGCGCCCGACTCCTGCCACGGTTAGCCCGCCACGACTTCTGCGGGGTCACCCTCGCATGGGAGCGACACCTGGGCGGTCCCAATCGTGCCGCCGTCGCCACCGATCTGGCCCGGGGCGAGGACTGCGGTGACCTTGTAACCCTTGCCACCAGCCTTCGGTCGGAGGGTGATCTCCTTCGACGTGTTCTTGTTCGTCCGCAGGTACGTGCTGAGGCTCGACGCGGTCGCGAAGTCCTGCGCGAGTGTGAGATTCAGCGTCCAGTCGGTGACGATGACGTGCTTCTTCCCGTTCGGGGTCATGCCCGGGAAGGTCACTGTCTGGTTGTTCGGGACGATCGCGGCCGAGCTGACGCTGGCCTCGTAGTCATCGGTGCCGATGGACAGCACGATGTCGTTGAGCAGGATGGGAGCGGGGATGATCTTCGGCATGATTAGACCTCCTCAGGGTCTACGGCCGGCACGGTTGCCGGTTCGGGTTCTGGTGTGGGCTCGGGGCCCGTGATGACGGACAGGGTGATGTCCCACCCTCGGTACTGCTGGTTCGGGTGCATGACCTTGCGGGCATCCGTCCAGTCGATCCGGGAGTGCTTGTCGATGACGGTGAGCAGTTCGACGACCTCGTCATCGAGAGCGTTCTCCGCCTTGGCGACGTCCTTGTGCGGGTCGAACAGGCCGAGTACGACCTCGTTGCGGAGGTGCCCGAGCGGCGCTTCTGGGAGCTTCTCGATGCGCGCGTGCTTGATGACGACGATGGGCGTCTCGAACACGTCGGGCAGCTGCTGCTCGGGGATGACCCGGTAGCCCTTCGCGAGGAGTGGTGCCAGTTCCTCGGCGACGTAGCCGCGCACGTTATCGGACACTGGGCGCACCTCGCTTCGGGCGGATGATCTGCTTGATGATCCAGTCGAGCGGGTGAGGACGGGCGACGAAGCTCTCGCCGTCACCCATCCCACCCGACGAGTCGACGCTGCCAGCCGTGTACAGGTTCTTGGCCTGCTCCAGCTGGGCGAGGACGAGGTTGTCCGGCACACCGTCGACGGGAGCGTCAGCGGCGGTGAGCCGGGTGCGGACGGCCCGCGGGGCGTAGGCGAGCACCTGCTGCTTCGCAACGCTCAGGAGCCGGTCGGCGAGCGCGTCGTCGGGCATGTCCCGCCACGCGTTCTCGTCCAGCACCGACGCTGCGGTGTACCAGGTGGCCATCGTCTACGCCCCGTCGTCTCAGGCCGCGGTGTAGGCGGTGACGAGCTGCAGCGCCTTCGTGTTGTTGGCGATGGTCGCGTAGTACCCGAACAGCGCGGGGTCGATCGCACCGTGGTGCGGGTCGATGCCCTCGACGCGGATCGGGACACCGGGCAGCTCGAACACGGTCATGGCTTCCTTGGCGCCCACGAGCACCTTGCCTGCACCGACCGCGCCGGGGATGATCCGGAAGCCGCCGACGTTGCCGTCCTCGAGACCGAGGGACGCGCTCAGGTAGCCGAGCGTGTAGTCGGTCGGGGTGAGGACGATCGCCCGCCACAGCTCCGGCGAGACCACCGCGAAGCTCGGGGTGTTCTCGGCGTCGATGATGGAGAGGGCTCCGTCGACGATCGCGCTCAGGCCCGTGGCGACACCGGTCGGCGGAGCGACGGTGGATGCCAGGGCGGTCGAGGCGGTGAGCGCGGCGGTGAGCGTGCGAGCGTCACTGACGCGGGCGTAGCTCTCGCTCATGCGGTCGAAGTAGGAGCTGATCACCGTGGTGTCACCGAAGTCGATGAAGCGGCGGTCGAGCTTGTGCCCACCGGCGATGCGCTTCGCGTCGGCGGTGACCTCTTCGGTGTCGACGGCGTTCGACGGGATCTCGGCGGTGTTGCCCGTGTAGTCGTTGACCTCGGGTTCCTTGCCGTCGACCCAGCGCCAGCCGCGGGCCTTCATGCTGGTGAGCGCGGCCTGGCTGAACAGGGGTACGAACTTGCGCTCGTAGCGGCGGCGCTTCCACAGTTCGCCCAGCGCCTGCGGCACCTGCACGTCGGCACCGATGGTGACGGTCGACGGGCCGGAGTGCTGGACGGTGGCGATCGCGAACAGGTCGCCGAGCTGGCCGGCGTCCTTGAGCGCTTCGGGGTTGGACCGCGCGTTGGCGAGCGAAGCGAACAAGCTGTTCGCGCTCATCGACGGGGTCAGGGGAGTCGCCGGAGGGGTCAGCCCGCCCGGCACGACAGCAGCGGATGCGGTCATGATTTCTTCTTCCTCTTCAGGTTCCTCGGACGGGTTGTCTTCGGGTTCGGTGTGCTCGGCCAGGGCGGCCTTCACAGCAGCGGTGATGCGGTCCTCGATGTCGTCGGCTTCCTCTTCGTCGACCGAGAAGAGCGCGGCGGATGCGAATGCCCCTTGCGGGACGAACGCCGCGCCGGTGAGCGTCGACTTGATGGCCTTGGCTCCGTCGCGGACGAGACCTCGGATCTCGGCGCTCAGGCGGGGACGCTTGGTCGTGTCAGGATCCGCAGCCCGCGCGAGCAGTGCGTCGCCCTCGGGGGTTCGTGCGATGGCGAACTCGGCGATGACGCCGGCGGGGGTGTCCTCGAGGATGACTGCGCGGCCGCGGGGTTCGAACTGCGAGTGGCCCTCGTTCGCGGTCACAACGGAAGGGTCGGCGGGAAGCTCGACGGTCCCGGGCGCGAACATCACCGGCTCGGTCTTCGAGATGCTCGGCGAGGACATCTCGTTGTAGGGCAGCAGGAGCCCGCGGATGGTCCGCTTCTCCACGTCTGCGAACAGTGCGGTTTCGGTCATGGTCAGTCTTCCTTCGGGTCAGAGACGGCAGCCTGGTCGCGGGTGACGAGGTCGGACTTGTCGAAGCGGATGACGCGGCCAGTGCCGCTCACGTCGTCCATGGACAGGCGTGCCTCGATCGGCGCGAGCCACATCGGCAGGGTGTAGTCGAGGAACTCGTTTCGCTTGCCCTCCTGCGTGGAGTAGGTCAGCGAAGCGGTCGACATCGAGCCATCGAGCAGGGCGGCCGGCAGACCGGTCAGGCGTGCGATGTCGAGGACGATCGCGTTGCGGCCTTCCTCGTAGAGGTCGGTGGCGATCGTGCCGTGTACCTTCACGTCGATGTTCGACGGGGTGAAGCCGACGGCACCGGTGGGCGATGTGCGCGCCTTCGACCAGGTGTCGACGAGGTCTTGGATCTCGTTGTCTTCCTCGTCCTCGTCGCCGTCCGTGAGCGGGTCGTCGTTGTTCTGGTGCAGCTCGATCAGCGGGATCGGGTTCTGGGCCCGACCGATCCACGCACGCTGCAGCGCACCAGCGCCGGTGATGGTCGGAGCGCCCGCGGCGAGGATGCCACCCGAACCGTTCCCGGGGATTAGCACGACCTCGCGGCCGGATGCCTCCGCGAAGTCCACGCGCACGACACCGGTGTGCTCGTCCACGCTCCACCGTTCGAACGGGATCCGGATCGCATCGGTGATCTGCCCGCTACCGTCGCGTGCCACGGCGAGCGCCGACCAGTCGTAAAAGAACAGGTCATCGAACACCCATGCCAGGCGGTGCCATGGGCTGATGCTGGACGCGGTGCGATACAGCCATGGCTGGTCGACCACTGCCTCGCCTTCGTACTCGCGAAGGGGAAGGCCCGCGACGATACCCACCAGAACGTCGCGGGCCTTCTTGATCGCGGGGATCTGCAGGGCGGAGAGGCGCGTGACCTCTCCGAGTTCGCCCGCGAAGTACTCGGCGTAGACCACCTTGGCGAGAGACGTGGATGCGCTCGGACCTTCCATGCCGGCGGAGATCGGCACGTTGAGGCCGATCTGTCCCGGCCTTGTGAAGATGTCGAACAGTCCCAAGCGATCCGCCAATCAGTTGTAGGTTCCCCACAACTCTATCGGTGATCGGCTATGAACTTGAGACAATCGTGCGTCGGCGTGTCTTCGGCGTGCTGTTGTCGAACACCAGCTGCGCGAGACTCCACGCCTCGACGGCGGTGATGTCGTCGTCGGGCTCGCGACGACCGAGCGCCCAAGCGTTGCCGAGCTTCGTGCCTCGCTTCACAGCGACGGTCACAGCGGCATCCAACTCGGGCTGCCGGTAGTGCTCGACGTTCCCGCGGGCCACCTCATCGACGATGAGCGACGCGCCCTTCTTCACCCCCATGAACACCTGCGGGTCGAGCTTCGGTCGCGGCCGTGCACGGTTCAGCGCCTCCACCACGAGCGAGGCGACCTGACTGCCCGAGTCGTAGACGATCGGCATCGAGTACTTCCGTGAGTAGCGGATCAGTGCGGCCGCCATCCAGTCGACGCCGCGCTTCGTCTCGAGCAGCAGCGGGACTGCCTTGCCGTCGTCGGTGCGCCAGGCGGCGAGGATCGACCCGGACAACTGATCGGGGTGGCAGGCGAAGGCGAGCCCGAACCGTGGCGGCGGCGACGGCAGCGCGCCACCTGCGCCGGCGAGCGCCCACTTCTCGCGGTCGAAGATCCCGGCTGTGACACCGACCGTGCCGAACAGGCCGAGGTACTCCTCGGAGAACTGCACCGCCGTGAACGTCTCGAAGTTCGTCTGGATCTTCTCGAGCGTGGTCAGGCCACTATCGACGCCGGGGTGCATCTGCTCGATCAACTCACGCACGCGCGCGTTCGGGTGCTCCTCGGTCGGCTCCCACGCGGCGAGCTCCTCCTCGGTTACCGTGTCGGGCACCGCGTACCTGAGCACCGCAGCCTTCGGATCCTCGAGCGTGTCCCACAGGATGTTCGTCTCGCGGTACTTCGCCGCGGTACCGGCCACGATGAACTGGCCATCAGGACGCGTGTCGAACGCGGGCAGCACGGCCGAGGTGATGTCCTCGCCCGTCTCCGGTGACGCCGCACCGCCCTCGTCGACCAGCAGGGTGTCGTAGGCGCCCGACCGGAACGCCTCACCATCCGGCGACAGGATCGCCAGCAGCGACCCGTTCGGGAACTCCACCCGCTCAGTGCCGTTGCCCTTGTACACCTTCACCGGGCGCTCGTTCTCGTCGGGCCACTGCCGGGTGATCGGACCCCACACGTCGATGCGGTACCGCTCCGCTGTCTTCTTCTGCGTCGTCGCCATCGTGTACCCGGCCATGTGCAGCTCGTCCATGTAGCAGCGACCCAGCAGCACACACCACAGCGTCGTCGTCTTGGACGATCGCCGAGGCTCGAGGATGGCGTTCTTGAACCGGCCCGCGGCGAGCACGTCGACCACGCGGAGCATCTGCGGCTTGATGTTCGCCAGCAGCCCGTCGCCCTTCACCGTCCGATCCAGCAGCCACGCGCCCACCAGGAACTCGGCCCGCGACCGCTCCGTCGTCACGAGCTTGGTCTCCACCAACGGTTCGATGCCACTGTCGCGCAGCGCCACCCACGCCGCCTCAGCGAGCAACGGATGCGACGACACCGCAGCCGGAAGTTCGGGGAGAGAGGAGCCTTTGAGAGCCTCGGCGGGGGTTGCTACGGCCTCAGTCAAAGAAACGGTGTCGGTCATCGGATCAGCGCAGCCATCGCGATCATCGCGCCGATTGTCAGCGCGGCTTGGCCCGATATCACCCACCACACCGAGGTAGGGATGCCGAGCCATGACGGGCGGGCCCAGCGTGGGGTCTTGTTGCTGCTCACCATGTCGGGAGTCTCCTTGCTCGCCTCGAGGTGGCGTTGGTGACCGCTGCACCGACTCTTCCGCCGGCTGATCGGTTCTCGTGTCGGTGTTCGGGTCGGAGGTTGTGCAGGTCGTGGGTGCCACCTCGGGAGGCGTCGATGATGTGGCCGACGTCGTACCGTTGCCCGGACTGGATCGCGTGCCCGCACTTGCCGCAGTTGACCTGGTCGCCGCGCTTGAGCCGGGCGTTGGTCTGGGCCCGGACGATCCGGGCGTTCTTGATGTAGAGCGGATCCTTGTGGACGGCTGTCATGCTGCCCACCTGCGTTGCTCCACGGGCGGGAGGCCAGCCTCGGCGAGCTGCTGGTTGTAGATGGCGACCTCGCGGGCGAACTGCACCGGGTCATTCCACGCGGCCATCATCTCCGCCATGTTGTGCGGGGCGGGTGCCGGGTTCTCGACCTCCCCGTTGATCTGGGCGTGGTGCTCCTTCTCGGCGCGTTCCTCGCGGATGCGGCGAGCGCCTGCGATGACGTGTGCGGGCATGAGGTAGTCGGCGGTCTCGCGGAAGTGGTTGACCACGGCCTGCAGCGCGTCCTGGTACTCGAGGTGACCGATGGCCTCGTGCCAGTGGGCGACTGTTGTGCGGTCGACGGTGCGGTTGTCGCCTGCCTGAATGCGGGCCACGACCTTGGCTGTTTGGTCGGGGGTCATGATGCGAGCTCCTTCATGGAGAAGTCAGCGCCGAGCGCGATCGTGGCGCGCATGCGGTCTTCGGGAGTGAGTTTGTTCTGGCGGCGTGAGGCGTCCTCGTTGGCCTTGCGAATCCAGTTGCGCCAGGTGGCGTCCCAGTTCGCTTTGCGGCCACGGGCGCCGGGTACACCGATCCAGTAGTCGGTAAAGCGTTCGTGTTCCTTGCGTAGGTCGACGAGGGGTGCTTCGAGGGCCATCTGCTCCCGGACCGCTGGTGAGGGCATCCAGCCTTCGATGAGTCGAGTGCCTGTCGTGCTTCTTCGAGGCGTAGCCGAAGAGACTGGTTGATCTTCTGGTTGATCTATCTGGTTGATCTCTTCTGCTATCCGGCTCTCGGATGTAGGACCGCCGTCATCTGGAAGTAGGTCCGCCGTCACGCCCACATTGGTTTCACCTATGTTGGATTCGCCTATGTTGGTTTCCCCGATATAGGAACGCTCGACGGTGATCAGGTCGGTCGTCCGATACCCGCCTGCACCGTTCCGCCGGGTCTTCGATATGACCCGCTTCCTGACGAGTTCCTTGACTGCCGCATTCACTGTGCTGGTGGAGAGCTCGACCATGGATGCGACAGTCTTCTGACTCACGTACGTCTGGTGGGTCTTGTCGTCGGTCGAGTGCGCGATCGCGACGAGGACCACCTTCTGCGCGGTCGGCAGCCTAAGCCGGTAGGCCCAGTTGGCATCCTTGAAACCCACGGCGCTACTTGGTCCTGACTGCATTGGTCTCGTCCCAGTCACCTGCAGTGATGCCTTCCGCCATGAGCGCGGCCGTCTCGAGCGCCTTGGCGAGGATTCGGGCGTCACGCGGCACGAGCAGCAGGTCGGTGTCGAGGTCGATGCGGATGGTCGCGGGCAGGAGCATCGGGACGCCCTTCTGCTCGCTGATCCCGGTCTGGGCGACGCCGACCTGGCCGAAGCCGAGCCCGTCGATCAGGTGGTGGACGTGCTGCCCGATGAGGGGCTTTTCCTTGTCGTGCGTGTCGGGGTCGCCGTTGCACCAGTGGAGGGGGCAGTCGATGCGGTCCATTCAGATCACCGCCGTCGAAGCGAGGAGTCTGATGGCGATCGAGTCGAACGTCTCCGAGAGAGTGTGGAGGTTCTGCCGGTCGAGTTCCACGGACTCCGAGTCGCCGATTGCGACGAGCGCATAGGGCCTTGCCACGCGGCCGGCGATCGTGAGCCTCTCTTCGAGGCACTGCCACGCGGTCATGTCGCCCTGGCGGACGGCGGGGCCTTCGTGGAAGATCACGACTTCGTGAGTGTCGGTCTCGAGGTTGGGGCCGTCGATGTGGTGGAGCTCGCACCAGTCGGGGCAGGTCCACCAGTACGAGGTGGTCACCTTGTCGGTGGTCTCTGATACGGTCGCGATAGTCTGCATATGTTCGTTCCTTCTGATCATGGTTTCGGACATGCCCTCGAACTGCTCCAACAGTTCGGGGGCTTCTTCTTTGGTGGCCATCACGCGGCGTCCGTTGCGAACGCGGCTTCGATGTACGCGTCGACGTCGGCCTTGCGGAACATGCGGCGGCCGCCGATCTTCCCGGACTTCGGCGCGGTGCCGTTGTGGATCATCCAGCGGATCTGGGCGGGCGACTTTCGCAGCAGATCTGCGACTTCCTCGAGTGTGAGCAGTTCGGGCACTTTGGCCCTCCGTTTCTAGTTGGAGTAACTACGTGAACTAGTTATACACACGTTTTCTTGTCGAGGCAACTAGCGTTGCGTGTCGATTGTTGGCTACAGTTGGCAACGTGAATCGAGACGAACTGATCGGTAAGAACCTCCAGAACCTCCGCGGCGACATGTCGCAGAAGGAGCTCGCCGACAAAATGCGCGCCCTCGGGTGGAAGTGGTCTCAGGCGACGGTCTGGAGCATCGAGAAGGGCGAACGCCCTCTGCGCCTGGCTGAGGCCGACGCGCTCTTCGATGTATTGAAGCTGGATGGCATCGAGGAGTTACTGAAACTGCCTGCTGCCTACTCGTACTTCAACGCCCTGCAGCGCCTCGAAGAAACCGAAGCCGACCTACGACAGCTAGCGATCAAGTGGCCCCTAAGGCTCTTCTATGTCGCGGCGGAAGCTGACGCTTGGGAGCGTGAAGAGGGTGAGGGGATCGTTGAGAAGTCCTCCGGGGTGGAGATCAACTTCAGCGAAACGGTAACGGAGGCGATCCAGCGGTTATGGAGTTCTTCCGAGTTCATCCCGGCTCCTCGCGCGCTTCTTGTAGAGGGTCACTCCTTCCCAAACGGCAAGTACGTCAAACAGTTCCTCGCTGGCGGTGAAGATGTCGAGCGTCAAGAAGAGGGATAACGGGTCCTGGCGAGCGCGGTATCGCGACGCCGCCGGCAAGGAGCATGCGCGGCACTTCCCGCGGAAGGTGGATGCCCAGCGATGGCTGGACGAGGTAACGACGTCGGTCGTCACCGGCACATACGTCGATCCGAAGACCGCGAAGCTAACCGTGGGGGAGTGGGCAACCACCTGGCTCCGCGGATACGAGACCAAACGCCCGTCGACCGTGCGTCAGGCACGTGTCCATCTCAAGCTGATTCTGGCGAAGTTCGAGCAGCGTGCCCTCGCCGACATCCGCCCGTCCGAGGTGAAGGCATGGATGGGTGAGTTGAAGGATTCCGGCTACGCCGACTCGACCGTGTACGCGATCCACAGGCGACTGTCTCAGCTGTACAGCGACGCGATCCACGACGGCATCGTGCCGCGCTCGCCAGTGTCGCGTCGCACGTCTCCGGGCGCCGGAAAGCCGCGGCCGTACGTCGCCACGACAAAGCAGATCTGGGCACTGCACGACGCCCTCCCCGAGCACTTCCGCCCGGTCGTGCTGCTTGGGGCATTCGCTGGTCTTCGAGTCGCCGAGATCGCGGCCCTGCGGGTCACCGACGTGGACTTCATGCGAGGTGTCATAACGCCCGCGATCCAGTACCCAAGCGAACCGCTCAAGACGGAGATGTCCAAGACGCCGATCCCGATCCCTCAGGAGCTCGCCCTCGAACTGAACCGAGTTCCGACTCAGTGGGGGAGTAGCACGCTCGTCGTCGGTGCGTTCGGTCGAGCCGTCGCACCCTTCACGATCGAGCGAGCGTTCAAGACCGCGCGCGAGACCGTGGCAGGCCTTCCCGACGGCTTCCGGATCCACGACCTGCGGCACTACTTCGCGTCGTTGCTGATCGCGTCCGGGCTCGATGTGAAGGTCGTCCAGGCACGTCTGCGGCACGCGTCCGCGAAGACGACGCTCGACGTGTACGGGCACATGTGGCCGGACAAAGACGAGTCCTCCCGGGCAGCCGTCGCTACTGTTCTGGCTGCCCGGACGGACTCTCTCGCGGACTCCCCGCGGACTGCACCCGCTTCTGCCCCGTGATCTAGCTAGACGCTGTAGTACAGCTCGTACTCGAACGGGTGCGGACGCTGCGCGAACGGAAGCAGTTCCTTCTCACGCTTGTACGTGATCCAGGTCTGGATCAGGTCGTCGGTGAAGACGCCGCCGGCGGTGAGGAACTCGTGGTCTGCCTCAAGAGCCTCAAGCGCGGCCTCGAGCGACGCCGGCACCTGCGGGATGTTGCGCGCCTCCTCGGGCGGCAGCTCGTACAGGTCCTTGTCGACCGGCTCGTGCGGCTCGATCTTGTTCTTGATGCCGTCCAGGCCGGCCATCAGCTGCGCCGCGAAGGCGAGGTACGGGTTGCCCGCGGCATCCGGAGCACGGAACTCGATGCGCTTCGCCTTCGGGTTCGTGCCGGTGATCGGGATCCGGATCGCGGCGGAACGGTTACCGGCCGAGTACACCAGGTTCACCGGTGCCTCGAAGCCGGGCACCAGGCGACGGAAGCTGTTCACGCTCGGGTTGGTGAACGCGAGCACCGCCGGGGCGTGCTTCAGCAGGCCGCCGATGTACCAGCGGGCGATGTCGGACAGTCCGCCATAGCCGGCCTCGTCGTAGAACAGCGGCTTGCCCTCGCTCCACAGCGACTGGTGGGTGTGCATGCCCGATCCGTTGTCACCGAACAGCGGCTTCGGCATGAAGGTCGCGGTCTTGCCCCACTCGGCGGCGGTGTTCTTGACGATGTACTTGAACTTCAGGATGTCATCGGCCGCGTGCACGAGGGTGTCGAACTTGTAGTTGATCTCGCCCTGGCCAGCGGTGCCGACCTCGTGGTGGCTGCGCTCGACTTCGAGGCCCGCGTCCACGAGCTTCAGCACGATGTCGTCACGCATGTCGGCGTGCTGATCGACCGGGCTGACCGGGAAGTAGCCGCCCTTGAAGGGGGTTTTGTTGGCGAGGTTGCCGCCCTCTTCCTTGCGGCCGGAGTTCCAGGCGCCTTCATCGGAGTCCACTGAGTAGAAGCTCGAGTTCTGCTTAACCTCGTAGCGCACATCATCGAAGATGTAGAACTCTGCCTCGGAGGCGAAGAATGCGGTGTCGGCGATGCCGGTCGAGGCGAGGTACTTCTCAGCCTTCCGGGCAATCTGGCGCGGGTCGCGCGAGTAGATCTCGCCGTTGCGGGGGTTGTAGATGTCGAAGATCATGATCAGCGTGCGCTCGGCGCGGAACGGGTCGATGTACGCGGTCGACACGTCGGGGATCAACTGCATGTCCGACTCGTGGATCGAAGCGAACCCGCGGATCGAAGACCCATCGAACAGCTGACCGACAGTGAAGAAGTCCTCGTCGACAGTTGTGGCCGGGATGTTGAAGTGCTGCTGGACGCCTGGCAAGTCCGTGAAGCGGATGTCAAGGAACTTGACATCTGTGTCCTTGATGAACGCAAGCACCTCGGAAGAGTCACTGAACATGTGATTGGTCTCCAAGTTGTGTTACTGGGCGGTTGCGAACGCAACCGGCTTTGAGGTTACGACTGAGGCGTTTCGCATCAGTGACGCCAATGTTTCGGCCATGTTACGCGAGCGACCGTCGGTAGGATTGAGCAATGTCCGCGCCTGCTCCGTCCCCGTCCGACTGGCCAGGCAAGCGCCTCGGTCTGCCGAACGAGGGTCCGCGGTCGATCGCCCGCATTGGCCGTCGCGTTGCTGCGCTTGCGATCGACTGGGCTCTCGCTGTCATCATCTCGGTCGCTTTCTTCAACTACGACCCGTTCGCCACGCTCGCCGTGTTTGCGGTCACGCAGATCGTTGCCTTGTTGATCATCAACGGCAGCATCGGCCACCTGATCATGCGGATGCGCGTGGTTCCCGACAAGGGCGGCTATCTGGGCGTCTGGCGTCCGTTTGTGCGCACCATCCTGCTCTGCCTGGTGATCCCGGCGGTGATCTGGGACGCGGACCAGCGCGGACTCCACGACAAGGCCGCGGGCACCATCCTGGTGCGGGTCTGACCGACTCAGTTGATGCGGTCGCCGCGCCAGCTGAGGTCGGCGCCCTCCGGGATCTCCAGTGCCTCGAGTTCCAGGTCGCCGACGATCCTGTCGATCAGCTCTCGCGGCCCCGCGACGACGGTTGAGTCGTAGTCGATTTCGGTTACCAGCACCCAGGCGTGGTCATCCGGCCAGAGGACGCTGGGCGATTGGGGCCGATCGCTGGCGCTGACCCACGGAGCAGAACTTGCCCAGGCGGCATCCGTGAACTGGCCGATCCCGACCTCGAACAGAAAATAGTCACGGTCGGGCAGTCTCAGTCTCGGACCGTTGACCGCCTCGACCGGCAGTTGCGCGCTCGAGGGCGCGGGGGAGATCAGGCCATCGCGCCCGAGCGGGCCGATGGATGCCACGGCATAGCCGACTCCGCCGGTCAGTCCGCCCCACCCTTCCCAGACCGCGGCGATACCGCTCTCCGGAGTGGCGGTGTGCTGGACCAGGTGGCGGGCCAGCTGCGCGAGCAGGGGTATCTCCAGGCATCCTTCCTCCGGCTCGGCGTAGCGCCAGCCGGCGGCGTCGATGGCTTCGACATGATGCACCCGTGCTCGCCCGAGCAGACGATGGTATTGAGCAAGCGGATGCATCGTCTGGCCGAACGCCTCGGCGACCACCGCCCAGCGCACCGACTCGGATTCCAGTTCGGGAGTATCAATCAGACCGTACGCGTGCCAGGTTCCGGTGTCCCGTGGCCGGTCGCGGGGGACCGGGTGGAAAATGCGTGTGTACGCCTCATACCCATGCGGCACGACCGCGTGCATGTCCTGCCACCGCGTGTCGAGAAGGGCGCAGAGCCACTCGCCCCGCGCAATGTCCTCGACCCAACGCATGCGCCAACCTTAGGGGTATGGCGCGAAGGAGGCTAGCGCGGACGCGGTGCCCGCATCTTGAACGGGTCGATCCCCTTCGGGATCGGCAGCGCACTCTTGCCGAGCGAGTTCAGTCGGTTGCTGACGGCAATGATCTCCGCCTTGTTCAACGTCTTCTTGTACTTGTTCAGCGTCGGCGCGATGCGGTGCAGTGGCGTGGAATCCTCGTCGACACCGACGTAGAGGAAGTTGACGGGCACGTTCGGAACGATGCGCGACACGTTCCGGCGCTCGTCCTCGAGCATGCGCGTGGTGCGGGACTTGGGTCCTTCGCCGATCAGCACGACTCCGCCCTTGCCGACAGCGCGGTACACGGCATCCTGCGTCCTGGGACTGACGTTGACCGGCATCTCGCTGGCCTGCCAGCCGCGGCGCAGCGAACTCTTGAGCACCGCACCGACCGCTCCGGGCTGGCCCTGGATCTGCCCGTACGCGGCACGCTCAGCGCGACGACCGAGCACGATCAGGAAGCCGAGCACACCACCCAACAGACCGGCGATGACGTACAGCACGATTCCGATGACGTTGTTCGGGGAGAGCAGCAGCGCGAGCGCGATACCCGCCAGAAGCGGCAGCAGGAAGCCTGCAAGCATGAACCAGATCGCCAGCGAATCGTAGCGGCGGGTCATCTGGAACACCTGCCACATTTGCTTCATGCGGCCGGGTTCTTTAGCGGAAGACGTCCTTTTTGCCATACCTTCTAGGATACGGGTTCGAGCGTCATCAGAATCCCCTCCTCCCCACTTGGCGCGCACCCACGCGCGAGCAGCGGCCGCCCTGGCACGCGGGCCTGGCTCGCAGGCTGGACGTATGCAGCGATCGCCCGGCTCCACCACCGCGCCGACCCGGTCCGACCAGGCCATCGCGGGCTATCGCGTGCTGCGAAAACTCGGTGAAGGATCTCGCGCGGAGGTGTTCCTCGCGAGCGCTGAGGAAGCTTTCCCGATAGCGATCAAGCTCTACCGCCGCGACGTTCCCGATGCGGACATCGGCACCGAGCTGGAGGCGCTCACCCGGCTCGACAGCGAGCACGTCGTGCGCCTGTTCGACGTCGGCCGTGCCCCGGACGGTCGTCCCTGCCTGCTCCTTGAACGCTGCCCCCACGGCACCCTGACCGACCGGCTCACAAACGGTCGCCGCATCGCGGCCGGTGAGGCCGTCACCATCCTTGCCCCACTGGCCGAGACCGTCGCAGCACTGCATGCGGTGGGCGTAGCGCACGGAGCGCTCACCGCGAGCCACGTGATGTTCACCCGGCGCGGTGCGCCAGTGTTGGTGGGTTGGGGCTCGAGCCAGCTGTTCTCCGCAGCAGCCCCGCCGGTGATCGTCGATGGCCAGCCCGGCGTGCGCGCGGATCGTGCGGGGTTGCTCGCGCTGACAAGGGCAGTACTCGGTGTGACCGAACCACGCTCGAGTCGGCTGCTGGACTGGCTTGATCAGCAGCCGGATGCTGTGGACCTTCCATCATTGCTCGCGGATCAGCTGTTCGCCCTGGCCGAGCCGGTCGCCATACAGCTGGGGGAGACGCCGAGCACGCTGGTCACGCCGGTCCCGCTGACGCCGATGAGCCTGACCGGTATGCAACGGCGTCCGCAGGTGCCGGCCCCGCCCGAAGCGGGACCGACCGAGCGCCCGGTCCCGCCCTGGTTGGCGGCCCTCGCGCTTCCAGGCTTTCTCGCTCACCAGCTCACTGAGTGGAGCGAGCGCATCAGTCATGTCCTCGCCCGGCTTCGCGCCGTCCGGCGCAGATTCTGGGTGGCTGCAGGCATCCCGAGTGCGCTGATGATCACGCTGGTCGCGGTGTTGCCGACCGGCGATCCGCGCGCCACTGGGACTCCGGATGCCGCAATCCCGACCGTCCCGGCGACCTCGACTGCTCCGCCCGAAGTCATGGGGGAGGACCCGCTGGCTGCTGCCCCGGTGCTCGTCGATGCCCGTAACCGGTGCGTGCAGGAGCTGTCGCTGCTGTGCCTCGATGCGGTCCTGCAGCTGGGTTCACCGGCGTACGCGGCCGACGAGGCGATGATCCGGGCGGCACGGGACGGCGGTGGTCCCGCCGTTGCCGAACCGCTCGGCCATGGCCAGTTGACGCTCGTGGAACAGGTGGGAGCCTCGGCACTCGTTCATCTGGGCACAGACAGCAAACCGGCCTCGCTCCTGATGATCAGGGGCGAGGCCGGCTGGCGGATCAGGGCGTACCTGGATCAGGTCGCCGAATCGGGTCAGTAACCGAGGTTGCCCTCGAAGTTGCCCTCTTCCAGACGGTTCTTCACCTGCACGAGGAAACGCGAGGCGTCGGCACCGTCGATGATGCGGTGGTCGTACGACAGCGCCAGGTAAACCATCGAACGGATCGCGATCGAGTCGGAACCATCCGCGGTCACCACGACCGGGCGCTTGGTGACGATGCCGGTGCCCAGGATGGCGGACTGCGGCAGGAAGACGACCGGCGTGTCGAACAGGGCGCCACGCGAACCGGTGTTGGTCAGCGTGAAGGTGCCGCCAGCCAGCTCGTCGGGCTTCAGCTTGTTGTTGCGCGTGCGCTCTGCGAGATCGGCGATCTGCTGGGCGAACTCGGCGAGCGACAGGCCAGCAGCGTTCTTGACGACCGGGGTGAGCAGGCCACGCTCGGTGTCAACTGCGATGCTGATGTTCTCGGACGCCGGGTAGACGATGCTGTCGCCGTCGACCGTCGCGTTGACGATCGGGTAGGTCTGCAGCGCCTCGGTGGCGGCCAGCGCGAAGAACGGCAGGAAGGACAGCTTGGTGCCGGTCTTCTGCTGGAACTGGTCCTTCACCTTGTTGCGGAATGCGGCGACCTTGGTGACATCGACCTCGACCACGGTGGTGAGCTGAGCGGTGCCCTGCATCGACTGGACGGCACGCTCAGCGACGACCTTGCGCAGGCGCGACATCGGCACAGTCGTTCCGCGCAGCTCGGACACCTCGAGCGGAGCCGCGGCCGGCTTCGCCTCGGCGCCACCCGCAGCTGCGGGGGCGGCCTCGAGCACATCCTGCTTGCGGATGCGTCCGCCAACACCGGTGCCGGTGATGGATCCGAGATCCACGCCACGCTCATTGGCGAGCTTGCGCACGATCGGGGTGACGTAACCGGCGTTGGAGCCGGACGGTGCAACAGCGGCAGCAGGCGCCGGAGCGGAAGGCGCAGCCGGGGCCGCCGGAGCAGCAGGAGCGGCCGGAGCAGACGCTGCCGGAGCGGCTGCAGGTTCTGCCGGAGCAGCAGCAGGCGCAGCGGGTTCTGCAGGCGCGGCGGGAGCCTCGTCTACCGCAGGAGCGGGAGTCGGTGCGGTCGCCTGGGCAGCCTCGCCTGGGGCGGGCGCGGCGCTCGACGGAACCTCAGCCTCGGCAGCCGGAGCCTCAGCAGCCGGTGCCTCGGCAGCCGGAGCTTCAGCAGCGGGGGCCTCGGCGGCAGGAGCCTCGGCAGCGGGGGCCGCAGGAGCCTCAGCAGCAGGCGCTTCTGCGGGAGCAGCTTCCTCGGCCGGGGCCGCCGGAGCGGCGCCACCGGCACCGGAACCGTCGCCGATGCGCACGAGTGGCGCACCAACCTCGACGGTCTCGTCCTCGGCGACGAGGATCTCCTCGATGACACCGGCGATTGGCGACGGGATCTCGGTGTCGACCTTGTCGGTCGACACTTCGAGTAGTGGCTCGTCAACCTCGACGCGGTCGCCAACGTTCTTCAACCAGCGGGTGACCGTACCCTCGGTGACACTCTCTCCGAGTGCCGGGAGGTTGACGGATTCGCTCATCAGTAGTGCTCCTTAAGCCCTGTGGTGATTCTTAGTCTAGTAATCGGGTTCGCGCAGGATCAGATCGAGTGCAGCGGCTTGCCGGCGATCATGAGGAACGCTTCGCCGAGTGCTTCGTTCTGCGTCGGGTGCGCGTGCACCAGCGGCGCGATGTCCTCGGGGTAGGCCTCCCAGTTCACGGCAAGCTGCGCTTCGCCGATCAGTTCGCCGACACGGGCACCGATCATGTGCACGCCGACGATCGGGCCGTCGTTGACCCGAACGACCTTGACCGAACCGGCAGTTCCGATGATGTGGCTCTTGCCGTTGCCCGCGAGGTTGTAGTCGTAGCTGGACACCTGGTCGGCGCCGTACTTCTCCGCGGCCTTTGCAGAGGTCAGACCGATCGAGGCGACCTCGGGGTCGGAGTAGGTGACCTTGGGAATGTTCACGTCTTCGACGATGACGGGATTCAGGCCCGCGATCTCCTCGGCGACGAAGATACCCTGCTGGAACCCACGGTGAGCGAGCTGCAGGCCGGGGACGATGTCGCCGACGGCGTAGACGCCAGGGATGTTGGTGCGCAGGCGCTCGTCGGTCAGTACGAATCCACGGTCCATGGTCACACCGACCTCGTCGAAGCCGACGCCGTTGGTCGACGGCCCACGGCCGACGGCAACGAGCAGCAGGTCCGCGTCGATGGTCTGGCCGTTCTCGAGGGTGACGACCACACCGTTCTCGTCCTGGGTGACGCTCTGGAAGCGCACGCCGACCGAGAAGTTGATGCCACGCTTGCGGAACGCCCGCTCGAGCTGCTTGCTGACCGACTCTTCCTCGTTCGGGACGAGGTGCGGAAGCGCCTCGATGATGTTGACGTCAGCGCCGAACGACTTCCACACGCTGGCGAACTCGACGCCGATGACGCCACCGCCCAGAACCGCGACCTTGTTCGGGACAAAGTCCAACTCGAGAGCCTGCTCCGAGGTGATCACACGACCACCGAGCTCAAGACCCGGAAGCGAACGCGAGTAGGAACCAGTGGCGAGCACGATGTGCTTGCCGGTAACCGTGATATCGCCGACCTGAACGGTGGTGGGGGAGGTGAGCTTTCCCTCGCCGTCAATGGTGGTGATTCCGCGTGCCTTGAGGAGGCTCTGCAGGCCCTTGAACTTGCCCGTGACAATGCCCTGGCGGTAGGCGGTGACCGCGTCGATGTCAATGCCCTCGAAAGTCGAGGTGACGCCGTACTTGGCGGACTCGCGGGTCACATCCGCAACCTCGGCGGAGTGTAGGAGGGCCTTGGTCGGGATGCAGCCGACGTGCAAGCAGGTGCCACCGACCTTGTTCTTCTCGATGAGGCCGACGGTCATTCCCAATTGGCTCGCGCGAATAGCGGCGGCGTAGCCTCCGCTACCGCCGCCAAGAACGACCATGTCAAAGTTCTGTTCTGACACCCAGCAACTCCCTCGTGCTTCCGGATAGCTTGCAGACGTCCTCCACGGGGGTATGCGAAGGGTCTGATTGTTGGCGAGATTTCCACGCCAACACGACCTTACTACGCGCGTGAATACCGGTCTGCCAGCGCCACGAGGGTCAGAACCGTTACCCCGCTCGGCCCCTTTCCGAGGAATCCGCGCGGCGACGAAGTGCTGGCCGGGCCGGCGATGTCGAGGTGAGCCCAGGGGATCGGCGTGCCGTCTGGACGGGTGCCGATGAACTCCTTGAGGAACACGCCGCCGACGAGCATGCCAGCATTCCGGTTGCCCGGCTTCGAGTTCACGATGTCCGCGACATCCGAGTTCAAGATCTCGCGCAGGTGCCCCGGCAGTGGCATGTGCCAGAACTCCTCACCCTGCGCATCGGCGACATCAACCAGTTCGCGGACGAGGTCGGCGTCACCCATCGCGCCGACGACCCGGTCGCCGAGCGCGACGAGGGCTGCTCCGGTGAGGGTGGCGACGTCGATGATCGCGTCCGGCTGCTCCTCGCTCGCGGCGACGAGGCCGTCCGCGAGGACGAGGCGCCCCTCGGCGTCCGTGTTCAGCACCTCGACGGTGGTTCCGCCGCGCATGGTCAGCACGTCGTTCGGGCGGATGGCCGAACCCGAGGGCAGGTTCTCGGCCAGGCACAGCCATGCGGTGAGGCGCACATTCAGGCCGATGCGGGCGGCGGCGAGCACGACGGCGAGCGCGGTGGCCGCACCTGTCATGTCCTCCTTCATCCCGACCATCGAGGCCGCGGGCTTCAGCGACAGCCCACCGGAGTCGAAGGTGATCCCCTTGCCCACCAGGGCGAGATGCTTCGCGGCGCCTTCCGGCTGGTAGGTCACCTTCACCATCCGCGGGCCCCTGGTCGACCCTTGGCCCACGCCGAGAATGCCTCCATACCCGCCGTCCGCCAGCTCAGGCTCGGTCAGCACGGTGACCTCGACCGGCAGACCGGCCGCGAGCTCGAGCGCGGTGTCGGCGAACGTCGCCGGGTACAGGTGCGACGGGGGAGCGTTCACCAGGTCGCGAACCTGGCTGATCGCGGTCGCGGTGGCGAGAGCCCGAGTCTTTACGGCATCCGCGTCGGTCACCGCGGCGACCACGGTGACCTCGTCGGCCGGCGTCTTCGTCGACTCCAGGCTTGCGGACCGGTACGTGGTGTACCGGTAGGCACCGATCAGGGCACCTTCGGCGATCGCGATCACGTCGGCATCCGAGGATGCGGGCAGTTGGAAGGCGACCGAACGGATGCCGCGGAGCTGGCGAGTGGCCGATCCGGCCGCCGCCCGCAGTGCCCGCGCATCGGGATTCGAACCGAGTCCAATGAGCGCCAGGCTCGGACCGTCGACCGTGCTCGCGGGAACCCGCAGCAGCTCGTCCGACGCGCCAGTCGACCCGATGCCGGCCAGTGAACCAGCGAGTGCTGCGTACTGCCCGTCCTCACTTGCCAACTCAGGCCCGTCGGGGCCCTTCTTCACGCCGAGCACCAGGACATCGACGGTGGACGGGACTGAATCGGTGAGCGAAAGTGAAGGAAGCATCCGGTCATGGTATCGATCCCTGATTGCGTGGGCGCCATCGTCGACGCACCGACCAGGCCTGCTGTTCGCTCTCGGCATGACCCAGTAGGCGCCCGTGTGCGTGCCCGCGGCTTAGGCTGGAAATATGCAAGATCCGTCCGGCCTGTATGAAGTGCTGCTTGACACCGCCGAGGTGCCGACAGGGCTGCACCTTGTCGCCGGGTTGACCGGGTTTGCCGACGCGGGTTCCGCGGTGTCGCAGTTCACGGAGTACCTGCTGGACACCCTCGAGCACGAGGTCGTCGCAAGTTTCGATGTCGACGAGCTGCTGGACTACCGCTCCCGGCGTCCCACCATCTACTTCGATCAGGATCACCTGTCGAACTACCGCCCGCTGCGGCTGCGGCTCTATTTGATGCGCGATGAACTCGGCAGCCAGTTCCTGCTGCTCAGCGGGTTCGAGCCGGATTTCCAATGGGAACGTTTCACGGCCGCCTTGCTGCAGCTGATTGACCGCTACCAGGTGTCGACCACGACCTGGGTGCACTCGATCCCGATGCCGGTTCCGCACACACGGTCGATCGGCGTCACGGTGAGTGGCAATCGCACCGAGCTGATCGACGCCCTGTCGATTTGGAAGCCGCACACCCAGGTGCCGGCGAATGCCCTGCATCTCGTCGAATACCGACTGCAGCAGCTCGACCACCCCACGGTCGGTTTCGTGCTGCTCGTGCCGCACTATCTCGCGGACACCGAATACCCGCTGGCCGCCGTTGCCGCGCTGGAAAGCATCGGTGCCGCGACCGGGCTGATCTTCCCGACTGACCGGCTGCGCGAAGACGGACGCGACTTCATCGCTCGGATTGACGAGCAGGTGCAGGAAAATCCTGAGCTGTCCCGGCTGGTGGCCACGCTTGAAGCTCGCCACGACAGCTATATGGAAGACAATCCGCAGCGTTCCCCGCTCACGGATGAGGACGGCGAGCTGCCCAGCGCCGATGCCATCGCAGCCGAGCTGGAGAAGTTCCTCGCCGGCCGTCGAGACGACTCCCCACCCCGGTAGACAACCGCGCCGGTCGAGGCTGTCGAAACCCGTCTCGGCAAGCCCGATCCGCGACCGCCCGTAGACTGGGACGGTGAATTCCGCGCGCTCATGGCTCATCTTCGCCGTGGGCACGTTCACCTACCTGGTTGCTGTCATGCAACGCAGTTCGCTTGGCGTTTCCGGCGTCGAAGCGACCGAGCGGTTCGATGTCTCTGCCGCACAGATGTCGACGCTCGCGGTTGTGCAGCTGATCATGTACGCGGCGCTGCAGATCCCGATCGGCGTCGCCGTAGATCGCGTGGGCGCCAAGTCGCTGCTGCTGACCGGGTCGGTGTTGATGGTCACCGGACAGGTGGTCCTCGCCTTCGCCCCGACATTCGCACTCGCGATCGTCGGCCGCGTGCTCGTCGGCAGCGGCGACGCGATGATCTTCATCTCGGTGATGCGGTTGCTCGCCTCCTGGTTCACCGGACGCGCGCTTCCGCAGGTTTCCCAGTGGCTCGGCACCGTCGGCCAATTCGGCCAACTGCTCTCAGCCGTGCCGTTGTCATGGTTGTTGCGGGAGTGGGGATGGACGCCCGCCTACCTGTGGGCCGGGTCACTGTCGGCGCTCTGCGTCGTACTGGTCATCCTGCTGATCAGTAACGGGGTGAATGACCAGGCGGCCGAGAGGCTGACCTGGCGGGCGACCCTGAAGCATCTGCGGGAGGCGCTCGCGCGGCCGGGCACGCAGTTGGGATTCTGGTCGCACTTCGTGACGCAGTCTCCCGGCACCGTTTTCGCACTGTTGTGGGGCTTTCCATTCCTCTCGGTCGGGCTCGGCTACGGTCCTGGGGCCGCTGCCTCGTTGCTCAGCCTCATTGTCTTGGGCGGCGCGGTGGTGGGACCGATCATGGGCGTGCTCACCGCGCGGTACCCCATGCGGCGCAGCAACATCGTCATTGCCGCTGTCGTGCCAATGGGTCTCGCCTGGGCGGCCGTACTGCTGTGGCCGGGGGAGCCGCCGCTCTGGCTCATCATCGTGCTCATAGTCGTCAACGGCGCGGGCGGGCCCGGCTCCATCATCGGCTTCGACTTCGCCCGCACCTTCAATCCGACGCGCAGCCTGGGCTCTGCCAACGGCGTGGTCAACGTCGGGGGCTTCACCGCGAGCTTCACGATGATGTTCCTCATCGGCGTGATCCTCGACGTCCTCGACCGCGCGAACGGGGGCACAGGGAACCCGGCCGAGCTGTACTCGCTGGACCACTTCCGAATCGCCTTCTCGGTGCAGTTCCTTGTCGTCGGGCTGGGAATGGTCTTCCTATTCCGAGCGCGCGCTCGGACGCGGAGGGGTATGAAGGAAGAGGGAATAGAACCTGGTCCTCTGTGGGTTGCACTCTTGAGACGATTGCGCGGACCAGGCCGCTGATCGGCCGCTGCTGTCAGCGGTCGCTGGCAGACCGTGCAATAATCGATAGTCCAAGACCCTGTCAATCCCCAATTGTTCACGAATTTCGTGACAAGCGGACTTGACAAGGGTCTTAGTACTGCCCGCAACCGCCCGGAAAGGTGCTCGAATGGCAAGGACAAAGCCTGCGGCTGCTGAAGCGGCCGAAGAAGCCAAGGACGAAACGGCTCCGGCCAAGAAGCCCGCGGCTAAGAAGCCTGCAGCCAAGAAGCCCGCTGCGACGAAGGCGTCGCCGGCGAAGGCCACTCGTGGTTCGAAGAAGGCCGCAGAAACAGACGAGCCCGAGGAAGCCCTTGAGCCCGTCGAAGTTATCGATGAGGCTGCAGCTGAGGCGGCTCCGACTGAAGAAGTCGCCGACGACGAGCACGACGACAAGTCGACCGGCAAAGACGAGGCACTGCCCACCGGCGCCCTCGTACTGTCGATGGCCGATGACGAGGACGAGGTCCCGGTCTACTCGGCCGCCATCACCGGCGCCACGGCAGATCCGGTCAAGGACTACCTCAAGCAGATCGGTAAGGTCGCGCTGCTGAACGCCGCCGAAGAGGTGGATCTCGCGATGCGGATCGAGGCCGGCCTGTTCGCCGAGGACAAGCTCGCGAACACCCCAGGGCTCAGCAAGGAACTGCAGCGTGAACTGCAGTGGGTCGCCCGCGACGGTCAGCGGGCCAAGAGCCACCTGCTCGGCGCGAACCTGCGTCTCGTGGTCAGCCTCGCCAAGCGTTACACCGGTCGTGGCATGCAGTTCCTGGACCTGATCCAGGAGGGAAACCTCGGCCTGATCCGCGCGGTGGAGAAGTTCGACTACACCAAGGGCTTCAAGTTCTCGACCTACGCCACCTGGTGGATCCGTCAGGCGATCACCCGCGCAATGGCCGACCAGGCCCGCACCATCCGTATCCCGGTGCACATGGTCGAGGTCATCAACAAGCTTGCTCGCGTCCAGCGGCAGATGCTGCAGGACCTCGGACGTGAGCCAACGCCCGAAGAGTTGTCGCGCGAACTCGACATGACCCCTGAGAAGGTCGTCGAGGTGCAGAAGTACGGTCGCGAGCCGATCTCGCTGCACACTCCGCTGGGTGAAGACGGTGACAGCGAGTTCGGTGACCTGATTGAGGACACCGAAGCGGTCGTCCCCGCCGACGCCGTGGGCTTCACCATGCTGCAGAAGCAGCTGGAGAGCCTGCTCGACTCCCTCTCCGAGCGTGAGGCCGGAGTCATCCGGATGCGATTCGGCCTGGGCGATGGCATGCCGAAGACGCTCGACCAGATCGGCGACACCTTTGGTGTGACCCGTGAGCGGATAAGGCAGATCGAGTCGAAGACAATGGCCAAGCTGCGCCACCCGTCCCGCTCGCAGTCGCTGCGCGACTACCTCGAGTAGGCCGCGGATTGCGCTACCGGATTGCCGTCCTGCTCGGCCGCCTCGCCCGCAAGGTGTTGCGCCTGCGCGGGGGAGGGTCTGCAGTTCCGGGCCGGGTCGTTCTCGCGATCGCGCCACGGTTCCTGGAACGTGCGCTCTCCAAGCTGCCGCTCGGCGTGATGTTCGTGTCGGGGTCGAACGGTAAGTCGACCACGACGAACATGCTGACAGCGATGCTTCGCGAGCATGGCTACGACGTGTTCACGAACCCGTCCGGGGGAAACCTGCCGCAGGGGATCGCCTCGGCGATGCTGGCAACGGTTCCGACCGACGGCTACATGCGTGGGGATGTCGGCGTGATCGAGGTCGACGAGGCCTACGGTGTTGCCCTCGCCAAGTCGCTGAAGCCGCGCGGCGTGCTGCTGCTGAACGTCCAGGTCGACCAGCTCAACCGCTTCTTCGAACCGGCCCGCGTCGTTGAGATGCTGCGGACCATGGCCACCGCCGGCCGCGACCTCGTCGTCCTGAACGCCAATGACGACAGCCTGCGCAAGGTCGGTGCCGGGCTGCCGGCAACGGATGGCCGACGGATCACCTGGTTCGGGGTGTCCGCGGATCTGATTGAACAGTCACCGAATGGGTTGGCCAACGTGGCCGACCCGGACGCTGCGGTGGCGCCGGCACCCATGCCTCGCGTTCGCGTCACCGGGCTGGACAACCGGCAGGCGACCCTGGAGATCGACGGAGCGCGAGCGCTCGTACCGATTCCCGCTCGTGGCCTGCACTACGCCGTCGACACTGCGGCCGCGGTGGCCGCGGTGCTCGAGATGGTCGGCGACCGGTTCAGCATCGACGCGGTGCAGCGGGCGATGAGTTCGCTGCGCACTGTCTACGGTCGCGGCGAACTGCTCACCGTCGGTGGTGAGGACATCGAGATCATCATGATGAAGAACCCGCCGAGCTTGCAGCTGAACCTCGACTACCTCGTTGAGGCGCCGGAGCAACTGCTGATTGCGGTAGACGAGGGAACCCCCGATCCGTCCTGGGTGTACGGCACAGACCTGTCCCGCATCGATCACGTCGACGTGGTGACCGGCACGAAGGCTTGGCAAATCGCCACCCGGCTCGGCTACTCGGACATTCCGGTCGGTCAGGTTCAGCCTGACCTGAAGAGCGCGCTCACCGCGTTCCTCGCCCTGCCGAAGCCGAGGACCGGGATCAAGACGATGATCGTCAACTACGAACAGATGATGCTCATCCGCAAGCAGCTCGGCTTCCTCGATCTGGAAGGCGGCGACCAGTGACCGCCCTGAACATCGTGCACCTGTACCCGCGCGAGCTGGGCATCAACGGCGACGTCGGCAATGTGATCGCGCTACGTTACCGGGCCGGCGCCCGCGGGATTCCCGCGACCGTCCATGCCGTTGGGATCGGCGATCCGCTGCCCGACGACGTCGATCTCGTGCACATCGGCAGCGGCCCGGTATCGGGTCAGGAGGCCGTGCACGCGGACCTGATGGAACGTTCCGGGCGCCTGCTCGAGCTTGCGGCATCCGGCGCTCCGTTCCTCGGCATCGCCGCCGGCTGGCAGCTGCTCGGCCAGGACGTCGAGCTCGCTGACGGTAGCCACGTGCAGGGTGTCGGCATCTTCCCCAGCCGGGTGAAGCTCGGCGTCATCCGCAGCGTCGGCGAGATCGTGCTGCGGACGCGTGCCGGCATTGTCACCGGATTCGAGAATCACTCGGCTGTGACGACCTTGCAGGACGGCGCCGACTCATTCGGTGAGGTGCTCTACGGCAAGGGCAACACCCCATCGGCTGAGCAGAACCGGGTCGAGGGCGTGCGGACCGGTGCGAGCATCGGCACGTCGTTGCACGGGCCGGTGCTGCCGATGAACCCGCTGATCGCCGATGAGCTTTTGCTCGCGGCGCTGCGGGTACGGCAGCCTGGCGCTGAGCTGTCCGACGCGCAGAGCCTGCGCGAACTGGATGACCGGGCCGCCAAATCCCGTGAGGCGATCATGCAGCGGCGCGGCGTCCGCGCGGACTAGCCGGCGGGGGAGTAGCCAGCTGGCGGTGCTCGACGCGCCAGCGTGCACTGGGTGGCGTCACTTTCTGCCGGCGGCCACGGTTTCGGCATGCGCCATGGGCAGAAAACTCAGCCATCGGCGCGCGCGTTATCCGCTCATGAGCGTTTGTCAGCCGAGGTGCAGGCGATGGTGGACGGTCCACGAGCCGGGCGAGTCGCTGACCACGCCATACTCGACGATTCGGACAGTTGTCTCGATGGGCAGATCCGTATGAACGGCACTCTCTGCCTCGCGAAGCTGTTTATAGCAGGCGAGCGGCGCCATGCCGATCGTTAGGTGCGGGACCGCGTCGTAATGAAGACCTTCGTAGGGGAGTGCTGCTGGGAACACTTCCCGCACGCTCCTGGTCAGCGCGCGGAATCCTCCATCATCGTCAGGTTTGAGCCAGAGGACGTCGTCGCCGAACCAGGACGTCGCACTGAATCGAACCCGGAAAGCAGGGACGGAACGAACTGCCGCGGCCAGGCGCACCAGGGAGGCATCGTCCAACGATTCCGGCGGCGCAAACGGAAACAGCACAGTGACGTGTGCTGGAACGTCGAGCCCGCTTGAGGGATCCAGACGCGATCGATGTGGATCGACTGCGGGCGCGGCTTCTAGAACCGGAACGATGAGCGCGCCACTTTCCACGTGCCCGAGCATACGGATCGCATCCCTGACGCCCGCCTCGGCACGTCGCACCCGTGATGCGACGGTGGAGGGGCGGTGACGTCGGCGGGTGTTACATGTAACATTGAGTCATGGCGGTCAACGACCGAGTAAGCGAATATCGCCGACGGATGCGTGAGCGTGGACTTCGTCCGGTGCAGATCTGGGTGCCGGATGTCCGGACCGAAGCGTTCGCAGCCGAAGCACGTCGCCAGGCGTCATTGATCGCGCAGGCAGACCGACTGTCTGACGATCAGGAGTTCATCGAGTCCGTGTCGACCACATGGGACGACGAGTGAACCGCGGAGAGATTTGGACGGTCGCAGGCGGGGTTTATGCGTCGAAACTTCGACCCGCACTCATCGTGCAGGATGATCTCTTTGCGACAACTGCGTCAGTGACAGTGGCACCACTGACAAGCGACCTGGTCGACGCACCGATGATGCGTGTTCGTGTGTCGGCCGACGAACTGTCTGGACTGGAATCCGAGAGCGACGTGATGGTCGACAAGGTCACAACAGTGCGACGCTCCAATGTGCAAGACCGGATTGGCCGGCTGAGCGCCGATCAGCTCGCCGACGTCGAACGCGCGGTGATGGTGTTCCTCGGGCTGGCACGGTGAACACGGCGCCGGTATCCATGCATGCCCTGGTTGAGGAGTGGCTCGCATCGCCTACTTGACATAATGTGCATTATCGGCGACCAGACATGCTGAGCCCGGGAGTTCTGAATTGCTCGGCATACAGGACAGAAAATGACCGCAACGGTCGTTATCGTCGCCCCCGTGGACACCAACTACAAGAGCAACGCCAACGACGACACCGCTGACACGAACAACGCCGCCGACACCGACATCCGGCCATTTCGAATCGACATTCCGCAGGCTGAGCTGGACGATCTGCACGCTCGACTCGGCAACACTCGCTGGCCCGACGAACTGCCTGACGTCGACTGGGACTACGGCGTTCCGATCAGTTACCTGAAGCCGCTGGCCGAATACTGGCGGATTTCGTACGACTGGCGCGCCTACGAGGCCAGGCTGAACGAGTTCCCACAGTTCACCACCACCATCGACGGGCAGAACATTCACTTTGTGCACGTTCGCTCCCCCGAACCGAACGCCTTACCGCTGATCATTACTCACGGATGGCCGGGCTCGATCGTCGAGTTCATGAACATCATGGGACCACTCACCGACCCTCGCGCCCATGGCGGCCGGAAGGCCGACGCGTTCCACGTCGTCGCGCCGTCGATGCCCGGGTTCGGATTCTCCGGTCCGACCAGCGAAACCGGCTGGGACATGACGCACATCGCCGAGGCCTGGAAAGAACTGATGCACCGACTCGGCTATGAGCGGTACGGCGCCCAAGGCGGCGACACCGGTGCGGTGATCTCACCGACACTGGGCCGCATCGACTCCGAGCACGTCGTGGGCGTCCACGTCAACGGAAGCCTGGGCTTTCCCATGGGAGATCCGGACGAACTGGCACGGATGACCGAGGTCGAGCGGGAGCGGGTCGCCGGCCTGGAACGGCAACTGCAGGAGGGCGCGGGCTACGCGATCATCCAGTCGACGCGGCCGCAGACGGTGGGGATCGGCCTGACCGACTCCCCCGCCGGCCAGCTCGGCTGGATTGTCGAGAAGTTCAAGGAATGGACCGACCCCGCCGCCGGACTTCCGGAGGATGCCGTCGATCGCGACCAGATGCTCACCAACGTCAGCGTGTACTGGCTCACTCGCACGGCCGCGTCCTCGGCGCGGCTCTACAAGGAGGCCCAGGCCAGCTGGGGGCAACCGACGGAACGCTCCGAGGTGCCGTCCGGGGTCGCGGTGTTCCCCGGTGACTTCGGGATTCGCCCGGTCGCCGAGCGCGAGAACAACGTCGTGCACTGGTCGGAGTTCGAGCGCGGCGGCCACTTTGCCGCCATGGAGGTCCCCGATCTGCTGATCGGCGACGTGCGCACGTTCTTCCGCGACCTACGGTGACCCCGGCACTGAGTGCGTTCAGATCGCGGTGCTGAGCTCGCCGCCTCTTTCACGAACTGGTCATCCTTCGGACGAAGGATGACCACCTGATGGTGCCGGCCGACCGTCAGCCGAGCTGGCCGCGCACGGCCCCGGCGGGGAAGTCGGCGTTGTGCACGTTGACGTAGTAGTTGTCCGGGTTGGCGTCTAGCGCCGCAGCGAGCGCGGCGTTGTCCACGCAACCAGACGAGTAGCCGTCAGTTGGGGCCTCCAGTCCCTGTACGACGGGACCCGCCGTGTTCCTATCGCCAATGTGGATGTGTGCCGCGGTCGCCGGTGCGATCCGACGGACGAAGACGTTGTAGCAAACCGTCCCGTCGTCGGTGTCCCACCGGACGAACGCGAACCCGCGCCCGTTCGGGTCGCCGGGACCTGGCACCTCCACGGCACCGGTCAGGCGGGTGTGCGAGAAGGGCAGGAAGTTCGTCGACGCGTCGGCATTCGCGGTCGTCGGTACCGCCAGCACCGCCACCCCCGCAAGTGAAACCATTGCTGCCAGAATTCGTGTGCGCATGTCGGTTCCTTTCGACTGTGCGGGCGTTATGGCTCGTTCGGAGCGTGCACGTCGCCGGAGGGATCCGACCCTTGATCTGCAGGTTCGCGACGGTTGCAGCGCACCCCGCCCGCACCTAGATTCTCGTCGCCCGATACCCTCGCTTCAAGACTTTGAAAACACGGACAGCCTGATTCGGTAAAGCAGAAGGCTCCGCGCCTAGCTCGCCGCTCGCTTCACTAGTTCGCTGATCTTCGCCTCGTCCTCGGCAGACAGGCCGGTCAGCGCGAAGGATGTCGGCCACATCGCGCCGTCGTCGAGGTTGGCGTCGTCGTTGAAACCGAGCGTCGCGTACCGGGACTTGAACTTGCCTGCTGCCTGGAAGAAGACGACAACCTTGCCGTTCTTGGCGTAGGCGGGCATCCCGTACCAGGTCTTCGGCTTCAGCTCCGGGGCGCTGTCCTTGACGATGGCGTGGATCCGCTCAGCCATCTTCCGGTCCTGGTCGTCCATCTCGGCGATCTTGCCCAGCAGTTCTTCTTCAGGGTTCGCTTTCGTGCGGGATTTGGCCTTCTTGACCTCGGCCGCACGCTCCTTCATGGCGGCGCGTTCCTCTGCGGTCCATCCCTCGGCGGGTTCTTGAGTGTCGCTCATAACAGTTTTCTTTCCTTCCTGGTCAGTTACCGATGTACGCCGCGAGGTGCTCGCCGGTGAGCGTCGAGCGGGCGGCCACGAGGTCGGCGGGTGTGCCCTCGAACACGATTCGGCCGCCGTCATGGCCGGCGCCTGGACCGAGATCGATGATCCAGTCGGCATGCGCCATCACCGCCTGGTGGTGTTCGATGACGATGACCGACTTGCCGGCATCAACCAGCCGGTCGAGCAGCCCGAGCAGTTGCTCCACATCGGCCAGGTGCAGGCCAGTGGTCGGCTCGTCGAGCACGTACACGTCGCCCTTCTCCCCCATGTGCGTGGCCAGCTTGAGGCGCTGACGCTCACCGCCGGACAGGGTGGTGAGCGGCTGGCCGAGGCTCAGGTAGCCGAGCCCGACATCCGCCAGCCGGTCGAGAACAGTGTGCGCGGCCGGGGTGCGCGCCTCTCCCGCGCCGAAGAACTCCTCAGCCTCCATCACCGACATGGCGAGCACTTCGGCGATGTCCCGGCCGCCGAGCTTGTACTCCAGCACCGCGGCCTGGAACCGCTTGCCTCCGCACTCATCGCAGGGCGTGGAGACGGTGTCCATGAAGCCCAGATCGGTGTAGATGACCCCAGCGCCGTTGCAGACCGGGCAGGCACCTTCGGAGTTGGCGCTGAACAGCGCCGGCTTCACGCCGTTGGCCTTCGCGAAGGCCTTGCGAATCGGCTCGAGGAGTCCGGTGTAGGTGGCCGGGTTGCTGCGCCGAGACCCCTTGATCGTGCCCTGGTCGATCGACACCACGCCGTCCCGGCCGGAGACCGAACCGTGGATCAGCGAGCTCTTTCCGGAGCCCGCGACTCCGGTGACCACGACGAGCGCTCCGAGTGGGATGTCGACGTCGACCGCCTGCAGGTTGTTTGTGCTTGCACCGCGGATCTGTAGCTTGTCCTTCGGCTTGCGCAGGTTCTGCTTGAGGGTGGCCCGGTCATCCAGATGGCGTCCGGTGAGGGTGTCGCTCCCCCGGAGCTGGTCGAGGGTGCCCTCGAAGCAGATCGTGCCGCCCGCTTTGCCCGCGCCTGGCCCGAGGTCGACGATGTGGTCGGCGATCGCGATCGCCTCGGGCTTGTGCTCGACCACCAACACCGTGTTGCCCTTGTCGCGCAGCTGCAGCAACAGCTTGTTCATCCGCTGGATGTCATGCGGGTGCAGACCGATCGTAGGCTCGTCGAAAACGTACGTCACGTCGGTGAGCGAGGATCCGAGGTGTCGGATCATCTTGGTGCGTTGCGCCTCGCCGCCGGACAGGGTGCCCGATGGGCGATCAAGTGAGAGGTAGCCGAGCCCGATCTCGACGAACGAGTCCAAGAGGTGCCGCAGTCCGGCCAGCAGCGGGCTCACCGAAGGCTCGTCGAGGTCGCGAACCCATTCGGCCAGATCGTTGATCTGCATCGCGCACAGGTCGGCGATGTTCTTCCCCTTGATCTTCGATGACCGGGCCTCGGGGCTGAGGCGCGTGCCGTCGCACTCGGGGCAGGTCGTGAAGGTCACCACACGCTCAACGAAGGCGCGGACGTGCGGCTGAAGCGTGTCGACATCCTTCGACAACATCGACTTCTGCACCTTGGGGATCACGCCTTCATAGGTGAGGTTGATCCCTTCCACCTTGATTTTGGTCGGCTCTGCGTAGAGCAGCTGGTGCAGTTCTTTCTTGCTGAACTTGCCGATCGGCTTGTCCATGTTGAGCCCTGCCCCGCTGAAGATGCGGCCGTACCAGCCGTCCATGCTGTAGCCCGGGACTCTGAGCGCCCCCTCGTTCAGCGACTTCGTGTCGTCGTAGAGAGCCGACAGATCGAAGTCGTTGACCGAGCCCATGCCCTCGCAGCGCGGGCACATGCCGCCGAGTTGGTTGAAGGTCGCCTTCTCGGACTTTGTTTTGTCACCGCGCGAAACGGTGATGGCACCGGATCCGGTCACCGACGGCACATTGAATGAGAACGCGTTGGGCGATCCGATGTGTGGCTGCCCCAGCTTGCTGAACAGGATCCGCAGCAATGCGTTGCCGTCAGTGGCGGTGCCGAGCGTGGAACGCACATTGGCGCCCATCCGCTCCTGGTTGACGATGATCGCCGTCGTCAGCCCTTGCAGCACATCGACGTCCGGCCGCGCCATCGTCGGCATGAACCCCTGGACGAACGTGCTGTACGTCTCGTTGATCATCCGCTGCGACTCCGCGGCGATGGTGGCGAATACCAGCGAGCTCTTGCCCGAACCGGACACCCCGGTGAACACCGTCAGCCGACGTTTCGGCAGCTCGAGGCTCACGTCCTTGAGGTTGTTCTCCCGGGCGCCCTGCACGCGGATCAGGTCGTGACTGTCGGCTACCTGTCGCGCCGCCGTGTTCGGGTCGGTGCTCGTGACAGTGCTCATTGTTGGTCCACCTCTCAGCACGCCGCCGAAACAGTCGGCAGGCCTCCCTCGATTTAACCAGTTCGGCGCATCAGCCGATCGGCAGGTGCCGCTGCCACCAGTCGAGGATGATCTCGAAGCGCTGCCGGCGGTGCCGCGGCCTTCCGGTGCGCGACAGCTCGTGATCCTCGCCAGGGAACAGCACTAGCTCGGCGTCCACGCCATTGCGTTTCAGGGACTGGTAATAGCGCTCAGCCTGATCGACCGGGCACCGCAGGTCCTGCTCAGAGTGGATGACGAGGGTCGGCGTCTTCACCGAGTCGACGTAGGTCTGGGCGCTCTGGGCCCGTTGCTGCTCGGGGTCTGATCCGAGGTACTCCTGGCCGAACCATGTGCCGATGTCGGAGTTGCCGGCGAAGGCGGTGGCATCCAGGAATCCGCGTTCCACGATCGCTGCCGCGAACCGGTGGTCGTGCGCGATCGTCCACGCCGTCAGGTAGCCACCGTACGAGCCGCCCATGATGCCGACCCGGTTGTCGTCCAGGCTTGCGAACTCGCCGATCGCGCCCTCGAGGAAGTCGAGCACGTCGGTGTGGTCCACCGTTCCGAGCGCCTTCCGGATCGCGCGTCCGTGCTTCTGCCCGTACGAGGACGACCCACGCGGGTTGCACATGACGACCGCGTACCCGGCATCGGCGTACACTTGCGCCTCATCGAACAAGGACGCCGAGTAAGCCGCGAACGGCCCACCGTGGATGTTCAGCAGCACCGGGTGCGGGCCGGTGCCCTTCGGCAGCACCACCCAGCCGTGCACCGGGTAGCTATCGCGCGCGGTCACAGTCAGTTCCTTGGCGGGCAGCACGCCCGCGCGCCGCAGGCCGCCCGAGAAGTCGGTGCGCATTTGCAGCCGTCCGTCACGCAGGATGGCGACATCCCCCGCTGTGTCAGCGGCAGTCAGGGTCACGGCGACGATTCCGGATGCCGCGGCCGCACCCTGCACCTGGAACGGTCCGGCGGTGAGGGCGACCGCGCGGTTCGTGCCGAGCCGAGCCTCGAGCAGGTGCAACGCGCCGCGAACGCTGGTCTGCACCAGGACCGAGTCGTCCCCGGTGATGGTGATCGCCTGCGTGTCCGTGGTGTCAACGCTCTCGGCATCCGTGAGACGGCGCGCCTTGCCTGCACTGTCGAGCAGGTACAGGCTCTCGTTCCGACCGACGAAGTCACGACCGCCGCGCCCGAGCTCCGTGCCGGTGAAGAGCACCGACCCGGTCGGCGTGTGCTCGACCAGGCGAATGGAGCGGTTGGGCTCCTCCCCCGTCACCAGCTGCGGCTCGCTGCCAGGCTGGCTGAGGTCGAATCGCCAGAGATCAGTGCGCAGATCGCGGTCGCGGCGTTCGTGGCGAGCCGACACGGCAAGCAGCGACCGGCCATCTGGAGAAAAACTCAGCTCAAGGTGGTCGTAGTCCCCTGTGCTCAACTGCACCGGTTCCGGAGCGAGCTTGCGCGCGGGCGGCTGTGGCGTGGCCGGGCTCGGGCTGCGGGGATACACGGGCTCGGCGTCCACGTTCGGCACACGAACGGTGAACACGTGACTGCGGCGATCGTTGCTGTACCCGAGACCGTTCGCCTTGTACCGGGTGGTCGTGATCTGTCGTGCCGGTTCCGCGCCAGGGCCGAGGCCACTCACGGTCCCGTATCGGCCGTGCTCCGGGACGCGCGCCGTGAAGGCGATCCTGGTGCCATCCGGCGACCAGCGGAAGGCGCCGATGCCGAGCGGCTGATCGGTCACCTGCACCGGTTCGCCGCCGATCGCATCCACGACGTGCAACTGCCCAGCGGAATCCGCGGCGCTCGCGCGAATGAACGCGATCAGGGTGCCATCCGGGGAGAATTGCGGTGCGGTGTCGCGGAACCCGCGAGTCAGCCGTCTGGCCGCCGGTCGTCCGGAGAGCAGGACCGCCCACAGTTGGCCGACGTAACTGTCCGCCTCGAAGTCCGGGCGGGTCACTGAGACCACGGCGCGTTCACCGGTCGGGTCGATGGTCGGCCGGGAAACGCTCTGCAGCAGGGGTAGGTCGCTGGTCTTCATAGGACGAGTGCTCCTCCCAAAGGGGCGGTGTTACCGGTCAGCAAGTTACGAGCGTGGAAACTTACCGGGTCTGGAAGTCGGACACGTCGCCGACGTAGCGCGTGTTTTCTTCCGGGACCGGCGACACCGCGGCCAGCGCAACTTCAGCCGCGAACTCGCTCACGTTGTATAGCTTTCCGGCGGCCTCCTTGCGGGCGCCGATCGCCCCAGGGTTCGCTCGCTCGAGCAGGGTCGCCGTGATGGTGCCCTCGATCATGTCGCCGGAGACCACGACGAACTCGACGCCGGCGGCGGTGAGCTCGGGGATCATCGCCCGCAGGGCGTCCTCGCCTGCGCGCTTGCTCAGCGCGACCGGCTCGTACTCAGGCATGGTCGGCACAGTGCGGATGAAGTGCGCCTGGTGGCTGGTCACGAAGACCACGCGGGAGCCCTCGCCGAGCAGCCGCATTGCCCCCTGCAGCACGTTCACCTGCGCGTCGCGGTTGAGCAGCATGGCGTAGTCCTCAGCCATCCCGCTCTCCATGCCGCCGGAGGCGTTCAGGACGAGGATGTCGAGACCGCCGAACTCCTCGGCAATGGTGTCGAACATGGTGGCCACCGACGCCGGGTCCGTGAGATCGGCGCCCACCGCGATAGCAGAGCCGCCGGCTTCTTCGATCTGGCCGACGAGCTTGTTCGCCCGCCCTTCCTTGTTCCGGTAGTTGATGACGACACGCGCACCGGCCTCGGCGAAATAGGTCGCCGTGTCGGCGCCGATTCCGCGAGACGAACCAGTGACGAGTGCTCGCTTACCGGACAGGGAACCAGGCTCAAGTGGGTTGCTCACGAGACTCGACACTATCAACTCGTTGCCGTGCCCAGCCCGAGCCGGGTGATAGCTTGATGCCAGCCGACACCAAAGGAGTGCCGATTTTGCCAGAGTTCCTGACGACATATGCCTGGGTTTTCTGGTTGGCGCTGATCCTGATCTTCGTGATCATCGAGGTCTCCACGGCCGAATTAACGTTCCTGATGCTGGCGATCGGGAGTCTCGGCGGCCTCGTCAGCGGCCTGGCCGGTGGCCCGTGGTGGCTGCAGATCATCATCGCCGCGGCGCTTTCGCTGCTGCTGCTGTTCTTCGTCAAACCGCCGTTGCAACAACTGCTGAGGACCGGCGCCGATCCGGCGCGCAGCAACGTCGACGCCCTGCTCGGCATGGAGGGCCGCGTGATGCGCGACTTCGTCGACGGCGGCGGCTACGTGAAGCTCGCCAACGGTGAGACCTGGACCTCGCGACTGTCTCACCTCACCGAGGACCGTGCCCTCGTCGAGGGCGAACGCGTCATCGTGACCGCAATCGAGGGGGCGACCGCCGTGGTTGTGCCCGTGGAAAGGACCCCTGAGTGATTGTTTCGACCCAGAGCGTTGTAGCCGAGATTGTCGGGAACGTCCTGCTGTACGTGCTGATCCTGCTGGTCGCGATCTTCGTGATCGTGGTCATTTTCCGGGCCATCCGGATCGTGCCGCAGGCGACGGCCGGAGTTGTCGAACGGCTTGGCAAGTATCACAAGACGCTCAACCCGGGCCTGAACATCCTGGTTCCGTTCATTGATCGGATGCGCCCACTCATCGACATGCGCGAGCAGGTGGTCTCCTTCCCGCCGCAACCGGTGATCACCGAGGACAACCTGGTCGTCTCGATCGACACGGTGGTCTACTTCCAGGTGACGGATGCGCGGGCCGCCACGTATGAGATCGCCAACTATCTCGGTGCGGTCGAACAGCTGACTACAACCACGCTGCGTAACGTCGTCGGTGGGCTGAACCTCGAAGAGGCGCTGACCAGCCGTGATGAGATCAACGGCCAGCTGCGCATCGTGCTCGACGAAGCCACCGGGAAGTGGGGAATCCGCGTCGGCCGGGTGGAGCTCAAGGCGATTGACCCGCCCCTGTCGATCCAGGACTCGATGGAGAAGCAGATGCGTGCCGAGCGTGACCGGCGCGCGCTCATCCTCACCGCGGAGGGCACCAAGCAGTCGGCGATCCTCACGGCCGAGGGCGCCCGGCAGGCCGCGATCCTCGAGGCCGAGGGCGACGCGCGCGCCGCAGTGCTGAGGGCTGAAGGTGAGGCGCAGGCGATCTCGATCGTGTTCAGCGCCATCCACGACGGCAACCCCGACGCTCCCTTGCTCGCGTACCAGTACCTGCAGACGCTCCCGAAGATCGCCGATGGACAGGCCAGCAAGCTGTGGATCGTGCCTGCCGAGCTCACCGAGGGTATGAAGAACCTCAGCCGGGCATTCACCGCGCAGGGAACGCCTGCACCGGGAACGCCGCCGCAGCAGTAAGTCCCGCCGTGTATTTCAGTCCCGCTCCCCCGCGGGTGCTTGCGCACCGTGGACTGGCGACGACCGCGCCCGAGAACTCCATGCTGGCCTTCATGGAGGCCGTCGCGCTGGGGGTGAGCCACGTCGAGACCGATGTGCACGCCTCCGCTGATGGCGTGGCGATCGTCAGCCATGACGACACCCTGGAACGCGTCGCCAGCCGGCCGGAACGGGTGGCCGACCTGACCGCCGAGGAGTTGGCCAGGGTGCCGCTCGGGTTGGGGCAGACACTGCCGTCACTGCGGGAAGCCCTCGACGCGTTCCCGGACACCCGGTTCAACATCGACATCAAATCAGCGGATGCCGTGATCCCCACCGTGCAGGCGGTCCGCGATGCCTATGCTCGCGACCGGGTGCTGCTCACCTCGTTCAGTGAGCGTCGGCGCCGCGCCGCGGTAGAACTGCTGCCGGGTGTCGCGACGTCGGCCAGCGCACCTCGGTTCGTCGCCGCACTGCTCGCCGCGGCATCCGGCGCCCGTCCGCTGCAGCGGCTTGCGCTGCGTGGGCTGGATGCGCTGCAGGTTCCCGAGAAGACCTTAGGGCTCACCGTGTCGACACCGCGGATTCTGAACGCCTTCCATCGGGTGGGTATCGAAGTGCACGTCTGGACGGTGAACGAGGTGGCCGACATGCGCCGGTTGCTGGACGCCGGGATCGATGGTCTGGTGACCGATCGGGCGGATCTTGCGCTGGAGCTGATTCGCGCGCGCTGAAGTTCTCTGCAGGCTGGGCGAGGGATTCCGAGGTCTCGGCAGCCTTAACCAAAGGGAGTTAGGTGGCTGTGGGAAGGAAACGCCCAGCTTCTTGGTTCATACTCGTGAGTTGCATCGCGAAGAAGGAGGCCACACGATGGCGGATCGCAGTTTGCGTGGGATGAGACTGGGCGCACAGAGCCTGCAGAGCGAAGAAGGCGTCGAGTTCTCCCCGCGAAAGAGAAGTGTTTACCGTTGCGATGACGGTTCCACATTCTCAGTAATGTTTGCCGCTGAGGCGGAGGTCCCCGAGGTTTGGCAGTCGCCGAAGAGCGGTCAGGAAGGCCGACTGCTCAGCGACGAGGGTGAACTCGTGCAGACGGAAGCCGCCGAGACTAAGGCGCCTCGTACGCACTGGGACATGCTCCTGGAGCGCCGGACGCGCCCCGAGCTCGAGGAACTTCTTGAGGAGCGCTTGGCGTACCTGCGCGCTCGTCGGGGACAGCAGAAGATCGGCGCGTAGACAGCACCGTTCCGATTTCGGAATCGACCGAAGGGTCAGCCTGCGGGCTGGCCCTTCTTGCTGTCTGCGTCCTTCCGCTCCAGCCGGGCTCGAGCCTGCCATAGGCCGGCGAAACCGAGACCGAGCACGCCCGCCGCGGCGGCCAGCCACTCCAGCTGGCGGCCAATCACGAGCGCGGGAGTCTCGGTGTCACTGAGTGGTACCTCGGCGACCATCGCGTCGCGCGTAAACCACTCCAGCTCGTCGATGGTCGAGCCATCCGGTGCGATGATCGCGCTGGTTCCCACAGTGGAGATGTTCACCACGCTGCGCCCCAGTTCGAGGGCGCGGATCCGCGCGAAGGCCAGCTGCTGCACACTCTCGTCGGTGCGTCCGAAGTCGGCGTTGTTGGTCTGCGCGAAGATGATCTGGGCGCCCTGCTCGACGGATTCCCGCATGATCTGGTCGTCGACGATGTCGAAACAGATGTTGATGCCGGCGATCGCCGGTCCCAGGTCGAAGACCATGTCGGTGGTCCCAGGGGTGTAGTCGCGCGCGATCATGCCGATCAGGTCCGGGGCCAGCGCGGACCAGAACTCGCGATCGGGCACGTATTCACCAAATGGCACCGGATGCTTCTTGTCGTAGTGGTCGGTCGGGCCCACTCCGGGCTGCCACAGCATCGAGGTGTTGAAGAGTTCGCCGTCACGCTCGGTGATCGCGCCGCCCACGAGTGGCACACCGGCTTCGTCAGCGATCCGGTCGAACACGTCCGACGCTGAGGTCGACACCAGCGGGTTGATGTCGGATGCCGCCTCCGGCCAGACGATGACGTCGAGATCCTCGTCGAGGATCGGTTCGGTCGCCTCGACGTGGTCGCGGAGATTGTCGCCCAGGTCTCGCACGTCGAAGTAGCCGGCCTTCGAGTTGCCCTGGACCGCGCCGACGCGGAGGCTGTCGTGCACGGCAACCGGGAACACGGGGGTTGCGACCATCGCGACCAGCACGACCGCGGCCGGGATGAGCCGGACGGTGGGCCGCGCGGTCCGGAGAGTGGCCGCCTCGATGACCATCGCGACGAACAGCACCATGACGAAGCTCACGCCTGACGTGCCCAGCCAGGCGAACAACGGCGCCAGCGGAGATTCCGACTGCGACTGGGCCACTCGGCCCCAGGAGAATCCGCCGTAGGGCCAGACGCTTGCCCATGCTTCTCGTGCGGTCCACAACCCGGCGACCACGACCGGCAGGAACAGCAGTCGCTCCAGGGTGCCTCGGCGCGAGCGTGGCAGCCAGCGGTAGGCAAGGGCGATCGCCATGGTGCCGAGGGCGAAGAACAGCGCCTCGAGCACGGACAGGGCCGCCCACGGCACCACGCCGAGGAACAGTGTCGCCCACTGGACGTGGATCCCGTAGAAGCTGACACCGGCGACGAAACCGATGAGCAGGCTCCGCGGCACGTTCTGACCGCGCACGGCGATCAGCACGAGCCCGATACCGACGAAAGTCAGCGGCCACAGGCCAAGGTCGGGGAAGCCCGCATCAAGCACCGGGCCGGCGACGGCGGCAACGATTAGCGCTAGCCAGAGCGGTAACTCCCCCCGGACACCGAGCTGGATGCGGAGGCGGCGGCGGGTGGGTCGGGTGGAGCTGGGGCTGATCACGGTGCCATCCAGCCTAAGCGACTGTTCCTCAGGCGACGCTGCTGTACGCGACAATGCCCCTCCTGATCGCGTCGAGCGCTGCCCGGGCGGTGCGGCCGACCGGTCCGTCAGCGACGACCGAGAGCTGGTCGAGCAGGTCGATGGTCTGTTTGCTCCAGCGGACGAAGTCGCCAGCGGCCAGGTCCGCGTCGCGCAGCACGGTGTCGAGCGGCGCTCCCTGCGCCCAGCGGTACATGGCCAGGCACAACCCGGTGCCGAGCGGCTCGGAGCCCGGCAGTCGGTTGTCGCGCTCGAGATCGTCGAGTCGCGCCCACAGATCGCCCGTCCGGTCGAGGGCCTCCCGGAACGGTCCGCGCGGCAACATCCGTTCGCTCTGTTCGCCCTCCTCGCGGCGCGGCTCGTAGACGATCGCAGCGGCCATCGCGGCCAGGGCTGGAGCGTCGAGCTTGGTCCACACCTCGCGGCGCAGGCACTCGGCGACGAGCAGGTCCCGTTCTCCATAAATTCGCCGCAGCACTCGGCCATGCTGGCTGAGAGCGACAGTGCCGTCTTCGGCCACCACGAGGTAACCGATCTCTTGCAGGACATCGGTGACCCGGTCGAAGACCTTCGCCACCGCACCGGTGCGGCCGCGGATCTGGCTGGTCAGCTGGTCACCCTGCTTCTTCAGCCGCCACCACCGCTCGGCCCAGCGGGCGTGCGCCTCCCGGTCTGAGCACCCGTGGCAGGGGTGCGCCCGGAGCCGCTTGCGGAGCCCGTTCAGTTGACGCTGGCGGCGATCCCGCTCGGCCCGGCTGGACATGTCGGCCCGCGACTGTCCCTTGCGTTCAAGATCGGTGAGCTCGCGGCGGATCGTGGCGTACTCGCGGAAGTCGCCGAGGTGGCAGGTCATCGCCTCTTCATATCCGCCGAGCGACTTCTCTATCTCGCGCACCTTGCGGGCGAGGTCGACGACCGAACGGTCTGCCTGAAACTGCGCGAACGAGGACTCGAGGATCTCGCGGGTGCGCTCGCGTCCGAACTGGGCAATCAGGTTGACGGCCATGTTGTAGGTCGGCCGGAAGCTGGAGTTCAGCGGGTAGGTGCGCCGCGAGGCCAGCGACGCGACCGCCTGCGGGTCCAGCCCGCTGACCCATTGGATCACCGAGTGCCCCTCGACGTCGATACCGCGGCGGCCGGCGCGCCCGGTCAGCTGGGTGTACTCCCCCGGCGTGATCGGCACCCGGGCCTCGCCATTGAACTTCTCAAGCTTCTCGAGGACCACCGTCCGGGCGGGCATGTTGATTCCGAGCGCGAGGGTCTCGGTGGCGAAGACCGCCCGAACCAGCTTGCGCTGGAACAGCTCCTCAACCACTTCCTTGAAGGCGGGCAGCATCCCGGCGTGGTGCGCGGCGACGCCCCGCTCGAGGCCTTCCAACCATTCCCAGTAGCCGAGCACGGCAAGGTCTTCGTCGAGCAGGGTGCGGCAGCGGTCCTCGACGATCGCGCGGATCTCGTCACGCTCATGCCGTTCGGTGAGCACGACTCCAGCGCGCAGCACCTGACGGACGGCCGCGTCGCAGCCCGCCCTGGAGAAGATGAAGAAGATCGCCGGCAACAGGTTCTTCGACGCGAGCATGGCCACCACCTCGGGGCGGTCCATCCGGTCCATCCGGTCCGGGTTACCGCGCCGGTCGCGGACCGCCGGATGTCTCCGGCCAGAGCGTTCGGCCCTGCCGCCGCCTCCGCGGGCCAGCTGCACCAGCTCGGGGTTCACTCGGTTGGCGGTGGCATGACCCGGCACGGTCTCGAACAGGTCGAGCAGTTTGGTGCGCATCAGCACGTGCTGGTCGAGCGGCACCGGGCGTTCCTCGGAGACGATCACATCGGTGTCTCCGCGCACGGCCTGCAGCCAGTCGCCGAACTCCTCGGCGTTTGAGACGGTCGCGCTGAGCGACACCATCCGCACCGACTGCGGCAGGTGGATGATGACTTCTTCCCAGACGGCGCCGCGGAACCGGTCGGCGAGGTAGTGCACCTCGTCCATGATCACGTACTCAAGGTTCTGCAGCAGGTCGCTGTCGGCATAGAGCATGTTGCGCAGCACCTCGGTCGTCATTACGACGATCCGCGCCCCGCTGTTGATGTTGGTGTCCCCGGTGAGCAGGCCGACCTGGTCCGCACCGTACTCGGCGACCAGCTCGTTGAACTTCTGGTTGCTGAGCGCCTTCATCGGTGTCGTGTAGAACACCTTCGCCGTGGTTTCGAACATCGCGAGGAACACCGCGAACTCGGCCACGATGGTCTTTCCTGCGCCGGTCGGCGCGGCGACCAGCACGCTGCGGCCCTCGTCCAGGCTCTGGCAGGCGGCCTCTTGAAACGGGTCGAGATCGAATCGTTGCCGGTCGCGGAAGGCCTGCAGCCGCACGCTGGCGCGGCGGGCCTGGGATGCCGCGTAGCGCTCGGCCGGCGACAGTTCGGTCGTCATGCGCCTGCGAGTTCGGCGTCGAGGGCGGCGCTGCGCCTGCTGGCCCGGCGGTCATGCACCCAGGCGATGCCCCACGCGGTGAAGTACAGCAGGATCATCGGCACCATCAGCATGAACATGCTGACGATGTCGGCCGCGGGGGTGGCCAGCGCGGTGAACACCGCGATCAACAGGATCGCGATCCGCCAGCCCTTGAGGATGGCCAACGCCGAGATCACGCCGGCGAAGTTCAACAGCACCAGGAACACCGGCAGCACAAACGCGATACCGATCGCGAGGATCAGTTTGAGTGTGAAGTCGAGGTAGGTCTTCGCCTGCAGGAATGTGGTGTCCTCGATCGGTGCGAACCCGGTCATCAGGCCGACCATGTTCGGCAGGATGAACCATCCGACTGCGCAGCCGGCGAGGAATAGCGGCACCGCCGACACGAGGAAGCCGATGGTGTAGCGCTTCTCCTTGCGCTGCATCGCAGGCGCGAAGTACGCCCAGATCTGGTACAGCCAGATCGGACTGGTGATGATCACACCGACGCCGATCGCGATGCCCATCATGATGTCGAAGGACTCGGTGATGTAGCTGTAGTTGATCTCGGCTGTACGTCCCTGTTCGGCGGCGATCTGCAGCACCGGAGCGCGTAACTGTGCCCAGACCCACCCGGCGATGTAGAAGTCGCCCAGTTTGGTGAAGGGCAGAATCTCGCCGACCCTGATGAAGGCGATGACTGTTCCAGCGACGATCGCGATTGCCGAGATGAACAGCCGCTTCCGTAGCTCGAGGAGGTGTTCCTTAAGCGACATCCGACGTTCGCGGTTCGCGCCCCGCTTCGCGCGCGCGGCCACGGCGACTACGGCTTCGGCGTCGTCTCAGACGACGTTGCCGGGGGCTCCTCGGTGTCCTTGGACTGCTCGTCCTTCGGCTGCTTGTCAGACTTCGCCTCCGACTTGAGGATCTTGAATGACTGGCCGAGGCTCTTCGCCAAGGCGGGCAGCTTAGGAGCGCCGAACAACAGAAGGATGATGACTAGGAGGATGATCCATTCCCAGCCTTGCAGGCCAGAGAGCATTAGCGCGTCCTTCGGTTCGGTGCTGAGGGATGGTAAAAGTCTACTCTGCGTACCTGTCGGCTCCGGTCATTGCCCAGTCCTGCACAACGGCCCGGGCTTCATCCGGTGAAAGGACGGTCGCCAGCCCCGGCATTCCCGCAATCAGGCGCTTGAGGCTGTGGTAGTGCGCCACCCGGATCGTGACCCGCAGGAGTCCGCCTGGAACCTCGACCGGGGCACTGCTCGAGTCGAGGTAGTCGCCGAGAAGACTCAGCGCGGACGGGGCAATGTCGATGGTCACGGTGAGGTCTTCGCTCGACCCCACGAACAGGGTGTCAGGGACCGGAACATCGGCACTGCGGTGGTTGATCGGCTCGTCGGTGATCTCGGGCGCCGACATCCGGTCCAGCCGGAAGGTGCGGAACGCCTCCCGGGTGTGGTCCCAACCGCGCAGGTACCAGTCGGTGTCGACCGCGTCGACGCGTAACGGGTCGACGCGCCGGCGCTCCCGCTCCCCGCGCGCGTTGAGATAGTCGAAGCCGAGCTGCACGCCCTGTTCGACAGCCTGGCGGATCAAGGAGATGGTCTCGTCCGAGGTGGACCCCTCCACCGCGACGGCGGCCGGGAGAGCGGATGCCCCGCGGGACAGTTTGTCGGTGAGTGAAGCGATCGCGGCGCGGTCGGCGTGCTCGGGCAGCGCGGACAGGTACTGCAGTCCGGCGATCAGGGCGGCCGCCTCCCTGGCCGAGAACCGCGGAGTCTCGTCGATCGCGACCATATTGGTGAGCACGATCTCGTCGTGCTCCTCGAAGTCGTCCCAGGCGATGTCGAACAGGTCCTCGGGCTGATAGGTGCGGGTGTCACCGGGGATGCCGCTGACCACCAGCATCATCACCGCGTCGCGGATCTGCTGCTTGCTGACCCCGAAGTGACGCGCGGCTTCGGCGACGCTGACCCGGTCATGGTCCATCAGGTACGGCACGAGCGACAGCAGGAACGCGAGCTTGTCCTGGGCCTGCATCTGAGTGCGCTTCTCAGCCATGTTTCACCGCCACGAGCACGAGCCGGCTGCGGACGGCTTCACGGAGTTCCGGGGGTGAGAGCACCAGCACCTCCGGGCCGTACGAGGTCAGTTCGTCGGCGAATACGTTCAGGTCGGTGAAGTGCATCAGCAGGGTCCCGGAGTCGGTGCGCTCGGTGCCGCGCCGCTTCTGCAGTCGGGTGGCGGCATCCGTACCGTCCTCGACCTGGAGCTCGGCGACGTTGCTGCGCCAGACTTCGTCTAGACCGGCCAGCGCGGTAGCGGAGTGGTCGCCGGGGCGCTCGTCGAACGGCTTGCCGGTGGTCACCTTGCTGACGATTCGGCGTAACAGGTATGTGCGGGTGGCACCGTTCGCGGTGTCCTCCGCGTACAGGTGCCAGCGTCCCTGGTGCTGCACCAGCGCGAGTGGCAGCACGGTACGCTTTCCCGCCTCGGCCTCGCCCGGCTTCAGGTAGTCGAAGCTCACCACGACGCGTTTCGAGAGGGCGGCGTTCAGCGGCTCGAAGGCGGCGTCGCGCACCCGCACCCGAGGTGCGTAGCCGAGCACCGGTTCGGCGGTCTCCACGCCCAGGCCGCGCAGCTTGATCAGCGCGCGTCGCGACTGGTCCGACAGCGAGCCCTCCCGCCAGACCATCGCGGCGAGATTCAGCAGCGCGGTTTCCTCAGCAGTGAAGGTGATGTCGTCGGGCAGCTCGTAATTGCCGCGCGGGATGCGGTAGCGAGCGTTCTGGTTGTTCCCGGGGTCGATCGGGCTGTCGAGCGTCTCAAGCGGCACACCGAGCTCGCGGATGTCGTCTTTGTCGCGCTCGAACTGACGTTCCAAGTTGGAGTTGTCACCCGCGGGCGAGTACCGCTGCCGATACCCCTGCACGGTCGACAGGATCTCGGTCTTGGTGAGCCCGTTGTCGCTCGCGAGGAGCGCCAGGACAAGCGAGAACAGTCGTTCCTCGACGGGAACACGTTGGATGGCGCTCACGACAAGGACTCCTCCGGCCTACTCGATGCCGAGGATGTCGAAGACCATCACGATCGTCGAGCCGGCGGGGATGGCGGGTACGGCGCCCTCTGGGTAGCCATACTCCGGCGGGACCACCGCAACGATCTGGGAGCCGACCTGCTGCCCGATGAGCGCCTCGGCGAATCCGGCGGGCAGGCCCGACTGCGGGTTGTCCTCGATGCTTTCGGCGGTGAGAGTCGCCGGTGACTTCGTCGCCCAGGTGCTGTCGAATACCGCGCTCGACTCCCAGACGAATCCGGAGTAATGCACGATGACCTCATCGCCTTCTTCGACCGTTTCACCGTCGCCCTGCTTGGTGACGGCGATCTTCAGGTCGTCCGGCGCGTCCGAGTTCGGGATCGTCACGCCAGGCGTTCCGTCCGGCGCGGTGACCACGGCCGGGAAGCCCGGCTTGCCCAGCTGGTCGGCTCCGTTGGCGCGGCCGAGGTAGGCGTCCTGCACGTCCATGACGGCGATCAGGGTGTCCTCGTTGGCCAGTCCGAGCCGCGGGTCGAGGGTGTCGGCGCCATAGACCTCGGCGACGGTCGTGGCCGCGACGACCCGGCTGCCGACCTTCGCGCACTCAAGCGCCGAGCCGAACAAGTCCTCCGGGTCACCGACGGTGCGCCGGATCGGCTGCGATTCGTCGTAGCTGGACGAGGTGATCTCGGTGCCGGTCTCACCGTGCAGCAGCGTCAGCTGCAGGTCGGCGACCTGTCCTTCGCGCAACGGCTGACCCTCGCCGTCCTCGAGGACCGAGACCTCGGTACTCGAGGTGAAGAGCGGGGTCGGGAAGGTCACGCGGGGCGCATTGCCCACCGAGCCACTGGCGGAGACCAGCTCGGACGCCGTGCCCGAGGGGTACGGAGCCCCGCAATTCGCCTGGGCAGTGCAAGCAGTCAGGGTCGACAGCAATGCTGCGGCGACGACGAGCGCGGGAGTCTTGCGCACGAATCCTTCTTTCGATTGATCGCGGGACGGGCAGAATAACTCTACTTGTTGTCGCTATTTGCGGATGACTCCGCCTCGGCCGCCCTTTCGGCAGTGCGCTGAGCCTCACGCGCGGACTTGCGGAGCTTCTTGTCGCTCGCGCTCCGCTCCCCCAACGCGCCGGGAGTCCACAGTTCAACATCCTCATCGCTGTAGTCGGACTTCGACGCGCGACGCTTGGTCTGCGGCAGCACGGCGCCGGGGGCGAGGCGCCGGGCGGTGACCAGGAAGCCGGTGTGACCGATCATCCGGTGGTCCGGCCGAACGGCCAGGCCCTCGACGTGCCACCCGCGCACGAGCGTCTCGAACGGGTCGGGGTCGGTGAACAGTTCGGTGCCGCGGATCGCCTCGGCGACGCGGGACAGCTGGGTGACGGTGGCCACGTAACAGACCAACAGGCCGCCGGGCGCGAGGGCGTCGGCGACAACCGGCAGGCACTCCCATGGGGCGAGCATGTCAAGCACGACGCGGTCGACGGTGCCCGGCTGAACGGTCGCAGGCAGGGCTTCCACGAGGTCACCGACGGTGACATCCCAGTTGGTGGGGTCAGCGCCGAGGAAGCTGCCGACGTTGCCGCGCGCGACATCCGCGAATTCCTCGCGACGCTCGAAGGAATGCAGGTGACCTTCCGAACCGATCGCCCGCAGCAGCCACAGGGACAGCGCCCCCGAGCCGACGCCCGCCTCGACGACGGTCGCGCCGGGGAAGATATCGGCGAAGGCGACGATCTGGGCGGCATCCTTCGGGTAGATGATGGCCGCACCTCGCGGCATCGACATGACGAAGTCGTTCAGCAGCGGGCGCAGCGCCAGGTACTTGTCGCCGTTCGATGCCTCGAGCACCGAGCCATCCGGGAGCCCGATGATCCCGTCGTGGTTCAGCATCCCCCGGTGGGTGTGGAAGACCTTGCCGGCTTCGAGGGTGATGGTATGCAGCTTGTTCTTCGGGCCGGTGAGCTGCACCCGGTCGCCGGCTCGGAATGGGCCGCTCTGGCGGCGCAGGACGTGGGTCATCAAAGGCTCCTGTTTCGGGCTGTGTGCACGGCCACCAGATCGGCGATCGTGCGGTCGTCGAGCGTCGGCCACAGCGTGTACTGGTCGCTGTCGGCAATGCTGGTGTGCAGGGGCACCCCGATCGTCGTCGCACCGGCGGCGACGGCCGAAGCGATACCGGGCGCGGAGTCTTCGATCGCGACGCAGTCGGTGGCGGCGACGCCGATCAGATCGGCGCCCAGCAGGTACGGTTCGGGGTGCGGCTTGCTGCGGGTCACGTCATCGCCGGCGACGATCGCGTCGAACGCGGGGAAATCGATCGCCTGTGCGACCCGTTCGGCCATCCGGCGCATCGACATGGTGACCAGGGCGGTCTTGACGCCGGCTTCGCGCAGTTCGGCGAGCAGCTGCCGCGCTCCCGGCCGCCAGGGCACCTCGACATCGATCTGCTGCAGCACCCGGCTGGTGAGCGCGCCGATGATCTCGTCTTCGGTCAGTGCGACGCCATGGTCCTGCAGGATGCGGGCGGAGTGCCATAGCCCCTGCCCGACGAGGCCCATCGCGTCGGCGTGGCTCCAGGTGCCGCCGTATTCCTCGACCAGGCGGGTCTCGGCATCCATCCAGTACGGTTCGGTGTCGACGATGGTGCCATCCATGTCCCAGAGCACCGCGGCGGGGGTCAGCGTAGTCACAACGAACCAGTCTAAATCGGCGAGGGTTCTATCCTTGACTGAAAGCACCCGGCCGCCCCGGCTGGGCGAGGCAAGGATGAGAGTGCCAGATACGACTGTATTCACCAGCGGCCGCATCCTGGTCGTCGCGTTCGAAGGCTGGAACGACGCAGGCGAGGCGGCGAGCGGAGCGATCGATGTGCTCCGCGACCAGCTCGAGGTCTACCCGATCGCGGAAGTCGAGCCGGAGGACTACTTCGACTACCAGTTCAATCGGCCGATGGTGGAACGCGACGAGCACGGCGAGCGGGCGATCGTGTGGCCGAGCGTGACCATGTACGGGCCGACCCAGCCGAGCCGGTCATCGCTGTACCTGCTCACCGGAACGGAGCCCTCACGGGGCTGGAAGACGTTCACCAGCGAGATCATGGAGGCCGTGATCGACAGCGGCATCACCGGGATCGTGATGCTCGGGGCGATGCTGGCCGATGTGCCGCACACCCGGCCGATCTCCGTGTTCGCCAGCAGTGAGAACCCGCAGTTGCGGCACGAGTTCGGGCTGGAACGAAGCGTGTATGAGGGACCGGTCGGCATCCTGTCGGTGCTGGCGGATGCTGCGGAGAAAGCCGGCATCCCCACCATGACGATCTGGGCCTCGGTGCCGCACTACGTGCACAATGCGCCGTCTCCGAAGGCGACCCTCGCGCTGCTGGACAAGCTCGAGGAAGTTGTCGACGTGGTGATCCCCCGCACCGAACTGGTGCAGGAGTCGGCGGTCTGGGAGACCGGAATCGACGCGCTCGCCAACGACGACGACGACATGTCGGCCTACATCCACCAGCTCGAAGCCGCGCGTGACGCGGTTGAGGCGCCCGAGGCCAGCGGCGACGCGATCGCCGAGGAGTTCGAGAAGTACCTGCGGCGCCGCGATCGCCGCGACGGCCGCGGCGGACATGGTGGTCCGGGCGAGGACCCCTGGCGCCCTAGCGGAGGCTGATCCCCAGCAGCGCCTCAATCGCGTCCAGCGAGACGGAACTCGGCCGCGTTTGCCGCGCGACGTGCTGGTCGACTTCGGCAACCGCCGCCGGCGTGTCCAGATCGTGCGCCAGTAGAGTCCGCAGTTCGGCGACGAGAGAGTCGTCGTCGCCCTGCTCGGTCGCTGCCCAGGCCACCCAGCGCACCAGGCGCGCTTCGGCGGCGGTCAGCGACTCATCGGTCCAGTCCCAGTCCTGGCGGTAGTGCTCGGTGAGCAGCGCCAGCCGAATGGCGCGCGGGTCGGTTCCGGCGGAGCGAAGCTTCGACACGAAGACCAGGTTGCCGAGCGATTTCGACATCTTCTCGCCCTGATAGGCGACCATCCCGGCGTGCGAGTACAACGATGCCAGGGGCGTGCCGGTGAGCGCAGCGGTGTGCGCGGCGCTGAACTCGTGGTGCGGGAAGACCAGATCGGATCCCCCGCCGTTCACGGTGATCGGGATGTCGAGGGTTTGCTGCGCGATCACCGAGCATTCGATGTGCCAGCCGGGGCGGCCGGGGCCGACCGGAGATGCCCAGGCCGGCTCGCCGTCGCGCTCGGCCCGCCAGAGCAGCGGGTCAAGCGGATTCCGCTTGCCGGCGCGCTGCGGGTCTCCCCCGCGTTCGGCGAACAACTCGAGCATCGTGCTCTCGTCGAGGCGTGACTCCTCACCGAGCCGCCAGGGCGCGCCTGCTTCGGCGGCGGCGTTGTCGAAGTACACATCGTCATCCACCCGGTAGCCGAACCCTCGGTCGACGAGATCGGCGACGGCCTCGGCGATCGGGTCGATCACATCGGTCACGGCGATGAAGTGGTCGGGCGGAATCACGCCGAGCGCCTGCATGTCCTGCCGGAACAGTTCGGTCTGTTCGGCCGCGAGATCGCGCCAGTCGACGCCGGTCTGCGCGGCGCGCTCGAGCAGTGGGTCGTCGACATCCGTCACATTCTGCGCGTAGCGCACCTCGTACCCGGCGTCGAGCCACAACCGCACCAGCGTGTCGAAGGCGAGGTAGGTGGCGGCATGGCCGATATGTGCGGCGTCGTACGGCGTGATGCCGCAGACGTAGAGCCCAGCGACGCCGTCGCGCGGTTCGGCCGGGCGCACCGATTGCGACACCGTGTCAAACAGCATGGGAACGGGTCCTTGACCGGGCAGCGCGGGACGGGCGGGACTGTTCCAAGACTGCATGCCTTGATCCTAAACGGGCGAGAGAACCTCAGCTGAGAGAAGGATCAGCAGCAGCACCCCGAGCGCGATGCGATAGATCACGAACGGCAGGAACGAGCGCTTCGAGATGTAGTTCATCAGGAACGCGATCACGCCCAGACCCACCGCAAACGCGACGATCGTGGCGACCGCGGTCTCCGCATATCCGTAGTGGCCCATCGGCTCGCCGAAGCTGTTGAACAGCTCGTAGAACCCGCTGCCGAACACGGCGGGCACCGCAAGCAGGAACGCGTACTGTGCCGCCGCGGGGCGGTTATAGCCGAGCGCGCGGCCCATTGTCGTGGTCGCCCCGGACCGGGAGACGCCGGGGATGAGGGCGAGCGCCTGCGCCAGGCCCAGCCAGACACCGTGCGGGTAGGTGAGGTCTTTCAGCTCACGGTCCTTGCGACCGAGCAGGTCGGCGAGGCCGAGCAGGATGCCGAACACGATCAGCACGATCGCCACGAGCCAGAGGTTGCGGAACACCGAGCGGATGTACTCCTGGCCGAAGAACCCGATCAGCACGATCGGGAGGGTGCCGATGATGATCAGCCAGCCCATCCGCACGTCCGGATCGTGGCGCGGGATGCCACCGCCGAAGTGGCGGAACCAGCGGCCGATGATCCTGGTGATGTCCTTCCAGAAGTACACCAGCACGGCCAGTTCGGTGCCGATCTGCGTGATCGCCGTGAACGTGGCACCGGGGTCGGTTGCGCTGGGCAGGAACTCGCCGGCGATGCGCAGGTGCGCGCTCGACGAGATGGGAAGGAATTCAGTGAGGCCCTGGATCAGGCCGAGGATGATCGCCTCGATAAACGACACGCGGCTCCCGTCAGTAGTTCAACAGCAGGTCAGTCAGCACCTGCCTACCGAAGACTAATGCGTCGAGCGGGACCCGCTCGTCCACCCCGTGGAACATGCCAGGGAAGTCCAGCTCGGGCGGAAGTTGCAGCGGCGCGAACCCGTAGCCCTTGATCCCGAGGGTGGCGAGGGCCTTGTTGTCGGTGCCCCCGGAGAGCATGTACGGCAGCACCGGGGCGCCCGGGTCGTGGGTCTCCAGGGTCGCTTTCACCGCGTCAACGAGCGGGCCGTCGAAGCTCGTTTCGAGACCGATGTCGCGGTGCATGACGACGATCTCGACATCCTCACCGATCAGGGCCTGCACCTCGGCGAGCACCGCATCTTCCTCCCCCGGCAGGGTGCGGATGTCGATCAGCGCTTCGGCGGTGTCGGGGATGACGTTGTGCTTGTAGCCGGCGGTGAGCACGGTCGGGTTGGTGGTCGTGCGGAGGCTTGCCTGGATGAAGCCGGCGGCGGTGCCGGTGGCGAGCACGAGTTCGTCCGGCCCGACGGTCTGCGGGTTGACATCGAGCAGGCGTGCGAGCTCGGCGAGCAGCTCGGTGGTGGTGTCGGTGAGGCGGATCGGCCAGTCGCGGCGGCCCAGCGCGACGACCGCTTCGGCGAGGCGGGTGATCGCGTTGTCCTGGATCAGGCGTGAGCCGTGCGCGGCGCGGCCGCGGGCGATCAGCTTGATCCAGATCAGGGACTTTTCCCCGGTCTGCAGCAGGTAGGCGCGTTGGCCGGCGAGGTTGATGGAGTAGCCGCCGACTTCGCTGATCGCCTCGGTGGCGCCCGCGAACAGTTCTGGACGGGTCTTCACAATGTGTCCGGAGCCGTACTGGCCGCCGTTCTCTTCATCGGCGAAGAACGCGACGACCAGGTCACGGGCGGGCTGGCGTCCGCTGCCCAGGATGTCCTTCAGCGCGGTGAGGATCATCGCGTCCATGTTCTTCATGTCGACGGCGCCGCGGCCCCAGAGCAGGCCGTCCTTGATGACCCCCTCGAACGGATCCACGCTCCAGTTGGTGGGGTCGGCGGGCACCACGTCGAGGTGGCCGTGCAGGACCAGGGCGGGCTTCGTCGGGTCGGCGCCGGGCACGCGGGTGATCAGGCTGGTGCGGCCGGGCGCGGAGTCGATGAGTTCGGTGGTCAGGCCGATTGCCTCGAGCTGGGCGGCGACGTACTCGGCGGCATCCGTCTCCCCGTTTGAGCGGCCTTCACCATAGTTGGTGGTGTCGAATCGGATGAGGTCGCGGGCGATGACGGCGGTGTCGTCGAGAACCGTGTCGTCAAGAGTCGTGTCGTTGAAGGGTTCTGAGGCCATGCGGACAACCGTACCGGGCGTCATATGAGCGTTTCGATTCGTGCTAATGTCGTCTCTCGGTTGAACAAACCAAGACACTCGTCCGGGTGGCGGAAATGGCAGACGCGCTAGCTTGAGGTGCTAGTGCCCGTATAGGGCGTGGGGGTTCAAGTCCCCCCTCGGACACTGGGGGAACTTCGGGATATTGCGCGAATTTCCAAGGACTATTGAAAAAAGCGGCCCGATTCGGGCCGCTTTTTTCGTTTCGGGGCGCTTCGGCCGGTCAGCTCGTGACGCTGTGGTCGTGGGCCCGCCAGTTCTTAACGAAAAGTGGCGCGCCTGAATGTTTTCAGGCGCGCCGGATTGTTCGGTGCTGCGGAACTGGCGTGTGGGGCGGTTGCTGGCCGTGACTAGCCGGTGGGTCTGAGTTCGTCCTGGTGGGAGATGGGTGCTCGACTCTGCCAGAAGGACTTCGCGACGTCTTGGTTCTTCGCGGTGAGGGTCTTCAGCGCAAGCTTGTTCTTGTAGAAACTGAGCAACTTGCGCAGGTTCTCGGAGACGAGCGCCAAGGCGACGACGAGGTAGGTAAAGGTGTTGCCGCGAAGTCGGATGATGCTATCCCTGCTGGCGAATGCGCACGCGGTTGGTTGTCCTTCGTAGTCGATGCGCCTGTTGAGGTTGCTTCCGTGTATTTCGCTGACACAGTGACGGCCGAGCGAATCACTTGGGCAATGAAGTAACGGCCGCACGTCGGACCCCTTCCATACGGGTCTGCACCACGAGGCCGCGAGCCGGAATTAGTTGCAAGAAACTGTGTTGAGACAGCGGGTCGGGTCCTTCGGGATTCGGCCCTTCTCCTTTCGTGTATGGCTGGCACGCCGTCGCCTGCCTGCCAGCATTTGATCGCTCTGATCGGCACCACCGACCACCGGTGTCGCGTAACAGAGCGGGGAGAGCCTCCCACGAGCATTGGAAACTCATCGATAGTCTTTGCCTGCGCTTCGACAACCGGAAGGACACAGAGTGACTGATTTCAGCGTCAAGTGGAACCCTAAGAAAGCTGCGAAGAAAATGGCGGTAGTCCAAACGGCGCTGTTTCCTGGCGAAGATGTCTGGTTTCTCGGCTTCTGCAATAATCTGAAGCCGCTCGCGAGCGAGATTGCCCTCACCGCACTCCGAGTCGTCGCGTTGCAAGAGCGAGAGATCAAGTTTGAGGCCCGGTATCCCGACATCGCGTCGTTCGTGACGAACGCGAAGAAAGGGACTGTCGAAGTCGTCCGGAGGGACGGTGGGTCGATCGTCATCAAGATGGTTCCGCAAGACGACCTCGACGTTATAGAGGGTTTCTTCCGGCTCGGCCAAAGGACGACGCCGCCATCTAGTCTGATGGCGACTGCGGACACCGCGGCCGCGACGAATGCGGCTTCTCTAAAACGAATCACCGCGGCCAAGGAGTCGAGCTGGCCGAACTCGATTTTGAAGGGGAAACTCTCGCGAAAAGCTAGCGAGGCGATCCTCCGGCAGTGTCACGGCGACGAGCAGCCTTGGCTCATTCTGACGTCCTCTGCTGGAGCCGGGATACTCGCGTCCTTCGACGACCGTTTGGTGATCATCAAGACTGGTGCTTTTACGAGCTTTATGGCTGGCTCGCTCGGCGGTGAACGCTCTGCTACCTTCCATTTCTCGGACATCACAGGAATCGAATACAACTCCGGGTTCGTGAACGGCGTTCTAGAAATACTGACTCCGAGCTATAGCGGAGGCGCGAACAAGGACTATTGGCGGGGCACCAATCAGTCGAGGAATGCCGACAGCAATGATCCTTGGACTCTTAGCAACTGCCTGCCCTTGAGCAAGCTCGACTACAACACCTCCCTTGCCGAGATCAATGAGTTGAAGGCACGGGTGAGCAGGGCAAAGCAGATGAGCGCTGGACCTGTCGCGCCAAAAGCTGCGCCCGAAGTGGATGGACTTGCGGAACAACTCCAGAAGCTCGCCGGCCTCCGAGATTCCGGAGTGCTCTCCGATGAGGAGTTCACTGCCGCCAAAGCACGCCTCCTGGCTTAGCATTTTTCTTTCGGGTCGCGGCGGTGTAGTGCCGCTGCAACCGTTGTCCGTATGCTCGACCTCATTGCCGGACCAGACCCCCGCCCGGCCCCGCCGTTCTCCCGGTACTGCTCTTAGCAGAGCCGATAACAGCACTTATGAAAGCCCTCGTGCGTCGCAATGAACGCTCACTCTTCGCGCGGGCTTGTAGGGCCAAGCTCACGACCCGTGTGAGGTGAGGCGAGCCCAACGCCGAGACCCAGTGCGCTGACCTGCACCTGCAGCTCCTTCCCTGAGCTCACGGCAACAATGGCATTCGTCGCGAGCCACGCTGAGTTCAGAGCTATAACCCGCGAAACCTCCGCTGAAAGTAGAGAGAGTTCCCGGAAAGCATCTCGTCTTTCCGATGCATCGGTCTTGGACTCTACTGCAAGTAGCAGTGGAAGTGCCGGAGCCAAGAGGTTGATAAGTCGCTCGGCGAAGCCCGGATTCTTCTCTACCTCCTGCGGCTCTGGGATTGCCGGCTCAGTGCTCGGGAAGACCCGGGAAAGGAACACGGAGGGGTCACGCATCGCATCCGTGATCTCCCGTTCAAATTCTCCCGTAGTTTTTTCGCGCACGCGTTTGACCCATTCAGTCGAAGGGTCTTCGCCGAGTGCGCGGATGAAGTCCATGTTGAGTCTGCTGCGTGGCAATGCTCTTCGCACTGCGCCGTCGAGATCCATTCTGGAATCGCCCGCCAGTGTTTCGAACTGTGCGAGCATCAACGAACGGAACGAGCGGAACGTGTCTTGGACTGTCTCAAGTTCGTAAAGCATCGATTGGGGTAATGCGATGCGTTTGTTCGCGACGATGGAATTCATTGTCTCCGTTGCCTCACGCGCCAAGTATTCGGAGACACGAAAATCGAGCCGATCTCCTTGGCGATGAACCTCGCCCCAACGAGCGATCATGTCGGCAAGCCACGAGATTCTCCGTGTCTCCTCGTTCATCGCTTCGTTGAGGAGGCGCTGTTGTCGAATCTCCCACCACACACCGATATTCGCGGCCGTGTCGGCTATAGAGGTGATGGCTTCGATCGGCCCGATCCGCCCGCCTAGTGGGGGTGGATGCCCGGCGACGTCTGCAGGCTCATCAAATGAACCTTCTGCACGCTTCCACGTAACGCCAGTTTTGGCGTAGGTCATATCCCAGAAGTCACCGCTGTCCTTTTGGACTCGGAAAGTCCGGGGAGCCTTACCCTCGGTAGCTGCCACCACGCCCCCTTTGGTTTCCCGGTGAGTCTATTGGCCACTGTCACAAGAGAAGGCAAAGTCCTATTGGCAATCAGCGCGCAGGCTAGTCGTGAAGAGGCCCAGCGAAGCAAGCTCGCACGTCGCCCCATCGGGCACCACCGGTGTCACGGTCGGGTCCGAGGGGGGTAAACCGCCCGCTCGTTGTACCTGCTCTCGCGCCGCTATCCGACTGCCCGGACAACCCCGTCGGCGTTCACTGAGCCCAGCGCCGTATACGTGCTGGCGTGAAGATGGCTGGCAGCAAACCCGCGTGTCCTGACGCATTCGAGCTGCTGACCGGTAGCGACCCATATGCAATGCCGATGGGCTCCAGCTCCCCTAGGCTCCGGGCATGCCCCTCAATGAGAGCGAGCTCCGCGAACTGATCGATGACCTTCTGACACAGTGGGAGGATGCCAGCCAACCGCGGACGCTCCACCAGCCCGCAGATCGTCGCGGGCAGCGGGTCACTGGATCCGACGCTTCGCGGATCATGTCTGTCTATGGCTTGGCTCGGCACGTGCACGAAACGGCCCGCGCGATCGACGTGCTCATCAAGGCTGGCCACGCCAACGCTGCTATTCCCCTCGTACGCGTTGCCTACGAGAGCGCATTGACTGCAGCGTGGCTTGTGCAGAGCAAAGGCGACCACGGGATTAAGGCGTTCCTTCATGAGCACTCTCGGATCCGCCTAGCGTTGAAGAAGGAATCGTTGAAGGCTCTGTCGGATATCTTCCGCACGGGTGCAGATCAGATCGCGGACGCCGATCCTGAGCTGTTCAAGGACACGCGAGACAACGCCCAACGGTTTTATCAGCTATGTCTCGACCTCGCACCCGGCGGTCAAGACGCATACATCCACTACCGCCTCTTGTCCGCCCACAGTCACGCCAGCATCGATGTGGTGGACCTCTACCTCCATCCGATGGCGCCGAACCATCAGGTGCCGTCGTTTCGAGCCGTGCCTCAAGCGGCGCATCCGAACGACACGCTCCTTTTTTTTACTGCTGCCTCGATGGTTTGGGCAGGACGCGCGTACTCATACCTGACGCGGGACAAGCAGCACCGCACCGCGCTGCGGCAGAGTGCTCAGCTGCTAGAGATCGATCCAGAACTCCAGTTGAGCGAGAACTATCGACGGCGCCACGCGAGTCGCATGGCGGGATCAGGTAGTGGGAGCGCCGGACACGGGCCGACAATCTAGACGGCCATGGCAACGGGGCGCTTTGCCATCTCAGCGGGACAAGGAGCCCTGCGACAATTGGCTCCGTGATCAGACTGGAGTCGTTCTTCGGAGCAGCGCCTGCTTGCGCGGCAAATCCTTGACGATGAGATCAACGTCGCGCAGCTCGACACGGTGACGGGAGTGCATCGATAGGCTCCAGATCATGCGCGACACGAAACAGGCGAAGACCATTGGCGAACATCACGTCGCCGCTGAGATGGCGCGGCGAGGGTGGGCGCCGGCGCTCACCCGGGACGGGTTGGAGCGAACGGACATCCTGGGCGTGCTCACCACTGGAACGAAGCGGGTGCTTGTCGAGGTGCAGGTTAAGACGGCTCGGGGCGCTCGGATGGAATCGATCAGCTGGCCCTTGGGAGAAAAGTCGCAGAAGCGAAGCGCCCACCAGCGCGAGTACTTCGTGATGGTCGCGGTACCGGATGACGATACGCTGCCACCGCGCAGCTTCGTGGTGCCTCGGGTCCATGTCGCTGCTGCCGCGTGGATTGAGCACACGGACTGGCTGACCTCACCCGGGATTGAGCCTGGCAAACGCAACGCTCCAGTGGAGCGATCCCGTGTCCGTCTCGCCACTTTCGAGCAGTACGAAGGTCGCTGGGATCTGCTGGAGACAGATCAAGGCAACGCTCCCGTTCTCTTGCCACCTCACTTTCGAGACCTCGCACTGGAGGGCCGAGTGGGGCTTCCGCTCGGTCATGAGTGGAGGGATGGCCTCCCAATGTGGTGAGAGCGGACCACTCCAGTAGCGGACCGGCTGGCTCCGCTCACGTGGCTGAGCTCGACATCGCGAACACAACGCCGATCGTCGATGCCATGCGCGTGCGCCACGTCACTGAGTCGGCAGCTGCGGGCAACGCAGCGACTGAGGAAGGAGGGGCAGTTCTCCGGTCGAGTCCAACGACACGAGCAAGCGAGCGATGACGGGCGCCGACCATACCCCTGCAGTCGCTATGGTCGCCGCATGACTTTGCTCATCATCGCCTTCTATTCCCTTTCGGCGGTTTTGCCCATTGCCGGGCTTATCCGTCTCGCCCTCGCTGCTCGCGCTGAGTACACAGGATCGCTTCAGAGCAGTGACGATCAAGGACCGCGGATTGCGGTCGGGTCCGCGGGATTCACCAGGACAATTCGCGTGGCCGATATATCGCGCGCCGCCGCGGAATCCGCCCGAAGACCCGCTCACAGATGGAAACAGGTGAAGCGCGACCTGTTCCTCGTGGGAGCGGGGCTACTCTTCGGTGCGCTCGGAGGGATCTTTTCGCTATTCCAGTGGGGCTAATCGCGCCCGTCAGCGCGATTCCGTCAGACCCGAAGACGGGACATGAGCGTGACTGTGACAGTTCGCTCGCTTCGCGCCAGCTAACACAGCTCGCCGCCCCGCCATTCCGCCGCCCGCTCGGTCAACTCCACTATCCCCTCGGCGATCGCGACTAGCAGTGTTGCCTCCTGGTCCGCGTCGCCTCCGGTGGTGGTGAACAATGCCGCTGGATCATTTGTGCGCCAGTCTGCGCCGATCGCGTGGGCGCGATCACGTAGGTCCTTAGCCTGAGAGACCGCTTCGGGGATCGCATGACTGAGGTAGTCGCACGTCGCGACGGTGTGCAGAACCAGCTCGTAACTCTGCACTCCGGCCATTCCGATCAACTCCGGCTGAGAAATGGTCGGGCCGTTCAAAGTCATGATGCCAACCGGAGTCGGGTGGCCGCCGGCCTCACAATGGTCACTGTAATCGTCCGCGTCGAAGCGGTCGCCCGCGCGTTGCCGTAAGTGCCGCGGCTGCCAGCGCCTCCGCCGCGTATCGCGGTCGGAACTGATCCAGTCAAGGGTCTCGGCCTCGTCATACCCGCATGCCCAAGCGAGGTACTCGACTTCCACGAGCTGGCGCACCAAAGCGCTTGCAGCGTACACGTTGTCGGGCAGCAAGGTACGCACTCCGGTCACCAGCGCGCTCGCGCCCTCCGCGACGAGGCTGACCGCGAACAGAACACGCTTATCACCGCCTTGCGCCGCGAGAACGGCTGATCGAATGTCGTCCAATAGAGTGAGGCACCGATCGAGAGCGTCGTCGCGCGCTTCGACGCCACGCGGCACCATGCACACCGCCAGCAGTTGCTGGCGATTGTCGATGGGCTTGCCGTCGTTCATGTCTCTGTCCGCCTCTTAGAACTGCTTGGCGCCAGTGGTGAGCGTTTTCGCGGGAATCAAATGCGCACGATCCGTAAACCCGGATGCGACGAGTAGCTCAGCGTAGGCGTCGCGAATCTCGTCCATCCACTCAAAGTACGGCATGTGCTCATGCGAAGAGACGAACACGCCATACGTGGTCGGCGCCCAAGCCTGAGACTGCAGCTTCCGAACCACCCAAGGCTCCCTCGCCAGAATGTCTAACGCCGGGTCGCGCGCGGTGAACGCGCACGCGTTCGGCTTGGAAGCCACTTGCTTCCGTGTCCAAGACTGTCTATTGCCACGCGACGCTTGCCCGAGTTGCGCGGGACTCTAGCTGCGGGCGACTTGATGGGTCAGCGCGTCGATCGTCGTCAGAACCGCTGGCTCTTCGAATCCGCTTGGAAGGAGTCCGAGCCTGTGGACCCGAAGTTCGGCGTTCTCTGCTCTGCCATCGCGGTGCCGCGCCACCTCTTCGACTTTCAACAGGCCACACCATTCCAGCACCTTCCGCGCCGATGAGTAGGCGTCACGATGGATTCCGTAGTGTCTCAGTCGGACGTCAGCGGGGACCACAAGTAGCCCGTTCTCGGGCCACCCACCCTTCTGGCACGCCACCATCAGAAGGAGCGCGATCTCTGAATCTTCGAGGACATGCAACCAGCCGTTCGAAACGAACCCGGCAGGCATTGTGAATGTCGCCTCGCCACGCCTGGGCACGTAATATTCTTCCGCTTCTCCGACGGCTTCGACGCCGCACTCGTTTAGAAGAACGAAGTTTTTCAAACGGTCGCGCACGCCAGGTTCGCCAGGGATTGCGACGAGTCCCGCTTCGGCCAGGGCAGAGAGAGCGCTTCGAACACTGCGGGCACGCTTGTCCCGTGCTGTTAAGTACACTCCGCCCCGGTTGCTGTCGGCTGCGTCAGTGGCAATCAGGTCAGCCAGTCCGAGTGTTCTTGAGTCGCCTCCTACCTCGAAACCCAATTCACTTAGTCGCGCTTTCGCGCCTGGTTTACGCTTCGTCTGCACAAGGGCGAGAAGTGTCAGGGCAAAGCGGAGAGCCGCTCCGCGGCTCGTGATCAGTCGTGTAGCTGGTGGCCTGAGGCTGTGAGGCGGGGCCCTGCGATCTGACGCGTCAAGATCGATGCCCGCTTCTCGGTACGAGAAGCCCGAGCGGACGACGAGACCGGTGGATGGAAGCTTGCCCGGCATAGCCCCGTAGACCCGATCGATCCGAGCGACGTGTTCCGGTCGATCAAGCCGTTGGAGACGAGCCTCCAGTTTTAACCGCTCCTTCGATGTCGGCGGGCGGGTGAAGTTGACGGTGTCGACCACGGAGAAGCCCTCGGTTGTATCGGATGATTCTGAGCGTTTTAACCGGCCAGATCTCCCGTCTCAAATCGTTATCTTCCGTGATGGTGTCTGGCTGGTTGAAGCGTCTTCTCAGCATAGTGGACAGCCCTGCCTTTCTGTGGATTACTGGCCGACAGAGCGGTCAAAAAGAGGACGTGCGCGAGGCAGAAACCAAGGAGGTGACCGGCCATGGCAGCAGAACGCCGGAAGCCTGCGGGTGGACCCAAGTCAGGGATGTGGTTCTGTATTGCGGAAGCAGTGCGAGATGGCTGGGGGGCCACCGCACGGCTCATCACCGTTCTCGTTGTGAGGGGCTTGCTTCTCGTCGGAGTGATCGCCGCCGTAGGCGACAGCGGCATCGGGGTTATCTTGCGCGCAGCGCTTTCGGTCTTTCGATGAAAAACGGTCGCGTTCTTTCGGCGGCACCACGGATCGCCGCTCACCCTTCGTGGGGCTACTCCCAGGAGCTTGGACGCTCACGAACTCACCGTCCGTGGTGACACCGATTGGTTCGCCGGCTCACTCCCTATCTTTCAGACGCGACATCACCGGATCGAGATCTCGCGGGACTTTGAGATTGGCAATCTGGGCCTGACGCCCCCAAGACACTCATCGTGGTGATAGCCGTCTCTGATCATCAATCCGATCGGCGAACGTCGCCATGCTTCGGCGCGGATGACTTCATCACTCTCCCAAGTCAACACATTCACGCGGGCTCCGTTGCACCACTGGTGCGAGGCTTGGAGATAATCGATCTCATCGCCGCCGCCAGCCCAGTCCGGGAGAATGTGATCGAGTGCAGGCGCCATTTCGTCAAAGTGGGATTTCTCGTGGTCGACGTCTAACTCAATTCCACAGATACCGCATGTGAAGTCATCCCGTAACAACACCTCGTCGCGATGTCGTTGATAAGATCTCGATCGGGCAGAAGGCGCCGGCTTTGACTTGCGCCCAACTCGGCGGGCTTCGAGAGTCTCGCCCCGTTCAGCCCGGCACGGATCGCACCGGCATTCCAAGCTACGCTCCCGCTCGTCGAGCCACGTGCGCCGACATGGAGTGTGATCGTTGACAAAATCGGTGCGAGCGCGGTCGAGAGCGACGCGATCCTCGGGAATCGCAAATAGAGGCGGCCGCATCGGGCTGGTGACTCCACACCCGATGCAATGCATGAGCGCTCGCGCTTCTTTGATTAAGCCGTGGCAGAGGTTTGAACAGTACGCCCACTTTCGAGTGTGAGTCCGCCTCATCGCTCTGCAGCCGATGCACTCCACTTCTATCGGAGGCGCGCCCGCCCTGACATTGCGGTGGTGACCTTTCGGAGGGAGTCAGGCTGTTACCGTCTCTCGTACCACCGGCGGCCCGCTATCGATGTCGTCCCCATCAATCCAGTCAAGCCACACCGGTCGCCGTTCGTCCGCAACGCCCCTGTTGACCCTCTGGGCGTTATTGCCTGACCTTCGCCCAGTTCGGGCCAGAATTGCAGAGCGTCCTCGCTGTCCCCTTGGGACCACAGGACACCAGACATGAAAGTCAGTTTCGCATGTGCGCGGGGCGGACTGCGGCATGACCGCGCGGCTGAACCAACCCTGTCGATTCCTTAGCGCAACCATAGTTCGGTCTAACTTGATCGCTCGATCCCTCGCGTATGCTTGCTTTCAGACTTCCAGCCTCGGCTGGCGGGTACTGGTTGAGACAGTGCATGAACCCCTGGCCAATGGTCGGGGGTTCTTCCGTGCACGGTGCAAGTTGGCCATAGCGGCGGGACAACTTCGGTGACACGTGGAATTTCAAGAGTTAATGCGTGGAATGCCCTCCGGGGGAAGCATCCGACTCCCCTGCAGTTCCGGGCCTGAATGAATATTCCGAACGTCCCACTGGAAATTCATTCCGCGGAACTGTGTTGAGACAGTGGGCCGGATCCTTCGGGGTCCGGCCTTTTCCGTTTCTGGTGGCAGCCATCCGCCATACCCGGATCACCTGCTCAGGATGATGCCGCCGGACGCAGCGCGCGTACCGTTGCTGCCATGACGAATCGGGCTACTGCCCTCTTTCTGGCGGGTGGAGCCCTCCTGCTGGCAACAATCACCGCTGGATGTGCCCAGGACGAACCGCCCGCCCAGGATGAACCGGCCGCGGTGTGTTCAGCGGTGGACTCGCTCAAGGCATCAGTCGAGGACGTGACGACCGTTGACCTCGACCAGGGCGCGTTGGCGGAGTTGCAGGACAAACTCACGCAAGTGCAGTCGGATCTGGGCAAGGTCAAGGACGACGCCAAGGATGAGTACGACACCGAGATCGACGCCGTCGAGCAGGCCGCCGCCTCTGTCGGCTCCAGCGTCAACGCGGCAACGACATCGCCATCGGCGCAGGCGATCGCCGACGTCGGCACAGCCGTTCAGGCGCTGGGTGCGTCCCTGAGGGCGCTGGACGATGCCGTCGAGAGCACCTGCTGAGCGCTAACGGCGTGAAATTCGCCGGGCCCGGCAGAATCAATCACCCATTTGCTGCAGGAGGTATCAGATGTCAACATCATCCGGTTCAGCTCTCGGCGGGTTCTCGCTCGACTCTGCTGAGCTCACCAAGTCCGCCGTGACCAATATCCGTGTCGCTCTTGGCGTGGGTGGGGCTGTCGCCCTCATCATCGGCCTCTTGATCACGTTCCAACCGCAGGCGACCGCCACGACGATCGCCGTGCTGCTGGGCATCTATTTCGTCTTCGCGGGTCTGGTTTACGTGGGCATCGGTGTCTTCTCTCGGGGTATCTCGGGTGGGGCCAGGGCGCTCGATATCATCCTCGGTGTCCTCTTCCTGATCGGCGCGGGCCTGGCGTTCGCCAACCTGTCGGGCACGGTGGCATTTCTCGCCGTCTTCCTCGGCATCTTGATCGGCATTCTGTGGATCGTCGAGGGTGCGGCGACCCTCGTACAGCTCGGCGATGCCCCATCGAAAGGCTGGGCAATCTTCTTCGCGATCGTGAGCATCATCGCCGGCATCGCTTTGCTGTTCGCGCCGGTATGGGGAGCGCAGCTGCTTTTCCTGCTGGCGGGTGTCACATTGATCGCCCTCGGCGTGGTGCAGATCATCCGTGCCTTCACCTTTGGGCGCGGCATCACCTCAACCGCGTGAGCAACCACCCAACGAGACGAGATTTTTCCAGCCAGCCCCGCAGCATGCGGAGCGAGTCTGCCGCTCAGCCGCCCTTGTCGGGCGGCTGGTGACGCTGGCCGCCGCCTTCCAGCTTCTCGCTGGCCACAGGCGGGCCGATCGAGCTTCATGCGATCTGGATGATGACCATGGCTGGCTACCAAATTGCCTTGACTCGTGTGCAATTGCGTCGAACGGTCACCGTCGGGCTACCGAATCCGGCCGCGCGAGCCGAGATCTCACCGCTAACCGTGACGGCGGAGGCGCGCACCGTGATCGGCAGCTAGGTGTTGAGACAGTGGGCCGGATCCTTCGAGATCCGGCCTTCTCCATTTCCTGGACGCTTCCCAGCAAGGAGGCTCTGGAGCTCGCCCGCTCCTCCATTCACATTTCCGCAGCAGCAGTGCCGGTGAGTTGGCGCACCGACGTGGTTGTTGAGTCCTTATGCTGCAAGATCGCAACGGCCACGGCCGTGATCGCCGTGAGAGTGACGAGGATCCAAAACAATGACTCGGCACCCCAGAGCGCGTTCGTTGCGGCCCACCAGGTATTCATCGCGGCGTGAAAAATTGCGGCAATCAGCACGCTCCCTCGAGTGCGGTCGAAGATCCACGTCATGATCACGGTGATGGAGATGGCGAGGATGACGAAACCGATGAAGGGGTAGCTCTGCCTGCTGCCGGCCAGAAGGAACAATGGGATGTGCCACGCTGCCCAGATGGGTCCGAGGACAAGGCTTGCAGCAAGGGGGCCGAAACGCGTGCGCAGGCGAGGAAGCGCGAAGCCTCGCCAGCCGAGCTCTTCGGTGAGCAGGTGCAAGAGGATCTGGGTGAGCAGCAGTGGCGCCACCGCCGACAGCGGAATCAGCGCCCCCATGTCATGTTCGCCTCCGGCTGCGAAGTGAATTCCAATCGCGACCAGGGCGGGGACGCCGGGAATGAGCAGCGCGGCGAGATACCACTTGACGTGCACCCGCCAGATGATCATCCGGCCGAAGAGGCTCCGCAGTCCTGCCGCCCCAGCCGACAGCGCGGTGATCAAAACGGCTGCGACCGTGATTGCCAGATACGACAGTGGGTCGCCCGGAAGCTTCCAGTCGAGCAGCCCGTTCTGGAAAGCGAGCCCAGTTGCCCATACCCCCCACGAGAGAACGAATGTGAGGGAGAAAAACGCGATCAGCGCGTTGCGGTTGGAGCGAAGCATGGCTGGGTGCCTCTTTCGGGATCGAGTACGCGAGCTCCGATATCGGAGATCGGAACGCTTTCAGCGTTCTCACAGATGAGAATGTACAACAGCCAACGGCTCACCCGGAAGCACCTTCGACGAAAAATCTTAGTTACGACCTCGAGGCTGCACTCGGTTCAGAACGCCGTAATCCATGGTGAGAACCTGACCGATGGTCACCGCGACGACGACGACCGACATCAGCACGAAGAGCCATCCGACATAGGCGATGGTGATGCCGAGCGCGCCAAACTGGGCCGCAGACGAGGTCAGGGCGATCGGAAGGTAGATCCGCCCCACTCCGCCCGCGATCGCAAGCCCAATGCCGCAGAGAACGGCACCTGGCAACAACAACCGGAAGCTGACGGTCCGGTTGAGGACGATCCATCCGACGATCAGCCACACCGCGGCCCAGAGCATGAACTCGATGATGCCCCTGAGCGGGACGAAAGATGGTTCCGACCGCAGGATAGAACGGGTGAGCTGCAGCACGACCACTCCGAGGAGGATGGCCGCGAGAACTGCGAACAACCGCCAGGCGGCGCGGAAACCGAGCTTGGGTTTGGACCACACGCGCGCGTAGAACCGCTCGAGTGCCCGCGAGAATGCCGTGGCTGAAACCACGAGGAGCAGGACGCCGAACCACCCCAGGGCACTGAAAACGTCGGAGGATGCGGGAACAATCCTCTCCAGGGCGGTGGCCGCGGAGTCGCTCAGCCCCAGATAGTTGGACAGACCCCGGCCGATCGGTTCCGCGTCGCCGCGCCGCAACGCTGCAACCGCAATGACGAGCGGGAGTATCGAGATGAATGCTTGCGCCGCTAGAGTCATCGCCCGATCGAACACTTCGATCGCGATGAGGGCGTTGGCGATGCGCATGATGAAACGGCCGACCGCGGTTGTACGCAACCGTGTCTCTACCCAGGACCTGGCCGAGCGTATCGCCGAGCGACGTTTCTCCCCGCCGTCCTGCGCTGACCGGGTGGCGCCCGGGCTTTCGGGCTGTTCCGCTGTCATTGGGAAGCCTCCTGACGCACGACCCTGGACCCATGATCCTCCGAGGGTCGGCACTGCGCCTCAGCCGAGGTTGACGACCCGCTCACCTCGGCATAGCTTCAGGAAACATAGAGGCCTCTAGCCGGTCGATGAGCGACTCCGCGAATTGAAGGGACAGACGGATGCCTGGACAGACCGAAGCCGGCAACAAGCAGTTCACCATCACCCGCGTTTCCGACGGGAGCGCGTGATGGGCCGTCTGATCGTCGAGCAGATCGTCAGCGTCGACGGCTACGCGGCCGACCTCGACGGCGGCATCGGGTTCTTCGAAGCCGTCGACGAGGTCGACTCGAACGACGCCGACCAACTCGCGTTTCTCGAGTGGGTCGACGCGATCCGGATGTTCGCGGGGTACTGGCCGTATGCCGACCCCCAGGTGGAGCGCGTGGCCGAGCCGATCAACCGACTGCCGAAGTTCGTTGTCTCGAACACGTTGACCGATGCTCCGTGGGGCGATGGCGAGGTCGAAGTTCTCCGCGGCGATGGGGCCGAAGCGGCCGCCGCGCTGAAGGAGCGCTACGGCGCGATCATCGTGTGGGGCAGTCTCACACTCGCGGATGCGCTGCTCGAAGCCGGGATCGTCGACGAGCTCCGCCTGCGCGTCGTGCCCGTGCTCATCGGCGAGGGTCGGTCGTTCACGCCGGCGAAGCTCGGCGAACGGCGCCTCGCCCTCGATCACGTGGTGGCGCATCCGAGCGGTCACGTGGGCATGAACTACCGCACGCGCTGAGCTCGATTTGGGCGGATTCAAACGAGTAACGGTGTCGTAGTGTCGGACTGAATGCACACGCCCCACGTGCAGACGACGGTACTTGGGTGGCCGCTGTGCAGGGAAGCGAGTCGCTCGTGGCTACTGCCCCCACCGCACCCGAGGACAGGGGCGAGGACCATCCGGCCCGGGCCGATGCGGTGCCCCGCGGACGGATCGGCTGGATCGTGGCCGGCTCGCTTTTCGCCGGACTCATTGCTGCCGTGCTCCTTGCCGCCGCCCCCTTCATCCCGTCCGACGAGAGCCACATGATCGGGGCCATGCTGTGCGGATTCGCACTGGGCTGGGCGATGTTGGCCGTGCTCTCCGTGCGCTTCACCGACCAGCCGCAGCGATGGGCCATTGCTCCCGCGCTGTTCATGGGAATCAGTGGGCTGCTTCTGCTGGTGTTCGGCTCCCCGGCGTTGGAGGTCCTCAGCTGGATTTGGCCACCCGTCTTGCTCGCCCTGGCGATCTGGATGTTCATTCGCGCCCGTCGCCAGCTTCGCAGCCGGAGCGGACGCTGGCTGATCTATCCGGTGCTCGGGATGCTTGCTCTCGCCTCGATCGGGGGCGGCTACGAGACCGTGCAACGAGCGGTCGATGCTGGGACCTACCCAATGCCCGGCCAGCTGATCGACGTCGGCGGACACAGCCTGCACCTGAACTGCACCGGCTCAGGGAGCCCCACTGTCGTGCTCGAGCCGGGTGCAGGGTTGTCGTCTTCCGATCTCGGGTGGATCTCCCCGGCTGTCGCCGCCGAGACCAGGGTCTGCGTCTATGACCGAGCCGGGCGAGGCTGGAGTGAGCCCGCCGAGACGCCGCAGGACGGCATGCAGATCGCGACCGACCTTCACACCTTGCTGCAACGCGGGAACGTGCCAGGACCGTATGTCGTGGCAGGCCATTCCTTCGGGGGTCTCTACGCACTCATCTTCGCCGACCAGTATCCCGACGAAGTCGCCGGAATGGTGCTCGTGGACTCGACCGCCCCGGCATCCGCCGTGAACCCGGTGGCGCCATCGTCCGACGAAGACACCTACGACATCCTGAGCCGAGCGTCGGCACTGATCTCAACCTCGGCTCGACTTGGTCTGGCCCGGCTGTACGCGCTGTCCGACTATGACAGCCTGCCGCCGCACTCCCGGGACGAGTCGCGCGCCAACGCTGCACACGCGAGCCAGATCAGCAGCACCATCGACGAGTACGTTCAGGCGAACGCTGCCATTGCGCAAGCAGGATCGCTCAGCGACTTCGACGACAAGCCCTTGGCTGTCCTGACGGCCGACATCGGCAATTCCCCCGGCTGGTCCGAGAAGCAGGACGCCCTGGCCGCATTGTCGACAAACAGCGTGCACCAAGTCGTCGACGGGGCCACCCACCCATCACTGCTCTTGAACGAGGAACACGCCGCCGCCGTCACCGAGGCGATCCTCGATGTCGTCGCATCGGTCCGAAACTCGGCGCCGATGCAATGATGAAACCCACATGGTCGGAGTGTGATGAGCGAACTCGCCCCAGTCGCCGACGGCGTCTTCGTCGCCACGAGTCGAACCATGTCGACGACCTCCACGGTTGTGGCTCACTCGGGAAGCGCGTTGCTCGTCGACCCTGCCTGGCATCAGCGCGGGCGACGCCGGAACACACCGACAGGGAGAATCGCGAGCCCACTAGCCAGGAGAAGTGCGATCCACTCGCCGGTGAGCAGGCTCAGGATCAAGCCGCCGGCCAACAACGTTGCGCTCCAGATCAGCGCGAAGACGGTGAGCTTGCGGGATCCGCTCGGTGCGTCGGAAGCATCCATGCCTCACCATAGCCTTCGGCCGCGAAATCTATTCTTTTTTCGTAGGCGCACACTCGGCATACTCGACCACCAGTGCCTTGGCTCAGCGTCAGTGGTCAGCGCGATACTCGGGAGCATCCGATGGAAAGGATGCCACCATGACCACTCAACTCATACCAGTCGACCCGCCCCAGCTGCACAGTAATCCTGCGTTCACACAGGGCATGATCGTGCCTGCCGGGCCGACACTGTATGTCGGCGGCCAGAACGGCGCCGACAGCTCCGGCGAGTTGCTCGGCGGGCTTGAAGCACAAACCGAGCAGGCCATGCGCAACCTGCTCGCCGTGCTCGCCGAGGCCGGCACTGATGCTGACCACGTCGCCAAGCTGACGATCTATCTCGCCGCCGGAGAGGATCCGGCCGTCGGGTATTCCGCAGCGTGGAAGGTATGGGGCGATCGCCGCACCGCGATTACCGTGCTTGCCGTGACGCCGGCGCGGCCGGGTGCCTTGGTCGAGATCGAAGCGGTCGCCGCCATCCCTGCGCGCTGAGGAATCAGCGAGAAAGACCAACCGAGATCAGTCGACGCGAGCGGCCGCCGCTCGCCGTGACTCGATCATGCTCAACACCCACGCCGCCGGCATCAGCAGGATCCCGATGGGCACGAGCACGACGGCTATCGGATACACCACGTACGCAAGAACATGCGGGAGCAGGCTGTCGGACGGTGCGGCGGTCGCCATCTGCCACCCCGGCAGCGCCGTCCGAAGCGCCAGACCGAGCACGACGAAGGTGCACCCGGTCCAGGCTGCGGCTCGCGGGCTGAGGCGCTTCGGCCAGGCGGGGTCATCCGGATCGGCAACTGCTGCGGGCACCGCCTCAAGCGCGCCGCCGACGAACGACAGCACCACCAGGGCTGCCCCAAGCGGCAGCACCACCGTGCTGCAGGCAGTCATGATCGCCCACGCCAGGTCGGTTGCGGCCAACTCCTGCCCGCCGATCGCGAACAGGGCAGGAAGCAGCCCGACCTGCAGCGTGGCGCTCGAGATGACGAGCACCACGCCCATCCAGAACGCCCGTCGGGGCGTCACTGACGCGGCGACAGCGGCAGCACCGGAGAAACGACGGTTCTTCACGCTAGAACATTAGCGGGCGAAGCGCTCAGCTCACCATCACGGTGAAAAGGCTGACCGACACGGCAAGTCCGACGAGCAGGAAGAGCGTGCCGACGATGCCGAGGGCAAGCGGAGTCTGACTGCGCCGACCAAGCCTGGTACCGTTGCGCTCCCGCTCCGCCTTGGCGACCTGGGCAATCTTGTGCCTCATCGCGAGCAACACTCCGCCGAAGACAATGGCGATAACGCCCCAGACGAGAGCGAAAATTTGGCCGGCTTCCATGAAATAACCCTGTCATAGTCGCCGGCGCGTCCAGCCCAAACCGTGCCCGCAAGCGTTCTAGGGCTGCAGCTGGCTCACCCAGTCCCGCACGATGGCGACGAACGCGGGCTGCGCCGCGAGCGCTTCAGACCGGCTGGTGAAGGTGACGATCGCACGATTGTTGTCTGCCCAGCGCAGCAGTGACGCGGGGTCATCGGATGATCTGGCTTCGGCTTCCCACCCGTGTGCAGGATCACCTGGACGGCGTCGGGCCGGCGGAGATTGAGCGTGGCGAAGTCGTCGCTCAGCGCGAAGTTCGGCGCCTTCCACTTGATGCTCTCGGAGACCTGCGGAACCGCCGACTTGATGGACGTTCGAACAAGGTCGACGACATCCGGAAGCTCATGATCAAGCGATGCGACGAACTCGTCAACGGATCCTTCGGCAGGGGCGGACATCCGCCCAGTATGTCCGACTCCCCCGCGCACAGTGAAGGGGACGGACCCTGACGGATCCGTCCCCTTCGTCTCGCTCCTAGGAAGCCTTGGACTTGGGCTTCGCCGGAGTCTTCGCCTTCGTCTGACGCGGCGACCGGTTCTCGGCGCTCACCATCCAGGCGAGCTGCTCCAGACGCTCCAGGATCGCGTGCAGCAGGTCGGCGGATGTCGGATCCTCCTCGTCCACCGGATCGTGCACCTTCCGCGCTGTCGCGACGACTGCATTCAACCGGTCGGTGATCGCCTCAACCGCGTCGGCGGTGTCGATCTCGCCCGCGTCGAATGCCGGCAGCGTGGTCGACTTCGCCACGACGCTGGACCGCCCGTCCGGGGTCGCGTTCAGCGCCCGCATCCGCTCGGCGATGTCGTCGGCGAACTCACGGGCCGCGTCGACAATCTCGTCCAGCTGCAGGTGCAGGTCGCGGAAGTTGGTGCCGACGATATTCCAGTGGGCCTGCTTGCCCTGCAAGTGCAGTTCGATCAGGTCGACCAGCACGGCCTGCAGGTTGTCGGACAGTTTCTGAGATGCATCCACGTTCAGTTACTCCTTATTACTAGTCATTCGCCCAGTTCGGCGCAGCGCAGACGACGCAGCGCCTGCTGCTCGAGCTGGCGGATCCGCTCACGGGAAACACCGAAACGGCGTCCCAACTGTTCGAAGGTCATCGGTGCATCGGCGGTGAGCCCGAAGTGCAGCTTCACGATCTCCGCCTCCCGAGGGGGCAGCGACTCGATCCGGGCGTACAACGTGTCATGACGTCGTCGCGCAGCGACGATGTCGACGAGCTGCGAGCTGTCACCGTCCTCGATGAGGTCACCCAGTTCAGCGTCATCGTCGCCGATCGGCGTGTGCAGCGACACCGGGTCTCGGTCGGCGTCCAGGTAGAGACGCACGTGCGCCTCGCTGAAACCGGTCTCCTCGGAGAGCTCGGCGACAGTCGGCTGACGGCCATGGTCGGTTTCGAAGGCCCGCGCAGCGGCTCGCATTGCCGAAATCCGCTCCTCCGTGTGCACGGGTACCCGGACCAGGCGGGCGGAGTCGTAGAGGCAGCGAGTGATTGCCCGCCGAATCCACCACATGGCGTACGTCGAGAACTTGTAGCCCTGCGTGAAGTCGAACTTCTGCACCGCGCGGTCGAGGCCGATGTTGCCCTCCTGGATCAAGTCCATGAAAGGCATTCCGCGGCCCACATACCGTCGAGCGACGCTGACGACCAGACGCAGGTTGGAACGAACGAAGCGAGCATGCGCCGCCTCGCCCTCGTGCACCAGCTGCGCCAGTTCTCGATAGAGCGGGGAGTCGGCCGGCGTTTTCTCCATCGCCTCGGCGGCGAGGACGCCAACTTCGATCTGTCGGGCCAGTTCGGTTTCCTCTTCAGCGGCGAGAAGTGGAAGCCTTCCGATCTGACGGAGGTAATCACCGAGAGTGTCGTCGGTCACCTCCATGGTTGAGCCGGTTGCGCGGGCTGTGCGTGCAGTGGTCTGAACCATGATCGAAACCCTTACCGTCGAGAAATCCGAACGAACGAATCAGTTGCCTCGTCCAGGCTTGGGAACCAGCGCCAGGCGAGGCTTGGAGCCAGCTGAAGGACTTCGAAAAGGTCGTTGCTCTTGCGTTCGATGACCCCCAGCACGGAATGAGCATTGTCGGGTGCAACCCGGCGGTCAGTGACTCGCCATTCGCGGTCAGAGATGGGCAGCACCAACAGGTCTTGCTTGTTGTGGGGTGCTGTCAGGGGGCGGGAGATGGTACCGACGGCGTCGCTTGGGTTTGCGAAAGTGTCGGGTGCCGTCGTGGGCGCTGCGGTATCCAGCATTGGGTCCTGCCTTTCGTCACGCGGGAAAGAGAACGTTATCTCTACCCCTATTCAGGGGTATTTCACCTTCGATGTCAAGTAGATATCGGCGGGGTACTGTGAAGCAACCATGAGTGATCAAAAGAAACCGAGCGCCCGCGAACGGATTCTTGAGGCTGCTTACGACCTCTTCTCGCGGCGGGGCATTCGGGACGTCAGCGTTGACGAAATCATCCGTCGTTCCGGCGTGGCCATCGCGACCTTCTACCGCCAATTCGCGTCGAAAGATGAACTGGTCACCGAGTTCCTGAACCGTCGAGAACAGGTCTGGACAGGCGAGCGAATCATCGACGCCGCCCGCGAGCGCGAACAGCAGCCACGAGACCAACTCCTCGCCATCTTCGACCTGTTCGACGAGTGGTTCTCCCGCGATGACTTCGAGGGCGACTCCTTCGTGAACGTGCTGCTCGAAATGGGGCCAACGCACCCATTGGGAAAGGCAAGCATCGCCCACCTGAACCATGTGCGGGCCCTCGTGGCCGAGATCGCCACCGACGCCGGCCTACGCGACTCGAGCGAGTTTGCGCATGCCTTCCAGATCCTCATGAAGGGGTCGATCATCACCGCGACGATGGGTGATCCGCAAGCCGCGCCGCGCGCTCGGCAAATGGCTACCTGGCTGATCGAGCACCACGCCGCCTGAGTGAAAAACTTGGCGAGTCTCGCGAGTCGGGGTACGTTGAGTTTCCATCATGGGGCCCCTCTTCCGGGGGACAAGGCCCCGAGACCGAAGGGAACACCATGAATATCCTCTTCATCGTCGTCGCCGTGATCGCTGTAATCCTGCTGTTCACGGGCGGATTCGTTCAGTCCCTGAACTTCCTGCTCTGGGTTGGACTGGTCCTGCTGATCCTGGCGGTGATCGCATGGTTGATCCGTTCGATGAGCGGTCGCCGCAACAACCTCTAAGTTGCAGCGTTTTCTCGAGCGGCGGGAGTCGGATGAACCGGCTCCCGCCGCTCGCTGCGTTTAACGCTCGCAAACTGAACACTCCCTGAACGCCCCGATCCGGGAATATCCTTCACGCGAGAGGCCGCTCGGCCCGAGTCGGCTCGAAGCTCACGAGGAAGTGGGATGTCATGGCCACGACACCGGAGACCCCGTCCACATTCGACCGTCTCGCCGCCGAAGCATTCGGCAGCTTCCTGCTCGTCCTCGGCGGCGTCGGCACCGCGATCTTCGCCGCGACCTTCCCCGATACCGGAGTCGGTTTCCTCGGGGTCTCGCTGGCCTTCGGACTCACGGTCGTCGTCGGCGCTTACGCAGTCGGCAACGTCTCGGGCGGGCATTTCAATCCCGCCGTCACCCTGGGTGTTGCGATGGCCGGACGGATGCCATGGCGCGACGTCATCGGATACTGGGTGGCCCAGATCGTGGGCGGGGCACTTGCGAGCACCCTGCTCGTGGCGATCGCTGCCGGCGGACCAAACGGCTTCCTCTCCGATGCGATGGAGGCCGGATTCGCCTCCAACGGCTACGACGACCGCTCCCCCGGCGGATTCAACCTGCTGTCGGTCATCATCGCCGAGGTGCTGCTCACCGCGGTCTTCCTCTGGGTGATCCTCGGCTCGACCGGAGTTCGCTCGACACCTGGGTTCGCACCCCTCGCGATCGGTTTGACCCTCGCCCTGATTCACCTGGTCAGTATTCCGATCAGCAACACCTCGGTGAACCCACAACGGTCGATCGCGGCAGCCCTCTACGGCGGTCCGGATGCCCTGCTCCAACTCTGGGTGTTCATCGTCGCCCCGCTCGCAGGCGGACTGATCGCCGGACTCGGCTATCGGTACGTGTTCCAGCGCGTACAGCCGGCCCGCACCGCCTGATCGCACAGGACTCCTCGCAAGTCACGGCGGTACACTCCGCCTGTCCTCAGAAACCCGAGAGGAGCCGGCGATGGTCGATTCAGACCCGCAGACGGCGGGCCAGTCCACTCAGTCGATTCCCGTGCGGGCCGGCGGGCAGCGTCCGATGCGGATCGGCCTGATCGCTCCCCCGATGGTCGCGGTGCCACCACCGAACTACGGCGGCACCGAGATGGTGATCGACCTGCTCGCGCGCGGTCTCACCGCTCGCGGCCATCAAGTGGTGCTGTACACGGTCGGTGACTCAACCTGTCCGGTCGAACTGCGCTGGAAGCATCCGGAAGCCCTGTCAACCGAAGCGGGACTCTTCGCGGAAGTCGTGCACGCCCGCGATGGCTACCGGGCGCTGCGCGACGTAGACCTTATCCACGACCACACCACCAGCGGTCCCTTGCTTCCACCCGGATCCTTTCCGCAATTGCCGATCCTCGCGACCTTGCACAGCCTGCTCGAGCCCGAGCTTCGGAACTCGCTGACTCGGACGGTCGGCCGCATCGGCCTCATCGCGATCTCCCACGACCAGCGGCGAAGCGCGCCGGAAATCCCGATGCGCACGGTCATCCACCACGGAATCGACGCCTCGATGTACCCCTTCGGGAACGGGGATGGCGGGTATCTGCTGTTCCTCGGCAGGATCGCTCCTGTGAAGGGCGTGCACCATGCGATCAACGTCGCCCGCGCGACCGGCCGCCGCCTGCTGATCGCCGCGAAGATGTGGGAGAGCGAAGAGCGCCGTTACTTCGCCGAGGTGATCGAACCGATGCTCGGGCCCGGCATCGAGTATCTGGGTCCGGTCGGGCCGGAACGCAAACGTGAGTTGCTGGCTGGCGCCGAGGCGTTGATCAACCCGATTCGATGGCGTGAGCCATTCGGATTGGTGATGATCGAAGCGTTGGCCTGTGGAACGCCTGTGATCGCCTTCCCGGAAGGCGCCGCCCCTGAGATCATCGAAAACGGCGTGACCGGCTTCCTGTGCACCGACGAAGCGGACATGGCAGCCGCCCTGGAACGCGTCGCGACCCTCGACCGGGCTGTCTGCCGGCGCGCTTGCCTGCGGCTGTTCTCGGTGAACCGCATGGTGAACCGACACGTCCGGGCCTACGCCGACGCGATCGAACGATTCCATTCAACCGACACCCTGTCCGAAAGGTCCGGGGAGGCAGGATAAACGTGGCTTCAGCACCCTCCCAGTACGACGGCACAATGCCGGTCGCAGCCGTCGAGGGTCTTCGAGGCGGAGTGACGCTGATCAGCGGCAGGTCCTTCGCGCTCTCGGACAGCGACGGGAACATGCAACCATCACTCACCCAGGGGCTTTTTGTGCTCGACACGAGGGTGCTTTCCCGGTGGGTTCTGACCTTGGATGGCGAGCCGGTCGAAGTGCTCGGCGTTGACAGTCCGGTTCCGTTCCGGGTGACCTTCGTCGGCCGCGGCCGCCCGGTGCATGGGCACGCCGACGCGGATGTCGTGGTGCAGCGGAAGCGCTCATTCGACATGGGCATGCATGAGGAGATCATCGTCACCAACCACGGCCTGCAGCCGGTGGAACTCGACCTTGGTCTGCAGGTCGACTGCGACTTTGCCGGCCTGTTCGAAGTCAAGGAAAGCCGGATCATGCCGCGCGAACGTGCTCGGCGCGTCGAGGAACGAAGCATCCGGTTCACCCGGCCGGGTGATTCGGATGCCCGCGAAGTCGCGGTCCTGCTGGATTCCCAGGCCAGCATCGAAGACGGCGGCGCCCGCTGGCACATCGCCCTGGGCGAGCGATCGATGTGGAGCACCCGAGTGTCAGTCACCGTTGCGCAGGGGGGTGCGGTCGTTGGCCCGCGCGGACCGGCACACGGGATCGTCGGGATGCCGCATCCGGACCGCGACGAACCGCACGAGCCGTTCCAGATCTCCAGCGACAACAGCAAGCTCACCCGGGTGACGCAGCGCACCGACGAAGATCTGGCCGCCCTGAGAATTCTCGACGATGAGCACCCCGACCAGGCGCTCATTGCCGCCGGTGCGCCCTGGTTCATGACGCTGTTCGGCCGTGACTCGCTGCTCACAGCGTGGATGACACTGATCGCCGATCCGAGCCTGGCCCGCGGGGTGCTGCAGACCCTCGCGCGCCTGCAGGGGCGGAAGGTGGACCCGACGGCGGGCGAGGAACCGGGCAAGATCATGCACGAGGTGCGCTTCGCCGACACCGAATCGCGCAGTTTCAGCCACGGGCAGCTCTACTACGGCTCGGCGGACGCCACCCCGCTGTTCGTCATGGTCGCCGCCGAGTTGCAGCGATTTGCTCCCGACCTCGACCTGTTGAACTCCCTGCTGCCGGCGATCAACGCGGCGATGGAGTGGATCGAGCGCTACGGCGACGCCGATGGCGACGGCTACGTCGAGTACCAACGCCACGGCGAGGTGGGCCTCGTCAATCAGGGCTGGAAGGACTCGTGGGATGCCATCCGGCACGCCGACGGCGCGCTCGCGGACGCGCCGATCGCTCTCTGCGAGGTGCAGGCCTACGTGTACGGCGCCTACCTGGCCCGCGCCGAACTGGCGACCCTGCTCGGCGAAGACGATGAGCATGAACGCTGCATCCACAAGGCCGCTGAGCTGTACCGGCGCTTCAACGAGGACTTCTGGAACGAGGAGGGGCAGTTCTATGTGCTGGCCCTCGACGGGCAGAAGCGTCAGGTCGCCACGCGCGCATCGAACATCGGGCATGCGCTGTGGACCGGCATTGTCCGTCCCGATCGCGCTGCCAGCGTCGCGGAAACCCTCCTCAGTGATGCCAGCTTCAGCGGCTGGGGCATCCGCACGCTGTCGACCGACACGGTGGCATACAACCCGGTGAGCTATCACAACGGTTCGGTGTGGCCGCACGACACGGCGATCTGCGCGTGGGGGCTCGCCCGCTACGGCTTCAGCGAGGAGGCACAGCGCGTGATCATGGCTCAGGTGGATGTCGCCGACGCCTTCGATGGTCGGATGCCGGAACTGTTCGCTGGCTTTGACCGGGCCGAGTTCGCTGTGCCGGCGGTGTACCCCTCATCCTGCTCGCCGCAAGCCTGGGCATCCGCCTCCCCCCTGCTGTGGCTGCGGACGCTGCTCGGCGTGGAACCCGATGCTCACCGGGGCAGGTTCTGGTTGCGACCGATGCTTCCCGCCGGGTTGCATCGGCTGCGAGTGGAGGGGCTGATGATCGCGGGCCGGCGGATCACGGTCGATGTGGAGAACGACCGGATCGCGCTTGCCGGGGCCGGCGATCTGGCCGTGGTGCCGGCGGCGCGTCCGGTGTTCGATCCGGTCGCCGCATCCGCGGCCGTGGCATCCAGATGACCGTGGCATCCAGGTGAGGAGAACCGATGACTGTGCAGACATGGCTGGTCGACCTCTCTGGCGATGAGTGCGCCCGACTGCTGGAGGCAGCAGTGGTCGGCCGGCTGGGGGTGGTCATCCAGGGCCGGCCGGAGATTTTTCCGGTGAGCCATGTGTATGACGCCGAGTCGGGCAGTGTGGCGTTTCCCACTGGTGGTCACACGAAGATTCATGCGGCGCTCGAGTGGCCGTGGGTGGCGTACGAGATTGACGGCTTGGACGAGTCCGCTGAGACGGCCTGGAGTGTGCAGGTGGTCGGACGCGCCGAGGAGATCACGGATCTCGAATTGATTGAGCGGCTCAGTCGGCTGCGCGCTGAGCGGGTGCGCTGGATCAGCGGTGAATCCGTTCGGTGGCTGCGGATCGTCGCAGTGAAGGTCTCGGGACGGCGGATTCAGGCGGTCTCACCCGAGTAGCAAGATTGTCGGTAGCACGTGACACCATCGAACATGTGTTCGATAATAGAGAGGTGCTGACATCCCTCTCCTCCCCCGCTACCGAGGTGAGCCGCGCACCTGACAAGGTCAGCCCTGACCGGGTGCGTGAGTTGCAGTCGCGCATCCGTCAGATGCAGGCGCCGAAGCTCGACGTGCGCACCCTGCCGACCCTGTCCGCGCTCGCCGAGTTGCTGCCCGGCGGTGGGCTGCGCCCGGGAGCCAGTTATTCGGTTGCCGGGTCTGCCTCGCTCGTCATGGCGCTCATGGCGGGTCCGGTGCAGGCGGGATCCTGGTGCGGGGTGATCGGGATGCCCGATTTCGGCGTTGAAGCGGCCTCGGGGCTCGGCATCGACCTGGACCGGGTGGTGCTCGTGCCCCGTCCGGGCGAGCACTGGCTCGCCGTCACCGGGGCGCTCGTCGATGCCCTCACCGTCGTCGTCGTCCGGCCGCAGGCACGCGTGGCCGATGCGAGCGCGGCGAAACTCGCGGCCCGTCTCCGGCAGCGTGAGGGGGTACTCATCGCCCTCGGCAGCTGGCCCCAGGCGGAAGCCCGGTTGAGTGTCTCGCACACCACGTGGGGTGGCATCGGTGCCGGCCACGGCTATTTGGCCGGTCGCCAGATGACGGTGACGGTTCAGGCAGCCAGCGGGCGAGAACGCAGCGGCAGGATCTGCATGCCTGACTCGACGCTGCGGGTGCATGGCGAAGGCCAGGTGGTCAGCGCGGGATCGGCCGCCTATGCCTCCTGAGCGGGGTCCGCATCCTGAGCCGGCCATGCCTCCTGAGCCGGCCACACCTCCTTGGCGGGACCGTGCCCCGCCAACCAGCCGGGGACCTCGTCGGCGGGCAATGGCTTCGACCAGAGGTACCCCTGCCCGAACTGCACACCGAACTCGCGCAACTGCGCCAGCTGTTCCTCGGTCTCGACCCCCTCGGCGACGCTCGCGAGCTGGACTGCGTCGGCCAGGCCGATGATCGCCCGTAGGATGGGCGCCGCACTGGGCGAATCGGTATCGAGCGACTGCACGAACGACCGGTCGATCTTGATCGAGTTGACCGGCAGGTCGCGTAGGTACGCCAGCGACGAATAGCCGGTGCCGAAATCGTCGATCGCGATCTCGACGCCCACCGAGCGCAGGCTCTCCAAGCCGCCGGTGGCCTTCTCGATGTCGTTCATGACGATGGACTCCGTCAGTTCGAGGATCACCGCACCAGGGTCGATGCCGACCTCGTCGATGATGCCTTCCACGACGGGCACGAAGCCCGGGTCAAGCATCTGCACCGCGGACACGTTCACGCTGACGGACAGCGCCTCGGCGCCGGGCAGTTGCGAGCGCCAGCCGTGCACCTGGGCGACAGCCTGCTGCAGCACCCACTCGCCGATCGGAACGAGAAGGCCCGAGGCCTCAGCCACGGGGATGAACTCGAGTGGCGAGATCGGGCCCCGCTCCGGGTGGTTCCAGCGCAGCAGCGCCTCGAACCCGATGGGGCTCTGATCCGCGATCCGCACCAGCGGCTGGTACACCACGGTGAGCTCATTCCGCTCAACAGCCTGGGCCAGCTCGGAATACAGGGGCGTCTGGCGAGTCACCGAGGACGGGACATCCCGATCCGCCGATCGGATTCCGCTGGACCGGCGGAGCTTGGCCTCGTACATCGCGGAATCCGAGCTGCGAAGCACGGCCGCGACCTCCTCGTAGCCGGTCGCCAGGGTGATGCCGATGCTGACGGTGATCAATACTTCGCGGCCGGCAAGGGCGAACGGCTCTCGCGTCGCCTCGGCGACGCGATCGGCCAGTGCCGCAGCCGATGCGTCGGTCATCCGGTCGCAGACGATCACCATCTCATCGCCGCCGAACCTGGCGAGCATGTCGGACCCGCGGACGAGCTGGCTCAGCCGCTGCGTGAGCAGCACCAGCAGCAAATCGCCCGCGTCATGCCCGAGCGTGTCGTTGATCGGCTTGAACTGGTCGACATCGAGGAACAGCACGGCGGCTCTCTCGCCGGTACGACGCGCACGGTCGAGGGCCTGATCGAGGCGGCGCATCAGCATGAGGCGATTCGGCAGACCGGTGAGCGCGTCGTGGAATGCGTGGTGCATCAGAGTCGCTTCCTCGCGCTTCTGGTCAGAGATGTCTTGCACTTGCACAAAGTAGTACGCGGGGGTTCCGTCGTCGTGCTTCACCAGGGTCGAAATGACGTCCACCCAGATCGACGTGCCGTCGGGGTTCGCGACCAGGTGGTGGGAATGGGCACGGTCCTGGTCATCCAGCCGGAATGACTCGTTGCCATCTTCGTCGGTGAGCACGTCCTGCAGGCGCAGGACCAGCAGGTCTTCCCTGTACCGACCGAGCATGGTGCACAGCGCGGGATTGACCAGCTGCAGGTAGCCGTCGAAGTCGACGACAGCCATCCCGATCGGTGAATGGTCGAAGCTCAGCTCGAAGGTCTTCTCGGCCTCACGCTGACGTCGAAACGCCTCGCGCAGGTCGGTGATATCCATCGTCGTGCCGATGACCGTCGGCCGGGTGTGCCGTCCGGTTTGCTCAACATGCGCGCGGGTTCGCACCCAGCGGACATCGCCGTCCGGCCGCACCATCCGGTACTCGGTGGGTTGGATCGCCTCATGTCGCTGGAACTTGCGGTAGATCTCGTCGAGGATCTCGACGTCCTCCGGATGGATGGCGTTCACCATCACGTCCTTGCTCGCCTCGTTGCCGACGCGGTCCATGCCGAGCATCCGCCACAACTCATCAGACCACCAGCGCTTGCCGGTCTCGAGGTCGATCTCGAAGCTGCCGACATGAGCCATCTCCTGGGCCTCCGCGAGGCGGGCGGCGATCTTCTCCGCGGCCATCTGCTGCTTGCGCCGCGGCGTCACCTCGCGGATGGTGGCCATCCCGAGCGTGCCGTCGGGAATGGGCAGCGGCGCCAGCGAGATCTCGACGGGGAACTCGGTCCCATTGCTGTGCAGCGCGGTCAGCTGGAGACCGGATTCCAGTCCGCGCACATGCGGCTTCTCGGTGTACTCAGTACGGAACCCTCGATGGCCATCGCGGTAGCGCTCCGGCATCAGGGACTCGACCGGTTCGCCGACCAGCTCATCTCTGGAAGCACCGAAGAGCGCCTCGGTGGCGCTGTTGACCACGAGGATCCGGCCGGTGCCGTCGACGATGACGATCGCCTCCGGTGCGTGCTCGACGACCGCGTGGAACAGTTCGTTGTGGGTCTTGGTTTCCGTCTTGCTCATGTGCCGATTACCTGTTCGTTCCTCGATGCCTCGGTTCGTGCGAAGAGCACACCCGCCCTGAATCCCTGCGTGCTGCGGCGAACCCAGCGCACTTCCGCGACCTCGGGGATCTCCAGGCGATCGGGGATCTCGATGCTCACGAAACCACCAGGCTCGAGTCGTTTCTTGGTGAACAGGCGGGCGCCGCCGAAGCTGTAGTCCTCGACCGTCGCCGGCAGCGCCTCTGATGTCTTGGGAACGAGCACCGGCGCGGCGGCTCCCGTGCTGTGGCGACCGCCGGCGCTCTCCCGGCTGGTGGAGGTCGCCATGTCCGCGGTGAGCGGGCGCACGAGGGCGGGGGCGCTCGCCGGCACCCGGATGTCGCGACGGGCGTGCGCCGCGACCCGGCTCGCCGTGCCGGCCACGGTCCGACCCAGTGACGCCGTGAGCCGGGCACCCACTTCCCGGTCGTTGCGCACCCACGCCGGCGACGAGCTGAGCACGCTCACGAGGTCAATCCACTGGCCGGTCGACAATGGGTCAAAGACGAACCCGAGCGTGACGCCGTCGTTCGTGCCCACGATCCAGCGGCTCTGACCACTGACCCGACCCACTGGAGCGAGGTCAACCGCGGTGGGCTTGTGTGCGGCATCGACCAGGACACCTGCATCGATGGCAGCGCCGAAGGGCACGAAGATCCTGGCACCGCCCACGCTGAGGTCGACGATCCGCCCGGGGACCGAACCGAGGCCGGTGAACGACACGCTCACCGGCAAGTCGACCGGAACTCGCTCGGCGGTGCGGACCCTGGGCCGCTCGATGCAGATGAGCACCGCCATCAGCAGGCCCGCCGCGTTGTAGACGGTCCAGAGCACGCTGATGACGAGGGCGGCCAGCGAGTACGCCTGCGGGTTGAACACGAAGACGTTGAGCAGCCCGATGACGGACAGCGCCAGGAGCACAAGGTGCGGCAGCGCGATCCGCCAGTGGAACTGCCGATTACTCGACAGCATTCCCTTCGGGGTGACCGCGAACGCGGTCACCTTCAGCCCGAAGGTTTCGGCGACGGTTGAGATGGCGAGCGTCGGAGCCATGGCCAGTTCATAGACGTGGCTCCACAGGAAGCTGCGCCTGCCATCGGCGACGATCCGGAAACTCAGCATCGACGTCACGAAGAAGGGCAGCCAGAACACGGCGAGCCAGGCCAGCTCCGCGTTGACAGGCACGACGCCGAACAGCAGGAAGAGCAGTGGCGCGAGCAGGTAGACGAGCTTGAAGACACCGAAGTACCAGTAGACGACGCCGTCGGCATAGAGCCAGCGCTGCATCGGCGTGAACCCCGGCATCGTCAGCGGGTTCCACTTGCGCGCGGACTGCACGTTCCCGCGCGACCAGCGGTCGCGTTGCTTGAGCAGGTCGGGGAAGCTTTCCGGGGCAAGGCCGGCAGCGATGACGTCCGGCACGTAGGTGGCGCGGAACCCGGCCGACTGCAGCAGCATCCCGGTCGCCATGTCCTCGGTGATCACGCCCGTCGCGAATCCACCGATGGCCTCGAGCGCGGTGCGGCGGAACACCGTGTTGCTGCCGACGTACATGGTGGCGTTGAAGCGCGCCTTGGCACCCTGCAGGGTGCGCATGAAGAAGTCCTGCTCATTGGGCAGCACCTGCCCGGAGAACAGGTTGTACTGGAAGGGATCCTGGTTGTAGAAAGCCTGCGGCGCCTGCACGAACGCCAGCGCGTCATCGCTGAAGTGACCGACGGTCTTCTCCAGGAAGTCCTGTTTCGGCACCATGTCCGCATCGAGCGTGACGACCAGTTCGCCCGAGCTGTTCGCGAGCGCGTTGTTGAGGTTGCCGGCCTTGGCGTGCGAGTGGTCGGTGCGGGTGAGGTGCCGCGCCCCGAACTCATCCGCCAGTTCCCGGGCCTCGGCCCGGGAACCGTCATCGCAGAGGTAGACCGACACCGGGCCGGGATAGCGCAGGTTGACCGCACCAGCGAGTGTCAGCCGCAGGGTGCTCACCGGCTCGTTGTAGGTGGCGATGAAGACGTCGACGCTGGGGAATCGGCTGAGCGCCGACAGTGGAACCGGTGGGGGTGGCGCCGGGCTCCACACGACGACCGAGAAGGCGACGGTCTGCGCGAAGCCGATGATCTCAACCACGATCAGGGTGACCCCGACGATGGTGTCGGCGACCGAGCCGGTGGGAATGGTGAAGCCGATCCGCCAGGAGAGGTACAGGGCGCCGGCGATGAGTGAGAGCACGATGGCCAGGCGACGGCCGAAACCGGGTCGGGTGCGCTGCACCATCCAGATCCCTGTCATCAGCAGCAGCAAGACCGCCGGATAGACGAGTACCCACGGCCATCCCCACACCTGCACCGATGTTCCTCCCCGACCGGTGTTTCAGGCCACCCACCCGCGGCCCTTGTGGTCAACGATAAGGGGTTCGCGAGCACAGATTGACTGAATCGAACATATGTTCGAAGATAGAAGGGTGTTTCACCCCGCGTCATCCACAAGAACCCTCGTGTTGTGGTGCCCGGACTGGCCAGTCATTGCCGCAGCACAGTCACTCGACCTGGATCGTGACCTGCCGATCGCTCTCGTCGATCGAGGGCTGGTGTTCGCGTGCTCGGCCGCCGCCCGAGTGGAGGGCGTGAAGCGTGGCCTGCGCATCCGTGAGGCGCAGGCCCGCTGCCCGGAGCTCATCGTGGAACAGTACGATCCCGCCCTCGACGCCCGGGTGTTCGAGCCGGCGCTCGCCGAGTTGGAGCGGCTCACCCCCGGCGTGCAACTGCTGCGACCGGGAACCTGCGCCATCCGCTCCCGCGGCCCCAGCCGCTACTACGGCGGGGAACTGGCCGCCGCGCTGACCCTGCTCGGCCGGCTCGGGGAACTCGGCTTCGACGCCCGAGCCGGAATCGCCGACGGGCCGTTCACCGCAGAACAGGCAGCCCGGGCCGCTCAGCCCGCGACGCGGGTGCTGATCGTGCCGGAGGGCGGCGCGGCCGAGTTCCTGGCGCCACTGCCGATCGGCATCCTCGACCGGCCCGACCTGGTTGCCCTGCTGAAGCGGCTGGGCATCCGCACCCTCGGTGAGTTCGCCGCGCTCGAGGCCATCGATGTCGAAGGACGGTTCGGGGTGGACGGCGCACGCCTGCACGCGATCGCCTCCGGCCTGGATGCCCGCAGCGTCAGCCCGCGCACTCCGCCGGCTGAACTTGACGGCGTCGTCTGGTTCGAGCCTCCGGTCGACCGGATCGACCAGGCCGCGTTCGCGTTCAAACAGGCGGCCGAACGGTTCATCGACCAGCTGACCGCGGCGAAACTCGTCTGCACCGCGTTGCGGATCGAGGTGGATGCCGAGAACGGTGAGATCTCCGAACGCAGTTGGCTGCACCCGCGCTCATTCACCCCAGCGGAGGTCGTCGACCGGTTGCGCTGGCAGCTACAGGGCAACGGCACGGCGGACGGCGCCAGCGGGCTGAGCGCGCCGATCACCCGGGTACGGGTGGTACCGGAGAGCGTGGATGCCATCGGCAACCACGAGCGCGGGCTGTTCGGTGACGGACCAGACGAACGGGTCCACCACGCCCTCTCCCGGGTGCAGAGCATGCTCGGCCACGAGGGAGTGCTCACCGTCGCCATCGGCGGCGGCCGCACCCTTGCCGAGCGGGCGATGCTGGTTCCCTGGGGTGACTGGCCGGCATTTCTGCGCTCCCCCGACCAGCCTTGGCCGGGCAGTCTGCCGCAGCCGGCTCCGGCGACGGTGTTCCCCGCTCCGCACCCGGTGACCGTGTTCGCGGACAGTGGCGAACAGGTGTCGGTGGACGAGCGAGCGGGACTCTCGGCTGCTCCAGCTCGGCTGGTTGCGGCATCCGGTGCCTCGAAACAGGTCACCGCGTGGGCCGGTCCCTGGCCGATCGATGAGCGCTGGTGGGATGCCGAGCACTCCAGGGCGGCGCACCGGTTCCAGGTGGTCGACGATGACGGGCTGGCCTGGCTGCTGGTGCTCGACGCGCATGGCTGGTGGGCCGAGGCGAGGTATGACTGATTATGGGCTGGTCTAACCCCCCGATCCCGTGGTCCGAGTTCGAACGCCGCCTGTCGGACTCGCGTCGGCCCGGCTCCCGGCCGACGAACGCCGACGGCGGCGACAGTCCGGCGTGGTCGACCAAGCGGGAGGCCTACGAGCCCGCCGCGATCGAGAAGGCTCCGGATGCCGCGGCGGTGCCATATGCGGAACTGCATGCGCACTCCAACTTCAGCTTCCTCGACGGCGCGTCCTCCCCCGAGGAACTGCTCGAGGAAGCCTCCCGGCTCGGCCTGCACGGTCTCGCCCTGACCGACCACGACGGCTTCTATGGGGTCGTCCGGCTCGCCGAGGCGGCCGAGAGCTATGACGTGAAGACCGTGTTCGGCGCGGAACTCTCGCTCGGCCTGACCACACCGCAGAACGGCGTGGCCGACCCCGAGGGCAGCCATTTGGTGGTGCTCGCCCGCCGGCAGGAGGGCTATCACCGGCTCGCCGCCGCGCTCACCGAGGCGCAACTGGACGGCCGCGAGAAGGGCAGGCCGCTGTACAACCTCGACGCCCTGGCCGCCCGGGCGGACGGCCAGTGGACGGTGCTCACCGGCTGCCGCAAGGGAACCGTGCGGCAGGCGCTCGCCAGCCAGGGTGCGGATGCCGCGGAGCGAGAGGTTGCCCGGCTGGTGGAGTTGTTCGGCCAGGACAACGTGCTGGTCGAACTCACCGACCACGGACATCCGCTCGATTCCACCAGGAACGACCAGCTCGCTCGTCTCGCCGAGCGGTTGCGGCTGCCTGTGGTCGCCACCGGCAACGTGCACTACGCCAGCCCGGCCGAGCGGCACATCGGCGACGCGCTGGCCGCGGTTCGGGCCCGGCGCAGCCTCGATGAGATGGACGGTTGGCTGCCGGCATCCGGCGGCGCGCATCTGCGCTCGGGGGCCGAGATGGCACGCCGCTTCAGCCGGTATCCGGGCGCCATCGAGAACACCGTCACGGTTGCCGACGACCTCGGCTTCCGGCTGAAGAGTGTGCGTCCCGGGCTGCCGAAGCAGGAGGTGCCCGAGGGGCACACGCCGATGAGCTGGCTGCGGCAGCTGGTCTGGGACGCGGTGCCGCACAAGTACCCGAAGCTGACAGCCGAGAACCGGGACCGGATCGAACGCGAGCTCGCGGTGATCGAGCAGAAGGACTTTCCCGGCTACTTCCTGATCGTGCGTGACATCGTGCACTTCGCGAAGGGCCGCGGCATCCTCTGCCAGGGTCGCGGCTCCGCGGCGAACTCGGCGGTCTGCTATCTGCTTGGCATCACCGCGGTCGACTCGATCTTCTATCGGCTGCCGTTCGAACGGTTCCTCTCCAGCATGCGCGAGGAGGAACCGGACATCGATGTCGACTTCGACTCCGACCGCCGGGAAGAGGTCATCCAGTACGTCTACGGCAAGTACGGCAGGCACAATGCCGCGCAGGTGGCGAATGTGATCAGCTACCGGCCGAAGTTCGCGGTGCGCGACATGGCCAAGGCGCTCGGCTACAGCCCAGGCCAGCAGGATGCCTGGTCGAAGCAGGTGGAACGCTGGGGGGCGCAGATCTCCAGCGGCGATCACGACATTCCGCAGCCGGTGGTTGCCCTCGCCGAGCGGGTGCTCACCTTCCCCCGGCACCTCGGCATCCACTCCGGCGGCATGGTGCTCACCGATCGGCCGGTCGGCGAGGTGGTGCCGATCGAGCACGCCCGCATGGAGAACCGCACGGTCGTGCAGTGGGACAAGGATGACTGCGCCTGGATGGGTTTGGTGAAGTTCGACCTGCTCGGCTTGGGCATGCTGGCCGCGCTGCAGTACACGATCGACTTGATCAAGGAGAGCACCGGGGAGAGCTGGAGCCTCGACACCATCCCGAAAGAGGAGCCGGGCGTCTACGACATGCTCTGTCGGGCCGACTCGATCGGCGTGTTCCAGGTGGAGAGCCGCGCGCAGATGGGCGTGCTGCCCCGGCTCAAGCCGCGCCGCTTCTACGACCTGGTGGTCGAAATCGCGCTGGTACGACCCGGTCCGATCCAGGGCGGGGCGGTGCATCCGTTCATCCGCCGCAAGCTCGGCCAGGAGCCGGTGACCTACCTGCATCCGCTGCTCGAGGAGCCGCTCGAACGCACCCTGGGTGTGCCGTTGTTCCAGGAGCAGCTGATGCAGATGGCGATGGCGGTCGGCGGCTGCACCGCCGAGGACGCCGATCACCTGCGCCGGGCAATGGGGTCGAAGCGTGGGGTGGAGAAGATCGAGAAGCTCCGCGACAAGTTGTACGCCGGGATGGCCTCGAACGGCATCACCGGGGATGTCGCCGATGACATCTACGGCAAGATCCAGGCGTTCGCGAACTTCGGGTTCGCCGAGAGCCACTCGATCAGTTTCGCCCTGCTGGTCTACTCCAGTTCCTGGTTCAAGCTGCACTATCCGGCCGCGTTCCTCGCCGCGCTGCTGCGGGCGCAGCCGATGGGGTTCTACTCCCCCGCAACGCTGACCGCGGATGCCCGCCGGCACGGGGTCGAGGTGCGCCGGCCGGACATCGGCCGGTCCGGGGTGCAGGCAGGCCTGGAGCCGGTCAGCCCGTCGGTCGAGCCCACTCCGTTGGTCGAGCCTGCCGAGACCCGCACTCCGTTGGTCGAGCCTGTCGAGGCCCTCGGGCCAACCGGCGACGACGGATGCCTCCGGCTCGAGCATCCCCCGTCCCCAGAGTTCGACCGTTCTCTTCCCGACGACTCCGCCCGGCACCGGCGCGACGGGAACTTCGCCGTGCGATTGGGACTGGCCGAGGTCACCTCGATCGGCGAGAAACTCGCCCGGAAGATCGTCGCCGAACGCGACGCCTACGGTCCGTACCGCTCCATGGCCGACCTGTCCCGGCGGGTCGGGTTGTCCACCGCCCAGTTGGAGGCGCTGTCAGCGGCCGGCGCGTTCGACAGTCTCGGACTGAATCGGCGCGAGGCGATGTGGAACGCCGGCGCAGCGGCCCAGCACCGGCCCGAGTATCTCGACGGTACGGTCGTTGCCGTGCAGCCGCCGCTGTTCAGCCTGCCGACGAAGGCCGACGACCTGGTCTTCGACCTCTGGTCGACCAACCTGTCGACCGACGATCACCCGATCCGGTTGCTCCGCCCGGCACTGGATGCCCGGGGTGCCCTCACCGCGGCGGCGCTGCAGCAGACGGAATCCGGCCGTCGGATCGAGGTGGGTGGGGTGGTCACCCACCGGCAGCGTCCGGCGACTGCGAGCGGAATCACTTTCCTGAATCTCGAGGACGAAACCGGGCTCATCAACATCATCTGCAGCGTCGGGGTCTGGAACCGTTACCGTCGGGTCGCCCGAGAGGCGCCGGCGATGATCATCCGCGGCATCCTGGAACGCTCCGACGAGGGGGTGACCAACCTGATCGCCGATCGGATGGAGTCGCTCAGCATCCGCACCAAGCACACCTCCCGTGACTTCCAGTGACCAGCGCGCCGATAGCCTTGTCTGGTGAGTTCTACCCCGCCCCTCGGTCTCCTGCTCGACGTCGACGGCCCCATCGCCAGCCCGGTCAGTCGCACGATTGCGATCCAGAGCATCAGTGACGACCTCGTCACCCTCGCGAACGCCGGCGTGCCGATCGTCTTCAACACCGGCCGCTCCGACGCGTTCATCCGCGACCAGGTGGTCGGCCAGCTGATCGACGGCGGTCTCAAGGACGGCGCCCGCGTGCTCGGCGTCTGCGAGAAGGGCGCTGTGGTGTTCCCGATCACCACCGCAGGAGTCGGCGACCTGTACGTCGACCCGACCGTGGCGCTGCCCGCCAGCTACGCAACCGCCATCGAGAAGCTCGTCGACGAGAAGTACGCCGACCTGATGTTCTTCGATCACACCAAGCGTGCGATGGTCTCGGTCGAGCAGCGCACCGATGTCGGCAGCGAGGAGTACCTTGCAGCACAGGAGAAGTTCAACGAGGACGCCTTCGCCCTGTTCAGCGAGCATGGCATCGGTGGGGTGTGGGGTGAGCGTGAGGTGAAGGATGCCTCGGGCCTAAGCCCCTACCGGATCGACCCGACCATCATCTCCACCGACATCGAGTCCGTGCGCCTCGGTAAGGACCTCGGCGCGGATCGTGCCCTCACCGAGCTGCGAAACACCGGCGAGCTGCCGCACGTGTGGCGCACGGTCGGCGACTCGCGCACCGACTATGCGATGGCCGATTACCTGCACGACGCCGGCTTCGAGGTCGTCCACGTCGATGTGCGGCCGAAGGACGGCGTGCCAGACAAGGCCTACCAGGTGCGCACCTTCGGGGACGCCATCCACGACGACGCCGGCGCATTGTTCCTGCGGCACTGGGCCGAACAGCTCGGCTGACTTCGCGTTGGTTCGGCGGCATCCGCGGCTGCTGATTCACACTGGAACCATGAGCATGGACCAGATTCTCGACACGATTCGATCGTTCGAGGGCGTCGTGGAACTCGCGCCCGCGGTCGGCAGCGAGTTCCCGGAGATCTCCTGGGGCGACCACTTCTTCTACTACTCCCCGGACGGCACCATCCCGCAGAACGTTCAGCCGTACGCGACGATCGTCACGAAGGATTACCCCGATGACGACCGGTCGAACCTCAACCCGGATGACCGCTGGCGGCTGAACATCCACGTCGGACCGGCCAGGTTCACCGAGCTCACCGGCGTAACCCCGCGCGACTTCGGCGCTGGCGACCGGTCGGGTCGGGACTTCGGCGAGGCCGACCTGATCATGCCGCACCCGGTGTACGGGTCACTCGGCTGGGTCGCCGTCGTGAATCCAGGCGCGCGCACGCTGGTGACGGTCGCCGATTTGCTCCGCGCCGCCCACGAGGACGATCGACGAAGGGTTCAGCGACGCTCCCAGAACCGCAAGGGTTGAAATCTCGCGCGGCGGTCGTACCGTAGGTTCCTCAGGGCGGAGGAACCATGAACGCCGAGCCGGCAACTCACCATGTGGGCAAGAACGAGACCAAGCTGCGGATCTCCAAGACCCGCGAAGAACTCGAAGACACCATCGAAACGATCCGGGGCCGACTCGACTTCAAAACGCACGGTCTCCGGGTCTGGGCCAGTATTCGCCGCGATGTGCGGGCTACCCCGCGCGCGTACGTGCTGTTTGCCATCGTCGCCGGATCGGTCGGCGTTTTCGTGATCTCTGCCGTGATTCGAGAAAGGATGCATCGTGGCTGAGCAGGCAACCGACAGCGCCAGCGAGCGAGAGGCTACGGCGCCACACCCCGACGATGACCGTAAACCGGACCAGCTGACCGAGATCACGAAACCCTCATGGGGGTACGTGTTCAAGAAGACGCTCCGCGAGTTCAGCGCCGATCAGTGCACCGACCTCGCGGCGGCGCTGACGTACTACGCGGTGCTGGCGATGTTCCCAGCACTGCTCGCAATCGTCTCGCTGCTCGGAATCTTCGGACAGGCCGAGGACACCGTTGATGGTCTACTCGACATCGCTGGCGGATTCATGCCGCCCGATCTGGTCGACACCATCCGAGAGCCGATCGAGGACCTCACCAGATCCCCCGCGGCCGGTCTCGCCTTCTTCACCGGTCTGATCGGCGCGCTCTGGTCGGCGTCCGGTTATGTCGGCGCGTTCAGTCGGGCGATGAACCGGATGTACTCCATCGAGGAGGGTCGCGGATTCCTCAAGCTCCGGCCGTTGCAGATTCTGATCACTGTCATCACGGTCGTGCTGCTCACCATCGCGGCCGTGTTGCTGGTGCTGAGCGGCCCGGTAGCCCAGGCCGTGGGCGATGCGATCGGCATCGGCGAGACGACTCTGGTGATCTGGGAGGTCGCGAAGTGGCCCATCGTCGTCGCCATCGCGGTCGTCCTCGTCGCACTGCTGTACTACGCAGCACCCAACATCAAGCAGCCGAAGTTCCGGTGGATGAGTATCGGCGCGTTCGTGGCGCTTGTCGTGTGGGCGCTGGTCTCGGTCGGCTTCGGCTTCTACGTGACGAACTTCAGCAGTTACAGCAACACGTACGGATCGCTGGCGGGAGTGATCATCTTCCTGCTGTGGATGTGGATCTCGAACCTGGCCCTGCTGTTCGGCGCGGAGCTCGACTCGGAGCTGGAACGCGGCCGCGAGTTGCAGGCCGGAATCGCCGCTGAAGAAACGGTGCAGCTGCCGCCGCGCGACACCAAGCGCAGCGACAAGGCGGCTGAGAAACGGGCCGAGGATGTGCTCAAGGGTCGTGAGCTTCGCAAGGCGCATGAGGGACACGACTACACCGATGACGAGAAAGGCAACCGCGACGACCGTGACCGGTCATCCACTGGAGCCACCCGTGCGCCGTCGGGCAAGGGCTAGACGCCGCGTGCCATCCACTTGCGCAGCAGGTCGATCCGCGCCTGAAGCTGGGTCACACTGGCCTGCTGCACTGCGGGGCCGCCGCAGATCCGCCGGGCTTCGGCGTGAATCATCCCGTGCGGTTGTCCGGAATTCTTCGACCAGATGCCGACCAGGCTGTTGAGCAGGCTGCGCTGCTCCTTGAGGGTGCGGTACAGCGGCGGCGGCGGAGCCTCTTCGGGCGGCAGGGTGCGGCGGCGGTCCTCGACGCGGCGGGACTGGCGAGCGTGCCGCTGCTTCAGCAGTTCGCTCACCTGTTCAGGCTCCAACAGACCGGGAAGCCCGAGGAACTCAAACTCCTCCGGTGTCTCGGGTTCAACCAGCTGCCCGAACTCGTCGCCGTTGAACATGACCTTGTCGAATTGCGCGTCGGATTCGAGGGCCTGCCAGGTGAACTCGTCCTCGAGCGTCGAGGAGGCCTTGTCCTCACGGTTCGCCGCGGCGACCATCGCGTCTTCGGGATTGTAGAAGTCGCCGTCCTCGGGCGATTCCCGGTCCAGGGCGTGGTCGCGTTCCAGCTCCAGCTTGGAGGCCAGCTCCAGCAGGTTCGGCACGCTGGGCAGGAACACGGTCGCGGTTTCGCCGCGGCGGCGGGTGCGCACGAAGCGACCGATCACCTGGGCGAAGAACAGCGGAGTTGACGCGCTTGTCGCGTAGACGCCGACGGCGAGCCGCGGCACGTCGACGCCCTCGGAGACCATCCGGACGGCGACCATCCACCGGTCGGTGCCGGCGGAGAACTCGTCGATCCGGTCGCTGGCCTCCTTGTCGTCGCTGAGGACGACGGTGGGCATCGTCCCGGTGATGTCCTTCAGGATCGAGGCGTACGCCTTCGCGGAGAAGTGGTCGGTCGCGATGACCAGGCCACCGGCATCCGGGACCGTCTGCCGGACCTCGCTCAGCCGCACGTTCGCGGCGCGCAGCACCTGCGGGATCCAGTCACCCTCGGGGTCGAGGGCGGTGCGCCAGGCCTGGGAGGTGACATCCTTGGTGTCGCCCTCGCCGAGCCGGGCGGCCATCTCGTCGCCCATCTTGGTGCGCCAGCGCATGGTGCCGGCGTAGGCCATGAACAGCACCGGACGCACGACGCCATCGGCCAGCGCCCGCCCGTAACCGTAGTTGTAGTCGGTCTGGGACGTGCGGATGCCCTTCTCGTCGCGCAGGTAGCGGACGAACGGGATCGGTGCGGTATCCGAGCGGAAGGGCGTCCCAGTGAGCGACAGGCGGCGTGTCGCCGGTTCGAAGGCCTCGCGGATGGCGTCGCCCCAGCTGAGCGCATCGCCGCCGTGGTGCACCTCGTCGAGGATCACCAGGGTGCGCCCGGATTCGGTCAACTGCTTGTGCAGTCCGGCCCGCACGGCGACCTGGGCGTAGGTGACGGCGACGCCGTGATACTGCCGACTGTGCCAGCCCTGACTGTTCTTGAAGCGTGGGTCGAGCCGGATGCCGACCCGATGTGCGGCGTCGGCCCACTGCTTCTTGAGGTGCTCGGTCGGAGCGACCACGGTGATCCGGTCGATGACCTTGCGGCTGAGCAGTTCGGTGGCGAGACGCAGCGCGAATGTGGTCTTGCCTGCGCCCGGCGTAGCGGCGGCGAGGAAGTCCTTCGGCTCGCGCAAGAAGTACTCGTCGAGAGCCTCTGCCTGCCAGGCGCGGAGCTTGCTCGCGGTGCCCCACGGGGCGCGTCCGGGGAAGCTTGGTGAGAGATGTTCTGCGGCGAAGTTCCCGACCGGGTGCTGCTGCTGAATTGGATCACTCACTCGAAGAGAGTTTAGCCGAGGGGTCACCGCTCGAGTGACGCGACCCGCTCGAGTCCGCCGGCCGCCGCACGAGCGACGCCGGCCGCAGCGCGCCAAGACCGAACCGCTCGCTGACCGCGTCGACGGTGTGCTCCGCCTCGCGCCAGTCCTCGTCGGGATCCCACAGCCCCGGCATCCCGGCATCGCCGACCAGCTGCTCGGCGCGGACACCGACCAGACGGATCCGCGCCCGCTGCTTGCCGAGCGCCTCGTACAGCGCCCGCGCCTCCTCGTAGATCCGCCGGCCCAGATCGGTGGGCTCGCCCAGCGTCTTCGACCGGGTGATCGTGGTGAAGTCACCGAAGCGCAGCTTGAGCGACACCGTGCGCGCAAGCACCCCGTGCCGCCGCAGCCGCACGCCGACCTGGTCGGAGAGGCGCAACAGCTCCCGGCGGATCACATCAGCATCGGTCACGTCGTACTCGAAGGTGACCTCGTGACCGACGCTCTTCTCCTCGCGCTCGGTGCTGACCGACCGAGGGTCCCGCCCCCACGACAGCTCGTGCAGCCGGAGGGCGCCCGCCTCACCGATCGCCGCGCGCAACGAGTCGAGCGGGGTGGTGGCCAGGTCGCCGATGGTTCGCAGGCCAAGCCGGGTCAGGTGCTCGGCGGTCTTGCCGCCGACTCCCCAGAGCGCCGTGATCGGTTGCGGATGAAGAAAGTCGATGGTTTCGGATGCCGGGATCACGAGCAGCCCGTTGGGCTTGCTCCGCCCCGACGCGAGCTTGGCGACATACTTAGTGGCCGCGGCTCCCACTGAGCAGACCAGTCCGGTCTCGGCGTGCACGCGCCGGCGCAACTCGGTGCCGATCTGGTAGGAACCGCCGAATAGCGCGCGGGCCCCGGACACGTCGAAGAACGCCTCATCGATCGACAGCGGTTCCACCAGCGGCGTGAACTGCTCGATGATGCCGAACACCTGTTTCGAGTAGTGCGTGTAGCGCTCGAAGTGCGGTTCCAGCACGATTGCCTGCGGGCACTTGCGCAGCGCGATCGACATCGGCATTGCCGAGTTCACCCCGTAGCGCCGCGCCTCATAGGTGGCGGCTGTGACGACCGACCGCGCCCCGCGATGCCCGACGATGACTGGTTTGCCCTTCAACTCCGGGCGAGTGAGCAGCTCCACCGACGCGAAGAAGGCGTCGAGGTCGACGTGCATGATCGTCGCCGTGCGATCGTCGAGCGGGCCCTCGGTGACCAGGCGTCCCGATCCGTCTTGCTTGCCCACCCTGCAATTCTGTCAGCGACCACTGACACCGCGGGGATCCGAGCCCCGACACAGCACTGCGGGTGTCAGCTTCGCGCCGACACCCGCAGGGGCTTAGGGAGAGTGGGAGGAATCTCAGGTCGTGGTGCTCCGGCGCGTCATCATGCCGTAAATGAGCAGCACAATGATCGAGCCTGCGATCGCCAACAGCCAGGTTCCAAGGTCGAAGAACTCGGTCAGCCCGCGGCCGAAGATCAGGCCGCCGATCAGACCACCGAGGAGGGCTCCGACCACTCCGAGAAGCAGGGTGATGAACCACCCGCCACCCTGACGGCCGGGGAGGATCAGCTTGGCGATTGCCCCCGCGATCAGGCCCAAAATCAAAAATCCGAAGAATCCCATCAGGTCCTCCTACATGTTCGATTGTGTGCGGCGCCGAGTCGGCTCCGTGTCATCACAGCATGGCACTCCCCCGTTCGGGGGGCAAGAAACTTGCGTGGCGTGTCGCTCAGGCGCCGTCGGGATGGCACGCTGGAGGGATGGCACAGCAGCACCCCTGGTCGCGATATGTCGCGATTGGCGATTCGTTCACCGAAGGCATCGGCGACCCCGAGCCTCGGAGCCCCGGCGGCCACCGCGGATGGGCAGACCGAGTCGCCGAGGTCCTGGGCGAAACAGCCCCCGATTTCGCGTACGCCAACCTCGCCATCCGGGGCCGGCTGTTGCAGCAGGTCATTGATCAGCAAGTGAAACCGGCGCTGCTGCTGCGTCCCGATCTGATCACCGTGTCCGCGGGCGGCAACGACATCATTCGCCCCGGTACCGACCCCGACGAGGTCGCCAGCCGCGTTGAAGGTCTCGTCAAAACCCTCAGGTCGGACCTCGCCACGGTCGTACTGTTCACCGGGCCAGATATAGGCATGACACCGGTGCTCGGCCGGATCCGCGGCAAGGTGGCGATCTACAACGAGAACCTGCACGCCATCGCGCTTCGGCATGACGCAATCATTGCCGACATGTGGGCGCTGCGAGAGCTGAAGGATCCGCGGATGTGGGCGCCGGACCGGTTGCACTTCTCGCCTACCGGCCACCACACGATCGCACGCATGGTCCTCGATTCGCTCGGCGTCGAGCACAACCTGGAACCCTTCGCGCCCGAGCCGTTGCCCCGCGCGTCCTGGCGGCAGGCGCGCGTCGAGGACCTCGGTTGGGCGCGTGAGCACCTGGTGCCATGGGTGATCCGCCGCATACGCCACCAATCCTCGGGCGACAACGTGCTGGCGAAACGGCCCGATGCGGGATCGGTCCGACTCGACGACGATTGAGCCGTCAGAACCAGCCGCCCCAGAAGAATCCGGTTCACCTATTGACACGCGAAAAGCTGTCGGTTTACGCTCGCCGGGAATACGTCGTATCTGCGATGCACAGCCCGCTGCTGCGGTCGTCTCACTCGACGCGGCAAGCTCGCGCGAGGCAGCCACCCGGTAGCCCGTCGGAGACGGGCGGGCGCACCACATCGAACCCGGCAACGGGTCGAGTGAACGGCCCGCGCCTCCGCCGAAGGCCGCCCATGAACGTCGCACGGGCACCGTTCCCCGCCGCCGTCATCGCCATCCCGTTGCTGCTGCTCACAGCATGTTCGACCACGGCGCCAGCCGACCAAACGGGCACCGGGCAACCGCCCGCATCCGAGGCTCCCCCGTCCGACAACCCGTCGCAGACTTCCGATCCTTCGGATGACACGCCATCGAGCGCCACGGACGAGCCCGCGAGCCCTGACGACTCCGTCGAGTCGGGAGGTCTCGGCTACTCCGATTCCGAGGGCCTCGGCGACCAGCCTGAGAGTGGCTTGGAGGGCGCAACCGAGGGGTTCACAGACCCGTTACCTGCTCCGGATGAGCTGCCAGGCATGCACTCGCCCGATGTGCTCCCCACTCAGGAGCAGTCAGTGATCACATACCAACAGCCAAACCGACTGCTCTGCGCTTTCGACACGGTGATCATCAACGCACCCATCAACGTTCCGCTCAGCGGACACATCCTGTGGGCGGCGAGCATCGAAACACTGAGCCCGCGGACGCAACTCTGGGAGACAGTGTGGAGGAGTGCGTATCACAGCAACATCGCCGATTCGACGTATTTCACACCAGCTCCCTGGGCCGACCCGGACGGGAATCACCTGACCACCGTCAGCACCGCTGTCTCCGTCGGATTCGAGCCGATCACCGTTCGGGTGCTGAACCGTTTCTGGGGCTGGGACTCCCAACTGGAACAGTGGTTCGAGGTGACAGCGTTCTACTCGACAGTCGATGGACATCCTGATTCCGCCAGCACCTGTTTCGTGGAGCGCAGGCCCTGAATTCGCTCCTGCTGGCGCAGCCGATCAGTTGAACACTGAACGTCTAGAGCAGCGCGACCGGGTTGGTCAGTCGCCACCAGGCGCCCGGGTCCGAGACATCCGAATCCAGCACCAACGGAATCTCGATCGAGCGGTCGCCGACCACAAACGTGGCGGTGCCGGCCTCTTCACCCGCGGTTCCGGTGCTGACCGGTCGGCCGCTGACCAGCACTGACACCGGGGTGTTCCCCCAGACGACGACGGACTCGGGATGCGCGGTCACCAGCTGTGCGGATGCCCCCCACTCCGTCTCGTATGACGCCATCACCGCGCCGGCTTCGGCGAGAGTGATTTCGGCGAACCCGGCGGTGGCGGTGCTCAGCAGGTAGGCGACATCCTGCTCAAGGCGGAACTCGCCCGGCGCGCCCAGCACAACCCCGTACAGCGTGATCGACGTTTCGCCAACGGTGTGCACCGCGCTGAACAGCAGGTTGTGCCCGAACGCGCGCAGGGTGCCGGTCTTCAGGCCGGTCACGCCGCCCTCGCCGAGCAACGGGTTGCTGTTCTCCAGCACGCCGATGTCGTGCATCTGCACCGCGGCGGTCGAGGTGATCTCGGCGACGAGCGGATTCTCGAGCGCAAGCCGCGCCAGGGTGATCAGATCGCTCGCCGTCGCTGTGTTCTCAAGCGAAATGCCCGTGGAATCGACAATCGTCACCGAGGTGAACCCGTTCGCGGCCAACCACTCCCGGGCGCTCTGCAGGAAAGCGTCCTGCGACCCGAACGCCCAGTTCACCAGCGTCTCGGTGTAGTTGTTCGCCGACTCGATCAGGGTCAACTGCAGCAGTTCGTACTGGCTGAAGCTGAGCCCGGCCCGCACGGACTTCACCGAGCCGTTCACGGCGAGGTAGGCGTTGTAGGTGGCCACATCCTCGGCGGTGGTCTTGATGCTCGGCCCCGACTCACCGAGGGCGAGCGGATGCTTCTCCAGCACGACCAGCGAGGTGATGACCTTGGTGATGCTCGCCATCGGCACGGCCTCTTCGGTTCCGCCATGTGCCAGCACGCCGAAGCCCTCGGCGGCGATCGCGCTCGCGCCGTACTGCGGAACGCCCACCTCGACCGCAGCCGGCGCCTCGACCGTGTACGGCTGCACGACGGCCGTCGCCGACTCCAGCGGAGCCAACAGCGTCATCGGCAGGTAGATCAACAGGCCGGTGACGACACCCGTCGTGCCGAATACGGCAGCCCGGCGGCGACGGTAAATCTGTTGACGGGTTAGCGGCACTGGTTCAGTGTACGAGAGCGGGGTATCCTCGCGCCTCAGGCACGCACCGCGGTTCGCAACGACCACAGCGCGACGGCACTGGCGGAGGCGACATTCAGCGAATCCACGCCGTGCAGCATCGGGATGGTCACCACTTTGTCTGCCCCGGCGAGGGCGGAGTGGGTGAGCCCGTCTCCCTCCGAGCCGAGCAGCACCGCCACCCGGTCGGGAGCGGATGCCGCGTACTCGTCAAGTGGCACCGCATCGTCGGCCAGGGCGAGCGCGGCGATCTCGAAACCGGCGGCGTGCAGCTCGTCTGCCGCCTCCGGCCACTCCGGCATCCGCGTCCACGGCACCTGGAGGACGGTGCCCATGCTCACCCGCACGCTGCGGCGGTACAGCGGGTCGGCGCAGCGCGGGCTGATCAGCACCGCGTCGGCACCGAGTCCCGCGACACTGCGGAAGATCGCACCCACATTGGTGTGATCGACAATGTCCTCAAGCACGACCACCCTGCGGGCATCGCGCAACAGCTCAGCCACCGGCAGCAGCGGCGGCCGGTGCATCGCGGCGAGGGCACCCCGGTGCAGGTTGAACCCGATCAGCTGCTCGAGCAGCTCGGGTTCGGCCATGTACACCGGCACGTCGTAGCCCTCGAGGAATGGCGCTACATCGGCCAGCCACTTGTCCTGCAGCAGCACCGAGCGGGGCTGATGCCCGGCGGCCAGGGCACGCTGGATCACCTTCGTGGACTCGGCAATGTAGAGCCCGCCCTCAGGCTCGGAGACGCGGCGGAGCGCGACATCCGTCAGCCTCGCGTAATCGCTGAGCCCCTCATGGTCGAGGTGATCGACCTGCACGATTCGCACACTGCCTCCAATTCGGCCCGCGGAATAATCCCTCGGGCGGCGGTGTCTATTCTGGCAACAGTGCAACTGGCGACAGTGCAACTATCGAAGGGCACCCGGTGATCACCATCCACGAGCACGAGCTCGACGCTCAAGCGGACGCGGCCGCCGGGTTGCTCTCCGGCGGAACGGTCGCGGTGCTCACCGGTGCCGGGGTCAGCACGGATTCCGGGATCCCCGACTACCGCGGCGAAGGCGCCCAGCCGCGGGCGCCGATGACCTTTCAGCAGTTCCTCGCCGACGAGCGCTACCGCAAGCGGTACTGGGCAGGCAGCCACGTCGGATGGAAGCGGTTCTCCAGCGTGCACCCGAACGCCGGGCACATCGCCCTGGCCGACCTGGAGCGCTCCGGGGTGGTGAACGGGGTGGTCACCCAGAACGTGGACGGACTGCATCTCGAGGCCGGCTCGCGGCGAGTGGTCGACCTGCACGGCACGATGGACCGGGTGCGGTGCCTGGACTGCGGCCAGATCTTCGCGCGTGAGGATGTCGCGGCCCGGCTCGCGGACATGAATCCCTGGCTGGAGGCTCCGGATGCCGTGCGCCTGGCTCCCGACGGGGATGTCGACGTCGACGACATCGACAGCTTCCAGATCCCGGAATGCACGGTCTGCGGAGGAACCCTGAAACCTCAGGTGGTGTTCTTCGGCGAGCTGGTGCCGGCCGAGAAGTTCACCGAAGCACGGTCGCTGATCGTTGCCGCTGACGCATTGGTGATCGCCGGTTCCTCGCTGGTGGTCAACTCGGGCATCCGCCTGCTCGAGCAGGCGCGCAAACGGCACATGCCGATCGTCATCATCAACCGCGGGGCGACCAAGGGCGACGGTCGATCGGTGCTCAAGATCGATGCGGGCACCACCGAGATCCTGACCCGGCTGCGCGACCGGCTGGTTTAGGCGGGAGTAACCCGGTCGGTCGAACCGGTCGCGCTTGCGGTCGCGGTCGCGGTCGCAGGGCGAAACCATGCGACCGTGCCTGTTTGGTACATGGGTGCCTGTCCGAGCAGGCACATACGTACCGACCAGGCACAAACGCGGGACGCCCTGCCCGCTCCGCCGCGACGACGGGCCCGCTACGAGCCGGCGAACCGACGCAGCAGGTCGTACAGCACTGCGGCCGAGCGGTCCCAGTCGAACCGGCCGGCTTGCTCGTGGGCCAGTGCCGAGCGCCGGCTCCACTCGGCGGAATCCTCCAAGGCACGCACCGCGGCCGCGGCATCCTCGGCGCTGTCCGGCCGGAAGAACCCGGCCGCCTCTCCCCCGATCTCGGTGAAGATGGGGATGTCGCTGACCACGATCGGGGTGCCATGAGCCATCGCCTCGACCAGCGGGATGCCGAAGCCTTCGTCGCGGGACGCGTGCACCAGCGCGAACGCCCCGCGCAGCAGGTCGTGGTACTCCTCATCGGAGACTCCGCCGTGGAAGACCAGCGAACCCGCGGGGGCCAGAGCTCCGAGCCTGGCCCGGTCGGCATCCGAGGCGCGACTGAGTAGGTGCAGCCGGTAGCCGGGCAGGTGCTGCATCGCCAGAGCCAGCGTCTCGACGTTCTTGTAAGGCATGAACGAGCCCATGTACAGGAGGTCGCGCTCGGCGGGCTGCTCTCGGCGGACCGCCGGCACCGGGTCGGCGGCGTTGTAGACCACGGTGACATCGCGCTTGGTGAGGCGGTGTCGTCGGATGAGCTCCTTGGTGGTCTGCGAGACGGTGACCACCGCGTCCGCCCGGTTCAGTAGGAACCGCTGCGGCCACCAGCTGAGGTGGTAGAGCCGCCAGAGCACCCGCACCGGCCAGGGCAGGTTCCGCGGCGGGGTCGGATGCGAGTAGTAGATGAGATCGTGGATGGTGTTCACGAACCGATACTGGCGACCGAAGGACCCCATGGTCTGCATCGGTGTGAACACCACATCGGGTTTCAGGGGGTTCACCTGCCGGGCGAGGAACGGCTCGTGGATGCTGGTCGGCGCCGAGACGCGGTGCCACGGGGCATCCGGCAGCATTTCCAGCTGGCGCTCGTCGCTGATCAGCATGGTCACCGGGTGCAGCTTGAGCAACGCGGTGACGATGCCGGCGGTGTACCGGCTGATCCCGTCATGCTGGCCGAGGCGGATGTAGCGGCAGTCGATGACGATCCTCACGAGCGAGCCGTCTCGGCGAGGAAGGCGCGGATCGCGTCGGCAGCCGGCTGCGGCGTTTCGTAGTGGATGAGGTGCCCAACCTTGGGGATGACGACCAACTCGGCCCGATCGAACAGCGTCTGCAGGCGGTGCTGGGCGGCGACCGGCGTGATCTGGTCCTCGTCCGCGGCGATCAGCAGTACGGGTGCGCTGATCTGCGGGGCGAAATGGCTGGCATCCGAACTCACCGACGCCTGGAACGCTTCGAGCACGACTCGGCGGTCGCTGAACGCGCTGAAGTAACGGTCGTGCTGGTCATGAATGAATCGGCGCAGGCTCTTCTGCCTGGTCTTCGCCATGGCAATGCTCATCACCCGCACGATCAGCTTGTTGCGCAGCAGTGCGAAGCCGATCCGCTCGGGCAGTCTCGCCGCCGCCCAGTAATAGAACACGGCGAGCCGGGTGAGGATGCCGCTTGGTCCCTGCAGCGCGGGGGCGGCGATCGGATTGATCAGGATCAGGCGGGGGGCGGGGAGCCCGGTCGCCGCGGCGCCGGCGACAACGATCGAACCGAACGAATGGCCGAGCACCACAGCGTCGGCAAGGCCCAGGGTCGCGACGAACGCGCGCAGCCAGCGCCCGTAACCGGGAATGTCGTGCCGCATGTTCAGCGGCTCGGACTGGCCGAAGCCGGGCAGGTCAGGCGAGATCACCCGCACAGTGCCGTTGCACAGGTGCGCGATGACCGGTTCGAGCCCATGGTGGTCGCCACGGAAGCCGTGCACGACGACGACCGTGGTGGCGGCATCGGTTGGCCCGTACTCCCAATACCGCGTGATGCTGCCGAGTACCGGCACGGAACGCTCCGTTGTGGGGATGGCGTCGAGCCGTTCGGCGTATGGGGATGCTGCGGACATTGCGCCTAAGTCTAGACTTCCTCCCCTTCACGGCCTCCGTGGCCGACCATAGACTCGAACGGTGACTTTCACCGCACCAATCACCCTGCCCGGCCTAGCTCTCGACCCGCAGTGGCACCGAAGGGCGGTGTTCTACCAGGTGATGGTCAGGTCCTTCGTCGATAGCAACGGCGACGGAACCGGCGACCTGAGCGGCCTGATCTCCAAGCTGGATTACCTGCAGTGGCTGGGCGTCGATGCGCTGTGGATTCCGCCGATCTTCCAGTCGCCGCTGCGTGACGGTGGCTATGACGTCGCCGATTACAAGGCGATCCTGCCCGAGTTCGGCACGCAGGACGAGTTCCGCGACCTGGTCACCAAGGCGCACGAGCGGAACATGCGCGTGATCATCGACCTCGTGCTCAACCACACGTCGGACCAGCACGAGTGGTTCCAGCAGTCGCGCAGCGACCCGGACGGACCATACGGCGACTTCTACGTCTGGAGTGACACCGACGAGAAGTACGAGAACGTGCGGATCATCTTCACCGACTACGAGGACTCGAACTGGGCCTTCGACTCGGAGCGTCGCCAGTTCTACTTCCACCGGTTCTTCTCGCACCAGCCCGACCTGAATTTCGACAACCCGGCCGTGCACGAGGCCATCTTCGACGTGGTGCGCCACTGGATGGACATGGGCGTCGACGGCTTTCGGCTGGATGCTGTGCCGTACCTGTACGAGTCCGAGGAGGGCAACGGCGAGAGCGAGCCGCCCACGCACGAGTTCCTCAAGTCGTTGCGGGCAATGATCGACCGGGAATACCCGGGCCGGATCATGATCGCCGAGGCGAACCAGTGGCCGCGCGAGGTCTCGGCGTTCTTCGGCACCGAGGAGGAGCCGGAGTGCCACATGGCCTTCGACTTCCCGGTGATGCCGCGCATCTTCTACTCGCTGCGCTCGCAGAAAGCCGACGAGTTGGTGCGGGTGCTGTCGGAGACCACCGAGGTGCCCGAAGGGTCGGCGTGGGGTGTGTTCCTGCGCAACCACGACGAGCTCACCCTGGAGATGGTCAGCGAGGAGTACCGGCAGGCGATGTATGGCTGGTACGCCTACGACCCGCGGATGCGTGTCAATGTCGGCATCCGTCGCCGTCTCGCTCCCCTTCTGGACAACTCCCGGGCCGAGCTGGAGCTTGCCCATGCGCTGCTGTTCTCGCTGCCGGGCAGCCCGTTTCTCTACTACGGCGACGAGATCGGCATGGGCGACAACATCTGGCTGCCTGACCGTGACTCGTCGCGCACCCCGATGCAGTGGACGCCCGACCGCAACGCCGGTTTCTCGACCGCCGACCCGGGCAAGGTATATCTGCCGGTCGTTCAGTCGCTCGTCTACAACTACGGCCACATCAACGTCGAGTCGCAGCTGGCGCAGTCCCGGTCGCTGCTGCACTGGATTCGGAACGTGATCCACGTGCGTAAGGCGCACCCCACCTTCGGCCTCGGCAGCATCAATGTGCTGCGCACCAACCACGAATCGGTGCTCGCCTTCGTGCGCGAGTACGAGGGCTCAGGCAGCCAGTTCGGTGACGCGCCGGAGCGGATCCTTTGCGTGTTCAGCTTCGCCCACAACCCGATCACGGTGCAGATCGAAGCGGTCGACTATGCCGGCGCGAACACCTTCGACCTGTTCGGCGGCAGCCAGTTCCCCACCATCGACGACGATGGGGTGCTCACACTCAGCCTCGGCACGCAGAGTTTTTACTGGTTGCACGTGGGGGATCCCAGATTTGCCGGTGGTCGCCTGTAGCTTCACTGCATGAGCAATCCGTGGTTTGACACTCTTGGCGTATTTGATCTGGAAACCACGGGGGTGAACGTCGAAACGGCGCGCATCGTCTCCGCTCACGTCGGCATCATCGACAGCGCCGGCACGGTGCTCGAGCAGTGGCAGTGGCTGGCCGACCCGGGCATCGAGATCCCGGAGCAGGCCAGCGCGGTGCATGGCATCAGCACCGAGCGGGCTCGCCAGTTCGGGCGTCCGGCCGCCGTCGTGGTGGAGGAGATCATCGCCACCCTGCGGGCCCTGTTCGCACGCGGCCTCGCGCTGACGGTGTACAACGCCTCCTACGACCTGTCGCTGCTGCATCATGAGGCACTCCGGTACGGCCTGACTCCGCTTGAGGACCCGGCGCCGATCGTCGACCCGTTCGTGATCGACAAGGCGGTCGACCGGTACCGCAAGGGCAAGCGCACGCTCAGCGCGGCATCCCTGGTCTACGGCGTCGACCTTGAGAACGCGCACGATGCCAGCGCCGACGCGATCGCCGCGGGCCGGCTCGCGCAGGCGATCGCCCGGCTGCACGGTGACAAGCTGCCGACGGATGTCGCGGAACTGCACCAGGCCCAGATCGGCTGGAGCGCGGAAAGCGCTGCCAGCTTCCAGGACTTCATGCGGCGCACGAAGGACCCCGACTTCACCACGAGCGGGGCCTGGCCGCTGCGCTGAACCGCTAGTTCGCGGCTCGGATTCCCGCCAGCCGCGTGCCCGGGATCGCGTCCAGAAGCTCCTTGGTGTACTCAGCCTGCGGGTTCGCGAAGATCTGTTCTGGCGTGCCGCTCTCGACGATGCGACCCTGCTTCATCACGTGAACCTCGTGCGAGATCATCCGCACCACCGCGAGGTCGTGGCTGATGAACAGGTAGCACAGGCCGAGTTCACGCTGCAGGTCGGCCAACAGCTCCAGGATCTGCGCCTGCACCAGCACATCCAGCGCCGACACCGCCTCGTCGAGCACCACCAGCTCGGGTGACAGCGCCAGCGCACGGGCGATCGCGACGCGCTGCCGCTGTCCGCCGGAGAGTTCGTGCGGCAGCCGGTCGGCCATCGAGCCAGGCAAGGCGACCCGGTCGAGCAGCTCGGCCACCGCCTGGCGGCGCGTCGCCGCGGTGCCGATCTTGTGCACCCGGAGCGGTTCCTCGATTGAACGTTCGACCGTGTAGCGCGGATCCAGCGAGGCGTAGGGGTTCTGGAAGACCGGCTGCACCCGCCGGTGGAAGGCGAACTGCTCCTTGCGGCTGAGCTTCGCCTTGTCGCTGCCGTCGAAGCTGATGCGACCGGATGTCGGCGCCTCGAGTCCGAGGATGAGGTTCGCCGTGGTCGACTTGCCGGAACCGGATTCACCGACGATGGACACCGTGCGGCCCCGGGGAATGCTGAAGCTCACTCCATCGACCGCTGTGAAGCTGGTCGCCGCTCCACCCCTGCCCCTGATCGAGAAGGTCTTCGACAGGTCCTCGACGACGACCAGGCTGTCCATCGCGGGCGCGTCAGGCAGCGCGGCGCTGAACGCGGCGGACGTGCTTTCGACCATGCTGACCGAGGTGAGGCTCGGCGCCGCAGCCAGCAGTTGCCTGGTGTACTCATGCTGCGGGTTGCCGAGAATCTCTGAGGCCGCGCCGGACTCGACGATCTCGCCGCGGTACATCACGATGATGCGGTCGGCCCGTTCGGCCGCGAGACCGAGGTCGTGAGTGATCAGGAACACCGAAGTGCCCATCTCAGTCGTCAGCAGTTCCAGCTGGTCCAGGATCTTCCGCTGCACGGTGACATCCAGCGCCGAGGTGGGTTCATCGGCGATCAGCAGCTGTGGCCGGCAGGCCAGGCCCATCGCGATCAGCACTCGCTGCCGCATCCCTCCGGAGAACTCGTGCGGGTACTGGTTGATCCGACGCTCGGGGTCCGGGATCCCGACCATTTCCAGCAGCTCGACGACCTTGGCTCGGGCCGCGTTCCCGCTGGCGATGCCGTGCACCTGCAGCGCCTCGGCAACCTGGTCACCGACGCGCACCAGCGGGTTGAGGTTCGACATGGGGTCCTGCGGCACCAGGCCGATGCCGGCTCCCCGGATGGCCCGCATCTCGCGTTCGCTGAGCCGAGCGATGTCGGTGCCGTTGAACTCCACGGCGCCGTTCGTGATCATGCCGTTCTCGGGCAGCAGCCGGTTGATCGCCGCAGCAGTGGTCGATTTTCCCGACCCGGACTCCCCGACCACCGCAACCGTCTCGCCGGCGAATACGTCGATCGAGACGTTCCTGACCGCCTCGACCTGGCGGCCACCGGTTCGGAAGCTGATGGAGAGGTCGCGAATGGACAGGACTGGCGCGTGGTTTTCCATGGTTACCTCGTGGCTGGTGGTGGTTGGTGTCTGGGAGGAGCTGTGCGTCATCGCGCACGCTCCCTGATGGTGGCACTGGACGCGTCCAGCGCTTGCTGAAGCAGCTGTTCCGTTGGAGTCGGCGCACCGCGCCCCAGCAGCCGGTTGCTGGCGACGGCGACCGCGATGGACCGTCCCGGAGCGAAGGCCACCGCGCAGCCCGTAAAACCGGGATGGCCGAGCATATCCACCGCTCGACCGTCGAGCATTATCGAGTAACGCCGGAAACCGAGCGCCTGCGCACTGTCCGGGCCCCCAGCGAAGAACTCGCGCACGGTGTCCGCGCGCCAGAGATCCTCGTGCTGCTCGTAGTTCGCCAGTGCCGTTCCGAACCCGATCAGGTCGGCGACCGTGGAGAAGAGCCCCGCGTGCCCGGAGATGCCGGCGAAGGCGTGGAACGCGTTTCCGTCGTTGACCTGTCCGGTGATGGCTGTCTCACGCCAGCGCTGGAAGTCGCTGCTGCGATACGGAACCGGGTATGGCTCGCCAGAGTCGATCATCGTCATCTCGATCTGATCGCCACGCGAACTGGTGGCCACCGGCTCACCGGTCGGGTGCGCGAATCGCGTGGAGCGCATGCCGAGCGGATGGGTCACCAGGCTGCCGACGGCCTCCGGCAGTGGTGCCGCGGCCACGTTCGCGACGATCCGTCCGAGCAGCATGAAGCCGAGGTCCGAGTAGTGCCTGCCGTGGTTGCGGGCGTACCGCAGGGGCAGGGATTCAGCCAGCCGGGCGGCCGCGTCGGCGTCATTGGCGCCGGCCGCGACGTACAGCGGATGCCACTCCTGCAGTCCCCCGCGGTGAAGCAGGAGATCTCGGACGGTGACCTCGTCCTTCTGGCCGCCGTGGAACCCGGGCAGAAAACTCCGAACCTCGGCGTCGAGGCTCATGGTTCCGGCGGACACCAGTCGCAGCAGTGCCGTCGTGGTGGCGACGACCTTGGTCACCGAGGCCAGGTCGTGGTGGGTGTCCACGGTCATCGGCAACTGAATCTCAGCATCCGGGTCCGTCCGCGATCCCGCCGCGAACACCTCGGCGATGCCCGGCGCGTGCAGGGCAAGCACCACTCCGGGCGCCGCGGCGGGGGCGGCGGTCTCCCTATGCGCCGGATGCACCAGCCGTTCGGCCAGCGCGGCGAGCGGCTCAGTCATGCGCGCTGACCCCCGCGGCCAAACCGTCGATCCCGAGCCCGGCCGTTGCCCGGCTGAGCAGGCGTTCGCCGGCGTAGTCGATGCCGCCGTTCACTGGCGACGACGACATCCACAGTCCGGCATCCAGGTCCTGCGCGCGGTGCGCGTCCCGGGCTCCGAGGGTGGCCGCAAGCGCTTCGGCAGCCGCGATGCCCACGTGGCTTTCCATCATGCAGCCGACAATCACGCCGATGTCGTTCGCCGCGGCCGCTGCGACGAGCCGCCGGGCCTCGGTCAAACCGCCGGCCTTGGCCAGCTTGATGTTCACTAGATCGGCGGCACGCCGATCGATGACCTGCCCCAGATCGTGCGTTGTCCATACCGATTCATCCGCGAGGATCGGGGTGGCAACGCTCTGGGTGACCGCAGCCAAGGCGTCCACGTCGCGCGCGGCGACGGGCTGCTCAACGAACTCGAGGCCGACGCCGTGGTCTTCCCAGTGCCGGATCATGCGCACGGCTTCGTCGGCGGTCCAGGCCTGGTTGGCGTCCACGCGCAGACCGATCGCCGATCCCACGGCTTCGCGGATCCGCACCACGGCGTCGGCCGTGTCAGCGCGCGAGCCGACCTTCACCTTCAAGGTGGTGAAACCACTGTCCACGTGCTCGAGGGCGGTCCTGACGAGGTCGTCGAGCGGGGCGATCGACAGGGTCATGTCGGTGAGCACCGGCCGGTCGTCGCCGCCCAGGAACGCCCGCAGGCTCTTCAACTGCCCTTGCGCCGCCAGATCGTGCACGGCGCAGTCCACGGCCGACCGGGCAGCCGAATTCTGCACGACGGCGGTCGCCAGTTCGTTGCCCAATACGTCCAAGTCACTCACTCGGCGTCCGGCGACCACCTCTGACAGCGGACCGAGCACCGCGGCGCGCACGCTTGCGGGGCTCTCCCCGGTCACTCGCCAACTGGTCGGCGCCTCACCCCAGCCACTGCGGCCGTCGCTGTCGATCGCCTCGACCAGCAGGGCATCGACGCCGTCGGTGCCGCGCACTGCGGTCACGAAGGACCGGAGCAACGGGATGGTGACCCGGTGCACGCGGAGGCGCTCGATCGTGGTCATACCAACTGCAGCGACACCAGCGGCTGCTGCAGCGGGGCAGGCAGCACCAACGGGCCGGCTCCGGGCGTGATGGTGCCGAGGATCCGCCCCTCACGGGCACCGGTTCCTGCCGGGATGGTGCCGACCAGACCGTGTGCGGTGCACCAGCCGATCAGGGCGAATGCGATCGCCTCCTTGTCATCCGCTGGCGCCCCGAAGTCATCCGAGCGCACCACCCGAGTGCCGGGCAGGGCGCGCGCGATCCCGTCGAACATCAGCGGGTTCCGGCATCCGCCTCCCGACACCACCAGCAGCTCGATCCCCGCGCTGCGTGCGTCGCGGGCGACCGTCTGCACGGTGAGTTCGGTGAGGGTCGCCACCAGGTCCTCGGTGGAGAACGCCCGCGCTGCACGCTCAACCGCGGCGGTCACGTAGCTGCCGTTGAAATACTCCTTGCCCGTGCTCTTCGGAGCCGGAAGCCGGTAGTAGGCGTCATCCAGCAGCGCAGCCAGCAGCTCGCGGTCGACGGTGCCGGCGGCCGCGATGCGGCCGTCCTCATCGAAGCCATCCGGATGCGCCCCGGTGCTCGAGACCACGGCGTCGACCAGGGTGTTGGCCGGCCCGATGTCGTACGCATACGGTTCTGTTCCAACCGGCAGCACCGTCATGTTCGAGATGCCGCCGAGGTTCAGTGCGGCCGAGGTGCGCGACTGTCCCGCGAGCAGCAGGGTGTCCATATACGAGACGAGCGGCGCCCCGTGGCCGCCGGCCGTGATGTCCCGGATGCGCACGTCGGAGACGACCGGCACTCCGGTCTGCTCGGCGATCCAGGCGGGCTGGCCGATCTGCAGGGTGCCGAGGGCATGACCGCCGTCGACCCAGTGGAACACCGTTTGGCCGTGCGAGACGATCAGGTCGGCCGGCTGGTCGGCCAGTGCGGCCAAGGCAGCGTCGGCGAAGGCCTGCCCGATCAGGGTGTCCAGTTCGCAGACCTCGGCAAGCGTCGTCTGGGCGGGCGGCAGCGCCTCCACCAGCCGGGTACGCAAGGCGGCCGAGTACGGGGTGCTGCTGCGGTGCAGCAGCGTTCCGGTCAGCTCTCCGTCGTCGAAGCTGAAGTCGACCACGGCTGCATCGATCCCGTCGTGCGAGGTGCCAGAGATCATGCCCAGGACCTTCATCGGGTCTCCTCCCCGAGGGCGACGCGCAACCGGCCATCCGCGTCTTCAAGGCGAAGCGCGGCGGTGTCCGCGTCGATTCCCAATCGGATCATCAGGATGCTCTGCTTGACGTTGTAGCCGCTGGCTTCGAGCGCGGCGATCGCGTCGGCATCCGGAGCCTCGGTGACCGTGCGCACGATCCGCAGCGCCCGCTTGCGCAGCTTCGAGTTGGATGCCTTCACATCGACCATTAGATTGCCGTAGGTCTTGCCCAGTTGCACCATCACGATGGTCGAGAACATGTTGAGCACGAGCTTCTGCGCGGTTCCGGCCTTCAGACGCGTCGATCCGCTGATCACCTCGGGCCCGACCAGGATTTCGATCGGATGCTCCGCGCTCGCGCTGAGCGCGGTGCCGGGGTTGCATGAGAGACCGACGGTCAGGGCGCCCAGCTCGCGAGCGCGGGTCACGGCCGCGACGACATACGGGGTTCGGCCGCTCGAGGCGATGCCGATGACGGTGTCCAGCGCGCCGATTCCTGCGGTGTCCATTGCCTGGGCGCCCGCGGGTGCGTCGTCCTCGGCGCCCTCGGTCGGCGAGACGATGGCGGTGGCCCCGCCGGCAATGATCGCGAAAACCTGGCCCGGCGGCGTGCTGAAGGTGGGCGGGCATTCCGAGGCATCCAGGACGCCGATTCTGCCCGGCGTTCCGGCGCCGACGTAGATCAGTCGTCCGCCTGCCTTCATCCGCTCAGCGGTCGCCTCGATCGCCGCGGCGATGGCCGGGCGGGCGCGTCCGACGGCGGCGGGCACGGTGGCGTCCGCTTCGTTCATCAGGTCGACCAGGTCGCGGATCGGCAGCTGGTCGATTGTGGCGAACCGCGGATCGGTCCCCTCGGTGATGAGTTCGTCGGTTTGGGTCTCTAGGGGGCCTTGTGGGCTCAACGCTTGCCTCTGTTTCGTGGATCAAGGTAGTCGCGGAGTCCGTCACCGAGCAGGTTCAGTCCGACGACGAGGAGTACGACGACAATTCCGGGGGCGATCATCGTCCACGGGGCAATGGACACGAGGGTCCTTGCCTCGAAGATCATCGACCCGAGTGATGGCGTGGGCGGTGGTGCGCCCAGGCCGAGGAAGCTCAGCGACGCCTCGGTGAGCACCGCCCAGGACAGCGACAGGGTGACCTGGACAATGATGATCGAGGTGATGTTGGGCAGCACGTGCCGCAACATCACCAGCGGCCGGCTGAGTCCGGTGCTGGTCGCCGCCTTCACGTACTCGATCTCCCGCAGCGAGAGCACCGGTCCGCGCGTGACCCGGATGAAGATCGGCACGTAGACGACCGCGATTGCAACCGCGATGGTGAACCAGTTGCGATCGAACACGGAGGCGAGCGACAACGCGAGCAGCAGCGGCGGGAAGGCGAACAGCACGTTCGTGACACCGCCGATGGCGTTGTCAGGGATGCCGCGGAAGAACCCGGCAATCAGGCCGAGCATGGTTCCGACGACAGAGGCGAAGGCCACCGCCACGAGGGCGATCACTGCCGAGTTGGCGACACCGGCGGCCACTCGGGAGAAGACGTCGCGACCGAACTGGTCGGTGCCGAACAGGTGCTCGGCAGAGGGCGGGAGCAACCGCGACGGCGGGTCCTGGGCGATCGGGTCGTACGGCAGCAGACCGAACGCCGACATCAGGCTCAGGATGGCCAGCATCCCGATGAGCAGTACGCCGACAAGACCGCTGGGGCTCTTCAGAGCACTGCGCAGCCGGCGAGCGGCCACCGCGGCCGGCGCTGCGGGCTGGAGGGTGGATTCGAGTTCGCTCATTCTGCACGCACCCTGGGGTCGATAAGGCGGTAGGCCAGGTCGGTGAGCAGGTTCACGATCACGAACGTGAGCGCGATCACCAGCACGGTGCTCTGCACGAGGGCGTATTCCTTCTGCTGGATGCCGAGGAGCACCTGACGTCCAATGCCGGGGATCGAGAAGACCTGTTCAACCACCACGGCGCCACCGAGCAGGTAGCCGAACTGCAGACCGGTCATGGTCACGATCGGCACGAGCGCGTTGCCGAGTACGTGCTTGACCTTCAGCCGGCGCTCCGGGACACCCTTTGCCCTGGCTGTTCGGATGAAGTCGTTCGCACGGATCTCGAGCACCGCGGTTCTGGTCGTCCGCATGATCGGGGCGGCGATACCGAAGCCGAGCACGAGCGCGGGCAGCAGCATCTGTTGCAGGTTTAGCAGCGGGTTCTCGAACAGGGGGGCAAAGGTCTGCCCGTTCGGGTTGTAACCGAATGACGACGCGAGGACCGACATCAGCGTCGTCGCCAGGAGGAAGGCGGGGATCGACAATCCGGCGAGGCCGACCACCTGGCCGAACGCGTCTCGTGGGGAGTCCGGCTTGGAGGCCGACAGCATGCCCAGCGGGATGCCGATGGCGATCGCCAGCACGATTGACAGCAGGGCCAGTTCGAAGGTGACCGGAAGCGACTGCAGGGTCAACTCGAGCACGCTCTCCTGGGCGCGAGACGAGAAACCGAGGTTTCCGGTTAAGAGGTTGCCCAGCCAGGAGAAGAACTGCACGAACAGGGGCTGGTCGAGTCCGTAGTACTGCTCGAGCGCGAGCCGCTGGGCGGGGGTCAGCGCTGCCGCTTCGGTGCCCAGCCCGGCCGTGATCTGGTTGCCCGGAATCGCGCGCAGCATGATGAACACGAAGATCGCGACGCCGACGAGGGTCAGCGCGGCCGCCGCGATGCGGCGTAAGACGCTGTTGTGAATGAGAGTTCGGAGCATGTCCTGAGGTTCCCGATCAGGGCCAGGTATCGGCGCATGGTCGCGCCGATACCTGGCCTGTCGTTAGTTGACGCTGGTGGTTCGCAGGTACTGGAGGGAGCCGTTCGACATCGGAACGAAACCCTTCACCGTGTCAGCCGATGCGGTGTAGCTGTAGCTGGTGAACAGCCAGATCCACGCCGCGTTTTCCTCCAGGTGGTCGGAGATCTTCTCGTAGACCGCGGCGCGCTCCTTCGGGTCCGAGCTCGACTTGCCCTCGGCGAACAGGGCGTCCAGCTCGGGCGAGTTGTACCCGGCGACCTTGTTCAGGTTGCCGGTGCTGGTGAAGTAACGGCCGTACATGCCATCCGGGTCGGGACGGCCGCCGTTGAGCGCCACCGCAGCGTCGAAGTCACCGGCGACCCAGCGGTCGACGTACGCGCCGGACTCGAGGGTCTCGAGCTCGAGCGTGATGCCGGCCTCAGCGAGCTGCGACTTGAGGTTCTGCGCCTCGTTCACCGACGTGGCGTAACCGCCCTGCGAGACGATGGTCTTGATCGTCAGGCCATCCGCCTTGCCGGCCTTCTCGAGGTAGGACTGCGCCTTGTCGAGGTCGCGCTCCGCGCACGGACGCGACGACGGGTCGGACTTGTATGCCGGAGAGGTGATCGGACCGGTCACTTCACCTTCGCCAAGGGCGGCGGTGTCGAGGACTTCCTGACGGTCGATGGCGCACTGGATTGCGAGTCGCACGTTCACATCGGCCAGGTCACCACGCGTCGCGTTGAGCTGCAGGGCGTGGTAGCCGAGCTGAGGCGTTTCGGCGATCGAGATGTTGCCGCCCTCGGCGGTCTGGGCGACCAGCGGGTCATCGAAGAACGCCATGTGCACGTTTCCGGACTGCATGGCCGAAACGATCGAGGACTCATCGGGGATGACGCGGAACTCGACACTGTCGAGCAGAGCCTCCTCGCCCCAGTACTCGGCGTTCTTCGTCAGCGTCACCGACTGGTTGGCGACCCGGGAGTCGAAGGTGAACGGACCGGTGCCGTTCGGGGCGGTGTTGAGCGCCTCTTCCGTGTCCTCCGACGACAGCATCGCCATGTTGATGACCGCGAGGTTGGCCGGCAGTGCCGCGTCGGGCGCGGACAGCGTGAGCACAACGGTGCTCTCGTCCGGTGCCTCGATGGCCGTCACCGATGCGAGCGAGGTACGCGAGACCGCAGCGGTCGCTTCGTCCTGGATCTTCTCCAGTGAGGCCTTCACGTCCTCCGAGCCGAAGGTACTGCCGTCACTGAAGGTGACCCCTTCGCGAAGCTTCAGCGTGACAGTCAGGCCGTCTTCCGAGGCATCCCACGACTCGGCAAGGCCGGGAACGACGTTGAGCTCCTCGTCGAACTCGGTCAGCGTGCCGTACAGGTTCTGCAGCACGTTGACTGCCTGGAACTGGGTGGCCTTCCACGGGAAGAGCGTGTCGGGATCGGTCGTCACGCCGATGACCAGCGAGCCGCCGGCTGCGCCGGAGTCGCTGTCGGGCGGAGTGGAGCCGGCGGATGAACAGCCGGAGAGAATCAGCGACACGGCGGCGGCAATGCCCAGCGTCGTCACTGTTCCCCGGGTAAAACGAGAACCAGATGCCAAGGGTTTCTCCTCTAGGTGTGCTGCTCCATTGCGTTTCAGTGCTGCTGCACTGTGCACGGGGAGCGTCTGTGATCCAGGTTGGAATAAAAGTACACTACAAGATGTGGACCCGTAATTTAGTTTCCACCTTGTTTCGTCATGAAACTCGACCGCAACGCTGCGAAGCCGAGCAAACCCGTCCTCAGGAAAGGGCACCCCGTGACTCAGACACTCGCCGACCGACCCGACTCACGCACCGTACTGATGCGCATGCGTCAGGTCGCACCGTCTGCCCCACCGTCGGAGCGCCTGATCGCGCAGCTGTTCCTGGACAACCCCGCCGAAGCGGTAGGGCTCTCGATCGCTCAGATCGCCGAACGCTGCGGGACCTCGACGACCTCGGTGGTGCGGTTCTATAAGCGAATCGGCTACGCCCATTACAAGGACCTTCGCATCGACCTGACCCGCGAAGTGACCAGGGAGCGGGTGGAGAACCCGGAACTGCTCACCGTGTCGGGCGACATCGACCGCGACGACTCGCTTGAAGACATCGTCTCGAAGGTTGCGCTCAACGAGACCCTGTCGATCGCGGACACGGCGACCATGCTCGACACCAAGAGTCTCGGCCGCGCCGTCGAACTCCTGCATGGCGCGCGTCGGGTGGTGACATTCGGCGTCGGCGCGAGCGGACTGGTCGGCCTTGACCTGCAGCAGAAGCTCACCCGAATCGGGCGCACGGCAATGAACTGGTCGGACCCGCACTCCGCCTGGACCTCGGCGGCCACGCTCGATCACCACTCGGTGGCGCTGGCCGTTTCCCACTCGGGAGCGACGACGGATGCGGTCGAGTTCCTGAACCTCGCCCGCGAAGCCGGCGCGGCGACGATCGCCCTGACCAATTTCAGCGACTCCCCGCTCGGTCGTGCCGCCGACGTGGTGCTTACGACCGCGGCCCGAGAGACGGTGTTCCGCGCAGGGGCATTGGGCAGCCGCATCGCGCAGCTCATGGTCGTCGACTGCCTGTTCACCGCGGTCGCTCAGGCCTCATTCGAGGAATCGATGGCTGCCCTGCGCAAGACCTATTCGGCAGTGCACGGCAAGAGCCCGAAAGGCAACCAGCGATGACAGCGCCACAGACCGCTCTGCCTGAGCTGAGCGAACGCTCCATCGATCGGCTCGCATACGCACACGACGCGTCGCACTACCTGCTGGTCCCGGATGCCGTCGCAACCCCAGCCACGGCCGACCAGGTCAGCGCCCTGTTTCGGGAAAGTCACCGGCGGGGCGTGCCGCTCACGTTTCGCTCGGGCGGGACGAGCCTGAGCGGACAGGGCGTCACCGACGGCATTCTCGTCGACACCCGCACGAACTTCCGACGGATCGAGGTGCTCGATGACGGAGCCCGGGTGCGCGTTCAGCCCGGCGCGACCGTCCGTCAGGTGAACGCACGGCTCGCGCGGCACGGACGAAAACTTGGCCCCGACCCCGCCAGTGAGATCGCCTGCACAGTCGGCGGCATCATCGCGAACAACTCCAGCGGTATGGCCTGCGGCATCGAGCAGAACAGCTATCGAACGCTGGAGTCTCTGGTGGCCGTGCTGCCCAGCGGAACGACGATCGATTCGGGCGCCGGGGACGCTGACGAGCAGCTGCGTCGCGAAGAACCCGAGTTGCATGCCGGGTTGGCCGCTCTCCGGGCACGCATCCTGGCTGATCCCGACTCCGTCGAGACCATCGGTCGTCAGTTCGCCATGAAGAACACCATGGGTTACGGCGTCAATGCGTTCCTGGACTTCGAGGCTCCGATCGACATCCTCGCCCACCTGCTGGTCGGCAGTGAGGGGACGCTGGGATTCGTCGCGGAGGCGACCTTCGAAACCGTGCCGCTGATGGCGGCGGCGGCCACCGGACTGGCCATCTTCCCGAATCTGAATGCGGCGGTCGCCGCACTGCCCGCCCTGGTCGCACAGGGGTTCGGCACGATCGAGTTGATGGACGCGACCTCCCTGCGGGTCGCGCAATCGCAGCCAGGCAGCATCCCGGAACTGGCCGGCCGTGTCATCACCACCGAAGCCGCGCTGCTGATCGAATATCTCGCCGAGGGCGCGGACGATCTGCTGCGTCAGCAGCGCGAGGGTGAGGCACTGCTGGGCTCGCTCGAGGTGGTCTCCCCCGTCACCATGACCACCGACGCGAAGGCCCGCGCGGCGCTCTGGCACGTGCGGAAGGGCCTGTACACCGCGGTCGCCGGGGCGCGTCCGTCCGGGACGACCGCGCTGCTGGAGGACGTCGTCGTCCCGGTGGAGCGACTGGCAGCCACCTGCGAGACACTGACCGAGCTGTTCGATCGGCACGGCTACGAGGAGAGCGTCATCTTCGGCCATGCCAAGGACGGCAACATCCACTTCATGCTCAACGAACGGTTCGACGACCCGGAGTCGATGCGCCGGTACGAGCGGTTCACCGCCGACCTGGTCGACCTGATCCTCGATCAGGGTGGATCGCTCAAGGCCGAACACGGCACCGGCCGGATCATGGCCCCCTTCGTGCAGCGCCAGTACGGTGACGAACTGTACTCGGTGATGAAGGAAGTGAAGCGGCTCTTCGATCCGACCAACCTCCTGAACCCGGGGGTCGTGCTCTCCGACGAGCCGGGCTCCTACCTCGAAAACCTGAAGCTGGTGCCGACCGTCGAGGCAGAGGTGGACCGCTGCGTGGAGTGCGGCTATTGCGAGCCGGCCTGTCCGTCGCGAAACCTCACCCTGACGCCAAGACAGCGCATCGTCATCCGGCGTGAAATGCAGACGGCCGAGGATGCCGGCGACCAGAAACTGCTGGCTGAACTCCGCCGCGATTACGACTACGAAGGGGTTCAGACCTGCGCCGTTGACGGCATGTGCCAGGTGGCCTGTCCGGTGAACATCAATACCGGCGACCTGGTGCGGCGGTTGCGGGCCGAGAACGTCGGCACACTCGAGCAGAAGGCGTGGTCGACTGCCGCGGGCAACTGGGGCACAGTGACCAAGCTCGGTGGCGTCGCCCTCAGCGTGGCCGACGCTTTTCCGGCGGCTCTGGCGACAACCGCCACCCGGGTGGGGCGTGCGGTGCTGGGCGCGGACACGCTGCCTCTCTATGACGCCGGGCTCCCCCGCGGCGGCACCGTTCGGCGACCGCTCGCCGCTCCGGATGCCGAGGCCGTCTACTTCCCCGCCTGCATCGGCACGATGTTCGGTCCGGAAGACGGTGGCGTCGGCGTCGGAGATGCGTTCCTGCAGCTCTGTGAGCGGGCCGGAGTGAGCGTCGCCATCCCCGAGGGCATCGACCAGTTCTGCTGCGGCACTCCGTGGAAGTCGAAGGGCTACACCGCCGGATACAACCGGATGACCGACACTGTGCTGGCCGCCTTGCTCGAAGCCAGTCGCGGTGGCGAGCTTCCCATCGTGTGCGACGCGGCCTCCTGCACCGAGGGTCTGGAAACCATGCGGGCGAACGCCGCGGCGGCCGGTGGCGACTTCGCGCGTCTGGTCTTCGTCGATTCAATCCAGTTCGTGCACGATCGGGTGATCGAGTCGTTGCCGGTAACCCGCCCGTTGGACTCGATCGCATTGCATCACACCTGCTCGTCAACACAGTTGGGCACCAACGCGATGATGACCGCGTTGGCGGAGCGGATCTCCCCCGACGTTCACGTGCCGATCGATTGGAACTGCTGCGCCTTCGCAGGCGACCGTGGCCTGCTGCACCCCGAGCTCACCGCGTCGGCAACCGAAGCTGAAGCTGCGGAGATCGGGTCGCGCAAGTTCGAGGCGTTCGCCTCGGCGAACCGCACCTGCGAGATCGGCATGAGCCGCGCCACCGGCCAGCCTTACCAGCACCTGCTGGAGCTGGTCGAGCAGGCGACCAGGCTCGCCTAAGCCCGCGTCTGGGCGGGTTGCGGCTCGGTTCGGCTGCGCGGCCGTCGGATCGCCGCAGCCAGCGCCCCGAGGAACAGCAGCAGCATCAGGCCTGCGGTGGCCGCGATGACCAACTGACCGGCCGGCTCGCGCGACACGGTGAGCAGCAGCAGCGGAATGGTGCTGCCGCCGGCGGCGCCAGCTGCCACGATGAAACCCGTCGTGCGGGCGGCATCCGTCAACTGCATCCGGCTCAGCCCAATGCCCAGGATGAGCGAATAGCAGGGCGCCAGGCAGACGATGGTGACGCATACCCCGAGGACGCTCGACAGTCCGCCATCCGGCGCCAGAATCGCGGATGCCGCCAGCGCGAGCGTCGCCACCCCGCAGTTGATCAGCAGGTACGCAACCGGAGCCAGCTTCGTTTTCAAGACCAGCCAGGCAACGAACCGGCCTGCCGCCATCAATGCCCAGAACGCGGAGGTTCCGAGGGCGGCGGTAGCCGGCTCGAGGCGCAACAGCTCGGTCGCAAGTACCGCTGACCAGCCCGAGAAAACGGTTTCGACGCCTACGTACAGGAAGAGCGCGAACCCGACGCCGATGATCGTGAGAACCAGGCCCGAGCGTTCCGGCAGGGCGCCGACGGACGCGGCCGTTACCGCGACCGGTGTCCGGAACGCTCTGCGATTGGCAGCGACCAGCGCGGCGCTTGCGAGGTGAATGAGGCCAGCGGCGGCGACGAGCAGCCGCGCGTTTCCGTCGACGAGTATGACCGCGAGGATGAGCGGGCAAACGGCAGCTACCGCGGCGACCGTTCCGGTCAGTGCGGCCAGCAGTGATGTCGTGCGCGTCGCCGCGACAGCCTTGGCCAGGACGCTTCCGGCCGCCTCCGCGAGTCCGAACCCGACACCGGTGACGAAGCTCGCACCGACGACTTGTGGTGGTGCGACCACGAGTGCGATCGACACGAATCCGGCGAACTGGAGCAGGGCACCGGCCGTGAGGATGACATGCGCAGACCAGTACCTGGCGAGCAGCGTGGACAGCAGAACTCCGAGAAAGAGTCCGCCGAACAGCGCCGGCACGACATCGAGATAGTCGGCAAGCGGCAGTCCAGAGTCGGCCGCCAGTGATGGCAGGACAGCAGGCACGACCGAGGCGGTGACACCCATGCCCGCGAATGCGAGCACCAGTGATACCCGGCGACTGTCCTTGACCGGCATCCGTGACTCCCCCACTCCGTTAGTGCGAAGTGAAGTAGCCCGCATCCTCGCAGTTCGTTTGTCAAATTAGTACAGGAACCGGACATCCTTCGTCAAACTTTGACGTGGGTGGGGGCGATCGCGTGGAGCATCAACGCCGTAACCAGCAGGCGCGTTCTGCACCGCCGGCTAGGGCCGTCTGCGGACGAGCCGGTAGACACAGTAGCCAATAGCGATCGTGCTTATCGCCGCGAGTGCGACGGAACCGATTACGCCGCACTCGCGGGTCCCGAGATGCAGTAGCTATCGGCACCGGACTCAGGAGCCGCGTCGAAGCACTCTCCCGACCGGATACTCAGGATTGAGATCGTAGCGATGGCGACTCCGGCGATGCCCAGCACCCAGCGTCGCCGCCCAACCCATCGCGAGCCGCGCTCCGCGTCATGCGGCTTGACTCTAGCGGTCAACACGCCCCTACCGTAATGGCGGGCTCCTCCATGGGCGGAGTTCGGCGGCTCGGGAGGACGATTTCCGCAGAAACGTCCTCCCGAGCGGGCGAATTCCTCCCGAGCGAGTCTCGTGCAAGAAAACTTACGGACATCTTCGTCTGCACGCGACCGTCACGAACGGAGTGGTTCACCGGAGCCCGCGGAGGGAGTCCTCGATAGTGCTGATAATCGGCGCCGTGACGGCCTCCATGGGGGCAGCAACCACGGAGGAATCGACGTAACCCCGCGCGGCAAGTTCTGCGACGAGCGCGTCCTTTGCCGCCGGCCGCGAAGTGCCGCTCGGCACAGCGAAGGCAAGCACATCGAAATCACGTTCCGCGTACCTCGAAACTGTCGCCCTGATTCGTCCATGGTCGGGGTTGTCGCTTGTGAGGTGGAGGTGGGCGCGCAGCTCAGGGTCCAACCCGGTGGCACCAACGTATGCGACCGCCGAGTTAGCGGTGTCGATCCACACGTACAGCCAGGATCCGGTCGGTTGCACTACCCCTTGCCGTACCGCGATAACGCGCGGTGCCTTCTCAGTCATGCACAGACTCTAGTGATGCTCCGTCGCCGACCCGGCCGAGAATGTGGGACCCAAGTCAGGTATGCGCCCGAGCGATCCCAGGCAAAACAAAACGGCCCCGCTCACAAGGTGCGGGGCCGTTGGGCAAGAAGCCTTACTTGCCGAAGTTCTTGAAGCGCTGGTTGAACTTCTCGACGCGACCGGCCGAGTCCATGATGCGCTGCTTACCGGTGTAGAACGGGTGCGACTCCGAGGAGATTTCCACGTCGATGACCGGGTAGGTCGCGCCGTCCAGCTCGATGGTCTTGTCGCTGCTCACCGTCGAACGGGTGAGGAAGGTAGCGCCCGAAGCGAGGTCGCGGAACACAACCGGAGCGTAGGTCGGGTGGATGTCGGTCTTCATTGGTGGATCCTTGGATGTCGGCTGTCGAAAGGAAAAGTCTGAGGCGCGTGTCTACTCGCACACCGGCCAGCAGACTACGTTACCAGATGTCAGGCCGCGCGGGCGCTGAATCGGCCTTCTTCGCGGTTCACGACCAGGTCGAGGCCGAAGGTCTCGCCAAGCAGGTCGGCGGTGATCACTTCTTCGACCGGACCCTGCGCGGTGATCGTGCCCTCGGAGAGCAGCAGCGCGTGCGTGAAGCCGGCCGGGATCTCCTCGACGTGGTGGGTGACCATGACGATCGCGGGAGCCTCTGGTGCGCTCGCGTAGCCGCCGAGCAGCTGCAGCAGCTCCTCGCGGGCACCAAGGTCCAGGCTGGCCGCCGGCTCATCGAGCAGCAGCATCTCCGGGTCGGTCATCACCGCGCGGGCGATCTGCACCCGCTTCTGTTCGCCATCGCTGAGGTCGCCGAACCGGCGGTTCTCGAATGCGCTGAGCTGCCATTCGGCGAGCACCCGACGCGCGCGCCGCTCGTCGATGCCGTCGTACTCCTCGTGCCAGCGGCCGGTCACCGAGTACGCGGCGGTCATCACCGAGTTCAGCACCGTTTCATCCTGCGGGATACGCCGGGCCATCGCGGTCGAGGCGAAACCGATCCGCGGGCGCAGTTCGAACACGTCGACCGACCCGAGCGTCTCGCCGAGCACTGTGGCGTGCCCCGCGGACGGATGCATCGACGCCGACGCGACCTGCAGCAGCGTGGTCTTCCCGGCGCCGTTCGGCCCGAGAATCACCCACCGCTGGTCGTCGTCGACTCGCCAGGTCAGAGAGTCGAGGATCGTGTTGCCATCCCGAACGACGGAGACATCAGTGAGTTCCAGAACGCTAGCCATGATGGCTCCAAGTTTAGGTGCTGACGGAAGCACAACCGGCGCAGGCCACCCCGCGGGTCATCCGGCGAGCCCCCGCCGCTGGGCTCAGCTCACTCAGCCGAGCACGCTGTCGTAAATCTCCCGGGTGCGCACGGCGATGCGGTCCCAGCCGAACTCCGCCTCGACGCGGGCGCGTCCGGCGGCGCCCATCTTCCTTGCCGCCGCGGGGTCGGAGACCACCTCAATGAGCGCGTTGGCCAGATCGGCGATGAACCGCTCCGGATCGATCGGCGTCCCGGAGCCATCATCGACCTGCGCGATCGGAACCAACCGACCGGTGACGCCATCTTCGACCACCTCGGGGATGCCGCCGGTTGCGGTGCCCACGACGGGTGCCCCGCAGGCCATCGCCTCGAGATTCACGATGCCGAGCGGCTCGTACACCGACGGGCAGACGAACGTGGTGGCCGCGCTGAGCAGCGCGCTGAGCTCGGCCTGCGACAGCAGCCGGTCCAGCCAGACCACGCCGGAGCGCTGCAATTGCAGCGCCGCCACCCCCGAGTGCACCTCGGCCAGGATGTCCTGCGTGTCCGGCGCCCCGGCGCAGAGCACAAGCTGCACGTCCGCGGGCAGGTAGGCGGCCGCCTTGAGCAGGTACGGCAGCCCCTTCTGCCGGGTGATCCGGCCGACGAAGACCACCGACGGGCGATCCGGGTCAACTCCGAGCGAGCGCACCAGCTCGGGGTCCGTCACCGGCACCCAGCGATCCAGGTCGATGCCGTTGTGCACGACCGGCACCTGCTGCTCGTCAAGGCTCGGGTAGCTGCGCAGGATGTCACGGCGCATGCCCTCGCTCACGGCGATCACGGCATCCGCTGACTCGAACGCCGTGCGCTCGATCCAGCTGGACACCCGGTAGCCGCCGCCGAGTTGCTCGGCCTTCCACGGCCGCAGCGGCTCGAGGCTGTGCGCGGTCACGATGTGCGGGATGTCGTGCAGCAACTTCGCCATATGACCGGCGCCGTTCGCGTACCAGGTGTGCGAGTGCACGATGTCTGCCCCGGCGACGTCACCGGCGATCTGCAGGTCTACCCCGAGGGTCGCGAGTGCCGGGTTGGCGGAGGCCAGCTGCGAGGGCACGAGGTAGCTGTGCACCTCGGGTTCGTCCCGAGGCATCCCGAAGCAGCGCACCTGAACGTCCGTTGTCGCCCGCAGTGCACGGACGAGTTCCGCGACGTGAACCCCGGCTCCCCCGTAGACCTCCGGCGGATATTCACGGCTGATCACGTCTACTCGCATATCCGGAACGCTAGTACATCGAGCCTGACGGCAATACTGTGGGTGAATGGCGCCAAAAGTCTTCGGTATCGTGCTCGCAGGTGGCGAAGGAAAGCGGCTGATGCCCCTGACCGCGGACCGGGCCAAACCGGCTGTGCCGTTCGCCGGCGGCTACCGTTTGATCGATTTCGCACTGTCGAATCTGATCAACTCGGGGCTCACTCAGATCGTCGTGCTGACCCAGTACAAGTCACACAGTCTCGACCGTCATATCTCGCAGACCTGGCGGCTGACCGGGATGCTGAACGCTTACGTGGCATCCGTCCCGGCCCAGCAACGCCTCGGCAAGCGCTGGTTCAGCGGTTCGGCGGACGCGATCCTGCAGAGCCTGAACCTGCTGCGCGATGAGAAGCCGGACATCGTGGTCGTGGTCGGTGCCGACCACGTCTACCGCATGAACTTCAGCCAGATGGTCGACGCGCACATCGAATCCGGCGCCGGCGTCACCGTGGCGGCGATCCGGCAGCCGATCTCCCTGGCGAACCAGTTCGGCGTGATCGAGACCACCGCCGATGACCCGACCCGGATCAAGGCGTTCCATGAGAAGCCCGAGCACCCCCAGGGCCTGGCCGACGCTCCACACGAGGTGCTCGCGTCGATGGGCAACTACGTGTTCAACGCGGATGTGCTGATGGACGCGGTGACGCGCGACGGCGCGCGGCCCGACTCGAGTCACGACATGGGTGGCGACATCGTCCCGGACTTCGTCTCCCGGGGCGAAGCGGGCGTGTACGACTTCAAGCGCAATCAGGTCCCCGGGTCGACGGATCGCGACCGCTATTACTGGCGGGATGTCGGAACCATCGACTCGTTCTTCGAAGCCCACCAGGACCTGATTTCCGCGCTGCCGGTGTTCAACCTCTACAACAGTCGCTGGCCGATCTTCAGCCAGCAGTTGAACTCGCCCCCGGCCAAGTTCGTGCGCGACGCGAACAATGCGGTGGGAACCATGATCGACTCAGCGGTTTCCCTGGGTTCGGTGATCTCCGGTGCCCACGTCGAACGCTCGGTCATGGGGCCGTGGGTGACCCTGGAATCCGGTGCCAAGGTCACCGATTCGGTGCTCTTCGAGCGGGCCTATATCGGCGCGGACGCCATCGTGCGCCGGGCTATCCTTGACAAAGACGTCGTCGTCGCCCCCGGTGCATCCATCGGTGTCGATTCCGTCGTCGATCGCTCCCGGGGCTTCACCGTCACAGATTCCGGCATCACCGTCGTTGGCAAGGGTGCGCGGATCGAGTAATCCGCACGCATCCCCGGAAGGTTCTCTCGAAGTTCATGGCTCGATTCCTCGTTGTGCTCGATGTCGACTCCACCCTCATCGAAAACGAGGTGATCGAGTTGCTCGCCGAAGAGGCGGGCTCCCTCGCCGAAGTCGCGCAGATCACCGAACGCGCCATGAACGGTGAACTCGACTTCGAGGCGAGCCTGCGCGCCCGGGTGTCGACCCTCAAGGGGCTGCCGAAATCGGTGTTCCAGACCGCGGGTGACCGCGTCACCGTCACCTCGGGGGTGCCGGAGATGATCGCTGCCGTGCAAGCCGCCGGCGGCCGGGTCGGGGTTGTCTCGGGAGGCTTCCACGAGATCGTGGACCCGATCGCCGAACAGCTCGGCCTCAACTACTGGCGCGCCAACCGGCTCGAGGTCACCGACGGCGTCCTCACCGGAGGGCTGTCCGGTCCGATCATCGACGCCGAGGCGAAGGCCTCAACCCTTCGCGAATGGGCGGAGGATTTCGGCATCCCGCTCAGCCGGACCGTCGCTGTCGGCGACGGTGCCAACGACCTGCGGATGATGGCAATCACCGGACTAGCGGTCGGTTTCGACGCCAAGGCGCCGGTTCGGGATGAGGCCCACGTGATCATGGATGCGCGCGACCTCACCCAGCTTCTGCCGCTGCTCGGCCTGCGCGGCTGACTCCGCCCGGTAGGCCGTGGGCTGGGCCGCTTGGGCTGGGCCTAGTGCCCCATCCCGAGTCCGCCGTCGACTGGAATGACCGCGCCCGACACGTAGGCGGCGTCATCGCCGGCGAGCCAGGTGATCACCCGGGCCACCTCGGACGGCGTGGCGAAGCGACCGGCCGGGATGTTGCGCTTGTACTCGGCCTGGGTGTCTTCGGGCAGCACCGCGGTCATCTCGGTTTCGATGAACCCCGGGGCGACGACGTTGGCGGTGATGCCGCGGCTGCCGAGCTCGCGCGTCAGCGACCGGGCGATTCCGATCAGGCCGCTCTTGGAGGCGGCGTAGTTGATCTGACCGGCGGAGCCGTACAAACCGACCACGCTGGAGACCAGGATGACGCGACCGAACTTGGCCTTCAGCATCCCCTTCGACGCGCGCTTGACCACCCGGAAGGCGCCGCTCAGGTTGGTGTCGATGACGTCGGTGAAATCCTCATCGCTCATCCGCAGCAGCAGCGTGTCGCGGGTGATTCCCGCGTTGGCGACGACGACCTCGACCGGGCCCAACTCGGCTTCGATCTGGGTGAACGCCGCATCGACGGATGCGGCATCCGTGACATCCGCACGGACCGTGACACTTCCTTCAGGACCTTCGCCGGAACGAGCGGTGACCGCGACTCGATGTCCGGCGGCGATGAACTCTTCGGCGATTGCGAAACCGATACCGCGGTTTCCTCCAGTGACCAGAACTGTGCGGGAAGTTGTCATGATTCCCCAGCCTACTGGGGGCGCTGGGCGGCGTAGGCTGGGGCTACAGCCATGAAGCATCCTGCAACCATCACTTCGCTGCCTCCTGCCCCAGAGCAGGAGCGGCGTGCCCGCATGGTGAAATATTCGATCACCATGGGGATCAGACTGGTGTGCATTTTCGCGTGCTTCTGGGTGCAGGGCTGGTGGCTGCTGGTGCCGGCGATCGGTGCGGTCGTGTTGCCGTACATCGCCGTCGTACTGGCGAATGTGCATGCGAAAGCCACTCAGGCCGCCGTTGTGGGGCCGGGTGCGCTGTTGCCCAGTCCCCGAAAGGAAGAGGATTCTTGATCGACCCCGGGAGGAATCCCACCCTTCAGATCTGTTCACGAGCCGGCTGCAAGAACGATGCCACGTGGACGATCAACTGGCGCAATCCGCGCATCCACAGCCAGGATCGCGTCAAGGTGTGGCTCGCGTGCGATGAGCATCGCGACTGGCTGTACGACTACCTGGATGCGCGCGCCTTCCCGGTCGCGATCACGCCGCTCGGCGTGACCGTCGGCTCGCTGCCGGACCGAGAGGCCACCGAGTGAGCGGCTGGCGGTTCGTTCTGAATCGACGCTGGGCCGGATATCTCGGAATCACCCTCCTCTTCGCGCTCGCCTGCGTCGCGCTCAGCCGGTGGCAGTGGGCGAGACTGGACGAAGTCCAGGCCGAGAACGCGAAGGTCGCGGCGAACTGGGATGCCCAGCCCGTCGCGCTCGATGCGGTGCTGTCAGACCGGACCGAATGGGACGACGCCGACAAGTGGACGCCAGTGCAGATGACCGGCACCTACGAGGTCGAGGACCAGGTGCTGGTGCGAAACCGTCCACTGAACGGGCAGCCCGGGTTCGACGTGCTCACTCCGCTGCTGCTCGACGACGGCAGCGTGTTCGTCGTCGACCGTGGCTGGGTGCCCACCGGGTCGGATCAGGACTACCCCGACGTGGTGCCTGCGCCGCCCAGCGGAGAGGTCACAGTGGTCGCGCGGCTGAAGGCTGGCGAGCCGACTCTGCCGAACCGGTCCGCGCCGGAAGGCCAGGTGGCGACAGTGCACCTGCCGACGATCGCCGAGTTGACGGATGCCCCGACCTACGTCAACGCGTATGGATTACTGGACAGCGAGACGCCCGCCCCAGCGGAAAGCCCGATCGCGGCGCCGAAGCCGCCCGAGGACGAGGGCCCGCACCTGTCCTATGCAATGCAGTGGATCGCCTTCGGGCTGATGGCGTTCATCGGTCTCGGCTGGGCAGTGCGCACCGAGTATCGGATCGCGAACGCCGAGGACCCCGCCGAGAAGCGCCGTGCGGCCGAGCGGGAACGCAAGCGGGCCGCACGCAAACCCACCGACAGCGACATCGAGGACGAACTGCTGGACAGCACTCCCCGCTGACAGGCCACCGCGGCGGGTGCATCCGCTCCGCGCGAGCCGCAGTGTGCGCTGTGTGTGTGTGCCGGTTTGGTACATCCGTGCCCGTTCGAGCGGGCACAGACGTTCCGGACGGGCACGAACGCATCGACCACCGCGTGGGGAACGGTCCCGCGAGTCCTACGCGAGCTCGATTAGCTCCGCGTAGTCCTTGTTCCAGTGGTCCTCGACGCCGTCGGGCAGGATCAGCACCCGCTCCGGGTTGAGTGCCTCGACCGCTCCGGCGTCGTGGCTGACCAGCACCACTGCGCCGGCATAGCTGGCCAGGGCGCCGAGAATCTCTTCGCGGCTGGCCGGGTCGAGGTTGTTGGTCGGTTCGTCGAGCAGCAGCACGTTCGCACCGGAGACCACGATCATCGCCAACGCGAGCCGGGTCTTCTCGCCACCGGAGAGCACACCTGCGGGCTTGGTGGCGTCGTCACCGGTGAACAGGAACGAGCCGAGCACCCGCCGGGCCTCGGTCTCGGTCAACTGTGGCGAGGAGGACACCATGTTCTCGAGCACCGAGCGCTTCACGTCGATGGTCTCGTGCTCCTGCGCGTAGTAGCCCACGCGGAGTCCGTGACCGGGTTCGATCTGCCCGGTGTCGGGCTTGTCCACGCCGGCAAGCATCCGGAGCAGCGTCGTCTTGCCCGCACCGTTCAAGCCGAGGACGACGACCTTGGAACCACGGTCGATCGCGAGGTCGACGGCGGTGAAGATCTCCAGCGACCCGTAGCTCTTGCTCAGGTTCGACGCCATCAGCGGGGTGCGACCGCACGGCGCCGGGTCGGGGAAGCGCAACTTGGCGACCCGATCGACCGCACGCACCTCGTCGAGACCGGCGAGCAGCTTCTCGGCACGCGCCACCATCTGGTGCGCTGCGGCGGCCTTGGACGCCTTGGCGCCGAACCGCGCGGCCTGCAGCTGCAGCGTCGTCGCCTTCTTCTCGGCGTTGGCGCGCTCCTTCTTGCGGCGCTCCTCGTCGGACTCGCGCTGGCGCAGGTAGTGCTTCCAGCCCATGTTGTAGATATCGATCACCTGACGGTTGGCGTCCAGGTAGAAGACCTTGTTGACGGTTTCGCCGACCAGTTCGATGTCGTGGCTGATCACGATGAAGCCGCCGGAGTAGTTCTTCAGGAACTCCCGCAACCAGACCACCGAGTCAGCGTCGAGGTGGTTGGTCGGCTCGTCGAGGATCAGCGTCTGCGCGTCCGAGAACAGGATGCGCGCGAGTTCGATGCGGCGCCGCTGGCCACCGGACAGCGTCTTCAGCGGCTGGTCCAAGATCCGGTCGGGCAGGTTCAGGTTCGACGCGATCGAGGCCGCTTCGGCCTCCGCGGCATACCCGCCCAGCGCATCGAAACGATCGGTCAGGCGCCCGTACTTCTTCATCGCGGCGTCGGCGATCGCGGCATCCGTCGATGCCATGTCCTCGGTGGCCTGCCGCATGCCGAGCACCAGGCTGCCCAATCCGCGCGCGTCGAGGATGCGCGTACGCGCCAGTTCCTCGGGGTCACCCGAACGCGGATCCTGCGGCAGGTAGCCGACCTCGCCGTTGCGGCTGATGCTGCCACCGCTCGGCTGGGTCTCCCCCGCCAGGGTCTTCGTCAGCGTGGTCTTGCCGGCGCCGTTGCGCCCGACCAGGCCGACCTTGTCGCCCTTGTCGACGCGGAAGCTCACACCCTCCATGAGCAGGCGCGCGCCCACCCGAATCTCGAGGTCGTGAACATTCAGCACAGTCGGCGTCCATTTCTTGTTCGCACGCGCGGGCGTGCGGTTGCTTCGGAATCAGCCGAACAGTTCAGTTCGGCTCATAGAACACCCCGCGTCCATCCATCGGCGGGACGCGGGGTGACGGGCCCAGTCAGATACTGAAGCCGAGGGCTCGCATCATGTCGCGGCCATCGTCGGTAATCCGTTCCGGACCCCACGGCGGCATCCACACCCAGTTGATGCGGAATCGCTCGACGATGCCGTCCAGCGACTGCCCCGTCTGCTCCTCGAGCACGTCGGTGAGCGGGCAGCCAGCCGAGGTGAGCGTCATGCTGATGATCAGGGCGTCGTTCTCGTCGTCCCAGGTCAGGTCATAGATCAGGCCGAGGTCGACGACGTTCACCCCGAGTTCGGGATCCATTACGTCTTTCAGCGCCTCTTCGACCTGGTCGAAGAGCGCCGGTGCCAGTGCCGTAGCCATATGGTTAGCCTACGCTCGACGCGTTGAGGTAGCGATCGTAGCCCTCGTTCTCGAGGCGCTCGGCCAGCTCGGGGCCACCTTCCTCAGCGACCTTGCCGTCGACGAACACGTGCACGAAGTCCGGCTTGATGTAGCGCAGGATTCGCGTGTAGTGGGTGATCAGCATGATGCCGAGGCCGGTGTTCTCCATGGCGCGGTTGACACCCTCGGAGACGACCTTCAGCGCATCGACGTCGAGGCCGGAATCGGTCTCGTCGAGCACCGCGAACTTCGGCTTTAGCAGCTCGAGCTGCAGGATCTCGTGGCGCTTCTTCTCGCCGCCCGAGAAGCCCTCGTTGACGTTGCGGGCCGCGAACGCGGAGTCCATCCGCAGGTTGCCCATCGACGTACGGACTTCCTTCAGCCACGGGCGCAGCGCCGGGGCTTCGCCGTCGAGCGCGGTCTTCGCGGTGCGCAGGAAGTTGTCGACCGTGACGCCGGGGATCTCCACCGGGTACTGCATGGCCAGGAAAAGGCCGGCGCGGGCGCGCTCGTCGATGCTCATCGCGAGCACGTCCTTGCCATCAAGCGTGATGGTTCCGCCGGTGACGTTGTAGCGCGGGTGTCCGGCGATCGTGTAGGCGAGCGTCGACTTGCCGGACCCGTTGGGGCCCATGATCGCGTGGATCTCGCCCTCACGGATGGTGAGGTCGACGCCCTTCAGGATCTCCTTGGTGCCCTGGTCGGAGTCGATGGTGACCTGGAGGCCCTTGATTTCAAGTACAGACATGTTTTCGTTGATTCCTATGCGTCGGCAGCGACCGTGTCGCTGGGATCGATGTAGACGTCGCCGTCCGTGACGGTCACGACGTAGACCGGGACCGGCTCGAAGGCCGGAAGGGTGAGCGGCCGACCGGTGGTCAGCGAGAAGCGGGAGCCGTGGGCCCAGCATTCGAGGGTGTCGTCCTCGACGAAGCCCTCCGACAGCGAGATGTCACCGTGGGTGCAGGTGTCGCCGATGGCGTGGATGTCGCCCGCGGAGTCCTTGACCACCGCGATCGGCACGCCGTCGATGACGACGCGTTTGGCAGCGCCGACGGCGATCTCCTCGACGGAGCAGGCTCGGGATGCTGCCATTACTCAGCCCCTACCCGGGCGAGTTCCGCCTCCAGTGCCGTCTGCAGGCGAGCCTCGAGCGTGGGTTCGCCGATCTTCTGCACGATCTCGGAGAGGAAGCCGAGCACGACCAACCGTCGCGCTTCGTCCTCGGTGATGCCGCGGGCGCGCAGGTAGAACAGGTGCTCGTCGTCGAAACGACCGGTCGCGCTGGCGTGGCCGGCGCCGGCGATGTCGCCGGTCTCGATCTCAAGGTTCGGGATCGAGTCGGCGCGGGTGCCGTCGCTGAGCACGAGGTTGCGGTTCTGCTCGTAGCTGTCGGTGCCGGGGGCGTCGCGGCCGATGAGCACGTCACCGACCCAGACGGTACGGGCGCCTTCACCGTTCAGTGCGCCCTTGTAGTTGACCCGGCTGCGCGTGTTCGGTGCGTCGTGGTTGACGTAGACGCGCTGCTCGAGGTGCTGGCCGGCGTCGGCGAAGTACACGCCGAAGAGCTCGCCGTCGGCTCCCTGCTCCGCAAGGTGCGCGGACGGGTTGACCCGAACCACCTTGCCGCCGAGCGAGACGACGATGTGCTTGAGTGTGCCGTCGCGGCCGATGCGCGCGAAGTGGCTGGCCAGGTGCAGGGCGTTGTCATCCCACTCCTGCACCGAGACGACGGTGAGGCGGGCGCCATCCTCGACGACCACCTCGACGTTCTCGGACAGGCGGGCGTCGCCGGTCGACAGCAGAACGACCGTGCCGGTGCTGTTCGCCTTCGCGGTGATCACGGTGTGCGCAGCGCGCAGGGTGTCGCCGAGTGCGGAGCGCTTGAGGGTGACGGTGGCGCCCTCCTCCGAGGTAACGGTGATCGCGAGCGACTTCTCGAACGAGGACCACGCGTTTGCGGCGGCGCGTTCCTCGGCGGCGCCGGCCAGGCCGATGCGCGCGTCGGTGCGGTCGATCCATTCGACGGTGACACACCGGATGTCTCGGGGTGTTCCACCTGGTAGGGGCTGCCGTCGAGCTGGTCGTCGATCAGCGGACGGACGAGGTCCACCGGGGTGAGCTTCCATTCCGCCTCGCGGCCGGTGACGGCCGGGAAGTCGGCATGGTTGACAGAGGAGAACCGCTCCGAACGAGTCTGGACCGGGACATCCGCAAAGCTGTGGCTGTGTTCTTTCAGTCCGTGCTGTTCAGGAGTGAGCGTGCTAGCTTCCGACATTTAGCCGACGGATCCTTCCATGCTCATCTCGATGAGCTTGTTGAGTTCAAGCGCGTATTCCATGGGCAGTTCGCGCGCGATGGGCTCGATGAACCCGCGCACGATCATGGCCATGGCTTCGTCTTCGGGCATGCCGCGGGGACTGCAGGTAGAACAGCTGTTCCTCGCTCACGCGCGACACGGTCGCCTCGTGGCCGAGCTGCACATCGTCGACGCGGATGTCGATAGCCGGGTAGGTGTCGGAGCGCGAGATGGTATCCACCAGCAGCGCGTCACAGCGAACCGTGTTCGCGGAGTGATGCGCGTTCGCATCCACCCGCACTTCGCCGCGGTAGCCGGCGCGACCACCGCCACGGGCGATCGACTTGGAGACGATCGATGACGTGGTGTGCGGTGCCATGTGGATCATCTTGGCGCCGGCATCCTGATGCTGACCGGGGCCGGCGAAGGCGACCGACAGGGTCTCACCCTTGGCGTGCTCACCCATCAGGTAGATCGACGGGTACTTCATGGTCACCTTGGAACCGATGTTGCCGTCGATCCACTCCATGGTGGCACCCTCGTGGGCGATCGCACGCTTGGTGACCAGGTTGTAGACGTTGTTCGACCAGTTCTGGATCGTCGTGTAGCGAACGCGAGCGTTCTTCTTCACGATGATCTCGACCACGGCCGAGTGCAGCGAGTCGGACTTGTAGATCGGGGCGGTGCAGCCCTCGATGTAGTGCACGTAGCTGCCCTCGTCGGCAATGATCAGCGTGCGCTCGAACTGGCCCATGTTCTCGGTGTTGATCCGGAAGTAAGCCTGCAGCGGGATCGAGACGTGCACGCCCGGCGGCACGTAGACGAAGGACCCGCCTGACCAGACGGACGAGTTCAGTGCGGCGAACTTGTTGTCGCCGGACGGGATGACGGTGCCGAAGTACTCCTCGAAGAACTCGGGGTGCTCACGCAGCGCCGTGTCGGTGTCCATGAAGATCACGCCCTGAGCTTCGAGCTCTTCGTTGATCTGGTGGTAGACGACCTCGGACTCGTACTGCGCGGCGACGCCGGCGACCAGGCGCTGACGCTCAGCCTCGGGGATGCCGAGCTTCTCGTAGGTGTTCTTGATGTCTTCGGGCAGCTCTTCCCAAGTGGCTGCCTGACGTTCGGTGGAGCGCACGAAGTACTTGATGTTGTCGAAGTCAATGCCCGAGAGGTCAGCACCCCAGTTCGGCATGGGCTTCATGCCGAACAGCTTGAGTGCCTTGAGTCGGTTCTTGAGCATCCACTCGGGCTCGTCCTTGAGACGAGAGATATCGGTGACCACCTCTTCTGAGAGGCCACGCCGCGCGGATGCGCCCGCGGCGTCGGGGTCGGACCAGCCGAACTCGTACTGGCCAAGGCCTTCAAGCTCGGGTCGGTCGATCAGGACGTCTGACATGGGCTACCTCATTTCCTACTGGACCTAACCAGTGTGGCTGGTTCAGCATTCCTTACGGCTTCAGCACAGCGGGAAGCGGATCAACGCGAACGCACAATTAGTGGCTGCTTAGACTGATCCAGGACACGGGGAGCGGTGACCCCGTCGTCAACACTGACTTCCCGGCATGGCTGTTCGTAGAACCTGTCAATTCTACAGGGAGTCACCTGAAAAGTAACGAAGGACGAGAATCCCCTTGACGAGCTCCCCCACTGCTGCCCCGGTTCGCCGGAATCGCTTCTACACCTGGCTGCCTGAGGCGATCGATCGGCGGATCAAAGTCTTCGCCTGGTTGTCGTTCTTCACCGAGCTGGCGATCATCGGCACCGGTGGCGCGGTTCGCCTCACCGGCTCCGGGCTCGGCTGCCCGACGTGGCCGACCTGCACGCCGGATTCCCTGATCCCGACGGCGGAGATGGGCATTCACGGCGTCATCGAGTTCGGCAACCGCACCATGACCGGGGTGCTCAGTATCGTCGCCGTGATCATGCTCGTGCTGCTCTGGCGCATCCGGGCTGAGCGTCGTGATCTGTTCAGCCTCGCGATCGTGCTGCTCGGCGGCATCCTCGCGCAGGCGATCGTCGGCGGCGTGACCGTCTGGACCGGGCTGAACCCGGTGATCGTCGGCTTCCACTACGTCGTGTCGCTCGGCCTGGTCTGCGTGGCTGCGGCTCTGGTCTATCGGGTGTACTCCCCCGCTGGCCGTCGCGAGCGGATAGTGCCGCGCTGGTATGCGATTGTTTCGCACGTTTCGACGCTGCTGCTTGCGGTGACCATCGCGTTCGGCGTGCTGACGACCGGCGCGGGTCCGCACTCGGGCGACGCCGCGGCGGGGCGCAACGGGTTCAACGCCGAGCTTCTGCAGCACATCCACGCATGGCCGGCCTACGCGCTGTTCGCGCTCACGATCGTGCTGATAATCGGGGCATGGCGGATGCCGCGGCTTCGGTCGTGGACGATCGGGCTGCTCGTGGTCGAACTGGTGCAGGTCGCCGTCGGCATCTACCAGGCCCGCAATGGCCTGCCCGAACTCGCAGTGGGCGTGCACATGGTGCTCGCTGCCCTGCTCGCAGCCGTGATGACCGTGGTGCTGCTCGCGCAGAAGCGTCCGGTCGCGTAACTACTCAGGTTGCCGGCCCGTCCCGACTCGACCAGCAAGGCGGGATTTGGCATCCAGGACGACGACCCTCCGTTTTTGCAATGTCACTCTGAAGTGACACAGCAAATTGGCACTACTGCACTCCGAAGTGGGGGGCGGAGTGCTGGGTCTAGAACGGCAGCAGCGGGTCGACCGCGACCGCCAGGAACAGCAGCGTCAGGTAGGTGATGCTCGCGCGGAAGACCAGCATCGGCTGCATCTTCTCGCCCCGGATTGCCTGCCCGTACAGGCGGTGGGTCTCGTAGATGAACCAGCCGCCCGAGATCAGCGCCACGCCCGAGTACACGAGCCCCATCGGCGCGACCGGGATCAGCAGCAGCGAGCAGACCACCGTGGCCCACGCGTACAGGATCGTCTGCAGGCCGACCTCGGCGCGACCGCGCACGACGGCGAGCATCGGCACGCCGGCGTTCTCGTAGTCGTCGCGGTACTTCATCGACAGCGGCCAGTAGTGCGGCGGTGTCCACAGGAACACCACCATGAACAGGATGAGCGCTTCCCAGCTGACCGACTCGGTGACGGCGGCCCAGCCGATCATCACCGGGAAACATCCGGCAATTCCGCCCCAGACGATGTTCTGCTCGGTGCGGCGCTTGAGAATCAGCGTGTAGACCACCACGTAGAAGAAGATCGCGGCGACCGACAGGCTCGCGGCCAGCCAGTTGGTGAACACCAGCAGCCACACGGTCGAGACCACGGTGAGCACCCAGGCGAAGATCAGCGCCGACCGGTCGGAGATCTCCCCCGTCACCAGCGGACGATTCTCGGTGCGGTGCATCAGCCGGTCGATATCGCGGTCGATGTAACAGTTGAACGCGCTCGCTGCACCGGCGCTCATCGAACCACCGATGAGGGTGGCGACCAGCAACCACAGGTTCGGGATGCCGCCCTGGGCCAGGATCATCACCGGAGCCGTCGTCACCAGCAGCAACTCGGTGACACGCGGCTTGGTCAGGGAGATATAGGCCTTGAGGGTGCGCCGGAATCCGATACGACGATCGTCGACAGGGTGGGCTACGGCTACGTTCATCGCTCCTCGTAAGTGCCTAAGAATCAAGTCGCAAGTCTAGTCGATCAGTCATCACGAGCCGCCGTGCCGCTCAGCGCCGCTCAGAACCTCATTCGTCGTCATCAGCAGCCGGTTCCCTATACTTGGGGGTGCTTGCCGGAGATGGCGCAAGCTCCCGAGTTCTTGATCGGGACGGCCGTCTCCCAGCCAACGATGCCTGCGGCAGGCGGTAATTCCCGAGCGTGTTCCCCCCACGCCGCAACGAAAGGGTCACAGTCAAGTGGCAGCATTCCAATGGGATTCCATTGACAGCAAGGCAGTAGACACCGCACGACTCCTCGCGGCAGACGCCGTTGAAAAGGTCGGAAACGGGCACCCGGGAACGGCCATGAGCCTCGCTCCCGCTGCGTACCTGCTCTTCCAGAAGGTCATGCGCCACGACCCGGCCGACCAGCACTGGCTGGGACGCGACCGGTTCATCCTGTCCGCCGGCCACAGCTCGCTCACGCAGTATGTGCAGCTCTACCTCGGTGGGTATGGACTCGAGCTCGACGACCTCAAGCACCTGCGCACCTGGGGTTCGAAGACTCCCGGTCACCCCGAGTACGGCCACACCGACGGTGTCGAGATCACCACCGGCCCGCTCGGACAGGGCCTCGCGTCGGCCGTCGGCTTCGCCTACGCCGCCCGCTACGAGCGCGGACTGCTCGACCCGGAGGCCGCCGAGGGCACCAGCCCGTTCGACCACCACATCTACGTCATCGCCGGTGACGGCGACCTGCAGGAGGGCGTCACCAGCGAAGCCGGTTCGCTCGCCGGCCACCAGCACCTCGGCAACCTGATCGCGATCTACGACTCCAACCAGATCTCGATCGAGGATGACACCAACATCGCCTTCACCGAGGACGTCGCCAAGCGCTACGACTCCTACGGTTGGCAGGTCCAGGTCGTCGACTGGAAGAAGACCGGCGAGTACGTCGAGGACATCCACGCCCTCCACGACGCGATCGAGGCGGCCAAGGCCGAGACCACGAAGCCGAGCCTGATCATCCTGAAGACCATCATCGGCTGGCCCAGCCCGAAGAAGCAGAACACCGGCAAGATCCACGGATCCGCCCTGGGCGCCGACGAGCTCGCCGCCGTCAAGGAGGTGCTCGGCTTCGACCCCGCGAAGAACTTCGTCGTCTCCGATGAGGTCATCGCGCACACCCGCAAGGCCGTCGAGCGCGGCGCCGAGAAGCGCGCCGAGTGGCAGAAGGGCTTCGACGCCTGGGCCGCCGCCAACCCGGAGCGGAAGCAGCTGCTCGACCGGCTCGAGACCGGCGAACTGCCCGAAGGCGTCGAGGCGGCACTGCCCGTGTTCGAAGCGGGTAAGGATGTCTCCACCCGCGCCGCATCCGGCAAGGTACTCAACGCACTCGGCCCGGTCATCCCCGAACTGTGGGGCGGCTCCGCCGATCTCGCCGAGTCGAACAACACCACTATCGAAGGTGCGAAGTCGTTCGTGCCCGAGCAGTACTCCACCGCCGCGTGGAAGGGCGACAAGTACGGCCGCGTGCTGCACTTCGGCATCCGCGAGCACGCGATGGGCGCCATCCTGAACGGCATCGTCCTGCACGGCAAGACGCGCGCGTTCGGCGGCACCTTCCTGATCTTCAGCGACTACATGCGCCCCGCGGTGCGTCTGGCCGCGCTCATGAAGTCGCCGTCGATCTTCGTCTGGACGCACGACTCCGTCGCGCTCGGCGAGGACGGCCCGACCCACCAGCCGATCGAGCAGCTCGCCACCCTGCGCGCCATCCCCGGTCTGGACATCGTCCGCCCCGGCGACGCCAACGAGGTGGCCTGGGCTTGGAAGACGATCCTCGAGCGTCGTGAAGGCCCCGCTGGCATCGCCCTGACCCGTCAGAACATCCCGGTGTTCGAGCGCGGCGACGGCGACGCATCCGGTGACGTGTTCGCCTCGGCGAAGAACGTCGCCAAGGGCGGCTACGTGCTGGCTGAGGCGCCGAACGGCACCCCGGACGTGATCCTGATCGCCACCGGCTCCGAGGTGCAGCTCGCGGTCAACGCCCGCGAGGCACTCAAGGCCGATGGCGTGAACGCGCGCGTCGTGTCGATGCCCTCCGTCGAGTGGTTCGAGGAGCAGACCCCCGAATACAAGGAGTCGGTCCTGCCGAAGTCGGTCACCGCTCGCGTCTCGGTCGAGGCCGGTCTCGATCTGACCTGGCAGCGGTACGTCGGCGACGCCGGGCGTAGCGTGTCGATTGAGCACTTCGGTGCTTCCGCCGACTACAAGACCCTGTTCAGCAAGTTCGGCATCACCACCGAGGCTGTCGTCTCGGCCGCCAAGGAAACGCTGGCAGCCCTCTAGGCGCCCGGCAACGAGGAAGAAGAGAAATGACGAACAACACTCCTACCGCCCAGCTTTCCGACCTTGGCGTCAGCATTTGGCTTGACGACCTCTCCCGCGACCGCATCGTCTCGGGTGGCCTGGCTCAGCTCATCGAAGACCGCAACGTGGTTGGTGTCACCACCAACCCGACGATCTTCGCCGCCGCGTTGAAGAACGGCCAGACCTACGACGATCAGGTCGCCGTGCTCGCCAAGTCCGGCGCATCCGTCACCGACGCGGTGTTCGAGATCACCACCCACGACGTGGCCACCGCGTGCGACATCATGCGCCCGGTTTACGACGCCTCCGGCGGCTTCGACGGCCGTGTCTCCATTGAGGTGGAGCCGGCAGTCGCGCACGACGCCGCGGGCACCATCGCCGAGGCGAAGACCCTGTGGGCAAAGGTCGACCGTCCGAACGTAATGATCAAGATCCCCGCCACGGTTGAGGGCTTGGAGGCCATCACCGCGACGATCGCCGAGGGCATCAGCGTCAACGTGACCCTGATCTTCAGCCTGCAGCGCTACCGCGAGGTCATCAACGCCTACCTCACCGGACTCGAGCAGGCCAAGGCAAACGGCCACGACCTCTCCACGATCCACTCGGTCGCCTCCTTCTTCGTGTCGCGTGTCGACACCGAGATCGACAAGCGCCTCGAGGCGATCGGCACCGACGAGGCCAAGGCGCTCAAGGGCAAGGCCGGCGTCGCGAACGCCCGTCTGGCCTACGAGGTCTACGAGCAGGCCTTCGCCACCGAGCGCGCCAAGATGCTGCTGGATGCCGGCGCCAACAAGCAGCGCCCGCTGTGGGCCTCCACCGGCGTCAAGGACCCGAACCTGCCCGACACCATGTACGTCACCGAGCTCGCCGTGCGCGAGACCGTGAACACCATGCCGGAGAAGACCCTCGAGGCCACCTACGACCACGGTGTGATCGAAGGCGACGCGGTCACCGGTTCCTACGCCGAGGCGAACCAGGTCATGGACAAGGTCGCCGCGGTCGGCGTCTCCTACGACGACGTCACCGCGTTGCTGGAGAAGGAGGGTGTCGAGAAGTTCAAGGTCTCGTGGGACGAACTGCTCGAGACCATCACCGCCGCACTCGAAGGTGCCAAGTGAGCATCAAGATCGGGCTGAGCGGCGCCGCACAGGCGGCGGTCGACCGGGTCGTTCCGCAACTGGTCAACGACCTGGTTGCGAGCCGGCTCACCAACCTCGACGAGACCCTGTGGGGTCCCGAAGCCGAGGAAGAAGCCGCGAAACGGCTCGGCTGGACCGAGTCGATCGTCGTCTCGCGGCCGCTGGTGGATGACATCATCGCGCTGCGGCACAAGCTCCGGGCATCCGGCATCGACCACATCGTGCTCGGTGGCATGGGCGGTTCGTCGCTGGCTCCCGAGGTGATCACCCGCACCGAGGGTGCCGAGCTCACCGTGCTCGACTCCACCGCCCCCGGCCAGGTGCGCGCCGCCCTCGAGGACCGGCTCACCACCACCGCGGTGGTGATCTCGTCCAAGTCGGGCGGCACCGTCGAGACCGACAGCCAGAAGCGCGTGTACGAGGAAGCGTTCCGTGAGGCGGGCATCGACCCGATCGACCGGATCATCGTCGTCACCGACCCCGGTTCCCCGCTCGACGTCTCGGCTCGTGAGGCGGGCTACCGCGTGTTCAACGCGGACCCGAACGTCGGCGGCCGGTATTCGGCGCTGACCGCGTTCGGGCTGGTCCCGTCCGGGCTTGCCGGGGTCGACATCGCCCGCCTGCTCGACGAGGCCGAAGCGGTCTCGCTCGAGCTGGCCCAGGACGAGGCATCCAACCCCGGGCTGGTGCTCGGCGCCGCGATCGCTGGCACCCGTCCGCTCAAGGACAAGCTCGGGATCGTCGCCGACGGCACCCACATCGTCGGCTTCGCGGACTGGGCTGAGCAGCTCATCGCCGAGTCGACCGGCAAGATGGGCCGCGGCCTGCTGCCGGTCGTGCTGCCGACGAGCGCGCCTGAGCTGGCTCTCGACCTGCCCGACCTGCAGGTGGTTCGGCTGGTCGGCGACTGGCACGACACTCAGAATGTCGCGAACGGCGAGATCGAGATCACCGGCACGCTCGGTGCGCAGCTGTTGACCTGGGAGTACGCGACGGCCGTGGCCGGACGCATCCTCGGCATCAACCCGTTCGACCAGCCCGATGTGGAGTCCGCCAAGGTCGCCGCCCGTGGCATGCTCGACGCGCGCCCCGAACCGACCGAACCGGCGTTCAACGCCGGCGGCATCGAGGTGCGCGGCAGGATCGCCGAAGGCACCGCGACGCTCGAGGCCGCGATCGGCGCCCTGCTGGCGCAGATCGGCGAGACCGGTTACCTCTCGATCCAGGCGTACGTCGACCGTGTCACGCATCCGGATCTCGAGAAGCTGCGCAACCTGTTCGCCGAGAAGACCGGTCGCCCGGTCACCTTCGGCTGGGGCCCGCGCTTCCTGCACTCCACCGGTCAGTTCCACAAGGGTGGCCCGGCGGTCGGCGTTTTCCTGCAACTGTTGGAGACCACGACTTCGGATGTCGCCATCCCGGGTCGTCCGTTCACCTTCGGTGAGCTGATCCAGGCGCAGGCAAACGGAGACGCCACCGTTCTCGCTGAGCACGGCCGTCCTGTGCTCTCGCTCACCCTCGCCGACCCGGCCGCAGCAGTCGCGACGCTTACGCGCGCGCTCGGCTGAGTTTTCCGTAACGCAACAAGGAGCTTTATGCCTCCCGTGCAGATCGCGCCCGGGCAGAACCCGCTGCGCCTGCCCACCGACCGCCGGCTGAACCGCATCGCGGGACCCAGTGCACTGATCATCTTCGGAGTGACCGGTGACCTGTCCCGCAAGAAGCTGATGCCAGCGGTGTACGACCTCGCCAACCGCGGGTTGCTGCCCGCCGGGTTCGCCCTCGTCGGGTTCGCCCGGCGGGATTGGGAGACCCAGGACTTCGAGAAGGAGGTGCACGATGCTGTAGCCCAGTACGCGCGTACCCCCTTCGACGAGGACGTGTGGCGGCAGCTTAGCCAGGGGATCCGTTTCGTGCAGGGCGAGTTCGACGACCCGGACGCGTTCGCACGGCTCAAGGAGACGCTCGAGGAACTGGACGAGAACCGCGGGACCATGGGCAACCATGCGTTCTACCTCTCCATTCCGCCGAAGGCGTTCCCGCTGGTCACCGAGCAGCTCCGCAATGCCGGGCTCGCCGAGCCGCACGGGGAGTCCTGGCGACGAGTGGTCATTGAGAAGCCGTTCGGCAGCGACCTGCGCACCGCCCGGCAGCTGAATGACGTCGTCGAGTCGGTGTTCCCGGCCGAGTCGGTGTTCCGCATCGACCACTATCTGGGCAAGGAGACGGTGCAGAACATCCTGGCGCTGCGCTTCGCGAACCAGCTCTGGGAACCGATCTGGAACGCCAACTACGTCGACCACGTGCAGATCACCATGGCCGAGGACATCGGCGTCGGTGGCCGCGCGGGCTACTACGACGGCATCGGCGCGGCCCGCGACGTCATCCAGAACCACCTGCTGCAGCTGCTCGCGCTCACCGCCATGGAGGAGCCCAACTCGTTCGACGCCAGCGATCTGCGGGCAGAGAAGGAGAAGGTGCTCGCCGCGGTGCGGTTGCCCGAGAACCTCGCCGCCTCCACCGCCCGCGGCCAGTACGCCGGCGGTTGGCAGGGTGGCGAGAAGGTGCTCGGCTTCCTCGCTGAGGAGGGCATGAACCCGCAGTCCACGACCGAGACCTACGCGGCGATGCGCCTGGACATCGGCACCCGCCGCTGGGCCGGTGTGCCGTTCTACCTGCGCGCAGGCAAGCGCCTTGGCCGACGGGTGACCGAGATCGCGGTGGTCTTCAAGCGTGCCCCGCAGTACCTGTTCGAAGAGAGCCAGACCTCCGAGCTCGGCGAGAACGCGATCGTCATCCGCGTACAGCCGGACGAGGGCGTCACCATCCGGTTCGGTTCCAAGGTGCCCGGAGGCAAGATGCAGATCCGCGACGTCACCATGGACTTCGGCTACGGTCACGCCTTCACCGAGGCCAGCCCGGAAGCGTACGAACGGCTGATCCTCGACGTGCTGCTCGGCGAACCGCCGTTGTTCCCGCGTCACGAAGAGGTTGAACTGAGCTGGAAGATCCTCGACCCGATCGAGGAGTTCTGGGCCACTCAGGGTCAGCCGGAACAGTACAAGCCCGGCTCCTGGGGCCCCGGCTCCGCCGATGAATTGATGGCCCGTGATGGCCGCACCTGGAGGCGTCCATGATCGTCGAACTGCCCGACACCACCACCAGTGCCGTCTCGAAACGGCTCGTCAGCATCCGCGAGGAGGGCGGCGTCGTCGCCCTCGGCCGGGTACTGACCCTCGTCATCTCCGTGCCGGTCGGCGAGGAGGAAGAGGCGATCGAGGCCGCGAACGACGCCTCCCGCGAGCACCCGATGCGGGTGATCGTGATCTCGACGGACCGCTCACGGCAGACCCGGCTGGATGCCGAGATCCGCGTCGGCGGCGACGCCGGCGCCAGCGAGGTCATCGTGCTGCGCGCCTATGGCGAGATCGCCGGCGACGAGGAGGGCCTGGTCATGGCGCTGCTCCTGCCGGACGCGCCGGTCGTGGCCTGGTGGCCGCACGACGCCCCGGCGAACCCGAGCGCGTCTCCGCTCGGCCGGATCGCGCAGCGCCGGATCACGGATGCCGCGGCCGTCGTCGACCCCGGCGCGGCAATCTCGCTCCGCTCGCTCTCGTACGCCCCGGGTGACACCGACTTCGCCTGGACGCGACTCACCCTGTGGCGTGCCCAGCTCGCTGCGGTACTGGACCAGCCGCCGTACGAGCCGATCACCGCGGTCGATGTCTCCGGATCGTATGACTCGCCGTCGACCATGCTGCTCGCGGCGTGGCTGACCATGCAACTGGACGCGCCGGTGCGACTGGAGATGACCAGCGACGAATCCCCGTCCGGCATCCACGGCGTGAAACTGCACCGCGCCTCCGGGACCATCGCCCTCGAGCGCCCGATTCCCAACATCGCGACCCTCACCCAGCCCGGTCAGCCGAGCCAGGACATCTCCCTGCCGCGACGCAGCCTGCGCGACTGCCTCGCCGAAGAGTTGCGCCGATTGGATCCGGATGATTTGTTTGGACGAGTGATCCGGCAGGGAATGGCCCTGGTCGCCCATCAAGTGGCGACACCGGCGCAGACAGGCAGAGGCAAGTAGTCCAGTGACGAATGAGCGGCGGGTGCTGGTGCACCCGGACAAGGTATCCCTGGCAGGGTCGGCTGCGGCACGTTTCATCACCAAGATGATCGACGTGCTCGAGACCGAACCCGAGGCGCACATCGCCCTGACCGGCGGCTCGATGGGCATCGGAGTGCTCGCCGCCATCAACTCCTCGCCCGCCCGGGACACCGTGGATTGGTCGCGCCTGCACTTCTGGTGGGGCGACGAGCGCTGGGTACCGCGAGGTCACGCCGACCGGAACGACCAGCAGGCCTTTGATGCCCTGCTGTCGCACGTGGCGGTCGATGAGTCGAAGGTGCACACCTTCGGCTCCCCCGACGAGTTCGCCGACCTCGATGCGGCGGCTGACGCGTATGCCGCGGAGCTGAAGGCAGCGGCATCCGAGGGTGACTACCCACGGATGGCGGTCACCTTCCTCGGTGTCGGTCCGGACGGGCACGTGGCGTCGCTGTTCCCGGGGCTCCAGGGCGTCCGCGAAACCGAGCGCTCGGTCATCGCCGTGCGGAACTCGCCGAAGCCCCCGCCGGAGCGGCTCAGCCTGACCCTGCCGGTGATCAACGCCTCGGAGCGGATCTGGCTGGTGCTCGCCGGAGCAGACAAGGCGTCAGCGCTCGCGCTGACAATGGCTGGCGCGAACACCACCGATGTTCCCGCGGCCGGGGTGCAGGGTCGCAAGCGCACCGTCTTCTTCGTCGATCGGGAGGCCACCGCCGAGGTGCCCGACGACCTGGTCGCGGCTAACCGTTACTGGACCGCCGCGGACGAGTAGACCACCGCCGCGGACAGCTGACCACACGCTGCAACCACGAAGGGCGGGCACATCCTCACGATGTGCCCGCCCTTCGTTATGACAGTGTCAGCTGGCGACGGTGCCGCGACGCGTGCGCAGCTGCTGCAAGGCTTCCTCGAGGAGGGACTCGGCCTCTTCCTCCGAGCGACGCTCCTTCACATAGGCGAGGTGCGTCTTGTACGGCTCGAGCTTGGCAACTTTGGGCGGGTTGTCCTTGTCGCGCCCGGCTGGCAGACCCGTCGACGGGCTGTCGATGACTTCGGGGATCTCTTCGGCTGGCAGGTTCGCCGCGAAGTAGCGGACGGTCTCGTTGCCGGCCTCATCCCAGTACGACACGGCAACACGCTCCGCGTGGAACCCGTGATCCTGCTCCCCCATCGGGCCCGCACCAACGCGCGAGCCACGAATGGCACTTCCTCCAGACGCCATGACTTCCCCTAAATTCCGGTGTCGAACTTGGTGATGAGTCCCAGCACGACGATGGACGTCAGCCAGACCAGCGCCAAGATGACGGTGATGCGGTTCAGATTTCGTTCCGCAACCCCGGACGCACCGAGGTTCGAGGTGACGCCTCCGCCGAACATGTCGGACAGGCCTCCACCACGGCCGCGGTGCAGCAGGATCAGCAGGGTGAGCAGGAGGCTTGTAATGCCCAGGATGACCTGCAGCACGACCTGAAGAATTTCCACGGGTTGCCTTTCAGACGGTTGTGAACCGCCAACTAGTATAAGCGGGCGTACAGCCCGACGTGCTGCTTGAAACGAACGATACTCGTGAACTCCGTAACATCCAGGCTCGCACCGCCGACGAGAGCACCATCGACGTCCGGCTGCCGCATGAAACCGGCGATGTTGGACGCCTTGACGGAGCCGCCGTACAGGATGCGGGTAGCCTCGGCAACCTCGTCACCGAGCACCTCCGCTACGACCGCACGCAGCGCCTGGCAGACCTGCTGGGCCTGCTCCGGCGTGGCTGCCTGGCCGGAGCCGATCGCCCAGACCGGCTCGTAGGCGACGACGATGTCGGTCGCCTTTCCAGCCTGCGCGAGCGCGCCGCGCAACTGGGCGACCGGGACCGCGCTCGGGCCGTGCTGTTCCAGGTCTTCGGCGGTCTCGCCGACGCAGATCACCGGGGTGACGCCGTTCTTCAACGCTGCGGCGGTCTTCGCTGCCACGACCTCGTCGGTCTCGGCGTGGTACTGGCGCCGCTCGGAGTGTCCGATGATCACGTAGTCGGCCTGCAACGCCTTGAGGAAGGATGCTGCCACCTCACCGGTGTAGGCGCCGGAGTCGTGCTGGCTGACATCCTGCGCACCGAAGCCCAGCTTGAGCTTGTCGGCCGAGATCAGAGTCTGCACGCTGCGCAGGTCGGTGAACGGCGGGAACACCGCGACCTCGACAGCGCCGAAGTCGTGACGGGCGTCCTTGAGACTCCAGGCGAGCTTCTGCACGAATGCGATCGCTTGCAGGTGGTCGAGATTCATTTTCCAGTTGCCCGCGATGAGCGGGACACGGCTGTTCACTGCCATCCGAGGACCTCCAGTCCGGGAAGTTTCTTACCTTCAAGGAACTCGAGGCTGGCACCGCCGCCAGTCGAGATGTGACCGAACTGGTCATCCGCGAAGCCGAGTGCGCGCACCGCGGCGGCGGAGTCTCCCCCGCCAACCACACCGAGACCATCGACCTCGGTGAGCGCGGCGGCGATGGTCTTGGTACCGGCCGCGAACGGCGAGAGTTCGAAAACGCCCATCGGGCCGTTCCAGAACACGGTCTTCGACGAACGGATCACGTCGGCGAAGCGGGCGGATGTCTCGGGGCCGATGTCGAGCCCGAGACCGGAGGAACCGAACGGAGTGTCCTCGATGGCATCCGCGGCGGCGATCACGTGCTCCGCGTCCTCGCCGAACTTCGAGGCCACGACGACATCGGTGGGCAGCACGAGCTGGACGCCGCGGCGTTCGGCCTCGGCCATGTATCCCTTGACGGTGTCGATCTGGTCGGCTTCGAGCAGGCTCGAGGCGACCTTGTGGCCGAGCGCGGCGAGGAAGGTGAAGAGCATCCCGCCGCCGATCAGCAGCGAGTCGACCCGCGGCAGCAGGTGCCCGATGACGCCGAGCTTGTCGCTCACCTTGGAGCCGCCGAGGACGACCGCGTACGGCCGTTCCGGGTTCTCGGTGAGCCGGTCCAGCACTTCGAGCTCCGATGCGATCAGTCGCCCGGCAGCGCTCGGCAGCAGGGACGCCAGTTCGTAGACGCTCGCCTGCTTGCGGTGGACGACACCGAAGCCGTCCGAGACGAACGCGTCACCGAATGCGGCGAGTTGTTCGGCGAAGGCGCGGCGTTCCGCATCGTCTTTGCTGGTCTCCCCCGGATTGAACCGCAGGTTCTCCAGCAGGGCGACCTGGCCGCCGGTCAAGCCGTCGACCACGGCGCGAGCAGCGGCGCCGACAGTATCAGTGGCGAAGGCGACCGGGCTGTCCAGCAGCTCGCCGAGTCGCTGCGCGACCGGGGCGAGGCTGTACTTCGGGTCGGGCGCACCATCCGGGCGGCCGAGGTGAGAGACGATGACGACGTTGGCGCCCGCCTGGACGAGGTCAGTCACCGTGGGGACGGACGCACGAATGCGTCCGTCATCGGTGATGACCCCGTCGTTCAGCGGAACGTTCAAGTCGCATCGCAGCAGGACGGTCTTCCCGGTCAAAGAGCCGAGGCTCTCGATCGTGCGCAATGCCACGGAGCGGTTTCCTTACAGACGGTCGGCGACGTACTCGGTCAGGTCGACGAGACGGTTGGAGTATCCCCACTCGTTGTCGTACCAGCTCGACAGCTTGACCTGGTCTCCGATCACGCGGAGCAGGCCGGAGTCGAAGATCGACGAGTGCGGGTCGGAGACGATGTCGCTGGAGACGATCTCGTCTTCGGTGTACTTGAGGATACCCTTCAACTTGCCTTCGGCGGCTTCCTTGTAGGCGGCCTTGATCTCGTCGGCGGTCACCGGGCGCGAGGCGGTCACGGTGAGGTCGGTGATCGAACCGGTGGGAACCGGAACGCGCAGCGCGAAGCCGTCGAGCTTGCCGACCAGCTCGGGCATGACCAGGCCGATCGCCTTGGCTGCGCCGGTGGAGGTCGGGACGATGTTCATCGCGGCGGCGCGTGCGCGGCGCAGGTCCTTGTGCGGGCCGTCCTGCAGGTTCTGGTCTGCGGTGTACGCGTGCACGGTGGTCATCAGGCCACGTTCGATACCGAAGTTGTCGTTGAAGACCTTGGCTAGCGGCGCGAGGCAGTTGGTCGTGCAGGACGCGTTGGAGATGATGTGGTGGCTGGCCGGGTCGTACGACTCGTGGTTCACGCCCATCACGAAGGTGGCGTCCTCGCCGGTGGCGGGAGCCGAGATCAGGACCTTCTTGGCGCCGGCCTGGATGTGCTTGCGGGCGTCGTCGGCCTTGGTGAACCGGCCGGTGGACTCCACGACGATGTCGACACCGAGGTCGCCCCAGGCGAGAGCGGCAGGGTCGCGCTCTTCGAGGACCTTGATGGCCTTGCCGTTGACGATGATCTGGTCACCCTCTCGCTCGACGGTGGCGTCGAGACGTCCGGTGATGGAGTCGTACTTGAGCAGGTGAGCGAGCGCCTTGTTGTCGGTGAGGTCGTTGACGGCGACGATCTCGAGGTCGCTTCCCTTGGCCAGGGCGGCACGGAAGTAGTTTCGGCCGATCCGGCCGAATCCGTTAATGCCGATCTTGACGGACATTGATTCTCCTGTTGCTTCAAGCGCCGAGGCGCAGGGGTGGTTGGGCAACTAATAGCGGAGCGGCTGGGTCGCATGCGCGGCCCAGCCGCGATGCCGTTACGAGAGTATCAGCAGGCCGTTCGTCTTCTCACGAGCCGTGCTGAAGCGCTGCTGGACGTTCGCCCAGTCGACGATGTTCCAGAACGCCTTCACGTAGTCGGCGCGGACGTTCTTGTAGTCGAGGTAATAGGCGTGCTCCCAGACGTCCAGCATCAGCAGCGGGATGGTGCCGGCCGGGAAGTTGGCCTGCTGGTCGAAGAACTGCAGAACGACCAGACGCTGGCCGATGGCGTCCCACGCGAGGACAGCCCAGCCGGAGCCCTGCACACCGAGTGCGGTCGCCGTGAAGTGGCCCTGGAACTTATCGAAGCTGCCGAACTGGTCGTCGATCGCCGAGGCCAGCTCGCCGGTCGGCTTGTCGCCACCGTTCGGGGACATGTTGGTCCAGAAAATCGAGTGGTTCACGTGACCACCGAGGTTGAACGCGAGGTCCTTCTCGAGCTTGTTGACGTTCGTGAAGTCGTTCTTGTCACGAGCTTCTGCAAGCTTCTCGAGAGCGGTGTTGGCGCCGGCGACGTAGGTCGCGTGGTGCTTCGAGTGGTGCAACTCCATGATGGTGCCGCTGATGCTCGGCTCGAGAGCCGAGTAATCGTAGGCAAGCTCCGGCAGGGTGTATTCAGCCATTGGTTTTCTCCTAGCGAGGTTTGACCCGGCCGCAATCGGAGCTTGCGCCGGGCGACTGATTCAGTCTACTTAGGACAACCCCAGCGCGTTCAGAATGTTCCCAGTCAGCTCTCAAGTTCTCCGGGCAGGCCCGCGTCGGTGCCGGGAACGCCGGTTTCAGCCGCGCGCTTGTCGGCCATCGCGAGCAGACGGCGGATGCGTCCGGCAACCGCGTCCTTCGTCATCGGCGGTTCCGCGTTGTGGCCGAGCTCATCGAGGCTGGCATCCCGGTGCCTGAGCCGCAGCTCTCCCGCGTAGCGCAGGTGGTCCGGGATGTCCTCGCCGAGGATCTCCATCGCCCGCTCCACGCGCGCGCAGGCGGCCACGGCAGCCTGGGCGGAGCGGCGCAGGTTCGCGTCGTCGAAGTTGACCAGACGGTTCGCGGTTGCCCGGACCTCGCGCCGCTGCCGCATCTCTTCCCACGAGGCAACGCTCGCGCTGGCGCCGATCAGTCGGAGCATGGTGCCGATGGCCTCGCCGTCACGCACGACGACGCGGTGCACGCCGCGCACCTCGCGCGCCTTGGCTGAGACGTTCAGCCGGCCGGCCGCGCCAACCAGCGCCATCGCAGCCTCACTGCCGGGACAGGTGATCTCCAACGCGGCCGAACGGCCCGGGTCGGTGAGCGTGCCGCCCGCGAGGAACGCGCCTCGCCAGATGGCCGCAAGAACCTCGGGGCCACCGGTGGTGAGCTTGTTCGGCAGCCCGCGGATGGGCCGGCGACGGGCATCCAGCAGCCCGGTCTGCCTGGCGAGCGTCTCTCCCCCGTCGAGCACCCGGACCAGGTAGTTGCTGGTGCGGCGGAGGCCGGATGCGGCGATCACCGACAGTTCGCTGCGCACCCCGTACAGCTCGGCCAGGTCTTTGCGGACCCGACGCGCGAGCGGTGCGCTGTCGAGCTCGGATTCGACCGCGATGCGGGCGGAGATCACATGCAACCCCCCGGAAAACCGAAGGATAGTCGCCAGTTCCGCCGCCCGAACCGTGGTCTTGCCCGCCTCGACCTTGATGAGTTCGTCTTTAACGTCGGCGGTTAGAGCCACTGGTATTCCTTTGCTTTGTTCGGGTTCGTAAGTCTTTCGGGACTACTCGCGTCCGAGGTCGCGGTGCTTGACACTGACGGCGACACCCGGGAGCCCGCGGAGCACGGTCGCCAGTTCCTCGGCGATGGCCACGGAGCGGTGCTTACCTCCCGTGCACCCAATGGCGATCGTAGCGTGTCTCTTGTTCTCGCGCTGGTAGCCGGCGAGGACCGGCTCGAGGGCTGAGGCGTAGCGGGCGATGAATTCCTCTGCGCCGTCCTGTCCGAGTACGTACTCGGCGACATCGGAAGATTGGCCGGTCAGAGGCCTTAATTCGGGCACCCAGAACGGGTTCGGCAGGAAGCGTGCGTCGGCGACCAGGTCGGCGTCGGCCGGCAGTCCGTACTTGAATCCGAAGCTGAGCACGGTGACGCTCACGCCGGGAGTTTCCTCGGCCGCGAACTTCTCCTGGACGACGCTTGCCAGCTGGTGCACGTTCAGGTCGGAAGTGTCGATGATGATGTCGCTGTTGGCGCGCAGTTCGATCAGCAGCTCGCGTTCGGCCGCGATGCCGTCCAGCAGGGTGCCGTCGCCCTGCAAGGGGTGCGGCCTGCGCACCTGCTCGAATCGGCGCACCAGCACGGCGTCGGTGGCTTCGAGGAACACCATCCGCACGTTCGCGGATTCGCGCATGCTGCGCACCGCGTGGAGCAGGTCGCTGAACAGTCGGCCACCACGCACGTCGACGACAGCGGCGATCCGCGGGAACGCGCGGCTGGCCTTCTCACCGAGCTCGGTGAGGGGCTTCAGCATCATCGGCGGCAGGTTGTCAACGACGTACCAGCCGAGGTCTTCGAGCGAGTTGGCGACCGTCGATCGTCCTGCTCCGGACATGCCGGTCACGATCAGCAGCTCCTGCTGGTCGCCCGTGCCGGTCATGTTCCCTCGTTCTTGCCGATCGTCCCCCAAGCCTATCGGCCCGGCGAGGGCGGGTTAGCCCCGCAGAGTGGTCACAATGCTCGCCGCAAGCGACGGACCGATCCCCTTGACCTCGGCGATCGCCTCGGCGTCCGCCTCGCGCAGCCGGCTCACCGAGCCGAAGTGCTTGAGCAGTTGCTTCACCCGGGATGGTCCCAGGCCGGGCACGGTGGACAGCACCGAATTGATGTCGCGGCTGCGCTTCTGACGCTGGTAGGTGATGGCGAAGCGGTGTGCCTCGTCACGCAGACGCTGGAACATGAACAGCGCCTCGCTGTTGCGCGGCAGGATGACAGGGAAGTCACCATCGGGCAGCCAGATCTCTTCGAGCCGCTTCGCGATGCCGCAGATCTCGATGCCCTGCACACCCGAATCGGCGAGGGCGCGGGCGGCGGCTTGCACCTGCGGGACACCACCGTCGACGACAAGCAGGTTCGGCCGGTAGGAGAATTTCTTCGGAGCGGCGCCGAGCGCGGCATCCGTTTCACCCTCCCCCTCGGCTTCCGCCTCATCGCCCTCGAGGTAGGCGAGCCGCCGACGCAGCACCTGGTACAGCGCCTCGGTGTCGTCGGCGTACTCGGGGATGCTGAATCGGCGGTACTGGTTCTTGCGCGGCAGCCCGTCTTCGAAGACCACCATCGACGCGACGATATTGGTCCCGGACAGGTGGGAAACGTCGTAGCACTCCATCCGCAGTGGCGCATCGGCGAGGCCCAGGGCGTCCTGGATGTCAGCGAGCGCCTGCGAGCGGGCAACGAAGTCGCCCGAGCGGCGGGTCTTGTACAGGTTCAGGGCGTGCTTGGCGTTCAGCGTCGCGGTCTGCATCAGGGCGGCCTTGTCGCCGCGCAGCGCCCGCTTGAGGTGCACCTTGCCGGTGCCGCGCTTCTCGGCCAGCCAGAGTTCGAGTTCGCTGGTGTCCTCGGGCAGTTCGGGCACGATCACCTCGCGCGGCGGCCGGTCCTCGCCGTAGGCGCTCTGCAGCACGGAGTCGATCAGCTCGCCAAGCTCGACATCGATCTCCTTGTCGACGACCCAGCTGCGCACACCGCGGATCCGGCCGCGACGGACCACGAATTGCTGCACGGCCGCCGCGAGTTCGTCGTGCTCCATGCCGAACAGGTCGCAGTCGACGTTCTCGGGCAGCACCACGGCGCTCTTCTCCAGCACCGCTTCCAGGGCGAGGACGCGATCTCGGAGCTTCGCGGCCTGCTCGTAGTCCTGCTGCTCGGACGCGATCCTCATCGCCTTGGTGAAGCCGTTGATCACGCTGCGGTCGTGGCTGGCCATGAACGCGGCGAACTCGTCGACGATCTTGCGGTGCTCCTCGATCGTCACCTTGCCGGAGCAGGGTCCGCCGCAGCGGCCGATCTGCCCCGGAAAGCAGGGCCGGCCGGATTGCATCGCCCGCTTGTAACTGGAGTCGGAGCAGGTGCGGATTGGGAACGCCTTGATCATCTGGTCGATGGTCTCGCGCACCGCCCAGACCTTGGGGTAGGGGCCGAAGTAGCGGGCCCCCTTGATCTTGTGGTTGCGGGTGACGATCACCCGGGGGGCCTCGTCGGCCATGGTCAGCGCCAGGTACGGGTAGGTCTTGTCGTCCCGGAACTTGATGTTGAACGGCGGTTCGAATTCCTTGATCCAGGTGTATTCGAGTTGCAGCGCTTCGATGTCCGAGCCGACGACGGTCCATTCGACGGATGCCGCGGTCGTGACCATCCGGCGGGTCCGCTCGTGCAGGGTCGGCAGCGGCGCGAAGTAGTTCGACAGGCGCGCCCGCAGGTTCTTCGCCTTGCCGACGTAGAGCACCCGACGGTTCGCGTCACGGAAGCGGTACACCCCCGGCGCGGTCGGGATCTCCCCCGCCTTCGGGCGGTAACTTACGGTTGCCATTCTTCGCGGAATACTATCCCGCGACGCTCTGCCGATCGGCGTTCGCCGCCAGCAGTTCGCGCAGATACAGTCCGGTGTGGCTGGACCGGGACCTGGCCACCTTCTCGGGTGTGCCGGTCGCGATGACCTGGCCACCGCCGGCGCCGCCCTCGGGGCCGAGGTCGATCACCCAGTCGGCGGACTTGATCACGTCGAGGTTGTGCTCGATCACGATCACCGTGTTGCCCTTCTCGACGAGGCTGTTCAGCACCAGCAGCAGCTTGCGGACATCCTCGAAGTGCAGGCCAGTGGTCGGCTCGTCAAGCACGTAGACGGTGCGGCCGTTGTGGCGCTTCTGCAGTTCGGTGGCGAGCTTGACCCGCTGGGCCTCACCGCCGGACAGGGTGGTCGCGCTCTGGCCGAGCCGCACGTAGCCGAGGCCGACATCCACGAGGGTCTGCAGGTAGCGGTGGATCATCTTGATCGGCTCGAAGAACTCGGCCGCCTCGCTGATCGGCATGTCGAGCACCTCGGCGATGTTCTTGCCCTTGTAGTGCACCGACAGGGTGTCGCGGTTGTACCGGGCTCCCGCGCAGATCTCGCACGCGACGTAGACGTCGGGCAAAAAGTTCATCTCGATCTTGATGGTGCCGTCGCCGCTGCAGTTCTCGCAACGGCCGCCCTTGACGTTGAAGCTGAACCGGCCGGGCAGGTAGCCGCGGGCTTTCGCTTCGATGGTCTCGGCGAACAGGTTGCGGATCCGGTCGAACACGCCCGTGTAGGTCGCTGGGTTCGACCGCGGGGTGCGGCCGATCGGAGCCTGGTCGACGTGCACGACCTTGTCGAGGGTGTCCAGTCCGGTCACCCGGGTGTGCTTGCCGGGGATCTGCCGGGCGCCGTTGAGTTCGTTCGCGAGAACCTTGTACAGGATGTCGTTCACCAGCGACGACTTGCCCGAGCCGCTGACCCCGGTGACCGCGACGAACACGCCGAGCGGGAAGTCGACGCTGACGTTCTTCAGGTTGTTCTCGCGGGCGCCGGTGACGGTGAGCTTGCGCTTCGGGTCGATCGGTCGGCGGGTGCTGGGCGTCTCGATCTCGCGGCGGCCGCTCAGGTAGTCGCCGGTGACCGAGTACTCATTCGCGAGCAGGGTCTCGTAGTCACCGGAGTGCACGACCATGCCGCCGTGCTCGCCAGCGCCAGGCCCGATGTCGACGATCCAGTCGGCGGTGCGGATGGTGTCCTCGTCGTGCTCGACGACGATCAGCGTGTTCCCGAGGTTCTTGAGCTTGACCAGGGTCTCGATCAGGCGGCGGTTGTCGCGCTGGTGCAGGCCGATCGACGGCTCATCCAGCACGTAGAGCACGCCGGTCAGGCCGGAACCGATCTGCGTGGCCAGCCGGATGCGCTGCGCCTCACCGCCGGACAGGGTGGCCGCCGCACGGGCCAGGTCGAGGTAACCGAGGCCCACCTCGATCAGGAACTCCAGCCGGACGCGGATCTCCCGCAGCACCTGCGCGGCGATCTTCGCCTCGCGCTCGGTGAGCTCCATCCGCTGCATCATGTCGTAGGCATCGACCAGGCTGAGCGACGCGGCATCAGAGATGCTGTGCTCGTCGACGAGCACTGCGAGCACTTCGGGCTTCAGCCGCTTGCCATCGCAGACCATGCAGGGAACCTCGCGCAGGTAGCTGGCGAAGCGGGCGCGCTGCACGTCGGTCTCGGCCTCGGCGAACTTGCGCTCGATGTACGGGATGACTCCCTCGAAGCCGGTGGTGTACTTGATCTCGCGGCCGTAGCGGTTCTTCCAGCGCACCTTCACGGTGAAGTCGTTGCCGCCGAGGATGGCTTCCCGCACATCCTTCGACAGGCTCTTCCATGGGGCATCCAGCGAGAAGTCCAGGTCGGCCGAGAGCGCCTCGAGCAGCTTCTGGAAGTAGTTGTACATGCCCTTGCCCTGTTGCGCCCAGGGCAGGATGACGCCTTCGGCGAGACTCAGGGAGGGGTCTCCGACGAGCAGGTCGGAGTCGACCGACATCCGGGTGCCGAGTCCGGAGCACTCCGGGCAGGCGCCGAACGGGGCGTTGAACGAGAATGTCCGCGGTTCGATCTCGGTGAGCTGCACCGGGTGGCCGTTCGGGCAGGACAGCTTCTCGCTGAACGACTGCCAGGCGCCGTCGCCCGCTTCGTCGACGTAGTTGATGCTGACGACGCCGTCGGTGAGGCCGAGAGCGGTCTCGAGCGAGTCCGTGAGCCGCGACAGCATGTCGGGTGCGGCTACCAGTCGGTCGATGACCACGGCGATGTCGTGCTTGAGCTGCTTCTTCAGCTTCGGCGGCTCGGCGAGCTGGATCTGTTCGCCGTCGACCAGGGCGCGCGAGTAGCCGCTCGAGGAGAGTTCCTTGAACAGGTCGACGAACTCGCCCTTCTTCTGCACGACCACCGGGCTGAGCACCTGGAAGCGGGTGCCCTTCTCCAGGGTCATCAGCTGGTCGGCGATCTGCTGCACGCTCTGCCGGGCGATCTTCGCGCCGCAGTCAGGGCAGTGCGGGACACCGATCCGCGCCCACAGCAGACGCATGTAGTCGTAGATCTCGGTGATGGTGCCGACCGTCGACCGTGGGTTGCGGTTGGTCGACTTCTGGTCGATGGACACCGCGGGACTGAGGCCCTCGATGAAGTCGACGTCGGGCCGGTCGACCTGGCCGAGGAACTGGCGCGCATACGCCGACAGCGACTCGACGTAGCGGCGCTGGCCCTCCGCGAAGATGGTGTCGAACGCGAGCGACGATTTACCCGACCCGGACAGCCCGGTGAAAACGACGAGCGAGTCCCGCGGAATCTCAAGGTCGACGTTGCGCAGGTTGTGCACCCGCGCACCGCGGACGCTCAGTTTGGACAAACTCTGGACAGGCGAAATCGACACCAGTCAATGGTATGGGTCGCCACTGACATTAATCTGACCGCGACGTCCCGCCTCCGGCGACATCGCGGTGCAACTCCTCCTGGTAGCGGTCATACTGCCGTCTGCCGAGCAATCGATAAAGCATCCTGGCCGGGGTTGGCACGCTTTCCTTGAACCAGCGTTCGCGTTCTTCCGGCGGGAAACTGTTCAGGATGGCGCCGAGCTGCAGCAGCAGCCGGTTCTTCGGGAGCGCGGCCATGCCGTGCTCAGCCATCTGGTTCCATTCCTGTTGCGACAGCGCGGTTGCCGCCACCGGGGCGATCTTCTCCTCCTCCAATCCGAGGTGCGGCAGCAGCGCCGTGCGGACGTCGTCGAGTGCGTCCGCCACCCGTTCGGCATCCTCCGCCGAGCCGCTGGCCCGCCAGCGCGGCAGCTGTTCGTTCAGCCGTTCGAGCAGGTCGGCGACCGCAGCATGCTGCTCTCGCATCTGGGCGACGTGCACCGCGCAGGACGGTGCCCGGGTCTCCAGGCGCCGCCAGAGCACCTTGTCCTCGCCGACGTGGTGCAGGTGCAGTCCGTTGGAGATGTCGGCGACGTGGTCGGCGACGAAGCGCGTGCGTTCGAGGTTGCCGTCTGGGACGGCACGGACCAGTTGCGGGCCTTCGGTATACAGCTCGCGCAACAGGCTGTGGACGATCCGGAGGTCATCGGTGTTGCAGCCGGGTTCACCGCCGTCGGGGAACTCGTCGTTACCGGTACTTGGCAGTCGGGTCGCAGCCATGCGCACGTCTCCGTTCGGGAAGTGCACCGAATGCTACTCGCCGCTCACGGTCGCGGGATAGACCCCTGCCCGGCGCTAGGCAGCGCTGCCGCCTCAGCGCGCGTGGCCGGCCTCCTGCATCTGGCGCAGATCCTTCTTCAGGTCGGAAAGTTCGTCCCGCAACCGGGCGGCCAGCTCGAACTTGAGCTCGCCAGCAGCGGCCAGCATCTGGTCGTTGAGGTCGGCGATGATGCTTTCCAGTTGGGCGGAACCGGACTCTGCGTACCCGCCCTTGCTGAGGGCGGGCGTCGGCGACCGCTTGCGCCCACCGCGGGCGGCGAGCAGCTCAGCGGTGTCGGCCTCTTCGCGGGCGAGCACATCGGTGATGTCGGCGATCCGCTTGCGCAGGGGCTGCGGATCGATGCCGTTGATGGTGTTGTATTCGACCTGCCGCTCGCGGCGACGGGTGGTTTCCTCGATCGCCTGCTTCATCGAGTCGGTGAGCACGTCGGCGTACATGTGCACCTGGCCGGAGACGTTACGCGCGGCTCGGCCGATGGTCTGAATGAGCGAGGTCGAGCTGCGCAGGAAGCCTTCCTTGTCCGCGTCCAAAATGGCCACCAGCGACACTTCGGGCAGGTCGAGACCCTCACGCAGCAGGTTGATGCCGACGAGCACGTCGTAAACCCCCTGCCGCAATTCGGTCAGCAGTTCCACCCGGCGCAAGGTGTCGACATCGGAGTGCAGGTAGCGCACCCGGACGCCGTGTTCGCCGAGGAAGTCGGTGAGTTCCTCGGCCATCTTCTTGGTGAGAGTGGTCACCAGCACGCGTTCGTCGCGCTCGACCCGGAGCCGGATCTCTTCGAGCAGGTCGTCGATCTGCCCCTTCGAGGGCTTCACCACGATCTCGGGATCGACCAGGCCGGTCGGGCGGATGATCTGCTCGACGATGCTGTCGGTGATGCCGAGTTCGTACTTGCCCGGGGTGGCCGACAGGTACACCTTCTGGCCGACGCGGTCGAGGAACTCCTCCCACTTCAGCGGCCGGTTGTCCATCGCGCTGGGCAGCCGGAAGCCGTGCTCGACTAGGGTGCGTTTCCGGGAGGCATCCCCCTCGTACATCGCACCGATCTGCGGGACGGTCACGTGCGACTCATCGATCACGACCAGGAAGTCGTCCGGGAAGTAGTCGAGCAGGCAGTGCGGCGCCTCCCCCGGGGCGCGCCCGTCGATGTGGCGTGAGTAGTTCTCGATGCCGTTGCAGAAACCGATCTGCTCCAACATCTCGAGATCGAAGGTGGTGCGCATCCGCAGCCGCTGCGCCTCGAGCAGCTTGCCCTGCCGTTCCAGTTCGGCGAGCCGCTCCGCGAGTTCGACCTTGATGGTGCCCATAGCGCGTTTGATCGAGGTTTCGCTCGCGGCATAGTGGGTCGCGGGAAACACCGAGACGGCGTCCATCCGACGGATGACGTCACCGGTCAGCGGGTGCAGTTCGTAGAGCGCCTCAATCTCGTCTCCGAACATTTCGATCCGGATCGCGTGTTCCTCGTACATCGGGATGATCTCGATGGTGTCGCCGCGCACGCGGAACTTGCCGCGGGAGAAGTCGACGTCGTTGCGTTGGTACTGCATGGCCACGAAGTCACGGATGAGCCGATCGCGGGGCACCATCTGACCGACCTGCAAAGCCACCATCGCCTCGAGGTACTCTTCGGCGGCGCCAAGACCGTAAATGCACGACACCGTGGAGACCACGATCACGTCGCGTCTGCTGAGCAACGAGTTCGTGGTCGAGTGACGCAACCGTTCGACCTCGGCGTTCACCGAACTGTCCTTCTCGATGAAGGTGTCGGTCTGCGGGACGTACGCCTCAGGCTGGTAGTAGTCGTAGTAACTGACGAAGTATTCGACCGCGTTGTTCGGCATCAACTCGCGGAACTCGTTGGCGAGCTGCGCGGCGAGAGTCTTGTTGTGGGCCAGCACCAGTGTCGGTCGCTGCACCTGTTCGATCAGCCAGGCGGTGGTCGCCGACTTTCCGGTTCCGGTGGCGCCGAGGAGCACGACATCCGTCTCGCCGGCGTTGATCCGGCCCGCGAGCTCGGCGATCGCTGTCGGCTGGTCGCCGCTCGGCTGGTACTCGCTGATGACCTCGAACGGTCGAACGGCACGCGTTGGCTGCATCCCTCCAGCTTAGGTTCGACCGCTGACACTCCGCTCAGCGAGCTGCTGCCACAGCGCGTCAACCTGCTGAAGGGTCTCGGCGACTCCCCCGTCGTTGTCGATGACCACATCGGCCACGGCGAGCCGCTCGGCGTCGCTCGCCTGGGAGTTCAGCCGGTGCATCGCCTCGTCGCGGTTGAGCCCGCGCTTCTCCATCAGTCGGCGCAGGCGGGTCTCGGTGCCCGCGTGCACCACGACGATCAAGTCGAACGGGGTGTCGCTGTTCCGGCCGGCCTCAACCAGCAGCGGCACGTCGTAAACCACGATCGCCGCAGGATTCGCCTCGGCGGCCTCGGCGAAGCGCTGGCGCGACAGCTCGGCCACGGCCGGGTGCGTGATCGAGTTCAGCAGCGCGCGCTTCTCGGCGTCGGCGAAGATCAGGTTGCCGAGCGCGGCGCGGTCGAGGCTGCCGTCGGCGGCGATCACGTCGGCCCCGAATTCGGCCGCGATCCGCTCGAGAGCGGGCGTGCCCGGCTCGACGACCTCGCGGGCCAGCAGGTCCGCATCCACGACGATGGCACCATGCTCGGCGAGCCGGGATGACACCAGGGACTTGCCGGAGGCGATCCCGCCGGTCAATCCGATCAGCTGCATCCCCACACCCTATCCGCCGTAATCCGAGCGGTGGAGAATTACGGACACAGTCGACGAACCCGCCTCGAACGGAGGCAGTCCATGCTTGAGTTCCTCACCGGCACCGGGCTTGCCGTCGCGGCCGGTCTCAACGCGTACATCCCCCTGCTGATGCTCGGGATCGGCGATCGCTTCCTCGGGATCGTGCAACTGCCGACCGCCTGGGAATGGCTCGCGAATGACTGGGTGCTCGTCATCCTCGGCGCCCTGCTGGTCGTGGAAGTTGTGGCGGACAAGATTCCCATCGTCGACAGCTTCAATGACTGGATTCAAACGGTGATCCGCCCGGCTGCCGGCGGCATTGTGTTCGGCAGTGGGGCCGCCTCGGAGACGGTGCGCGTCTCCGACCCCGAGGGATTCTTCGCCTCCGGCGAATGGCTGCCGATCGCCCTCGGCGCGGCCATGGCCCTGGTCGTGCACGCAGGCAAGATGATTACGCGACCGGCTATCAACGCCGCCAGCGTTGGCACTGCCGCTCCGCTCGCGAGCACGGTCGAGGATGTCGCGAGCATCGCCATGTCCGTGTTCGCGATCCTGCTACCGGTGCTGGTCATCGTCACGGTCGCGGCGGGCGTTGTGTTCCTCACGCTGATCATGCGCAGGCTGCGCCGCCGCAAGAACGCACCGCAGAGCACCGCCCGCGACGGCGGTTCCGCGAACGCGAAAGCGGCCGGCCCCTGAGGGACCGACCGCCTTCACATGGTTTCGCCTGAGGCGTGACCTTACTTGTTGCTCGAGAGCTTCTCGCGCAGAGCAGCCAGCGACTCGTCGTCAGCCAGCGTGCCGCCACCGGCGGTCTCGCTCGAGAACGAGCCAGCGGCGGGAGCCACGAAGTTCGCCTCTTCGACGAGCGATGCGGCGACCTGCTTCTTGTGAGCCTCCCAGCGAGCCTGGGCAGCAGCGTAGTCCTGCTCCCACTTCTCGCGCTGGGCGTCGAAGCCTTCCTTCCACTCGTTCGTCTCGGGGTCGAAGCCCTCCGGGTACTTGTAGTTGCCCTGCTCGTCGTACTCGGTGAGCATGCCGTACAGCGCCGGGTCGAACTCGGTGCCCTCGGGGTCGACGCCCTCGTTCGCCTGCTTCAGCGACAGCGAGATGCGGCGACGCTCCAAGTCGATGTCGATGATCTTTACGAACACCTCGTCGCCGACCGAGACAACCTGCTCGGCGAGCTCGACGTGCTTGCTCGAGAGCTCCGAGATGTGCACGAGGCCCTCGATGCCGTCTGCGACGCGAACGAACGCGCCGAACGGAACCAGCTTGGTGACCTTGCCCGGTGCGACCTGACCGATCGCGTGGGTGCGGGCGAAGACCTGCCACGGGTCCTCCTGCGTCGCCTTCAGCGACAGGGAGACGCGCTCGCGGTCCAGGTCCACCTCGAGGATCTCGACGGTGACCTCCTGGCCGACCTCGACAACCTCGCTGGCGTGCTCGATGTGCTTCCAGCTGAGCTCGGAGACGTGCACGAGGCCGTCAACGCCACCCAGGTCGACGAACGCACCGAAGTTGACGATCGACGACACGACACCCTTGCGAACCTGACCCTTGTGCAGGTTGTTCAGGAATGTGGTGCGGCTCTCGGACTGCGTCTGCTCAAGCAGGGCGCGGCGCGACAGCACGACGTTGTTGCGGTTCTTGTCGAGCTCGAGGATCTTCGCCTCGATCTCCTGACCCAGGTACGGGGTGAGGTCGCGGACACGGCGCAGCTCGATGAGCGACGCGGGCAGGAAGCCACGCAGTCCGATGTCGACGATGAGGCCACCCTTGACGACCTCGATCACGGTACCGGTGACAACGCCATCCGATTCCTTGATCTTCTCAACATCGCCCCAGGCGCGCTCGTACTGTGCGCGCTTCTTGGACAGGATGAGACGGCCTTCCTTGTCCTCCTTCTGGAGAACCAGGGCCTCAACACTGTCGCCGACCTGAACAACTTCGCTCGGGTCAACATCGTGCTTGATGGAAAGTTCGCGGGAGGGAATCACACCCTCGGTCTTGTAGCCGACGTCGAGGAGAACCTCGTCACGGTCGATCTTGACAACGGTTCCCTCGATGAGGTCGCCGTCGTTGAAGAACTTCAGAGTCTTCTCGACCGCGGCAAGGAAGTCTTCAGCAGATCCGATGTCGTTGATGGCGACCTGCTTGGGTGCCTTGGTCGTTACGATTGTCATGTAGTTAGTGCTCCGTTATGGACATAGCTCGGGCCCCTGATGAGATGGTGCATTTGTTATTCGCCAGAGGCAGGCGGATTGGATGAACGCATAAATGCGACTCTCTAGCTTATCGTCGCGGCCCGAACGGGGGCAAGCTGACCGGCCGCACCGGGGTCAGGTGACCGCAAATAGTTTGCGGGCGGCCTCGATGACGGCATCCGGGCGCTCATCAGGGAGCCAGTGCGCCGCGCCATCCGGGCGTTCAATCCTCAGATCGGCGGCGTGACCCTCGTATCCGACGAGCATCTCGGCCGGAACCTGCCTATCCTGCGCGCCGATCAGAAGTCGCGTCGGGGTGGTCAGGAACGTCGAGCGGTACTTGCCGAACATGATGCGGAGCGCTTCGATTCCGATGAAATGGCGGTAGAGCGAGGTGAGCGCACGGGCGTGTCTCGGATCCCGGTTGGGGATTCGGAACGGCTCCATGCGGTCCTCGGTCCAGATCGACGGGTCCGCCGAGAAGTGGTGGAACATGTGCCGGATAATCCGTTGCTCCTTCTTCTTCATGCTTCGACCGCCGAACCCTGAGAGCATCGCCGCCTCCAGGCCGAGGCCATCAGCACCGATCATCGTCGGCCGGACATGGGCGTAGATGTGGGGCACCGACAGGCACAGGAAACTTCGAACCCGCTCCGGATGCCGCAGGCACAACTGGAAGCCGACGAACGCGCTCCAGTCGTGCGCGATTAGCTGGACCCGGTCGAGCCGGAGCGCATCCAGCAGATTCACCAGGTCGGCGAGCAGCTGTTCGCGCGTGTACCCGCGGGGTGGGACATCCGTCCAGCCGGCTCCGCGCAGGTCGGGGGCGATGACCCGGTGCGTCTTCGCGAGTTCTGGCATGATCTCGTGCCATTCCCACCAGTTCTGCGGGGCGCCGTGCAGCAGCAGAACCGGGTCTCCCTCCCCTGCTTCGGCGACGTGCATCCGGAGTCCGGGCAGATCCACGAACGAGTGCGTGACACCGGCCACTTCAGGGATGCCCGCGAGAGAGGTGCTTGCTGAGTGCTTGTTGCCGTTCATGGCAGCACGGTACTACTTTCATAGTCCCCAAGCACTAAGTTTATAGTGTGTTTTCACTGTGGATATAGTGTCTGGATGACGGCGATCAAAGCGCGTGCCCTGGATGCCGCGATCGAGCTGCTGGGCACGGAAGGCCTCCGCGCGCTGACCCACGCTCGAGTGGATGACCGCGCCGCCCTCCCGCGAGGCTCAACCTCCAATCACTTCCGCACCCGTGCAGCGCTGCTGTCCGGAGTCGTGGAGTGGATCGTGCAGAAGGAGCTGCCCGCAGTCGGAGCGATGGCTGAGCCGAAGAACACCGACCAGTTCGTCGACGAGATGGTCGCGATGATCGACTACACCACCGGGCCGAATCGCACCTTGACCGCGGCCCGGTTGACCGTATTCGGCGAGGCGGTGCACAACGCCGAGATCAGCGCTGCCGTCTCCCGGGGCCGCGCCGGCCTGGAACTTGCACTGACCGGTGCGCTCGCCCGCCTCGGGGCACGCGATCCGTTGACCGCCGCGCGCGCCCTGATGGCGTGCGCAGAAGGGATCATCCTGCACCGGATGGCGCGCCACGACGACGCCGACGCCCGGCCGGTCATCGACGTCGTCGTGCGTGGCGCGCTCGCCTGACATGCGCTTCTGAAGAAGCGCGCGCCTTAGTTGAGCAGCGCGGACTTCAGCGTGTCGAGTCCGACGCCGCCGAGGTCGAGTGCCTTCTTGTGGAAGTCCTTGATCGAGAAGCTGTCGCCCTCGCGACGCTTGTACTCGTCTCGGATCTGCTCCCAGATGCGCTGACCGACCTTGTACGCGGGCGCCTGGCCCGGCCAGCCGAAGTAGCGGTTCACTTCGAAGCGCACGAACGGCTCGTTCATGTTCACGTTCGACTTCAGGAACTCGAACGCGTAGTCGTAGTCCCAGACGCCCTGGCCGTCGAGACGCGGTTTGCCCAGGTGCACGCCGATGTCCAGCACCACGCGGGCCGCGCGCATCCGCTGTCCGTCGAGCATGCCGAGCCGGTCGCCCGGGTCATCCAGGTAGCCGAGGTCCTGCATGAGCCGCTCGGCGTAGAGCGCCCAGCCTTCGGCGTGGCCGCTGGTGCCGGCCAGCTGGCGACGCCAGGTGTTCAGCATGGCGCGGTTGTACACGGCCTGGCCGAGCTGCAGGTGGTGTCCCGGCACGCCCTCGTGGTAGACCGTGGTCGTCTCACGCCAGGTGTCGAACTCGGTGACGCCCTCGGGCACTGACCACCACATGCGGCCGGCGCGCGAGAAGTCGTCGCTCGGGCTGGTGTAGTAGATGCCGCCCTCCTGGGTCGGCGCGATCATGCACTCGAGCTTCTTCACCGGGTCGGGAATGTCGAAGTGCGAGCGAGACAACTCGTCGACCGCGCGGTCGCTGAGCTGCTGCATCCACTTCTGCAACGCGTCGGTGCCGTGCAGCTTGCGGGCCGGGTCGGCTTCGAGCACCGCGATGGCTTCCTCGACGGATGCCCCGGGCTTGATCTCGTTCGCGATCGCCGTCTGTTCCTCGACCATGCGACGCAGTTCTTCGATGCCCCACTCATAGGTCTCATCGAGGTCGATCACGGCGCCGAGGAACCGGCGGGACTGCAACGCGTACAGCTCCCGGCCGACCGGGTCGTGGTCGGATGCCGCCGGCTCCAACTCGCTTGCGAAGAACTCGGCGAGCTTGCCGTATGCCTCGGCTGCGGCCTTGGCACCCTTCTCCAGGTCGGCGGTGAGCGTGGCCGGCAACGACTCGCCCGACTCGAGGCTCGCCCCGCGGGTGAAGTCGTAGAAGAAGCCGTCGGTGGAGGAATGCTTGCGCGCCTGCTCGAGCACCTCGCGGACCTGGCGCTTGGCCGGGGTCGTACCGTCCTTGATGCCGAGCTGCAGTGTCTCGATGTAACCATCGATTGCGCCCGGCAGGTTCGACAGCTTCTCGCTGATGGTGCCCCAGTCGTCCGAGGTGGCGCGCGGCATCAGGTCGAACACGTCGCGCAGCCCCTGCGCGGGTGAGGCGATGACGTTCACGTCACGCTTGAAGAGCCCGGCGTCGGATTCCTCGACGGTCAGCCGCAGGTCGGCGAGCAGGTCGGTCTTGGTGACTTCGTCGACCGAGTCGATCGTCGGCGTTTCCTCGAGCCTGCCGATCACGTGCTTTGCGGCAACGATCTGCGCCTCGTGGCCCGCGGGTGAATGGTCGGCGTACTCGCCGTGCCGGCCCGGGATGCCGATCCAGATCGCGATGTCAGGGTCGAGGTCGGCGAGCGTTGTCACCCAGTCCTCGGCGATCGCGTCGATCGGTGTGGGCTTCCTTGCCTCATTGCTGGTTTCAGGAGTGGTCATCCCGTCAGCCTACTGAGGCATGGTCACTCCTTGTCGAGGTCCTTGCTGAGCAGTTCGACCAGGCTGTCCAGCGCGGCGTCCGCGCCATCGCCTTCCGCGCTGAGCGTCACCTCGTCGCCGTAACCGACCCCGAGCGAGAGCACACCGAGAATGCTCGCCGCGTTCACGCTGCGCCCCGACTGTGAGGTCAGCGTGATGGGTACGCCCGCACTGGCAGCAGCCTGGCTGAACAGTGACGCCGGACGGGCGTGCAGACCGACGCTGGAAGCGACGGTCACGGTGCGCTCTGGCATGAAACCCTCCTCATCGGGATCGATCACAAGGCTAGCGCCAGCGCACTGGAATCCGTCGCCGCGAGGCTGGCGGATCAGTGCGCGGCGGCGTCCCAGTTCTCGCCGGTGCCGACCTGCACATCCAGCGGGACCAGGAGTTCAGCAGCCCCACCCATGCGCGTGCGGACGATTCCGGTCATGGTGTCCAGCTCTCCCAGTGCGACCTCGAAGATCAGTTCGTCGTGCACCTGCAGCAGCATCCGCGATTCGAGGTCCTGCCCGTCGATGTCGGCGGCGATGTCGAGCATCGCGCGCTTCATGATGTCGGCGGCGGAGCCCTGGATCGGGGCGTTCAGCGCGGCCCGCTCGGCGTTCTCGCGCAGCACCCGGTTCGGTGAGCGCAGGTCGCCGAATGGTCGCCTGCGGCCGAAGATGGTTTCGGTGTAGCCGTCCAGGCGCGCCTGCTCGACCACGTTGCGCAGGTAGTCGCGCACCGCGCCGAACCGTTCGAAGTAGCCGGCCATCAGCTGCTTCGCCTCGGCCGTCGGAATGCGCAGCTGCTTTGACAGGCCGAAGGCACTGAGCCCGTAGGCGAGGCCATACGACATCGCCTTCACTTTGGTGCGCATGAGCGCGGTGACATCTTCGGGAGCGACCCCGAACACCTGGGCGCCGACGAACCGGTGCAGGTCCTCCCCCGCGTTGAACGCGGTGATCAGTCCCTCATCGCCCGACAGGTGCGCCATGATCCGCATCTCGATCTGCGAGTAGTCCGCGGTGAGCAGCGTCTCGAACTCGGCGCCGTGCCGGATCGACGAGCGAATCTTGCGGCCCACCTCGGTCTTGATCGGGATGTTCTGCAAGTTCGGGTCGTTCGACGAGATCCGGCCGGTGCTGGTACCGGTCTGGTCGTAGGTGGTGTGGATGCGCCCGTCGTCCGCCACACCCTTCTCGAGGGACTCGACGATCTGGCCGAGCTTGGACGCGTCGCGGTGCTGCAGCAGCAGGTCGAGGAACGGGTGCGGTGCCTTCTCCTGCAGATCAGCGAGCGAGGCGGCATCCGTTGAGTACCCGGTCTTGTTGGCGCGGGTTTTCGGCATCCCGAGCTCCTCGAACAGCACCTGCTGAAGCTGCTTGGGCGAGCCGAGGTTCACCTCGTGGCCGATCTCGGCGTAGGCGCGGTTCGCCAGGTCTGCGGCGGATGTCGCCAGCTCGGCCTTCAGCGCGGCCAGCGCCTCGGCGTTGACACTCACGCCGGTGAGCTCCATGCCCGCGATCACCGGCACCAGCGGCAGCTCAATCTCATCGAGCACCCGCCTTGAGCCCTCGTCGAGCTGGGCGGCGAGTTTGTTGGTGATGCGGTGCACGTACCAGGCCTCGGTGGCGGCGCTCACGGCCTCGACATCCGGAAGCAGCTGGTTGGGGTCGGACTGCGGCAGCGTCTCGCCGAGGTGCTCATAGACCTGGGTCTCCAGCGATTCGGTCTTTCCGCTGGGCTTCAGCAACCAGCCGGCCAGTCCGGTGTCGAAGGCGATGCCGCCCAGATGGATGCCTAGCCGCTGCAGCAGCTTGAACTGCTGCTTGGAGTTGTGCAGGTGCTTCGGGGAGTCGCTCGCGAGCCATTCCTCGAGCGCGGCGTAGTCGGGCCGGTTGGGGGCCCACGGCACGTACGCGGAGTCCGTGAGTGAGGCGATTCCGAAGCCGATCAGATGGCCGGGCCCGGTGTCGAGGTGCAGGGCGAGCGGTTCGGTGCCGCGCTTGGAGGCCTGCTCCAGCCAGCCGGCGAGTTCCTCGTCGACCAGGGTGCGGATCACCGGGGCGGTCTGCTCGACCGGGGTCTCCAGCACGGCGGCGATCTCGGCGACCTCGTCGCTGGTGCCTTCCTCGGCGGCGATCTTCATGACTCGGTCCAGCAGCGTGCGGAACTGCAGGCGATCGAAGATCTCCTTGACCGCCGTGGGGTTGATCCCTTGCCGCTCGAGCTTGGGCAGCTCGATCGGCAGGTCGACGTCGGTCACCAGCCGGTTCAGGCGGCGGTTGCGGATCGCGTTCTCTTTCTGATCGCGCAGGTTCTGTCCGACGACGCCCTTGATCTCTTCGGCGTGTTCGAGGATGCCGTCCAGGCCGCCGTACTGCTTGATCCACTTCACGGCGGTCTTCTCGCCGACCTTGTCGACGCCGATCAGGTTGTCGCTGGTCTCGCCGACGAGGGCGGCGACATCCGGATACTGGTGCGGTTCGATTCCGTAGCGTTCCATCACCGCGTCGCGGTCGTAGCGTTTGAGCTCGGAGACGCCACGCGCGTTCGGATAGAGCAGGGTGATGTTCTCGTTCACCAGCTGGATCGTGTCGCGGTCGCCGCTGACCACGAGCACGTTGTAGCCGTCGGCGGCGCCGCGGGTGGCGAGGGTGGCGAGGATGTCGTCAGCCTCGTAGTCCTCTTTGGTGATCGTGGTGATGTTCATCGCGGCGAGGGCCTCTTCGAGCAGCGGCACCTGACCGCGGAACTCGGGGGGCGTCTCACCACGGGTGCCCTTGTATTCGGGGTATTCGCGGTTGCGGAATGAGTACCGCGAGATGTCGAAGGCGACGCCCAGGTGGGTGGGCTTCTCGTTCTGCAGCAGCAGGATCAGCATCGAGATGAAGCCGTGGATGGCGTTGGTGTGCTGACCGTCGCGGTTCACAAAACTGTCGACCGGGAGGGCATAGAACGCGCGGAATGCGAGCGAATGGCCGTCAATGAGCAGGAGGGTAGGCTTTTCGGAATCCGACACGACAGCAAGCCTAACGGCGGCCTGCGACACGGCCTGCCAGGCGCAAGGAGACCGATGACGATCTACCCCGACCACCTCGATCCGGAGCTCGTCGACCGTCTGGTCGCCTCCGGCGGCGGGGCACTCACCCGCAAGATGGGCATCGAATTTCTGGAGCTGTCGGCGTCGCATTCCGTGGCGCGCATGCCCGTTGAGGGCAACACCCAGGTCGTCGGCCTGCTGCACGGTGGTGCGCATCTCGTACTCGGTGAGGCGCTGGGGTCGATCTCGTCGGCCATCCATGCCGGTCCGGGTCGGGTGGCGATGGGGATCGAGATCAACGCGTCGCATAGCCGGGCAGTGACGAGCGGCTGGGTGGTCGGCACGTGCACCGCGCTCAACCTGGGTCGCACCCTCGCCACGCACGAGATCGTGGTGCGAGATGAGGACGGCAACCGACTGTCCACGGTGCGGATGACCAACGTGCTCCGCGACCAGCGCGCAGAGCCGGTCGGCGGTTAGCCCGAACCCGCTGGATGAGTAGCACGAGCGCGAAGCGGTCGTGCATGAGAGCGGTTGCGAAGCGACCCCTCCGGTACGAGGAATCAGCGCCGCGCATCGAAACCCGCTTCGGTAGCGGCGGGGCGGATGCGAACCACCGACGCGCGCGCGGTCCAAAGTTGCATCACGGGTGAGCGTCGCGCAGTCGCGCCGCTGAAAGTTGCTCGAGCGGGTGAACGTTCAGCCGCTGTCGTAACTTTGGGGCGCGCCGACCCGGCCAGCCGATGCCGCATGCAACGTCCCGCCGCGCGCGCGGCTGTGAGTTACACGGCGTGATCGAACTTCACCGAATGAAGACCGCTGACGCGCCGGAATGCCGGAGGAACTGCCGCTCCGGTGCGGGAAACTGACTCATCCCGCGCTGATCGGGTGAAACATCCGTCATTCCGATGAATGCAGACGCAAGCATTCGGAGGAACTGAGTTCCGTCTCGTGCGGAAACAAGCCGCTTCGTACGGCTCGCGACCTACTTCTTGGCGCTGAGCTGCTCGATGATCGCCTGGGCGACATCGTGCATGGTGAGGCGACGGTCCATCGACGCCTTCTGGATCCAGCGGAACGACTCGGGCTCGGTGAGGCCCATCTTCTCGTTCAGCAGGCCCTTGGCCCGGTCGACGAGCTTGCGGGTCTCGAAGCGCTCGACCATGTCGGCGACTTCGGCCTCGAGGGTGATGATCTGCTGGTAGCGGCTGAGCGCGATCTCGATCGCCGGCAGCAGGTCGTTCGGGGTGAACGGCTTCACCACGTAGGCGAGAGCGCCGGCCTCGCTGGCGCGCTCGACGAGTTCCTTCTGGCTGAACGCCGTGAGCAGCACGACCGGGGCGATGTGGTTCTTCGACAGTCGCTCGGCCGCGGAGATGCCGTCGAGCTGCGGCATCTTGACGTCCATGATGACCAGGTCGGGGCGGAGCTCGGTCGCCAGGGCGACCGCGGTCTCGCCGTCTCCGGCTTCACCAACCACCTCGAATCCGTTGTCACGAAGCGTCTCGACAATGTCGAGGCGGATCAGCGATTCGTCTTCGGCCACGACGACGCGGCGGGGTGCGGTGGTAGAAGGTGTTTCCTGGTCGTTCACGGATAAGAGCCTACGGTATTGTTTCCCTCGTTGTTACTAGCCGGTGTGGCGGAATGGCAGACGCGGAGCACTCAAAATGCTTTGTCGAAAGACGTGTGGGTTCGAGTCCCACCACCGGTACTTTTCCTCAGTTTCCCCCTGGCGCTAGCGGTCCGGCCTCGCGCCAGTGAAGTTCCAGTAGCGCGGGGCCGAAACGCTAGCGCCCGGCTTCCCCTGCGGGATCATCGGGGCGCGCTGCTTTTAGACTCGGACGCATGGCTCGACTGGTCGTCGTGCTCCCGCTGGAGCCGTTACGCATCGGCCAGCGGTTCGCTGTGCACCACTGGCCGCTGCACGTGACGGTGCTGGCGCCGTTCACGACGCACGCCTCCCCCGACGAGGTGGCCACGGTGATCAGCAGGACAACGGACGGTCAGCAGGCCATCCGCGCGGTTGCCGGCCACGACGAGCTGTTCGGCCGCAGGCATGACGTGCCGGTGACCGTCCTGGTGCCCAACGGCGCACTCGACACGCTGCACCGCACCCTTGTTGACGCGGTGCGTCCGTATGCGGCGTCGCCGGATGAGCCAGCGTTCCGCGGCACCGGGTTCCGCCCGCATGTGACCGTCAAGGCTCACGGACGAGTGCTCGCCGGCGATCGGATGCTGCTGGAGCAGCTCGCCGTGGTCGACATGTCGCCGCGGTCGGATCCGCGTGGCCGGTCCGTGCTCGCGGTGCACGACCTGCCTCGCATTTGAGATTTCAGCTGCGGACTACGGGGAGCCCGGATGCTTCCCACTCCATGATTCCACCGGCGACGTTGACCGCGTCGTAGCCGTTGTGTTCGAGGTAAGCGGCGACCCGGGCGCTGCGCGCACCCGACCGGCACAGCACATACAGGGTCTCGTCGTGCGGGAGTTCCTCGATGCGGCTCTCGATTTGGCTCATCGGGATGAAGGTGACGGCATCCACGTGCACCTCGTCGAACTCGGACTGCTCACGCACGTCAACGATCGTCGCGGCGGAGCCGAGTGCCGCCAGGTCTGTCACGGTGATTTCATTCATCGACAAAGAGCCTAATCGCCGCTGTCTGTGAGGAGCGCGGAATAGCGGATGCCGATACCCGGTTGCCGACAACAAGCTCAGCTGCGCAATAGCCGGCCGTGACCGGTTCAACGACGAAAGGCCGCCATGCTCGCGATCGACCCCAGCACCGAATTCGGAACCCGGGTGCAGTCCCGGCTCGCCGAAGAGCCAGTTCTCTGGTTGACCACCGTTGACAGGCACGGCACCCCGCAACCGACGCCGGTGTGGTTCCTCGCTGTCGAGGCCGCGAGCGGAACCGAGGTGCTGATCGCCAGCCAGCCGTCGACGGCGAAGCTGCGGAACGTTGCCTCCCGGCCGCGGGTGGCGCTCAATCTGAACGCGACACGGTCCGGTGGCGACGTCGTCGTGCTGACGGGGGCGGCGACGCATGACGAGTCAGGCTTCACCGCCGAGGAACTCGGCCGTTACGACGCGAAGTACGCCGGCGACATCCGTGAATTGGGAATGACCTCCGAGCAGTTCCATTCGGACTACTCGGAGGTCATTCGCGTGCGCGTTGAAAAGCTGCGCGGTTTCTAGCCCTAAACCTCGTGCTTGGCTGCTTCGGTTTCGGCCCAGACCGGCGCGGCCGCGTTCACGGCATCGCCGACGCGGTGCACCCGCACGTCGTTCGTCGAGCCGCTGATGCCTGGAGGCGATCCGGAGATCACCACCACACTGTCACCTTCCTCGGCGAGGCCCTTGCCGAGCAGGATCTCGTCGACCTGCTTGAACATGTAGTCGGTGTGCTTGACCCGGTCAACGAGGAAGGCCTCGATGCCCCAGGTCAGCGACATCCGCCGCCGGATTCCGGCGTCGGGCGTGAACGCCTTCATCGGGATCGAGGACCGCAGCCTCGACATCCGCCGGGCCGAGTCGCCCGACTCGGTGAATACGCACAGGTACTTGGCGCCGACGAAGTCGGCAACCTCGGCGGCGGCGAGCGTGATCGCGCCACCCTGGGTGCGCGGCTTGGTGCCAAGCGGCAGGATGCGCTCGAGGCCGTGCTCCTCGGTCGAGGCGACGATGCGGGCCATGGTCTGCACCGTGATCACCGGGTACGCGCCGACACTCGTCTCACCACTCAGCATCACGGCATCCGCGCCGTCCAGCACGGCGTTCGCGACGTCGGAGGTTTCCGCGCGGGTCGGGATCGGGTTGGCGATCATCGACTCGAGCATCTGGGTGGCCACGATCACCGGCTTCGCCATCCGGCGGCACAGTTCGACTGCCCGCTTCTGAACGATCGGCACCGCTTCGAGGGGCAGTTCGACGCCCAGGTCGCCGCGGGCGACCATGATGCCGTCGAACGCGTCGATGATCTCTTCGAGGTTGTCGACCGCCTGCGGCTTCTCGATCTTCGCGATGACGGGGATCTTGCGATTCTCCTCGCGCATGATCTCGTGCACCCGGGTGACATCCTCGGCGCTCCGCACGAACGAGAGGGCGATGTAGTCGGCGCCGAGCTTCAGGCCCCAGCGCAGGTCGTCCTCGTCCTTGCCCGACAGCGCGGGCACGTTGACCGCGACGCCGGGCAGGTTGATGCCCTTGTTGTTCGACACGGCACCGGCCACCACGACGCTCGTGGTGACGACTACGCCGTCGGTCTCGATGACTCGCACCTTGACCTTGCCGTCATCGATCAGCAGGAAGTCGCCGGGCTTCACATCCTGAGGCAGACCCTTGAACGTCGTCGAGACGATTTCCTTGGTTCCCGGGACATCCTCGATCGTGATCTTGAAGATGTCGCCGACGGCGAGCTCGTGCGGGCCGTCCTCGAACTTGCCCAGCCGGATCTTCGGGCCCTGCAGGTCGACCAGGACGGCGGTCGGCCGCTCCAGGTCTTCGGCGGCCTTACGCACGTTGGCGTAGACCTCTTCGTGCACGGCGTATGTGCCGTGGCTGAGGTTCATTCGCGCGACGTCGACACCGGCTTCAAGAATGGCCCGGATGTCTTCATAACTGGAGGTTGCAGGCCCCAGCGTCGCGACGATTTTCGCTCGTCTCATGAGTTCCTAACAGTGGTGGTGATGGTGGTAGATGGTGTTGCTCAGACGGCGATTGCCTGATCGGTTGGTCTCACCGGGGAAGGCAATTGCGTCTCCCCTTCAAGGTACCGATCAACTGCGGCCGCCGCCGCCCGTCCCTCAGCGATAGCCCAGACGATGAGCGATTGGCCGCGGCCCGCGTCACCGGCGACAAAGACGCCGGGCTCGTTGGTCTGGTACTGGCCGTCTCGCTGAAGATTGCCGCGCTGGTCGAACGGGAGGCCGAGGTCCTCGTCGAGGTGTTCGCGCTCCGGGCCGGTGAACCCGAGGGCGAGCAGCACCAGGTCGGCGGGGATCTCGCGTTCGGTGCCCGACTTCGGCACCCGGCGGCCGTCGAGGTATTCGGTCTCGGCGACGCGGATGGCCCGCACCTCGCCGGCTTCGTTGCTCAAGAACTCCACCGTGGAGGCCAGGTAGACCCGTTCGCCGCCCTCTTCGTGGGCGCTCTGCACCTCGAACAGGTTCGGGAAGGTCGGCCACGGCTGGCTGGCATCGCGCTCTGCGGGCGGCTGCTTGCCGATCGCCAGGTTGGTGACGCTCAGCGCGTGCTGCCGGTGGGCGGTGCCGATGCAGTCCGCTCCGGTGTCGCCGCCGCCGAGGACCACCACGTGCTTGCCCTCCGCGCTGATCTGGTCGACCACGTCATCGCCCGCGATGACCTTGTTCTGCGCGACCAGGTAGTCCATGGCGAAGTGCACGCCGAGCAGGTCACGCCCGGGGATCGGCAGATCCCGCGGCACGGTGGAACCGGTGGCGACCACCACGGCGTCGTAGCGCTGCTTGAGGTCGGCCCAGCTGATGTCGACGCCGATCTCGACCCCCGCGCGGAAGCGGGTGCCCTCGGCCTGCATCTGCGTCAGGCGCGCCTCGATCTGCTTCTTCTCCATCTTGAAGTCCGGGATGCCGTACCGCAGCAGCCCACCGATCCGGTCGTCCCGCTCGAACACCGCGACGGTGTGACCGGCGCGGGTGAGCTGTTGCGCGGCGGCCAGGCCGGCGGGGCCGGAGCCGACCACGGCGACGGTCTTGCCGGTCAGTCGCTCCGGCGGATGCGGGGTGACCCAACCGTTCTGGAAGGCCTGGTCGATGATCGACACCTCGACCTGCTTGATGGTCACCGGCGGCTGGTTGATACCGAGCACGCAGCTCGCCTCACACGGCGCCGGGCACAACCGTCCGGTGAACTCCGGGAAGTTGTTCGTGGCGTGCAGCCGCTCGATCGCCTCGCGGCCTTCGCCGCGGTACATCAGGTCGTTCCACTCCGGAATCAGGTTGCCGAGCGGGCAGCCCTGGTGGCAGAACGGGACACCGCAGTCCATGCACCGGCCGGCCTGGCGGCGCAGCTGGCTGGGGTCGCCCTGTTCGTACACTTCCTTCCAGTCCATCAACCGTACGGAGACGGGTCGGCGGGCAGGGAGTTCGCGTTCGGTCGTCTTGAGGAAGCCCTTCGGATCAGCCACCGGTCACCTCCAGAATTCGGGTCCAGACGGCACTCGAGTCAGGGTCGTCCCCGACATCGACCGCATCCTGACGGATGGTCATCACGGCCGCGTAATCACGCGGCAGGACTTTCACGAACCGGGCCATGGTCTCGTCCAGGTTGGCGAGCATGTGCGCGGCCAGCGCCGAGTCGGTCTCGGCGCTGTGGCGGATAAGCAGATCGGTGAGGATCTCGACATCCCCGGCCCCGAGCGGAAGCAGCTCCAGCTCCCCGGTGTCCAACGCCTCCGTGTTCACCAGTTCGCGCTTCAGGTCGTGCACATAGGCGGTGCCGCCGGACATGCCGGCGCCCAGGTTCCGGCCGGTGGTGCCGAGGATGACGGCCAGGCCACCGGTCATGTACTCCAGAGCGTGATCGCCGACCCCCTCGACGACGGCGGTGGCACCGGAGTTGCGCACCAGGAACCGTTCGCCGACGACACCGCGGATGAACATGCTGCCCTGAGTGGCGCCGTAGCCGATCACGTTGCCGGCGATCACGTTGCGTTCCGCGGCGAACACGCTCGCCCGGTCGGGACGCACGACGACCTGACCACCGGACAGGCCCTTGCCGACATAGTCGTTCGAGTCGCCCTCCAACCGCAGGGTGATCCCGCTCGGCAGGAAGGCGCCGAAGGACTGACCGGCCGAGCCGTGCAGTGTCACGTCGATCGAGCCGGCCGGCAGGCCGTGTTCGCCGTGCCGCTTGGTGACCTCGTGGCCGAGCATGGTGCCGACCGCGCGCTCGGTGTTGCGGATCGGCAACTCAATCGAGACAGTGCCGCCGTGCTCGATCACGCTGTGAGCCTGCGCGATGAGCTGGTTGTCGAAGTGCTCGTCCAACTCGTGGTGCTGGGGTCGCTGGTTCGCGCGGGGCTCGTCGTCGGCGAATGCCGGCCCGACGAGCATCGGCGCGAGGTCCATGCCGGAGGCCTTCCAGTGCTCGATGGCACCGTCGACATCCAGCACCTCGGTGTGACCGACGGCTTCCTCGATCGAGCGGAAGCCCAGTTCGGCGAGGTACTCGCGCACCTCCTGGGCGATGAACTCGAAGAAGTTGATCACGAACTCGGGCTTGCCGGTGAACCGGTCCCGCAGCACCGGGTTCTGCGTGGCGACGCCGACCGGGCAGGTGTCCAGGTGGCAGACGCGCATCATGATGCAGCCGGAGACGATCAGCGGCGCGGTGGCGAAGCCGAACTCCTCGGCGCCGAGCAGGGCGCCGATGATGACGTCGCGTCCGGTCTTCAGCTGGCCGTCGACCTGCACCACGACCCGGTCGCGCATGCCGTTCAGCATCAGCGTCTGCTGGGTCTCGGCCAGTCCGAGCTCCCATGGGGTGCCCGCGTGCTTGAGCGAGTTCACCGGGCTGGCGCCGGTTCCGCCGTCGTGGCCGGAGACCAGGATGACGTCGGACAACGCCTTCGCCACGCCGGCCGCGACCGCCCCGATCCCCGATTGGCTGACCAGTTTGGTGTGGATCCGGGCGGACGGGTTGGCGCGCTTCAGGTCGAAGATCAGCTGCTTGAGGTCTTCGATGGAGTAGATGTCGTGGTGCGGCGGCGGCGAGATCAGGCCGACGCCCGCGGTCGCGTGCCGGGTGCGAGCAATCCACGGGTACACCTTGGTCGGCGGCAGCTGGCCGCCTTCGCCGGGCTTGGCCCCCTGGGCGAGCTTGATCTGGATGTCGTCGGCGTGGGTGAGGTACATGCTCGTCACACCGAACCGGCCCGAGGCGACCTGCTTGATCGCACTGCGGCGTTCCGGGTCGGTCAGGCGCGCGACATCCTCACCGCCCTCCCCGGTGTTCGACTTCGCACCGAGTCGGTTCATCGCGATCGCGAGGGTGGTGTGTGCCTCTTCGGAGATCGAGCCGTAACTCATCGCGCCGGTGGAGAACCGTTTCACGATCGAGGACACCGACTCAACCTCGTCGATCGGAACCGGCTTGCGGTCCGACGCGAACTTGAATAGGCCGCGCAGCGTCATCAGGCTCTCGGCCTGGTCGTCGACGAGCCTGGTGTACTCGCGGAAGATGTCGTACCGGCGGGTGCGGGTGGAATGCTGCAACCGGAACACGGTTTCCGGGTTGAACAGGTGCGGGGCTCCGTCACGGCGCCACTGGTACTCGCCTCCGGTCTCGAGACGTTCGTGCGCGAGCGCGGACGGGACCTCCGGATAGGCCGAAGTGTGCCGGTCGAGGTTCTCCTGGGAGATGACGTCGATGCCCACGCCGCCGAGCTGTGTGGTGGTTCCGGTGAAGTACCTGTCGATGAACTCGCGGCTGAGCCCAATCGCCTCGAACGCCTGGGCGCCCGCGTACGAGCTGACCACCGAGATGCCCATCTTCGACATGATCTTCAGCACGCCCTTGCCGAGCGCCTTGATCACGTTGCGGACGGCTTTCTCCGGGGTGAGCCCGGTGATCACGCCACGGCGGACGAGGTCTTCGCAGGTCTCCATCGCCAGGTACGGGTTGATGGCGGATGCCCCGTAGCCGATCAGCAGCGCGACATGATGCACCTCGCGCACGTCGCCGGCTTCGACGATGAGCCCGACCCGCAGGCGCTTCTCGGCGCGGATCAGGTGATGGTGCACGGCCGCGAGCATCAGCAGCGACGGGATCGGCGCAAGGTCCTTGGTGGAGTCACGATCGGACAGCACGATGAACTCGGCGCCGTCCTCGATGGCTTCATCCACCTCGGCGCACATCGCGTCAATGCGCTTCTCCATGGCGTCAAGGCCCGCGTCGAACCGGTACAGGCCCTTGATGGTGCGGGTCACCCGGTTGCCCGGTCGTGGGTCGATGTGCTGGATCTTGGCCAGTTCGTCGTTGTCGATGACCGGGAAGTCAAGGATGACCTGGCGGGTGTGCTTGGGCCCTGCGGACAGCAGGTTGCGTTCCGGTCCGAGGCCGAGGCTCATCGAGGTGACGACCGCTTCGCGGATGGAGTCCAGCGGCGGGTTGGTGACCTGCGCGAACTGTTGCACGAAGTAGTCGAAGAGCAGCCGGGGACGCTCGGACAGCACCGCGATCGGGGTGTCGGAGCCCATCGCGCCGAGTGGCTCGGCTCCCGTGCGCGCCATCGGCGCGAGCAGGATCCGTACTTCCTCTTCGGTGTACCCGAAGGTGCGCTGACGGCGGGTGACCGACGCGGGCGTGTGCACGATGTGCTCACGCTCGGGAAGGTCCTTGAGGTTGATCCGGCCGGCGTCCAGCCAGTCGCCCCACGGTTCGGCCGCGGCCAGTTCCGCCTTGATCTCGTCGTCCTCGATCAGTCGGCCGGCCTCGGTGTCGACCAGGAACATCCGGCCGGGGCGCAGGCGTCCCTTTCGGACGACCTTGCTCGGGTCAACGTCGATCACACCGATTTCGCTGGCAAGCACCACCAGTCCGTCGTCGGTGACCAGGAACCGACCGGGGCGGAGACCGTTCCGGTCCAGGGTGGCGCCGACCAGCGATCCGTCGGTGAAGGTCAGCGCTGCTGGTCCATCCCACGGCTCCATCAGCATCGAGTGGAACTCGTAGAAGGCGCGGCGGGCAGGGTCCGCGTCCTGCTGGTTCTCCCACGCCGCGGGAACCATCATCATCATCGCGTGCGGCAGCGAGCGGCCGGACAGGGTGAGCAGTTCGAGCACTTCGTCGAACGAAGCGGAGTCGGAGCCGCCGTCGGTGATGATCGGCAGGAGCGGACGCAGGTCGCCGAGCACCTCGGACTCGAGCTGCGACTGGCGGGCGCGCATCCAGTTCCGGTTGCCCTGCACGGTGTTGATCTCACCGTTGTGGGCCATCATCCGCAGCGGCTGCGCCAGCGGCCAGGATGGAAACGTGTTGGTGGAGTACCGCGAGTGCACCAGCGCGAGCCGGGACGCGAACCGGTCGTCGCTGAGGTCTGGGTAGAACGGCTCGAGCTGCAGCGTGGTGACCATGCCCTTGTAGGTGATGGTGCGCGCGCTGAGCGAGGCAAAGTAGACGTTCTGTTCGTGCTCGGCGCGCTTGCGGAGCCGGTACACGATCCGGTCGAGTTCGATGCCCGCCGGGATCGAGGCCGCGGTCTCGCCGAGCGCGCTCGTCACGAACAGCTGCTCGAAGGCGGGCATGGCCTCACGGGCCAGGTTGCCGAGCACGTCGGCGTTCACCGGCACTTCGCGCCAGCCGAGCACGGCCAGGTTCTCCTCGGCGGCGATCCGGGCGATCTCCTGCTTCGCCCGGTCCCGCTCGGCGTCGTCGGTGGGCAGGAATGCCAGGCCGGCGGCATAACGGCCCAGTGCGGGCAGCTCGAAGGCGGTCACCGCGCGGAGGAACGCATCCGGCATCTGGCTGAGGATGCCTGCACCGTCGCCGGTGCCGGCGTCTGAGCCGACCGCGCCGCGGTGCTCCAGGTTGCGGAGTGCGCCGAGCGCGGTCTCGATGATGTCGTGGCCTGCACTGCCCCGGAGCGTGGCGACCATGGCGAGGCCACAGGCGTCCTTCTCGAACTTCGGGTTGTACAGGCCTGCTGCTGGCGGCGCAGCACTGAATCGTTCAAAGGGTGGCGTGAGTGCCATGTGGATCCGTCCTCACGAGTCGAAGCTCTTCAGGGACGTCGCTGGCCCGTAGGTGGGGGAAGGGAGAGGTTCCGTGGTGAGAACCGATTAGTCCTGGCGAGTGGCCCCACTTGTGGCGGGCGTTTCGGCGTTGCCGTCGTCAGACGGACTGACAGCGTCATCGCCGTCATCGTCGCGATCGGAGTAGATCGCGTCAGAGTTTACAACACCGGTCCCGGGGACCCATTCGCGTCCAGCCACGTACGGGCTCGGCTCAATACCGGGGTGCCGGCGGCGCTGCACGATGATGATCACCGCACCGACGATGACGGCGAAGATCGCAGCCCAGACGTTGGTGCGCAGCCCTGCGAACACCTCGCTCGGGTCGATGCGGATCGACTCGAAGACGATGCGGCCGAGGCCGTACCAGATCAGGTAGACGCCGAGCACCTTGCCCCACTGCAGGCGGTAGCGCCGCTCGAGGAAGAGGATGACCGCCACGCCGGCCACATTCCAGATGATCTCGTACAGGAAGGTGGGGTGGAACAGGGTGCCCTCGGGCAGCCCGGCCGGGAACGCCGGGTTGCTGGATTCGATCTCCAGGCCCCAGGGCAGGTCGGTGGGCAGGCCGTACAGTTCGTGGTTGAACCAGTTGCCGAACCGGCCGAACGCCTGTGCCAGCAGGAGGCCGGGAGCCACCGCGTCGGCGAAGGTCCAGAACCGGATGCCGCTGAACCGGCAGCCGATCCAGGCGCCCACGGCGCCACCGGCCAGTGCGCCGAAGATGGCGATGCCACCCTCCCAGATGTAGAACACCGAGAGCAGGTTCTGGCCGGCGAAGTAGTCATCCGGGTGGGTTATCACGTGGAAGATGCGCGCGCCGACGATCCCGAACGGGATCGCCCAGATGATGATGTCGAGCACGACGCCCGGCTCGGCCCCGCGACGGGTGAGCCGCTGGTGGGTCATCACAGTCGCGACCACGATGCCGAGCAGGATGCACAGCGCGTAGGCGTGGATGTTCACGTCGTAGCCGAACCAGGTCAGGCCGATGTCCCGCAGCCACTGGCCCAGGTTGAAGACACGCCACGACTCATCGGGGCTCGGGATGCTGACAGGAGCGATCACGGCTGTGACACCTTTCGGGGAAGAGACGGGAGTAAGACTACTTGCCGGCGGTCAGGGTGCGAGTCACGCTCGCCAGGCCGGCTACACCGTCGGTTGCGAGTGCCTTGACCAGGGCGGTTCCCACGATGGCACCGTCGGCATACTCGAGCACCTGGGTGACCTGGTCGGCGTTGGAGATGCCGATTCCGACGCAGGTCGTGGTGGATCCGGCATCCTTCAACCGGCCGACCAGGGTGCGCGCAGCGGCGTCGAGGTCGGTACGCAGCCCGGTGATGCCCATGGTCGAGACGGCGTAGACGAACCCGCGGGTGGCGGCGACGGTCTCCCGCAGTCGGGTGTCGGTCGAGGTCGGAGCGGCCAGGAACACCCGGTCAAGGCCGGTGCGCTCGCTGGTCGCAATCCAGTCGGCCGCCGAGTCGGGGGTGATGTCGGGGGTGATCAACCCGGAACCGCCGGCCGAGGCCAGCTGGTCGGCGAACTTGTCGACCCCGTACTGCAGCACCGGGTTCCAGTAGGTCATCACCAGCACCGGCACGTCGACCCGGTTTCGGATCGCCTCAACCGCGGTGAACACATCACGCAACCGGAAGCCACGTTCGAGAGCGGTCTGGGTAGCCTGCTGGATGACGAGGCCGTCCATCACCGGGTCGGAGTACGGAACCCCGAGCTCGAGCACGTCGGCGCCGTTCTCGGCGAGGGCCACTGCGGCGTCGATGCTGGTCTGAAGGTCGGGGAATCCGACCGGAAGGTACCCGACGAACGCGCCGTTTCCTTCCCGGTTCCGCTTCGCAATGACGTCTGCGACGGAGGTTACGGTGGTGCTCATTCCTGCCGGGCTCCTTCGTCCATGAGACCGAACCAGCGGCCGGCGGTCGCGACGTCCTTATCGCCGCGCCCGCTGAGGTTGACCAGGATGACGGCGTCGGGTCCGAGCTCACGTCCCAGCTTGAGGGCGCCGGCGAGGGCGTGCGCGGACTCGATCGCCGGGATGATGCCCTCGGTGCGGCTCAGCAGCTGCAGCGCGTCCATCGCCTCGGTGTCGGTCGCGGGCAGGTACTGAGCACGGCCGATGTCGGCCAGCCAGGCATGCTCGGGGCCTACGCCCGGGTAGTCCAGTCCGGCCGAGATCGAGTGCGACTCGATGGTCTGGCCGTCCTCGTCCTGAAGCAGGTAGCTGCGGGCGCCGTGCAGGATGCCGGGGCGGCCACGCTCGATGGACGCGGCGTGCTTCTCGGTGTCGACGCCGTCACCGGCGGCCTCGAAGCCGTACAGCGCGACGTCGGGGTCGTCGAGGAAGGCGTGGAAGATGCCGATGGCGTTGGATCCGCCGCCAACGCACGCGGCAACCGCGTCGGGCAGCCGGCCGGTGAGGGCGAGCACCTGCTCGCGTGCCTCTTCGCCGATGATCTTCTGGAAGTCGCGCACCATAGTGGGGAACGGGTGCGGCCCCGCGGCGGTGCCGAAGATGTAGTTGGTGGTCTCCACCGAGGTGACCCACTCGCGGTACGCCTCGTTGATGGCGTCCTTGAGGGTGCGGGAGCCGGTGGTGACCGAGATGACCTCGGCACCGAGCAGGCGCATCCGGGCGACGTTCAACGCCTGGCGCTGGGTGTCGACCTCGCCCATGTAGATGGTGCAGTCCAGTCCGAACAGCGCAGCGGCGGTGGCGGTGGCCACGCCGTGCTGGCCGGCCCCGGTCTCGGCGATGACCCGGGTCTTGCCGATCCGCTTGGTGAGCAGCGCCTGGCCCAGCACGTTGTTGATCTTGTGCGAACCGGTGTGGTTCAGATCCTCACGCTTGAGGATGATCCGCGCTCCGCCGGCATGTTCGGCGAACCGGGGAACCTCGGTGATGATCGACGGCCGGCCGGTGTAGTTCTTGTGCAGCTCGGCCAGTTCCGCCTGGAACTCGAGGTCGTGCTTGGCGATCTCGTACGCTTCGGCGAGTTCGTCGATGGCGGCGATCAGCGATTCGGGCATGAACCGTCCGCCGTACTCGCCGAAGAACGGGCCGTCGATGTCTTGCAGTGCCATCAGACGGCCAGGAATTCGCCGAGTCGGGTGACCGGGTCGCCGCCGGTGACGAGCGCTTCTCCGACCAGGACGACGTCAGCACCCGCGGCGCGGTAGTGCGCGACATCCGCGGCGGACATCACGGCGGATTCGGCCACGCGGATCACGCCGGACGGAATCCGGTCGGCGAGCCGGCCGAACAGGTCCTGGTCCAGCTCGAATGTGCTCAGGTTGCGGGCGTTGACGCCGACGACGGCGGCGCCCAGGTCCAGCGCCCGCTCGAGCTCGTCAGCGTCGTGGGTCTCGACCAGCGCGGTCATGCCGAGTTCGCTGATCAGCCCGTACAGCGAGCGGAGAGTGGCATCGTCCAGCGCCGCCACGATCAGCAGCACCAGGTCGGCGCCCGCGGCGCGAGCCTCGAACACCTGGTACGGGTCGGCGATGAAGTCCTTGCGCAGCACCGGGATCGACACGGCCTCACGGACGGCTTCCAGGTCGGCGAGCGAGCCGCCGAACTTGCGGCTTTCGGTGAGCACGCTGATCGCACTGGCGCCGCCGGTCTCGTAGGACACGGCGAGGGCGGCGGGATCGGGGATGTCGGCGAGCGGGCCGCGCGACGGGGAGGCACGCTTCACCTCGGCGATGATCTTCACCCGCTCGGCCGGGGCCAATGCAGCAAGCACATCGAGCGCGGCGGGACGCGCGAGCGCGGCCGCCTCGACATCGGCGAGAGGACGAGTGGAGCGGCGCTCGTTGGCGTCGGCGACGGACCCTGCTACTAGATCAGAAAGCACGTAGGTCAGTGCACCTTCGCGCTGTACTTGGGGCCGTTGACGCCATAGCCGGCCTTGGACAGTGCCCAGCCGGTGATGAGGCCGACGATGACCAGCGCGCCGGAAGCCCAGACGAGCCAGCTGATCTCCATGAAGAAGGCGATGGTGCCGATGACGAAAGCGATGAGCATGATCGTCACGGCGGTCCAGGCAGCGGGTGAGTTGCCGTGACCGGGGTCGTTGTCGAGGGACACAATTCTCCTTGATGCTCGGATGACAAGCCGCCATCAAGTCTAGCGGTCGGTCGGGTCCTGACCGTCGCTCAGCGCGTCCCAATCGTCAACGGCGGAATTCTCGTCGGCGTTCTGCAGGCGCACGGACTGGTACTTGCGGCCGGATCCGGGCCAGCGCGATGCGGTGACGATGATGAACACGCCGAGCAGGGCGCCGAGGACCGCGGCGACCAGCGCGACGAACGGCCACGCCGTCAGCGTCGCTGCGGACACCAGGGAGGCGACCGACTCGGCTCCGCTGACGCCGGTCGCGTCGGTGACGACGGCCGCGGACGCGGTGATCGGGTCGCTGACGGTGGCAATCGTTGCGATCAGCGCGGTGCCTGACACGGCGATCTGCAGCACGCCGAGGATGCGACGGAACACCGGACCGGCAAGCGACAGCGCTGCGGCGGCGGCGAGACCGGCCAGCCCCAGCGCGGCGATCGCCGGAGAGGCCACCTCACCGGCGGCTTCCAGCTGGCTGCCGTCGGTCAATTGGATCATCACCCAGACCTGGGTCCAGGTGAGCAGCAGCACCGCGCTGATGACGAGTCCGGCGAGGATCGCGAGGCTCTTCAGTCGACGCCCGGAGGGTGCGCTCACGCTTGCTCCAGCCGGTGCATGGCGTTGGCCACTGCGACCGCGCGCAGCGGTGCGGCCGCCTTGTTCTTGGCTTCCTGGTGCTCGGTCGCCGGGTCGGAATCGGCGACCAGGCCGGCGCCGGCCTGCACCCTGGCCACCCCGTCGGCGATCAGCGTGGTGCGGATTGCGATCGCCAGATCGGCGTCCCCGGCGAAGTCGAAGTAGCCGACCACTCCCCCGTACACGCCGCGTCCGGCGACCTCGAGCTCGTCGATGATCTCCAGCGCGCGGGGCTTGGGTGCTCCGGACAGGGTTCCGGCCGGGAAGGTCGCCCGGAACGCGTCGATCGCGTTGACATCCGGCCGCAGGTTGCCCGCGACCGAGGAGACCAGGTGCATGATGTGGCTGAATCGCTCGACCTGCATGAACTCGGTCACCTCGACCGTGCCGGCCTGGCAGACCTTGAGCAGGTCGTTGCGGGCCAGGTCGACGAGCATCAGGTGCTCGGCCTGCTCCTTGGCGTCCTCGGCGAGTTCGTCGGCGAGGGCGGCATCCTGCTCCGGCGTGGCGCCACGCGGCCGGGAGCCGGCGATCGGGTGCGAGAACGCCCGACCCTCCTGGACCTTGACCAGCGCCTCCGGCGAGGAGCCGACGATGGCGTACGGGTGCCCGGCGGCGTCATCCAGGGTGAGCAGATACATGTACGGGCTCGGGTTCAGGGCGCGCAATACCCGGTACACGTCCAGCGGCGGCGCGGTGGCGACGTGGTCGAACCGCTCGGAGATGACGACCTGGAAGACGTCGCCGTCGCGGATGAATTCCTTGGAGCGCACGACGGATGCCTGGAAGTCCTCAGCGCTGACCCGCGGAGTCGGCTCGGGCTCGACCCCGAAGTCGATGTCGGCGAGCCACGCCTCGGCCGGCTGGGCGAGGCCGCGTTGCAGGCCGTCGAGGCGGTGTTGCGCGTCCGTCCAGGCGGCGTCCTCGTCGCCTGTCCCGACAAGATCAGGCGCAAGGGCCGTGGCGATCAGCAGCACCGAACCGGTCTTGTGGTCGAGCACCACCAGTTCGCTGACGAAGCTGAGGCCCTGCCCGGGCACCGTGAAGTCGTTGGGCGGAGCGTCCGGCAGCTTCTCCAACTGGCGGACCGCGTCCCAGCCGATGAAGCCGACGAGGCCGCCGGTGAGCGGGGGGTGACCGTCGACGTGCGGCGTCGCCCAGCGTTCGTAGAGGTGCGAGATCGCCTCGAGCGGGCCGGCCGGCGGGTTCGTCCCGAACGCGAGCTCGGCAGACAACCCGTAGTCGAGCCAGGTGGCCGCGTCATCCTGCTGGGTGAGCACCCCGAAGCTGGAGGTGCCGACGAAGCTGTACCGCGACCAGATGCCGCCCTGCTCGGCGGATTCGAGCAGGAAACTGCCGGGCCGACCGTTCGCGAGCTTGCGGTAGATGCCGACCGGGGTCTCTTCGGGCGCGAAGATCTCGCGGATCACCGGCACCACCCGGTGTCCGGAGCCGAGGCGCGCGCTGAAGTCGGCGCGGGTCGTGGTGGCCGTCATTCGGCCTGTCCCAGCACCGGGTTCAGCGGGTGCACGTCGAAGCAGGCGTGTGCGCCGGTGTGGCAGGCGGCACCGATCTGCTCGACGGTGACCAGCAGCGTGTCGGAGTCGCAGTCGAGCGCAGCCCCGCGCACGTACTGGACGTGCCCGGAGGTGTCGCCCTTGCGCCAGTATTCCTGCCGGGAGCGGCTCCAGAAGGTGACGCGACCGGAGGTCAGGGTGCGCTTCAGCGCCTCGGCATCCATGTAGCCGAGCATCAGCACGTCCTTGGTGCCCTCCTGCTGGATGATCGCGGGCATCAGCCCGTCCTCAGCGAAGCGGGCGCTGTCAATGACGGCCTGGGCGGTCTCGGCGGTCAGTTCGTCAGTCATCTGGTGGCTACTCCCGCGGCGTTCAACGCCGCCTTGACGTCGCCGACGGTCAGTTCGGCGTTGTGGAACACGGATGCCGCGAGCACCGCGTCGGCGCCGGCGGTGATGGCCGGCGCGAAGTGCTCGACTGCCCCGGCGCCGCCCGAGGCGATCACCGGCACACTGCTCAGCTCGCGCATGGCGCCGATCAGTTCGAGGTCGAAGCCCTGTTTGGTGCCGTCCGCGTCGATCGAGTTGACCAGCAGTTCGCCAGCGCCGCGTTCGATCGCCTCGCGGGCCCAGTCGAGCGCGTCGAGGTCGGTCTCCCGTCGGCCGCCGTGGGTGGTCACCACGAAGCCGGATGCGGTGCGCTCGGAGCGCTTGACATCCAGCGACAGCACCAGCACCTGCGCGCCGAACCGGTCGGCGATCTCGCCGAGCAGATCGGGACGCGCGATCGCGGCGCTGTTCACGCCCACCTTGTCGGCGCCGCTGGCCAGCAGCCGGGCGACGTCGTCGGTGCTGCGCACTCCCCCGCCGACGGTGAGCGGGATGAACACCTGCTCGGCGGTCGCGCGGACCACGTCGTAGGTGGTTGCCCGGTTGTCGACGGTGGCGGTGACATCGAGGAAGGTGATCTCGTCGGCACCCTGCTCGTAGTACTTGCGGGCCAGTTCGATCGGGTCGCCCGCGTCACGCAGGTTCAGGAAGTTGACGCCCTTCACGACCCGGCCATCGGCGACGTCGAGGCACGGGATGACCCGGACTGCGACCGACATGTCAGAGCCTCGCGGCGTGGATGGAGCTGACGATGATGGCGCGGGCGCCCAGCGTGTACAGGGCGTCCATGACCAGGTTGGTGTCGGTGCGGGGCACCATGGCCCTGACGGCGACCCAGCCGGTGTCGCGCAGCGGCGACACGGTCGGGGATTCCAGACCGGGCGTGATGGCGACGGCCTCGTCGATCAGGGTCGCCGGCAGGTCATAGTCCATCAGCACGTACTGCCGGGCGACGAGCACGCCATGCAGCCGTCGGCTGAGCGTCTCGAGTCCGTTCAGCTCGCGCTTCGCGGTGATCAGCACCGCGGTGGACTCGAGGATGACCGGGCCGAAGATCTCCAGGCCCTGCGCGCGCAGCGTGGTGCCGGTCGACACGACGTCCGCGACGGCGTCAGCGACGCCGAGTCGGACCGCGGATTCCACCGCGCCGTCGAGCTTGATCAGGTGCGCGGTCACGCCGTGGCGTTCAAGGAAGGCGCCGACCAGGCCGACGTAGCTGGTCGCGACCCGCTTGTCCTGCAGTTCGGACAGTTCGGTGAATTCGCCTGCGGGCCCTGCGAACCGGAAGGTGGAGTCGCCGAAATTGAGGGGCGCGAGCTCCTCGGCATCCGAACCCGAATCCAGCAGCAGGTCCCGGCCGGTGATGCCGACATCCAACGCGCCGGAACCGACGTACGTGGCAATGTCGCGGGGACGCAGGTAGAAGAACTCCGCCCCGTTGCGGGGGTCGGAGACGGTCAGCTCGCGGGTGTCGCGGCGGGTGGCGTAGCCGGCCTCGGCCAGCATCTGAACCGCGGTGTCGGACAGGGAGCCCTTATTGGGCACCGCTATGCGCAACATGTCATGTCATTTCTCGCCGTGAGGCGGGGTCGAAGAGTGGGAAGGGATCGGCGGGCTCAGAGATGTCGGTAGACGTCTTCGAGCGTCAGGCCCTTCGCGAGCATGAGCACCTGCAAGTGGTAGAGCAGCTGGGAGATCTCCTCAGCCGTCTCGGCATCGCTCTGGTACTCGGCCGCCATCCACACTTCCGCGGCTTCTTCGACGATCTTCTTGCCGATGGCGTGCACTCCCGCGTCGAGCTGCTGCACCGTGCCGGAGCCGGCCGGTCGTGCGGTGGCCTTGGCGGTGAGCTCCTCGAAGAGGGAGTCGAACGTCTTCACGCTGTCAAGGCTAATGGTTACTTCACGCCCAGCAGGTCGATGATGAAGACGAGCGTGCGTCCGGAGAGGCGGTGTCCGCCGCCTGCCGGGCCGTAAGCGAGCGCCGGAGGGCAGACCAGCTGGCGGCGGCCGCCGACCTTCATCCCCGGGATGCCGTCCTGCCAGCCCTTGATCAGGCCCTGCAGCGGGAAGCTGATCGACTGGCCGCGGTTCCAGCTGGAGTCGAACTCCTCGCCGGTTTCGAAATCGACGCCGACGTAGTGCACGTCAACGGTCGCGCCGGGGGTTGCCTCGGCGCCGTCGCCGACCTCGAGGTCGGTGATGACGAGCTGTTCGGGCGCGGGGCCCTCGATGAAGTCGATCTCAGGCTTGGTCTTGTCAGTCATGGTGTCTATCCAATCAGAAGCCGCGGATCGAGCCTGTCGGGTCTCGGCAGGCTCGACCAGCGGGATGTTCAGTGGCTGTGCTGTTCGGCGGCCGCACGCAGGGCGGCGATGTTCTCGGTCGGGTCGCCGTTGCCGTTGTACACGCTGGACCCGGCGACGAAGGTGTTCGCGCCCGCTTCGGCGGCGATGCCGATGGTGTCGGCGCTGATGCCGCCATCGACCTGCAGCCAGACATCCAAACCCTGCCTGGCCGCCGCGTCGCGAAGCAGACCGAGCTTGGGCATCACCGCGGGCATGAAGGACTGGCCGCCGAATCCGGGTTCAACGGTCATCACGAGCACCTGGTCGAACTCAGGCAGCAGCTCCAGGTACGGCTCGATCGCGGTTCCCGGCTTGACCGCGATGCCTGCCCTGGCGCCGATCTCGCGCAGCCGACGGGCGAGGGCGACCGGGTTCTCGGCGGCCTCGGCATGGAAGGTCACCGAGTAGGCGCCGAGCTCGGCGTAACCGGGCGCCCAACGGTCGGCGTCACTGATCATCAGATGCACGTCGAGTGGCACCGGCGAGACATCCTGGATCCTGCCGACCATCTGCGGACCGAACGTGAGATTCGGCACGAAATGGTTGTCCATCACGTCGACATGAACCAGGTCGGCGGTCTGAATACTGTTCAGGTCACGCTCGAGGTTGACGAAATCGGCGGCGAGGATGCTGGGATTGATACGTACAGGCACTAGCCAAGTTTAGTAAGCAGCTGTATGAACATCGCATCGGTGCCGTGCCGGTGCGGCCAGAGTTGCACATGCGAGCCGTCCGGGGTCTCAAGCGGGTGCAGGGTCACCGGTGCGAGCGCGGCGGCGGTATCGAGCTTTTCGAGGCTGCCACCGGAGCGCTTGATCGCGTCGTCGACGATGAACCTGGTCTCGCCGAGGTGCGGCGAACAGGTCACGTAGGCGAGGATGCCGCCGGGTTTCAGGGCGGCCACTGCGGATGCCAGCAGGGCCGACTGCAGGCGACCCAGGTCGGCGACATCCTTCGGCTGCTTGCGCCACCGCGCCTCGGGACGGCGGCGCAGCGCGCCGAGGCCGGTGCAGGGCGCGTCAAGCAGGATCCGGTCGAAGCTGTCCGGCTGGTCTACGCCGATCGAGGTGCCGTCCTGTTCCCAGACCTCGATCGGCGGGTCGAACACGGCGAGGGCGTTCCGCACCAGCTGCGCCCGCGCCGGCACGATCTCGTTGGCGGTGAGCTGGGCACCGGAGGCCTTCGCCTCAGCGGCGAGCAGTGCCGCCTTGCCGCCCGGGCCGGCACACAAATCGAGCCAGCGCTCCCCCGGCTCCACCGGGCGGGCGCGGCTGAGGGCGAGGGCGGCCAACTGCGATCCTTCGTCCTGCACGCGCGCGCGGCCGGCCGCGACGGCGGGCAACCCGGCGGGGTCGCCGGAGCCGATCACGGCGCCGAGCGGCGAGTACGGCGCCGGCGTGGTGCCGGCGAGGTCGGCCACTGTGCTCAAGCCCGGCAGCGCGGTGATGCTCACCCGCGGCGGGGTGTTGTCGGCGTCGAGCAGTTCCTCGAGCTCGTCGCCGTGGTTCTCGGCGCGCAGCGCCTGCCGCAGCGCGCGCACCACCCAGGTCGGGTGCGAGTGCACGGTGGCGAGCCGGTCATCCTCGGAGGAGGTTTCGGCGGTCGCCCGCTCGAGCCACTCATCCGGGGTGCTGCGGGAGATTGTGCGCAGCACGCCGTTCACGAAACCGGTCGCCGAGCGGGAGCCCACCTGCCGCGCCAGCGAGACGGACTCATCGACCGCGGCGTGCTGCGCGACGCGCATCGACAGCAGCTGGTGCGCTCCGAGCCGGAGCACGTCGAGGATCGGTGGGTCGATCTTCGCGGTTTCCCGCCCGGCGGCGAGTTCGATCACCGCGTCGTAGTAGCCCATGCGGCGGAGAGTGCCGTAGGTGAGTTCGGTGGCCAGGGCGGCGTCGGCCGCACCGAGTGCGGCCCGCTGCATCCGCACCGGCAGCAGCAGGTTGGCGTACGCGTCCGAGGATCGCACCGCGGCGATGACGTCGTAGGCAACCTGCCTGGCCGGCTGGATCCGGCCGGCGTTCTGGCCACGGTTCTGATCGGTACGGTTCTGATCGGTGCGGGCCTGATCGGCACGGTTCTGATCGGCACGGTTCTGATTGGACCGGCGCCGTGCAGAGCTGCGTTCATTGTTCATCGGGTGGCCTGCCGTCCTCGCCACCAGGCGGCGGCGTCCATGGGTTTCTTGCCGGCTGGATGCACCCGGACCAGTTCCAGTGGTCGGTCGGCCGTGCCGATCAGCACCCGCCGCCCGACGAGTTCGAGGGAGCCTGGTTCGATCGGCATCGCGTCGTGGGCGATGCCTGCCTCGATGATCTTCAGCCGGGTGCCCTCCACATCGGCGAATGCGCCGGGTTCCGGGGTGACCCCCCGCAGCCGGTTGTAGACGACCGCCGCAGTCTCGGTGAAGTCGAGCCGTCCATCATCGAGCGCGAGTTTCGGGGCCACCGTCACATCCCCCACCTGCTCGTCACCGCGCGCCGTGCCGTCGCCGAGGGCGTCGACCACCCCGGCGAGCAGTTCGGCGCCGGAGTCGGCAAGCGAATCGAGCAGGTGCCCGGCGGTCTGGTGCCGGCCGATCGGTTGCGTCATGGTGCCGTACACCGGGCCGGCGTCGAGTTCCTCGACGAGTTGGAACACGGCGGCGCCGGTGAGTTCGTCGCCAGCGATGATGGCACGTTGCACCGGGGCGGCGCCGCGCCAGCGCGGCAGCAGCGAGAAGTGCAGGTTCACCCAGCCAAGGCGCGGCAGGCTGAGCAGCGGTTCGCGGACCAGTCCCCCGTAGGCGACGATGACGCCAAGGTCTGGTGCGATCGCCTCAATCTGCGCGGTCACCTCGGCGTTCAGCCGGTTGGCCTTGATCACCGGCAAGGCGAGCGCCTCGGCGGCGTCGGCGACGGGGGTCGGGGTGAGCACCCGTTTGCGACCCTGCGGAGAGTCGTCGCGGGTGATCACCGCGGCGATCTCGTGCTCGCTGCGAGCCAGTCGCTGCAGGCTGGGGACCGCCGCGTTGGGGCTTCCGGCGAAGACGATCCTGAGTGAAGTCATTGTTCCAGTTTCCCTGATGAACGGTGCGCCAATGGTCGCTCCCCATCAGTCGGCGAAGGGTTCGACGTCGTCGAAACGCACACGGAACGGCGGTTTCAACGGTCCCCGGCCGCCGCGCCCGGCGGCCGCCCGGCGCCGATTGGTGGCGGCCCGGATCACCTCGCTGCGCAGGGTGGACGCGACCGTCGCCCCGGCGGCGTAGTCGAAGCGGATGATGCCGCGCACCACGCCATCCGGAAGCTCAACCGGGCCGAGCACATCGATCCCGGTCGCCTCCAGGGCGCCGACCGCGGTCGCGACCGCGTCGGGAGCGCCGGTGACCGTCGCAACGCGCACGGCTGGCGGGAACCGCAGCCGGCGCCGATCGGCAAGCTCGGAGCGGGTGTAATCGGCGAGACGCCAGGTGGCCATCGCGGTGGCCAGCGCGCCGCCGACGCCGACGAGGACCGCCGGAGCGCCTGGCGCGGCGAGGGATGCGGCATTGGCCCACCAGCGCAGGCAGTCTTCACCGACCCGCAGGCTCTCGCGGGCGAGCATCTGTTCGCCATCCAGCAGCAAGATTGCGCGGTAGCCTCCGGCGGCGATCGGTTCCGCCCCGCGGGTGGCGATCACCAGCGCCGGCCGCTCATCCACCTCGAGCACCGGGTGGTCGCCGTCGGCGATGATCACCCGCACTCCGGGGAACGCGCGGCCGAGGTCCTCTGCGGTGCGCGCGGATCCTGAGCCGACCAGCCGGAATCGGGTACCGCCGCAGTGCGTGCAGCTCCAGTCGATGGCCAGCGCCCCGCACCAACTGCAGGCGGGCGCGGTGCCCGCCTGACGCATGGCCAGCGGCCCCTCGCATCGACCGCAGCGGGCGGTCTGCCTGCACGACTCGCAGGCGACCCGGGGGGCGTACCCGGGTCGGGCGACCTGCACCAGCACCGGACCGTCATCGAGGCCCGCTCGAGCGGCCCGCCAGGCGGACGACGGGATCCTGGCCTGGGCGGCGAGTCGGTCGTCGGCGCGCTGCTGGGCCGTCGGCACAACCCGCGGACTTTTAATCCGCTGCGGGTGGATGTCGGACAGCCAGCCGACCTCGACCAGTCGTTCGACCTCGGTGCTGCGGGCGTGGCCGAAGCAGAGCAGTGCGCTGCCCTGCTGCTCCTGCCGGACGAGGGCGGCGTCGCGGGCATGCACGTAGGGCGCCAGCGGCTCCGCGAACAGCGGGTCGCCGTCATCCCACAGGGCGATCAGGCCAAGCTCGGCGGCTGGCGCGTACACCACCGACCGGTTGCCGATGATCGCGAGCGGCTCGTCGCCGAGGCACCGCAGCAGCGCCCGGTAGCGGTCGGGGTTGGACTGCCGGGCGTCGAGGTGCACGATCCGCTCGGCGGGCAGCACCTCGGCCAGCGCGGCCGCGAGCTGCCGTTGATCGCGGTAGTCGGGCACCGCGAGGATCGCGGACTTGCCGGCGGCGATCGAGGTCGCAGCGGCCTCGGCCATGCTGAGCGCCCAGTGGCCGACCCAGGTACCGGCGGTCGTCTGGATCACCCGCGGCACCGCCGCCACCGCGGCCCGGCCGCCGGCCGCGATCAACTCGGCAAGCCCGGCGTCGTATCCGGTGATCTCGCGGGCCACCACCGGCGGAAGCCCGGGGGCCTCGGCGCGGGCAAGCCACGACTTCTCCACCCGTACTTGACGGGTGGGCACGGCCACCCGCACCACATCGCTCGCGGTGCCTGCTGCCCGGTCGGCGACCTTCCTGGCGACCGCCCACACCTCGGGCGCGAGGATCGGCACCGCGGAGACGACCTGGTCGAGGTCGCTGAGCGGACCGGTGTAGTCCACCGAGTCGGTGAGCTCCACGATGAATCCGTCGGCGATGCGGCCGACGCTGCGCAGCGGCACCTTCACCCGAACGCCCGGCTTCGCGTCCTCGGCGAACTTCTCCGGGACGCGGTAGTCGAACAGCCGATCGAGTTGGGGCAACGGCGAGTCGATCAGCACCCGGGCGATGGATGCCGCAGGCATTGCTACAGCTTCGCGGCGGTGCGCAGGTCGTCGACCCGGTCGAGCTTCTCCCAGGTGAAATCGGGCAGCTCCCGCCCGAAGTGGCCGTAGGTGGCGGTCTGCGCGTAGATCGGCCGCAGCAGGTCCAGGTCACGGATGATCGCGGCCGGGCGCAGGTCGAACACCTCCCGGATCGCCTGAATGATGATCTCGTCACTCACGTGATTGGTGCCGAAGCTTTCCACGTACAGGCCGACCGGGGCGGCCTTGCCGATGGCATAGGCAACCTGCACCTCGAGCCGGTCAGCAAGGCCGGCGGCGACCGCGTTCTTCGCGACCCAGCGCATGGCGTAGGCGGCGGAACGGTCGACCTTCGACGGGTCCTTGCCACTGAACGCGCCGCCACCGTGCCGGCTGGCGCCGCCGTAGGTGTCGACGATGATCTTGCGGCCGGTGAGGCCGGCGTCGCCCTGCGGACCGCCGATCTCGAAACGGCCGGTCGGGTTGACGAGGATGCGCGCGGCGGCGGAGTCCAGATCGACGGTCTCCAGCACCGGGCGGATGACGAGCTCCTCGATCTCGGCGCGCAACTGCGGGGTCGAGATCAGCGGGGAGTGCTGGGTGCTGAGCACCACGGTCTCCACCGTGCGCGGCCGGTCGCCGTCGTAGCCGACGGTGGCCTGCGTCTTACCGTCCGGGCGGAGGTAGTCCACCGCACCGGTCTTGCGGACCTCGGCGAGGCGCTCCGACATCCGGTGCGCCAGCCAGATCGGGATCGGCATGAGCTGCGGGGTCTCGGTGGTCGCGTAGCCGAACATGATGCCCTGGTCGCCGGCGCCCTGACGGTCGTCCTCGGCGAGGGAGGCCTCTTCGCGGGCTTCGTAAGCGGAATCCACGCCCAGAGCGATGTCGGGCGACTGGCCGCCGATGGACACCGACACGCCGCACGAACGGCCGTCGAACCAGACATCGGAGGAGGTGTAGCCGATGTCGGTGATGCGCTTGCGGACGATGCCGGGGATGTCGACGTAGCCCTCGGTGGTGACCTCGCCGGCGACGTGCACGAGACCGGTGGTGACGAGGGTCTCCACCGCGACGCGGCTCTTCGGGTCGACCGCGAGCAGCGCGTCGAGGATGCTGTCGGAAATCTGGTCGCAGATCTTGTCGGGGTGACCCTCGGTAACCGATTCAGAGGTGAAGAGGCGCAAGGGAGTACTCATGCAGGATCCAGTCGTTGTTGAAAGTAGCGGTGGGGCGCGGGCTGCGGTCAGGCGAGCAGATCGAGGATACGGTCAGCCACAGACGCCTTGCTGCCAGAGGCCTCGCTCACTATATCGCCGGCCGAATCAATGATGACCACGGCGTTGGACTCGGTGCCGAAACCCTCTGACCAGCCGACCCTGTTGACGACAAGAAGGTCCGCCCCCTTGCGTTCGATCTTCGCGCGGCCGAGCGCGAGCAGCGCGTCCCGGTCGGTCTCCGTCTCGGCGGCGAACCCGATGATCCGCTGACCGTCGCGGCGAGCGTCGACCAGTTCGCGCAGGATGTCGGGATTCTTGACGAGGGTGAGTTGCAGGGTGTCGCCCTGCTGCTCCTTCTTGATCTTCGAGGACGCCACGGTGTCGGGCCGGTAGTCGGCAACCGCGGCGGCCATGATCACGACGTCGGCGGATGCCGCGGCCGCAAGCGCCGCCGTTTCCAGGTCAGCGGCGGTACTCGCCTCGACGATGTCGATGCCCTCGGGAACGTCGACTTCAAGGTTCGCGACGATCAGGGTCACCGTGGCGCCGCGCGCGGCGGCCGCTTCGGCGATCGCGATGCCCTGGCGGCCGCTGGAGCGGTTGCCGATGTATCGCACCGGGTCGAGCGGTTCGCGAGTGCCGCCTGCGGTGACCAGGATGCGCAGGTCAGACAAATCCTGTGGCTGCACCTGCCGCAGGGCTGCGGCGACGATGTCGTCGACCTCGCTCATCCGGCCGGGTCCGGAATCCGCTCCGGTCAACTGGCCGGAGGCAGGGCCCACGATGGTGATGCCACGGGAGCGCAAGGTTTCGATGTTGTCGACCGTCGCCGGGTTCTGCCACATCTCGGTGTGCATCGCCGGGGCGACCACCACAGGTGCGGTGCTCGCGAGGATGGTGTTGCCCAGCAGGTCGTCGGCGAGGCCGAGGCGGAGTTTGGCGAGTGAGTTCGCGGTCGCCGGGGCGACGACGATGAGGTCGGCGGCCTGCCCGATCGCGACGTGGCGCACTTCGGCGACCCCGTCGTACACGCTCGTGTGCACCGGGTTGCGGCTGATCGCCTCCAGGGTCGGACGGCCGACGAAGCGCAGAGCAGCGTCGGTGGCGACCACCTGCACGTTGTGTCCGGCAAGCACGAACGCCCGCACTACGCCGACCGCCTTGTAGGCGGCGATGCCGCCGGTGATACCGACGACGACGTTGAGCGGGCGTTGCGGCTCTGCGGTCACAGCACTGTTACTCGGCGATGGGCTTGACGACGAGTTTGTCCTCGTTGATCTCGCGCATGGCAACCGAGAGGGGCTTGTCGTCGATGGTCGAGTCCACGAGCGGGCCGACGTTGTCGAACAGCGACCCCTCGTGCAGGTCGGCGTAGTAGTCGTTGATCTGGCGTGCGCGCTTGGACGCGAAAATCACCAGTGCGTACTTGGAATCGACCTTCGACAGCAACTCGTCGATGGGCGGGTCAATAATGCCGGACAGCTTGTCAGCCACGGAAACTCCTAGTCAGATCGGCGTGCGACTCGGTCACGGGGACCGGGCACTGCCAGCAATTCTACGACCTCCGCCGCGGCCTGGCCGACCTCGGTGTTTACGACCTTGTAATCGAACTCATCCTGCGCGGCCAGTTCGACCTTCGCGGTCTCCAGTCGCCTGGCCTGTTCGGCGGCGTCCTCGGTGCCGCGGCCGATAAGCCTGCGCACCAGTTCTTCCCAGGTGGGCGGCAGCAGGAACACCAACACCGCCTCGGGCATCGCCTCACGCACCTGCCGGGCGCCCTGGATGTCGATCTCGAGCAGCACGCTAGTGCCGGCGCTGAGGGCCGCGTCGATCGGGGTGCGTGGCGTGCCGTACCGGTTCTGGTTGTGCACGACCGCCCATTCGAGGAACTCGCCCGCCTCGATCATCGAATCGAACTGGGCGTGGTCGACGAAGTAGTAGTGCTGGCCCTCGATTTCGCCGGGACGCGGCGCGCGGGTCGTCGCGGAGACGCTGAGCAGCACGTCCGGGTAGTTCTCGCGGATGTAGCTCGACACGGTGCCCTTGCCGACCGCGGTCGGCCCGGCGAGCACCACCAGCCGGCCGTGTGTGGGCGCTCCTCCCTCGCGCTGCTGCACCCATTCGCGCAGGCGCGTGCGTTGCCGAGCACCCAGTCCGCCGACGCGCTTGGACTGGGCGATCTTCAGCTGCTCCATCACGCGCGCGGTGCGGGTGGGGCCGAGCGTCGGGATGCTGGTGAGCAGGTCTCGCACGCGGAGGCTCGCCTCAGCGGTCGGTTCGGTCGAAGACCAGGCGGTGTCGAGCACGTCCACGGCGCTGCGTTCCCGCGTGGCGACCGCGCGCTTCACGGCGGCGCGGGCCCGGCGGGCAGCGACGGCAGCGCGGGCGGCTGCGGCCCGGTCGACATCGGGTGGGTTCACTCGAGGCATTCGGCCACTTCCGCGGATTGGTTTCGGATCGTCTCGGACAGGCGCGTCGGCCCGACCTTGAGAATACTGCGCGACATGCTGACCAGCACCGAATCGGCCGCATCGCCGTAGATGGCGCGGATGTCGCGGATGTCAGCCCCCTGATGGCCGAAGCCCGGCGCGAGGATGGGCATGCCGACTAATGCGTCGCGGCTCAGCCCGGAGACATCCAGGTCGACGGTCGCTCCGATCACCACGCCGAACGAGCCGAAGCTCGCACCGCCGTTCCACTCGGCGACCTCGGTGGCGATGATCCTGGACACCGTCGTGCCATCGGCAGTGCTTGCGCGCTGCAGCGGGAAGGACTCGGGGTTCGAGGTCGCGGCGAGGACGAACAGGCCCTTGCCGTTCGCGCTTGCCAGCTCCCGGACGGCTGACAACGATCCGGTGCCCTGGAACGCGCTCACGGTCAGGGCATCCGCCTCGAGCGGCGAACCCGGCTCGAGCCAGGCGCGGCCGTAGGCCTCCACCGTGGAGCCCACGTCGCCGCGTTTCGCGTCGGCGATCACCAGCAGACCGGCCTCCCGCGCGGCCCGGATGACCTCTTCCAGTGCGCGGAAGCCGTCGGCACCGAAGCGCTCGAAGAACGCCACCTGCGGCTTGACGATCCCGGCAGCCTGGGCCGTGGCGTCGACGACGCGGAGTCCGAACTCGCGCACCCCGGCCGCGCTGTCATCGAGCCCCCAGTCCCGCAACAGGTGCGGGTGCGGGTCGATGCCGACGCACAGGTGACCGGTTGCGGTCAAGGCAGACCGCAACCGGGCACCGAAGCCCTGGTCACCGTGCCCTGACGCCGCCTGCTCAGACACGGGCCAGCCTTGCCGCACGCTGTTCGGCGTACTCCTGCAGGCTGGTCACCTCGAACGGCTGACCGACGACCTCGAGCGACGCCACGGCAGCGCCGAGCTGGGCGATGGTGGTGAAGATCGGCTTGTCAGCGGCGACCGTTGCGGTGCGGATGTCGTAGCCGTCGGCGCGAGCGCTGCGACCGGACGGGGTGTTGATGACGATGTCGACCTTGCCCGCGCTGATCAGGTCGACGATCGTCGATGCGCCGGTGTCCTTGCCCTCGTACCCCTTGAGCACGACCTTCGCCTCGATGCCGTTGCGGCGCAGCACTTCGGCGGTGCCCGCGGTGGCGAGGATCTTGTATCCGAGCTGCTGCAGGCGCAGCACCGGCAGGGTCACCGCGCGCTTGTCGTTGTCGGAGACCGAGACGAACACGGTTCCCGAGGCGGGCAGCCCGCCGTAGGCGGCCTCCTGGCTCTTCGCGAACGCCTTCGGGTAGTTCGCGTCGATGCCCATCACCTCACCGGTCGACCGCATCTCCGGGCCGAGCACGGAGTCGACGATCCGGCCTTCTCGGGTGCGGAACCGCTTGAACGGCAGCACCGCTTCCTTCACGGCCACCGGGGAATCGGCGGGCACCACCGAACCGTCGATCTCGGGCAGCATGCCCGAGCTGACCAGGTCACTGATACTCGAGCCGGTCATGATCAGCGACGCAGCCTTGGCGAGCGGGATGCCGAGCGCCTTTGACACGAACGGCACCGTGCGGGAGGCTCGCGGGTTCGCCTCGAGCACGTAGAGCACGCCCTGGCCGATCGCGAACTGCACGTTGAGCAGGCCTTCAACCCCGATCCCTCGGGCGATGCCGAGGGTCGCCTCGCGCACCCGGTCGATGACGCTCGCACCGAGGGTCACCGGCGGCAGGGTGCAGGCGGAGTCGCCGGAGTGGATGCCGGCTTCTTCGATGTGTTCCATGATGCCGCCGACGTACAGTTCGGTGCCGTCGTAGAGGGCGTCGACGTCGATTTCGATGGCGTCGTCGAGGAACCGGTCCACCAGCAGCGGCTGCGACGGGCCGATGATCGCCTGGTCGCCGACCCGGTCGAAGTAGTCGATCACCGACGGGGTGTCGTAGATGATCTCCATGCCACGCCCGCCGAGCACGAAGCTCGGGCGTACGAGCACCGGGTAGCCGATCTCCTCGGCGACGGCTACCGCCGTCTTGACATCCGTTGCCGTGCCGTTCCGCGGGGCGAGCAGGCCGGCGTCGGCGAGGATCCCGGCGAACAGGCCGCGCTCCTCCGCCAGGTCGATCGCCTCGGGCGAGGTGCCGAGGATCGGGATGCCCGCCGCCTTCAGCCCCTTGGCCAGGCCGAGCGCGGTCTGGCCACCGAGCTGCACGATCACGCCGACCAGTTCACCGGTGCGGCTTTCGGCGTGGATGACCTCGAGCACGTCTTCCAGGGTGAGCGGTTCGAAGTACAACCGGTCGCTGGTGTCGTAGTCGGTTGACACCGTCTCGGGGTTGCAGTTGATCATGATCGTCTCGAACCCGGCGTCGTGCAGGGCGAATGAGGCGTGCACGCAGCTGTAGTCGAACTCGACACCCTGGCCGATGCGGTTCGGTCCGGAACCGAGGATGACCACCTTGCGCTGCTCACTCGGGGCGACCTCGGTCTCGAAGTCGTAACTGGAGTAGTGGTACGGGGTCAGCGCCGGGAACTCACCCGCGCAGGTGTCGACGGTCTTGAACACCGGGCGCAGCCCGAAGTTGTGGCGGATGGCGCGGGCGTCGCCCTCGTCGAGGCCGCGGAGTTCGCCGATCTGCGCGTCGCTGAAGCCGTGGTCCTTCGCCTCGGCGAGCAGGTCCTCGTCCAGTTCGGCCGCGGTGCGCACCCGGTCGGCGACCTCGTTGATCAGCACGATCTGGTCGATGAACCAAGGGTCGATCTTGGTGGCCTGGAACACCTCGTCGATGGTGGCGCCGGCGCGGAGGGCCTGCTGCACGGTGACGATCCGGCCGTCGGTCGGGGTCTTCGCCTTCTCGAGCAGTGCCGCCTTGTCGCCGGGCTGGCCCTGCCAGTGGAAGCTGGACCCGCGTTTCTCGAGCGAGCGCAGCGCCTTCTGCAGCGCGGTCGTGTAGTTGCGGCCGATCGCCATCGCCTCGCCGACCGACTTCATGGTGGTGGTCAGGGTCGGGTCGGCGAGCGGGAACTTCTCGAACGCGAACCGGGGAACCTTGACGACCACGTAGTCGAGGGTGGGCTCGAACGATGCCGGGGTGACCTTGGTGATGTCGTTCGGGATCTCGTCGAGCCGGTAGCCGATGGCAAGCTTCGCGGCGATCTTCGCGATCGGGAAGCCGGTGGCCTTCGAGGCGAGGGCACTCGACCGGGACACACGGGGGTTCATCTCGATGACGATGACGCGACCGGTGTCGGGGTGCACCGCGAACTGGATGTTGCAGCCGCCGGTGTCGACGCCGACCAGGCGGATGATCTCAATGCCGATGTCGCGCAGGTTCTGGTACTCGCGGTCGGTGAGGGTTAGCGCGGGCGCCACCGTGATCGAGTCGCCGGTGTGCACGCCGACCGGGTCGACGTTCTCGATCGAGCAGATCACGACCGTGTTGTCAGCGGTGTCGCGCATCAGCTCGAGCTCGTACTCCTTCCAACCGGTGATCGACTCCTCGAGGAGCACCTCGGTGGTCGGGCTCTGCTGCAGGCCGTCGGTGACCATCCGCACCAGGTCATCGCGGGTGTAGGCAAAGCCTGAGCCGAGTCCGCCCATCGTGAACGAGGGCCGGATCACCAGCGGGTAACCGAGGTCTTCGGCGAAGTCGATGGCCTCGTCGACGGTGTGCGCGATGTGGCTGCGCGCGACATCCGCTCCTGCCTTCAGCACGAGGTCCTTGAACAGCTGGCGGTCTTCGCCCTTCTGGATCGCCTCCACCTTGGCGCCGATCAGTTCGACGCCGTACTTGGCGAGGATGCCGGCCTCATCGAGCGCGATCGCGGCGTTCAACGCGGTCTGTCCACCGAGGGTGGGCAGCACGGCATCCGGCTTCTCCTTGGCGATGATGGTCTCGAGCACGTCGGTAGTGATCGGCTCGACATAGGTGGCGTCGGCGAAGTCGGGATCGGTCATGATCGTCGCCGGGTTCGGGTTGACGAGGATGACGCGCACGCCCTCCTCGCGCAGCACCCGGCAGGCCTGCGTGCCGGAGTAGTCGAACTCGGCGGCCTGGCCGATCACGATCGGGCCGGATCCGATGACGAGGACGCTGTGGATGTCGTCGCGCTTGGGCATTACTTGGCGTCCTTTGTTGCGAGGTGGTCGAGCACGAGGTCTTTGAACCGGTCGAACAGGTAGTTGCTGTCCCGCGGCCCGGAGGCTGCTTCGGGGTGGTACTGGACGCTGAACGCGGGGATGTCGAGGGCCCGCAGGCCTTCGACCACCTGGTCGTTCAGGCTGAAGTGGCTGACCTCGACCCGTCCGAATCCGGCGGGAGAGTCGAGCACACCGTCGATCGGTGCGTCGACGGCGAAACCGTGGTTCTGGCTGGTGATCTCGACCCGGCCGGTGGCCTTGTCGAGTACCGGCTGGTTGATGCCGCGGTGGCCGAACGGCAGCTTGTAGGTGCCAAAGCCGAGCGCCCGGCCGAGCAGCTGGTTGCCGAAGCAGATTCCGAAGAACGGCAGGTTCTGGCGCAGCACGCCGCGCAGCAGTTCGACATGCTGGTCGGATGCCGCGGGATCCCCTGGCCCGTTGGAATAGAACACGGCCACCGGGTCGATCGCGAGGACGTCCTCGATGGTCGAGGTCTGCGGCATCACGTGCACCTCGAACCCGCTGATGGCGAGGTTCCGCAGGGTGCTGAACTTGACGCCGAGGTCGAGCACGGCGAGGTTGCCGATCCGCTCCCCCTGCGGAGGCACCACGTAGGTCTCGCTGGTGGAGACCCTCGACGACAGGTTCTGGCCGGCCATCGGCTCGACGCCGGTGACCAGGGTCAGCTGGTCCTCCGCGCTGAGGGCGAAGTCATCACCGCTGAAGATGCCGGCGCGCATCGAGCCGGCGTCACGGAGCCGGCGGGTGATCGCTCGGGTGTCGATGCCGCTGATGCCGACGACGCCTTGCGCGATCAGGTCATCGGTCAGCGACCGCTGCGCGCGAAAGTTGGACACCACGCGGGAAGGTTCCCGCACCACGTAACCGTTCACCCAGATCCGGGCGGATTCCTGGTCCTCGTCGTTCATGCCGGTGTTGCCGATGTGCGGCGCGGTCATCACGACGATCTGGCCGGCGTAGCTGGGGTCGGTCAGGGTCTCCTGGTAGCCGCTCATGCCGGTGGCGAAGACCGCCTCGCCCAGGGTGCGGCCGGTGGCGCCGTAGGAGCGGCCGGTGAACCGCGTGCCGTCCTCGAGGACCAAAACGGCTTGGGTGTTGTTCAGAGTCGTTGTCACACTGACTCGCTTCCTGTTGCTTCTTCGGATGCTTCGATTGCTTGTGCTCCGGGGACGAGGCCCTGGATGGTGCTGACTACCTCGTCGATCGGCGTCGACCCGGTGAGCCGGGCGTAGCTGTCGAGGGTGCTGTCGCCGAGCAGCCAGCTGATCACCAGCAGGCCGTCCTGTTCGACGACACGGTCGATGGTCCAGGTACCGCGTCCGACGCCGACCAGGGCGTCCCGCGGGATGAAGGTGTCCTGCTGCCCGGGGATGCCGAGCACGACGCCGCTGGAGGCGACGATGAGTGTCGCCTTCGCCCGGAAGCCGAGCGCACCGGTGGTGACCCGGTTCAGCGGGTCGGCGGCGTAGGTCGATCCGACGTACAGCATCGGGGTCTCGAGCAGGGTGGTGCCGAGATCGGCGGGCGCCTGGGCGGGGCGGCCGAGGCCGGACTGGCGTCGGCGACGCGACATCCAGCCGACCACCATGAGCCCGACCACGACGACAACGAAGCCGATGGTCAGCACGGCGATGAGGAACTTATCCACGCTGGCCTCCGATCTCCTCGGCCACGGCCGCGGCGTCGCGCAGTTCGCCGTCCTGCACGGTCAGGTAGCCGTTGTGGATGGTGCTGACCACCCGTCCGGGCAGGGTGCGTTCCAGGTACGGGCTGTTGGTGCTCTTCCCGCGCAGGTCGGACACGTCGAAGACGCGGCTGGCCTGCGGGTCGTGCAGGGTGAGGTTCGCCGGGCTGCCGACCGTGAACGGCGAATCGTAGCCGTCCAGCTTGCCGATCCGGGCCGGTGCCGAGGACATCACCCTGGAGACATCCGCCCAGCCCATCAAGCCGCTGTCGACCATCGCGGTCTGCACCACCGAGAGCGCGGATTCCAGACCGACCATGCCGTTGGCGGCCTCATCCCAGGCGCATTCCTTGGCTTCGGCCGGGTGCGGGGCGTGGTCGGTGGCGACGATGTCAATAGTGCCGTCGGCGAGTCCCTCGCGCAGCGCCTGCACGTCTTCGTTGCGCCGCAGCGGCGGGTTGACCTTGAACCGCGGGTCATAGCCGCTGATCAGGTCTTCGGTGAGCAGCAGGTGGTGCGGGGTCACCTCGGCGGTGACCGAGACGCCGCGGCTCTTGAACCAGCGGATCAGTTCGACCGACCCGGCGGTGGAGAGGTGGCAGATGTGCAACCGGGCGCCGACGTGCTCGGCGAGCAGCAGGTCGCGGGCGATGATCGCCTCTTCGGCGACCGCAGGCCAGCCGGTGAGCCCGAGCTCGCTGGAGAGCGCACCCTCGTTCATGGTGGCGTTCTCGGTGAGTCGGGGTTCCTGCGCGTGCTGGGCGATCACTCCCCCGAAGCCCTTGACGTACTCCAGGGCGCGGCGCATGAGCAGCGGGTCGCTGACGCAGTTGCCGTCATCGGAGAACACGGTGACCCGGGCGCGGGATGCCGCCATGGCGCCGATCTCGGCCAGCCGCTCACCCTTGAGTCCGGCCGTCACCGCGCCGATCGGGCGGACGGTGGCGTAGCCGTGCTCGTCGCCGAGCGACTTCACCTGTTCGACGACACCGGCGGTGTCGGCGACCGGTGAGGTGTTCGCCATCGCGAACACGGCGGTGTACCCGCCGGCGGCCGCGGCGCGCGTGCCGGTGAGCACGGTCTCGCTTTGTTCGAAGCCGGGTTCGCGCAGATGAGTGTGCAGGTCGACGAGGCCGGGCAGGGCGATCAGCCCCGCGGCGTCGATCCTGGTGGCCCCGGCGGCGCTCAGGCCGGAGCCGGTGGCGCTGATCCGTCCGCCGTCGATGAGTAAGTCAGTGGACGATCCGTTCGGCAGGGTGGCGCCGGTGATGAGCAGGGTCATACGAGGGCCTCCCGTTCACCCGAGAGCACGAGGTAGAGCACAGCCATCCTTACCGCAACCCCATTGGTGACCTGTTCCAGCACGGTCGAGCGTGGTGAATCGGCAGCAGCGGCGGATATCTCCAGGCCTCTGTTCATCGGACCGGGGTGCATCACTATGGTAGACGCCGGAAGCCGAGCCAGCCGCGCATCGTCGAGACCCCACTCGCGGGCGTACTCGCGCGCGTTAGGGAAGAAAGCGGCATTCATCCGCTCTGCCTGGATGCGGAGCATCATCACCACGTCGGGGCCGGCGTTGATGGTGTCGTCCAGGTTGTAGCCGACACTCACCGGCCAGCTGCCGGTGCCGACCGGGACCAGGCTGGCTGGAGCGGTGAAGCTGACCTCGGCGCCGAGCGTCGTCAGCAACCAGAGGTTGGAGCGGGCGACCCGGGAGTGCAGGATGTCGCCGACGATGGCGACCTTCAGCCCGTCGAGCGCCTTGCCACGCGCGGCCTCGCCGTGCAGGCGGCGGCGCATGGTGAACGCGTCAAGCAGCGCCTGCGTGGGGTGTTCGTGGGTGCCGTCGCCGGCGTTGACGATACCCGCGTCGATCCAGCCGCTCGCGGCCAGGGTGTGCGGGGCGCCGGAGGCCGAGTGCCGGATGACGACACCGTCGGCGCCCATCGCGGCGAGGGTCTGCGCGGTGTCCTTGAGGCTCTCCCCCTTGGACACGCTGGAGCCCTTGGCGCTGAAGTTGATCACGTCGGCCGACAGTCGCTTGGCGGCCGCTTCGAACGAGATGCGGGTGCGGGTGGAGTCCTCGAAGAACAGGTTGACGACGGTCTTGCCGCGCAGGGTGGGAAGTTTCTTGACCTCGCGGGTGGCGACATCCGCCATGTCCTCAGCAACGTCGAGCAGCGCAACGGCCTCGTCGCGGGCGAGATCCTTGGTGGAGAGCAGGTGCCTCATGATTCGATCGTCACCTCATCGACCCCGTCGGTTTCGACCAGGTGCACGCGGATGCGCTCGCTGGCCGAGGTGGGCAGGTTCTTGCCGACGAAATCGGCGCGGATCGGCAGTTCACGGTGGCCTCGGTCGACCAAGGTGGCGAGCCTGACCGCGCGCGGCCGGCCGTGGTCGTTCAGGGCGTCGAGCGCGGCGCGGATGGTGCGGCCGCTGTACAGCACGTCGTCGACCAGCACCACGGTCTTGCCGTCGATGCCGCCGGCGGGAATCTCGGTCGGCGCGGGCGCCCGGGTCGGCTGTTTGGCGAGATCGTCGCGGTACAGGGTCACATCGAGTGCGCCGACGACGCCGCTGCCCGGTTCGATGCTGTCGAGCACGTGGCCGATGCGTTTGGCGAGGTGCACTCCGCGAGTCGGGATGCCGAGGATGACGAGTCCTGCCGATCCCCGGTTGGACTCCAGGATCTCGTGGGAGATCCGAGTCAACGCCCGAGTGATGTCAGCTTGCTGCAACACAGTGCGCACAGTCATGCCGACCTCCTTCCCCGCCTCTCTGGACGGCTTTAAAGGATGTCTGTTACCGCGATCAAGCATACAGGTGCGGCGACCCCGCTCGCGGCACCCGATTGGCGCACCGGCCCAGGTGAAGTCGTGGGCCGGCGCGGCAATCGAGCGCCGCGAGTGAGCGGGAGCGGAGGCGGTCTAACCCCAGCGCTTGAGCAGGTACTTCTCGAGCAGGCCGATGAGGGCGTCGGTGGTCTTGCCGAGCACCGCCAGCAGGATGATCGTCAGGAACATCCGGTCAATGCGGCCGTTGTTCTGCGAGTCGGTCAGCAGGAAGCCGAGTCCCATGGCGGCGCCGAGCAGCTCGCCAGCGACCAGGAACAACCAGGCCTGCGCCAGGGCGAGCCGCAGTCCGGAGACGATGCTCGGGATGATCGCGGGCAGCTGCACTTGCTGCAGAAGCTGCACGCGACCGAGGCCGTAGGTGCGGCCAAGTTCAACCAGGTGCGCGTCGACGTGGCGAAGCGCTCCTGACACCGTCGTGTACACCGGGAACAGCGCACCAATGGCAATCAGGATGACCTTGGAGTCCTCGTTGATGCCCACGTAGAGCGTGAGCAGCGGCACCCAGGCCAGCGACGGTACCGCGCGGAATCCGCCGATGGTGGGCGCGAGCAGGATGTTCGCGAACTTCGAGAGGCCGACGGTCGCGCCGAGCAGCAGCCCGACGAGCGAACCGATGAGGAAGCCGAGCAGCACACGCTGCGTGGAGATGGCCACGTGCGTGCCAAGCGTGCCATCAGCGGTCATGTCCACCGCCGCCTGCCAGACGGAGACCGGGGACGGCAGCCGGTACGCGGGCACCGCGCCGGATGCCGACAGTGCCCACCAGATGAACAGCAGCAGCACCGGCACGACCGCGCCGCCGAGGATCAGCCATCCGCGGGCGGACGTTTTCGTGGAACGCGCCGAGGTGGCGGGACGCTGTTCAGCGCCCGCCACCTCGTGCTCGATGTTGCTCATGGTCATCCGATCGCCGAAGCGTCAGCCTTCTTCGCGAAGGTGTCGTTGAACAGCGCGTCGAGTGCGTCGTCGATGAGCTGCTGGTTGGCGACATCACCGGACTCGACGAAGATCGGGCCGACGATCTCGAGCACGTCACGCTGGGTCTTGCCGGGAACCGGATCCAGGTCGAGCACGGTGCGCTCGAGCAGCACCTTCTCGGCGATGGCGAGGTCGATGCCGGCGACCTCGGCGAGGATCGCGGCGGTCTCGTCCGGGTTCTCCTGCGCCCACTCGCGTGCCTTCTCGTAGGCGTTGACGACGACCTGGGCGACGTCGGCGTGGTCGGTGATGAACTGCTCGGTGGCGTTCAGGAAGCCGTAGGTGTTGAAGTCGATGTTGCGGTAGATGAGCTTCGAGCCTGCGGTGATCTCACTGGTGGCCATCAGCGGGTCAAGCCCCGACCAGGCGTCGACGGCGCCGGATTCGAGTGCTGCCTTGCCGTCGGCGTGCTGCAGGTTCTGGATCTCGACCTCGTCCTGGCCGATGCCGGCCTCTTCGAGGGTCTGCAGCAGGAAGAAGTACGGGTCGGTGCCCTTGGTGGCAGCGATGGACTTGCCCTTGAGGTCTTCGACGGAGTCGATGTCGGATGCCGCGGGCACGACGATCGCGGCCCATTCAGGCTGCGAGTAGATGTCGATGACCTGGATCGGCGAGCCGTTCGAACGGGCCAGCAGTGCAGCCGACCCGGCGGTCGAGCCCACGTCGATGGCTCCGGCGCGCAGCGCCTCGTTGGCCTTGTTCGATCCGGCTGACTGCAGCCAGTTGACGGTGACGTCCTCGCCAAGGGCCTCTTCGAGCAGTCCCTGCTCCTTGATGACCAGGCTGAGCGGGTTGTAGGTGGCGAAGTCGATGTTGAGGGTGTCGGTCGACCAGCCCTCGGCCGAGGTGTTCTCGTCGGCGGGGGTGACGGCCGATCCTTCGCCTGCGGCGCAGCCGCTGAGCACGAGAGCGCCGGCCGCGGCGATGGCCGCGAAGCTGACAATGGAGCGATTCTTCATTCGGGTTCCTTCAGTGGCTGAGTGATTGCGGTGCAGAGTGGATGCGGTGTTTGCGGATCAGGAAGTTCAGTGCCGTGCCGGTGCGTACTCGGCCGCGTGGTGGCTGGGCACGCCCAGGCCGTCGAGGAGCTCGACGCGCAGCTCGGCGAGCCGGGAATCGGCCCGGTCCCGCGGGCGACTGCCTGGGACGGCGACGATCCGCTGCACGGTCGCGCCGTCGATACCGGGCTCGCTGCCGAGCAGCACCACCCGATCGGCCAGGTAGAGGGCCTCGTCGACGTCATGGGTGACCAGCACGATGGTGGCCGGTTCGGCAGCATGCAGGTCGAGCAGCAGGTCCTGCATGCGCAGTCGGGTGAGCGCGTCCAGGGCGCCGAACGGCTCGTCGAGCACGAGCACGCCGGGGTTGCGGGCCAGGGAGCGGGCCAGGGAGGCGCGCTGCGCCATGCCGCCGGAGACCTCGCGCGGCCGCAGCTTGCTGGCATGGTCGAGTCCAACCAGTTGGAGCAGTTCGGCGACGCGGGCGCGGCCGGCGGTCTTCGCGGTGCCCCTCGGCAGGCCGAGTTCGATGTTGCGTTCGATGGTTCGCCAGGGCAGCAGTCGCGGCTCCTGGAAGGCGACCGCGCTGCGCTCGTCGATGCCTGAGACGCGGGTGCCGTCGATGCTGACCACACCGACGTCGGGAAAGTCGAGGCCGCTGATCTGTCGCAGCAGGGTCGACTTGCCGCAGCCGGACGGGCCGAGGAGGGCGACGATCTCGCCGGCGGCGATGTCGATGGAGACATCCCGCAGCACCGGTCGCAGCCCGCCCTCGCTGCCGAAGACGCGGCCGACGCCGTCCAGGGTCACGGTCAGTGCCCGGCTGGCGGTGCGTCTAGGTGTTGCGGTGAGGGTCACATGGGCGACGTTATTCCCGAGTTCGGATGCCCGACAAACAGCCGCGTAACAGGGCGAAACACGGCGCAACATTCGCCCACCAGGGCGAAATGTTACGCGCTCAGTTGCGCGATCCGGCCGAGCAGACCGTTGATGAAACCGGCCGAATCATCGGTGGAGAGCACGGTTGCCGATTCGACGGCTTCGGCGATCGCGACCGGGTTCGGCACCTCGGGGTTGTATAGGATCTCCCAGATGCCGATCCGCAGGATGGCGCGGTCGAGCACCGGCATGCGGGCGAGGGTCCAACCCTGGGCGTAGGTCTCGATCAGTTCGTCTATCTCGTCCTTGTGCTCGTTGACTCCGCTGATGATGTCGGCGGCGTAGCCCCACGACGAGGAGCGCTGCGGCTGCTCTGCGGCACGGAGGGACTCGTCCGCGAAGACATCCGCGATCGGAAGCTCCCGGACATCCGCGACATAGAGCACGTCAATGGCGCGCTTGCGCGCTTTGGTGCGAGCTGACACTAGTCGTTCACACGGCCAAGGTAGTCGCCGGTGCGGGTGTCGACCTTGACCTTGGTGCCGGTCTCAAGGAACAGCGGAACCTGGATCTCGTAGCCGGTCTCGACGGTGGCGGCCTTGGTGCCAGCGCTTGAGCGGTCGCCCTGCAGGCCGGGCTCGGTGTAGGTCACTTCGAGCACGACGGATGCCGGCAGTTCGATGTACAGCGGGTTGCCGTTGTTCATCGCGATGGTGACCGACTGGTTCTCGAGCATGAAGTTGGCTGCATCGCCGACCACTGTCGAGGGCACGTTGATCTGGTCGTAGTCGCTCTGGTCCATGAAGACGAAGTTGTCGCCGTCGTTGTACAGGTAGGTGTAGTCGCGGCGGTCGACGTTCTCGATGTCGACCTTGGTGCCGGCGTTGTAGGTCTTGTCGACGGTCTTGCCGGTGACGACGTTCTTCATCTTGGTGCGCACGAACGCGCCACCCTTACCGGGCTTCACGTGCTGGAAGTCGATCACCGTCCACAGCTGGCCGTCGATCTTGAGGACGACGCCGTTCTTGATGTCAGCGGTAGAAGCCATTGGAGTGATCCGTTTCCGTTTGTGAAGAAGCCTGTCGGCAGTAAATGCCCGCGAAGCAGTTTAGACGCAATCGCGGGAGGTTCGCTGACGAGCCGCTGTTCAGCGGCCGATCTCCTGGTAGGCGGCGAACAGCAGCGCCTCCTCGGGACCGGTCAGCACCGACGGCCTGGCGATGTCGTCGAGCACGATGAAGCGGAGCATGCTGCCGCGGGCCTTCTTGTCGCGCTGCATGGTCGCCAGCAGGGTGCGCCAGCGTCCGACCGGGTAGGTGGTCGGCAGCGACAGCGATTCGAGGATGCTCCGGTGCCGGTCCACTGCGGCGTCCGACAGCGACCCGGTGAGCCGCGACAGCTCGGCAGCGAAGACCATGCCGATCGAGATCGCGGCACCGTGCCGCCACTGGTAGCGCTCGGCGTGCTCGATGGCGTGTCCGAGGGTGTGACCGTAGTTGAGGATCTCGCGCTCCCCGGACTCCTTGAAGTCGACGCCGACAACGCGTGCCTTCACCCCGATCGCCAGTTCGACGACACGACGGAACTGCGGTGTGGCCGGATCGGTGACCGCGTCGACATCCGCCTCGATGATGTCGAGGATCTCCGGCTCGGCGATGAAGCCGGCCTTGACGATCTCGGCGAAGCCGGCGAGGATCTCGTTCTTCGGGAGCGTGTCGAGCAGGTCGAGGTCGACCAGCACACCGGCTGGGGCGTAGAACGCGCCGACGAGGTTCTTGCCCTCGTTGGTGTTGATGCCGGTCTTGCCGCCGATCGCGGCGTCGACCATGCCCAGCACCGTGGTCGGGATGTGGATCAGCTTGACCCCGCGCAGCCAGGTCGCCGCGACGAACCCGCCGAGGTCGGTGGTCGCTCCGCCGCCGAGGGTGACCACCGCGTCGGAGCGGGTGAAGTCGGTCTGCCCCATGATCTGCCAGCAGAACGCGGCGACCTCGACCCGTTTGGCGGTTTCGGCATCCGGAATCTCGGCCAGGAACACCTCGTACCGGCCGGTGAGCTGCTCGCGCAGGGCCTCGGCCCGAGCGCCCAGGGTCGGCGCGTGCACGATGAGCACCTTCTGCACCTTCTGGCCGAGCTGCTCGGCGAGATCGCCGACCAGTCCGCGGCCGATCCGCACGTCGTACGGGTCGGCGCCGGTGACAGGGATCACGGTGATATCGGTACCGGTGTTGGTGCCGGTCTCAGTGTTGTCGCTCATTCTGTTGCGCCCTTCAGCAATGCAGTGCCCTTCAGCCATGCGGCAATGTCGTCGGCGATGGCGTCGATCGGCCGAGTGGAGGTGTCCCAGCTGCGGGTCGCCAGCCGCTCATAGATCGCGCGCCGGGATTCGACCAGGGCGCTCCATGCCTCGACGCCGCCGTCTTTCAGCAGCGGCCGCTTGCCGTTCGCGAGCCGCGCGGCGACCGCCTCGGCCGTGGTGGTCAGCAGCACGACCCGCTGCGACGCGAGATCAAGCTGGGTGTCCGGGTCGATGACCGCTCCCCCACCGAGCGAGACAATGCCCTCCTCGGTGAGCGCCTGGGCCACTGCCCGCCGCTCCAGCAAGCGGAACTGCTGCTCACCCTGGGTGGCGAAGATTTCGGTGATCGCCCCGTGTTCGGCGGCGATTCGCGTATCGGTGTCGATGAACGGCACCTCAAGGATGCGCGCCACCTTCTTGCCGATCCGCGACTTCCCAGAACCTGGCGCGCCAATGAAGACCGCCGTCGGACGTGCGGTCACGGTCTACTCGCCGGTCGCCGTGCTGGTGCGGATGACCTCGGGGATCGAGGCCAGGTAGGACTCCAGGTTCCGCCGAGTCTCGGCCAGGGAGTCACCGCCGAACTTCTCCAGCATCGAGTTCGCCAGTACGAGCGCGACCATCGCCTCGGCGACGACACCGGATGCCGGCACCGCGCAGACATCCGAGCGCTGGTGGTGGGCGGATGCCGCCTCCCCCGTGGTCACGTCGATGGTGCGCAGCGCGTGCGGAACGGTCGCGATCGGCTTCATCCCGGCGCGAACCCGCAGCACGGTGCCGGTGGACATGCCACCCTCGGTGCCGCCGGCCTTGTCGCTCAGCCGCGAGATCAGTTCGCCGTCGCGGACGAGCTCGTCGTGCGCGGCCGACCCGCGGCGGGTGGTAGTCAGGAAGCCGTCGCCGACCTCGACACCCTTGATCGCCTGGATGCCCATCAGCGCGGCAGCGAGCTGGGCGTCGAGTCGACGGTCCCAGTGCACGTACGAGCCGAGTCCGGGCGGCAGCCCGTAGGCGAGCACCTCGACGATGCCGCCAAGCGTGTCACCGTCCTTGTGGGCGGCGTCGACCTCGGCCACCATCGCCTCGGTCGTGGCCGGATCGAAACAGCGCAGCGGGTCGGCGTCCAGGGTGCCGACGTCGTCCGGAGACGGCAGTGGACTGCCCTCAGGTACCCGCACCGGTCCGATCGACAAGGTGTGGCTGACCAAGCGGATGCCCAGTTCGGCGAGGAAGCCGCGGGCGACAGCACCAAGCGCAACCCGGGCCGCAGTCTCGCGGGCGCTGGCGCGCTCAAGCACCGGCCGGGCCTCATCGAAGCCGTACTTCTGCATGCCGACCAGGTCGGCGTGGCCGGGACGCGGCCGCGTCAGCGGGGCACCGCGGCCACCGCTCAACACGGCAGGATCCACCGGCTCCGCGCTCATCACGTCGACCCACTTCGGCCACTCCGTGTTGCCCACGCGGATCGCGACCGGACCGCCTTGGCTCAGACCGTGCCGGACACCGCCGGACAGCGACAGCTCATCCTCTTCGAACTTCATGCGGGCGCCGCGGCCATAGCCGAGCTTGCGGCGGGCAAGATCCGCCCGGATCGTGTCGAGGCTGACCGGAACGCCGGCGGGCAGACCCTCCACGATGGCAATCAATTCGGGGCCGTGCGACTCACCTGCGGTCAACCAACGAAGCATTGGTCAATCTTCCCATAGCGGCGAGGGGCGGACGCCCACCGCCTCGCGCATCGCCTGGTGCACCGCGTCTTCGTCCGGCAGCACCGTGTCCGGGTCGCCGGTGACGAACACCCGCACCTGGATCAGCGCCTGCCCGATCAGCATCTCGATGCCGGGAATCACCCGCCCGGCGGCATCCGACCACGCCGAAGCCAGCGCGGTCGGCCACGGGTCGTAAGCCACGTCGAACAACACGGCGTCGGCACGCAGGTCCTGCGGGAACTCCAGCGCGTACAGCGCCCCGTTCGGCAGCGTGCTGATCACCGCGCCGGCGGGCACGGTCGGCGCCTCACCTAGCGGGACGACGTGCACGGTGACCCCACATGCCGTGCCCAGTTCGACCAGCGGCGCCGCCTTCGCCGGCGTGCGCACCGCGATGGTGACCGTCTCAGCGCCGAGTTCGGAGACGGCGACGAGGGCGGATGCCGCGGTGGCACCGCCGCCGAGGATCAGCACCCGGTCGAGGTGCGTGACCCCGGCGGCGCGGAACGGCCCGGTGATGCCGGCGATGTCGGTGTTGAAGCCGCGCTTGATTCCGTCGTCGAAGAGCAGGGTGTTCGCGGCGCCGGTCAGGCGGGCGCGGTCATCGATCGAGTCCAGCAGCGGCAGCACGTCCTGCTTGAGCGGCATGGTCAGCGAGAGACCACGCCACGACGCATCCCGAGTCCGGATGAACTCGGCCAGCCGGTCGCCGGTCATCTCGACCTGTCCGTACTGCCAGTCAAGGCCGAGCGCGCGATAGGCGGCGAGGTGCAACGCGGGTGACTTCGAGTGCTCGATCGGGGAACCGAGCACGGCAAGCGTGGTCGTCGAAGCGGCGGTCATCGGGTCAGCAGAGTTCCGACGTCTTGCACCACGCGCGCAGTTCCGTGACGGCGGCACTGTGCTCGGCACCCGTCGTCGTGAACTTCGTCTCCCCTGTCTCCAGGTTGACCGTTACGAAGTAGAGCCAGGTGCCCTCCGCCGGGTGCAGAGCGGCGTCCAGGGCAACGTCGCCGGGTGCGGCGATCGGACCCACTGGCAGACCGGTGTGCGCATAGGTGTTGAACGGGTTCGGATCGGCGCGCTCGGCATCCGTTGTGAAGACGCTGCCTCCGGCCGAGCTCTGGCCGTGCGTGACCGCGTAGCCGTAGTGCGAGGTGGAATCGAACTGCAGCATCATTCCGGTGGCGAGCCGGTTCTGGATCACCCGCGAGACCTTGAAGAAGTCGTCGTCGATCCGTGCTTCGCGCTGGATCAGGGACGCAGTCGTCACCACCCGGTGCCGGTCAGCCGGGGCCACGCCGAGCGCGTCCAGCTTCTGCATCATGGTGTCCACCAAACGCGCGATCTGATCGTGGGCGCTGACTCCGGGGTCGAATTCGTAGGTGGCGGGGAACAGGTACCCCTCAAGGCTTGGCGCTTCAGCCGGTACTCCGAATGCCGCCGGATCAGCGGCTGCCGCCTCGTAATCGGCAATCGGCACGCCCGTTTTCTCGCTGAGCGCCGTGAACACCGTCTGCAGGGTCACGCCCTCACGAATGGTGGCCTTCGCAGTGACCTTGTTGGCGGGATCCATCAACGCATCAAGGGCTGCTCGGGCACTCATCTCCTTCTGCAGCGCGTACGCGCCGGGGGTGAAGGTCGGGTTCTCGGCCACGGCCAGGTCGTAGAACGCGTCGTAGGTCATGGTCACGCCGGCCTTGACCAGGCTGTTCGCGACATCCGAACCGGTCTCGCCGGCGGTGATCACGATGGTCACTTCCTCGCCGTTGCCGGTGCCTTCGTAGTCGTTCGGCAGTTCCCACCCCATCACGCTGCGGATCTGCTCTTCATAGCTCGACCACACCATCCATGCGGCGCCTGCCGCGACGCCCAGGAAGGCGACGACCGAGATGAGCGCCCACAGCCAGCCGAGCCGGCGTTTGCCGCGCGGACCCCTGGACCCACCGCGCGAACCGCCGCCCGGCCGGTGCTGCTGGCGGGCCTGCCGACGGCTGGTCGGCGCGGCGTCGGGCTCTGCCTGCTGCACCGCCGTCTGATGCGGTGCGGCCGTCGGCCGGGATTCGTCATGGGCGGACGTGAACAGGTCCTCCCAGCTGGGTTCTTGGGCCACGTGAGTCCTTATCCGGGGGCAACGATGGAGCCTGGAGGGATGCCTCCCGAGCGCTCCGCGTCGAGGGCATGTTGCAAAATTATCACGGCAGCTACCTGATCAATCACCGAGCGCGAGCCCTTGGTTTTGCGACCGGATGCCCGCAGCGCAGACTGCGCGGTGACCGTCGACAGGCGCTCATCGACCAGGCGGACGGGCACGGATGTCGCCGCCGCGAGCTCGGCCGCGAACTGCCTGGCATCCTCGGTCGACAGCGTGTCGCCGCCGGACAGCGACAGCGGCAGCCCGACGACGATCTCGACCGGCTCGTACTCGGCGGCGGCGGCGAGCACCTCGCGCACCGTGGATTCGGTGCGCTGCAGGGTCGCCACCGGGGTGGCCAGCATCCCGTGCGGGTCGCTGGCGGCGAGCCCGACCCGCGCTCGCCCGACGTCGACGCCGAGGCGTCGACCGGGGCGCACGTCAGTTCTCCAGCGCAGTGGCGATGGCTTCGAGGGCCGCGGGGATGGCGTCGAGTTTCGAGCCGCCACCCTGGGCCATGTCGTCCTTGCCGCCACCGCCGCCGCCGAGGGTGCCGGCGGCGAGCTTCGCGAGCGCACCGGCCTTCACCCCGGCCGACCGTGCGGCGTCGTTGGTGGCGACGATGACCGCGGGCTTGCCCGCGACATCCGCCGCGAGGGCCACAACGGCCGCGTCGCTGCCGAGGCGTTCACGCACGGCCATCACGAGGCTGCGGACATCGTCGCCGGAACCGACCTGGCCGATGTGCTCGAGCACAGCGGAGACCTGGCCGACCCGCCGCGCGTTCGCGGCGATCGCGGGGACACGACCGGCGAGAGCCTGCGCCTCGTACTGCGAGATCTTCTTCTCGGCCGCCTTGAGGCTAGCCATCAGGTCGGCGATGCGGTCAGGCAGCTGCTCGCGCGGCGTCTTCAGGCTGGAGGTCAGCTGTGACACGATGGCACGCTCAGCGGCAAGGTCACGGAACGCGTCCAGGCCGACAAGCGACTCGACCCGTCGGTTGGTGGAGCCGATGCTGGATTCGCTGATGAGGTTGATCAGGCCGACCTGCGAGGACCGGGACACGTGCGTGCCGGCGCAGAGTTCACGCGACCAAGGACCACCGATGTCGACGACACGCACCGTCTGGCCGTACTTCTCGCCGAACAGTGCCATGGCACCGAGCTGGCGGGCTTCGTCGAGCGGCATGATCCGGGTGACGACCTCGAGGTCGTCGTGCACCGCGTTGTTGGCGATCTCTTCGATCTCGGTGCGGGTGTCGCTCGACAGCGGCTTGTTCCAGTTGAAGTCGAGCCGCATGTAGCCCGCCTTGTTGTAGGAACCGGCCTGGTGCGCGTCCGGGCCGAGCGTCTGGCGCAGGGCGGCGTGGATCAGGTGGGTCGCAGAGTGCGCCTGGGTGGCTGCCTGCCGCCATGCGGGATCGACCACACTGGTCGCCGCCTCGCCCACGCCGACTTCGCCTGAACGGACCTGGACCTTGTGGCTGACCAGCCCCTTCACCGGACGCTGCACGTCGAGCACTTCGAGATCGAACGCGGCGCCGACGATGCTGCCGGCATCCGCTTCCTGGCCGCCGGATTCCGCGTACAGCGACGTCTCGGCGAGGATGACCTCGGCGATCTGACCCGTGGTCGCCCGACTGACGGATACGCCGTCGACGATCACGCCGAGCACCGAGGTTTCGGTCTGCAACGACTCGTAGCCGGTGAACACGGTCTCGCCCTGGGCGCGGAACGCGCTGTACACCGACAGGTCGGCAAGCCCGGATTTCTTCGCCTTGGCGTCAGCCTTCGCCCGGTTGCGCTGGTCGGCCATCAGCTTGTCGAACGCATCCCGGTCGACCTTCAGCCCGGCTTCCTCGGCCATTTCCATGGTCAGGTCGATCGGGAAGCCGAAGGTGTCGTGCAGCAGGAACGCGGTGTCGCCGGGCAGCGTCTGGGCGCCGTCGGACTTGGTCTTGGTCACCGCGAGGTCGAGGATGCTGGTGCCGCTCTCCAGCGTGGCGAGGAAGGTCTCCTCCTCACCGGTGGCGAGCCGGTTGATCCGGTCGAACTCGGTGGCGACCTCCGGGTAGGAGGCCTTCATGGCGTCGCGGGAGGCGGGGAACAGTTCGCCGAAGGCGGCTTCCTGCACGCCGAGCAGGCGCATTGCGCGGATCGAGCGGCGCAGCAGGCGGCGCAGGATGTAGCCGCGGCCCTCGTTGCTCGGGGTCACGCCGTCGGACATCAGCATGAGCGCGGAACGCACGTGGTCGGCGACCACGCGCATCCGCACGTCGTCTCCGTGATCGGCGCCGTAGCGGCGACCGGACAGCTCAGCAGCCTTGTCCAGCACCGGCCGGACCTGGTCGATCTCGTAGAAGTTCTCGACGCCCTGTTTCAGGAACGCGACGCGCTCCATGCCCATACCGGTGTCGATGTTCATGCGCGGCAGTTCGCTGACGATGCGGAACTCGGTCTTCGACTGCACGTCGTCGATGAGGTGCTGCATGAAGACCAGGTTCCAGATCTCAATGAACCGGCTGTCGTCGACCGCGGGTCCACCGTCGCGGCCGTACTTCGGGCCGCGGTCAACGTAGATCTCCGAGCTGGGCCCGGCAGGACCGGGCTGACCGGTCGACCAGTAGTTGTCGGCCTTGCCCAGCCGCTGGATCCGTTCAAGCGGGAGCCCGGCGACCTTCTGCCAGAAGTGCACCGCTTCATCGTCGTCCTCGTAGACGGTGACCCAGAGGTCCTTCTCGTCGAAGCCGAGTCCGCCATCACTCTCGGATGTCGTGAGCAGCTCCCAGGCGTAGGCGATTGCCTGCTCCTTGAAGTAGTCGCCGAACGAGAAGTTGCCGTTCATCTGGAAGAACGTGCCATGCCGGGTGGTCTTGCCGACCTCTTCGATGTCGAGGGTGCGGATGCACTTCTGCACGCTGGTGGCGCGCGGGAACGGCGCCGGGACGAGTCCGGTCAGGTAGGGAATGAACGGCACCATGCCGGCGATCGTGAACATCACCGTGGGGTCATCCGCGATCAGTGAGGCGGAGGGGACGACGGTGTGTCCGCGCTGACCGAAGAAGTCGAGCCAGCGGCGTTGAATATCAGCGGTGTGCATTTTTTCCCTGTGGTGATGGCATGCGTAAGCGAACGGGCCGGTGACAGCCCGTTCGCGTGGAGCGGGCTACTTGGCGTGCTTGGCGAGGTCGGCGATGGCGTCCTCGGCGTCGGCGACCGCCGCACGCAGTTCCGCTTCCCGCGACTTGTAGCCGTCGACGACCGCGTCGGTGAACGACCTGGTCCTCGCGTCGAGACCCTCGAAGAACTGCCGACCCTGCGGTGTCTTGTTCACCTGGTGGGCGACGACGAATCCTGCTGCAACACCGATGAGCAACCACAGTGCGTTCTTCATGGAGAATCCCCTCTCGATTGATCCGAATAGTCAGCTTACTTGCTGCGCCTTTGCTGACCATGCGCAAAACTGCAAAGGCGGGCCACCCCGAAGGATGACCCGCCTTTGTGGCAGTACTTGTCTAGCAGCCGCTGGAATCAGCGGGCGGCGTAGTACTCGACGACGAGCTGAACTTCGGCGGTGACCGGAACCTCGGCACGCTTCGGGCGACGCTCGAGGCGGGCCTGCAGCTTGTCGAGCTCTACCTCGAGGTAGGCGGGAACCTTCGGCAGGACCTCAGCGTGGCCACCGGCGGCGGCAACCTGGAAGACGTCGAGGCTCTCGCTCTTCTCCTTGACGTGGATGAGCTGGCCCGGCTTCACGCGGAAGGACGGACGGTCGACGAGCTGGCCGTCGACGAGGATGTGGCGGTGCACGACCAGCTGGCGAGCCTGTGCGGTGGTGCGGGCGAAGCCGGCACGCAGCACGAGGGCGTCCAGGCGCATCTCCAGCAGCTCGACCAGGTTCTCACCGGTCAGGCCTGGCTGGCGGCGGGCCTCGGCGAAGACGATCTTCAGCTGTGCCTCGCGGATGCCGTACTGGGCGCGCAGGCGCTGCTTCTCACGCAGGCGAACCGCGTAGTCGCTGTCGGCCTTGCGCTTGGTGCGGCCGTGCTCACCGGGAGCGTATGGGCGCTTCTCGAGGTACTTGGCAGCCTTCGGGGTGAGGGCGATACCGAGCGCGCGCGAGAGGCGGGTCTTGCTGCGAGTACGTGACTTGGTAGACACGATGTCCTTTTCTGTCGAACTAACGGATGACACCGGCGTTGTGCGCGCTCACGCATGGACGCGACACCGAGGGCCGGTGGAAGTCAGAGGGGTGTGCCGCGGAGGTCAGTCGGCTACAGACTGAAGCTCCTTTACGGAATCTCGACGCAGCCGCACGCGAGAAACCGAATCAGGCAGCGTTCAGCGTACCAGATCACGCCTGACCGCGGATGATCCTGCGCAGCTTCGACCAGCGCGCGCCGACCTCACGCTCGTGCCCGTGCTCGGTCGGCCGGTAATAGTTGCGGCCGGCCAGGTCATCCGGCAGGTACTGCTGTTCGACGACGCCGATGTCGGCGTCGTGCGCGTACCGATAGCCCTTGCCATGACCGAGCTTCTTGGCGCCAGGATAGTGCCCGTCGCGCAGGTGCTTCGGCACCCGGCCGAACGCGCCGGCCTTGACGTCGGCGATGGCCTCGTTGATGCCGGTGTATGCGGCGTTCGATTTCGGGGCGGTGGCCAGGTAGACGACCGCTTCAGCGAGCGGGAGGCGTCCCTCCGGCATCCCAATCAGTTGCACCGCTTGCGCGGCGGCGACCGCGATCGGGAGTGCCTGCGGGTCGGCCATGCCGATGTCCTCGGAGGCGCTGACAATGATCCGTCTGGCGATGAACCGCGGGTCCTCCCCCGCTTCGATCATGCGTGCCAGGTAATGCAGGGCGGCGTCGGCGTCCGACCCTCGGATCGACTTGATGAAGGCGCTGATCACGTCGTAGTGCTCGTCGCCGTTCCGGTCGTAGCGGAGCAGCGCCCGGTCGACAGCGCGCGCGATCGTGTCGGCGGTGACGACCGGCTTGGCGGGATCCGCGTCAGCGGCCTCGGTGTCTGGATCATCGCTGTCTGCATCATCGGCTTCGGCGGCCTCGGCGGTCGCAGCCAGTGCGGAGGCCTCCAGCGCGGTGAGGGCTCGTCTGGCGTCTCCGGATGACAACCGGATCAGGGCGGCGCGCGCGTCTGGGTCGATCACGACGGCGTTGTTCAGTCCGTGTTCGGCGCTGACCGCGCGGTCGATGAGGATCCCAAGATCGTCGTCGCTCAACTGTTCGAGGGTGAGCAGCAGCGATCGGGACAGCAGCGGCGCGATCACCGAGAACGACGGGTTCTCGGTGGTTGCTGCGATCAGGATGACCCAACCGTTCTCGACTCCGGGCAGCAGGGCATCCTGCTGGGCCTTCGTGAAGCGGTGGATCTCGTCGAGGAACAGCACCGTCGAGACCCCGTAGAGGTCGCGGTTCGAGCGGGCCTCTTCCATCACCTGGCGCACGTCTTTCACGCCAGCGGTCACCGCGGACAGCTCAACGAACCGGCGACCGGAGCTGTGCGCGATGGTCTGCGCGAGAGTGGTCTTGCCGGTGCCTGGTGGACCCCAGAGGATCACGGAGACGGATCCGCGCGCACCGGATGCGTCGGTGGCAAGGCTGACCAGGGGCGATCCTCGCCCGAGCAGGTGTTTCTGGCCGGCGACCTCGTCGAGCGAGGTGGGTCGCATGCGCACCGCGAGCGGGGTGGCTCCGTGGTGGAGCCCGGGCTGGGCGGTCATGCCGCAAGCCTAATCGGGCCCGCTGACACCCCCGCTCACCCGCGCATTTGGCCGGGCTGTTGCCGCCTCACTAAAGTTCTTCTGGACTGTTCGAGCCCGACGGAGGAATACGTGGCCAAACCAACGAGCCAGGATCGCGAAGCTCGCGAGCGACTCCGTCGTTACCAGGCACGCCAGCAGGTTCACACCCGCAGCGTCGCCCGCCGGGTGCGCGACAACTGGATCGCCGCGATCGCCCTGGTCGTGATCGCCACCCTGGCCACGACCGCCCAGGTGCTGTATTTCAGCTCAGGGCCCGGTGCACCGGAGCCCGAGGCATCCGCATCGGCGACTCCCGAGCCGGAAGAGACCGCAACCGGCGAGAACACCGGTGAGGTTCCGGAGGCCTCGATCGCCGAGGATCGCGTCTGGACCGGTGAGCTGGCGCTGAACGGCATCCCGCTCGGCATCGAACTGGACGGTGCGCTCGCACCGCAGGGTGTCTCCTCGTTCATCAGCCTGGCGCAGAGCGGCTTCTACGATGGCACCACCTGCCACCGACTGACCACTGGCGAGGGCTTCTCGGTGCTGCAGTGCGGCGACCCGAGCGGTGATGGCACCGGCGGACCGGACTTCCGGTACGGCCCGATCGAGAACGCCCCGGCCGACGACGTCTACCCGGCAGGCACGATCGCCATGGCCCGCCAGAGCGGAAACGCCCACAGCATGGGCAGCCAGTTCTTCATCGTCTACGGCGACACGACGATCCCGGCCGATGCCGCGGGCGGCTACACCGTGCTCGGCAGGGTCACCAGCGGCCTGGACGCGCTGACCGCTGAGATCACGGATGCCGGCACTGCCGATGGGTCCTCCGATGGAGCTCCCGCGGTCCCGACAAGCATTACGGGTATCACCCTGCAATAGGTCGTGCAATAGGCTGGGTGCCTGCTGGTTAGAGGCAACCGGCGTGGATACATCGAGGTGGTGCGTGGTTACCAACGATAAGGCTCCCTGGGGCCGTGTGGACGAGACCGGAACCGTGTTCGTTCGTGAGGGCGAGACCGAGCGTGAAGTCGGTCAATACCCAGACGGATCGGCCGAAGAGGCGCTCGCGTATTTCGAGCGCAAGTATGCGGATTTGGCCGGGCAGGTGGGCCTGCTCGAGCAGCGTGCCCGCCGCGGTGCGCCCGCTGCTGACGTAGCGAAGGCCGTGCAGACTCTGACTGCCGCGGTCCAGGATGCGAACGCCGTCGGTGACCTTGCCGCGCTCCGGACTCGTCTGGAGGCGCTGAGCAGTTCGGTCGGCGAGCTCACCGAGAAGCAGTCCGCGGAGGCCAAGGCGGCCGTCGAGGAAGCGCTCCGCTACCGCGAGTCGCTCGTGGTCGAGGCCGAGACGCTTGCGGCCGCGGATCCCGCCAAGGCGCAGTGGAAGCAGGTCACCGCGCAGATCGACGACATCTTCGCGCGCTGGCAGAAGCACCAGCAGGAAGGCCCTCGGCTGCCCAAGGCAGAGAGCAACGAACTGTGGAAACGGTTCCGCGCCGCCCGGACCACCATCGAGGGGCACCGCAAGACGTTCTTCGCCGAGCTGGACTCCGCGCACCGTGAGGCGCGCGCCCGCAAACAGGCTCTGGTCGAGCAGGCTGAGGCGCTCACCCCGAAGGGAGTGGACGGCATCCCCGCCTACCGTGCGCTGCTGGATGACTGGAAGCGCGCCGGCCGGGCCGGCAAGAAGTTCGACGATTCCCTGTGGGCCCGGTTCAAGGCCGCGGGCGATGTGCTCTACTCCGCGAAGGGTGAGCTCGACGCGCGCGACAACGCCGAGTACCAGGAGAACCTCGAGTTGAAGCTTGCCCTTCTCGAGCAGGCTGAGCCGATCCTTGCTGAGACCGACCGGGTGAAGGCCCGCGAGGCGCTGACTGTCATCCAGCGCAAGTGGGATGAGATCGGCCGAGTGCCGCGCGAGCAGGTGAAGACGGTTGAGGAACGCCTGCGCAAGGTGGAGAACGCCGTGAAGAAGCTCGACGACGAGCACTGGGAGAAGAACAACCCCGAGCGCATTGCTCGCTCCGAGGGACTCGCCAGCCAGTTGCAGAGCGCGATCGCGAAGCTCGACGAGGAGCTGGAGGCGGCGAAGGCCTCCGGCGACACCAAGAAGATCGCTGAGGCGCAGGAAGCTCTCGAAGCCAGGAAGGTCTGGCTGGACGCCCTCGGGTAAGGATTCTCGGCGGCAACGCCACCGCTCTTCCACAGCGGCTGATTCTCCACCGCCGAGACCCCGTGATCGGTGCTACTCCGACGCCGGGGGAAGCATGGCTGGCATGGCGATTCGTCAGACCGTAATGCTCACCGTCACCGACGTTCCGCTTGCTGAGCTCTCCGCCATGCGATTGGACGGCGACCTGTTCGCCGTCGACGAAGCGTTCTCGCCCATCGACGAGTTCGATTCGCCCGCGCTGCGGGCTGCGGCGATCCGGCGTGGGCTGAACGAGCGGCTGATCGCCGAGCGGTGGAGCGCCGCCTGGGTGTTGGGGGCATGCGCGCCGCCGCCGCGGCACACCTTCTGCACCAGGATCGAAGCCCGCGTGGCGCATCCCACCGCGCTACAGGGCGCGGTGCGGGAGGTGGCGATCGAGGATGACGAGTGCCTGACGATCGGCGGCCTCGCCGTCACCACTCCCCTGCGCACCATCGGCGACCTGGTCAGGTTCGATCACGACAGCCGCGAAGCCGCTCGCGTCGCGGCAACGGTCACGGCCCTCCTCGAGATCGGCGAGCTGAGCGTGGCCGAGTGCATCGCGTCACTCGAGAGGCGTCCGCACCTGCCGTTCAAACGCCGAGCGGTCCAGCGCCTGCTGGCTCAGCCTGAGGAGACCCGGTAGACGTCGTAGACCGCTTCGATCCGGCGCACGGCGTTCAGGACCCGGTCGAGGTGGGTGGTGTCGCCCATCTCGAAGACGAATCGGCTGAGCGCGAGCCGGTCGTTCGAGGTCGACACCGACGCGGACAGGATGTTCACGTGATGCTCGCTGAGCACGCGCGTGACGTCCGAGAGCAGGCCGGCCCGGTCGAGCGCCTCGACCTGAATCTGTACCAGGAACACGCTCTTGGAGGTGGGTGCCCACTCCACGTCGATCATCCGGTCCGGTTCGTTCAGCAGGGACTGCACGTTGTTGCAGTCGCTGCGGTGTACCGAGACGCCCTGGCCGCGGGTGACGAAGCCGACGATCGCGTCGCCAGGCACCGGGGTGCAGCACTTGGCCAGTTTCACCAGGATGTCGGGAGCGCCGCGCACCAGCACGCCGGAATCGCTCGGGCGAAGCGGCCGGGCCCTGCCCTTGCTGGGGAACGCGATCTCCGCCTCGTCGAGGTCGGGTTCCGCCTGCAGCGAGGCGAGCACCTTCTCGATCACCGACTGCGTGGAGACGTGTCCCTCACCGACCGCGGCGTACAGCGCGCTGACGTCGTCGTAGCGCATCGCCGCGGCGACCTCGGAGAACGAGTCCTGGGTCATGAGCTTCTGCAGCGGAAGGTTCTGCTTGCGCATCGCCCGGGCGATGGCATCCTTACCGTGCTCGATGGCCTCGTCGCGTCGTTCCTTGGTGAACCACTGGCGGATCTTGTTGCGGGCGCGAGGGCTCTTCACGAAGCTCAGCCAGTCCTGGCTGGGCCCCGCGTCGGGGTTCTTCGAGGTGAACACCTCGACGACGTCGCCGCTGTTGAGTGTGGACTCGAGCGGCACCAGCCGGCCGTTGACCTTCGCGCCCATGGTGCGGTGCCCGACCTCGGTGTGAACCGCGTAGGCGAAGTCGACCGGGGTGGCGCCGGCAGGCAACCCGATGACCTTGCCCTGCGGGGTGAACACGTAGGTTTCCTTCGCGCCGATCTCGAAGCGCAGGGAATCGAGGAACTCGGTCGGGTCGGCAGTCTCCGCCTGCCAGTCGGTGATGTGCGCGAGCCACGCCATGTCGGTGTCGCTCTTCGACTGCTCGCTCTTGCCGCCGCCCACCCGCTCCTTGTACTTCCAGTGCGCGGCGACACCGAACTCGGCACGCTGGTGCATGTCGTGCGTGCGGATCTGGATCTCGACCGCGCGGCCCTTCGGGCCGATCACGGTGGTGTGCAGCGACTGGTACAGGTTGAACTTCGGTGTGGCGATGTAGTCCTTGAACCGGCCGGGGATCGGATTCCAGCGCGCGTGGATCGCACCCAGCACCGCGTAGCAGTCGCGCACGGTGTTCACGAGCACCCGGATGCCGACCAGGTCATAGATCTCGTCGAACTCGCGGCCGCGCACGATCATCTTCTGGTAGATCGAGTAGTACTGCTTGGGCCGGCCCATCACCTGGCCCTTGATGCGCGCCGCCTTGAGGTCGTCGCTGACCGCGTCGATGACCTGCTGGACGAACTCCTCCCGCTGCGGGGTTCGGTTCTTCACCAGGCTTTCGATCTCGACGTACAGCTTCGGATAGAGCACCGCGAAGGACAGGTCTTCCAGTTCCCACTTGATGGTCTGGATGCCGAGCCGGTGGGCGAGCGGCGCATAGATCTCGAGGGTCTCCTGCGCCTTCCGCTTCGCGGAGCCGCCTTCGACGAATCCCCAGGTCCGGGCGTTGTGCAGCCGGTCGGCGAGCTTGATGATGAGCACGCGGATGTCCTTCGACATCGCCACGACCATCTTGCGGACGGTTTCTGCCTGCGCGCTGTCGCCGTACTTGAGCTTGTCCAGCTTGGTGACGCCGTCGACGAGCATGGCGATCTCGTCGCCGAAGTCGGACCGCACCATGTCGAGGGTGTAGTCGGTGTCCTCGACCGTGTCGTGCAGCAGCGCGGCGGCGATCGTGATCGATCCGATGCCGAGATCGGCGAGGATCTGCGCGACCGCGATCGGGTGCGTGATGTACGGCTCGCCGCTCTTGCGCTTCTGTCCCTCGTGCGCCTGGGCGGCGGTCTGGTAGGCGCGTTCGATGAGGCCGAGATCGGTCTTCGGATGGTGCATCCGCACCGTCTTCAGCAGCGTGTCGACCGCCCCGGCGGGCTGGGCCCGCGAGAACAGGCGCGGAAGGCGCGTGCGCAGGGAAGCTGTCGTTGTCGCTTCGCTCATGCCGCCACCTCCGACGCTCAGTTTAGCCGCGCACGCTGGGCGTGCCGTACGGCATCGGCGGCGTCATCCGCGGCTCAGCGAACCGCGCCGGTCGTCGTGCCGCTGACCTCTTCACGCTTCTTCACACCGTGACCCTGCTTCTTCACTTCCGGCTCGTTCTCACGCAGCTGGGCGTAGACCGGCGCGGCGATGAAGATCGTCGAGTACGCACCGACCAGGATGCCGATGAACAGGGCCAGCGAGATGTCGCGAAGCGTTCCGGCGCCGAGCACGGCCGCGCCGATGAAGAGAATCGCGGCCACCGGCAGCGCGGCGACCACCGACGTGTTGATCGAGCGGACCAGGGTCTGGTTGACGGCCAGGTTCACCGACTGCGCGAAGGTGCGCCTGCTGGTTTCGCCGTCCTCTGCGGTGTTCTCGCGGATCTTGTCGAACACCACGACGGTGTCGTACAGCGAGTAGCCGAGGATCGTGAGGAAGCCGATCACGGCCGCCGGGGTGATCTCGAAGCCGAGCACCCCGTAGATGCCGACGGTGATGATCAGGTCGTGCGCGAGGGCGACCAGTGCGGCGAGCGACATCTTCCAGGTGCGGAAGTAGAGGGCCATCATCACAGCGGCGAACACGATGAAGATGGCAAGACCGCGCAGCGCCTGGCCGGTGACATCCGCACCCCAGCTGGGGCCGATGAACGAGGCGCTGACATCGTCCCTGCTGACCGAGAACTCGTCGGCGAGGGCATCGCGCACCGCGTTGCTGTCGGTGGGGGTGAGCTGGTCGGTCTGCACGCGGATGCCATCGGCACCGACGATGCTGACGCGCGGAGCCGCGTCCTCGACGGTGTCGGTGACGGTTTCGCTCGCGCGCGGCTGGTCGGTGGCCGGATCGAGGTTCTCGATCTGGGTGATCTGGAACTCAGAACCGCCGCGGAACTCGATGCCGAAGAGGAATCCGCCGCGCACGAATGGAACGACGACAGAGATCAGGATCACGATCCCGGCGATCGCGTACCAGAGCTTCCGGCGGCCGATGAAGTCGATCGACTTGGCGCCCGTGTACAGGTCGTTGCCGAAGGTGGTGAGGCGGGACATCAGGAGTCCTTTCCAGCGTCGCGACCGCTCGAGGTGAGCTCGGCTGCCTTGCGTTCGGCGATGGTCTGCCGTCTCTCCGCTTCCTTCGCGGCCCGCTGGTTGCGGCCGGCCGTGGCAACCGGAGCGCGGAACTGAGCGCGGCCCCGGTACACGGCGCCGAGGGCCTGGGGATCAAGCCCGCTCCACGGATGTCCTCCGCCGAAGAAGCGGGTGGTCGCGAGCAGCTGCATGAGCGGGTGCGTGAACATGATGACGACCAGCAGGTCGACCAGGGTCGTGAGCCCGAGGGTGAGCGCGAAGCCCTGCACACTGCCGACCGCGACGATGAAGAGCACGATCGCGGCGAGGAAGTTGATCGAGTCCGCGGCGAGGATCGTGCGCAGTGCGCGTTTCCATCCGGTCTCCACCGACGACACCAGGCTGCGGCCGTCGCGCAACTCGTCGCGAATACGTTCGAAGTAGACGATGAACGAGTCCGCGATGATACCGATCGCGACGATCAGACCGGCAACGCCGGCGAGCGACAGCCGGTAGCCTTCGCGCCAGGACAGCAGGTTGATGATCAGGTAGGTGATCACGGCAGCGACCAGCAGCGACGCCATCGTCACAAGGCCCAGGGTGCGGTACTGGATGAGCGAGTAAATCAGCACCAGAATCATGCCGATGATGCCGGCGATGAGTCCGCTCTGCAGCTGCGAGGTTCCGAGCGTTGCCGAGATCGTGTTGGTGCTCTCCAGCTCGAAGCCGATCGGCAAAGCGCCGAACTTCAACTGGTCGGCGAGGGTCTGGGCGGATTCCTGGGTGAAGTTTCCGCTGATCATCGGCTTGCCGTCGGTGATGGCGACGTTGGTGGTCGGCGCCGAGATGACCTTGCCATCCAGCACGATGCCGAACTGGTTCTGCGCACCCTGCAGCGTGATCAGACGCTCGGTGACATCGCGGAACTGCGCGGTTCCGGTCTCGTTGAACTCGATGAACACGCCCCACTCGTTGGTGGCGAATCCGCGAGAGTCGGGCACCAATCCGGCGGTGGCGTCGCTGATGGTCTCGCCGGACACCTCGACCGGGCCGAGGACGTACTTGACCGAGCCATCCTGCTCGCAGGTGACCAGTGGCTGATCGGCGGGAGCGATCGAGGACTGGGCCTCGTCGAGCGATGCGCAGTCGAAGTTCGCGAACTCGTCGGCGAGGGCCGGAGTGATCCAGTTCAGGTCGCTCGGGCTCGTCGGCTCGGCAGTCGGGGTGGATTCCAGCGAGGGAGTCGGCGTCGGTTCGGCGTCGGCCGGAGCATCCGGAGCCGGCGTCTCACCGTCGGTCATTGACTGATCGGTGGGCAGATCGGCGGTGAGCACCGGGCGGAACTCGAGCTTTGCCGAGGCCTGGATGCGCGCCATGGTTTCTTCGTCCGGGGTTCCCGGGAGCGAGACGACGACCTTGCTGCCGCCCTGGGTGGTGATCTCGGACTCGGAGACACCGCTCGCGTCGACACGCTGGCGGATGATCGACACCGCCTGGTTCAGCTGTTCCGCTGAGACGCTCTGGCCCTCCTCGAGCTGTGGCTCGAGGATGATCTGCGTTCCACCCTCGAGGTCGAGGGCAAGCTGAGGGGTCCAGCCGGCGTTGTTCCAGATGGCGCCAGCCGCGTTCAAGCCGATCAGGGCGGCGATGATGACCGCTAACCAGGTCAGCGACCGCCAGGCCTTGCGTACCGGTGTGCTTCGTGCCACCTAAGAACTCAGCTTTCTACGAGAGCACCCGCCACGGGCGCAGACCTGATTGCGGCCCGCCGTGGCGGGCCGCATCCAAGACTAATGGTTAGTCGTCAGTCTTCTTCACGTCTGATGCGGGGCGCGGGGCGTCGTCGACCACGGGCGCGTCGTTCAGGACCGGCGCGTCGGTGCCGACGGTGCTCTCGGTGTCCTCGACCTCGGCGTCGGTGACCTCGGTGTCCTCGACGACCTTGGAGAGCGTCTGACGGTGCACGCGGACGACGGTTCCCGGCGCGACCTCGATGTCGGCGGTGACCTTCTCGTCGTCGACCGAGACGAGCGTTCCGTACAGGCCGAAGCTGGTCATGACCTCGGCGCCAGGCACCATCTTGGTCTGCAGTTCCGCCTGGTCCTTCTGACGCTTACGCGAGTTGCGGAACATGAAGAACACGAGCACGGCCAGGATGGCCAGCATTACAAGAGTGAACGGATCCATTGTGTGTGGGGAAAGCCTTCCGGATTGGGGTTGAACCGAGTCAGTCTAGATGTGCTGACTGCGAAACCCTTGGAAATTATAAGTCATCCCCGAACAGGGCGGCGGTATCCTTGGCCACCCCGAAGTGGGTCCAGGCCTGGCGGGTGGCCACCCGGCCGCGAGGGGTTCGGGTGAGCAGGCCGATTCGCACGAGGAACGGTTCGACGACCGACTCGATGGTCTCGGACTCCTCGCCGACCGACACCGCGAGCGTGTTCAGCCCGACCGGTCCCCCGTCGAAGCGGGAGAGGATCGTCTGCATCACCGCGCGGTCAAGCCGGTCCAGCCCGAGCGGGTCCACGTCGTACAGCTCGAGTGCGGCCTGCACCGCCGGAAGCGCCGCTTCCGACCCGGTCACCAGGGCGTAGTCACGCACTCGGCGCAGCAACCGGTTGGCGATACGCGGGGTGCCGCGGCTGCGGCGGGCGATCTCCCCGAGCGCGGAGGTGTCGACGCGGAGGGCGAGCAGTTTCGCGGCTCGTTCGAGCACCTGCTCCAGCTCGGCATCCTCATAGAACTCGAGGTGTGCGGTGAAGCCGAACCGGTCGCGGAGCGGGTTCGGCAGCAGGCCCGAGCGGGTGGTCGCGCCAACCAGCGTGAACGGCGCCAGATCGAGCGGGATCGAGGTGGCACCGGCGCCCTTGCCGACCATGATGTCGATGCGGAAGTCCTCCATCGCGAGGTACAGCATCTCTTCGGCCGACCGCGCCATGCGGTGGATCTCGTCGATGAACAGCACCTCACCGGGCACCAGCGACGACAGCACCGCGGCGAGGTCGCCCGCGTGCTGGATGGCGGGACCGCTCGACATCCGCAACGGCCGCTTGCTCTCTTCGGCGACGATCATTGCCAGGGTGGTCTTGCCAAGTCCGGGCGGGCCGGCCAGCAGGATGTGGTCGGGGGTGCGGTTCTGCAGTGCCGCTGCCTGCAGCAGCAACTGCAGCTGGCCGCGCACCTTGGTTTGGCCGACGAACTCGCCGAGGGTCTTCGGGCGCAGCGCGCCCTCGAAGGCGAGCTCCGCCTCGGACTCCGGATCGGCGCGGACGATGTCGCCGACGTCGACACCCATGTCCACACCCGCGCCGTCGCTCACGAGCGACCACCGGCGTGCAGCACCGGCCCGAGCTGGGCCAGCGCGATCCGCAGCAGGGCAGGAACCGTGCTCTTCTCGACGTCAGACGCGGTATTCGCAGCATCCTCGACCGCCTGGGCGGCGACCTTCTCCGGCCAGCCGAGCCCGATCAGAGCGGTGAGCACGCTGTCGGCGACCGAGATGCCGACGCCGGATGCCGCGGCCTTCGCCTGCGGCGCCACGTGCAGTTTGCCCGCGAGGGAGACCACGATGAGTTTCGCGGTCTTCGGCCCGATCCCGGAGACCTTGCGGAACGCCGCGTCGTCTTCATGCGCGACCGCGGCGGCGACCTCGGCGGGCGTGAGCGCGGCAAGCACCCCCATCGCCGACTTCGGGCCGACCCCGGTCACGCCACGGAGTTTGTCGAACACGTCGAGTTCATCGGCGTCGGCGAAGCCGAACAGGCTGAGGTCGTCCTCGCGGACGATCAGCGTGGTGCGGAGCATCGCCTCGGAGCCGATGCGCAAGCCGAGCGCGTGCTGCGGGGTGACCTGCACCGACAGGCCGACTCCGCCAACCTCAATCACGACAGTGGTGCCGCTCGCAGCCAGGACAGTGCCACGTACGGAGGAGATCATGCCTTAGAGCCTACGTTTGGCCGCCGACTTTTCCGCCGCACGCCACGCCTCCTGGGCGCGAGTGAGCGTGCCGGCGGCGCTGACCGGTGCGGCACCGGACTTCCAGGCGTGGCAGATGGCCAGCGCGAGGGCGTCGGAGGCGTCGGCGGGCTTCGGTGGGCTGTCGAGCCCGAGCACGCGGGCCACCATCGTCGCCACCTGCTTCTTGTCCGCGGCACCGTACCCGGTGACCGCTGCCTTCACTTCGCTCGGAGTATGCAGGCCGACGGCCAGGCCTCGTTCGGCCGCCGCGTGCATGGCGACGCCGCTGGCTTGCGCGGTTCCCATCACGGTGCGCACGTTGTGCTGGGCGAACACCCGTTCCAGCGCGACCGCGGCAGGCAGGTACTCGTCGAGCAGCTCACGGATACCGGTGCCCACGGCGAGCAACCGCCGTTCGAGGTCGAGGTCGGGCGGTGTGCGGATCACGGTCACGTGCACCAGCCGTGCCCGCCGGTTGGGCTCGACGTCGACGATGCCGACACCGCACCGGGTCAGCCCCGGGTCGATGCCGAGCACCCGCAACGACACGGGTCAGTCTTCTTCGTCGAGCTCGGCCTGGACGTCGGCGGAAACCTCGTAGTTGGCGAACACGTTCTGCACGTCGTCGCTGTCCTCGAGCGCGTCGATCAGCTTGAACACCTCGCGCGCCGTGTCGGCGTCGAGGTCGACGCTGAGGTTCGGCACGAACTCGGCCTCGGCTGAGTCGTAGTCGATGCCGGCCTCCTGCAGTGCGGTGCGCGCGGCCACGAGGTTCGACGGGTCGGTGATCACTTCGAAGCCGGCTCCGCGGTCGATGACCTCTTCGGCTCCGGCATCCAGCACCGCCATCAGGATGTCGTCCTCGGTGACGCCGTCGGTCTTCTCGATCGAGATGACGCCCTTGCGGTTGAAGTTGTATGCCACGCTGCCCGGGTCGGCCATGTTGCCGCCGTTGCGGGTCATCGCCGTGCGTACCTCGGCTGCCGCGCGGTTCTTGTTGTCAGTGAGGCACTCGATGAGCAGCGCGACGCCGCCCTGGGCGTAGCCCTCGTACATGATCGTCGTGTACTCGATGCTCTCGCCGGTGAGCCCGGCGCCGCGCTTGATGGCCCGGTCGATGTTGTCGTTCGGGACAGAGGTCTTCTTGGCCTTCTGCACGGCGTCGACGAGCGTCGGGTTGCCGGTGAGGTCCGCGCCGCCGATCTTCGCGGCGACCTCGATGTTCTTGATGAGTTTGGCGAACGACTTGGCACGGCGCGCGTCGATGACGGCCTTCTTGTGCTTGGTCGTCGCCCACTTGGAGTGACCTGCCATGTCGGCAATTCTAACGGCGCATGCCTCTGAAGCCTTTCAGGCGCGCACCTTGTCGAGGAAGTAGGCGTGGAATCGCGTCTCCCCCGTCATCTCCGGGTGGAATGAGGTGCCCAGCAGGTTGCCCTGTTCGACGGCGACGACGCGACCGTCCTCCAGCGAGGCCAGAGCGGATGCCGCCGGCCCGACCGTCTCGACGATGGGCGCACGAATGAACACTGCGTGCACCGGCGTCTCGCCGAGCACGGGCACGTCGAGGTCGGTCTCGAACGAGTCCACCTGCGAGCCGAACGCGTTCCGGCGCACCTCGACATCCAGCCCGCCGATGGTCTGCTGGCCCTCGATCGAGTCCAGCACTCGATCGGCGAGCATGATCAGGCCCGCGCAGGTGCCATACACCGGCAGTCCGGCCGCGATCGCGTCGCGCAACGGCTGCTGCATCCCGAACGTGCGGGTGAGCTTGTCAATCACGCTGGACTCGCCGCCGGGGATGACGAGCCCGTCGACCGTGTCCAGTTCCGCCGGTCGGCGTACCGGGACGGCGTCCGCGCCGAGGCCCGTGAGCACCTGGATGTGCTCACGGAAGTCGCCCTGCAGGGCGAGGACGCCGATCCTGGGCGTCTTACCAGCCACGCTCGGCGAGGCGGTGCGGTGCGGCGAGGTCGGAGACGTTGATGCCCACCATGGCCTCACCGAGGCCGCGCGACACATCGGCGATGACCGACGGGTCGTCGTAGAACGTGGTGGCCTTGACGACCGCTGCGGCGCGCGCTGCCGGGTTGCCGGACTTGAAGATGCCCGAGCCCACGAAGACACCGTCGGCCCCGAGCTGCATCATCATGGCCGCGTCAGCCGGGGTTGCGACGCCACCGGCGGTGAACAGCACCACGGGCAGCTTGCCGGTCTCGGCGATCTCGGCGACCAGCTCGTATGGCGCCTGCAGTTCCTTGGCGGCGACGTACAGCTCGTCCTTCGACATGGCGCTGAGTGCGGCGATCTCGCCCTTGATCTTGCGGATGTGCTTGGTGGCCTCGGAAACATCCCCGGTGCCGGCCTCGCCCTTCGAGCGGATCATCGCGGCGCCCTCGTTGATGCGTCGAAGCGCCTCACCGAGATTGGTGGCACCGCAGACGAAGGGAACCGTGAACTGCCACTTGTCGATGTGGTTGACGTAGTCGGCGGGGCTCAGCACTTCGGACTCGTCGATGTAGTCGACGTGCAGCGCCTCGAGCACCTGCGCCTCGACGAAGTGGCCGATCCGGGCCTTGGCCATCACCGGGATCGACACCGACGCGATGATCTGGTCGATCAGGTCGGGGTCGCTCATCCGGGCGACCCCGCCCTGCGAGCGGATGTCGGCGGGCACGCGTTCGAGGGCCATCACGGCGACGGCGCCGGCGTCCTCGGCGATACGGGCCTGTTCAGCGGTGACGACGTCCATGATCACACCGCCCTTGAGCATTTCGGCCAGGCCGCGCTTCACGCGGCTGGTGCCCAGCAGTTCGGTGGGGGTGGTTTCACTCATGATGTGTCGATTCTACTCAGGGTTGCTCACGGGCCAGGCCGCCGCGATCTCGTCGCGCACCTCGCCCAGCAGGCGAGGGACAGCCTTGGTACCGGCGATGATCGGAAAGAAATTGGAGTCCTGCGCCCAGCGCGGGACGATGTGCTGGTGCAGGTGCTCGGCGATGCCTGCACCCGCGATCCTGCCCTGGTTCATTCCGATGTTGAAGCCGTGCGCACCCGATGTCTCGGTGAGCACGCGCATCGCCGTCTGGGTGAGCATACCGATCTCGGCGACCTCGTCCGGGGTTGCCTGGTCATAGGTTGCAATGTGACGGTACGGGCAGACCAGCAGATGCCCGCTGTTGTACGGGAACAGGTTGAGCAGCACGTAGGCGTGCGCACCGCGGGCGACGATCAGCGCCTGCTCGTCGTCGCGGGACGGGGCGAGGCAGAACGGGCACTCGTCCTTGCCCGGGGCCTGACCGTGCTGGATGTACGCGATCCGGTGCGGTGTCCACAGCCGCTGGAACGCGTCGGGCACGGCGGCGAAGTCACCGGATGCCTCGACACCCGCGTAGTGGGAGCCGTCGTAGTCTCTGTTCGGAGTGTCCGCCAACGGCTACACCTGTGCCCGGGTGCGGATGGCGTCGAGGATGCGCTCGACCGCCTCATCCACCGGGATGCCGTTGTCCTGGCGGCCGTCGCGGAAGCGGAAGCTCACCGAAGAGTTGGTGCGGTCCTCTTCGCCTGCGATCAGCTGGAACGGCACCTTCAGCTTGGTGTGGGTGCGGATCTTCTTCTGCATGCGGTCATCCGAGGCATCCAGTTCCGCCCTGACTCCCTCGGCACGGAGGCGATCGATGACACCCTGCAGGTAGTCGTTGTGCTGTTCGGACACCGGGATGCCGACGACCTGCACGGGTGACAGCCAGGCCGGGAACGCGCCGGCGTAGTGCTCGGTGAGCACGCCGAAGAACCGTTCGATCGAGCCGAACAGCGCGCGGTGGATCATCACCGGGCGCTGCCGGGTGCCGTCCGCGGCGGTGTACTCGAGGTCGAACCGTTCGGGCAGATTGAAGTCGAGCTGGATGGTCGACATCTGCCAGGTGCGGCCGATGGCGTCGCGCGCCTGTACCGAGATCTTGGGGCCGTAGAACGCTGCCCCGCCCGGGTCGGGCACGAGTTCGAGGCCGGAAGCCTCGGCCACCTCGGCGAGCGTGCGGGTGGCCTCATCCCAGGCGTCGTCGCTGCCGACGAACTTCTCCGGGTCCTTGGTGGACAGCTCCAGGTAGAAGTCGTCGAGTCCGTAGTCCTTGAGCAGGCCGAGCACGAAGTTCAGAGTCTTCGTCAGCTCATCCTTCATCTGGTCGCGGGTGCAGTAGATGTGCGCGTCATCCTGCGTCATCCCGCGCACCCGGGTGAGGCCGTGAACGACGCCGGACTTCTCGTAGCGGTACACACTGCCGAATTCGAACAGGCGCATCGGCAGTTCACGGTAGGAGTGCGCGCCGGCGCGGTAGATCAGGTTGTGCATCGGGCAGTTCATGGGCTTCAGGTAGTAGTCCTGGCCCTCGCGGCGCACCGAGCCGTCTTCGTTGTGCTCGGCGTCGATGTGCATCGGCGGGAACATGCCGTCGCGGTACCAGTCCAGGTGACCGGAGATCTCGTAGAGCCGCCCCTTGGTGATGTGCGGCGTGTTGACGAAGGAGTAGCCCTCCTCAATGTGCCGCTTGCGCGAGTAGTTCTCCAGCTCGGTGCGGATGATGCCGCCCTTGGGGTGGAACACCGGCAGGCCGGAGCCGAGCTCCTCGGGGAAGCTGAACAGGTCGAGTTCGGCGCCCAGTCGGCGGTGGTCGCGCTTCGCGGCCTCCTCGAGGCGGGCCTGGTAGGCGCGCAGCTCGTCCTTGGTCGGCCAGGCGGTGCCGTACAGCCGCTGCAGCTGCTTGTTCTTCTCCGAGCCGCGCCAGTAGGCGGCGGCGACGCGCATGAGCGAGTAGCCATTGCCGATCATGCGGGTGTTCGGCAGGTGCGGGCCGCGGCAGAGGTCCTTCCAGACCGTCTCCCCCGTCTTCGGGTCGACGTTGTCGTAGATGGTGAGCTCACCGGCGCCGACCTCGACCGACTCGTTGTCGCCCGATTCGGCAGCCGCACCCTTCAGCCCGATCAACTCAAGCTTGTACGGCTCGTTCGAGAGTTCGTCGCGGGCCGCGTCATCCGTCACCACCCGGCGCACGAAACGCTGGCCGGAGCGGATGATCCGGTCCATTTCCTTCTGGATGGCCTTCAGATCTTCCGGGGTGAAGGGTTCCTCGATATCGAAGTCGTAATAGAAACCGTCGGTCACCGGCGGGCCGATGCCGAGCTTGGCCTCGGGGTTGATGGTCTGCACTGCCTGGGCTGCGACGTGGGCAGCCGAGTGGCGCAGGATGTTCAACCCGTCGGGCGAGTCGATGGTGATCGGCTCAACGGTGTCGTCGGCCGTGACTGTTGCCGCCAGATCCTTCAGTTCGCCGTTGACGCGCATCGCCACGATTGAGCGATCGCTGAAGAGGTCGAATCCGGTCTGGGGAGCATTCATTCCCCCAACTTTAGTCGGCTTCGCCTAACCCTTGAGCCGTCGCCGATCGGCGCCCGGAGGCCGACGATTCAGCAACGCGAGGGCGAGCATGCCAGCAGTGACGAGAGCGCCACCGCGGATCGCCGGCGATCGCCATCCGCCCGTCACCGTAGGCGCTACTTCTCCCGCTTCGAACACCGATCCGGCCGTGGCCGGCGCGGAATGCCGGCGAAGCGCGAACGTGCGCATCGCCCATCCGGCCGCCGGGTCATAGAGACGCGCGCCGAGGGCAGCCCGGGCGAGAACCCCGGCACCTTGCACCCGCCCCACCGTGACCACTGCCCGAGGGCGGTCGGCGAGCTTGACGATGGCTCGGGCGACCCGATCGGGATGCACGACCGGCGGAAGCGGGTGGATTCGGCGGCCGGTGTAGTTCGCCGAGCGCTGGTACAGCGGGGTGTCGATGGTCGCCGGCAGCACGGTGCTGACCGAGATCCCGTCCCGGTAGTGCTCCTGTCGGAGGGCCTCGGCGAAGCCGAGCAGCCCGTGCTTGCTGGCGACGTAGGCGGAGACGTACGGGGTGGCGATTCTCGAGTAGACGGATGCCACCAGGATGATGGCGCCGCCGCCGCGCTCCCGGAAGTGGGGCATCACGGCACGGGCGCCATAGATCTGGCCGAGCAGGTTGGTGTCCACGATCTTGCGGAACACCGGACCGGGCATCTGCTCGGCAGTGCCGTAGCCGAACACGGCCGCGCAGCCCACCCAGACATCGATCCGGCCGAACGCCGCGATTGCTTGATCGACGAGGCCCTCCACCTGGTCTTCCTGACTGACATCCGTCGGGACGGTGATGACGGGGGCGCCACGGTCCCGGCACTCGTCGGCAACCTGGTCAAGCCCCGGTTGTCCGCGTGCGGCGAGAACCAGAGAGTCTCCCGCCTCGGCGAATCGGTGCGCCGCGGCGCGGCCGATCCCGCTGGAGGCTCCGGTGATGACGACGACCCTGGGGACGATAAGTGGAGCCACAATCAGTCGAAGCCTTCTCGCTGGGTGTTCTCGTCAGCCACCCGGATGCCGTACCGGTAGGCCAGCTCGCCGCCCAGGTACCCGGAGACGCCAAGCCAGGCCAGTCCGAGCAGCGAAATCACGAAGCCGAGCACGCTGACGTCGTCGAACCCGTCACCCCAGCGGACAAAGAAGCTGACGACGAACAGGGCGGTGACGGTGAGGTTGATGCCCATGTGGATCGTCGCCGTGCGCTTCGCCTTGGTGCCGGCCGCGATGCCGCTGTAGTCGATGAATCCGAAGATGGCGGCCAGTAGGGCGCCGATGATGCCGATGCCGACCAGCCACATCGCCCCGCGTGCGAAGACCTCGTCGTCCTCGCCGAAGATGGCGACCAGGTCGAAGATGATGGCGGCCACCCAGCCGCCGATCGGGATGGTCACGAGGATGGGGTGGAAGGGGTGCCCATAGGGACCCGCGAGCACAGTTCGCGGCTGTTTAGCCCGGTTCAGCGCTGAATCGTCCATCCGCCCATCGTTCCCCCGGGCGGTGAAAATGAGAACGGTTAAACAAAAGCACCCCGGGCCAGAGGGCTCCGGGGTGTTGTGTTGGTGGGCGATACTGGGATCGAACCAGTGACCTCTTCCGTGTCAGGGAAGCGCGCTACCGCTGCGCCAATCGCCCAAGGTTTTAATCTTGGAGGTGGATACGGGATTCGAACCCGTGTATACGGCTTTGCAGGCCGCTGCCTCGCCTCTCGGCCAATCCACCGTGTGTTGGGTTCACCACCAAATGAAATGAACCGGTCTTGCGACCGATTCACATTCGAGCGGATGACGAGATTCGAACTCGCGACCCTCACCTTGGCAAGGTGATGCGCTACCACTGCGCCACATCCGCATTTCGCTTTGCATTTCTGCGTGCTTGAAAACAATAGCGGATGTTTTCGCGAGCGCCAAAACGAGCCAGGACGTGTCGAATCGGCATCCCCGGGATGTGCGAAACGAGGGATTTTCTATGGCAAGATTGAGGCCGCGGGCGATTGGCGCAGTTGGTAGCGCGCTTCCTTCACACGGAAGAGGTCATCAGTTCGAGTCTGGTATCGCCCACCAAAACCCCTGATTCATCAGGGGTTTTTCTTTTTGGCTGAAGTGTCGTCCCGTTCGGGTGATTCATGATCTGGCCCGCCAGCCGGAGACTTCCGGTATGGCATCTCCAGCCGTCACTCGATCGTCGTCGCGCACAAGAATTCTCGGTTCGGTCATCGTTGTAGCCGGCATTCTGGCGCTCACCGCCTGCGCTCCGGGCGGAAATCCCGAGACGGGCACCGGCCCCGATCCCGCGGGCTTCTGGCTCGGTCTCTGGCACGGGTTGATCATCGTGATCACGTTCGTGATCTCGCTGTTCAATCCGGATGTCGGGATCTATGAAGTCCAGAACAATGGCGGCTGGTACAACCTGGGTTACGTGCTGGGTGTCTCAATCGCGTTCGGCGGCGTCGGTGGTGCCGGTGGCGCCGCCGCCCGCGGGTCCCGCAAGTAGCCCGGCGGCACTCTGCTGGTCGACACTGCGCTGATCATCACTGCGCTGATCGGCGCCGCCCTGAGTGCGCGGCCGCAACACGAGCATCAGCAGCAGCGACACGAGGATCGACCAGCAGACCGCGACTGCGGTGGCCTGCGTCTGGGCGACGAACTGGTCCACTCCCCCGGTGTGGACCAGCCCGGAGCCGTCGACAAAGAGTCCGAGCGCGAAGGTCCCGATGACCCCGCCGGCGAGCAGCATGGCTGCGCAGAACGCGACACCCGACCGGGTGCGCCGCGCGAATCGTCCTGCGAGCAGACCGCCGATGGCCCCCGCCACAAGGCCGATCAACAGCGACCATTGCGGGGTCACCGAGGCGCAGGAGGCCAGCGCAGCCACCAGTCCGGTGAGCGTGCCGAACACCGCGTCGGCCGCGCGCAGCCGATCGGCGGCGATCCGGCGGGCAACCAGCCAGCCGACGGCTCCCGCCACCGCGGACAGCAGGCAGGCGACCAGGATGCGCAGCACAACCGCGTCAACGACCGTCTGCGCGGCCACGCAGGTCGCCACTAGGCCGAGCGCGGTGACTGCACCGCCGCCGAGGACCCGGTGGCGGGCATGCTCTCTCGTGGTGCGACCCCAGAGCAGAACTGCGGCACCGAGCGCGACCGCGAGCGACAGTCCCCCGGCGAAATCACGAGCGCCGATGGTGGTCTCGAACCCGGCCGATCCGTCGAACACCGCGAACCCGAGCGGAAGCTGCACCAGCAGCACCCAGCCGGCAGCGAACAGGAGCGACCGCGCAGTCACCGGCACCGCGATGACGAGCACGGATGCCGCGACCGTCGCGGCCTGCAGCACCACGAGCGCGACCGGCCAACCCCGAATCAGGCCGATTCCGATCGCGACGAGCGCTGCGCTCCCGGCGAGCAACACGGCACCCCGTGGCATCCGCACGCGGCCGTCCCTGAGCAGCTGAAGTCCCGGAGCCAGAGCCAACACCAGCACCGCCACCACAACCATCACGAGAGTCACAGTAGACGACGACGGGGCGGTGCTCCGAAGAGCACCGCCCCGCGAGTTGTAACGGTTAGCGAACTTCCATCGCGTATGCCTCTTCACCGTGAACGATGGTGTCGATGCCTGCGACCTCGTCCTCGTTCTTGACCCGGAAGCCGATGGTCTTCTCGATCGCGAAGCCGACGATGAAGGCGACGGCGAACGAGTAGATCATCACGCCGAGGGCGGCGATCGCCTGCACGATGAGCTGACCGAAGTCGCCACCGGTGAACAGGCCGGTACCGGTGGCGAAGAAGCCGAGGTACAGGGTGCCGATCAGGCCACCGACGAGGTGGATGCCGACGACGTCAAGCGAGTCGTCGAAGCCGAGCTTGAACTTGAGTTCGACTGCCAGCGCGCACACCGCGCCGGCGAGGATGCCGAGCACGAGCGCCCATCCCGGGGTGAGGCTGGCGCAGGCGGGGGTGATTGCGACCAGACCGGCCACCGCACCGGAGCCGGCGCCGACCGACGTCGACTTGCCGTCCTTGAGCTTCTCGATGATGAGCCAGCCGATGATCGCCGCAGCGGTCGCACCCAAGGTGTTGATCACGATGAGTCCGACATTCTGTAGGTCGTTCAGCCATTCGGCGCCGGCGTTGAAGCCGAACCAGCCGAACCAGAGGATCGCGGCACCGAGCAGCGTCAACGGCACGTTGTGCGGCTTGTGCGCGCCCTTCTGGAACACGGCACGTTTGCCGAGCACCAGAGCCAGGGCGAGTGCCGCGGCGCCCGCATTGATGTGCACCGCCGTGCCGCCTGCGTAGTCGATGACCGCCGGCAGTCCCATCATCTCGCCGAGGTTGAAGATCCACCCTCCGCCCCAGACCCAGGCCGCCACCGGGAAGTACACCAGGGTGGCGAAGATTCCCGCGAAGATCATCCAGGACCCGAACTTCGCCCGGTCGGCGATCGCGCCGGAGATCAGTGCGATGGTGATGATCGCGAACGTCGCACCGTACGCGGCGCCGACGAGGGTTTCATTGTCTGCTGCGGCCAGGCCGAAGTCGGAGAACGGGTTGCCTGCGAAGGCCCACACCGAGTCGGCTACGGACATGTTCGCGCCGTACAAGATCCACAGGACGCTGACGAGGCCGAGCGCCCCGAAGCTCATCATCATCATGCTGACGACGCTTTTGGCCTTGACCAGGCCGCCGTAGAAGAACGCCACTCCCGGCGTCATCAAGAGCACCAAGGCGGTGGCGGTGATCGCCCACGCGAGATTGCCGGTATCCATTTCGATTCCTAACGGTTACGGGTTGTGCCGGATGTCTCTCCGCGACTGGTCGCGTCGGAACAGTGCCAGTTTGGAACCGTCAGATTTCAGGTACGCGCGTGCTCGGTTTCGCGAGTGTTACGGACGCCCGCCGGATGTAAACATCGTGTTTCGCGCAATTCCGGGGCGCGCACCGCGCAGGTACGCGTCAGGGAGTTTCGAAGGCGTCGGGGATGCCGTCGCGGTCGGCGTCGACCTTCTCTTCGGCACGCAGCTGCCGGTAGCGCCGGTTGCGCGCCCCGAGCAGGATCGCGGCGATGATCGCGGCAAGGCCTGACCCCACCAGCACACCGATCTTCGCGTTGTCGGCGAGGACACCGCTCATGCCGAAGCTCAGTTCAGCGATCAGCAGCGAGACGGTGAAGCCCATTCCGCCGAGCACAGCCAGGCCGAGGACATCGACCCATGCCATCCCCCGGCCGATCGAAACCCCGCGGAACCGGGTGACCAGCCAGGTGGCGCCGACGATGCCGATCGTCTTGCCCGCCACCAGGGCCACGATGATTCCGAGAGTGACCGTGGAAGTGAGCGCGGCCAGAAATCCTTCGATGCCACCGATCGTGACGCCCGCCGAGAAGAAGGCGAACACCGGCACAGCCACGCCGGTCGAGATGGGCCGGAAACGGTGCTCGAACAGCTCGGCGAGGCCTGGCCCGTTCTCGGCATCCTGATGCCCGTGTGCCCGCGCAGCCTCCTGCACCCGACGGCTCCGCTTCACCGGCACCGTCAGCGCCAGCAGCACGCCGGCGACGGTGGCGTGAATGCCCGATTGGTACATCAGCGCCCAGACGACGATTCCGATCGGCAACAGGATGAACCAGGCCGCCGACGAGCGCACGTGGAACAGCACCGCATACTTCTGGGCGATCACGCCGAAGACGAGCACGCCGAGAAGGGCGGCGATCAGGTAAGCCGGCTGCAGATCGGTCGCGTAGAAGATCGCGATGATGGTGATGCCGATCAGATCGTCGACGACCGCCAGGGTGAGCAGGAAGGTGCGCATCGCGGCGGGCAGCCAGGTGCCCACGACCGCGAGGACGGCAAGCGCGAATGCAATGTCGGTCGCGACGGGGATCGCCCAGCCACGCTGCGCCTCTCCGCCTGACGGCGCATTCAGCGCGAGGAAGATCAGCGCGGGGACCAGCACGCCACCGAACGCCGCGACCACGGGCACGAGGGCAGCACGGGGATTGCGCAGCTCACCGGCGACGAGTTCCCGCTTCAGTTCCAGCCCGACGAGGAAGAAGAAGATCGCCAACAGCCCGTCCGCCGCAAGGTGACCGAGGCTGATCTCCCACTGCCAGTCCCCCACGACGAAACCGACGTGCAGGTCGCGCAGCGCGTAGTAGGCGTCGGCGAGGCCGGAGTTGGCGAAGATCAGCGCCAGTGCCGCGGCGACCAGCAGGATGATGCCGCCAACGGTCTCCTTGCGCAGGATGTCTTCGATGCGAAGGGACTCGCGGAACCGGCTGTAGGCGGCGTCAGGGGATGTCGTCATGTGAGAACTCCGGGCAGGGCTGATGGCAATGACTGCGGCCTATCACCGCAGGCCGACCAGACTTCCCGGCTCACCTCCCCCGATGCTATCGGAGGCTCGTCCGGTGCGTGCTCGCCGTTACTGTGGTTGCCCGGTGGTGAGCGCGATCATTCGGGAGATCGCCCGCAGGTATTTCTTGCGATAGCCGCCGCCAAGCATGTCGTCGGCGAACACCTGATCCAGTGGTGTGCCGCTGGCCACGATCTCCACCTGGTCGTCGTAGAGCCGGTCGATGAACGCGACCAGGCGCAACGCGTCGGTCTGCGCGGTGATCTGCCGCACGTCCTTCAACGCAATCGCGGGCAGCCCCTCGACGAGCTTCACGTACTTCGACGGGTGGATCGTGGCCAGGTGGCTGAGGACCGCGTCGAAGTCATCGACCGTGCTGCCACGCGGCAGGCCCTTCACGGCGGCGTCGAACTCGGCGTTGCCGAGGCTGACCGCGTGACCCTCGATCGCGCGACGCCGGTAGTCCAGGCCGTCGATCCGGATGGTGCGGAACCGGGAGGACATGGCGTGGATCTCACGCAGGAAATCGGATGCCGCGAACCGGCCTTCACCGAGGGCGTTCGGCGGCGTGTTCGAGGTTGCGGCGACCCGACTGCCGGAGTCGATCAGCTCGCCCAGCATCCGCGTCATCATCATGGTGTCGCCCGGGTCATCCAGTTCGAACTCGTCGATGGCGATCAGGGTCGCTCCGCGCAGCAGTTGCACGGCTTGCTGGTAGCCGAGCGCGCCGATCAGCGCGGTGTACTCAATGAAAGTGCCGAAGTACTTGCGGCCGGGCGCGCCATGCCAGAGGGCGGCGAGGAGGTGGGTCTTGCCGACGCCGAAGCCGCCGTCAAGGTACAGGCCGGGCAGCGGCGGGGTGGACTTGCGCCGGGAGAACAGGCCACCGCCGGAGGGCTTCCAGCTCTGCAGGAAGCCGCGCACCGCGTCGACCGCCTCGGACTGCGAGGGGTAATCGGCATCCGGGACGTAGTTGTCCAGCGTGGCGTGCTGGAACTGCCGCGGCGGGACCAGCTGTGCCGCAATTTCGGTTCCCGACAGTGACGGTGACCGGTCGACCAGGCGGGCGAGGGCGAGCTTCTGGTCGGATGTCATACGGGGGCCTCGCTGTATGTCAGAGTTTTAGGAGCAGCGTGCGCCGTGCATTGGCGCGCAGGGCAACCGTTTCAGCCTATCGGGCGAGAGAATGGTGCTAGTGCGTAGCCCGATCGGGGCCCAACCCAGGAGGTAGAAATGACCGTTGCGGTCGATCGTTCCGAGAAGTTCGCCGAGTACGCCCACCCGGAACGTCTGGTGAGCACCGAGTGGCTGGCGGAAAACCTCGGCGCCGATGGCCTCGTGGTCGTGGAATCCGACGAGGACGTGCTGCTCTACGAGACCGGTCACATCCCCGGCGCGGTGAAGATCGACTGGCACACCGACCTCAACGACCCGGTGGCCCGCGATTTCGTGCACGGCGAGCGGTTTGCCGCGCTGCTGTCGTCGAAGGGGATCGCCCGCGACACCACCGTGGTCATCTACGGCGACAAGAGCAACTGGTGGGCGGCGTACGCGCTCTGGGTGTTCACGCTGTTCGGGCACGCCGACGTGCGCCTCCTCGACGGCGGCCGCGACAAGTGGATCGCCGAGGGTCGGCAACTGACCACCGAGGTTCCGCAGCCGACCCCGACCGACTACCCCGTCGTCGCCCGCGACGACCGCACCGTCCGCGCGTTCAAGCAGGATGTGCTCGACCACTTCGGCAAGCCGCTCATCGACGTGCGCTCGCCCGAGGAGTACTCCGGTGAGCGCACCACGGCGCCCGCCTACCCCGAGGAGAGCGCCCTTCGTGCCGGCCACATCCCGACCGCGCAGAGCGTGCCGTGGGGCAAGGCAGCAGCCGAGGACGGCACCTTCCGCTCCGTCGGCGAGCTGAACAGCCTGTACCGTGACGGTGCCGGCCTGGGCGATGCCGACGACGTGATCGCCTACTGCCGGATCGGTGAACGGTCCGCGCACACCTGGTTCGTGCTCACGCACCTGCTCGGCCTGCCGAAGGTGCGCAACTACGACGGTTCCTGGACCGAGTGGGGCAGCGCCGTACGCGTACCGATTGTCGTCGGCACCGAACCGGGCGAACTCCCCACTCGCTGATCGGAGTCCTGATGTCTACCGCACTACCTGAGAGCCTCGCCGAAATCCGCGACGACTTCCTCGCCCTCGAGGAGCGTGACCGCCTGCAGTTGCTGCTGGAGTTCTCCAACGAATTGCCGGCACTGCCTGCGGCATACGAAGATCACCCCGACCTATTTGAACGTGTGATCGAGTGCCAGTCGCCGGTCTACATCTTCGTCGAGGTCGACGCCGACCACGTCGTGCACATGCACGCGACTGCGCCGGCCGAGGCGCCGACCACGCGCGGGTTCGCGTCAATCCTCGCGCAGGGCATCAGCGGTCTTCCCGCCGACGCGGTGTTGGGCATCCCCGACGACTACCCGCTCGACATCGGGCTGACCAAGGTCGTCAGCCCGCTGCGGATGCGCGGGATGTCCGCCATGCTCGGCCGGGTGAAGCGGCAGATCCGCGAGAAGACCGCAGCCTGAACCGCTTCGCCCCGAGTCAGCTCGCCTGAGTCTCGGGCTCAGTCTCGCTCAGGGTTTCGAGCCAGCTGGTGATCTCCGCGTTCCAGCGCTTGGAGTGGAAGTTCCACAGCCGGGTGTGCCTGGCGGTGTGCCAGGGCCAGTAGCGGACGATGTCCGGGCGGGCACCAGCTAGGGCCCGGGAAGCGGTGGATGGCACAAACCCGTCGTCGTCGCTGTGCAGCAGCAGGATCGGCGTGTTCAGCTCGCTGGCGCGGCGCACGAAGTCGAGCTTGGTGAAATCGATCGGCTCCTCCAGCCCGGTCAGCCGACGGCTCCACTTGGTGCCGATCAGCGCCAGCGCGGCGTCGCGGATGTACGGCGGCAGGCGCAGCAAATCCGCCTGGTAGGTCAGCGTGGTCACCCAGTCCACGACCGGAGACTCGAGAACGATGCCGTCGACCGTGTGAGCAAGCGGTGAGCGTGACATCGTCTGCAGGACGAGGGCTCCACCCATCGACCAGCCCATCAGCACGATGCTCGTCGCACCGCGATCGAGCGCGAAGCGGATGGCTGCTTCGACGTCGAGCCATTCCACCGCGCCGAGCGCATACCGGCCGTCGACGCTGTTCGGCGCATCCGAGTCATTGCGGTACGAGATCAGCAGCGACGTGTAGCCGGCATCCCGGAACACCGGCACGGCTCGCAGTGCCTCTTCGCGGCGCACGCCCCTGCCGTGCACCTGGATCACCCAGCGGCCGGAGCTCTCCTGGGCGGGAATCAGCCATGCCGGCGCCGGACCGAGTGTGGTCTGCACCTCGACGTCCTCGTATGGAAGGTGCAGGTCGTTCGGATGCCGGTACACCCAGGCGCCCAGCCGTCCACGTTGTGCCGCGGCAAGGGCCGGGTCATCCGCCTTCTCAATGCGTCGAATCACCGAAGTGTCGGTGCGTTCGATGACCTCGCCGACGATCGCGTGCCGGTCGGTGTCGAACCAGAAACTATAGGTGCCCGCGACCTCAGACTCGTCGGTGCGCTGCAGCGCGATGGTGGCCGCGTCAAGGTCAACGGCCAGTACCCGCAGGTCCTCGACTGCCTTCTTCGGCGGGGTGACGACCTTGCGGGCGACGACCACGGCGAGCACCGCGCTCGATGCCGCTGCCAGCACTGCGGCACCCCCGAGCAGAACCGCCGCGGCAACGCCGGCTCGCGATCCGCGAGAGGATCGGTACGAGGCCATCTGCATCCTTCCGTATTGCTCCCCGGCGACGGCGAGCCTCAGCACAGATGGTATCGAGAAACCATAGTCTGCCCTCGTGCCTGAACAGCAAGACGGGACAGCGCTGCCCGCCCCATTCCGCGCGGCCGTCGAGGCAGTGCGGCGTGCGAATGTCCGCAGCGAACTGACCGTTACCGAGATCGAGTCGCCCGGCCGCCTCGCGCCTTTTTCGCTTGCGCTGGCGGCGGATGTCACGCCCTCGGCTCACGCCAATGAGGAACTCGGCACCGGCCGGTTCATCCTGCTCTACGACCCGGAAGAGCCGGAGGCGTGGGGCGGACCGTTCCGCGTGGTGTGCTTCGCCCAGGCCCCGCTTGAGCTGGAGATCGCCCTCGATCCCTTCACCGCCGATGTCACCTGGTCGTGGCTGATGGACGCGCTCGACACCCGCGGGGCCAAGTACCATTCCGCGGCGGGAACCGCGACGAAGGTGCTGTCGACCGGCTACGGCGAACTTGCCGAGCAGGGCAGCGGCGCACAGCTGGAACTCCGGGCCTCCTGGAGCCCGGACGAAACCGACCTCGCCGCACATGTGGAAGGCTGGAGTGAGCTGTTGTGCATGCTGGCGGGTCTACCGCCGGTGGGAGAAGGAGTGAGTCTGTTGTCTGCACGCCGAATGGCCCGCGGTGACAAGTAGTCCGTCGGCCGGCGATGCCATCTCGGTCATCGACACCCACGAGGGATACCTGGAGGCGCTGTCGGTCATCGCCGACGGCCATGGACCGATCGGGATCGACGCTGAACGCGCGTCTGGGTTCAAGTACTCGCAGCGTGCCTACCTGATCCAGGTGTACCGACGTGACGCAGGCACCTTCCTGTTCGACCCGCCCGCGATCGGTGAGTTCACCGAACTCAATGACCTGATTGCCGACGAAGAGTGGATCCTGCACGCCGCCAGCCAGGATCTCACCTGCCTGCGTGAGGTCGGGCTGGATCCGAAGCACCTGTTCGACACCGAGCTCGCCGCCCGGTTGCTCGGCCTCCCCCGTGTCGGGCTTGGCACGGTGGTCGAGGCACTGCTCGGCATCCATTTGGCCAAGGAGCACTCGGCAGCCGATTGGTCGACCCGTCCCCTGCCCCAAGCCTGGTTGGTGTACGCATCGCTGGATGTCGAGCTGCTTCCCGACCTGCGCGACGCCATCGCCGACCTGCTTGAGAAGGCCGGCAAGACCGAGATCGCCAGGCAGGAGTTCGACGCGACCCTGGCGCGCGACCTGAAAGTCGTTCGGGCGGAACCGTGGCGCAGGCTCTCCGGGGTGCACTCGATCCGCGGCATCCGCAATCTTGCCGTCGCCCGTGAACTGTGGGCAGCGCGCGACGCCTACGCGCGCGAGATCGACGTCGCCCCGGGCCGGTTGGTGCCGGATTCCTCGTTGGTGTCAGCTGCCCGGGCCCTGCCGAAGACCAAGAATGAGCTTGCGGCGCTCAAAGAGTTCAGTGGCCGGGCCAGTCGCAGCCAGCTGGATCGCTGGTGGGACGCCGTTGAGGCAGGGCTCACCACCGAGGACCTGCCGGTGTTGCGAACCAACAACGACGCCCTTCCGCCACCCCGGGCCTGGGCGGAGAAGAACCCCGATGCCGACCGTCGACTGAAGCGAGCGCGCGCGGCGATCGGTGAACTGTCCAGCGAGGTGGAAGTCCCGGTCGAGAACCTGCTGACTCCGGAGACTTTGCGACGGCTGGCCTGGACGCCGCCGGAGGAAGTGACCGTCGACTCGATCGCCGCCGCGCTCGGCGAGCTGGGCGCCCGGGGCTGGCAGATTGACGCAACTGCACCACGAATCGCCCAGGCCTTTGTCGAAGCGGCCCAAACAGGCGAGGGTCCGGTGGAAACCGCTTCGTAGGAAGAATCAACGGATTCCCCCGCCCAATCGCCCCTCCCTAGGATCGTGATCATCAAGATCTCCTGGGAGGCAACGTGGCTGAACGAACTGATGTGTACTTCGTCGACGGGATGCGAACACCGTTCGGACGAGCGGGCGAGAAGGGGATGTACTGGCAGACCCGTGCCGACGACTTGATCGTCAAGGCAATGATCGGGGTGCTGGAACGGAACCCGCAGGTTCCCAAGGACCGCATCGATGACGTCGCCATCGCAGCGACCACCCAGCAGGGCGACCAGGGACTCACAATCGGACGGACATCCGCCCTGCTGGCCGGTCTCCCCCGCAGCGTGCCGGGATATGCGATCGACCGCATGTGCGCCGGCGCGATGACCAGTGTGACGACCACCGCGGGCGCAATCGCGTTCGGCGCCTATGACCTCGCCATCGCCGGTGGAGTTGAGCACATGGGCAGGCACCCGATGGGCTTCGGCGCCGATCCGAACCCCCGGTTCCTCGCCGAACGACTGGTCAGCGAGGATGCGCTGAACATGGGCAAGACCGCGGAACGCATCCACGACCGCTTCCCCGAGCTGACCAAGGAACGCTCCGACCTGTTCGCGATGGCGAGCCAGCACAAGGCTGCCGCGGCTTACGAGGCAGGCAAGCTGCAGCCCGACCTCGTGTCGGTCGCGATTCGCAGCGACGAAGGATGGGGGCTGGCAACCAGGGACGAGGCGCTCCGACCGGACACCACGCTCGAGGGGCTCGCTCAGCTGAAGACCCCGTTCCGGACTCACGGTCGAGTCACGGCCGGCAACTCCTCCGGGCTGAATGACGGCGCCACGGCGTCGCTCATCGCGAGCGGTGACGCGCTGAAGACCTACGGCCTTACTCCGAAGATGCGGCTCGTGAGCTTCGCATTCGCGGGTGTCGAGCCGGAGATCATGGGCATCGGGCCGGTGCCGAGCACCGAGAAGGCGCTGCGGAAGGCCGGTCTGACGATTGAGGACATCGGCCTGTTCGAGCTGAACGAGGCGTTCGCGGTGCAGGTGCTCTCGTTCCTCGACCACTTCGGCATCGACGACGAAGACGACCGGGTGAACAAGTGGGGCGGCGCGATCGCCATCGGGCACCCGCTGGCCTCCTCCGGGGTTCGGCTGATGATCCAGCTCGCCCGCCAGTTCGAGGAACACCCCGAGGTGCGCTTCGGGCTGACCGCCATGTGCGTCGGCCTCGGCCAGGGCGGCTCGGTGATCTGGGAGAACCCGCACTACACCGGCAAGCGCAAGGGAGCGACCAAGTGACCACGGTTATGCGAAACGACGCTGAGTTCGACCGGCTGCAAGGGCTCGCCACCGATGAGGTGATCACGCATTCCTACACCCGGGACATCCCGATCTCAGGCGGGCGGACGCTCGTGCTGGTCACCCTCGACAACGGTCGCGACCACACCCGCCCAAACACGCTCGGCCCGCAGACCCTGATGGAGTTCGGGTCGGTGCTCGATTCGCTCGCTGAGCGCGCCGCCCGCGGCGAGATCGCCGGGGTCGCGGTGACCGGCAAGCCGTACATCCTCGCGGCAGGCGCTGACCTGTCGCGGGTGGGCGACATCCCAGACCGGGAGACCGGCCTGCAGATGGGCCGGCTGGGTCACCAGGTGCTCGGCAAGCTCGGCGAACTGGGGGTTCCCTCATTCGTCTTCATCAACGGCCTGGCTCTCGGCGGTGGCGTGGAGATCGCCCTGAACGCTGACTACCGCACGGTGGACAGCTCGATTCCCGCGTTCGCGCTGCCCGAGGTCTTCCTCGGGCTGATTCCCGGCTGGGGTGGCGCCTGGCTGCTGCCGAACCTGATCGGCATCGAGAATGCGCTCAAGGTCATCATCGAGAACCCGCTGAAGAACAACCGCACCCTGAAGGGCAACGAGGTCCTCGAGCTGGGTATTGCGGATGCCATGTTCGGCCCGGTCAACTTCCTCGAGAACTCGATCCGGTGGGCCGATGACGTGCTCTCCGGCCGGCTCACGGTAAAGCGTCCCAACCAGCCGGGCAAGATCGAGCGGGCGGTGAAGTGGGATGCCGCGGTCGGCATCGCGCGGAAGATGCTCGAGTCGAAGATCGGCACGGTAGCGAAGTCCCCGTACCGTGCCCTTGACCTGCTCAAGGCAGCGAAGAACACCGACAAGGCCACCGGATTCGCCGCCGAAGACGAGGTCCTCGCCGACCTCATCGCCGGCGACCAGTTCCGGGCAAGCATCTACGCCTTCAACCTGGTGCAGAAGCGAGCGAAACGGCCCGCCGGAGCGCCCGAAAAGGAGCTCGCCCGACCGGTCACCAAGGTCGGTGTGATCGGAGCGGGACTGATGGCCAGCCAGTTCGCACTGCTGTTCGTCCGTCGCCTGCAGGTGCCGGTGGTCATCACCGACCTCGATCAGACACGCGTTGACAAGGGACTCGAGTACATCCGCGACGAGATTGACGCCCTACTTCGCAAAGACCGGATCAACGCCGATGAGGCCAACCGGCTTCGCGCGCTGGTCACCGGCACCACGAACAAGGCGGACTTCGCCGACTGCGACTGGGTGATCGAGGCCGTGTTCGAGGAGCTCAGCGTCAAGCAGCAGGTGTTCGCCGAGATCGAGAAGTACATCTCCCCGGATGCCGTATTGGCGACCAACACCTCGTCACTGTCGGTGACCGCGATCGGCGCCGAGCTGGCGCATCCGGAACGCCTGGTCGGCTTCCACTTCTTCAACCCGGTCGCGGTGATGCCGCTGATCGAGGTGGTGAAGACAGATGCGACGAGCGATGCAGTTCTTAGCACCGCCATGGTCACCGCAGCGGCGCTCAAGAAGAATGCCGTGATCACCGCCGACACACCGGGCTTCGTTGTGAACCGGGTGCTCGCCAAGGTACTCGGTGAGGCCATGCACGCGGTCGATACCGGCACGCCGTTTGAGACCGTCGACAAGGCGATTGCCCCGCTCGGCCTGCCGATGAGCGCTTTCGAGCTGCTCGAGCTGGTCGGTCTGAAGGTCGGCGCGCACGTGCTGGACACTCACCATGCTGCCTTCCCCGACCGGTTCTACCGCAGCGAGAACCTGCATGAGCTCGCCGAGCATGGTCGGATCTTCGATCGTGACGGCAAGGGCAAGATCAAGGGCGTCGACAAGCAGGCCGAGAAGATCGTCCGTGGCGGCACCAGTCCGATGAGCGAGGCCGAGATCCTGCGCCGGCTCGAGGACGGGCTGGCCGACGAGATTCACCGAATGCTTGAGGACGGCGTCGTCGAAGCAGCCGAGGACATCGACCTGTGCATGATCCTCGGTGCCGGCTGGCCGTTCCAGATGGGTGGTGCGACGCCGTACCTGGACCGGACCGGTGCCAGCGAACGCGTGTTCGGTGACACCTTCCACCACCCGCCGATCAAGGGCGTGGCCTAACCCCTGCCTCCCCGCTGATCGAGCTTGTCGAGATCTCGGCAGGCTCGATCAGCAGGAAGGCTCGATCAGCGGTTAAGGCTGGGTGCCGATCGGGCCGGTGTTCAGCGCGGCCGCCTGCGCTGCGGTGAGCGGTCGCGCGATCGGGATCCGGATGCCGAGCACCTGCGCGACGATGTCGCGGGCGATGTGCTGCGCGGTGAGCCCGGCGTCAGCGAGAATCTCGTCGCGGGTCGCGTGGTCGAGGAAGGCATCCGGCAACCCGAGCTCGTCCACGGCCGTGTCGACGCCCGCCTCACGCAGCACCTGGCGGATGCGTGTGCCCACGCCACCGACCCTGACACCGTCCTCGATGGTGATCACGATGCGGTGCTCGCGGGCGAAGTCGACGACGCTCGCAGGAACCGGAACGACCCAGCGGGGGTCGACCACGGTCGCGCCGATCCCCTGGGCTGCCAGCCGTTCGGCGACCTCCAGTCCGAGCTTCGCCATCGGCCCGACCGTGACGATCAGCACGTCGCGGCCTTCACCGTCGCGCAACACGTCCACACCGTCTGCCGTGCGACGCAATGCGGGGAACTGCGTGCCAACTGAGCCCTTCGCGAAGCGCACCACGGTAGGTGCCTCGGTCACCGCGACAGCCTCGCCGAGCTGCTCCCGAAGCGCGTCCGAGTCGCGGGGCGCCGCGATGCGGATGGTGGGCACCACCTGCAGCAAGGCCAGGTCCCACATGCCATGGTGGCTCGGGCCATCCGGCCCGGTGACGCCAGCGCGGTCCAGAACGAAGGTGACGCCGGCTTTGTGCAGGGCGACATCCATCAGCACCTGGTCGAAGGCCCGGTTCATGAACGTCGCGTACACCGCGACCACCGGGTGCAGGCCGCCGAAGGCGAGTCCCGCGGCCGAGGTCACCGCGTGCTGCTCGGCGATGCCGACGTCGAAGACCCGGTCGGGGAAACGCTCGGCGAGCTTGTGCAGCCCGGTGGGCCGGAGCATGGCGGCAGTGATGCCGACGATGCGGGGGTTCTTCTCGGCCAGCTTGACAATCTCATCGGCGAATACCGACGTCCAGGACGGCTTGCTGGCCTCGATCGGCTCCCCCGTCTCGGGATCGATCTGGCCGACGGCGTGGAACTGGTCCGCGACATCCGACAGCGCCGGTTCGTACCCTTCCCCCTTGCGGGTGATCACGTGCACGATCACCGGCGCCGAGTAGTTCTTCGCCTGCTGCAGCGCCTCCCGGAGGGCACCGATGTCGTGACCGTCGACGGGGCCGAGGTACTTGATGTCGAGGTTCGAGTACAGCCCCTGGTAGTTGGACCCGCGACTGAGGAATCCGTGCAGCGCACCGCGCGTGCCGCGGTAGAACGCGCGTCCCGGTTTGCCGAGCCGGTCGAAGAGTTTCCGCGACGAGACGTACAGGTCCTTGTAGGTCGGCCGGGTGCGCACGCTGTTCAGGAAACGCGCCATGCCACCGATAGTGGGCGCGTAGGAGCGACCGTTGTCGTTGACGATGATGACCAGGTTGCGGCTGTTGTCATCGCTGATGTTGTTCAGCGCTTCCCAGGTCATGCCGCCGGTGAGCGCCCCGTCACCGACCACGGCGACGACGTGGCGCTTGTCCTGCCCGGTCATCGCGAACGCGCGCGAGATGCCGTCCGCCCAGCTCAGCGAGCTGGACGCGTGTGAGGACTCGACGATGTCGTGCTCGGACTCGGAGCGTTGCGGGTAGCCGGCGAGTCCGCCGCGTTGCCGGAGCAGGCTGAAGTCCTGCCGACCGGTCAGCAGTTTGTGCACGTAACTCTGGTGTCCGGTGTCGAAGACGATCGCGTCGTTCGGCGACTTGAATACGCGGTGGATGGCAATCGTGAGCTCCACCACGCCCAGATTCGGGCCCAGGTGGCCGCCGGTCTTGGAGACCTCGGCGACCAGGAAATGGCGGATCTCCTCCGCGAGCTGTTTCAGCTGCGCGGAGGAGAGTCCGTCGAGATCACGAGGACCGTGGATGGTCTCGAGAAGGGTCATAGCGTCAGAATCTTAGACGAGGCTCCTGAGCACGTACTGCAGGATTCCGCCATTGCGGTAGTAGTCCGCCTCACCGGGGGTGTCGATTCGGACGACCGCGTCGAACTCGATCGTCTGCTTGCCCGCCGGCGAGTGCTCGCTCGGTTCCGCAGTGACGTGCACCGTCTTCGGGGTGCGGCCCTCGTTCAGCTCGGTGAGCCCCGAGATGCTGATGATCTCGGTGCCGTCGAGGCCGAGCGACGCCCAGGTCTCGCCTGCAGGGAACTGCAGCGGGACAACGCCCATGCCGATCAGGTTCGAGCGGTGGATGCGCTCGAAGCTCTCGGTGATGACGGCCTTCACGCCCAGCAGGCTGGTGCCCTTGGCTGCCCAGTCGCGTGAGGAGCCCGAGCCGTACTCCTTGCCACCGAGCACGACCAGCGGGGTGCCGGCGGCCTGGTAGTTCTGGCTGGCGTCGTAGATGAAGGACTGCGGTGCGTCCGGCTGGGTGAAGTCGCGGGTGTAGCCACCCTCGACGCCGTCCAGCAGCTGGTTCTTCAAACGGATGTTCGCGAACGTGCCGCGGATCATGACCTCGTGGTTGCCGCGGCGCGAACCGTAGGAGTTGAAGTCCTTACGGTCGATGCCGTGGCTGGCGAGGTAGTGACCGGCCGGGCTGTCGGCCTTGATGTTGCCAGCGGGGCTGATGTGGTCCGTGGTGACCGAGTCACCTAGCTTTGCCAGCACCCGAGCACGGCTGATGTCGGTGACCGGGGTGGTCTCCAGGGTCATGCCGTCGAAGTACGGGGGCTTCCGCACGTAGGTCGACTTGTCGTCCCACTCGAACACGTCACCGGTCGGGGTGGGCAGCGAACGCCAGCGCTCGTCACCGTCGAACACGCCGGCGTACTGGTGGTCGAACATGTCGGTCGAGATCGACTCGTCGATGACCTTCTGCACCTCGGCCGAGTCCGGCCAGATGTCCTTCAGGTACACCTCGTTGCCGTCGCCGTCGGTGCCGAGCGCGTCCTTTTCGAAGTCGAAGTTCATCGACCCGGCCAGGGCGTAAGCGATTACCAGCGGCGGGCTGGCGAGGTAGTTCATCTTCACGTCGGGGTTGATGCGACCCTCGAAGTTGCGGTTACCGGACAGTACCGCTGTCACGGCCAGGTCGTTCTCGTTGATCGCCTGCGAGATCTCGTCGGCGAGCGGGCCCGAGTTGCCGATGCAGGTGGTGCAGCCGTAGCCGACGGTGTAGAAGCCGAGCGCTTCCAGGTCGTCGGTCAGGCCTGCCTTCTCGTAGTAGTCGGTGACGACCTTGGAGCCGGGAGCGAGCGTGGTCTTCACCCACGGCTTCGACTTGAGGCCCTTCTTCGCCGCGTTCCGGGCGAGCAGGCCAGCCGCCATCATCACCGAAGGGTTCGACGTGTTGGTGCACGATGTGATCGCCGCGATGGTGACCGCTCCGTGGTCGAGCACGAAGCTCTCACCGGACTCAGCGAGGCTGACCCGGCTGGGCTTCGACACGGTAGCCGGAGCGTGGCTGCGGTGCGTGTGGTGGTGCGAGCTGTACTCGGTCTCCGGAGTGTTCCCTGGCGGGTCGGATGCCGGGAAGGACTCGGCAACCTCGAGGTCGACGATGTCGTGCTCGATGGCCGCGTAGTCGTTGAGGTCCTTCTCGAACTGGGTCTTCGACTCGCTCAGCTCGATGCGGTCCTGCGGCCGCTTCGGTCCGGCGATCGATGGGACGACGGTGGCGAGGTCGAGTTCGAGGTACTCGCTGTAGGTCGCCTCGTTGGCGGGGTTGTGCCAGAGCTGCTGCAGCTTGGAGTACTCCTCGACGAGCTTCACCTGCTCGGCGCTGCGGCCGGTGAGGCGCAGGTAGTCGAGGGTGACCTCGTCGATCGGGAAGATCGCCGCGGTGGAGCCGAACTCCGGGCTCATGTTGCCGATGGTGGCGCGGTTGGCGAGCGGCACCTGCGCGACGCCGTCGCCGTAGAACTCGACGAACTTGCCGACCACGCCGTGCTTGCGCAGCATCTGCGTGATGGTGAGCACCACGTCGGTGGCGGTGACGCCGGTGGGGATCGAGCCCTTGAGCTTGAAACCGACGACCTTGGGGATCAGCATCGACACCGGCTGGCCGAGCATGGCCGCCTCGGCTTCGATGCCGCCGACGCCCCAGCCGAGCACGCCGAGGCCGTTGACCATGGTGGTGTGCGAGTCGGTGCCGACCAGCGTGTCGGGGTAAGCCTGCAGTGCGCCGTCGACCTCACGGGTGTAGGTGACCCGGGCCAGGTACTCGATGTTGACCTGGTGCACGATGCCGGTTCCCGGCGGGACGACCTTGAAGTCCTCGAAGGCAGTCTGGCCCCAGCGGAGGAACTGGTAACGCTCACCGTTGCGCTCGTACTCGATCTCAACGTTGCGCTCGAGTGCGTTCGGGGTACCGAACAGGTCGGCGATGACGGAATGGTCGATGACCAGTTCGGCGGGAGCGAGGGGGTTCACCTTCTTGGCGTCGCCACCGAGTTCCACGATCGCTTCACGCATGGTGGCGAGGTCGACGATGCAGGGCACGCCGGTGAAGTCCTGCATGACCACGCGCGCGGGCGTGAACTGGATCTCGGTGTCCGGCTCGGCGGATGGCACCCAGGACCCGAGCGCCTCGATCTGCGCCTTGGTGACGTTCGCGCCATCCTCGGTGCGAAGCAGGTTCTCGAGCAGCACCTTCAGGCTGAACGGAAGCTTGTCGTAGCCCGCGACCTTGTCGATGCGGAATACCTGGTAGTCGGTCGACCCGACGGTGAGGGTGTCTTTCGACCCGAAGCTATTGATACTGGGCACTGTGCCGTCTCCCTTGCTGACTCGAACTCATCCTTGCCGCCGCGACGTCCGCCAGCAAGCCAAGCCTAAGCCCGTTCCGGGTGGCTGCCACGGGCGTGGCGCGCTCCCAAAACCGGTCAATTTATCTTGATGTCAAGATAAACATAGCAGGGCGGATGTCTCAATCCTTGGATTCGACCGGCGTGTACGCGGCGCGCACCAGTAGCCAGGTGACCCACAGTGTCGCCGCGTACAGCGGCACCCCCATCAGCAGTTTGGTCGCGGCCAGCGCCTGCGTCTGGGATGCGAGGTACAGCGGCAGTTGAACCGCGAGTCGCAGCGAGAACACACCTATCCACAGCAGCGTCGCGACGACGGCCACACGGAACTGTGCCTTATCGCTCCGCCAGCCGGAGACATCCCCACGCAGCAGGCCGACGATGACGCCGATCAACGGCCAACGCGCGGCCAGGCTGATCACCAGGACGGTCACCGACGCGCCGTTGATGATGAAGCCGAGCAGGAAGTTGTCCTCGGCCTGGCCGGTGAACAATGCGACTCCGGCGGACGCGCCCACGCCGATGACACCGGCCACGGCCGGACCCAGGGGGCTACGAGTGAAGACCCGGACCGCGACGAACAGCAAGGCGATGACCACGGGGGCAATGACCGAGGGCACCAGGTCTTCGGTGATCGTGTAGACGACCAGGAACATCAGTCCAGGCAGCAGCGCCTCGACCAGTCCGCGTGCACCGCCGACGGCGCGGAACAGGTCATGGCCGGTGGGCGTCTTGCCCGGCTCGACGTGAGCGAACGCCGACTTGCGCGCGGCGGCGCTGAGCGCGTCGGCCAGGTTCGGCTGTGACGGCTCGGGAATCTCTGGCTGCTGCTGGCTCACGCTTGGGTCGGTGTTGTCGGCGTCTGGCCGGCCTGGTTCTGGGGCATGTGCAGCGGGATCAAGTCCCGCGGCGGCATCGGCGTATTGCCGCGCACGACGACGATACTGCGGAAGAGGTCTTCGATCTTCTCGGCGGCCTCGGGGTTGACCACGCCTTCACCGGCGATCACCCCGCGCAGGAACCAGCGCGGGCCGTCGACACCGATGAACCGGGCCATGCGGCTGGCGCCGGGGGCACCGGCCACGACGGGGAGTTCGGCAAGCAGTTCGGGGCCGAACGGGCCGTCCTTCTGAGTGGTGCGGCCACCCTGCTTCTTGATCTGCTCGCCGATCTGCGCGCGGATCTCGTGCCACAGACCGCTCGAGCGGGGCGCGGCAAAGGGCTGAACCTGAAGGGTGGACCCGGCGTAGTCGAGCCCGACGGCGACGACGCGCTTGGTTCCCTCTTCGACCTCGAGACGCAGCTGCAGCTCGGGGCGAGGCACGATCTTCACTCCGCCGAGATCGACGTAGGGCCGCACAGCATTCGCTTCGCTCTCATCGAGCGGTCCTGCGGTGTCGCGGTCAGCGGGGGCGGACTTCTCGGGGTCGATCGCGGGCGAGGTGGTCTCGTCCGGGTCCTGCGGGGCGTCGGTCACGCGGTTACTCCTGTTTCTTGCGTGCGAGTGTCCGGTGCTGTGTAGCCGGTCGACCCGAAGCCGCCCGCGCCGCGCTGGCTGTCGGGGAGTTCGTCGACGGGAATGAAGCGCGCCCTGGACACGGGCATCACGATCAGTTGGGCGATGCGATCACCAGCCGAGATTGAGTAGGGCTCTGAGGCATCCGTGTTCAACAGCGTCGCCTTGAGCTCGCCGCGGTAGCCGGCGTCAACCGTGCCGGGACTGTTCACAATGGTGATCCCGTGCTTGGTGGCCAGGCCACTGCGGGGAACGACGAAGGCGACGTAACCCTCGGGCAGCGCGATCGACACTCCGGTCGGAATCAGCGCCCGCTCCCCCGGCTGCAGAACGAGGTCGATGGTCGAGACGAGATCCGCCCCGGCATCGCCTGGGTGGGCATACTCCGGCAAGTGGTCGCTCTTGATCAGAACGTCGACGATATCGGTCACGCGAAGAAGGCTAGCCCACAACGGCCATGAGCCTGAACGTGCGTCCCGACGAGAGCAGGCCGCTCGATCTGATCGAATAGAGGCATGATCCTGTTCCGTGAGCGTCTCTGGCCGAGCGCGTGGATGTACCTGGCTTCAGCGCTGGTCATCCCGGCGTCGATTCTGGTTTTCCTGCCGATCAACCTGCTGGTGGGCATCATCACGGGGATCGTGCTGTACATCGCACTCATCCTGCTGCTGATCGCGGCAGCGCCGACGGTGACGGTCAGTGAGACGGTCTTCAAGGCTGGGCGGGCGAGCTTGCCGCTCGAGCTGGCAGGCGAGGTCACCGCACATGACGGCGAGGATGCCCGGCAGGAGCGTGGGCCGCGACTTGATGCGCGGGCCTGGCTGCTGATCAGGGGCTGGGTTTCGGGGGTAGTGCGGATCGAGCTGCTCGATGACAGCGACCCGGTGCCGTACTGGATCGTCTCGACGAGACACCCGGAGGCGCTCGTCGAGGCGATCGGTACGGCGAAATCGCGAGCAGCCTAGGCTGCGCACTCCAGGCAGATCGGCCCGAGCTTTTCCTCGTGGTCGAGCTGCGAACGGTGCTTCACAAGGAAGCAGCTGACGCATGTGAATTCGTCAGCCTGCGGGGGCAGGACGACAACGTCGAGATCAAGGTCAGAAAGATCCTGACCGGCGAGCTCGAAGCTGCCAGGGTTGTCGGCGTCGTCGACGTCCACGACCCCCGACATCTTGTCGGGCACGCGCTCCTTGAGGGCCTCGATCGACTCGGAGTCGTCGTCGCTCTTGCGCGGGGCGTCGTAGTCGGTTGCCATTCCCATCCACTTCTATTGGTTCATTGAAATTCGGCGGGCACAGTTTGCATGAACTGGCGGTGAAACGCAATTCACGATTCGCACGCCAGAACTGTCCCACAAGCAACTTCCGGCACGCCCGGGATATTCCCGAGTAAACGCCGTGTGCCGTGACATCCTTGCCTCGGAATGTCAGAGCCGGAGGCGGATCAATGCAGGAACTGAAAGTCATCGGGGTGGACGGCGGAGCACTGCTCGCGGCCTCCGAAGAGGGACATCGTTACCGCATCGCGATCGACGACACGGTGCGGAGCCGGTTGAAGCAGCCGTCCACGCCAGCCGTGTCAGGTCGCAAGCCGGCACCGCGCGAGATCCAGGCGCACATCCGCGCCGGCATGTCCGCGGAGGACGTCGCCGGTGTCACCGGAGCGCCGATCGAGTACATCCGCAAATTTGAGGGACCCGTGCTCGCCGAACGCGAGTACATCGTCGAGTCGGCGCTCAATGTGCCCGTGCACACGGCCAGCGATGCCGAGCCGCTCGGCGAAGGTCCGACCTTCGGTTCAGTGATCCGCGATCGTCTCCACGGCCTTGCCGCCACTGGCGAACGCTGGGCGAGCTGGAAGGAAGACTCCGGCTGGATCGTCAAGCTGTCGTTCAGCGCGGACGGGATCGACCACGACGCCCGTTGGCAATATGAGCCCCGCAAGCAGGCGCTGGCGCCGCTCGGCAACGAGGCGATCACCCTGTCGCAGCAGGGCGAAGTGCGTGGAGCCCTGATTCCCCGGCTGCGCGCCGTACCCACCGACGAGAGCACGCCGGACCAGACCCGCTTCGACAGCGGTGCGTTCACCGTCACCCAATCGGATGCCCCGGACGAGGCGCCGATCATCGAACAGGTCGTCTTCCCCAGCCAGCACCCATCGGTGCGTCAGCAGGATGCTGTGCCGCCTCGTGGGCCGGTGACCGAGAAGCAGCCCCGCTCGCTCAGTCAGACCGCCGATCTGCTGGAGGCGCTGCGGCGTCGTCGCGGAGAGCGCGAGGCTGCCCAGTTCGAGGAACCTGAGGACCAGCGTCCCGCCGGTCGAGGCATCCGTCTCGTTGACGTGCCACTCGACGAGTACGGGGTGTCCGAGGACGATCATGCGCCTGCGCATGCGCGGCCGTCTGACACGCAGCCGTTGCCGGAACAGCCATCGAGCGTGCACAAGCCGCGCAAGGGTCGCGCCGCGATGCCCAGCTGGGATGAAATCGTCTTCGGCGCCCGCTCGGACGACGACCTGGCGTAGTCACCCGGCTGATCAGGTCAGCTGGCTCGTCGGCTGGCTCAGGTCAGCTGGCGAACGCGCCGAAACGCAACAACGGCACTCGCGACTCTTCGTCCGAGAGTGACCCGTGCTGGCCCACCATGCCGCGGCCGCGCAGGCTTTGAACGGACCGGCCGTCGTAGTACGCGATTCGCTTGCGGGCAGCGATGAGCACGTCGCCGATGCGTCCGCGCACCGCGTCGTCGACCGCACCGAACCACCCTGCCGCGATCGCCTCGTCGCGGGTTGCCACCCAGGCGCGGTCGGCCTCGGACTCCCGCCAGCGGTCGGCGACCGCGGCGACATCCGCGTCGGGCTCGCAGTACAGCTGGAGGCAGCGCGGCTCACCGCCGATGTGGCGGACGCCGTCGAGCAGGCCGGGCAACTCGTCGACGAGCACGTGGCTGCGCTCGGGGACGTCGAGCACGCCGTGGTCGGCGGTCACGATCAGTCCTTCGTCGCGCCGCAGGGTGTTCGAGAAGGTGCGGACGGCGGCATCCAGTTCCTCCAGCGCCTCGGTCCACTCCCCGGATTCGACGCCAGACGCGTGGGCGACCTTGTCGAGCTCCGGCACGTACACGTAGAGCACGGCGCGATCGACCTCGTCCAAGCTTCGGCGAGCCTGGTCGAGACGTTCGCTGATCGTCTCCCCTGCCCGATAGACGGCGCCGCGCAGTGCTGCGCGGGAGAAACCGGAGTGACGGAACCGCTCGGGACCGATCGCGATGGCGTGCACACCGTCCTCCGCTGCCCGCTCGAACACCGTCGGCACCCGCTGCCAGGTGAACGGGTCCATGCCGGAGTCCCAGCCGTTCAGCTGGTTGACGATCCGGTCCCGGTCCGGGTCGAGCACCGAGTAGCCGACGATGCCATGGGTTCCCGGCGTGCTGCCGGTGGTCAGGCTGGTCAGCGACGCGGCCGTCGTCGTGGGGAATCCGACTTCGATCACCGGATCCGGCCCGGACTGTGCCGCGACCAGCGACCGAGCATGCCCCTGCCGGGCCTTCAGCGCCGACTGTCCAAGGCCGTCCGCGAGCAGCACAATCGCCTTCGCGGGCCGGGCCTGCGTCAGCCGCGTATTGCGACCCACCACGGAATCGAGGCATCCCGACAGAACATCGGCAAGGCGCAGCCGGTCTGAGTTGGGCGCCGGTAGCATGTTGGCAATCCTATGACTGCACCCGAACATCCCAGCCCCGTCTCCTCCGGCGAACGCATCGAGGACGTCGATGTCTCCACAGAGATGCAGGGCTCATTCCTCGAATATGCCTACTCCGTCATCTACTCGCGGGCGCTGCCCGACGCGCGTGACGGGCTGAAGCCGGTCCAGCGCCGGATCCTCTATCAGATGAGCGAGATGGGACTTCGCCCCGACCGCGGGCATGTGAAGTCCGCCCGTGTCGTCGGTGAGGTGATGGGAAAACTGCATCCCCACGGTGACACCGCTATTTATGACGCACTGGTGCGTCTCGCGCAGGACTTCACCATGCGGGTGCCGCTCATCGACGGGCACGGTAACTTCGGCTCGCTCGACGACGGTCCGGCGGCGCCTCGCTACACCGAGGCGCGCCTGGATGCTGCGGCGCTCGCGCTCACCGAAACCCTCGACGAGGACGTCGTTGATTTCGTTCCCAACTACGACAACCAGCTCACGCAGCCCGATGTGCTGCCTGCCGCCTTCCCGAACCTGCTGGTGAACGGGGCGAGCGGCATCGCGGTCGGAATGGCCACCAACATGGCGCCGCACAACCTGGTCGAGGTCGTCGGTGCCGCCACCCACCTGCTCGAGAACCCGGATGCGACCGTCGAGGACCTGATGGCGTTCGTGCCCGGCCCCGACCTGCCCACCGGCGGCATCATCTCCGGCCTGGACGGCATCAAGGACGCCTATGCCACCGGCCGTGGCTCGTTCAAGACCCGCGCGAAGGTGACCATCGAGCCGATCACCGCGCGCAAGACCGGCATCATCGTGCACGAGCTGCCCTATCTGGTCGGTCCGGAGCGTGTGATCGAGAAGATCAAGGACGGCGTCGGGAACAAGAAACTGTCCGGCATCTCGGATGTCACCGACCTGACCGACCGCAAGCACGGCCTGCGCATGGTAATCGGGATCAAGACCGGGTTCAGCCCGGAGGCGGTGCTCGAGCAGCTCTACAAGCAGACCCCGCTCGAGGATGGATTCTCGATCAACAACGTCGCCCTGGTCGACGGCGGTCCGCGCACGCTCGGTTTGAAGGACCTGCTGCAGGTCTACCTCGACCACCGGCTGTCGGTGATCACCCGCCGCAGTGAGTTCCGTCTCGCTCGGCGTCGCGACCGGCTGCACCTGGTCGAGGGCCTGTTGATCGCCATCCTGGACATTGACGAGGTCATCCAGGTGATCCGAGCGAGCGATGAGTCCGAGCAGGCGCGCACGCGCCTGATGGATGTCTTCGACCTCAGCCACCTTCAGGCCGAGTACATCCTCGAGCTGCGGTTGCGCCGACTGACCAAGTTCTCCCGGATCGAGCTGGAGGCCGAGCGCGACAAGCTGGCCGCCGAAATCGCGGAACTCGAGGCGATCCTCGGCAGTCCGGCGCGAATTCGGCAGCTGGTCGCCACCGAGCTTCAAGACGTCGCGGAGCGTTTCGGTACGCCGCGGCGCACCCTGCTGACCGAGGCGCGTCCGAGTATCGCGTCGGCCTCGTCCAAGAAGAATGCACCGGTGCTGGAGATTCCGGATGCCCCGTGCCGGGTGCTCCTGTCCACCACCGGCCGTGCCGTGCGGGTCGACATCCCTGACGATCTGTTGGATGCACCCGCTCCTGCGGCACGCCGCGTCAAGCACGACGCCATCCTGTCGGCGCTGACCACCACCGCTCGGGCGGAGATTGGGGCGGTCACCAATAAGGGCCGGCTGATCCGGTTCTCCCCGGTCGGATTGACCGCGGTCCCCCAGAACTCGATCCACCTCGGGGCCGGGACGAAGATCCGCGACTACATCGGCCTCACCGATAAGTCAGAACGGGTGCTCGCGCTGGTCTCGCTCGAGGCTGCCGACTCGATCGTGCTGGGCACTGCGCAGGGCGTCGTGAAGCGAGTCGCGACCGGTGCGTACCCGAACAAGCCCACGTTCGAAGTGATCGCACTGAAGGACGGCGACGAAGTCATCGGCGCAGCGCAGGGACGGGAGTCCGACGAATTGGTGTTCGTCACCTCCGGGGCTCAGCTGCTGCATTTCCCGGCAGCGCAGGTGCGTCCTCAGGGCGTGGCCGCGGGTGGTGTGGCTGGTATCTCCGTGAATGGGGATGCCCGAGTGATCTTCTTCGGGTCGGTGGCACCGCAGGCGGCGGTCGTCGTCACGGTGTCCACGTCGAGCGAGACCATTCCCGGGGCAGATCCCGGACGCGCCAAGGTGTCGTTCTTCGATCAGTTCCCCGGCAAGGGCCGGGCAACCGGGGGCGTGCGCGCGCATTCGTTCCTGAAGGGTGAGGACACGCTCGCGCTGGCCTGGGTCGGCGAATGGCCGGCGTATGCGGTCGGTGCGGACGGTTCAGTGCGAACCCTGCCGGAGCCGGGTGCGAAGCGGGATGCCTCTGGAACGCCGCTTGACGCAGTCGTTGGCTCGGTCGGAAGGAACGCAGCCGCAGTCTCCTGAGGTGCGTCTGCAGGGCAGCTGGGTGAACGGGGCGCGAGCGTCTCTCAACGATTGATGAAATCTACCCACGTCTGAGGTTCGGTCTGATTAGACTTCGCGTCATGTATCTGATCTTCTCGCTCGTGCTCTTCTGCATCGTGCTGGCGGCTTTGATCGACATCATCACCAAGGACAACGATCAGATCCGGCATCTTCCCAAGCTGACCTGGGTGCTTCTGGTCATCTTCCTGCCGCTGATCGGAAGCATCATCTGGTTCACGGTCGGTCGTGAGTACAGTGCGCCGGTCAGTCGAGGCTCGTTCGGTGATCCGCGGCGCTGGGAATCGACCGAACCGGCAGCGACGTCGACATCATCAGCGAAGTCGACCGAGGAGCAGCTGGCGGACCTCGAGCGGGAGATCGCGGAACACAAGCGGCAGGAGCGCATACGGCGCCTCCAGGCCGATCTCGAGGAGCGTCGCGATCAGGCCTAGTTGCCGCAGTTCGAGCCACCCGCTGATCGAGCCAACTCGCTGATCGAGCCTGTCGAGATCTCTCGCCCTACTGGAATTTGATCGGGGTGTCCGGGTAATCGGTGGCGACGATGCCGTGCGGGGTGGTCCATTCCAGCACCCCGGGACTGATCTGGCGCACACTCCACCCCGGCAAGTGTTTGATCGTGTGGTGCTTCGGGCAGAGGGCGGCGAGGTTGTCGGCCGTGGTCTTGCCGCCGTGCTTCCAGGCGAGGGTGTGGTCGAGATCGGAGCTATTGGCGGCGCGGGTGCAGGACGGACATCGACATCGGCCATCCCGGGCGTGGATGTAGCGGCGCAGTTTTCGTGAGGGTCGGTAGCTGTCCACCGCGAGCACCTGGTCGTTCACCGGGTGGGTGAGGATCCGGAGGAACACGGGGGCGTCCCAGGCCAGCCGGGCGGCCTCTGCCAGTCCAATCGGACCGGCACCGGCGATCGTCGCCGGCTCGTCGCTCCGGCCGAGCAGGGTCAGTGCCGGGATGACGATGGACACCTCGGCTCGGATGCCGATCCCGGCGGCATGCGGGGCATCCGGGTGCCCGGTCGGCTGCCCCGTCAACACCAGCTCCGTCGCCAGGTCGGCGCGGATCTGATCCAGCGTTCGCGAATCATCCGGGTTCGCCGCCTGCACGGCCTTGGCCTGGGCGGTGAGCCGGTCCAGCATCGCCACTGCGTACACGGTGGAGACGGTGTGGATCACCTCGGACATCCCATCGCCGAGTTCCTGTGTGCGAACCGCCCGGTCTTCCACCGCGATCCGGTGGCGCTGTTCGAAGGTCAGCTCGCCGAGCCGGGCGGCGGCGACCTGGGCCAGCTTGCGCAGTCTCCCCGGGGTCACGTCTGCTGCGCGGTCGAGGACCGCGGCTTCGTATCGGGCGCGCTGCTCGGGGTCGCCGATCGGGGATCCGGCGTCGACGATGACCCGGGCATGACCGACCCCGATCGTCCCGGTTTCCAGGGCGGCAAGCGTCCGCGGGAAGTCGTGGACCAGAGTCTCCGCGTTGCCGATTCGGGCCTGGAAGGTGCGATCGGACAGGTGACAGGCCAGCGCAAGCTCGGCAGACAGCGATCGGTAGACCAGGCCGCGGTCGGCGCGCGGCCCGGCTTCGGCCAGGCTCAACCGGGTCAGGTTCGCCAGCGCCCGGGACTCCTCGGCATCGAGCGCGGCTCGCTGCTGCTGCAACCGGGCCACGTGCTGGATCTCCTCGGGAATCGACTCGGGCTGCTCCCACTCCCGGATCAACGCCTGAAAGGACGCCTCGAAGTCTTCTGCGGGCAGCGGATCCGGCGGCAGCTGGTCCAACTCCAGGACCGGTGCTGGGTCCCATCCGTTGACTTCGTTGTCCATGTTCGAAGTCAACACCGGACCACCGACATTCCAGAGCCAAGCCGGCAGGGGCTGTGGATGTACCGGACGGGTTTCGAGACGTGTCACTCGCTTCGCTCGCGGCGCTCCGGGGCCACCGGACGGGCTTCGCTCGCGGCGCTCCGGGGCCACCGGAAGAAAGGCTATCGACCAGTGAGTATGACGTCTCGCCGAAGCGGCACCCTAGGCGTCGATGCTGTCCCGCGAGAGCCGGTCCGAGTTCTCGATGATGAAGCCCTTGCGCGGCGCCACGTCGTTGCCCATCAGCAGCTCGAACACACGCGCAGCATTCTCGGCATCGCCGACGTTGACGCGCCGCAGTGTGCGCTGCGACCGTGACATCGTGGTTGTCGCCAGTTGGTCGGCATCCATCTCACCGAGGCCCTTGTAGCGCTGGATCGGATCCTGATACTTCTTGCCGGTGCGCTTCAAGCCGGCGAGCACGCCGTGCAGTTCCGCCTCGGAGTAGGTGTAGATCGTCTCGTTCGGCTTCGAACCGGGGTTCATCACCACTACCCGGTGCAGCGGCGGGACCGCCGCGAACACCCGCCCGTTCTCGATCATCGGTCGCATGTACCGGAAGAACAGCGTCAGCAGCAGCGTGCGGATGTGCGCGCCGTCGACATCGGCGTCACTCATGATGATGACCTTGCCGTACCTCGCCTGCGCGATGTCAAAGCTACGACCCGAACCAGCGCCGATGACCTGGATGATCGAGGCGCATTCCGCGTTAGAGAGCATGTCCGACACGGACGCCTTCTGCACGTTCAGGATCTTGCCACGGATCGGCAGCAACGCCTGGAACTCACTGTCACGGGCGAGCTTGGCCGTGCCGAGCGCCGAGTCACCCTCGACGATGAACAGTTCGCTGCTCGCGACGTCGTTGCTGCGGCAGTCGACCAGCTTGGTCGGCAGCGACGAACTCTCGAGCGCGTTCTTGCGACGCTGCGTCTCCTTGTGTGCCCTAGCCGAAATTCGGGACTTCATCTCGGCGACGATCTTGTCGAGCACCAGCGCCGACTGGGCCTTGTCATCGCGCTTGGTGGAGCTGAACCGAGCAGCCAGCGCCTTCGAGACCACGTTCGAGACGATCGAGCGCACGGCCGGCGTGCCCAGTACTTCCTTGGTCTGTCCCTCGAACTGCGGTTCGGGTACCCGCACGGTGAGCACAACGGTGAGCCCGGCGAGCACATCGTCCTTGTCGAGCTTGTCATTGCCGACCTTCAGCCGGCGCGCATTCTGCTCAACCTGCGCACGGAGGAACTTGAGCAGGCCGGCCTCGAAGCCCGCCTGGTGGGTGCCACCCTTCGGGGTGGCAATGATGTTTACGAAGGTCTTCATGACCGTTTCGTAGCCGGTCCCCCAGCGCAAGGCGATGTCGACGTCGCACTGTCGGCTGACCTCGGTCGGCACCATGTGGCCGTTCTCCTGCAACACTGGCACCGTCTCGGTGAAGGTGCCCGAGTCAGTGATCCGCCAGGTGTCGGTGATCGCGGCATCCGGTGCCAGGTAATCGGCGAACTCGGAGATTCCGCCGGAGTATTTGAACGACTGGCTGACCGGCTCTTCGCCGCGCTCGTCGAGGATGTCGATGCCGAGTCCGGGAACCAGGAACGCGGTCTGCTGCGCCCGCGCGGTCAGATCGTCGGACAGGAAGGATGCGCCGCGGGTGAAGATCTGGCGGTCTGCCCAGTAGCGGATGCGGGTACCGGTGACACCCTTGGCCACCTTGCCCACCACGCGCAACTCGCTACCCGAGATGAACGGCGTGAACGGGGCATCCGGCGTCGGCTCCCCCTTCTTGTCGTCGAAGATGCCGGGTTCTCCGCGATGGAAGGACATCGCCCAGGTCTTGCCGTCACGGTCGACCTCGACGTCGAGCCGCTCAGACAACGCGTTCACAACGGATGCGCCGACACCGTGCAGGCCACCGGATGCGGCGTAGGAGCCGGACCCGAACTTGCCGCCGGCGTGCAGCTTGGTGAAGACCACCTCGACGCCGGACAGGCCGGTCTTCGGTTCGACGTCCACAGGGATGCCGCGGGCCCGGTCGTGCACCTCGACACTGTTGTCGGAGTGCAGCCGAACCGTGATCTGGTCACCGTGCCCGGCCAGTGCCTCGTCCACCGAGTTGTCGATGATCTCCCAGAGGCAGTGCATGAGGCCTCGGGAGTCGGTCGACCCGATGTACATGCCCGGGCGCTTACGCACCGCTTCGAGTCCCTCCAACACGGACAGGTGACGTGCGGAGTAATCGGAACTCGCCACAGGCGCGTTTCCTTTCGATCGATTGCAGGGGCGTTCTTAAGAGTAATGACCTTCCGCGCCCTCGCCCGTCTCCGACACCCACGCCACTAAGCCTTCTCAACTGGGGAGGGGTGGCTACGCGCACAGCGAACGACAGCCGTCATTGGGCAGATTTGTCAGTGCGGTGTGTTGTTATTGGGTAACAACGCGATCGTTTCGAGAAAAGGAGCAGCACATGTCTCAGATTGCAACCGAGAACGCAGCCGCAACCCTCGAAGAAGAGCCGCGCCTTACCGCCTCCGACCGCTGCGACCTCTGCGGTGCCCAGGCATACGTCCACGTCAAGATGGAATCGGGCGAACTGATGTTCTGCGCCCACCACGGCGCCAAGTTCAGGGAGAAGCTGGAGCCGACCGCACTGGACTGGCATGACGAGTCCAGCCGGCTCATCGAGGAAGTCCGTTCCTGAGCGGTCTTCGCCGCCTCGCGCGCGTCGACCATGACGCGCTGCGGCGCAATCTGGCGAAGCTGACCGACAGCCCGGCCGCCGAAGTGGCGGACCTGCGGGCCGACGCCTACGGGCACGGTCTGCTCCAGATTGCCCGCACACTTGACGCCGCCGGCCTCGGCGGCGCAGTTGTCTCACTTGACGCCGACCGCAGTCGCCTGGCCGATGCGGGCATCCGGATGTCACTGCACACCGAAAGCCCGCTCGCCGGCGAACCCGGTCAGCACATGCTCGGTCCCGCGTTGTTCGGGCTCCTGTCCGAACCCGCACCGGCCGAAGCATCCGCAACCGAGCCGGTCCTGCGGTTATCCGGTGAGGTCGTCGCGGTGAAGCCGGTGCCAGCGGGCCGCGGAGTCTCTTACGGCTATACCTACCGCACTGCGAATCCCAGCCGCCTCGCGTTGATTGGACTCGGCTATGCCGACGGAGTGCCTCGTCCCGCGTCGAATCGTGCCCCGGTACTGATCGGCAGCTTCACCGGCACAGTGTCCGGGCGAATCGCCATGGACCAGTTCGTCGTCGACCTCGGCGACGAACACGCGTCGGTCGGCGACGAAGCGGTGCTATTCGGTTCTCCCCTGCGCGGTGAGCCATCCGTGCTCGACTGGGCTCAAGCCACCCGTATCCCCGCCGAATCGATCACCGCCGGCCTCGGCCAGCGCATCGAGAGGATCCACCTGCCGTGACCGCCACCGCCGTCATCGACCTCGACGCGTTGCGCCACAACGTGCGCGTTCTGGCGCAGAAGGCCTCGCCCGCCGAGGTGATGCTCGCTGTCAAGGCCGACGCCTACGGCCACGGAATCATTCCGATTGCCCAGGCCGGCCTCACCGCCGGGGCCGCCTCGCTGGCCGTGCTGGAGATCCCTGCCGGCCTGGCGCTCCGTCGCGCCGGCATCACCGTGCCGCTGTTCGCCTGGCTGCACGGGATGCACACCGACTTCGCGGCCGGCATCGAGGCGGACATCGAACTCGGCATCTCCGCCGCCTGGCAACTGCAGGCGATTGCCGACGCCGGCGCCGATCGGCCCGCCGTCGTGCACCTCAAAGTGGACACGGGCCTCAGCCGCAACGGCGCATCGCTCGAGGACTGGCCTGCCCTCATTGACGTGGCCCTCGAACTCGAACGCCGCGGCGTGCTGCGCGTGCGCGCGGCGTGGACCCACCTCGCCGATGCCTCGGTCGAAGCCGACGAAGACGCCCTCGCACTCTTCCACGGCGCGGTCCAGACGGCGAAAGACCGCGGCGCATCGTTTGAGATCCTGCACATGGCTGCCAGCTCCGCCGGCATCCGGATGCCGGAAGCCCGATTCGACCTCGTGCGGTTCGGTATCGCCGCCTACGGAATCTCCCCGTTCGACGACCAGAGCGGAGCCGACCTGGGACTGCGCCCGGTGATGTCGCTTCGTGCTCCGGTGATCAGCGTCGACGGATCCGTCGCCACCGTCGCGGCCGGATTCGGTGACGGTGTGCACGCGCTCGGCGCGGGCAGGGCTGCAGTTCGGCTCGGCGACGCTCGCTGCCGGGTGCTCACGGTCGACGTGGACACCATGACTATTCAGGTCGAGAGCGGCGCGACACCAGGCGACGAAATCGTATTGTTTGGCGATTCCCGGCGCGGCGAGCCGACCGCTGAGCAGTGGGCGGACTGGTCGGAAACCATCGGTGACGAGATCGTCACCCGGGTGTCGGCGCGCGTGCCGCGTACATACCTGAACGGCTGAATCCTCCATGCTGGTGTGATGAAGGCTGGCTCCGACATCATCCTGTCGGCGACCGACATCCCCAAGTCGTTCGGCGGGGGCCCCACCCTGTCCAAGGACCTCGCCATTTGGCGCAACCTGTGGGATGACGGCCCGGTGCTGGCGGCGCATGCTCACGACTACCTGCGCACGGCGCTGGGCGGCACACGTGTCTCAGCCTGACCCCGAGGCGGCGGCATCCGCAGTCACGGTCGCCGACCTGGATGCGCTCGCCCACCGGGCAATCAGGCTCATGAGGCCAGGGCAACGGGTGATCCTTGGCATCACCGGAAGCCCCGGCGCCGGCAAGACGACCGTCGCGCGCAGGCTGGTTGAACGCCTGAACGAGATCCTGGCCGACCCGCAATCCCCGATTGAACGGGCCGCCTACCTGCCCATGGACGGGTTCCACCTGGCCAATGCCACCCTCGATCGGCTGGGCAACCATGACCGCAAGGGCGCCATCGACACATTCGACGGCTGGGGATTCGTCGCCTTGCTCGGTCGCCTGCTGGTGGAACTCGATCACCCCGTCTACGCACCGAGCTTTGATCGGAAGGTCGATGAGGGGATCGCCGCGGAGCTCGTCGTGTTGCCGGATGCCGAAATCGTCGTAGTGGAGGGCAACTACTTGCTCGTCGATCAGGAACCGTGGTCCGCCATCCCGGAGATGCTCGCCGAGACCTGGTACTGCGACACGTCCTCCGACGAACGGCTGCGCCGGCTGGTGGACCGGCACGAGCGGTACGGGCGCTCCCCGGACGCCGCGAAAGCCTGGGCCGAGTCGGTCGACGGCGTCAACGCGGTACTGATCGAGGCGACGCGCGAGCGCGCCGATCTGGTCATCCCAGGCGGGTGAACCCCAGGTTGGGAAGAGTCGCCTGAGACGCTACATCGCCGGGTTCGAGCCCGACTTCTTCGGCATGCCGACCTCGTTCAGCGGCGCGAACGACTCATACTCCGGCTCGTGATCGGCCGGGCAGATCAGCACGGCATTCGCTGTCGAGTGGTCGATGAAGTGCTCCTTCATCGGGTGGAAGCAGACCGGGCAGACACCCTCGCCTGCGGTGCTCAGCATGTCCTCGTACGGCCCGATGTTCGGCGGTCCCAACGCCGTCATCAGGTGGCCGTTGAGCCAGTCGACGATGCGAACCAGCCCACTGGGTCTCTGTTGCTTGTCGTCATTGACCATGGCGTCAGTGTACGCTCGCGACCCCGACAGAAAAGGGGCATCCGGCTGGCTTTGGGGCCAGGCCGGATGCCCCGAATCCCGCACTACTTCAGCGCGGCGGTTCCTTTGAACTGCAGGTCGACCGAGCCATTGCCGCCACCCTTAGCGGTGCCGTTCACGGCCGAGGTCGTCTCGCCCCCGAACAGGGAAAAGACCCTACCGTCTGCCGGCGGCGGCGACCCAAGCATCGAGCTTGGCGATCGCGGCGCCGGAGTCGATCGCGCTGGCGCCGACAGTCAGCTGCTCGGCGAACCGTTCGCGGATCGGTCGCTGCGACTGGGCCGGATCCTTCGCCAACTCGAAAGCCACCAGGCCTGCGGCCGCATTCAGCAGGACGATGTCGCGCACGGGTCCCGGTTCGCCGGCGAGCACTCGCCTGGCGACGTCGGCATTGTGCTCCGGCGAACCGCCGATGAGGTCGCTGATCTCGGACCGCGGGATACCCAGATCCGCCGGGTCGAGGTCGTGTTCGGTGACCAGTCCGCGGGAGATCTCCCACAGGCTGCTGTGCCCGGTGGTGGTGAGTTCGTCGAGTCCGTCATCGCCGCGGAACACCAGAGCGGTGGCACCGCGGGTCTGGAACACGCCGACGATGAGCGGAACCATTTCGGCGACGGCGACACCCACAGCGGATGCCTCGGCCCTGGCCGGGTTCACGATCGGCCCAAGGAAGTTGAAGATCGTCGGAATGCCGAGCTCGGCCCGCGTGGGGCCGGCGTGCCGGAAGCCCGGGTGAAACACCGCGGCATTAGCGAAGGTGATGCCGGTGGCCTCGAGCACCTCGGCGACTCGCTCGGGCTGCATCGCAAGGTCGATGCCGAGCGCACCCAGGACATCGGATGCGCCGGATGCCGAACTGGCCGCCCGGTTGCCGTGCTTGATGACCCGGGCACCGGCGGCGGCCACCACTACAGAGGCCATCGTCGAGATATTGACAGTCCCGATCCGGTCTCCCCCGGTCCCGACGATGTCGACCGCCATCGGATCGACGGGCAACGGCAGCGCGTTCTCGAGAATGGCGTCACGGAAGCCGACGACCTCACCCACGGTTTCGCCCTTCGCGCGCAACGCGATCAGGAAAGCCGCCAACTGGGCAGGAGTTGCCCGCCCTTGGATGATCTCGCGCATCGCCCACGACGAATCACTGATCGAAAGATCATTCCCGTCAAGTAGATCGGTGAGAATCTGTGACCATGCGGGCGTTTCAGGCATACCCCCACAATATCGGCGGATTCTCAGGCCTCTGACGGCCAAATCCGAAGAAAGCATGGAACTGGAAGGCGTGCCTTAGTTCTTCCACCGCAACGAATCAGCCATAATGGGAACCGTGACCAGCACCTCTCTCTCCAGACCGACGGGCGCGCCTGTAATTAATCGCCCGAACACCGTTGCGGTGGGAACGATCGTTTGGCTGTCGAGCGAAGTCATGTTCTTCGCCGGCCTTTTCGCGATCTACTTCACCCTCCGCTCTACCTCGCCGGACCTCTGGGCGAGCGAAACGAGCATCCTGAACGTCCCGCTCTCGGCGACGATCACGGTGATCCTGGTGCTGTCGTCCGTCACCTGCCAGTTCGGTGTTTTCGCCGCCGAGCGGCTGCAGTCACGCCGCACCGGCTGGAAGCCGAGCCAGTGGGGCATGGTCGAGTGGTTCTGGCTGACCTACCTCCTGGGCGCCATCTTCATCTGCGGCCAGGCCTACGAGTACGCCGTGCTGGTCAGTGAGCACGTCAGTCTCAGCTCCAACGCTTACGGTTCCGCCTTCTACATCACGACCGGCTTCCACGGCCTGCACGTGATCGGCGGCCTCATCGCCTTCCTGTTCACGATTGGTCGCGCCTACGCGGTCAAGAACTTCGGACACAAGGAAGCAACCACCGCGATCGTCGTCTCGTACTACTGGCACTTTGTCGACGTCGTATGGATCGGCCTATTCCTGGTCATCTACGTCCTGCAATAGCGATCGCGACAAACGGAAACGAAACGACACAGCATTATGGCGAAAACCTCACGCAAGCAGCGCGCTACCGGCCGCCGGTCACCTCTGGCCACCGTCGCGCTATTGGCCATCGGCCTTCTCACCACGGGTGGCGCGTACGCGCTGTTCACCACCTCGGCGACTGCTGAAACGCAGGCAGCGAGCCAGCAGCAGATTGACGAGGGCGAGAAGCTCTTCGCCGCGAACTGCGCCACTTGTCACGGCCTGAACCTCGAGGGCAGCGCTGAAGGACCGAGCCTGGTTGGCGTCGGCGCGCTCGCTGTCGACTTCCAGGTCGGAACCGGCCGGATGCCGATGGCCTTCCAGGGCCCGCAGGCCGCTGTGAAGCCGCCGCAGTTCACCCAGGAGCAGATCGACGCAATGGCAGCATTCGTCGCCGAGTCGGGCCCCGGCCCGGCGGTTCCCGACGAGAGCCTGCTCACCGCGGACGGCGACGCCGCCAACGGTGCCGAGCTGTTCCGCATCAACTGCGCGATGTGCCACAACGTTGCCGGTGCCGGTGGCGCCCTGACCGAGGGCAAGTACGCTCCGGCTCTCGGCGGTGTCGACCCCAAGTACGTGTACGCCGCAATGGTCACCGGCCCGCAGAACATGCCGGTGTTCAACGACCTGAACATCTCCCCCGAGGAGAAGCAGGACATCATCACCTACCTTGCGTACCTCGATGACAACCCCTCCGTCGGTGGTTTCGACCTCGGCAGCCTGGGCCCGGTCTCTGAGGGTCTGTTCATCTGGATCTTCGGTCTGGGCGGGATCGTTGCGATCACGGTCTGGCTGACCGCGCGGTCCAACTGAGTTCGCTGAGCGTCTAGCAAGATTTTTTGGAAGGGAAGAGCATGGCAGAGCAGCACGACAGTGCCGCTGGCAGCGCCGTCGATAAGCCACGTGAGGTGTCACCGGGCACCGCGATCGTCGTAGCCGACAGGATCGAGAACCCCGGTTTCCCGCCCGCGCACAAGCGCGTCGCAGACCTGGACCCGACTCGCGAGAAGAAGATCGAACGCGGTGTCTCCGCGTTGTTCTGGGTGTCGATCATTGGCGCGGTCTTCGCGATCGCCGCCTACTTCATCTGGCCGATCGAACCGGGCAACATGGCGTCGGTCCGCATGAACAACCTCATGCTGGGCCTCGGCATCACGCTCGGGCTACTCGGCATCGGATTCGGTGCGGTGCACTGGGCGAAGGCCCTCATGCACGGCCACGACCTGGTCGAGGAGCGTCACGAGACTCGCGGCAAGCCCGCGACCCGTGAGCGCGCAGTCGAGATCTTCCAGCAGGCCAACGAGGAGTCTGGTTTCGGCCGTCGCACCCTGCTGCGCAACAGCCTGATCGGTGCTCTCGTCCTCTCACCGCTGCCCGGCATCGTCATCTTCCGTGACCTGGCGCCGGCAGCCGAGCCGCACGAACTCTTGCGGCACACCATGTGGGACAAGGACGTTCGCCTCACCCGCGACCCGGACGGCACACCGATCAAGGCGTCGGATGTCACCGTGGGATCGGCCTTCCACGTCATCCCCGACGGTCTCACCGAGCTCACCCATGAGACCGGTCTGCTCGAGGAGAAGGCCAAGGCCGTAGTCCTGCTGATGCGCCTGCGTCCCGAGGAACTCATCGAGAGTGAAGAGCGCAAGACCTGGTCGTACGACGGCATCGTCGCGTACTCCAAGATCTGCACCCACGTCGGATGCCCCGTCGCCCTGTACGAGCAGCAGACCCACCACCTGCTCTGCCCGTGCCACCAGTCCGAGTTTGACGTCTCCGACCACGCCAAGGTGATCTTCGGCCCGGCGGCTCGTCCCCTCCCCCAACTTCCGATCACCGTGGACTCAGAGGGCTACCTGGTCGCGCAGAGCGACTTCACCGAGCCCGTCGGTCCGAGCTTCTGGGAGCGTGAGCGTTGAGCACCTCGACAACAACCACCACTGTGACGCCCACGCCAACGCGTGGGTCTCGTTTGACGGGCGCCGCCGCCAATTACATTGACGAGCGCACCAGCATTTCGGGCGCAGTCAAGGAACTCGGCCGCAAGATCTTCCCGGACCACTGGTCCTTCATGCTCGGTGAGGTGGCGCTGTACAGCTTCATCGCCATCCTGCTCAGCGGAACGTTCCTGACCTTCTTCTTCACCCCGGCGATGACCCCGGTGCACTACGAGGGTTCCTACGTGCCGTTGAAGGGCATCGAGATGTCGGTCGCGTACGCGTCGTCCCTCGACATCACCTTCGACGTTCGTGGCGGCCTGTTGATGCGACAGATCCACCACTGGTCGGCGCTGCTGTTCGTGGCAGCGATCGGTCTGCACATGCTGCGAGTGTTCTTCACCGGTGCGTTCAAGAAGCCGCGTGAGCTCAACTGGGTGATCGGCTTCGTGCTGTTCATCCTGGCCATGGCAGAGGGCTTCACCGGCTACTCGCTGCCTGATGACCTGCTCTCCGGCAACGGCCTGCGCATCATCGACGGCATGGTCAAGGCCATCCCGGTGATCGGCGTCTGGATCTCCTACCTCTTGTTCGGTGGCGAGTTCCCGGGCGACGACATCGTGTCCAGGCTCTACGTGCTGCACATTCTGCTGCTGCCGGCGATCCTGATCGCGGCGCTCGGCCTGCACATGTTGCTGCTGGTGGTCAACAAGCACACCCAGTTCGCCGGACCCGGCCGTACCAACCACAACGTGGTCGGTTCCCCGATCCTCCCGGTGTTCGCCGCGAAGGCCGGTGGGTTCTTCTTCATCGTGTTCGGCGTCATCGTGCTCATCTCGTCGCTGTTCACGATCAACCCGATCTGGAACTACGGACCATACGACCCGTCACCTGTCTCCGCTGGTACCCAGCCTGACTGGTACATCGGCTTCGCCGATGGCGGTATGCGCCTGGCGCCATCGCACTGGGAGTTCGTGCTCTTCGACTACACGTTCTCGATGAACGTTCTGGTTGTGCTGGCCGTGATCGGTCTGTTCATCGTGCTCGTCATGCTCTACCCGTTCATTGAGGCGTGGATCACTGGCGACAAGCGCGAGCACCACATGGCCGAGCGTCCGCGCAACCACCCGGTTCGTACGGCCATCGGTGCTGCCGGTGTCACGTTCTACGCCGTGCTCTGGGCGGCTGCGAGCTCCGACCTGATAGCGACGCACTTCCTGCTCACGATCGAAGGCGTGATCATCGCCCTGCAGATCCTGCTGATCATCGGACCGATCATCGCGTTCTGGGTGACCAAGCGCATCTGCATCGGCCTGCAGAAGAAGGATCGCGAGATCGCCCTGCACGGCTTCGAAACCGGTCGCATCGTTCGTCTCCCCGGCGGCGAGTACATCGAGGTGCACGAGCAGCTCGACGAGTACGACCGCTGGAAGCTCGTGGCGCACGAGAACTACAAGCCGCTGATGATCCGTCCCGACTCTCGTGGGCGCATCACCATTGGCCAGCGTGTCCGTGCTGTGGCATCGCGGTGGTTCTTCGAGGACCGCATCGAGCCGATCAGCAAGAGCGAACTCGAGCAGTCGCACACCCACTAAGCGATCAGCTAGTAGAAGGGCCCGGGATTCTTCCCGGGCCCTTCTTCTGTCCCCCGCCGGGAAAAGGTCGTACCCTAAAGATTGCACCCACGTCGGATGCCCCGTCGCACAACCTGAGCGGCAGCGCACGATCTGCCGTCGCAGACAGTTCACCGAGACCGTCGGTCCGAGCTTCTGGGAGCGTGAGCGTTGAGTACTTCAACATCCACCACCGTGACCCCGTCACGCGGGTCCCGTTTCACCGGTGCCGCCGCCAATTACCTTGACGAGCGCACCAGTATCTCGGGCTTCGTCAAGGAGCTCGGGCGCAAGGTCTTTCCCGGCCACTGGTCCTTCATGCTCGGTGAGGTGGCGCTGTACAGTTTCGTCGCCATCCTGCTCAGCGGAACTTTCCTGACCTTCTTCTTCCAGCCCGCCATGACGCCCGTGCACTACGAGGGGTCGTATGTGCCGTTGAAGGGCATCGAGATGTCGGTCGCCTACGCGTCGACGCTCGACATCACCTTTGACATCCGTGGCGGCCTGTTGATGCGACAGATCCACCACTGGTCGGCGCTGCTGTTCGTGGCTTCCATCGGTCTGCACCTGCTGCGCGTGTTCTTCACCGGTGCGTTCAAGAAGCCGCGTGAGCTCAACTGGGTGGTCGGTTACGTGCTGTTCATCCTGGCGATGGCCGAAGGGTTCACCGGCTACTCGCTGCCTGATGACCTGCTCTCCGGCAACGGCCTGCGCATCATCGACGGCATGGTCAAGGCGGTCCCGGTGATCGGCGTCTGGATCTCTTACCTGCTGTTCGGTAATGAGTTCCCGGGCGACGACATCGTTGCCCGCCTGTACGTGCTGCATATCCTGCTGCTACCGGCGATCCTGGTCGCGGCGCTCGGCCTGCATCTGTTGCTGATGGTCATCAACAAGCACACCCAATTCGCCGGACCTGGCCGCACCACCCACAATGTCGTCGGTACCCCGATCCTTCCGGTGTTCGCCGCGAAGGCCGGTGGGTTCTTCTTCATCGTGTTCGGCGTCATCGTGCTCATCTCGTCGCTGTTCACGATCAACCCGATCTGGAACTACGGACCATACGACCCGTCGCCCGTGTCGGCTGGTACCCAGCCTGACTGGTACATCGGCTTCGCCGATGGGGGTCTGCGGTTGGCGCCACCGCATTGGGAGTTCGTGCTCTTCGGTTACACCTTCTCGATGAACATCCTGATCCCGCTTGCCGTCATCAGCTTGTTCCTGGTGCTGGTGCCGATCTATCCGTTCATCGAGGCATGGATCACCGGCGACAAGCGCGAACACCACATTGCCGAGCGTCCGCGCAACCACCCGGTTCGCACGGCCATCGGCGCTGCCGGTGTCACGTTCTACGCCGTCATGTGGGCGGCCGCGAGTTCGGACCTCATAGCGACGCACTTCCTGCTCACCATCGAGGGCGTGATCATCGCGCTGCAGATCCTGCTGATCATCGGCCCGATCATTGCGTTCTGGGTGACCAAGCGCATCTGCATCGGCCTGCAGAAGAAGGATCGCGAGATCGCCCTGCACGGCTACGAAAGCGGACGCATCGTCCGCCTCCCCGGAGGCGAGTACATCGAGGTGCACGAGCCACTCGACGAATACGACCGCTGGAAGCTCGTGGCTCACGAGAACTACAAGCCGCTGATGATCCGTCCCGACCACCGCGGACGCATCACCGTCGGCCAGCGCGCACGCGCAGCGGCATCGCGGTGGTTCTTCGAGGACCGCATCGAGCCCATCAGCAAGAGCGAACTCGAGCAGGCGCACCATCACTAAGTGATCAGCTCCGTAAAGGCCCGGGATTCGTCCCGGGCCTTTACTGTGCCGGGGCACGTGTGGATAACCTCGCGGACGGGTCGGCCGGATGCTCTAACGTATGGCCATGCCCACCCGACGTCGACCAGTTGCCCGCGACGCGGCAATCGGTCTGGCAGTGTCTGTGGGTCTGGCGCTTTCGCTGGCGCTGGTGGGCTGCAGTCCGGATGCCGCGGTGCCCACTCCCCCGGAACCGACAACCGAGCCGATCTTCGCCTCCGACGAGGAAGCCCTTGCCGCCGCGGAACAGGCGTACGCCGCGTATGTGAGCGTGTCAGATCAAGTGATGACAGCCGGCGCAGCCGATATCGAGCCCCTCCGGTCCGTGGTGTCTCCTCGTTTTTATGAAACTGAGGTTCCCTCTCTCGAGGAGTTTCATGCGGCGGGATATCGAACTACAGGAACAACGAAAGTTAGAGATGTACGTCTGCAGCAGTTCAATCCAGACAGCACAACCGACGTCGTAGTCATTTACCTCTGTTCGGATGTCTCAGCCGTCGATGTCCTCGATAAAGATGGCCGCTCGGTTGTTGGCCCCGAACGCCCTAACGAAACCTCCTTCGAGATTGGGTTCGACGTTACCAGCGACGCTCCACCGGAGATCGCGGTGGCTTGGCGGGAGCCTTGGCAAGGAACAGCCACATGCTGAGAGCGTCACAACTGACCTTAATCGGCATGGGTTTCGCCGTCGCCTTAGTCGTCGCCGGTATAGGCGCCGCCCCTGCGTGGGCTTGTACCGCAACTCAAGAAGTCACGGGCGGTTGCCCATCTCCCACACCATCCGTCACGCAAGACCGCGTCGACCTCTCGGTTGACGTCACGGTTGGCGACAACGGATCTCGGGGCAGCGACGGCCGTGGCCGATCAGGTGGAACTGGTTCAACTGGCTCCGCTTCACCGAGCACGCCTTTGCCGCCTCCGCCCCCACCGTGTCCTGGCTACGCCGTCATCAATGGACTCGTGGTCTGCGACATCGGCTACAGCACACCGCTGGGTGGCACTCCCCCAACCGAACCAGCCGACCCTGCCGTCGGCCGCGCGATCACTCTGTCTGACATTGCAAGCTTCCGCGCGAGTGCGGGCAACCAGGCAATGGAACCCGACGGCTGGATCGTCGTCGGGCTCGACACGAACTTCTACGCGTCTGCCTCCCAGCACACGCGCTCGGGCAGCCTGTTGGACAGGCCGGCCGAGGTCCGCTTCACCCCGGTCGCCTACCGCTGGCACTATGGCGACGGCACCGGCCAGGTCGTATCCACCCCGGGCGCCAGTTGGTCCGCGCAGGGCCTGCCCGAGTTCTCGCGCACGCCCACCAGCCACGTCTACGCCGCGCCAGGGAGCTATGTGATCACCCTGACGGTGCACTTCTCCGCGGAGTATCGCTGGGCAGGCAGCGGCTGGACTCCCATCAGCGGCACCCTGGCGGTGCCGGCGAACGAGCTCGTGGCCACGGCCGGAGACATCCGCACTGTCCTGGTCGCCCAACACTGTGCGCAAAACCCGTCCGGACCCGGTTGCTGAGGATCACCGGGCGCCCGATGCTACCGCGCAGAGAACGTCAATCAGGCAAAAGAAAAGGGCGGGAGCAGCAAATGCTGCTCCCGCCCTTCTGCCGCCAGGGTTAGCGGGCGAAGCTTCCGCGGTAGTACTCGTATACCCAGCCGACGAGCGCGACGATGGTCAGCGCGACACCGATCCAGATGATCCAGAAACCAACTGCGAGGCCGAGCATGATCAGTGACGCGGCACCAGCGAGGGTGATCGGCCACCAGCTCCACGGGCTGAAGTGGCCAAGCTCCGGGTCGCCGTCGTCGATGTTCGCGTCGACGCGGTCTTCGGGCAGTTCCCCACCCTGCGACCGGTGCACCTTGCCCAGGTAGAACGCCAGGAAGGCTGCCAGGGCCGCGGCCAGGCCGAGAGCGATCGCGCCGGCCCATTCGAGCTGGCCGTCGTAGTACTCCAGCGCCCAGATGATGTACATGACATCGACGAGCACGAAGAAGACGCACAGCACCCAGTAGAGGACGACATTAGCCTTCATGAACTACTTCACCTTCTTGTCGGTCAGGTCGACGACGGGCGCCTCGGGTGCGTCTTTGATCGGTCCGGCACCGATCCCGACCGGCACACCCGCCTCGGGGTGGTGCAGGTCGAAGGCCGGGGACTCCGAGCGGATGCGCGGGATCGACGTGAAGTTGTGCCGCGGCGGCGGGCATGAGGTGGCCCACTCCAGCGAACGGCCGTAACCCCACGGGTCGTTGACCATGACCTTCGGCGCGGTCCGGGCGGTGACGAACACGTTCAGGAAGAACGGGATCATTGAGGCACCGAGGATCATCGCACCGATGGTGGACAGCTGGTTCATCCAGGTGAGGCCGTCCTCAGGCATGTACGTCGCGTAGCGGCGGACACCGCCCTGCACGCCGATCCAGTGCTGCACGAGGAACGTGGTGTGGAAGCCGATGAACAGCATCCAGAAGTGGATCTTGCCGAGACGCTCGTTGAGCATCTTGCCGGTCCACTTCGGCCACCAGAAGTAGAAGCCACTGAACATCGCGAAGACCACCGTGCCGAACACCACGTAGTGGAAGTGCGCCACGACGAAGTAGGTGTCAGAGACGTGGAAGTCAAGCGGCGGCGAAGCCAGGATGACGCCGGTCAGGCCACCGAAGGTGAAGGTGATCAGGAAGCCGATCGCCCAGAGCATCGGGGTTTCGAAGGTCACCGATCCGCGCCACATGGTGCCGATCCAGTTGAAGATCTTCACACCCGTCGGCACCGCGATGAGCATGGTCATCAGGGCGAAGAACGGCAGCAGCACCGAGCCGGTCACGTACATGTGGTGCGCCCACACGGTGATGGACAGCGCAGCGATCGCGATCGTCGCATAGACCAGCGTCTTGTAACCGAAGATCGGCTTGCGGCTGAACACCGGCAGCACTTCGGAGATGATGCCGAAGAACGGCAGCGCGATGATGTACACCTCAGGGTGTCCGAAGAACCAGAACAGGTGTTGCCAGAGGATGGCGCCACCGTTCTCGGGGTTGTAGATGTTCGCGTCGAACACCCGGTCGGCGCCGAGGCCGAAGAGCGCGGCGGCCAGCACCGGGAAGGCCAGCAGCACGAGGATCGAGGTCACCAGGATGTTCCAGGTGAACACCGGCATGCGGAACATGGTCATGCCAGGCGCGCGCATCGTGATGATCGTGGTGATGAAGTTCACCGCACCGAGGATGGTTCCGAAACCGCTGATCGCAAGGCCGAATACCCAGAGGTTGCCGCCGAGTCCTGGCGAGAACGTCGTATTGGACAGCGGCGCGTAGGCGAACCATCCGAACGAGGCCGCACCCTGCGGGGTGATGAAGCCGGCGACAGCCATCAACGAGCCGAAGTTAAACGCCCAGTAGGCGAACGCGTTCAGACGCGGGAAGGCGACATCCGGCGCACCGATCTGCAGCGGCATGAGCACGTTCGCGAATCCAGCGAACAGCGGCGTCGCGAACATCAGCAGCATGATCGTGCCGTGCATGGTGAACAGCTGGTTGTACTGCTCCTTGGTGGCCACGATCTCGAGGCCAGGAGCGAACAGCTGGGCGCGGATGACGAGAGCCATCACGCCACCGATGCAGAAGTAGAGGAACGACGTGATCAGGTACATGTACCCGATCGTCTTGTGGTCGGTGGAGGTGATCCACTTGACAAGGATGTTGCCCTTGCGCTCAACCTTCTGCGCGCCGAACGGTGCGGACGTCGCTTGAGGAGCCTGAGGCCTGGTTTGTGTCGTAGTCATGATGCCCTACTCGTCGCCACGGGTGCCGGTGTTGCCGGGCTGGTTCTGGTTTGCGTCGTACTCGCCGCTCAGCTGGCCGGTGTTGCCTTCGGCGCGGAGGCTGGCGATGTACGCGTCGTACTCGTCCTGCTCGACAACCTCAACCTGGAAGAGCATCAGCGAGTGGTATTCACCACAGAGCTCGGCGCACTTGCCTTCGTAGGTGCCGGTCTTGAGCGGTTCGAAATACATGTAGTTGGACTTGGCCGGAACCATGTCCTTCTTGTAGAGGAAGTCGATCACCCAGAAGGAGTGAATGACGTCGCGAGACTCGATCTTGATCTCGACCGTCTGGTTCACCGGCAGGTAAAGCTTCGGCAGCGACTCGGGGTCGATGGTGTTGTTCGGACCGGTCTCACGAGCCTGCTCGCCGGCGAAGAAGACATCCTCGCTGACGTAGTTGAAGTCCCACGCCCAACGCTTGCCGTAGACCTCGATCTCGACGTCAGCCGGCTCGGCGTGCGGCGCCTCGATGGCTTCCTGGTCACGCGCGGTGAAGGCGAAGAAGCCGATCACCAGGATGAACGGGATGACCGTGTAGAAGATCTCGATCGGCATGTTGTACCGCAGCTGCACGGGCAGGCCGGTCTGGCCCTTCCGGCGACGGTAGACGACGGCCGCCCAGATAATGAGGCCCCAGGTGATCACACCGACAACCAGCAGGATGAGCCAAGAAGTTACCCAGAGACCGATGACACGATCAACGTGGTTGGTGATACCCGCTTCCGCCGGCAAAAAGCCGTTCAGTTGCGCTTGGGTACATCCTGCAAGAACGATGGCTACCGCAATTCCAATCGGAATTGTGGCCCACCGACGATGATTTGAGCGCACCTCTGACCTCTCGAGTAATGCTTTGGGGACTGTGCTTCCTAGCCATCCTATAACCACGAAGGGCGCCGACCGATGGTCGACGCCCTCCGTGTTGCCACTCTCAGTGGAACGAATCACCGCATGCGCAGCTGCCTGTCGCGTTGGGATTGTCAATCGTGAAGCCCTGCTTCTGGATGGTGTCCTCGAAGTCGATCTTGGCTCCGTCGAGGTACGGCACGCTCATCTTGTCGACCACAACCTCGACGCCATCGAAGTCGACGGTGACGTCACCGTCGAGCAGTCGCTCGTCGAAGTAGAGCTGGTAAATCAGTCCGGAGCATCCGCCCGGCTGGACGGCCACGCGAAGACGCAGGTCGTCGCGACCCTCCTGCTCGAGCAGGCTGCGAACCTTGCCTGCTGCGGTCTCGCTCAGGCCAACGCCGTGGGCGGCGGTGATCGTGTCGGTCATTAGCCCTCCTTAGGGAAATCGAAGTAATTCTACGCGCGCGCGTTCAGCTTCGCGAGCAAGAGCGCCTCGGTCAGGATGGCGCGGTGGAAAACCCCGAGGTGAAGCGACTCGTTCGGCGCGTGCGCCCGTGAATCCGGGTCTTCGACGCCGGTGATGAGGATCTGCGCATTCGGGTACATCTCGACCAGGTCGGCGACGAACGGGATGGATCCGCCCACGCCCATCTCCACCACGGGAACACCCCAAGCTTCGGTCATGGCGTCCTTCGCCTCGGCGATCGCCCACCCGCTCGTGTCGACCAGGAACGGGTCGCCCAGGTCGACGTCGTCGATCGTGAGCGCTGCACCGAACGGCACGTTGGCGTGCAGGTGAGCCTTGAGCGCCTCAAGGGCGTCGACGGCGGTCTGCCCGGGTGCGATGCGCGCGCTGATCCGCACCGTGACCGACGGAATGAGCGTGTTCGAGGCGTTCTGCACGGTCGGCGCATCGATGCCGGTGACGGTCAGGCTGGGCTGGTCCCAGATGCGGCTCAAAATGCTGCCCCGGCCGATCGGGCTGACCTCGTCTGGCAGGCCGGTTTCCTCGCGCAGCTTTTCCTCTGAGTAGTCGGGCGTGTCGGCCTCGCGCGAGTGCAGCCCCTTGACGGCCACGGCGCCGTCCGCGTCGTGGAGGCTTGCGAGCAGCGGCACCAGGGCAAGCATGGCGTCCGGCACGGCCCCGCCGAACATCCCGGAATGCAGGGCGTGGTCCAGCGTGCGGACGGTCAGCTTGAAGGTGACGTTGCCGCGCAGGCCAACGGTGATGGCTGGCGTGGCGAGATCCCAGTTGCCGGAATCGGCGACGACGATCGCGTGAGCGGCGAGCTCCTCGCGATGCTGCTGCAGGAAGTTCTGGAAGGACCGGCTGCCGAACTCTTCCTCGCCCTCGATGAACACCGCGATCCCGAGGTCGAAGTCGGACCCCATTGTTTCGACGAGGGCGCGGATCGACGCCACGTGCGCCATCACGCCGGCCTTGTCATCCGCGGCCCCGCGTCCGTACAGCCGGTCACCGATGACCGTGGGTTCGAACGGTGGGGTCTGCCAGTCCTCATCCTTTCCGGGCGGCTGAACGTCGTGGTGCGCATAGAGCAGCACGGTGGGCCTGCCGTTCTTGGCGGCGCGGCGTGCGAGCACGGCGGGCTGGCCGAGCCGCTCCCCCGTGGTGATCGGGGCGCGGGAGATCTGCACCGAGTCGAAGACGCCGAGTCCGGTCAGCAGATCGCGGATTGCCTCCGCACTGGCCTGCACATGCGCCGGGTCGAACCCATCCCACGAGACGGACGGGATCCGCACCAGCCGCGACAGGTCGGCGATCGCGGAGGGCAGGCCTTCCTGGACAGCTTCGTGGAGCTGCAACTCTCTATCAGTCATGCGGGTAATCTTAAGAGACCCCATTCTCAAGGAAATTCTTCGTGGCCAAAATATCTGACAACACTCCCGCTCCAGACTCTGAGGCGGAGCCCACCGACGGCGCCGTCGGCAAGGGCCAGCCCACCCCCAGTCGCAAGGAGCGCGAGGCGGCCAACAAGCGTCCCCTCGTCCCTGGCGACCGCAAGGTAGCCAACAAGGAAGCCCGCGCCAAGATGGCCGAGGCTCGTGAGAAGGCGCGCATCGGCATCGCCAACGGCGAGGAACGCTACCTACCCGAGCGTGACAAGGGACCGCAGAAGCGCTACGTCCGCGACTATGTCGACGCGCGTACCAGCATCGGCGAGTTCATGATCCCGGTGATGTTCCTCGTGATCATCATCACGTTCGTGCCTGACCCGTCCACCCAGGTCATTGCGATGCTGACCCTGTGGCTGTTCTTCGGCCTCGCCGTGATCGACAGCGTGATCCTCGGATTCCTGGTCCGCAAGAAGCTGCGCGTGAAGTTCGGCGAAGACAGGGTGGAGCGTGGCGTGCGCTGGTACGCGGCCATGCGCAGCCTGCAACTGCGCGTTATGCGGCTGCCGAAGCCGCAGGTCAAGCGCGGGCACTTTCCCAAGTAGTCCCCTCCGCCGATTGAGGATCACCGCGAGCGAAGCGAGTGGCGCGTCTCGAAATCACCCATTCGCCCCTGCGCTGCGGTTTTGTGACCGCACAGAGGTTTGGCCACCGCCATCTGGGAGTGCGCGGAGTTTCGAGGACACCGCGGAGGCTTGAACCAGCGCGCGGTCAATGAAACACCGCGCAGATGGTGCCGTCAGGCGCCCGGGGGTCACCGTTCCTAGGCGGAGGCGCGGAGCTTCAGCAGGCCGCGGTTGATCTGGCGCGCCCACAGCGGGCCGCGGTAGATGAACGCGGTGTAGCCCTGCACGAGCGTCGCGCCGGCGGCGAGTCGCTCGGCGACATCCGCGGCGGTCTCCACTCCCCCGACTGAGATCACGCACAACTCAGGGGGCACGACCGTGCGGATGATCCTCAGCACTTCGAGCGACCGCTCCTTGAGCGGCGCCCCGGAGAGACCACCGGCACCGGCCCCGGCGACGGTGGCGGCATCCGTTCGCAACCCGTCCCGGGACAGCGTGGTGTTCGTCGCGATGATTCCGGCGAGGCGCAGATCAACAGCGAGCCGCGCGATCCGCTGCACCTGCTCGTCGGTGAGGTCTGGGGCGATCTTCACCAGCACCGGTGTCCCGTCGGCCTCGTCGCGCACCGCACGCAGCAGCGGGGCGAGCTTGTCCAGTTCCTGCAGGCCGCGCAGTCCGGGCGTATTCGGCGACGAGACGTTGACCACGAGATAATCCGCGGCGGGTGCGAGCAACCGCGTGCTGGCGAGGTAGTCGTCGATCGCGTCGTCGACCTCGACGACACGGGACTTGCCGATGTTCACTCCGATCACCGGGCGGATTCTCGCGGATGCCGCGATCCTCAGCCGACCGGATGCCGCGGCCGCACCCTCGTTGTTGAAGCCCATCCGGTTGACCACCGCGCGGTCCGGGATCAACCGGAACAGCCGCGGACGGTCGTTGCCCGGCTGCGGCCTCGCGGTGATCGTGCCGACCTCGATGTGACCGAAGCCGAGCTGACCGAGCCCGAAGATGCCCTTGCCGTCCTTGTCGAATCCGGCGGCGACGCCGAACGGTGAGTCGAAGTGCAGGCCGAGCGTGTTCACCGCGAGCGTCGGATGCGGCCGGGTGTACCGCCGCACCAGCTTTCCGACGCCGAGCGTCGGCAACCGCTTGATGACGGCGAACGCCAGGTGGTGCGCGTCTTCGGGGTCGAGCCTTGACAGGAACAGGCGAAAGAGAAGTGGATACATGCCTGGATCAGGCTACTGGTCGGCGCCGGCGTCAGCGGACTCCAGCCGCTGCTCGCGCTCCATCCGCAGCACCGCGATGGCGCCTTCGAAGTCCTCGAGCGAGTCGAACCCCTGATAGACGCTCGCGAAGCGCAAGTACGCGACCTCGTCCAGTTCCTGCAGCGGGGGCAGGATCGCCAGCCCGATGTCATTGGCCTCGATCTGCGATGCCCCGGTCGAGCGGATGGTCTCCTCCACGCGCTGCGCCAGCACGGCGAGGTCGGAGTCGGTGACCGGTCGACCCTGGCAGGCCTTGCGGACGCCGGCGACGATCTTCTCGCGGCTGAACGGCTCGACGACGCCGTTGCGCTTGATCACGTTGAGGCTCGCGGTCTCGGTGGTGGAGAAACGGCGACCGCATTCCGGGCACTGCCTGCGACGCCGAATCGACAGCCCGTCATCGCTGGTGCGGGAATCGACGACGCGACTATCGGGGTGGCGGCAGAACGGGCAATACATGGTGAGTCCAGATTAGGGCGTCAGCCTGAGAAGCGGACGCTGATGGCGTCGCCGTGCCCTGGCAGGTCCTCGGCAGTGCTGAGAGCGACGATGCGCTCTTCGACCTCGGCCAGCGCGGCACGGTCGTACCGGATGACCTGCTGCGGCCGCAGGAAGGTGTACGCACCGAGCCCGGATGAGTACCGTGCCTGCCCGCCAGTGGGCAGCACGTGGTTGGAGCCGGCAAGGTAATCGCCGAGGCTCACCGGCGAGTGCTCGCCAACGAAGATCGCCCCTGCACTGTCGATCAGCGCGAGGGTGGCGTCGTCATTCGCGGTGTGCAGTTCGAGGTGCTCGGGACCGTAGGCGTTGCTGAAGTCCGCGGCATCCTGCACCGTGTCGACCAGCACGATCGCCGATTGCCGTCCGCCGAGCGCTGTGAGCACGCGGTCCCGGTGGCGGGTGGATGCGGCGAGCCGGTCCAGTTCGGAGGCGACCGCGTCTGCGAGTTCGATCGCGTCGGTGACCAGAACCGATGAGGCCAGCTCATCGTGCTCGGCCTGGCTGATCAGGTCGGCGGCGATCAGGGTTGCGTTGGCGGTCCCGTCGGCGATGATCAGGATTTCGGTCGGACCGGCTTCGGCGTCGATGCCGACGACGCCCTGCACGGCCCGCTTGGCGGCGGCGACGAAGAGGTTGCCGGGGCCGGTGACGACGTTCACCGGGTCAAGCCCGATTCCGGGCACCCCGTAGGCGAAGGCGCCGATCGCGCCGGCGCCGCCCATGGCATAGACCTCGTCGATGCCGAGCAGGCCAGCGGCACCAAGAATGGTGGGGTGCACCGACCCGCCGAACGCCTTCTGCGGCGGTGACGCCAGCGCGATCGAGCGCACTCCGGCGACCTGGGCGGCGACGACGTTCATCACCACGCTGGACGGGTAGACGGCCTTGCCGCCGGGAACGTACAGGCCGACCCGGCTGACCGGCTGCCAGCGCTGCTCGACGATCGCGCCGGTCGCCAGTTCGGTGCGTGCGGGCGGCGGCACCTGCGCGGCGGTGGCCACGCGAACCCGGACGATGGCTTCCTCGAGTGCGGCGCGCACGGCTGGAGTGAGGGCCTCGGTGGCCGCAGTGATCTCGCCGGCGTCAACGCGCACGGCTGCCGGCCGGACCCCGTCGAAGCGTTCCGCCTGATCGAGCAGGGCGTGCTCACCCCGCGCCCGCACATCGCCGATGAGTTCACCGACCGCACCGGAGACCGAGGAGATGTCGCTCTGGGTGCGCGGGATGAGGGCTAGCAGTTCGGCCGGAGTGGGGCGGGTTCCCCGCAGATCGATTCGCTGAATCACTCGTCAATCGTAGTCTTCAGCATCACACGAAGCAGTTCGGGCCGAGCAGGCTCTTCAGTTCCCCGAACAGGTCGGCGCTGATCCGCACCGGATGCGGGATCTCGAACACCCGCGCGGTGTCGCCCTTGATCAGCCGCAGCCGCACCTCGTTGTCGCCGCGGTGCCGACGGAAGACCTCGTGCAGTGATTGCACGGTGTCGGTTGTCGCGCGGCGTTCGGCGAGCGAGATCTGCAGCGGCCCGGAGCCCATGGCGTCGCCCACGTCGGGCTTGAACATGGTCACCGCGTGCAGGTTGACCCCGTCGTCCCGCTGGCTGACGCGCCCCTTCAGCACGATGATCGAGTCGGCCTCCAATTGCGGCGAGAACTCGAGATACGTCTTGCCCATGAACATCACGGTGATCTCGCCGCCGAAGTCCTCGACCTGGATCATGCCGTACTGGTTGCCGGAGTTCCTCGCGGTGCGGTGCTGCACGCTGGTGACCAGTCCTGCGATGGTGACCTGCTCACCGTCCCTCACGGTCTCCCCCGCGAGGATGTCGGCGATCGACACCGACGCATGCTTGGCGAGGGTGACTTCCAGCCCGGCCAGCGGGTGATCCGAGACGTACAGGCCAAGCATCTCCCGCTCGAAGGCCAGCTTGTCCTTCTTGGACCACTCCGGCCGGTCGGGGACCTTCGCGGTCTCCTGCGGTTCGTCGAACAGGCTGTCGAAGTCGAAGCCGACGTCGCCGTGCTCTTCGGCGCGCTTCTCCTTCACCGAACTCTCGACAGCGGACTCGTGGATTTCGAGCAACGCACGGCGGGTGGCGCCGAGCGAGTCGAACGCGCCGGCCTTGATCAGCGATTCCACGGTGCGTTTGTTCGCCGCCTGCAGCGGGATCTTCTTCAAAAAGTCGTGGAAGGAGGTGAACCGCCCCTTCGCCTCGCGCGCGGCACGGATCTGGTCGACCACGGCGAAACCGACGTTGCGCACGGCGCCCATGCCGAAGCGGATGTCGGAGCCTACGGCGGCGAAGTACCCGATCGACTCGTTGACATCCGGTGGCAGCACCTTGATGCCCATTCGGCGGCACTCGTTGAGGTAGATCGCCAGTTTGTCCTTGGAGTCGCCGACGCTGGTGAGCAGCGCGGCCATGTACTCGGCCGGGTAGTGCGCCTTGAGGTATGCCGTCCAGTACGAAACGACACCGTAGGCAGCGGAGTGCGCCTTGTTGAACGCGTAGTCGGAGAAGGGCAGCAGGATGTCCCAGAGCGCCTTGATCGCCGGCTCCGAGTACCCGCGTTCCTTCATGCCGCCGGAGAAGCCCTCGTATTGCTTGTCGAGTTCGGACTTCTTCTTCTTGCCCATTGCGCGCCGGAGGATGTCGGCCTGGCCGAGCGAGAAGCCGGCGACCTTCTGCGCGATCGACATCACCTGCTCCTGATAGATGATCAGGCCGTAGGTACCGCCGAGGATCTCCTTGAGAGGCTCCTCGAGTTCCGGGTGGATCGGGGTGATCTCCTGCAGTTTGTTCTTGCGCAGCGCGTAGTTGGTGTGCGAATCGGCACCCATCGGGCCCGGCCGGTAGAGCGCGAGCACCGCGGAGATGTCTTCGAAGTTGTCTGGCTTCATCAGCCGCAGCAACCCGCGCATCGGGCCGCCGTCGAGCTGGAACACGCCCAGGGTGTCACCACGGGCGAGCAGATCGTACGAGGCCTGGTCGTCGAGGCTCAGCGCCTCGAGGTCCAGTTTCTCGCCGCGGTTCATCTCGATGTTGTCGAGGGCGTCGGAGATGATCGTCAGGTTCCGCAGGCCGAGGAAGTCCATCTTGATCAACCCGAGCGATTCACACGCCGGGTAGTCGAACTGGGTGACGATCTGGCCGTCCTGCTCGCGCTTCATGAGCGGGATGATGTCGATCAGCGGCTCGTTCGACATGATCACACCGGCGGCGTGCACGCCCCACTGCCGCTTGAGGTTCTCCAGGCCGAGCGCAGTGTCGAAGACCGTCTTCGCGTCGGGGTCGGTCTCGACGACGGCGCGAATGTCTCCGGCTTCCTTGTACCGCGGATGCTCCTTGTCGAAGATGCCGGTGAGCGGGATGTCCTTGCCCATCACCGCGGGCGGCATCGCCTTGGTGAGCTTCTCGCCCATGCCGAACGGGAAGCCGAGCACGCGCGAGGAGTCCTTGAGTGCCTGCTTGGCCTTGATCGTGCCGTAGGTGACGATCTGCGCGACGCGCTCGTCGCCGTACTTCTCGGTGACGTACTTGATCACTTCGCCACGGCGCCGGTCGTCGAAGTCGACGTCGAAGTCGGGCATCGAGACGCGGTCCGGGTTCAGGAACCGTTCGAAGATCAGGCCGTGCGCGAGCGGGTCGAGGTCAGTGATGCGCATCGCGTACGCGGCCATCGATCCGGCGCCGGAGCCACGGCCGGGGCCGACTCGGATGCCGTTGTCCTTCGACCAGTTGATGAAGTCGGCAACGACCAGGAAGTAGCCGGGGAAGCCCATCTGAATGATGACCTGCTTCTCGTACTCGGCCTGCTTGCGCACGTTCTCCGGGATGCCGCCGGGGTAGCGGTAGTGCAGCCCCTTCTCGACCTCCTTGATGAACCAGCTGTCCTCGGTCTCCCCCTCGGGCACCGGGAAGCGCGGCATGTAGTTCGCGTTCTCGTCGAAGCTCACGTCGCACCGCTCGGCGATGAGCAGCGTGTTGTCGCAGGCCTCGGGGTGGTCGCGGAACAGGTGGCGCATCTGCTGTGCGCTCTTCAGGTAGAACTCGTCGGTGTCGAACTTGAACCGGTTGGGGTCATCGAGGGTCGACCCGGACTGCACGCAGAGCAGCGCGGCGTGGCTCGTGGAATCGTGCGCGTGGGTGTAGTGCAGGTCGTTGGTGGCGACCAGCGGCAGGTCCAGTTCCTTCGCCAGCCGCAGCAGGTCATCCATGATGCGACGTTCGATGCCCAGTCCGTGGTCCATGATCTCGGCGAAGTAGTTCTCCTTGCCAAAGATGTCACGGAAGTCGGATGCCGCCTTCTTGGCTTCCTCGTACTGGCCGAGCCGGAGCCTGGTCTGCACCTCGCCGCTCGGGCAGCCGGTGGTCGCGATCAGGCCCTTGCCGTAGGTCGACAGCAGCTCGCGGTCCATGCGCGGCTTGAAGTAGTAACCCTCGATCGACGCCTTTGACGACAACCGGAATAGGTTCTGCAGACCCTCGCTGGTCGAGGCGAGCATGGTCATGTGCGTGTACGCACCCGAGCCGGACACGTCGTCACCGCCGCCGTTGCCCCAGCGCACCCGGGTCTTGTCGGACCGGTGCGTGCCAGGCGTCAGGTACGCCTCGGTGCCGATGATCGGCTTGATTCCTGCGGCGGTTGCGGTCTTCCAGAAATCGTAGGCACCGAACACGTTGCCGTGGTCGGTGACGGCGACGGCCGGCATCCCCTGCTCGACCGCCGCGTCGATCAGCGGCTTGACGCGAGCGGCCCCGTCCAACATCGAGTATTCGCTGTGCACGTGCAAGTGCACGAAGGAATCGTTGCTGGAAGGCACTGGTTCTCCGTCTAGCTTGGGGTGGATATCCAGCTTAGGCCGGACGTACGACGCTTCGGTTCAGGCCGCGCGGAGGGTGTCCAGGGCGCGCTGCAAATCGTCCGGATAACGGGTGGAGTACTCGACGTAATCGCCGGTGCCCGGATGCCGGAAGCCCAGCCGCACGGCGTGCAACCACTGCCGGGTGAGGCCCAGCCGCGCCGAGATCGTCGGGTCGGCTCCGTACATGGTGTCGCCCACGCACGGGTGTCGCTGGGCGGCCATGTGCACTCGGATCTGGTGGGTGCGCCCGGTCTCGAGGTGGATCTCCAGCAAGGACGCGCTCGGGAACGCCTCAAGCGTCTCGTAGTGCGTCACCGACGGCTTGCCATCCGAGGTCACCGCGAACTTCCAGTCGGATGAGGGATGCCGGCCGATCGGCGCGTCGATGGTGCCGCGCAGCGGGTCCGGGTGACCCTGCACGACCGCGTGGTAGACCTTGTCGACTTCACGGTCATGGAAGGCGCGCTTGAGTGCCGCGTAGGCGCGTTCGCTCTTCGCCACGACCATGGCCCCGCTGGTGCCCGCGTCCAGGCGGTGCACGATGCCGGCTCGTTCTGAGGGCCCGGATGTCGCGACCCGGAAACCGGCTCCGGCGAGGGCGCCGAGCACCGTGGGGCCCTCCCAGCCGACCGAGGGATGCGCGGCGACGCCGAGCGGCTTGTCGATCACGATGATGTCATCGTCGTCGTGCACGATCGTGAGCTCGGGGACGACGACCGGGATCACGGTCGGCGGCTGCTTCGGCTGCCAGCTGACCTCGAGCCATCCGCCAGCACTCAGCCGATCCGACTTGCCGAGGACGACCCCGTCAAGTGACACTCCCCCGGACTCGGCGGTCTCTGCGGCGAAACTGCGAGAGAACCCGAGCAGCTTCGCGACGGCGGTATCCACGCGTTCCCCGACCAGTCCGTCGGGGACCGGGAGGCTTCGATGCTCCATCGGGCTACTGAACGTCGGCGCCGGGCGTCGGCGCCGGCTCCGGTTTCGCTTCCACGGTGCGCTTTCCGTCGAGGCCGATGCCACGCACAGTGAGGATGATGAACAGTCCCATGCTTGAGACGATGAAGATGTCGGCGACGTTGAAGATCGCCGGGAATCCCCACACCTGGATGAAGTCGATCACGTGACCCTGGCCGAAGCTCGGCTCCCGGAAGAGCCGGTCGGTGAGATTGCCGAGGGCGCCGCCGAGGAGCATCCCGAACATAAGCGCCCAGGCGACCGACCGGATCCGTCGGGCGAAGGCCAGGATGAACACCACGACCCCGGCCGCGACGATCGAGAAGATCCAGGTCATGCCGATGCCGAACGAGAACGCCGCACCCGGGTTCTTCACGTACCGGAAGGTGAGGAGTTCGCCGAGGATCGGTACCGGGTCGCCGAGCGCGAAGTTCGTCGTGATCAGAAACTTGCTGCCCTGGTCGACGACGTAAACGACCACTGCCACAACAGCAAGGAGGGCGAGCGCCAGAAGGCTGACCTTCGTGGCGCTTGCCCTCCCCGCTTGTGGCTCAGTTGTTTCCGGCAAAACCGCTGTAGTTCGCCGGCGGGGTCGCGGCAGAGCCGAAGCCCTGCGACGACGAAACCTTCGCCGGTCCGCTGGAGTCGGGCGACTGGCCGCCGGCCGTCGTCGACGAGTCGAGTTCGCGCAGCTGCCCTTCGATGTAGCCGCGGAGCTTCTGGCGGTACTCACGCTCGAAGGTGCGCAGCTCGTCGAGTCGGTGCTCGAGAAGTGCACGCTCCTGGTCGAGCGAGCTGATCTGCTGACGCTGCTTGGCCTCGGCCTCGGCAACGATGCGGGCCGCAGTGGCGTGACCCTCGGCGATCAAAGCGTCGCGCTTCTCAACGCCCTCGCGGACGTGCTCTTCGTGCAGGCGGCGAGCCAGCTGAAGCAAGTTGTTGGTGTTCGTGGGGTCGACCGCGCCGGCGTCGACGGCCGGGGTCGGGTACGCGAGCGCCGGAGCGGCGGGCGCGGGTGTGGGCGGCGCAACGACCGGAGCCGGGGTCGTCTCGGCAGGGGCGGAAGCGGCCTGCGACGAGCCTCCGCTGCGCTGCAGCTCGCTGATCCGGGCGTCGCTTGCCACGAGTCGTTGACGCAGTTCCTCGTTCTCCTGATTCAGGCGGCGAAGCTCCACGACGACCTCGTCAAGGAAGTCGTCGACCTCGTCCTGGTCGTAGCCCTCGCGGAACTTCGTTGGCTGGAACCGCTTGTTGACTACATCTTCAGGCGTCAAGGCCATTACCGTCACCTCTATCACTCTCTGTCACGGACCGTGGAACGTGATCTAACGCTAGCAACTCCGCGGCCGAATTCTGGGACGCTGCGAGTGGCTTAACAGTACAACGCGCCGATGGACGTCCGCGGCGAGCCGGACGGCTCAGCGCGCGTTGCCCACGATCCACATCAGGATGATGCACGCAATCAGAACGATAGTCCACCCGAAGTCCAGGGCGGCGGCGCCGATCCGGATCGGCGGCAGCACCTTACGGACCGCGCGCATCGGCGGATCGGTGACCGTGTAACTGGCCTCCGCAACCAGCAGCAGGAAACCCTGCGGTCGCCAGTTCCGGGACAACACGCGCACCCAGTCGAAAACGAACCGCGCCCACATCGCGATGAAGAAAATCAGGAGCGCGTAATAGACCAGGTTGGCGACGATGCTTACGACTACCACCGGTTCAGATTACTGCTGGGAGAAGAACGAGGCCTCGACGTCGGACTCCTCGGTCGCGCCCTCGCCACTGACTGCGACGTGCGCAGGCGAAAGCAGGAACACCTTGTTGGTGACTCGTTCGATCTTCCCGTAGAGGCCGAGGGTCAGGCCGCTGGCGAAGTCGACCAGACGTTTGGCGTCGGGCTCGGTCATCTGAGACAGGTTGATGATCACCGGGATGCCCTCGCGGAAGCTTTCGGCGATGACCTGGGCATCCTTGTACTGACGCGGGTGCACGGTCAGGATCTCGTTCATTTCGGCGTTTCCCGTGTTCTTCTGGGGGGTCGCTCGGCGCAACGGAGTCACCGGGGCCCGGGTGGCTTGCGGTACGGGTGCAGGCTGCGCGGCGACGGGAGCGGCCGGCGCAGGGCTGGCCTGGTTCTCGTACTCGAATTCCTCGTCGGCGAGTCCGAGATACACCATGGTCTTGCGCAGCGGGTTAGCCATTTCAATACCTTCCGAGATGAAGCCTTGGTCGCTAGATTAACCGCGGCCCGGCCGATTTCCAGTGATTGCCGTGCCGATCCGGAGGTGTGTCGCACCTTCGGCGATGGCATCGGCGAAGTCTTGCGACATCCCTGCCGAGATTGCCGTGGCTGCGGGAGCAAGCGATTGAACCCGATCGGAGGCCGCCCGCACACCAGCGAAGGCTCGCCGCGGCTCAACTTCCAGCGGAGCAACGGCCATCACCCCCAGCAGTCGAAGACCCGGGGCCGCCAGTACCTTTTCGACCAGGAGTTCGAGCCCAGTCAGTTCCACCCCGCCGCGGGCAGGATCGTCGGTCAGGTTCAGTTGCACGAAGCAGTCGATCGGCTCGCCCTCGGCCAGTGCGTCGACGAGCGCCTCGCGGTCGATGGAGTGGATGACGCGCGCGTAACGCCGCACCTGACGAGCCTTCTTCGACTGCAACTGGCCGACGAAGTGCCAGCTGAGGTCGAGGTCGGCGAGTTCCGCCGCCTTCGACTGCGCCTCCTGGTGACGGTTCTCGCCCACGTGGCGCACGCCGAGGGCCGCCAGTTCCCGAACCAGCGAGGCCGGCTGGAACTTCGTGACCACGATCGTGGTGATCTCGCTCGGGTCTCGCCCGGCATCCCGCGCGGCCTGGTCGATCCGCGCGGACACCGTGGCGAGCCGGTCGGCGAGTGGCGAGTTACTCACTACTTGAGGAAGTCGGGGACGTCCAGTTCGCCGTCGTCGTCGAAGTCGCGGTCGATGGCGGTGGTGTGCGGGAGCTCAGGCTCCACCGCCCAGGAGGCGACGGGGGCGTGCTCACCGGTGGCTGCTGCCACGCTTTCACCGACCGGGGTCACCGCGGGCGCGCCGACTGCGGCGGCCGAGGCTGCGGCGGCCGCATCCACGTACGTCGAGCGACGGTCCTTGGCCTTCTGCGAGGGCTCTCCCCCGTCGAAGCCTGCGGCGATCACCGTGACGCGTACCTCGTCGCCGAGCGTGTCGTCGATGACCGCACCGAAGATGATGTTGGCCTCGGGGTGCACGGCTTCCTGCACCAGGCGGGCGGCGTCGTTGATCTCGAAGATGCCGAGGTTCGACCCACCTTGGATCGACAGCAGCACGCCGTGCGCGCCGTCGATGGATGCCTCGAGCAGCGGACTGGCCACGGCGAGTTCGGCAGCCTTGATCGCGCGGTCAGCGCCGCGCGAGGATCCGATGCCCATCAGCGCGGACCCGGCGCCCTGCATGACCGACTTCACGTCGGCGAAGTCGAGGTTGATTAGGCCGGGCGTGGTGATCAGGTCGGTGATGCCCTGCACACCGGCGAGCAGCACCTGGTCGGCGGTCGAGAACGCCTCGAGCATACTGATTCCGCGGTCGCTGATCTCAAGCAGCCGGTCGTTGGGGACGACGATCAGGGTGTCGACCTCGTTCTTCAGCGTGGCGACACCGGCCTCGGCCTGAGCCTGCCTGCGTTTGCCTTCGAAGCTGAACGGCTTGGTGACGACACCGATGGTGAGCGCGCCGATCGACTTGGCGATCCTTGCGACGACCGGGGCGCCGCCGGTTCCGGTCCCGCCTCCTTCGCCCGCGGTGACGAACACCATGTCGGCGCCGGCGAGAGCCTCTTCGATCTCTTCGGCGTGGTCTTCGGCGGCACGACGGCCGACCTCGGGATCGGCTCCGGCGCCGAGGCCGCGGGTGATCTCCCGGCCGACGTCGAGCTTCACGTCGGCGTCGCTCATGAGCAGCGCCTGTGCGTCGGTATTGATCGCTACAAACTCGACGCCGCGCAGGCCGAGCTCGATCATACGGTTGACGGCGTTAACGCCGCCTCCGCCAATACCGACCACCTTGATGACGGCGAGGTAGTTCTGGTTTGATGTCACGTCCGGCCTCCGGGGAAACTTTCAACCTCAACTTGAGGTCTAAAGTTATGCTCAGTATGCATTTCTTGATTCTGACGGTATGGCTCGGCAGGGCTCGCTGGCGGCCGATTCCCCCGCGTGTCGCGAATCGCTTCCGATAGTCGTCGCGGGAGCTTGAAAACCGCTGAATCAGGCGGGTCGGAACACTGCGATCGAGGGAGCCGAGACATCGAACTCGCCCGCCTGGGCGGGGTCGGTCTGCTTGATCAGCTCGCTGAGCACGCGCGCCTTCTGCGCGGAACTCTCCGCGCTCCCCCACGTGACTCGCTGCCCGACGCCGCGGAGGATCAAACTGACATTGTCCTTGCTGGTTGCGGTCACCGAATCAATGTTCGCCCTCAGATCGGCGGGCACGGCAAGCAGCACCTCGACAACAGACTCGAAGGCGACGCCGTCGGTGCCCTGTCCGCCGAGATCGATCAGCGGCAGCCCCTCGATCCGGGTGGGGGTCTCGCCGATCACGACTCCGGCCGGATCCAGCAACTGGAAGACGGCGCCCGACGCCGTTGCAGCGATCGGTTGCCGCTCGGTGATCCGAATCACCAGCGTGTCCGGTGGGACCGTTTCGGTGACGAAGCTGCGGATCAGCGGGAAGTTCCCGAGCTCGTCCTTCACCCGGCCCAGGTCGAGCAGCGCCAGTGGGGTGCCCAGTTGGTCGTCGACCGCGCCGGTCAGTTCCTCGGTGCTGATGCGCTCGGCACCCTCGATCTGGATGGTCTTCAGTGCGAGGGCCGGCGAGAAGACGGCGATGCCGACCGCGACGATGAGCGCGGTGAACGCGCCCCCCACGGACAACCAGGTGATCCGCCTGCGTCGGCTGCGCCGGGTGAACCGTCGCACCTCGGCCAGCTCGAACCGTTTCCGGGCGGCTTCCGCCTTGCGAAGGGCTCGCCTTGCCTGCCGCTCGGCTGCTGCCGGCGATGTGGTGCGCGGCTCGCGCGGCGGCCGTGGCTCGCGCAGTGCTCGCGGCTCGCGGGGTACCCGGACCTGACGCGCCGGCGCCTGCTCGCCGCGTCCTGCCTGCGGTCCGGCCTTCGGTCGAGCGTCCGGGCTGGCCTTGGACGGCGGTGGCGTGGGCGGCGCGGGGGGCCGGTCGAATCCCTCTGGTCGCTTCACTGATGCTCTGCTACTTCGTGCCGGATTCCAGCGCGGTCAACACCTGCGGAATGATGCGATACACGTCGCCACAGCTCAGCGTCATGATGATGTCGCCGTCCTGCGCGATCGCGGCCGCGCGGTCGGCTGCCTGCTGCCAATCGGGCAGGTAGTCGACGTGGCTGGCGTCGGTGAAGCGCTCGGACACCAGCGCGCCGGTCACGCCGGGTTCTGGATCCTCGCGCGCCCCGAACACATCGAGCACGACGGTGTGGTCGGCCAGCGACTCATAAGTGGTCGCGAACTCGCCGGCCATCATCCGGGTGCGGCTGTACAGGTGCGGCTGGTGGATCGCGATGATCCGGCCTTCGCCGACGACCGAGCGGGCGGCGCTCAGCGCGGCGGCAACCTCGGTCGGGTGGTGGGCGTAGTCGTCGTAGACGCGCACGCCGCGGACGGTGCCGTGCAGCTCGAAGCGTCGCCCGGTTCCGCCGAAGCGGCTGAGCCCATCGACCACGGCGGCAGGGTCGAAGCCGAGACCGGTGAGCACGGCGAAGGCGCCGACCGCGTTGAGGGCGTTGTGCAGGCCGGGTACCTGCAGCTGCGTCCGGTAGTCGTTCCCCTGGTAGGCGATGCTGAAGGCCACTGCCCCGGAGGTCTCCACCGAGTGCAGGCGCACATCGGCGGCGGCATCCTCACCGAAGGTGACCATCCGCTTGCCCGGGTGTTCCGCCCGGAGCGCCTCGGTCACCCGGATCGCGCCGGGGTCGTCGCTGGATACGACGACCAGTTCCGACGCGGCCGCCGCGAACCGGACGAACGCCTCGTCGAAGGCCTCGTGCGAGCCGTAGTGGTCGAGGTGGTCGGCGTCGACGTTGGTGATCAGGGCCACCGCGGTGTCGTAGAGCAGGAAGGATCCGTCTGACTCGTCCGCCTCAACGACGAAGAGCTCGCCCGAGCCACTGGCCGCGCTGGTGCCGAGAGTCTGGATCACGCCGCCGTTGACGAAGCTCGGGTCCTCGCCGAGTTCGATCAGGGCAGTCACGATCATGCCGGTCGAGGTGGTCTTGCCGTGCGCTCCGGCAACGGCGATCAGCCGCTGCTGGTTGATCAGCCAGGCGAGCGCCTGTGACCGGTGCAGCACCGGGATGCCGCGGCTCAGTGCGAGCTGGTACTCGGGGTTGTCCTGCCAGAGTGCTCCGGTCACGACGAGCGTGTCGGCGTCGCCGACGTTCGCGGCGTCGTGGCCGATCGCGATGGTGGCGCCGAGCGCCCTGAGTTCTGCGACGGCATCCGTTTCGCGCAGGTCGGATCCGGTGACGGTGTGCCCGGCGCCGAGGAAGAGGCGGGCGATCCCGCTCATTCCGGAACCGCCGATTCCGACGAAGTGGAGCTTGCCGAGTTCGGCGGGGATTTGGACGGAGAAGTCGGGCTTGATCATCGCTTCAAACCTACGCGCTGCTTCGCCGCTTCGGCGACGAGGTCTGCCATCCGGTCGGCACCGTCCCGCACCCCTACGGTGCCGGCGCGAGCGGCCATATCGGCGATCCTGGCTCGGTTCTGCAGCAGCGGCACCAGCTCGGCGGCGACCCACTCCGGGGTGAAGTCCTTGTCGAGGACCAGCCTCGCACCGCCCGCGTCGAGCAGGTCACGGGCGTTGTACCGCTGCTCGCCGTTGCCGACCGGGTAGGGCACGAACACGGCGGGCACGCCGAGAGCGGCCAGTTCGGTGACGGTGGCGGCGCCCGAGCGGGACACGGTGAGATCCGCGGAGGCGAGCGCGAGTTCCATCCGATCGCAGTAGCGCAGCAGGTGGTAGCCCGGCAGATTCGGGTCTTCCAGGTCGGACTTCTCACCGGTGATGTGCAGCACCTGCCATCCCGATCCGAGGATCAGCGCGATCGACTCGCTCACGGTCTGGTTGATCCTGCGTGCCCCGGTCGAACCGCCGGTGACCAGCAGGGTCGGCTTCAGCGGGTCCAGGCCGAACTCTTCGTTGCCCTCAGCGCGAGCGACGATCTTGTCGAGCCGTTCGATCTCGGGCCGCAGCGGCATCCCGACCAGGCGGGAGTGGCGCAGTTTGGTGGCGCGGAAGGTGACGCCGACGAACCGGGTGAGCAGGGCGCCCAGCCGGTTGGCGATGCCGGGACGGGCGTTGGCCTCGTGCACGGCCAGCGGCACCTTGGCTTGCGCGGCGGCCACGTACGCGGGCGGGCAGACGTAGCCGCCGAAGCCGACGACGACGTCGACGCCACGCGCGTCGAGGTACTCTCGGGTCACCCGCACCGCCTCGCGGAACCGCCCAGGGAATCGGATGGCTGCCCGGTTCAGCTTGCGCGGGAACGGCAGCTTCGGGATGGTCAGCAGCTCGTACCCGCGTTCGGGCACCAGCCGTGCCTCGAGCCCCTCGGCGGTGCCGAGCACCAGGATCTCGGCATCCGGCTCCCGTTCGCGAAGCCGGTCGGCAACCGCGAGCAGCGGGTTCACGTGGCCGGCGGTGCCTCCACCGGCGAGCAGGTAAGTCGTCATGGGGTGGTGCGGCTCCGTTGTGCGGCTGCCCAGCGGGATCGCTCGGCGGGGCTCATTCTCTGGTGGTCCTCGAGGTCGTGCTTGGGGGTCCGGGCAAACGAGAGTACAACACCGATCGCAAGGAGCGTTGTGATCAGCGCCGAGCCGCCAGCCGAGATCAGCGGCAGCGGAACGCCCAGCACTGGCAGTAGTCCGAGCACCACGGCGATGTTGACGAGCGCCTGCCCGACGATCCAGATCATCACCGCGCCGGTGGTCAGTCGAGCGAACGGATCCCGGTTGGCGCGGATGATGCGCACGAACGCGATCGCCAGCACCACGAACAGCAGCAGCACGACCACTGCGCCGATCAGGCCGAGTTCCTCACCGATGATCGAGAAGATGTAGTCGGTCTCGGCGTGCGGCAGCCACGACCACTTGGTCTTCGAGTTGCCGAGGCCGACGCCGAACAGTCCGCCGGAGGCGAGTGCCCAGGTGCCGTGTAACACCTGCCAGCAGTTGTTGAGGTACTCCTCGGGCGGGCAGCCGTTCAGCCAGACCTCGATCCGGTCGCGGCGGGACGAGCTCAGCTGGGCAACGATCAGGCCCATTCCGGCGATCGCGATCAGTGGCAGCACCAGGAAACGCAACCGCACCCCGGCGAAGAACAGCGAACCGAAGACGATCGCGAGCATGATGACGACCGTGCCGAGGTCGTTGCCGAGCAGCACCAGACCGATGGCGACACCCGCGACCGGAGCAATCGGCACGGCGACGTGCTTCCAGTCGCCGAGCAGTTCACGTTTGGTGGTCAGGATGAAGGCCAGCCACAGGCAGAGCGCGAGCTTGACGAGCTCGGACGGCTGAATGGTGAATGCGCCGAGGTCGAGCCAGTTCAGGTTGCCGCCGTAGCCGTATCCGAGTGGGGTGAAGACGAGCATCTGGAGCACCACGCCGACGACGACAGCGGGCCATGCCCATCGTTTCCAGAAGCTCGCAGGAAAGCGGGACACGACGAGCATGAGCGGCACACCGATGGCCAGGTAGACGCCCTGGCTGTGGAACTCCGCGAAGGCGTCCGATTGCTCCTTGAGCGACTGCACCGCCGAGGAGGACAGCACCATGACCAGGCCGAAGATGACCAGGAACAGCGTGGTGCCGAGCAGCAGGAAGTAGTTCCCGGTCTCCGCGGCGAAGATTCGTTTCACCGCGACGAACGCGACCGGGGCCTTGCGCTCTGCGTCGTCGCCCGTCTCGGTCGCGGCCGGGCTCTCGGGGCGGCTATCGGGTGTCGGGAAGGGGCGGCGTATCGGATGCTTCATCCGCTCCCCCTTCCAGGAACTCTCGCACGGCTGCCGCGAACCGGCGGCCACGGTCGGCATAGTCGGTGAACTGGTCCATCGACGCCGCCGCCGGCGCAAGCAACACGGTGTCGCCCGGTCCTGCGGCAAGACCCGCGAAGCGGACTGCTGCCCGCATCACCTCACCAGTTTCCGTCTCTTCGACCTCGTAGACCTTGAGCGCGGGGGCGTGTCGCCCGAACGCCTCACGCACCTCGGTGCGGTCGACCCCGATGATCACCACCGCGGCGAGCCGGTCGGCGTGCTGGGAAACCAGGGTGTCGATGTCAACGCCCTTGAGCAGGCCGCCGACGATCCAGACGACCGAGTCGAACGCGGACAGCGCAGCGTTCGCCGCGTGCGGATTGGTGGCCTTGGAGTCGTCGATCCAGCGCACGTCGGCGTGCACGGCCACCAGCTCGGTGCGGTGGTGGTCGATGCGGAACTCGCGCAACGCGTCGCGGATCACGGCGGGCTCGATGCCCACCGAGCGGGCGAGGGCGCAGGCCGCGAGCACATTCTGCACCGAATGCGGAGCGGCCAGTCCTACCTCGGCGAGCTCCTCGATCGTGGTCAGTTCGAGCGCGGAATGCCGTCGATCCTCGAGGAAGGCTCGGTCGCAGAGGATTCCGTCGACGATGCCGAAGTCGCTTGGTCCTGGCGCGTCGAGGCCGAACCCGATCGCTCGGGCACCCTCGATCACGTCGGCATCCTCAACCATCGCGCGGGTGATCTGGTCGGCCTTGTTGAACACGCAGGCGGCCCGGGTGTTGTCGTACACTTTCGCCTTGGCCGCCCGGTAGGCCGCGGCCGAGCCGTGCCAGTCGAAATGGTCGTCGGCGATGTTCAGGCACACGCTGGAGAACGGCATCAACTCGCCGCCCGGGTTCCGGTTGATCCAGTGCAGCTGGTAGCTGGAGAGCTCGATGACGAGGATGTCGAAGCCCTGCGGGTCGCGGATCGCGTCAAGCACGGGGATGCCGATGTTCCCCGCCGGGGCGACGCGCAGCCCGCCGGCCTTGATCAGCGTGGCGGTCAGCTGCGTGGTCGTGGTCTTGCCGTTGGTGCCGGTGATGCACAGCCACTCGGCTGGCCTGCCGACCTTGTCGCGCAGCCGCCAGGCAAGCTCGATGTCGCCCCAGATCGCGGTGCCGCGCTCCTCGGCCCATGCCAGCAGGGGGTGGTCGGGGTGGAAGCCGGGCGAGACGACCACGAGCTCGGGGTCGAAGCGTTCCAGCGCATCCGGGACGTTCGACAGGTCGGCCTGCTCGTGCAGGTCGGCGCCGATGATGTCCAGCAGTTGCCGGTGTTCGTCCGAGGCGCGGTCGGCGATGACCAGCACGCGGGCGCCCAGTTCGACGAGCGTGTCGGCGGCGGCGAACCCGGTGACGCCGACGCCGTAGACGGCGACCCGCAGGTCGCTCCAGTCGGCGTGCCAGCTGGTCAGGGTCGACAGTCGCTCGGACAGCCTGTTGGTCACTGTCTGACAGCCCATTCGAGGTAGAACAGTCCGACGCCTGCGGCGACGAACAGCCCGCCGATGATCCAGAACCGCACGACCACGGTGATCTCCGCCCAGCCCTTCAGTTCGAAGTGGTGGTGCAGCGGGCTCATCAGGAAGATGCGGCGGCCGTGGGTGAGCTTGAAGTAGACCCGTTGCACGATCACCGAGCCGGTGACGATGACGAACAGGCCACCGATCAGGATGATCAGCAGTTCGGTGCGGGTCAGGATCGCCAGTGCGGCGAGGGCGCCGCCCAGGCCGAGCGAGCCGGTGTCGCCCATGAACACCTGCGCGGGCGAGGTGTTCCACCAGAGGAAGCCGATCAGCCCGCCGACGATCGCCGCGGCGATCGTCGCCAGATCCAGCGGGTTGGAGGTTTCGTAGCACACGGACTCGGGCGCGCCGCTGAGACATGACTGGTTGAACTGCCAGAACGCGATGAGGATGTACCCGGCGAAGGCGAGGATCGATGCTCCGGTGGCCAGTCCATCGAGACCGTCGGCGACGTTCACGCCGTTTGAGGTGCCCACCGTGATCAGCACGACCCAGATGATGAACAGGATGCTGCCGATCACGGTGCCGAGCAGCATGAAGTCGAGTTCGGGGATGTCGCGGATGAACGAGATCGCCGTCGATGCCGGCGAGTTGCCCTCGTCGTCAGTGATGGTCAGCGCGAGCCAGGCGAACACCGCGCCGACGACGGTCTGCCCGATGATCTTCGCCCACGGCGTGAGGCCGAGGCTGCGCTGGTTGCGGGTCTTGGTGAAGTCGTCGATGAACCCGACCAGGCCGAGGCCCACCATCAGCAGGATCACCAGCAGGGCGGACGGGGTGATCGCCCCGCCGCCGATCAGTTTGCCGACGAAGTAGCCGACCACAGCGCCGAGGATGAAGATGATGCCGCCCATCGTGGGCGTGCCGCGCTTGGCGTGGTGCGACTTGGGACCGTCATCGCGGATGAACTGCCCCCACTGCAGGCGCTTGAACAGCCGAATGAACAACGGGGTGAGCAGCAGCGTGAACATGAGTGACACGCCTCCGGCAATGAGCAAGGCGATCACTTGTCAGTTCCTTCCGCCATGCCACCGAGCCGGTCACCGAGGAATCGGAGGCCGGCGGAGTTCGATGACTTCACCAGCACGACGTCGCCCGGCCGGAGTTGCTCATTCAACAGATCGTACGCCTGGTCCGCACTCTCAACGAGGACCGACTCCCCGTCCCACGAGCCCTCGAGACCCGCGGCATTGTGGATGTGCCTGGCACGGTGTCCGACGACCACGAGCTTGCGAATATTGAGCCGCACGACGAGACGACCGATGCGGTCGTGCTCCTCATCGGCGAACTCGCCGAGCTCGGCCATCTCACCGAGGACAGCGACGCTGCGCTGTTCGGGGGTGACGACCTGCGCGAGGGTCTTCAGGGCGGCCGCGGTGGAGTCCGGACTCGCGTTGTAGGCATCGTTGATGACGATGACTCCGTCGGGCCGCGTCAGCAGTTCCATCCGCCAGCGGGCTGCCCGCACGACCGATTCGATCGCCGGGATGGCGTCCGCCGGGTCGATGCCGAGGGCGGATGCCGCGTCCAATGCCGCGAGGGCATTCATGACGTGGTGCTCCCCGAGCACCCGCAGGTGCACCGGGAGTTCACGGCCGGCGGTGACCAGGGTGAAGTCGGTGCCGGTTGCCGAGGGGTCGATGTCCGCGGCGCGGAAGCCGGCGGCATCCGACAGCCCGAACCAGGCGATGCGTGCCTTGGTCTGCTGCGCCATAGCAACCACCCGGTGATCGTCGGCGTTCAGCACCGCAACGGCGCCTTCAGGCAGGCTGCGGACGATCGCGGCCTTCTCCTCGGCGATGGCATCGACGCCGCCGAAGTTGCCGGCGTGGGCGAGGCCCACCTTGAGCACGACGGCCACGTCCGGGGTGACGATCGACATCAGGTGCTGAATCTGGCCGGTGCCGGATGCGCCCATTTCAACGATCAGGTAGCGGGTGTCGTGCTCGATCCGCAGCATCGAGACCGGGGCTCCAACGTGGTTGTTGAACGAGCCGCGTGGCGCGACGGTGGGGCCGTGCTGCTCGAGCACGGCGCGCAGCATGTTCTTCGTCGTGGTCTTGCCGTTGGAGCCGGTGATCGCGACGATCTGCAGCGTGCCTGCAGCACGCACCCGGGCGACGACGCCGCGGGCGAGAGCAGCGAGCGCCTGGTAGCCGTCGGCGACGATCACCTGCGGGATCGGCAGGCTCAGGTCGTGCTCGCCGATCACCAGCGCGGCGCCCGCTTCCGCGGCCGCGGGAGCGAACAGGTGACCGTCGGTGGTCTCCCCCGCCAGTGCGAAGAAGATCGACCCTGGCTCGACGAGCCGGGAGTCCGTCTGAACCGACCCGTCGACGATGGTGTCCGCGCTCACGCCGGCAGGCGCGACCAGGCGTCCGCCGGTGAGCGCTGCGATCTCGGCGAGGCTGAGGGCGATCACGCGTCCCACCCCGCCTCGCGGAGCGCGGCGCGTGCCTCGTCGCGAGCGGAATAGGGAACCCGGACGCCCTCGACGTCGCGGTAATCCTGATGACCCGGCCCGGCCCAGAGGATCGTGTCGCCGGGACCGGCGAGGGATACGGCGTGCCGGATCGCCTGCTTGGGATCGGCGATCTCGAACTGCGGCTGGTCGGGGGAAGCTTCGCGGGCCGCCTGCACCAGAGTGGCGCGGATCGCGTGCGGGTCCTCGAATCGCGGGTGGTGGTCGGTGATGATCACGACGTCGGAGAGCTCCGCGGCGACCCTGGCCATGCCAGGACGCTTGGTCTTGTCGCGGTCGCCGGAGACGCCGAAGACGATGATGATCTTGCCTGGCGTGAACTTGCGCACGGCGGTGAGGGTGCGCTCGAACGCGTCAGCACTGTGCCCGAAGTCGACGTAGACCGAGGGGCCGGTGTCGCCGGAGATGCGCTCGGTGCGGCCAGGGAGGTAAGCGTCGATGCCGCCGCGGGCGTCGAGCGCGTGCGCGATGGCATCCAGCTCGAAGCCGGCCTCGACCAGCATCAGGATCGCCATCGCCGCGTTCGCGGCCATGTGCCAGCCGATCACCGGGACCCGGGTCTTGAGGCTCCGTCCTTCGGGACCGGACAGGACGAATTCGGTGTACGCCGAGTGCTCCTCGGTGATGGTCACCAGCCACTGCGGGTCGCGGTCGGCGAACGCCGACAGCGTGGTCACCGGGATTCGGGACTCGTCGACGACCTTCTGCCCCCACTCGCTGTCGAGCGACACCACTCCGCGACGGGCGCGGTCGGGGTCGAAGAGCGCAAGCTTGGCCTGGAAGTAGTCCTCCATGGTGCCGTAGTCGTCGAGGTGGTCGTGACTGAGATTGGTGAAACCGGCGACGTCGAAGACGATTCCATCGACCCGGTGCCGGGTGAGGGCCTGGGCGCTCACCTCGATGACCACCGCGCGCACCGCGCTCTCCCGCATGCGGGCAAGCAGGGCGTGCATTTCCGGAGCTTCCGGAGTGGTGAGCTTCGACGTGATGCTGAGGTCCCCGATGTGGCGCTCGGCGGTCGAGCTGAGTCCGGTCACCAGTCCCAGCTGCTTCAGGATCGCCTCGAGCAGGTAGGAGACGCTGGTCTTGCCGTTGGTGCCGGTGATCGCGAACAGCACGGGCGGCTCTTCCAGGGTGCGGTACACCCATGCGGAGATGTCTCCCAGGGCGGCGCGGGGCGAGTCGACGACGATGACCGGCAGCCCGCTGGCCGAGGCAACGGTTGCGCCCTCCGCATCCGTCATGATGGCGACCGCGCCGCCGTCCCGCGCCGCCTGCGCGTGGTCCGCGCCGTGGCTGTGGGCGCCGCGAACCCCGACGTACAGGTCGCCGGGGTGCAGGTCACCGGTGGAGAGAGTGACGCCCGTGATTTCAACGCCGTCAATGTCGCCGCGGTACTCGAGTTCGAACTCGTCGATGAGCCGGGAGAGAGATCGTGGTGACGGATGCTCCGGGCGTAGTACCGGGGGAATCCGATCGGTCACAGCGTCTTCTTTCTTACCAAGTAGTCGGCAGGTTGGGTGCGGGTTCTGTCGACGGCGGAACGCGGTACATGGTGAGTACCTGCGTCATGATTTTACGGAACGTCGGCGCCGCCGCGGCCGACGTCTTAATCGTATCCGGCTTGCCGAAGGTCACCACGACGGCGTACTTCGGGTCCTCCGCGGGAGCCACGCCCGCGATGGAAACCACGCGCTCATCGGTGTAAACGCCGTTCTCGGCCCATTCCGCGGTACCGGATTTCGCGGACACCCGGTAGCCCGGGATCTGCAGCTGGTTCTTCAGGAACCCACCGGTGACGACGGTTTCCATCATATGGACGCTCGAGTCGGCCGCGTGCTCGGAGACCACCCTGGCTCCCTCCGAGGTCGGCGAGATGACCGTGCCGTCCGGCATCGTGCACCCCTCGACGAGGGTCAGCGGCATCCGGACTCCGCCGTTGCCGAGGGTCTGGAAGATGCTGGCGACCTGTGCGGAGGTCGTCGAGACACCCTGCCCGAAGGAGATGTTCGCGGACTGGGTGACGCCCCAGCGTTCGTGATGGGGCAGGATGCCGCCGGACTCGCCGTTGAAGTCCACCTCGGTCTCCTCCCCCAGCCCGAACTTCTTCATGTAGTCGTAGCGCAGTTCATCGCTCATCCCGTCGGCGAGCATGGAGATTCCGATGTTCGAGGACTGCTGGACGATACCCGCGAGGGTCCACTGCATGGTCGGGTGACCGAAACTGTCCTGGATCACATCGCCGGAGGACAGCTCGAGCGCCCCGGGCACGGTGACCCTGGTTCCGGCGTCGGCGAGTCCCTGGTCGACCAGCATCGCTGCGGTCATTCCCTTGAAGGTGGACCCGGGTTCGTACGGGGTGGAGAACGCCCGGGACCCGAGGTCGAGCACGTTGGACGCGTCGACGTTGTTCGGGTCGACCGTCGGGTAGTCGGCGAGGGCCATGATGTGCCCGTCGGAGACTCGCACCACGACAGCGGTCGCCCAGTCGGCGCCGATCGCTGTCGCTTGTTCGCTGATCCGCTGCTGGGCGAACCATTGCAGGTCGGCGTCGATGGTCAGCTGCAACGTGCCGCCGTCGACGGCTTCCTTCTCGGTCACCGTGCTGCCGGGGATCTGAACCCCGTCCATCCCGCGCTCGTAGGTCGATGAGCCGTTCGTGGCCTTCAGGCAGTCGTTCTCGGTGAGCTCGAGACCGGCGCCCGGGCCGTCGGTATTCAGGAAGCCGACCAGGTTCCCTGCCACGGCGCCGTTCGGGTATGTGCGGCTCGGTCGGTTGTCGTAGTACAGCCAGGGCACCTTGAGCGCCTTCACCGCGGCCATCTGCTCGGCGGTGATGCCCTGCTTGATGTACATGAAGTTGGAGTCCGGGTCATCCGTGAGCTGCTTCTGCACCCTGGCCTGCAGGGCCGCGACATCCGTGCCGAGGGTTTCGGCTATCTCACGCACCACGTCCATGAGTGGCACGGTGACCTTGCTGCCGTCTTCGAGGCGGCGGTCCAGGTCGCCCATGTTCTGCGGGGAGGCGGTGACGTCGTAGCGCATCACACTGTCGGCGAGCGGGGTTCCGTTGGTGTCGAGGATGTCGCCGCGCGCGGCGTGGGTGGTCACGCTGACCGCGCGTTTGCCTTCGGACTGTTCGTTGAGCTCATCAGCGCGCACAACCTGAATGTCGACGAGTCGCACCGCGAACACCGCGACGAGCGCGAAGATTGCGAGCAGGGTGACCGAGAGCCTGGCGCGTGATGAGCGCGATGGTGTCACGAGGCGTCCTTCCGGTGCCGGTGTGGTGCGAGTGCTGGTGGTGCGTGCCTATCGGGTCGTCGGTGCGGGCAGGGTTCCCGAGTTCGACGCTACCGAGCCGCCAGTTTCCGATCCGGCAGGCGCGCCCGGCTGGGCCGGCCCCTGTGCGGTGGGCGCGGCGCTGCTCGTCCAGGTACCACCCTCGGGGGGCGCGGCGGGAGGGACGACCTGGTCAGGCGTGCTGGCACCGGCCAGCGGAACGCCATCGAGCAGCGAATTGGGCACCAGCAGGCTGCCGCCCGGGCCGATCACGCTTCCCGCGGTGGCATCGGCGGTGGCCGGTGCGCCGAGCACTGCGCCGTCGGTCAGGCGCAGGAACGCCGGGTTCGAGTTGCTGACCATTCCGAGCGCCTCGGCGCTGGCGGCGAGATGCTGCGGCGAGGCGAGCAAATCCAGTTCCTCGGTCAGGGTGCCGGCGCTGCGCGAGAGTTCCTTCTGCTCTTTCTGCAATGCGGAGATCTGATAGGCGCCGTCGCTCAGCACGATGCTGATCAGCAGTTGGGCGATCAGGATGGCGAATACCCCGCCGATGGTGACCGCGGCGTACAGCATGCGCGGACGGGCGCGGCGTTGCTGGCGGGTGGGGACGACCTCGATATGACGAGTGGGGCTCTCGGCCGGCGCGGTGGTCGGCAGCGTGTACGCGAGATTGGTGTTCATGCTGGCCTCACGATGCGGGTTGCTGCGCGCAAACGCACTGGCGTTGCACGCGGGTTCTCTGCTTTTTCTTCGGCCGTGGCGAGCTCAGCGCCGCGCACCAGCAGCCGGAACTGCGGGCGGTGCTCGGGCAACTCGACGGGGAGGTCCTGCGGCGTGGTCGAGGTGGACCGGGCAGCAAAGACCTTCTTGACGATGCGGTCCTCGAGGGATTGGTAGGCGAGCACGACGATGCGCCCGTCAACCTCGAGCGCATCGAGGGCGGCTGGGATGGCGCGCTCGAGCACGGAAAGTTCCTGATTCACCTCGATGCGAAGCGCCTGGAAGACACGTTTCGCCGGGTGACCGCTGCGCTGCACGGCCGCCGGGGTCGCCCTGGCAATGACCTCGACCAGGTCAGCGGATCGGGTGAAGGGCTGAAGCGCGCGGCGCTCCACGATCTTCCTGGCGTAGCGCGGCGCCAGCTTCTCTTCGCCGTATTCGTAGAAGATGCGACGCAGGTCAGCCTCGCTGTACTCGGCGAGCACCCGTTCCGCGGTGAGTTCCGAGGTGGAGTCCATCCGCATGTCCAGCGGAGCGTCCTTCGAGTAGGCGAACCCGCGTTCGGCGCGATCCAGCTGAAGCGAGGAGACGCCTAGGTCGAACAGGATGCCGGAGACGGTGCTGATGCCGAGCGAGTCGAGGGCCTGCTGGATGCGGTCGTAGACCGTGTGCACCAGGTGCACGCGGTCGCCGAATCGAGCCAGCCGCTCCCCGGCGATGGCGATCGCTTCGAGGTCGCGGTCCAGGCCGACCAGCGTGAGCTCGGGGAACCGCGTCAGCAGCGCCTCTGAGTGGCCGCCCATGCCCAGGGTGGCGTCGACGACGATGGCGCCCGGCGCCTGGAGGGCGGGGGCGAGCAGCTCGATGGTTCGTTCAAGCATGACCGGGGTGTGAATTTGATCGTTCATGAGTTACCGGGAGGCTCCTGGCTGCTGATCCCCATCCATTCCGACCTGGCACCGGGGAAGGTGTGTCAGGGCGATCGAACGGCTGGGAGTCAGCGGCCAGGGGATCAGAAGAGTCCCGGGATCACCTCCTCCTCGGTGTTTGAGAAGGCTTCTTCCTTTTCGGCGTAGTAGGCGTTCCAGGTGTCGGTCGCCCAGATCTCCGCACGGTTCCCTGCGCCGATGACGGTGAGGTCGCGGTCGAGTCCGGCGTAGTCGCGGAGATTCGCGGGGATGGTCACCCGGTTCTGCTTGTCGGGCTGCTCAGCACTCGCGCCTGAGAGGAACAGGCGCAGGTAGTCACGGGCCGCACGGCTGGTCAGCGGGGCCTGCCGGATCTTGTCGTGCTGCTCGGCGAAACCGTCCTCGCTGAAGACGTAGATGCATCGTTCCTGACCGCGGGTGAGCACAAGCCCTGCGGCCAGTTCATCGCGGAATTTGGCCGGCAGGATGACGCGGCCTTTCTCGTCGAGTTTGGGTGCGTAGGTGCCCAGAAACACGAGCGCCCTCCCCTCACTCAGCGGCCCCCGATTCGGGATACCTCCACTTTACTCCACTTTCAACCACTGGTCTAGGGTTTTCGGCATCCATTTTGCACGAAAAGCCCTCCACGCCCCCATTACCTAGCGGCAATGGGGAGTGGAGGGCGGTGGAGGGCGAACCCCGCTTTGGGGTGAATTCGGGCACAAAAAAGGACCGACCTGTTCGGTCGGTCCTTTTGCGGCGCCTTTCAGTGAGCCCCGGTTGGGGTCCTGGTCGCGTCGGTGGAGTGGTGTGGAGGGTCAGCGCGAGAGGTCAGCGCGGACGATCAGCGTCCGTCGGTTCGACGATCCCAACGGTCATTCAAGTTGTCCATGAAGGTGCCACCCTTGGCCTTCGACTTCGAGGAATTTCGAGCCTTGGCGGCATCCTCGGCACGAATTGCGCGTCGCGGAGGACTGACGATGGTGAGCACGCCGGCGAACATCAGAACGAACCCGAGCACGCCGACGAGGGGCTGTTGTATGGCCACGCCAGTGATGAGAACGCCCACACCGAGCAGGGCGAGCAGGATGCCGATCACGAGGACGGTGTAGTTCGGCTTTCCGCGCCGAGCTCCAACTGTTGCAACGAAATCTGCATCGTTTTGATAGAGGCTGCGCTCCATCTCATCCAAGAGCCGTTGCTCTTGCTCCGATAGCGGCATCTCGTACCCCCTTACGGATCGGGTTCGACGCTTGTACTGAATCCTCATTGTATGCCCCGGCCCACGGCTAGGCTAGGCGGGTGGCTGAGAGTACCCGGTTAGTTGATCTAGTGCAGGCCGAGCTTGATCGGTTCCTCGAGGACCGCGATAGTCACCTCATTCACATCGCGCCGGAGCTCGGGTCGTTCACCCAGTTCGCCGGCGACCTTCTGCAGGGCGGCAAGCGTTTCCGTGCGCTGTTCTGCTACTGGGGATGGCAGTCGATCGCGGGTCTGGAAAGCTCCTTCGATCCGTTGCACAACCCGTCGGATGACGCCGACCTGCCCGCCGTCGTGCTGACGGCGACTGCCCTTGAGGTGTTCCACGCCGCCGCGCTCGTGCATGACGACATCATGGACAACTCCGACCTTCGACGCGGCCGGCCGTCAGCGCACCGCCGCTTCGAGCAGGTGCACCAGGATTCCGGATGGCTCGGCAGCGCAGCAGGCTTCGGCCGGTCAGGCGCGCTGCTGCTCGGCGACCTGCTGCTCGGCTGGAGCGATGAGCTGCTGGATGACGCACTGTCCCGTCTGTCGCGGAAGGATGCCGGGGCCCTGGCCCGCGCAGAGTTCACGCGCATGCGCACCGAGGTGACCCTCGGCCAGTACCTCGACGTGCTCGAGGGCAGCGCCTGGCAGGGTCGCTCCGCTGCCGAACAGCTCGACCGCGCACGCCGGGTGATCATCTACAAGTCGGCCAAGTACTCGATCGAGGCGCCGCTGACCATCGGCGCGAGCCTCGGCGGCGGAACGCCCGACCAGGTCTCGTCGCTGCGGGACTTCGGGCTGCCGCTCGGCATCGCCTATCAACTGCGCGACGACATGCTCGGCGTCTTCGGCGACGCCTCGCTGACGGGCAAGCCGTCCGGCGATGACCTGCGTGAAGGCAAACGGTCAGTGCTGGTCGCCCTCACCCGCAGCGAACTGCCCCCTGGCGTGCTGCGCACGTTCGACGAACTGCTCGGGGATCCCGATCTCGACGCCCAGCAGATCAGCATGCTGCAGACCGCCATCCGTGACAGCGGAGCGGTGGAGAAGGTCGAGCGGATCATCGACAAGAACGTCGGAGCCGCGACAACCGCGCTCGCGAATGCTCCGCTCGCCGACCCTGCCAAGCGGGAGCTGGCCCGAATGGCCGAGACGGTCGTGCGGCGCGAGTCCTAAGCCGGGTTAGAAGGCGAGAGCCTGGGCGACTCTGCGCACCTCGGCCTTACGTCCGGCCAGCAGCGCGTCGATCGGGGCCACCCCAAGGGCGTCATCCTCGCTCAACAGCCATTGCATGGCCTCGTCATCCGAGAAGCCGGAGTCCGCGAGCACGACGAGGGTGCCCTTGAGCTCGCCGAGCGGCTCGCCGTCGACGATGAACTGGGCGGGCACCTTGAGAACGCCATCCACCCGCACCGCGAGCAGGGCGCGCTCCTCAATGAGGCGACGCACCCGGCTCTGCGAGACGCCGAGCACGTCGACGAGTTCGGGGATGGTCAGCCAGGTCGTGGGCACAAGTTCAGTCACGTTCCAAGAGTGCCACGGCTGATCTGGGCGCTTCGACCCTCGCGCATGTTACGAACGTGTTAACTCACGTCACTCTAGTCACACTAATTGACTTGAGATTCTTTCTGTGACAGCTTTGAAAACGGTGCCGACTCGTCGGCGCGCACATCTCGGGGCCGGAGAAGATGGGGAACCTCATGACCACAGGTATCGACAACAGCGAAACACCGCTGAACGCACACCGGGTCTTCGCGGGGCTCGTACCCGCACAGCACCAGCCGAGCGCCGGTCGCGAGAACCGCGTCGCACGCGGCCTGCTGAACACGGTGCCGATCGTGCTTGTCGGATCGGTCGCCGCGGTCTCGATGAACCTCACCGCGCCGGTTGACACAGACGCCCAGAAGCCGCCGCGCCAGGACACGGTCAAGGCCACCAGCCAGCTCGGCAAGCAGATCAAGCAGGCGTTGGTGTCCGCGGGCGCAAAGACTGAGCCGACCACGGTGAGCACCGCCGCGTTCGCGGCGGCGCAGACCGCGCCGAGCACCTACCGGGTCGCCGCGGGTGACACCGTCTCAAGCATCGCGGGCCGCTTCGGGCTGTCCACGGCCTCCGTCCTCGCGCTGAACGGGCTCGGCTGGAAGTCGATCATCTTCCCCGGCCAGGAACTGAAGCTCACGAACGGCGCTGCCCCCGCCAAGCAGCCCACGGCAGCGCCGAAGGCCGCTCCGCCGGCCGCCTCCAACCGCTACACCATCGCCAAGGGCGACACCATCTCGGGTATCGCCGGCCGTTTCGGGCTCTCGACGCAGACGCTCCTCAGCGCAAACGGCCTCGGCTGGTCGAGCATCATCTACCCCGGGCAGACCCTCGCGATCCCCGGCACCGCCGCCCCGGCCGCAGCGCCGGCGATCGAGCGGGTCAGCTCGACCACCCCGACGACCACTGGCAGCCACACGATCAAGCGCGGCGACACGATCAGCTCGATCGCCAAGCAGTACGGGCTCACCATGTCGGCCCTGCTGCAGGCGAACAACCTCACCATGTCCAGCGTCATTTATGCGGGACGCACCCTGAGCATCCCCGGTGCCTCCGAGGTTCCGGTCGGGAACTCTGTCGTGCCGTTGACCAGTGAGATGCGTCAGAACGCCAGCATCATCGTGCAGGTCGGTCAGGACCTGGGCGTTCCCGACTACGGCATCGTCATCGCCCTGGCTGCCGCGGCGCAGGAGTCGAGCATGCGCAACATCGACTACGGCGACCGCGACTCGCTCGGCCTGTTCCAGCAGCGGCCGAGTGCTGGATGGGGCACTCCCGCCCACATCATGAACCCAGCCCACGCGGCCCGGCTGTTCTACGGCGGAGATTCGAACCCGAACAAGGGCGTGACTCGGGGACTGCTCGAGATCAGCGGCTGGCAGTCGATGACTCTCACCCAGGCCGCTCAGGCGGTGCAGATCTCCGCATACCCGGAGGCCTACGCCAAGTGGGAGAAGAGCGCCCGCGCCTGGTACGACCAGCTCCGCTAGCAGCGGCACGGTGTTGTTGCTGAACTACCCAGCCTCGCGACTCTAGACTCGACGAGTGAGCACGCAGCAGACCGACCCTACGATCGGCCGTCTCATCGACGGTCGTTACCAGGTCCGCTCGCGCATCGCCCGTGGCGGCATGGCGACGGTCTATCTGGCCACCGATCTGCGCCTTGAGCGGCTCGTCGCCGTGAAGATCATGCACGACCACTTAGCGGACGACACGCAGTTCACTGAGCGGTTCATCCAGGAGGCACGGTCCGCTGCACGCCTGGCGCACCCCAACGTGGTCAACGTGTTCGACCAGGGTCAGGATGCCGAGTCCGCCTATCTGGTCATGGAGTACCTACCCGGCATCACCCTGCGTGACCTGCTCGAGGAGTACGGCAGCCTCACCTCCGAACAGACCATCGACATTTGCGAAGCGGTGCTCGCCGGTCTTGCGGCTGCGCACCGTGCGGGCATCGTGCACCGGGATCTGAAGCCCGAGAACGTCATGCTGGCCGACGACGGTCGGATCAAGATCGGCGACTTCGGCCTCGCCCGCGCCGCCACCTCGCAGACGGCGACCGGCGGGGCGCTGCTCGGCACGATCGCCTACCTCTCCCCCGAGCTGGTCACCCGCGGGGTGGCCGACACCCGCAGCGACATCTACGCGGTCGGCATCATGATGTACGAGATGCTCACCGGCGAGCAGCCATTCAAGGGCGAGCAGCCCATGCAGATCGCCTACCAGCACGCCAATGATTCGGTGCCGTCGCCGAGCGCGAAGAACCCGGCGGTGCCGGCTGAGCTCGACGAGCTCGTGCTGTGGGCGACCGCCCGGGATCCGGAACAGCGACCGCGCGACGCCCGGGAGATGCTCGACCAGCTGCGCGACACCGCTGCCTCCCTGACATCCGCCCTCCCCGGCGGCGCGACCGCGGTTCAAAGAACGATGGTGCTGCCGACCCTCGCGGCGGCGAACCCGGACGCCGCGACCCAGGTCATCGGCCGGGTCGCCGCGCCGAGCGCTGAACCGGCAGTCACCGACTCCACCACCGCGCTGGCCTCCGCCGGTAAGAAACGGAGGCGCCGCGGCTGGTGGCTGTTCGCCGTCGTGGTCGTCTTGGCTGCGCTCGCCGGCGGTGCCGGCTGGTGGCTCGGCTGGGGTCCCGGCTCGCAGGTGACGATCCCGGCGACAATCGCCAGCGCCACCCCTGAGGATGCCACTGCGATCCTCGAAGACCTCGGGCTGGAGGTCGCGGCCGAAACCGGAACCACGACCGACCCCCAGATTGCCGCCGGGCTGGTGGCCAACACTGATCCAGCGATCGGCACCATGATCAACCGGGGTTCGATCATCACCCTGCTCCTGTCCGTCGGGCCGAAACCGCTCCCCCTGCCGGCCCTCGTCGGTATGCAGGAGGAGGCCGCCCTCGCCGCCATCGAGGGACAGTTCACGCATACAGGCACCGAGTATCGGTTCACCGAGAACGAAGCAGGTGAGGTGCTCGATGTGCTCGGCGCCGATGGCGCCACGAGCATCGCCGGACAGGCCGAGTACGGCGAGCAGCAGCCGCTCAGCCTGATCGTCTCTGTGGGGCCGATTCCGGATGTCGAAGGCCTGAGCGTCGACGACGCGATCGACCGGCTTGCCGACGCCAATCTCGTCGGGACCGTCGGCGGCAGCGAGTTCAGCGACTCCATCAAGCGCGACCGGATAATTCGTGCCGAGCCGAAGACCGACCCGGTGCGCCCCAGTGACGAGGTCACCCTGATCCAGTCTCTCGGCGTGGAACAGGTCAAAGTGCCGGATGTCGAGGGCAAGACCTGGAACGAGGCGAAGGGTCTACTACAGGCCGCGGGCTTCAAGCTCAATTACGACCGGTTCGCCGATATTGCTCCCGAGCGTTTCCGGGTCACAGACACCGACCCACAAGGTGGAGACTCCGTCGACAAGGGTTCGACAGTGACGGTGGATTTTGCCAACCCGCTCAATCCGTTCGACTGATCTAAAACTTGACCGGTCACATGCCACCTTCATCGACTGAATTCACGCCGTCTACCTCCATCCTCACCCCGCAGCAACGCCGTCGGCTGACTCGGCGCCCGAGCGACGGCGCCATGATCGCCGTCCTGACCGCGTCCGGCCTGATCGCCGCGTTCATGCAGACCCTCGTGGTCCCCATCGTCCCGCACCTGCCCGAGCTGCTCGACACGACCACCGCGGACGCGCAGTGGGTGCTCACCTCGACCTTGCTCGCCGCGGCGATCTCCACTCCGATCAGCGGCCGGCTGGGCGACATGTTCGGCAAACGCCGGATGGTCCTGGTGCTGCTCGCCATCCTGGTGCTCGGCTCGATCATCTCCGCACTGTCGGTCACCCTGATTCCGATGCTGGTCGGCCGTACCCTGCAGGGGATCTCGCTCGGTGTGATCGCGCTCGGCATCAGTGTCCTGCGCGATGTCATCCATCCGAAGAACCTCGCCGCAGCGGTTGCCCTGGTCAGTGCGACGCTGGGCGTCGGCGGCGCCGTCGGACTGCCGGTCGCGGCGGTGATCGCGCAGAACTTCGACTGGCACCTGTTGTTCTGGATGGCGGCGATCCTCGGCTTCCTCGCCTTCTTCGCGGTGCTCGCGATCATTCCGGTCAGCACCCTGCGCACGGGCGGCCGGTTCGACTTCGTCGGCGCCGTCGGGCTGGCGGTTGGGCTCATCTGCATCCTGCTGGCGATCTCCAAGGGGACCGAGTGGGGCTGGACCAGCCCGCTGACGCTCGGCCTGCTGGGCGGAGGCATCCTCGTCCTCATCGCGTGGGGCGTGTTCGAACTGCGCACCGCGTCGCCGCTTGTCGACCTCCGGGTGAGTGTCCGGCGTGCCGTGCTGTTCACCAACCTGGCGTCGATCTCGGTGGGTTTCGCGTTCTTCGTCACCAATGCAGCACTGCCGGTGCTGCTGGAGGGACCCACCGAAGGTGCGGGGCTCGGTCAGACCCTCATCGTGACGAGCCTGTGCCTGATGCCCGGTGGCTTGGCGATGTTCTTCGTCTCGGGACTCGCCGCCCGGCTGTCCACGGCGAAAGGGCCGCGCACCAGTTTGATTCTCGGCACCGCGATCATCGCCGCCGCCTTCTCGGTCGGGCCATGGCTGATGTACGAGGTCTGGCAGGTGGTGATCATCTCCACGGTGGTCGGGATCGGGACAGGGTTCGCCTATTCCTCGTTGCCGACACTGATCATGAGGGCTGTGCCGTCGAGCGAGACGGCCGCGGCGAACGGGCTCAACTCGGTCATGCGCACGCTGGGCTCGACATCCTCAGCCACGGTGATCGGCATCATCCTCGCCACCCAGACCATGGAGATCTCCACAGGCACGGTGCCGACCGAGGGCGCGTTTCAGCTGATCTTCATCATCGCCGCCGCGGTCGCCGCCGCCAGCATCCTGCTCGCGTTGTTCATCCCGCGCGCTGAACGCCAGTACGAGCACACCGCGAGCATCCCGGTGCAAACCGGGACACTGCCTGTGCCCGGTACCTCTTAGCGGGCGGCGAGTTCCTCGGCGACGAGGAAGGACAACTCGAGCGACTGCATGTGGTTCAACCGCGGGTCGCACAGCGACTCGTACCGGGTGGCCAACGTAGCCTCATCGATCTGCTCCGACCCGCCGAGGCACTCGGTGACGTCGTCGCCGGTGAGCTCGACGTGCAGGCCGCCCGGGTGGGTGCCCACCGCGCGATGCGACTCGAAGAAGCCCTTGACCTCATCGACGACGTCATCGAACCGGCGGGTCTTGTAGCCGGTGGCGGTGGTGATGCCGTTGCCGTGCATCGGGTCGGTGATCCACAGCGGGGTGGATTCCAGGTCCTTTGCAGCTTCGAGCAGTGGCGGCAGGGCGTCGCGGATGGTGCCTGCACCCATACGGGTGATGAACGTGAGGCGTCCGGGTTCGCGGTTCGGGTCGAGCTTGTCGACCAGCTGCTTCATCGTCTCGGGCGTCGCGGTCGGGCCGAGCTTGACGCCGATCGGATTGCGCACGCGCGAGAAGAAGTCGATGTGGGCGCCGTCCAGGTCGCGGGTGCGCTCGCCGATCCACAGGAAGTGCGCGGACGTGTTGTACGGCGTTCCGGTGCGGGAGTCGATCCGGGTCATAGGGCGCTCGTAGTCCATCAGCAGGCCCTCGTGGCTCGAGTAGAACTCGACCCGCCTGAGCTCGTCGAAGTCGGCGCCTGCGGCTTCCATGAACTTGATGGCGCGGTCGATCTGGCTGGCGAGCCCCTCGTACCGCTGGTTGGCGGGGTTCTGCGCGAAGCCCTTGTTCCAGCTGTGCACCTGGCGCAGGTCGGCGAAGCCGCCCTGCGTGAACGCGCGGATCAGGTTCAGCGTGGACGCCGCCGTGTGGTACGCCTGCACCAGGCGGCGCGGGTCGGCCGCGCGCGACTCCGGGGTGAAGTCGTAGCCGTTGACGATGTCGCCGCGGTACGCGGGCAGGGTGATCTCGCCGCGGGTCTCGGTGTTGCTTGAGCGGGGCTTGGCGAACTGCCCGGCCATCCGGCCCATCTTGATCACCGGCATCGACGCACCGTAGGTGAGCACGACCGCCATCTGCAGGATTGTCTTCACCCGGTTGCGGATCTGGTCGGCGGTTGCCCCGGCGAAGGTCTCGGCGCAGTCACCGCCCTGCAGCAGGAACGCTTCACCGCGCGACGCACGTGCCAGGCGGTCGCGGAGCACGTCGACCTCACCGGCGAACACCAGCGGGGGCATCGTGGCAATCTCGGCCGAAGCCGCGCCCGCGGCATCCGGGTCCGCCCATTCCGGCTGTTGCTTGATGGGCAGGGTCCGCCAATAGTCGAGACCAGCCACCACAGCGGGGTCGGCGATCACGACAGGTTCGGACTGGTCTACCACGGGGAATCCTTTTGCAACGTAGAACTAAGGAAAGGGCGCGTCAGGCGCCCCAATCAGCCAGCCTAGCTCAGCCGAAACCTGTGTTTCGTCGGTTCAGCGGGCGCGGATGGGGGTGCGTTCCTTGGCTGAGGAGGCGTACACGTCCACGTACTCCTGCCCGCTCAGCTGACGCAGTTCGTGCATGATCTCGTCGGTCACCGCACGCAGGATGAAGCGGTCCCCCTCGAGCCCGCGATAACGCGAGAAGTCGAGCGGTTCGCCGAAAATCACGCCGATCCGGCGTACCTTCGGCATCCGCTTGCCGATCGGCATGACCTTCTCGGTGTCGATCATCGCCACGGGCACGACCTTGACCTGCCCTTCGAGGATCATCCGAGCGACGCCCGTGCGTCCGCGATACATGCGACCGTCCGGGCTGCGCGTGCCCTCGGGATAGATCCCCAGCTGTTCGCCTCGCGCCAGCACCGCCAGCCCGGTGTTCAGGGATGCTTCCGAGGCCTTGCCGCCGGATCGGTCGATGGACAACTGGCCGGTGGCGTTGAAGAACAGCTTGGTGGCCCAGCCCTTGAGGCCACGGCCGGTGAAGTAGTCGCTCTTCGCCAGGAAGGAGATCCGTCGGTCGAGTACCAGCGGCAAGAAGATCGAGTCAATGAACGACAGGTGGTTGGAGGCGAAGATCACCGCGCCTGATTCGGGAATGTGTTCCCGTCCGACGATCCACGGCCGGAACACCGTCATCAGCAGCGGCCCGACGATCAGGTTCTTCATGAACCAATAGAACATTGGGGGTCAACCTTCCGCGAGACTCGACAACTCTAACGTGACGCGTGTAGGCGGGCGATGTCGGCAGCGCCGACAACCCCCGCATTGTTGACGAGTTCGGCGATCGCGAATCGCGGTTCCGGGTGGAATCCCTTGGCAGGCAAGTGCCGGTCGTAGGCGGAGCGGATCGGGTCGAGCAACTGGGCTCCCGCCTGCGCCACCCCGCCGCCGATCACGAACAGCTGCGGGTCGAGCACAGCGGACAGGGTGGCGCAGAACTGCCCCAGCCAGTCCCCCACCTCGCGCAGTGCGGCCAGCGCACCGGGGTCACCGGCGACGAGCAATGCGGCCACGTCGTTGCCGTCCAGTCGGCCGCCGCTGCTCACGCGCACCTTCGCGAGCTCAAGCCCGATGCCGCCGCCATCAGCGATGCCATCGGCGATCCGCAGCAGGGCACGACCGGATGCGTACTGCTCGATGCAGCCGCGGGCACCGCAACCGCAGTGCAGCCCGTCCGGCACCATCCGAACGTGGCCGAGCTCTGCTCCGGCACCGAACCCGCCGCGGAACAGTTGCCCGCCGGTGACGATCGCGCCGCCGACACCAGTGCCGATGGTGATCATCGTCATGTCGCTGACGTCCCGGCCGGCCCCGTACCGGAACTCAGCCCAGCCGGCAGCGTTGGCGTCGTTGTCGATGGTGACCGGCATGCCGAGGCGCTGCTCGAGTCGGTCCCGGAACGGCTCGTTTCGCCAGCTGATGTTGGGCGCGTAATACACGGTGGACTGGGCGGCATCGATGAAACCCGCCGCGGCAACGCCGACGGCCTCGACACCGTCCCCATCGCGCAGCGACTCGACCATCGCGACGACGGCCTCGATGATCGCTGCCGGATCGCCGGCCGGGGTGGGCGTCCGCTCCTGCCGGATGATGTCGCCGGCATCGGTGACGACACCTCCGGCGATCTTGGTCCCACCGATGTCGATTCCGATTGCGTGCACGACAACCGAGTCTACTGAGGCCACTGCGGCAAGTACGTGAGGCAAGTTAGAGTGGATCAACCCGCTTCCCAACGGTGCCAAAGGAGTCCCCGTGATTGAGAATTTCGTCCCACCCCTCGTCGAGGCTGATCCCGGCGCGAACGCCACCGACCTGCTGCTCGACCGGGTCAAGGCAACCCCGCATACCCCGCTCTTCTCGCTGCCGACCGGTGACGGCGGTTGGTCGGATGTCACCGCCACCGAGTTCCTCGGCCAGGTCACCGCGCTCGCAAAGGGCTTCATCGCAGCCGGCATCGAACCGGGCGAGAAGATCGGCTTCATCTGCAAGACCCGATACGAGTGGACCCTGGTCGACTTCGCCGCCTGGTTCGCCGGGGCGGTGCTGGTTCCCATCTACGAGACCTCGGCTCCTGCCCAGATCATCTACAACCTCACCGACTCCGGCGCTACCGCGATGATCGTCGAGACCGCCGAACACTTCTCGCGGTTTGACGAGATCGCCAGCGACGTTCCGCAGATCCGTAAGGTGTGGCAGGTCGACCTCGGCGACCTGGACAAGCTCGCGGCATCCGGATCCGCCGTCACCGACGAAGAAGTCGAGCGGCGCCGGAGCCTGGCGAAGGGTTCGGACCTTGCCACGTTGATCTACACGTCGGGCTCGACCGGGCAGCCGAAGGGCTGCATCATCAGCCACTCGAACTTCGTCGAAGTATCCCGTAACGCAGCGGTCGCTCTGCACGAGGTAGTTCAGCCGGGCGCGTCGACGCTGCTGTTCATCACCACCGCGCACATCTTTGCGCGGTTCATCTCGATTCTCGCCGTGCACGCCGGGGTACGCGTCGGCCACCAGCCGGACACGAAGCAGCTGCTGCCGTCGCTCGGATCGTTCAAGCCGACGTTCCTGCTCGCCGTCCCGCGGGTGTTCGAGAAGGTGTACAACTCGGCTGAGCAGAAGGCCGAAGCCGGCGGCAAGGGCCGCATCTTCCGCCGCGCCGCAGACGTCGCCATCGAGCACTCGCGGCTGCTCGAAGAGGGCAAGTCAGTGCCGTTCGGGCTCAAGGTGCAGTTCGCGCTGTTCGACAAGCTGGTCTACGCCAAGCTCCGCCACGCCATGGGCGGCAACGTGAAGTATGCCGTGTCCGGCTCCGCTCCGCTGGGGCCGCGGCTGGGGCACTTCTTCCACAGCCTCGGAATCAAGATCCTCGAGGGCTACGGTCTGACCGAGACGACCGCCCCGGCGACTGTCAACTTGGTCGACAAGTTCAAGATCGGCACCACCGGTCCCGCGCTCCCCGGTGTCGGCGTCAAGATCGCCGAAGACGGCGAGGTCTGGGTCAAGGGCATCAACGTGTTCGGCGGCTACTGGAACAACCCGCAAGCGACGACAGAGACCTTCGAGGGTGAGTGGTTCAAGACCGGCGACATCGGGCAGCTGGACGACGATGGATACCTGACCATCACCGGCCGGAAGAAGGAGATCCTGGTCACCGCCGCAGGCAAGAACGTCGCCCCCGCTGCCCTGGAAGACCCGATCCGCGCGCATCCGCTGGTCGGCCAGGTCATCGTCGTCGGCGACAAGAAGCCGTTCATCTCCGCACTGATCACCCTCGACGCCGAGATGCTGCCCGTGTGGCTGCACAACAACGGTGAGGCGGCCGATCAGACCCTCGCCGAAGCCGCGGTGAACCCGAAGGTGATCGAGGCGATCCAGGCTGCGGTGGACCAGGCCAACGAACGGGTTTCGCGCGCGGAGTCCATCCGGAAGTTCACCGTGCTGGCCACGGACCTGACCGAGGCCAGCGGCCACCTGACGCCGAAGATGAGTATCAAGCGGCAGGTCATCGTCGAGGACTTCGCGCACGTGATCGAGGCAATGTACGCGAGCGCCCCCGAAACGCAGGGGCAGTCGCTCACGCACTGAGTTGATCGTTGATCGAGCCTGCCGAGATCTCGGCAGGCTCGATCAACGGTTAAGCGAGATCTCGGCAGGTTCGGTGGGTTACGAGCGGGCTCAGTACCAGGGGGCCTGGCGGATCGCCCGCATGGCCTCGCGCTTGGTGTCGCCCTCGAGGCCCTCGATGAACAGGTGCCCATCGAGGTGGTCGATCTCGTGCTGCAGCATTTGGGCCATCAGGCCTTCACCGGACACCTCGACCGGCTTGCCGTCGAGGTCCACTCCGGTGGCCCGGGCGAACGGGTACCGCCTCCGGGAGAAGTAGAAGCCGGGCACCGACAGGCAGCCCTCATCGATCAGGGTGGGCTCCCCCGACACCTCGGCCAGCACGGGGTTGAGCAGGTACCCGACCTCGCCGTCGATGTTGTAGCTGAATGCGCGCAGGCCGACACCGATCTGGCAGGCGGCGACGCCGGCTCGACCGGGCAGCCGCACCGTGTCCAGAAGGTCGGTCACGAGGGCAGCGACTCGCGGGTCACCGGGACGGACCGGGTCGGAGGGTGAGCGGAGCACGGGGTCTCCGAAGACGCGGATTTCGCGCACAGTCATGGGGTGGTTCCAGCTTTCGTTCGTCGCCGTCAGGCGCCGCGGCGCGCGGGCAGCCCGTCGACGACGAGCGCGGCCAGCTCGCGGGCGGCGTCTTTGGTGATCTGTTTCAGTTCCTTGTAGTTCACGACCGAACCTGCGGCCAGTTGCGGGTCGTACGGGATCCGCACGGTGTCGCGGACCCGGGACCGGAAGTGCGCTTCAATTTCGTCGAGCTTCACCAGGTTCGTTCCCTGGGTCGCCGTATTCAGGGCGACGATAGCGTTCCGCACCAGTTCGCCGTACCCGTTGGCTTCGAGCCAGGTGAGGGTCTCGGAGGCGAGTCGTGCCTCGTCGACGCTACCGCCGGAGACGATGACCACCGAGTCGGCCCGTTGCAGGGTGGCCCGCATCACCGAGTGCACGATACCGGTGCCGCAGTCGGTGAGCACAATCGAGTAGAACCGCGCGCACAAGTCAGCGACGACGTTGTAATCGTTCTCGTCGAACGCTTCTGACAGCAGCGGGTCGGTGTCTGAGGCGAGGATGTCCAGCCTCGTCTCATCGCGGCTGACCAGCGTCGAGAAGTCGGTGAATCCGCCGATAGACGCGGCCTTGGTGACCACGTCCCGGACGGTGGCCCGGGTCTGCCTGGCGACCCGTTCAGACAGTGTTCCCCGGTCGGGGTTCGCGTCGATGGCGACGATGCGGTCCTCGCGGACATCCGCGAGTGCCATGCCCATGAGCGTGGTGATCGTGGTCTTGCCGACGCCGCCCTTACGGGTGAGCACGGGCACGAACCGGGTGCCGCCCTCGAACTGCTTGCTGATCCTGGCGTCGACCGCTTTCCTGGCCCGGTACTTCGCCGAGTCGCCGAGGTTGATGGTGCGGAGCGTCGCCCCGTAGACGAACGCCGGCCACGCCCCGCGGGGCGCGGGCCGGCCGAGAGTCTTGCTCTCGAGCAGCCGGTCGGCGGTGAGCATCGCGGCGGGCTCCGGGCTGCCTGCGGCATCCCCTCGCAGCCGTGCCTGCCGGGTGTACGGCAGCTCCTCGCGGACGGCGGCCATCGGCGTCAGGTCGATGCTGGTGGTAGTGGCCTCCACACCCACCAACTCGCCAGGATTGACGGCGATCTCGTCGATCGCGACCGCGATTTCGTCATCGGGCACCGTGTGCACCGCAACGGGAAGGTCAATGCTGATGGTGAGCGACTCCGGCAGTGCCGCAGTCAGGTCCTCTTCCGCAAGCTCCACGAGCTCGGCGGACACGTCCGCGACATCCGGCGCGTCCGCGTCCTTGAACGCGGAATCCGCGTCGGATTCCTTGCCTGTGTTGATCGCCAAAACGAGGTTCCCTTTCGGTGAATGACATTTCAGCTTATCGTCAGCTTGGCGTGCCTTTGGCGCCGGGGCGTCAGGACGGCTCGACCGCTACCAGCAGATCTCCCGCCTCGACCTGCTGTGTAGGCAGGATAGCCAACCGCTTCACAGTGCCGGCGACAGGGGCGGTGATGGCCGCCTCCATCTTCATGGCCTCGATCGAGGCGACAACCTGGCCGGCGCTGACGGTGTCACCGACGGCCGCCTGGAGCGTGACTACTCCGGAGAACGGGGCGGCGACATGGCCAGGCAGGTCAGGGTCCGCCTTCTCGGCGCTCTTCACGTCGACCTGGATGCTGGCGTCACGGATGAACACCGGGCGCAGTTGCCCGTTCAGGGTGGCCATGACCGTGCGCATGCCCTTTTCATCGGCCTCGCTGATTGCCTCGAGACCGACGTACAGGCTGACGCCCTTCTCGATGTCCACAACGTGCTCGGTGCCCGGCTTCAGCCCGTACAGGTAGTCGACGGTGTCCAGCACGGACAGGTCGCCGTAGGTCTCGCGTACCTGCTCGAACTGTTTGGTCGGCCCAGCGAACAGCAGCCGGTTGAGCGTGGCCCGTCGGGTAGCCGGCTCGGCTTCCAGTGCGCGCCTGTCGTCGTCAGAGATCTCGGTGACGCCGACCTTGACGTTGCGGCCCGCGAGCACCTTGCTGCGGAACGGTTCCGGCCAGCCTCCGGGGAGGTCGCCGAGTTCGCCGGCCATGAACCCGATGACCGAGTCAGGGATGTCGTACTTGTCCGGGTTCTGCTCGAAGTCGTCCGGGTCGGCGCCGACGGCGGCCAGCTGCAGCGCCAGGTCGCCGACGACCTTGCTCGACGGGGTGACCTTGGTCGGCCGTCCGAGGATCCGGTTCGCCGCAGCGTACCAATCCTCGACCTTCTCGAACTGCTCACCCAGTCCGAGCGCGATGGCCTGCTGGCGGAGGTTCGACAACTGGCCGCCGGGGATCTCGTGCTTGTAAACGCGCCCGGTGGGGCCGGGCAGGCCGGATTCGAACGGCTTGTAGGCCAGCCGCACGGCTTCCCAGTACGGCTCGAGGTCGGAGACGGCCTTCAACGACAGGCCGGTGTCCCGCTCGGTGTGCGCGAGCGCGGCGACCAGCGCGGACGCGGACGGCTGGCTGGTGGTGCCCGCCATCGGCGCACTAGCGACGTCGACCGCGTCAGCACCGGCCGAGCTGGCAGCCAGCAGGGTGGCGAGCTGGCCGCCTGCGGTGTCGTGCGTGTGCACGTGCACCGGCAGGTCGAATCGCTCACGCAGCGCACCGACCAGCTTGTGGGCGGCGCCGGCGCGGAGCAGCCCAGCCATGTCCTTGATTGCGAGCACGTGCGCGCCGGCCTCAACGATCTGCTCGGCAAGGCGCAGGTAGTAGTCGAGCGTGTACAGGTCCTCGGCCGGGTCGAGCAGGTCACCGGTGTAGCAGAACGCCACCTCGGCAACCGCGGTTCCGGTCTCGAGCACAGCATCGATCGCCGGACGCATCTGTGAGACGTCGTTCAGGGCGTCGAAGATCCGGAAGATGTCGACACCGGTCGCGGCCGCTTCGCGCACGAACGCGTCGGAGACCTCGGTCGGGTACGGCGTGTAGCCGACAGTGTTCCGTCCGCGCAGCAGCATCTGCAGGTTCACGTTCGGCAACTGCTCGCGGAACAGCGCCAGCCGCTCCCACGGGTCTTCGCCGAGGAAGCGGAGTGCCACGTCGTAGGTGGCGCCTCCCCACGCCTCAACCGAGAGCAGCTCCGGGGTGAGCCTGGCCACGTGCGGCAGCACCGCGGCGAGGTCCTTGGTGCGCACGCGGGTGGCGAGCAGCGACTGGTGGGCGTCGCGGAAGGTGGTGTCGGTGACCGCCAGCGCGGTCTGCGCGCGCAGCGCCTGGGCAAAACCGACCGGGCCCAGTTCCTGTAGCCGCTGACGCGACCCGGCTGGAGCGGGCACATTCAAGTCCACCACGGGAAGCTTGATCGCCGGATCCAGCACGGCGGTACCGGAACCGTTCGGCTTGTTCACGGTGACATCCGCCAGCCAGGTGAGGATCTTGCTGCCGCGGTCCTTCGAGACGTTCTCGTTGACCAGCCCGGGGCGCTCGTCGATGAACGACGTGCTCAAGTCCCCGGCCGCGAATGACGGGTCGTCGAGGACCGCCTGCAGGAACGGGATATTGGTCGAGACGCCACGGATGCGGAACTCCGCGAGTCCGCGCCGGGCCCGGGTGACGGCTGCGCCGAAGTCGCGGCCGCGGCAGGTCATCTTTGCCAGCATTGAGTCGAAGTGCGGGCTGATCTGGGCACCGGAGGCCACCGTGCCGCCGTCCAGACGGATGCCGGCGCCGCCTGGTGAGCGGTAGGTGGTGATCTTGCCGGTGTCGGGGCGGAATCCCTGCGTCGGGTCCTCGGTGGTGATCCGGCACTGCAGTGCAGCCCCGCGAAGCTTGATGTCCGGCTGCTGCAGCCCGAGCTCGGCAAGCGTCTGTCCCGCCGCGATGCGCATCTGGGACTGCACGAGGTCGACGTCGGTGACTTCCTCGGTCACGGTGTGCTCGACCTGGATGCGCGGGTTCATCTCGATGAACACGTGCTTGCCCTTGTTCGTCCCGACCGTGTCGAGCAGGAACTCGACCGTGCCGGCATTGACGTAACCGATCGAGCGGGCGAAGGCGACAGCATCCCGGTACAGGGCCTGCCGGATGTCCTCATCCAGGTTCGGCGCCGGAGCAATCTCGACGACCTTCTGGTTTCGGCGCTGCACCGAGCAGTCGCGTTCGAACAGGTGCACCGTCTCACCGGTGGCATCCGCGAGGATCTGCACCTCGATGTGCCGCGGTCGCAGCACCGCCTGCTCGAGGAACATGGTCGAGTCGCCGAACGCGCTGCCGGCCTCCCGCATTGCCTCTTCGAGCGCGGGGCGCAGTTCCTCCCGGGTGTTCACCCGGCGCATCCCACGGCCACCGCCACCGGCGACCGCCTTGGCGAACACCGGGTAGCCGATCTCATCGGCCGCCTTCACGAGGACATCGATGTCCGTCGTCGCCGGTGAGGACTTCAGCACCGGCACTCCGGCGGCGATCGCGTGTTCCTTCGCGGTGACTTTGTTGCCGGCCATCTCGAGCACCGAGGTGTTCGGTCCGATGAAGGTGATGCCGTTGTCGGCTGCCGCCGTAGCCAGGTCGGGGTTCTCCGACAGGAACCCGTAGCCGGGGTAGATCGCGTCGGCGCCGCTGAGCTTCGCCACCCGAATGATCTCGTCGACATCGAGGTACGCGCGTACCGGATGTCCCACCTCGCCGATCTGGTAGGCCTCGTCGGCCTTCAGCCGGTGCAACGAGTTGCGATCCTCATAGGGGAACACCGCGACCGTGCGGGCACCCAGTTCATAGGCTGCCCGGAACGCCCGGATTGCGATCTCTCCACGATTGGCTACGAGAATCTTCTTGAACATCGAGTCCCTTCCTAGCTGTCTGACGAGCCTACTGTGGGCGTCCTCCCCCTCAGGTTCGTAAGAGTCGCCACGGGCGGCAAGTTTTAGGGATTTTTCGGATCGGGAAGGTATGGTCGGTTCTCGTGCATGTACTGAGCGTCAGCTCCCTCAAAGGGGGCGTGGGAAAGACCACCGTCACGCTCGGGCTCGCCTCGGCCGCATTCGCGAAGGGCTTGAACACGCTCGTCGTCGATCTGGACCCACAGTCGGACGTCTCCACTGGGATGGACATCACCGTCGCCGGTCACCTGAACGTGGCCGACGTGCTCGCTTCCCCCAAGGAGAAGACGGTCCGCTCCGCTATCGCGCCGAGCGGCTGGACCCGAGGCCGCCCGGGCAGGATCGATGTGCTCATCGGTAGCCCGTCTGCGTTGAACTTCGATGGACCGCATCCGAGCATCCGCGACATCTGGAAGCTCGAGGAAGCGCTCGCGCACGTCGAATCCGACTACGACCTGGTGCTGATCGACTGCGCCCCGTCGCTGAACGCGCTCACGCGCACGGCGTGGGCGGCGAGTGACCGGGTCACCGTGGTCACCGAACCTGGTTTGTTCTCGGTCGCGGCCGCCGACCGTGCGCTGCGTGCGATCGAAGAGATCCGCCGCGGATTGTCGCCCCGTCTGCAGCCGTTGGGAATCATCGTGAACCGCGTGCGGGTGCAGTCGCTGGAACACCAGTTCCGCATCAAGGAGCTGCGCGACATGTTCGGCCCCCTCGTGCTCAGCCCGCAACTGCCGGAGCGCACGTCGCTGCAGCAGGCTCAGGGTGCGGCGAAGCCGTTGCACGTCTGGCCGGGCGAGAGCGCCCAGGAAATGGCCCGCTACTTCGACCAGCTGCTCGTGCGGATCATGCGCACCGGCAAGATCGGCGAGTACGCGCAGGACGCCGGCTGATTCCTCGCTGAGCGAGCCTCTCGGCCGAGCGCGCGCACGCTTGCGCACAATCCCGTCCAGGCGAGGTCAGGCGCGGTTCAGGATGCCTTGGACGCGCGCCGCGCGGCCAGCTCGTCCTGCGGGTCCTTGTCCTGCTGAATGTCCAGTTCGACGAGGCTGGTCTCAACCTCGCGCAGCACCTTGCCGACCGCGATGCCGAAAACTCCCTGGCCTCGGCTGACGAGGTCGATCACTTCGTCGTTCGAGGTGCACAGGTACACGCTTGCGCCGTCGCTCATCAGCGTGGTCTGGGCGAGGTCATTGATGCCCGCCTCCCGCAACTGGCCGATGGCGGTGCGGATCTGCTGCAGCGAGATACCGGTGTCCAGCAGCCGCTTCACGAGCTTCAGGACAAGGATGTCCCGGAAACCGTAGAGACGCTGCGAGCCGGAGCCTGCGGCCCCGCGGATGGTGGGCTCGACGAGCTGGGTGCGAGCCCAGTAGTCCAGCTGACGGTAGCTGATGCCTGCGGCGCGAGCGGCAACCGCCCCGCGGTAGCCGGCAGTATCGTCCATGTCAGGAAGACCGTCGGTGAAGAGCAGTCCGAGGTCGTAGCGATCCTCGCTACGGCTGAGTTCGCTCATTACGCTTCCTAACCTTCATGTTGAAGTTGATACTCCGGCGGGCTGTTCCAACCGTATCGACCCTGCATCGGAGCACCGACATCCGGACCCGGCGTGTCGAGCCGGATGTCCCTTAACTCTGGAATTTTACGAGCGCCGACCGGATCAGGCTCGAGCGGACGATTTCCAGCTGCCCGGCAATTTCCCGGGCGAGTTCCGCCGCTTTCGCCCGACTCGACGCGTCCTTGCGTCTCGCCACGGGCATCAGTGCGTTTTCGATCAGGCCTAGCTCACGTTCCGCTGCGGCACGGAATCCACGAAGGTGCCGCGGTTCGATCCCGGACCGCTGCAGTTCAACGAGTGACTTCAGTACTGCGAGCGTGTCCTCACTGTACAACTCAGCGGGCACAATGAGCGAGGCCGTCACCGCATCGTTCAACAGCATGGGGGTCGCGCCGGCTTCGCGCAGCAGTTCCTCACGGGTGTACCGACGCTCGGTCGGCAGCATCGACGGCCCGGCCACCGCTGCGCCATTCGGCAACACCGGGTTGCGGCCGGCATCGAGGTCGTCGAGGTAGCCGCGGATGACCTTCAACGGCAGATAATGGTCGCGCTGCATCGACAGGATGAGCCGCAGGCGGTCGAGGTCCTCAAGAGAGAACTTGCGATAACCGGACTCGGTGCGGGCGGGCGAAACCAGTTGTCGTTCCTCAAGGAAACGAAGCTTCGACGGTGTCAGGTCGGGGAACTCAGGGTTGAGCTTCGCCAGCACCTGCCCGATGCTGAGCAGCGCTGGCCCGGCTGACGCGCGCGCGGCCGATGCGGCGCGCCCCACTAGCGGCGCGCCAGGTTCGCGAGGTCGACTCGGGAGGCGTAAAAGGTGAGGCGGAACTTGCCAACCTGCACCTCGGAGCCGTCCGTGAGAGTCGCGGTCTCGATCCGCTCTCCGTCGTAGTAGGTGCCGTTCAGCGAACCCAGGTCTCGCACTTCGAACCGCGTCCCCGTGCGGATGAACTCGGCGTGACGGCGCGACACGGTCACGTCGTCGAGGAAGATGTCGGCGTCGGGGTGGCGGCCAGCCGCCGTGACGTCGGAGTCGAGCAGGAACCGCGCACCGATGTTCGGACCGCGGCGGACAATCAGCAGCGCTGAGCCGGAGGGAAGCGCATTGATCGCTTCCTGCTCCTCGAGCGAAACACCTGCTTCGAGCCCTGCCAGCTGTGCGCCGAAATCATGCCCGAAAGTCTTCGTGGTTTCGTTCGGCTCGTTCTCGGCGGCCGGGTCCTCACGCGTGGGATCAACCATCCTGAACCTCCTTGACTAACCAGACTATCGGACTGCGGCGCGCGAATGACCTGTGCATTAGCCCCGGAAGCCGGGGAGGGGACGACACGGTCCCCCCGGGCCGCAAGCGCCCAGCCTAGACGAGAACGCCTCGAAGAGACAATGCTTCGGATGCGTTGGTGCCCGGCCGGGCCAGCTCAGCGACGGCGGAACTGCGCAGCCGGTGGGCAGTCGAACGGGTCGCGGGCGGACAGCCCGACCCGGTTCAGGTAGTCGATGACGATTGCGTAGGACCGCGCCAGTGTGGTCTCCGTGTAAGGAATCCCCTGGGTCTGGCAATGCTCCCGGACGATCTCCTGAGTGCGGCGCAGGTGCGGGCGCGCCATGCTCGGGAACAGGTGGTGCTCAACCTGGTAGTTCAGCCCACCCATCAGCATGCTCATCCAGAAGCCACCGCTGATGTTGCGGCTGGTGAGCACCTGCTTGCGGAGGAAGTCCACCTTGGCGCCGGCAGCGATGACCGGCATGCCCTTGTGGTTCGGAGCGAACGAGGCGCCCATGTACACGCCGAAGACGACCAGTTGCACGCCGAGGAACGCGAAGGCGAGGCCGATCGGCAGCACCAGGAAGACGACGGTGACGTAGCTGCCCAGGCGGAGGGCGATCATGCCGAGCTCACGCTTGCGTCCGTCGACCTTGCCGCGCGCAAACAACGAGCGGATCGACTGGTAGTGCAGGTTCAGACCCTCGAGCGTGAGGAGCGGGAAGAACAGGTACCCCTGCACTCGGGTGATGGCGGCGAGGATGCCTTTTTGCTTGGCGGCGTCTTCTTCGATGAAGGAGATCGTGTCGACGGCGATGTCGGGATCCTTGCCGATGGTATTCGGGTTCGCGTGGTGACGAGTGTGCTTCGTCATCCACCACTGGTAGCTGATGCCGACGACGCCGGCGGCGAGGAATCGACCGGCGCGATCATTCGCGGGTCCGCTCTCGAAGACCTGACGGTGGGATGCCTCGTGGGCCAGGAAGGCGAATTGCGTGAACACGACGCCGAGCGCCGCGGCAATGAGCAACTGGAACCAGGAGTTGCCGAGAAGAATGAATCCCGCCGCACAGCCGAGCAGGGCAACGGTGAGAACGGCGAAAACGGTGATGTAGAAGGTGCGGCTGCGGCGGAGCAGCCCGGCCTCGCGAACGGTGTTCAGCAGGGCGGAGTAGGTGCTCACTGGCGAAGCGCCGTGAATCCTCGGTGAGGTCGGACGCACCGGTCCGAGTGTTGCGACAACGGTCACGTGGACCTCCGGTCTGGGATCGACTTCCCAGTCGAGAGGTGCGGGCAGATGCCCTGCAGATGTGTTCACCCTACGGAGTCGACCTGACGAATGACCTTGAATGACGCGCCGAGACTGATGATCCGGTGAAAGCACTTCCCCCCGACCCCCGGATGGGCTAGCCTTGCCGCAACCGCTGTCGCACGTATCACGCGCGACACCCTCATCGAGGGGTGGTGTTGTTGAACCGTTGAAACGAGAAGCCTGGCTTTTCTGAAGGCGCAAGAAGAACACCGCGACACCCGCCACCGAACCCGGAGGTGGGAAACTTCAGAACAGGAATAACACGACATGGCTACTGGCATCGTCAAATGGTTTAACGCCGAAAAGGGCTTCGGATTCATCGCTCCCGAGGATGGCAGCCCGGACGTCTTCGCTCACTTCTCCGCAATCACGGGTGGCGGCTACCGCTCGCTCGAGGAGAACCAGCGCGTCGAGTTCGAGGTTGCTCGTGGCCCGAAGGGCCTGCAGGCGGAGAACATTCGCCCCCTCTAACTCTTAGAGCAACAGTGACGCCCCCGGTGGATTCCACCGGGGGCGTTACTTGTACGCGGCGGCGGTCCAGAGGTGGAACAGCCCGTACGCCCGCCATGGGCGCCAGCCTTCCGCCGCCTCGACCGCCTGCCGGGCGGAATTCACACCGAGCGCTCGCTGCAACACCAGATCGCCCGCTGGATAAGCATCCCGATCGCGCAGCACCCGCACTGCTAGATAGTCGACCGTCCACGGGCCGATCCCTGGCAAGGCGAGCAACTCCGCCCGAATCGTGGCGTGGTCACCGGAGGGATCAATCCGCAGCCCACCGGCGCACGCGCCGGCTAGGGCGAACAGGGTTCGCGCTCGCGCGGTAGTCAGCCCGATCCGCTGGCGCAGCTCCTCGGGATCGACGGCTGCCAGCACCGCAGGGGTCGGGAACACGCTGAAGCCGGCCTCACTCAGGCTCCCCCAGCCCGCGACCAGTCGGCCCGCGAGTGTACGTGCAGCCGCCAGCGACACCTGCTGGCCGAGCACGGTGAGCACGGCGGTTTCGAATCCGTCGACCGAGCCAGGGATGCGCAGCGACGGCCGCGCCCGGATCAGCGGTCCGACGACCGAGTCGGCTCCGAGCGCGTCGCGGACCGCACCAAGGTCGGTGTCCAGGTCGAACCAGGTTCTGACGGTTTCGACGACCTCGTCCGCGGCATCCGGCCGCTCCACCTGAACCGAAACATGCCCATCGCCGAACGCGATGGTCGTGAGCGCCGGGCCGCCGGAGGTGGCGATCAGCCGGGTGTGCGTGCGGCGATCGCGATCCGTGATCTCAAGACCGGGGACAGCATGCGCAGCCAGTGCGCCGATGAGCGGCGCGACCTCGACCGCGGCCGGGATCTCGATGACTGCCGCCCCGGTCATCCGGCCGACCAGATTCCAGAGGTGCCCCGGCGGTGACTGTCGACGAGGTGCGTGTCGATCATGCCGATCGCCTCCATCAGCGCGAACATCGTCGTCGGCCCGACAAACGCAAAACCCTTTGCCCGCAATGCCTTCGACAGCGCCACGGACTCCGGCGAACTCGTCGGAATATCAGACGACTGACGCGGCGCGAGCGTCGTCTCCGGCTGGAACGACCACACGAATCGGGCCAGGCCACCTTCATCGCGCAGTGCGATCGTGGCAGCGGCATTCGTGATGGTCGCCCGGATCTTCATCCGGTTGCGCACAATCCCGGCATCGGCCATCAGCCGTTCGACATCGGCGTCGGTGTACCGGGCGACGATGTCAGGGTCGAACCCGGCGAACGCTGCCCGGAAGGCAGGCCGCTTGCGCAGGATCGTCGCCCAGGACAGTCCTGCCTGGAATCCCTCCAGGCTGATCCGCTCGAACAGCCCGCGCTCGTCGCGGACGGGCATCCCCCACTCCGTGTCGTAATAGTCGCGGAGCAGGTCATCGCCGGCAGCCCACGCGGGGCGGGCGAGACCGTCAGCTCCCATCACGACCAGCCCGTCGCTCACGCAGCCGACTCCAGTTCGAGCAGGGTCACCTTGACCGGCGTGCCACCGAGGTACTGGCCGATCGTGCCGTCGCTTCGCACGACCCGGTGGCAGGGCACCACGATCGGCAGCGGGTTGGTCGCGCACGCGGTGCCCACGGCGCGCACGGCGCCGGGATTTCCAGCGGCCGCCGCCAGTTCTGCGTAACTGGCGGTGTGCCCGTACTCGATGGTCGGCAGTTGCTGGATGACCGAGAGCCGGAACCCCTTCGCGAGCCGCCAGTCCAGCGGGAGCTCGAACCGTGTGCGGGTGCCGGCGAAGTACTCGTCCAGCTGACGCGCGGCAGCATCCAGCCGGTGCGGGGCGTGCAGGATGCGGGGACTGATAACACTGGCGAGTCGCTCGAGCACCAGCTCGTGGCCCTCCAGGGCGAACGCCACCCGCACCAGACCGTGCTCGGTGGCCGCCAGCAGCAGCGCCCCGATTGGGGTGTCGATGGTGCGGTAGCCGACGTCCAGGATGCCTTCGGCTTCCGCCTCGCGCACGAGCTTCTCGTGCAACCGCGCGGAGGCGTCCGGGTCGTGGGTCGGGATTGCGTCGAGGATGCTGTTCGTCATTGTCGGGCTCCATTCTCTCGAGTCGGGTACGTGCGGCGGAGGGTGGCGATACCGTCGGCGGCGGCGCGACGCGCGGCAGCGGGATTGCTCCCGGTGATCGCCGCAATCTGCCGGTGCGGCAGTCCGATGAGGTAGTGGTAGGCGACCGCTTCGCGTTGTTTCGTCGGCAAGGCGGCAAGCGCCCGCCACAGGTCGCCATCCCAATCGTCGTCGCTGACCGGCTGTTCCGGCACCAGCTCGACGGGGACGGGGTGGCGGGCGCGGGCTCGATGGATGTCGATCGCCTTGCGGTGGGCGATTGTGACAAGCCACGCCTCGACGTTGCTCCCCGCGGGAAGCTCCGGATAGGCCCGCAACGCCGCGAGGAAGGTCTCAGACCAGGCGTCATCCGCATCGACGGGGCCGAGAACGGCCCGACACACGCGCAGGACGGCTGGGCCGTGCTCGCTCACGACCTGTTCAAACGGTTTCATCGCCACACCCTGTAGACGCACGGCCGAGCCCGAATGTGAGACGGCATCGCAGCAACTTTATGCCGCCTTCCCCAGCGAAGGTCGAGCGATGCTCGCTTCTCTTATCAGAAAAACGAGTCGATCTCGAGCGCGACACGCTGGAAATAACGTATTGACCCCCAAATTGGGTACACGGTAGATTCTCAGCCACCTGTAAAGTGTCACGAGAATTACCCCCGAACGGGTGACGGTACCGTCTGAGCGACCTTGTCCCAAGGTAACCCGACGGTTAGGCGGTACCGTCACCAGGCATACGAGCGCATTCCCGCTGCGCGCACTACCCGATTCAATTCCACGCGCTTACCCAAAGCGGTTACCTGTATACCCGAAGTGCAGGTGTTCAAGTGTCCTTAACGTCCCCGACGTTCACCGTTCCCTCAACCCATCCCCTGACCCCAAGCATCACCATCCCGGAAGTCCGAGCACGCTCATGAGCGGCATCGGCCACCGGGCTACCGGGCGGCTGCTTCTCGGCCCCGCCCTGCAACGCCCCATCCGTCGTCGTCGAGCGCCCGAAACCCCGCGCCCGACCAGCACCCTTCCGTCAGCGCGTGCCGTGCCCGAGCCGGGCGCGGCCTGGGCCCGGAAATACCGGGCGAAACTGCTGGGCATCGACGTCGCCGTGATTGTCGCGGCATCGATCGGTGCGGCCTTCCTCGTGAACCCGGTCGCCATGACCGGCGGTCCGGGAGCCAGACGCGCCTGGGTAATCACCACCCTGATCGGTCTGACCTGGCTGGCGGCGACGGCAGTGCTGCGGACGCGTGAACGTCGAATCATCGGCACTGGCGCGGCCGAATACCAGCGGGTGATCAGTGCGACGATTCTGGCGTTCGGCTTTCTCGCGATGACCTTCCTCGTCGCGGGCGAGGTCGCCCCGCGCTCGTACTTCATCACGGCGGCGCCGGCCGGTTTGGCAGGGCTGCTCACCTGCCGATGGCTCGCCCGCAAGTGGCTCACCCGGCAGCGGCAATACGGCCACTACCTGGCGCACGCCATCGTGGTCGGACGCCGCCGCGACGTCGAATATGTCGTGCGACAGATCCAACAGAAGTGCGATGCCGCGTACGACGTGATCGGAGTAGCCCTCAGCCACCCGGCACAGCGATCCCTCCATGTGGACGGCGACGAGATCCCGGTGGTGGCGACCCTCGACACCGTGGCCGAAGTGGCCGAACAATGCGCGGCCGATGTCGTCATCGTCGCCGGCAATCCGCACGGCGGATCCGACTACATCCGGTCGCTCGGCTGGGATCTGGAGGGCACACAGGCGGAACTCGTGCTGGCGTCACGATTGACGGATGTCGCCGGTCCACGCATCCACTTCCGCCCCGTTGAAGGGCTTCCGCTCATGCATGTCGAACTGCCGACGTATGCGGGGTTCCGGCACATCTTCAAGCGAGTGTTCGATGTCGTGGTGACCGCGGCCGCGCTCGTGGTGTTGCTGCCGGTGCTGGCCCTGATCGCCCTGCTGGTGAAGCTCGACAGCCCCGGCCCCGCCCTGTTCCTGCAGGAGCGGGTCGGTCGCGACGGGCGCACCTTCCAGATCTGGAAGTTCCGGTCGATGGCGGTGGACGCCGAGGCCCGGCTCGAGGAACTGCGGGCGGCCAACGAAGGCGCCGGCGTGCTGTTCAAGCTGCGCGACGACCCGCGGGTGACCCGTATCGGTCGCGTACTACGCAAGTATTCGCTCGACGAGTTCCCACAGCTGTGGAACGTCCTCATCGGCGATATGAGCCTGGTCGGTCCACGTCCCCCGCTCCCGGGTGAGGTTGAGGCCTATGAGCGGCACGTGCAGCGGCGGCTGTTCATCAAGCCCGGCCTGACCGGGATGTGGCAGGTCGGCGGCCGGTCGAATCTCAGCTGGGAAGACAGCGTCCGCCTGGATCTGTACTACGTCGAGAACTGGTCGATCGCCGGCGATCTGGTCATCCTCTGGCGGACCGCGAAGATGCTGCTGCGCCCGGTGGGCGCCTATTGACTGGCGCCGCCCGGGTCGCTGCGGGAGCGGCCCGGGCGGTGTCTTCACACCTCCTCAACCGCTGATCGAGCTTGCCGAGATCTCGGCAGGCTCGATCAACGGATGGCGGGAAATAGCGGGAATCTTCTTCGTGTTATCGTCTCTCGTTCGCCTGCGCCGGATGTGTTCTTTTCCCGGCACCGCGTTCGTCGTCGACATCGAGAGGATTCCGCATGCCAGGCCGCACGCTCGCGCCAGAAAACACCCAGGGCACCGACCGGCTCGAACCGCGCACCAAGCTGGTGATTTCGCTGCTGTTGGTTTCCTCGTTCGTGGTGATCCTGAACGAGACGATCATGGGCGTGGCATTGCCGCGGCTGATGAAAGACCTCGACATCACGGCAAGCGCCGGGCAGTGGTTGACCACGGCGTTCATGCTCACGATGGCGGTCGTCATCCCGATCACCGGGTACCTGCTGAAGCGGTTCAACACCCGACCGGTATTCATGGCCGCGATGACGCTGTTCAGCGCCGGCACCCTGCTTGCTGCGCTCTCCCCCGGGTTCGGCACTCTGGTCCTGGCCCGCGTCATTCAAGCGAGTGGCACCGCCATCATGATGCCGCTGCTGATGACGACCGTGATGACCCTGGTGCCGCTGGCGAAGCGCGGCTCGACCATGGGCATGATCTCGATCGTGATCTCGGTTGCGCCTGCCCTCGGGCCGACAATCTCGGGCGTCATCCTGAGCGCGCTCGATTGGCGCTGGATGTTCTGGCTCGTGCTGCCGATCTCGATCGGATCGCTGCTGCTGGGCGCTGCCGGCATCAAGAACGTGACCACCCCGACCAGGCTTCCGATTGACGTGCTGTCGGTCATCCTGTCCGCCCTGGCCTTCGGCGGCCTGATCTACGGGCTGTCGAGCCTTGGCCAGGCAGCGGAGGGCGGCGCTTCGGTGCCGAGCTGGATTCCGCTGACAGTGGGCTCTGCCGCCCTCGTCGTGTTTGTGCTGCGCCAGCTGCGGCTGCAGCGCACGGATGCCGCGCTTCTCGACCTGCGGACGTTCACGTCATCCGGCTTCACCATCCCGATCGTGCTGATGGCGGTTGCCATGGTGGCGATGTTCGGCACGCTCATCCTGCTGCCGATCTACCTGCAGACGGTGCTCGGTTTGAAGCCCGTGGAGATCGGGCTGATGCTGCTGCCCGGCGGCCTGGTGATGGGCTTGCTCGGCCCAGTCGTGGGTCGCATTTACGATCGCCGTGGGCCGACAGTGCTCGTGGTGCCTGGCGCGGCCATCGTCAGCCTGGTGTTCTGGAGCATGACCCTCTTCACCACCACGACGCATTTCGGTTTCGTGCTCGCCGCGCACGTCGGATTGAGCGTCGGCCTGGCCCTGATGTTCACCCCGCTGTTCACCTCCGCGCTCGGAGCGGTGAAGCCCGAGCTGTACTCCCACGGCAGCGCGATCGTCGGCACCGTGCAGCAGGTCGCCGGCGCGGTGGGCACAGCCCTGTTCATCACCGTGATGGCGGCAGTATCCGCGTCTGCCAGCGCCGCAGGGGATGCTCCCGTGGCGGCACTGGCCGAGGGGATCCACGCGGCGTTCGTGTGCGGTGCGGTGATCTCGTTGCTGGCGCTCGCGGGCACCTTCCTGGTGCGGAAGCCGGCCGAACAGCCGATGCCTGCGGCCGTCGCCGGTTAGAGCGCCTGCCGGGCGACCGTCAGGTCGGCGACAAGTTCGGCGTAAGCATCCGCAAAACCGTCCTTACCCCGCAACCGGAGCACGGATGATGGGTGCGTGGTGATGAGCACGCGCCCCGTATCGCTGTCCTGGATGCGGCCGCGCTCGGCTCCGATCCGGACGGTGCGGCCGAGCACCGCCCGCCCGGCTGTTGCACCGAGACAGACGATCAGGCCCGGTGCGACGCCCCGGATCTCGGCAGCGAGCCATGGCCTGCATGCCTCAATGTGCACGGCGTCGGGTTTGTCGTGGATGCGCCGTTTACCGCGCGGCTCGACGTGATACCGAAAGTGCTTGACCGCGTTGGTGAGGTACAGGTCTTCCCGCCGGAACCCGACTTCGTCGACGGCTTCAGCCAGGAGCCGCCCGGCGGGTCCGACGAACGGCGTCCCCTCAAGGTCTTCGCGGTCTCCGGGTTGTTCTCCGACGAGCATGATCCGCGCCGCGTTCGTGCCCGCCGAGAAGACCACCTGGGTGGCGTCCCGCCACAGTTCGCAGCCACGGCAGGCAGGTGCTGCCTCCCGCAGCCGGGCGACGTCGTCGGTGTCGGGTACCCATTCTGCGGCGCCGGGCCGCTCTGGCTCGTTCGGCATCGGTACTCCTTTGTACTGGCGCTGCCCGTTCCAGCGTAAGCGCGGGCGTACACTTCGCAGGCATGTGGATCGGCTGGATTGAGTTCGACCTGCTGCTCGGCGACGTGCACTCGCTGAAGGAGAAACGCGCGATCATCCGCCCGCTGATCGCGGAGCTGCGCCGGCGCTTCCAGCTTGCGGTCGCGGAGGCCGGGCACCTTGACCTGCATCGGCGCAGCCTGGTCGGGGTGAGCGCGGTCTCAGCGGATCACGCTCATCTGGTCCTGGTGTTCGACGAGGTGGAGCGTTTCGTCGGCGGTCGCCAGGAGGTGCAGGTGCTCAGCGCGGGGCGCGGCTTCGCGCGGTCGGATGACTAGCGCGGTGAGGTGACTGCGGTCAACCCGCATCCGGCAGGTCGGCGACGGCCCGCTCAGCGTCCTGCAGGTCGCGCTGCGCAGCCCGCCGGTCTTTCTCCAGACCACGCAGGCTTCTCTCGAGGTCGGAAAGGGCATCCTCAAGGTCATCCAGTTGCTGCTGGAGGTCCTCGATTCCCTGTTCGAGCTCGCGGCGACGGGTGCGCCCGTCCTCGACCGAACGGGTCTTCTCATCGAGCGCGGTGCGTGCCGCCTCAACAGCGCGTTGCGCCCGCTCGCGCTGCTTCTGGGCACGCTCGGTGTCCCGCTTACTCGGGCGCTTCGGAACGGGTATGGTTTCAGCCGGCTGCTTCGGCTCCGCGTCCGGTTCCTCAGCCGCAAGGTCGATCGCGTCAGGTAGGGCGAGTGCGGCTGTGAGATCCGTGCCGGTCACGGCGGCCGGCAGCGCCTTGGTGAGCAAGCCGCTTCGGACAGCGGCGGCGGCCGCGGCATCCGTGGCAGCGGCCTGGAAGGTCTGCGTGACTTCCTCGAGCACGGCAGCGCTGGCGGGGCTGCCGAGCTCCGCGGCGACAGCGGATGCCTCCGCCGCAACCCGGCGGATGACCTCTTGCCGCACCCGGCTCAGACGGCGCATCTCGGGGCCGTCCAGACGCTGCTGCGCTCGTCGCAGGTCACGGCCGAGCCCGGTGACCTCGTCGACCAGCTGGGGCCGGTGGGCGACCAGCATGCTCACCAGCCAGGCGGCTGCGGTCGGCTTGCGCAACCGTCCGATCGCGGTGGCGAGCTCTTTGTCGCCGGCCGCCTTGGCCGCTTTCGACCGCTCGTCGCGCGCAGCCGTGAACTCCTCCAGACGGCCGGAATACACGGCAGCCGCGGCGGACTGCAGCTCGGATGCCATGCTCGGGAGCCTATTCCGGAAGATCCAGCCGCCCCAGCGCGTTGACCTCATCGTGACCGACACCCTGCTCCTGAACCACAATCCTGCTGAACGGGCCGGGGCGGTGACTCTGGCGGATGTCGTCGTGATCGGGGCGGGACAGGCGGGGCTGTCGGCGGCATACCATCTGCGGCGCAGCGGGTTCGAGCCGGTCACGCTCGAGGGCCGTGAACCCGAGCGCAGCTATGTCGTGCTTGACGCGGAGGATGGCCCCGGTGGGGCGTGGCGGCACCGGTGGCAGAGCCTGCGCATGGCAACCGTGAACGGCATCAGCGACCTGCCGGGTATCGCGAAGCCCGATGTCGACCCCGACGAGCCAAGCTCGCAGTTCCTGACGCGGTACTTCGGCGACTACGAACGAGAGCTCGAGCTCGGCGTCATCCGGCCGGTGACCGTCTCGGCGGTTCGGCGTGAGGACGCCGAACCCGACGGCCGGCTGCTCGTCGAGTCCTCCGCGGGCATGTTCTCGGCCCGCGCGGTGATCAACGCGACCGGCACCTGGACGAAGCCGTTCTGGCCCGTCTACCCCGGCCAATTCACCTTCCTCGGCCGGCAACTGCACACCAAGGAGTACGTCGCCGCCAGCGAGTTCGCCGGCGAGCACGTCGTCGTTGTCGGCGGTGGGATCTCAGCGGTGCAATTGCTCGATGAGATCTCTCGAGTGGCGACCACCACCTGGGTGACACGGCGCGAGCCGGTCTGGCGTGATGACGAGTTCGACAACAAGGCCGGCCATGACGCGGTCGCGCTCGTCGAAGAGCGGGTGCGCCAGGGGTTGCCGCCGCAGAGCGTCGTATCGGTCACCGGCCTCATCTGGACCCCAGCACTCAGGGCTGCCGCCGCGCGCGGCGTGCTCGAGCGGCATCCGATGTTCACCCGGATCGAACCGGACGGGGTGCGCATGGCCGACGGGTCATTCCAGCCCGCGAGTGTCATCCTCTGGGCGACCGGGTTCCGCGCTGCCCTGGATCACCTTGCCCCGCTGCACCTGCGAGCCCCGGGCGGTGGCATCGTGATGGATCGCACCCGGGTGGAGATCGAACCGCGAGTGCACCTGATCGGCTATGGACCGTCATCCTCCACAATCGGAGCGAACCGGGCAGGTCGGGCGGCGGTCAGCGAAATCATCAAGCGGCTGCGCTGAGGTCTCGGCAAGCTCGACCAGCGGGCTAGAAGCTCGAACAGCGGGCTAGAAGCTCGACCAGCCGGCTAGCTCAGGCCGCAGCGGCCCGCACCGCCGGTGACGCACCCAGCTCGGCGTCGACGCCGGCCCAGCCACAATCCCGGCACTCGGCAACCGCGACCGGCTCGTCGATGCCCGGCCAGAACGCGAGTCCGGCGCTGACGGTTTCGGTGCGGCATTCGGGGCAAGTCCTGATCTCCATGAGGCGAGAGTACGTCGCCCCACCGACACCGCCCGGATCCACCCCGGCGTGCCGGGACGGACGGGATTAGAATTTCGGGCACGAAGCACCGGAGGTCAACATGCCACTCGACCCGTTCTTCACTGAGCGCCTGCAGACCCATCGCCGCTACCTGTTCGGGCGAGCCGTCGACCGGATGAAGACCGTGTTTCGCTGGCCGTGGCGATTCGGGCGCCCCAGCTCAGACCGGGCCGAGGTCGCGGCAGCCGAGCTCGCGCAGACCTCAACCGGGGGCCTTGCGGCACCGCCTGCGGCCGATTTGGAGTTGCGGCGCGCTGGGCGCGAGCCCAGGCGCAAGCGTGCCCAGTTTCGTCGGGCTGCACTGAACTGGGACCGCAAGGAACTGCGCACGGTCGGCACCGCCGGCCCCGACCTGCACATCGTCGAGCACGAGGTGGCGGTGAATGGCTACCCGAGCGTGCGCGTGCGGATCTATTACCCCTTCGAACCAGCCGCCGCGGAGCGCGCCAGCCATTCCCGCCTGCCCGCGGTGCTGGCATTCTTCGGAGGCGGATTCCGGATCGGCGGCATCGACTATCCGACCACGGATGCCGCCTTCCGCCGACGCGCCGCCGAGGCACGCATCGCCGTCGTCGCTGTCGACTATGCACTCGCCCCGGAGCACCGGTTCCCGGTTCCCGTGGAGCAAGGACACGCCGCGCTCACCTGGTTATTCGATCAGGCCCTGACGCTGGGCATCGACCCGAGCCGGATCGGCATCGCCGGAATCTCCGCCGGAGGAAACATCGCCGCGGCCGTCACCCTGGTCAATCGTGACCGCGGCAATCTGCCGCTACGACTGCAAATGCTGGAAGTACCGGTTGTGGATCTCACCGGCGGACACATCGACTACGCACCGACCCGCGCCATGGGCATCCCCAGCGTGCTCGCCGCGCGAGAGTTGCGTTCGGTCGTCAAGACCTACTTGCGGGACCGCGCACACGCCAAGGATCCGCTTGCATCGCCACTGCGCGCCGAGTCGCATGCCGACTTGCCGCCGGCGTTCGTGCTGACGGCCGAGTATGACCCGCTGCGTGGCGACGGCGCCGCCTATGCGGCGGCGCTGCGCAATGCCGGTGTCGAGGCAAGCGCGGTGCAGTACCTCGGGGTCACGCACGATGTCGCTTACTTCACCCGGGTGCTGCCCGCCGCCAGGCGCTGGCACGACGACGTGATCGCGATCCTGTCCTCCCTGCACGAGTGACGACTAGTGGCCGTCGTTCGCCCTGACCTGGGCGATGGCATGTTCCGCGGCCACCCAGGCGAGCATCGCGCACTTCACCCTGGCCACATAGCGCGACACCCCGCCGAGCACTGCCGCGTCGCCAAGCAGCGCCTCGTCGGGTTCGATCGTGCCCCGGGAGCGCAGCGCCGTGCGGAACACTTCGATCCGCTCCTGCAGCCCGGCAAGGGTCTGCCCGTCGGCCATCTCGGCGAATAGCGAAGCGGAGGCCTGCGAGATGGCGCAGCCGTGACCTTCCCAGTGCACCGCGGTGACGGCATCCGTCCCCTCTTCGACGTGCAGCGCCAGGGTGACCTCGTCACCGCAGGTCGGGTTGACCTGGTGCGACTGCGCGGCGGCGCCCTCGGTCAGCCCGTAACCGTGCGGGTGCCGCGAGTGGTCGAGGATGAGCTCTTGGTAGAGCTCCTTGAGATCGCTCATGGGATCGGTCCGAAGAAGCGGATCGCGTCGGCGACCCCGGTGAGCAACTGGTCGATCTCGTCGTCGGTGGTGTACAGGTAGGCGCTGGCGCGGGTCGACGAGGTCACGCCGAGCCGTCGGTGCAGCGGCTGGGCGCAGTGGTGACCGACCCGGACGGCAATGCCCTGCTCGTCCAGGAACTGTCCGACATCGTGCGAATGGATGCCTCGGACATCGAAGCTCGCCAAGCCGACCCGGTCCTGCCCGGCAGCGGGGCCGAGCAGCCGGACGCCGGGGATCTCCGACAGCCCCTCGGCCAACCGGGCGCCGAGCCGCGCCTCATGCGCGGCGATGCGGTCCATGCCGACGCCGTCAAGATAGTCGATCGCGGCGGCCAGGGCGATCGCCTGTGACACCTTCTGCGTGCCCGCCTCGAACCGCTGCGGGGCAGGCAGGTAGTCGGCGCCCTCCATGGTGACCGTGGTGATCATCGATCCACCGGTGAGGAAGGGTGGCAACGCGTTCAGCAGGTCGCGGCGGCCGTAGAGCACGCCGATCCCGGTCGGCCCGAGCATCTTGTGCCCCGAGAACGCCGCGAAGTCCACACCGAGGGCGGCAACATCCAGGGGCAGGTGCGGGGCCGACTGGCAGGCATCGAGCACCGTGAGCGCGCCGACCGCCTGGGCGCGGCCAACCAGCTCAGCGACCGGGGTGACCGACCCGAGCACGTTGGAGACGTGGGTGAAGGCGAGCAGCCGGGTGCGTTCGGTGATCACGTCGAGGGCGTCCATGCGCAGGGCGCCGTCATCATCGATCGGGATGAATCGAAGCGTCGCCCCGGTGCGCCGAGCGAGTTCCTGCCACGGGATCAGGTTCGCGTGGTGATCCAGTTCGGTGACGACGATCTCATCGCCCGGCCCGAACCGGAAGGCGGCGGCCGCGTCGCCGCCACGTCCGAGGCTGGCGTTGGAGATCCCGTAGGCGATCAGGTTCAGTGCCTCGGTGGCGTTCGCGGTCCACACCACTTCGTCGTCGGCTGCGCCGATGAACCGCGCGACCCGCGCGCGGGCGTTCTCGAAGGACTCGGTCGCCAGCGCGGCCAGCGTGTGCGCCCCACGGTGAACCGCGGAGTTGTGCTGCTCGTAGAACTCCCGCTCCGCGTCGAGCACCGACAGCGGCTTCTGCGCGGTCGCCCCGGAGTCGAGGTACACCAGAGGAGCATCGTTCACGGTAGTGCGGAGGATTGGGAAGTCTTGCCGGATGCCGGCGATGTCGGAGTCGCTGAGCGGCTGAACTCCTGCCTGGGTGGTGGTGGTCATCGAACGGTGAACCTGCTTTCGAGTGCGCGTCACGATAGCGAACCGGAGAACGCGCCGGTGCATTCCACTCTGCCATCGCCGCAGGTGATGTTACGTACTGGTGCTGGGAGGACGGGAAGGGCAGGATCGAACCCATGCAGCCTCCTGTCAGCGCGCAGATCGTGCCCATGCTCGCCAAAGCGGTCACCGCGATCCCCGAATCGGACAGCGCCGAGGGTGGTCTCGGCTACGAGCCCAAGTGGGACGGTTTCCGCGGCATCGTCGTTTTCGATGGCGACACCGTTGAGATCGGGAGCCGTGGCTCCAAGATGCTCACCCGGTACTTCCCCGAACTGACCGACGCGCTCGCCCGGCTGCTGCCTGAGCCGTGTGTGCTCGACGGAGAGATAGTGGTTCCCACGGGTGAGCCGGGCGCGCAGCGCCTGGATTGGGAGGCGCTGTCGCAGCGCATCCACCCCGCGGACAGCCGGGTGCGGAAACTGGCCGAGGAAACCCCGGCGATGTTCGTCGCCTTCGACCTGCTGGCCCGTGGCGGCGAATCGCTGCTCGCCGTCCCCTTCGCCGAGCGACGCAGCCAGCTCGAGGCGCTGACGGCTGGGATCGGCGATCCGCTGCATCTCACTCAGCTGACCCAGGATCCGGAGCTCGCCAGGCGGTGGCTGGTCGAATTCGAGGGGGCAGGTCTTGACGGTGTGGTGGCGAAACCGATGACGGCGCCCTACTCCCCCGGCAAGCGCACCATGCTGAAGATCAAGCACAAGCGCACCGCGGATGTCGTGCTGCTCGGCTATCGGGTGCACACCAGCGGCCAGGGCGTCGGGTCACTGCTCCTCGGCCTGTACGACGCCGACGGCACACTCCGTAATGTCGGCGGCGCGTCGGCGTTCAGCGACAAGCGCCGGCTGGAACTCATCGACAAGTTGGAGCCGCTGGTCAGCCGTGACGACAGTGGCGTGGCACTCACCGGCGCCACCGACCGCAGCCGGTTCTCGTCGGCGAAGGATGTCTCGTTCGTGCGCCTTGAGCCGAGCCGGGTGCTTGAAGTGCGCTACGACCAGATGGAGGGCGCGCGATTCCGGCACACCGTGCAGTTCGAGCGCTGGCGTCCCGATCGCGATCCGACCTCGTGCACTTTCGAACAGCTTGAGACGCCGGTCGCGTACGACCTCAGCCGAGTGCTTGCCTGATCAGGACAGCACGTCCTTGGTCGTGAACCGGCCGTAGGCGAGCGCGCCGAACACGATCAGGTAACCCAGCTGCAGCAGGGCGTTGTCCCCGAACGACTGCCAGGAGATCGGGTCGCGCAGCAGGTCGGCGAAACCGAACCAATAGTGACTGAACAACCACTGGTGCAGCCATTCCAACTGTGGCAGCGAGCCGAGGATCTGCGACACCACGGCCACGCCGACGGTGGTGGCCATCGCCCCCACCGGGATGACGGTCATGGTCGAGATGAACAGGCCGATCGCTGACAGGCCCAGCAGCGAGACGGTGATGTAGAGGACGATCAACGCCAGCCGCGCGAGCGCTTCGCCGAATTCGACCGTCTCACCGGAGAGCAACGTCACCGGGCCGACCGGGAACAGGGCGAGGCCCATCAGGATGCCGCTGATCGCGACGATCAGCGGGGCGGTCAGGCAGAAGACAGCCGCACCGAGGTACTTCACGATCAACAGCCACAGCCGGCCGGCGGGCGCGGTGAGCAGGTAGCGAAGCGTGCCGAGGTTTGCCTCACCGGCGATCGTGTCTCCGGCGACGACGCCGATCGTCAACGGCAGGAACAGTGGCACCGCCACGATCATCGCGGTGAGGGCCACGAACATGCCGTTCTCGGTGATCTGGTCGAGGAACGCCGGTCCCCGACCCTCGGGCGGCCCAGAGGTCAGCCGCACCGCGATCGCGATCAGCACCGGGATGGCGGCGAGCGCCGCCATCATCGCCCAGGTGCGCAGGCGGCGGTAGAGCAGTGAGATCTCGGATGCCACCAGCCGCCAGCCGCTCGAGGGCTTCACCGTTCGCTCGGTTGCGGCGGTGTCGCTGGCTGTCATCTCACTGGACAACTTCGAACCCCTCTCCCGTGAGTTCGACGAAACGGTCCTCGAGGCTGGCTCCGCTCAGGGTGAAGCCGCGGACGCGCACTCCTCGCGCAACCAGTGCCGAGACGATCCGTTCAGGCGGGATCGGCTGCTGTTGCGGCAGGATCGCGCGCACCTGCTCACCGTCCGATGGCTCGGGACTGAGCCCCAGCTCAGCGAGCACGGTGCGCGCCGTCTCGACATCCGGCGTCTGTACTAGGACCTGCCCGGTGCCCACGCTCCGCAACTCGTCGAGGGTGCCCTGGCCGACCAGGCGACCGGCCGACAGGATCGCTGCGTGCGTGCAGACTTGCTCCACCTCGGACAGCAGGTGGCTGGACACGAACACCGTGGTTCCCTTGTCGGCGAGCGAGCGCACCAGGTTCCGCACCTCCCGGGTTCCTTGCGGGTCCAATCCGTTCGTCGGCTCATCGAGGATGAGCAGCTCGCGTGGGGCCAGCAGGGCCGCCGCAATACCGAGCCGCTGTTTCATGCCGAGCGAGTAGGCGCGCACCTTCTTGGTTGCCGCGTGACCGAGCCCCACGACCTCGAGCGCTTCGTGCACGCGCTGCTTGCGGGTCCGTGCAGGCGCATACCGGTCGGCGGAGTCCAGCCGTTCGAGGTTCGCCACCCCGGACAGGAACGGGTAGAACGCCGGCCCCTCCACGAGCGCTCCCACCTGCGGCAGCACTCGGGGCAGCGCCTTCGGCAGGTCCTGGTCGAGTACTCGCATCCGGCCTTCGGATGCGGCGGCGAGGCCGAGCAGCATCCGAATCGTGGTGGTCTTGCCCGAGCCGTTCGGGCCGAGGAAGCCGAACACCGAGCCGCTCGGCACCGCGAGGTCGAGGTCGGTGACGACGCTGCGGTGGCCGAAGCGTTTGCTGAGCCCGTGCGTCTCGATCGCGAGGCCTGTCACCGCGCGGCGACCGCCGCCTGCAGCGTGGTCGCGGGGACTGCCCCGGCGAACACGCGTCCATCATCGGTCACCAGCACGCTGAACAGTGCCGTGCTGAACAGTCGACCGCCGTCCACGACCTGGGTGACCTGCGCCAGCAGCGGTGAGGCCAACGCCTCAGCGGGCAGCGCGCCGGCGGGCAGTTCCACAACGGTGGCCCAATCCGATCCGGTGACGAGCGGCAGCGGGTGATCGGCCGCCGAATGCCCACCGGCACTGAGCTTCGCGGCGATCTCCTCGGCGCTGAGTTCTTCGACGGTCGCGCCAGCCGGCGGCGTGTAGGCGAACGTGTCGGCGGTCGGGGTCTCAAAGCTCACGCTCGAGAAGGCCACGGCGAGCGCGGGTTCAGCTTGTCCGGTGGCGTGCACGGCGAAGCTGAGCGGGAAACCGGTCTCGGAGTCCAGTGCGACCACCACAGAGTCGACCAGGGTGTCGTCGGTACGTGGGGTGAGGACGAGCTGGTAGGCGGTACGGCCCGCGACTCGGGTGTCATCCCCTGCCGTCACTGCCGTGCTGGAATCCAGATCGGCGAGGAGACGGTCTGCCAGTTCATTGGGGGTGAGCGTCGGCCCGGGCGAGGGCTCGGGGAGACCGCCCGCGGGCAGGGTCACATGCGTCACCTCCTCCTCTTCGGAGGAGTACAGCCAGAGCTCGCTGCCGTTCTTGACTGCGCCACGCTCGGCGAGGGTATCGAGCAGCTGCACGCGGCCGCGTTCCGGCGCATCCACCCATACTCGGGCGGTGTGCGAGCTGGTGAGGAACTCAAGGGCGTCCGCGGCATCCGCGAATCCGCGCTCATCGGGCAGTTCGGGCAACCCCATCTCCGACGACTGCTCGACCGTTCCCGAGAACGCCTGCACGCTGCTGCCCGCGGCGAGTTCAATCAGTTCCGCCGGCGTCTTGTCCGGCAGGTCGACATTGGGTGCGGCGGTCGCGGCGACGGTGCCTACCGCGATCACGGCGACAGCCGCAGCGGCGGGTGCCCAGCGCGTCCAGAGTGCAGTCATGATGAGGCCTCTTCTCCCTGTGCCGACACTACGCTTCGCACGGCTCTGGCGCAGTAGGAGACGCCTGCAAGGTCGGTGTGAGGGCGGGCCTCAGTCCGGTTTTTTGGCCCGACTCGGCTGCACGCGGGGTGGTTCGCCCGGCATCTTCGGGTAGTCCGGCGGGAACGGCAGTTCCCCGAGTCCGTCGGCGAGGTCGCGCTCCCACCAGCCGAGCAGCGTGTCGATGCTGCCCGGCGTTGCCCCGAACTCGGCCCACGGGTCGCCGCTGGTCCGGAGCCGCTCGGGGACGGTGAGGATGGTGAACTGCCTGGGATCGGTGCTCTCCAGTTCGTCCCACTCGATCGGACAGGACACCGGCGCGTGCGGCAATGCTCGCGGGCTGTAGGCGCCCGCCATGGTGCGGTCACGGTTCGCCTGGTTGAAGTCGACGAAGACGCGCTCGCCGCGTTCCTCCTTCCACCATGCGGTGGTCACCTTGTCCGGCATCCGTCGCTCCAGCTCGCGGGCCGCCGCGATCACGGCGTGCCGGACATCCAGGAACTCATGCGTCGCGTCGATCGGAGCGAACACGTGTAGTCCACGGTTGCCGGAAGTCTTGATGAACGGCTCCAGGCCCGCCTCCTGCAGCACCTTCCTCAGTTCCAGCGCTGCGGGAATGGCGTCGTCGAAGTCGGTGCCCGGTTGCGGGTCCAGATCGACCCGGAACTGGTCGGGGTAATCGGATGTCTCGGCGCGCGAGGGCCACGGGTGGAACACGATCGTGTTCATCTGCACCGCCCACACTGCTGCGGCGGGCTCGTCGATCACCAGCTGCGGGTGCGAGCGGGCGCTGGGATAGACCACCTTCACCGATCGGATGAAGTCCGGCGCACCCTTCGGCGGGTTCTTCGAGAAGAACTGCTCACCATCGACTCCCTCGGGGAACCGTTGCAGCGACAACGGTCGGTCGCCGTTGGCTGCGACGAAGGCGTCACCCACCTCGACCAGGTAGCGGGCCAGGTCGAGCTTGGTCAACCCGAGCTCTGGCCACAACACGCGGTTCGGGCTTGAGATCCGGACTTCCCGCTCGCCCACCGGGAGCATCACCGCGTCGCTGGCCATGCGGTCAGGCTACGCGAGCCGGACGTGACCGGGGAAGGGTCACCCGTGGCACGGGCGTCGTTTGGCGGGGATGAGGCGCGGGCGTACGGTCGGTCGGGTGGGAGCTATTGCCTTGACCTTGATCCGCCACGGTGAGAGCACCGCGAATGTCGCGGCCTCCGCTGCCGAGTTGGCGCGCGCCGAAGAGATCGACGTTCCCCTGAGGGACGCCGACGTGCCGCTCAGCCAGATCGGCGCCGACCAGGCCGCCGCAGTCGGCCGGTGGTTGCAGGGCCTGGACGACGACCAGTTCCCCGACTCGATCTGGTGCTCACCGTATCTGCGGGCCGCGGATACGGCGCGGCTGCTCGCCGCCGGCCAGCGGGCACAACTGCCGGTGCGCGTGGATGAGAGACTCCGCGACCGGGAGCTCGGCATCATTGACGCCCTGACCACCGTGGGTGTCGAGGCACGACTGCCCGTCGAAGCCGCGCGCAGGCGCCGACTCGGGAAGTTCTACTATCGTCCGCCTGGCGGTGAATCATGGGCCGACGTTGTGCTCCGGCTGCGGTCCATGTTGATCGACCTTGACCGGCTCGAGTCCGGTCGGCGGGTGCTGATCGTCTCCCACGATGCCGTGCTCACCCTGATCCGGTACATCTGCGAGCACCTCACCGAGGCTCAGGTGCTGGAACTGGCCAGCACCACACCCCTGCTCAATGCGTCGATCAGCCGGCTGGTCCGGCACGAAGCGGATGGTCCGTGGACTCTCGACCTGTACAACCGCGTCGACCATCTCGAAGCGCTCGGCGCCGAAGTGACCGTGCACACGGGGACCCGCGATGCCTTCCCGCAGTGAGGCGCTGACGCCGAACATCCTGCGCAACTGGGAGTTGCCGAGCGGGGCGGGGTCCAAGAACGATCGTGGGCGCATCCTGATCATCGGCGGCGCTCGGCGGTCGCCAGGTGCAGCCATGCTGGCCGGGCTCGCTGCCCTGCGGGTCGGCGCCGGGAGGCTGACCATCGCCGTGGCTGAATCAGTCGCCGCACAGGTCGCGGTCGCCGTTCCCGAATCGGGAGTGATTTCCCTCGAGCAGACGGCGACCGGCGCGGTCCGTGGGCGAACGAATGACCTGCTTCGGGAGGAGTTCGAGCGCGCCGACGCAGTCGTGATCGGCCCCGGACTCGATGACGCCGATGAGGCGCGGCTGCTCCTGACGGCACTCGCGCCCGAAATCGGCGCTTCGACGCCGGTGCTGCTGGACGCCTACGCGCTGGGTGTGCTCCCGGATGTCACCGCAGCCACAGCGCCGTGGCGGGGGCGGCTCGTCCTCACCCCGAATGACGCGGAAATGGCACGGCTTCTCGGCCGTGATGTGGACGATCGAGAGGACGACATCCGGGCGATCTCGGAGCAGTACGCGGCAGTGACAAGCGCCTTCGGGCTGGTCGCGACGCCTGACGGAGCGCTCTGGCAGCAGGGTTCCGGCCAGGCGGGGCTTGGCACCTCGGGCAGCGGTGACGTGCTGGCCGGCGCGATCGGCGGATTGCTCGCGCGGGGCGCCACCGCCGAGCAGGCGGCCTGCTGGGGAACGCACCTGCACGCGACGGCTGGCGATCGACTCGCCGCCCGGATCGGACCGACCGGATTCCTGGCCCGAGAACTGGTGGATGCACTGCCGCTCGTCCTGGCGGAACTCGGCCAGCGGGCCTGAGTGCGAGGGGTTTTCAGCGGGACCGCAGCGGCGTACCCTCGGCAAACACAGGGCAACTGCACACGCCCTTCCCAGTTAGTGAGGAAGCGTGAAATGTCAAACGTATCTGCGAACCGGACGGGGATGACAGCTACTCCTGTCCAGACCGCCAGCCTGATTGTTGGAATCGTGTTCCTGCTGGTCGGCATCCTCGGATTCATTCCGGGAGTGACCACCAACTACGAGACGATGATGTTCGCCGGCCACGAATCGGAAGCGCTCCTGCTTGGAGTGTTCCAGGTGTCGATCCTCCACAACATCGTGCACCTGCTGTTCGGGATCGCCGGGGTCGCCTTCGCGCGTACCGCTCCTGGCGCCCGCAACTTCCTGATCTGGGGCGGCGTCGTCTACCTGGTGCTCTGGCTGTACGGACTGTTCGTGGCGGGCGAGAACCCGGCGAACTTCGTGCCGATGAACACCGCGGACAACTGGCTGCACCTGGTGCTCGGCATCGTGATGATCGCGCTGGGGTTCCTGCTCACCCGGAACCGCACCGCGAGTACCCGAACCGCACCCTAAAGCGGACGGTCAGGCTCCGGGCGGTCGGCGCCGAGTGGGCTGTATACGGACAGCGCTCTCGGCGCGACCCGCACGGTGAACCTGTGCGCGACCTCCACGGCCGCGTGTTCGACTTCGCCGTCGTGCGCGAACACCGCAGGGCTGCCTTCGCCCGCCGGGACTTCAAGGGTCACGGCATCGGTGACGAACCGTTCGATCACGCTGGAGCCTGGCAGCAGCCATCGAAGGATGCGGCTGGTGCGACGTCCGAACGCCAGCGACAGCGCAGCGCCGTCACGGCGTCCGGCGTGCAGGATGCGCACATCAAGAACGTTTCCACCCAGGCGTAGTCGCTGAAGCGGCGCGACGGTCGCCGGGCTGTTCCGGCTGACCCCGACATACAGGGACCACACCCGGACCCTCCGGCCATTCAGCAGCACCGTGACCGGATCCACTGTTCGCAGCACGCGACCGGCGGCGACGACGCCACCCAGCCATTTCCCGAAGCGCGGCTCGAGCTTCTCGCGCTCGGCGACGAAATCGGGATAGACGCCCAGGGACACCGTGTTGAGCACGGTCACCGGCTCACGGTCCCCGCGGCTGAGGGTCCCGACATCCACCCGCAGCCCCGTGCCGGCCGCCAGGGCGTCGATGCCGTGCTGAACGGATTCGAGTCCTGCCGTGCGGGCGAAGTGGTTGAAGGTGCCGCCGGGCAACACCAGCAGCGGGACATCCGCCGCCTGGGCGACCCCGGCCACGGTTGCCACCGTGCCATCTCCCCCGCAGACGCCGATCACCCGCGGCGGGTCTTCCCCGGTGAGGGCGGCCCGCACGATCGCGGCGAGATCCTCGCCCTCGGCAGAGCGGTGCAGCCGGGCGGCCGGCAGGGCACGCTCGAGCACGGTCGCCGGGTCCGGCCCGAGGGTGCCGCCTGAGGCCGGGTTGACGACGATGAACACGCCTGCGCCGTCAGCGGAGGCAGGCAGCGCTGTCGGTGTACCGCCTCGCGGAGCCGATTCGGGCGCGGGTGGCTGCGGGGATGGCACCAACCACCGGCCGACGAGGGCCACCCCGGCGCCGATGGCGAAGCCACCGATGACGTCCGAGAGCCAGTGCGCTCCGGTGTGCAACCGTGAGTAGGCGACCGCCAGCGCCGCGGGCGCGACGGCGGCCCCCGCGCGTGGTGATTCGAGAGCGACCCCGGTGGCGAAGGCGGCTGCGCTCGCCGAATGGCCGGACGGGAATGATGCGGAGGTCGGATGCCGCTTGAGCCGCCTCCCGACCGGGATGTCCTTCAGCAGCGGCCGATCGCCACCGAACACGCGCTTGCCGACCAAGTTGGCGAGCGCGCTGGCGACGACGATGGACGCGCTGCCCCGGACCGCTGCCCGGCGATTGCCGAGCACGAACAGCCCCGCCGCGATGGAAAGCCAGAGCACGCTGCGGTTCGCCGAATGGGAGAGCCTGGCGTAGCCGCGGTCAACGAGCGGGTGCGTGCGCCGATTCCGCACCCGGTGGGCGGCGGCCCTGTCGATCGTCCGCACCCAGGCCGGGAGTACCTGCCGTCGACGAACGGCTACGACCGGGTGCCGGACGGCGCTGGGGTGGCTGGGCGTCGTCGGCATCCGCTGTTACGCCTGCGGCTGTCCGGAGATGTTGACCAGCCAGTTCACGCCATAACGGTCAACCAGCATGCCGAAGGTGTCGCCCCACTCGGCGGCGGTCAGCGGCATGGTCACTTGCCCTCCATCGCTCAACTTGTCCCAGTAGCGGCGCAGCTCCGCCTCATCATCACCGCTCAGCGAGAGGGCGAAGTTCGTGCCATTGACCAATTCCATGTTGTTCGGGGTGTCGGCAGCCATCAGCACCAGGCCGTTGTCGGTGGTCAGCTGGGCGTGCATGATCTTGTCCTGCTCGGACGGGTCTTCGCTGGCCTGATACTCGCCGAAGGTGCTGGTGTCCAGCTCGCCTCCGAATACGGACTGATAGAAGGTCATCACCTCTTTGGTGTTGTCGCGGAAGTTCAGGTACGCGTTGAGCTGGGTGGCCATCATCTTTCCTCACGTCTTCGTTGTCGGTCGTCCGGCCATTGTGGGCCTGATGCGCGTCAATCGGGAGGGTGGGAATCCAGTCGCGGGCTTCCTGGAGGCCGGGTTGGGGTTACATTACGAGGTATGTCTCCAGAGTCGGAAACAGACAATCTGGCGGAGCGTCCGGATGGACCCGGCGCCCCGCCCGCGCGGCCGCCGCGGCCCCGGATGTCGAACCTGACGCCCGCTCCCGTGCCGAAGACGGTGCCGCCGACTGTCACGATTCTTGTCTCGCGGTACCTGTGGTGGGCCAGTTTCGTCGCGGGCATGGGGGTGCTGCTGTTCGCCTTCCTGGCACGGAACACGCAGGTGGAGTGGCTGACCGGGGTGGTCGAGGATGTCCAACCGGGTCAGGATGCCGGAACGCTGAAGAACGTGGCCACGTTCCTGTTCTGGGCGACTCTCGTGGCGGTCAGCGTGGTGGTCCTGGTGGAGGGCATCCTGGTTCGCCGGATGATGCGAAGGCACGGGGCGGTTCGGTGGGCGATCTTCTTTCTGCTGTTGGTGCACACCGCCGTCGCCGTGCTTGCGGATGCGTTCCTGGTCACTTCGGAGCAGGAGGGACTGTACCTGCGCATCCTGCTGGCGGCTCAGCTCCTGCTAGCGGTTGCGGCTTTCCTCACCAGCCTCATGCCGGGTGCCTGGGGCTGGTTCCGGGCTGATCGGAACGGTGACGGTCACCAACGGACTTGACCGGGTCTCGGCCAGGATCGCCTCGCAGCTGCGTTCCACGACCTGGCACACCTTCGCACCAGCCCGGTCGATGAGCGGGCTGTAGGCCAGGGCCCGCCAGTGGTGCACCTGCGCGAGTGCTTCCGACCGCACTTCCTCGACCGAGGCATCCGGCGCCAGACCAAGCCGTTCGGCGGCCGACACTCCCCGCCCGCCGACCAGGCGTTCCGCGTCATCCGCGAGGTCACGAGCCAGCGGCAGCCCGGTCGTACGGGCGACAGCCAACACCTGCAGTTCGCGGTACTCGTGGGCTCCCGCGAAGATGCGCTCGATCTCGGCGGCAAGGGCGTCCGTGCCCGGGTGCGGGCGCTCCCGGATGAGTTTCTGCACGCCGATGAGAGCTGCCCTAGCCTTCAGCTGCTCGGCCCGGGCCTGGAACAGTCCGCTCAGTTGGCGGGTGAGTTCGCCGAGGCCGCTGCGCCTGGCCAACTCGTGGGCGAGTTCGGTGGGTTCGGTGAACCCATTGCGAATCAGCGAGGATGCCATCCGGATTCCGAACATGCCGAAACGGCTGAGCAGCGTCGCCCTCACCTCGGGGCTGAGGGTAACGTCCGTGGCTCGGGTGAATCGGTCGGTCGAGATCATCAGCCGCTCCCGCTCGTCGCGATCGAGGGCAGCCACTTCGGCGAGCGCGTTGAACTCGGATTGGCGCAGGGTTCGGGCGCTTTGCGCCAGCAAGCCCGCCATCGGCAGCACCCCGAGCACGAGTTCCCGCAGCGAGTCGTCTCGGCGGTAACGCTCGGCGATGTCGCGGGCGGAGATGAGCGAGTCGATCCGGCCGGCTCCGATCTCGTCGGCTCGCGAGAGCACCCCGATGGCGTTCACAGTGCCGGAGTCGCCGGCAACGGCATCGCGGAAGGATGTCAGGAAGCCGAGGTCGGCCGAGTGCAGGTGACGCATGACGTAGACGATGGCGTCAGCCTCGGAGGCGGTGTCCTCGGGGGTGAGGAAGTCGGTGGTGCGCGCCGAGACGTCCTCGGACAGTGAGGCGATGCCCGGGGTGTCGATGAGGGTGAGCCCGCGGAGGCTCTGCACCGGCCAGTCGACGACCAGGCGCTTGACGTCCTCGGCTTTCGTCTGCCCGATATCGAAGCTGAGCCGGCCGTCGACGCGTTTGACGGGCAGGCCGCGCGGTTCGCCGACGGTCGGGAACAACGTGACCCGCGGCGTCTCGCTGTAGCGGTACCAGGTGACGATCTTGGTGCACTCCCCTGTGTCTGAGGGTGCGATCTCCTCACCGATGATCGCGTTCAGCAGCGTCGACTTGCCTGCCTTGACCATTCCGGCGATCGCGACCCGCAACGGCTGGGTCAACCGCTCGGCGAAAGCGTTGAGCCTGGTGCGCGCCGTCGGGTCGTCGCGGTAGACCTCGAGGGCGTCGGCGACAAGCCCGGCAACCTGGATCGGCGTCGCAGTCGTCATGATGCCGCCTTCTGCGGCGTGGTCTTCTCGGTGGCGGCGGTGTCGACCTGCTCGGCACGCTTGCGGAGGTCGCTGACCCTGGCGAGTTCCTCGCGGATCGCCTTCATTCGGTGTTCCCGCTCCAGGGTGAACGAGGTCGCCGCTTTCTGCGCGGCTAGCACCGAATCGTTGAGCGAGCGCACGTGCTCCTCAGCGATCTCGGTGAAGTGGTCCCGGGTTGCACGCTGCACGAGGCGGAGCCTGTCCTTGAGCTGCTTGCCCACCTGGAAGATGACATCGTCGATGTGGCTGCGGATCAGGTTTTTGGCTTCAGACTGCCTGCGCTTGAGCCTGGTCTCGCGCTCGTCGCGGTAGGCCTTGCCACCGAGGAGCACACCGGCACCGATGGAGATCGGGTTGATCAGTGACATCCCGATGATCCCAGTCAGCAGGCCGAACATCAGCACGCCGCCGTACGACCCGCGCATACCGATGAAGACCTTTTGCATCGGCCCCAGCCGGCCGGAGTCCAGTTCAGAAACGGGCTCGACAGGTTCGAGTACCTCGTCGGTGCTGTCGACCCGGAACATCGGCAGCGGGCGCTCTTCACCCGTGAAGTGCTCGGACACCTGCTGGGACAGCCACTGGGAGCGTTCGTTGGTCCACACGAACGTGTCAGACACGGCGGACGCGACGCGTTCCTCGAGCCAGGCGACCAGTTCGTCCCAGATCGGTCCGGGGTCGGCCGCATCGATCGCGGCATCCGCATCCCGCTGGATGCTGCGCATCCGGTCGCGCAGGTCATACTCCATGTCGGCGATCAGGTCGCTGACGCCGTCGTTGAGGGTCACCTGCCATCTCGCGGACCTGCGGCGCAAGTCGTCAGCACGTTCCCTCGCGGCCTGCAGTTCGGCGAGCATCTGCGGAGTGTTCTCGGGGTCGGTCAACGCACTCAGCTCCGTTTGGAGCGACAGCCGCAGGTGGTCCGTGACCGAGGTCAGATCGTGGGCGACCGAGCGGCGCTGCAGCAGAGCGGATTGGGCGAGGACGTGTTGCCGAAGGTAGGCAACCAGTGCAGGGAACCCTGATTCGGTGTTGAGTTCGGCGTCTTCCAGCCGGCCGGCGAGCAGACGCATCTCGGAGGAGATCGCGAACAGCGGAATGTTCGGATCCACCTTGTCGAGGTGGCCGCGGTCCAGTTCGGCGACGCGACGCCAGTCGGGATACAGGTCGGTCTTGGTGAGCACGCATGCGACGTTCGGCGACACCCGCAGTGCGTGCCGGAGGAATTGGATCTCGGGTCCCGTGTACTCCTGGGAGGCATCCGAGACCAGCAACATCGCCTCAGCGGTCGGCAGCGCGGTGAGGGTGGCCAGCGAATGAGTGGAGTCCACCCCGCCCATACCCGGAGAGTCGACTAACGAGAGTCCACCGCCCAGGACCTTGCGAGGGATGAACACCTCGGCGGCGACCAGACGCTGCTGGTTCCCCGGGTTTCCACTTTCGGCGACGTGCGCGGCAAGGGCATCGATCGAGACGTTGCGCCTGACGAGGGTCTGTTCCCCGTCCGCCGCCCCGGCTTGGGGCGCGATCAGCACGGCGGATGGCTTGTCGCCGTACCGGACGACGGTGGGAACCGAGGTGGCGACATCGTCATCGACCGGACATACCGGGGCTCCGACGAGGGCATTGATGAGTTGGCTTTTGCCTTGCTTGAATTCACCGACAACCATCACGCGCGTGCTCGGGTCGAGCAGTCGACGCCGGGTCTGTTCGAGCCGACGGCCCAGGTCTGGGCGTTCCCCGGTCTTGGCGAGCTCAATGCCCCGCTCCACCAGTCTCACCAAGTCGCTCATTGACGTCTCCTTCGGGGCTTTTCAGTTGCGCGCAGCGACCCAGCAGGAAGAAGCTTCCTGCTGGGCCCGCTGTTCGGGTTGTAGTGTTCTGTTTTTACTAGCCGGCGGGGTGAGCCTCCGGAGCTGCTTCGACCTCGACGTCGTTCACGACGACGGAGTCTTCGATCTCGTTGAACGAGTCCTCGTTGAACGAGTCGTCGACCTCGACCTCGACGTCCTCCACATGGATCGAGTTGTCCTCGTTGAAGGAGTCCTCGACGTCGACGTCGACGTCCACGTCCGTCTCCTCGTTGAAGGAGTCCTCGATGGTCGTCGACTCGTCGTTGAACGAGTCTTCGATGTCAACGTCGACCTCAGTCGTCTCCTCGTTGAAGGAGTCCTCGATGTCAACGTCAGTGGAGTTGTCGTTGAACGAGTCCTCGATGGTGACATCCTCGATGTCGACATCCAGGTCGACGGAGTTGTCGGTCGAGTTGTCGGTCGAGTTGTCGACGGAGTTGTCGGAGTTGTCGTTGAACGAGTCTTCGATCTCGACATCCGGGTTGAACGAGTCCTCGATGGTTACGTCCCCGACGGTGACCGAGTTGTCGGAGTTGTCCGAGTTGTCGGAGTTGTCGTTGAACGAATCCGTGACGGTGACCGAGTTGTCTTCCGAGTTGTCAACCGAGTTGTCGGTCGAGTTGTCGACATCGATGTCCGAGTCGACGGCCGCGATCGCGTGGTCGCCGGAAGCGATGATCGAGTCGTTGTCGAACCACTGGTTGACGTCACCCTTCGCCCAGATGCTCTGGTGCACCGACTGGTCGACGTTGGTGTCGTTCGTGTACGAGTAGTTGTTCACGACGTGCGAGATCTGCTGAACCGCGTGTCCGTGGTCGTCCCAGTCCTTGTCGTGGTCGTGGTCGTGGTCACGGTCCTTGTGATCGTGGTCACGGTCCTTGTGATCGTGGTCGCGATCCTTGTGATCGTGGTCACGGTCCTTGTGGTCGTGGTCCTTGTCCTTGTCGTCCTTGTCGTGTTCGCGAACGCGCGCGGAGTCGAGCACGACCGGCATGACGGCGTCCACATCGTCCGAGCAGACGTCTGCGAGGCCGGCGTCGTCGAGGGCCTTCTCGGGGTCTGCGCGGTACGCAGCGGCTGCATCCGGGTTCTTCAACAGGTTCATCAAGAACTCGAGCAGCGCGGTGGTGATTGTGGTCATGGGTAGATCCTTCGTTGGATGTGTGGTTTCGGGTCGGGCCGGCGGTGGTGCTTTCGGCTTGATACGACCGTACGAAGGCTCTGGGCGCGGGTCATCGGGGATGTAACCCCTAACTCGCGCCGGGGGGTGGGGGGTTTGCTTCGGGGCCGGTTAGGGGCCATGGGGGGCTTCCCCGTCCGGCCCGAGCGCGATTCGCAACTGGTCGAGCAGCTCGCCGCGGGAAGTCGCGCCAAGCCGTTGCCGCATCCGGGCGATGTGGTGCTCGACCGTGCGCGGTGAGATGAACATCGCCTCGCCGATCTCCCAGTACGTCTTGCCCTCGAGGACCAGCCTGGCGACTTCTCGTTCCCGGGCGCTCAACACCGACGCATCCCGAACCTGCGAGCGGCCCGGAGCCGACGCCGTCGGCGTTTCGTCGGTTGGCGTGCGTGGGTGCAGGTCGCGCGCGCAGGCGAGGAGCCGGGCCATGTCCTTGCGGTCATCCGCCCGGGCTGCGGCGTGGCCGGCGAGCCGTGAACCGTCCCAGGTGAAACCCACTGAAGCCAGTGCACGCGCCGAGGTTTCGACCGCACTGACGTCGACCTTGCCAGCCAGGACCGACACCCATTGCTTGCCAGCGGAAGCGAGCACGGCCGCCATCGGGCTGTGCGCCTTGGCGTGCGCGAGTGACGCCGCGTGCGGGGCGAGGTCAGCAGGGCGTTCGGTAAGGATCGCGGACTGGATAGCGGACCAGTGCAGTGGGAGCGCCCAGAGCGGGGGGTCTCCGAGCCGATCGAGCAGCATCCACGCCTCGGCGAGCGCTGCTTCGATTCGATGCACTTCGCCCAGCCGGCTGCCTGCGATGAGCAATTCCCCCAGCGGCAGCAGACTGTAGAGATCCACGGCGACGTGCAGGATGCTTTCGCGTGCGCGCTGCCACGCCCACACCATGCCGGGAACGTCGTCCGCCCGCCTGGCCAGACCCACTTCGAGCGCACGCAACCACAACTCATCACGCGGCGTGAGCTGTTGTTGCGATTCGGTGGCCTGGCGGATGCATTGCGCGGCGAGATCGGTGCGGTCGGCCATCATCGCGGCCCACGCTTTCAGCAGCAGGAATCGTCCTCGCGCGGCGGGTCCACACTGGCCGCGTTCGATCGCGGCATCCAGCACCGAGTCGGCGATGCTCAGGTCGCCGGTGTTGAGCGCCACCAGGGCGGCCAAGGCTGCGGGGAACTCGGGCATCGCTGCGGTCGCACCCGAAGCGGTCATCATGTCGGAGGCTCGAACGAGGGCGGGCAGCGCGTCGTGCGCACTCTCATCGATGGAGTGCAGCAGCCCCTGGCCCATCAGCGTGGAAGCGACGGTGAGCACCGAAACCGATCCGGCCGGCGCGGTCGCGGCGAGCATCCGATCGGCACCGTCGCGGTCGCCCGTGCCGATCATGGCGACCGCCGCGAGAGCCGCGGACTCACCGACCTGTTCGACGCCCAACCATCGGTAGATCTCGGCGCTGCGAGCCAGCATGCCCCGCTGGGCCCAGACTGCCGCGGCGACGTCGACCCCTCGGGTCAGGTCGGGGGCATCCTCGTGGTGAAGCAGGTCATCGACGATCCGGGCGGCGCCGTCCAGGTCACCGATCGAAGATGCCGCCTGGGCCCGGCGCGCGGCCGTGGCCAGCTCGTCACCACCCGCAGCGGTGGCTTCGTCGTAGAGGGTGGAGGCGAGCGTCGGCTGGGTGGGCAGCACACGATCGGCGGCGTGTTCGAGGGCGTTTGCGATCCGGGCGTCTTTGAGCCCGCCGAGCGCGAGCACTCGGGCGACCTCGTCGAGCGGCCGCCCATCGGCGATGCACACGTCCACCAGGGCGCGCTGCAGCGAGTGCACGCGGTAGACCGGCGTTGTTTGAAGCAGTGCGCCACGGATGAGCGGCACGATCCGACCATCGGAAAGCACGAACCCAGCGGCGCGGGCCCTGGCGATCAGTCCGTCGAGGTCAACGCCGTCCAGGTGTGGAGGAAGCCGGCCGGCGAGGTCGAATCCGACGGCGAGGGCGAGCAGGAGTTCGTGCAGTTCTTCGTCGACGCCCGTGAGCTCCAAGCCAAGCTGTTCCTTGATACTTCGCAACACTGCCGCGTCGATCACGACTCGTCGACCGTCTTCGCGCGTGGCGCGCATCACGGCGTGCACCAGCCAGGGCACGCCGCCGGTAAGTTCGGAGACTTTGTCGACGAATGGATTCGGGGCGAGGCCCGCTGCGGCGGTGATGTGGGCCGCAATGTCCGCGCGAAGTAACGGGCCGAGCACCACGGGGAGGTGGTGGCGGCTCAGATCGCTCGCGAGGCGCTTGAGCAGTGGCGGGTTGGGCCACAGTCCGTAGGCGACAACCAGGTTGAGCTGGGGCTGGCCCACCAGGCCGCGGATGCGGGCAAGAGTCTGGTCGGGCAGTTCGTGAGCGTCGTCGACGAGCACGGCCGTGCGTTCCCGGGCCACCGGGTCCCACTCCTCGCCGGCTCGGTCAAGATCGACGAGTTCGCGGCGCACCGAGACCCCGAGCGAACGGTACTGGTCGGCCAGATCGTCCAGGAGCGCGCTCTTACCGGACCCGGCAACTCCGGACACCCCAGTGAGCAGCCTCTCGCCGGGCGCGGCGGCAACTTCGGCTAGCAGGGACGCTGCGACCGTGCCGCGGATGCCGCAGCCTGACTCGGCGCTCGAGCATCCGAGGTTCAGCACGCTCCATCACCCGGCCGGGGATTCCAGTGCGGGGTCGGTCGGCGCCACGGTGGGTGCCGGGTCGGGGGTCGGCTCCAGTGTCGGTGTCGGGTCGGGGGTCGGCGCCAGTGTCGGTGTCGGAGACGGCGTGGGATCCGGGGTCGGGTCCGGTGTGGGGTCCGGGGTCGGGTCCGGTGTCGGATCGGGAGTCGGATCAGGTGTCGGGTCGGGAGTCGGATCAGGCGTTGGGTCCGGTGTCGGATCAGGCGTCGGATCAGGTGTCGGGTCCGGAGTCGGATCCGGCGTCGGATCAGGCGTTGGGTCCGGAGTCGGGTCGGGCGTCGGATCCGGAGTCGGGTCGGGCGTCGGGTCCGGAGTTGGATCCGGCGTCGGGTCCGGAGTTGGATCCGGCGTCGGATCAGGGCTCGGGTTCGCCGGCGTGCTCGGCGTTGTCCCGTTCGGGGTGCTTCGGTCGGCAGGCGCTGGGGTCGGCCCGGGGATCGTCGGCGCTGGCACCGCGGTCGATCCGGCACCCGGCGCGTTCGCTTTCGCGCCGCGGCGGGGTACGACCGTGTCCTTGTCCTTCTTCGCAGAGTCCTTGCTCGCGGAGTCTTTGCCTGCCGAGTCCTTCTTCGACGACTTCGGAGCAGCATCGTTGCCGCGGGATCCATCCGGAGTTGTCGGGTTGGGCGCGGCGGCCGCGCCTTGGGCTCCCCCGGCGTCAGCGGCGCTGGGGTCTGCCGCGCTGTTGTCACCATCGGTTCCTGAGAACAACGAGCCGACGCTGAGAACCACCGAATCCCACATGGTCCCGGTGAGCACGAGTGCCCCGGTGACTCCAGCGGCCACAGCAACTCCGGCGCCGATTCGGCGAACGGAACCCCGAGCGGGCGGCCATAGGAACGGACGGACGTTCGCCGCTGGCTGCAGGTCGCCTTCGGGTGTGGCAGCGTCGTCGCTCGTCTGTGGGATGGCGGACCCCGCTGCATCCGCCACGATCATCGCCGCGGCCGCTGCCGCTGATGCCGCTCCCAAGGAGGCCGTCACTGTGGGGTCGGGATCGATGGCTAGCGGGCGCTCGAACTCCTGCGACAGAATCTGGGCGACGAGTGGAACGCGGGCAATGCCGCCGGCCAGCACGACAACCGCCAGATCGCGGGAACGGATGTGTGCGGATTCCAGCAGTTCGCTGAGTGTGGCGGCTGCGGTGTCGACGAATGGCTCGATGAGAGTCTCGAACTCGGAGCGCACGATGCGCACTTGGGTGTGCGCACCAGGCAGGTCAACCCGGACCGATGCCTCGGAATCCGACGACAGGGTCTGCTTGGCGACCGCGCATTCGGCATGCAACTGGCCGAGCGCGGCGACGACTTCGGGGTCGGAGGTGTCGAGTTCAGCGTACGAAGAGCCCAGGTTCGCGGCGACGTGGTGGAACACCAGATCGTCGATATCCGCGCCACCGCGCCCTTCGACGCTTCTGGTCGCGATGGTGTCGAACGAGTCCTCGCGAACCTTCCGCAGCAAGGCGACATCAAGGTTCAGTGCTCCAGCATCGACAACAGCAAGGATGGTGCCAGGAGGCAAATCAACGGCGTGCCGCCGCCCGGCGGCTTCCGCCTCGCTCATGAGCACCGCGGCCGGCAATCCGGCGGAGGCGAGCGCCTGCGCGGCCAGCTCTTCCTTGTAGCCGCCCCAACCCGTCGGATGGCTCACGACGATCGCGTCCGGCGGGTCACCCTCGCGCTGCTGGGCTTCGTCGACCACCCATCGGGCGACGGCTGCATACAGCTCATCGGCGGTGAACTCGAAGTCGTCGACAATGATCGGCGTCGGATCTCCGACCCGCTCCGTGAAGTCGCGGATGAGGCGTTCCGGATGCTCGGCTCCTGCTCGCTCCGCTCCGCCTCCGGCGATCAGACGACCGGAGTCGTCGACGTACACGAGTGCTGGGACCGGGCTTTCGAAGAGCGCGTGCGGAACAACCGATTCGTCGTCTTCGATAGGGGTAAGCGAAGCGGCTACGAATCTGTTTCCGATGTCAATACCGAGGACGTACTGCATAACTTCCTGAACCGGCGATCAGCAGCGACCGCCGCGGGTAGTTCGGGTGTGTGGTCGGGTCTTGCGTATGTAACACTCTGCTCGTGGTGCGTGATTGTCAAGGCAGAGAGAGCGTTCTCAGGCGATCTTGATGAAGGGTCAGCGCACCCGGTAGCCGAGGTGAATGACGCCGCTGTCAAACGTTCGCTGCTGCACCAGGTCCAGGTCGACTCGGAGGCCTTGGGAGAAAGCGGGCTTGCCGCCACCGACGACGACCGGTGAGACGAACAAGTGGCATTTGTCGACCAGGTTGGCGAGGAACGCGTGTCTGGCGAGGTCCGGACCGGCGATCAGGATGTCGGATTCGACGTTGTCTTTCAGCGCTCGGATTCCGTCGGCGTCGAACTCGCGCTCAAGGTGGGTCCTGGCACTGGAGACCTCAGACAGGGTGCGCGAGTACACCACTTTGTCGGCCTCACGCCATTGGGCGGCGAAGTCGCGGATCTCGGCTGGCTCGCCCTCGAGTTCGATGGACTCCCACGCGAGCATGACCTCATACATCCTGCGGCCGTAGAGGTGCGTTCCTGCGGACGCAGTCAGGGCGTTGATGTACGCGTGCACCTCGGCATCGGGCGCGCTCCAGTCGAAGTCACCACGCTCGTCGGCGATGTACCCGTCGAGCGAGGTGTTCATGCCGTAGATCAGCTTGCCCATGAGTGCTCCGGGGTGGCGGTAGACGTGGACCTCAGACTTACCAGAGCCCTTTCCCGTATTCAACGGCAAACGCGAAACGCTCCCGAGAGAACTCGGGAGCGTTTCACGATCAGCGCGCGTTCGTGATCAGCGGATCAGTACCAGCCCTTTGCCTGGGACGTGGACCACGCGGAGCACGGGTCGCCGTACGAGCCGGCAATATAGCCGAGGCCCCACTTGATCTGCGTGGCGGGGTTGGTCTTCCAGTCAGCGCCGGCGGTGGCCATCTTGCTGCCCGGCAGCGCCTGCGGGATACCGGTAGCGCCACTGGAACTGTTGTACGCGTTGACGTTCCAGCCGGATTCCTTGTTCCAGAGCTTCACGAGGCAGTTGAACTGGTCTTCGCCCCAGCCGTACTGGGAAGCCATCATGTCGCGAGCGATCGCCTGCGCACTGCCCGGGCTCACGTTGACTGCGCTGCCGCCCGATGAGCCCGTTGAGGTCGACCGCTTGGCGGCTGCCGCCTCGGCAGCCTTCGCCGCAGCAGCAGCTTCGGCTGCGGCAGCGGCCTCCGCGGCGACGCGGTCGGCTTCGACGATGGCACCCTGCACCGCCGCAGCGTCGGTCTCGACCTGGCTGACGAGCTGGAGAAGCTGGATCGGCGCGCGGTCATCGGCCTGCTCAAGTGCGGCGACCGAGGCGGCGAGAGCCGTGGCATCCGCCTTGCCCTGTGCCGCAGCGATGACGCCGTGCGCAGTCGTTGCCGCGACTGTGGCCGCACCCGCCGTTCGGTCTTCGAACATGATGCGCTTGTCGGAGTTCTGATCGACGGCTTGCTGCACGAGCTGTGCGGTGGCCTGCTCGGTGGCCTCAGCCGCAGCAGCGGACTGCGCGGTGAAGCCGGTTGCGGCGACGCCTGCGAGGGCGACGACAGCGCCAACCGCGAGGACGCTGTGAAGGTGGTGCTTCAGATGTTTGGGGTGCTGCTGCTTGGGGTGCTTTTCGGTAACGCTGGCCCGGCGTCGGCCGGACGGGAACAAACGACTAATTCGGTTTGACATAGAGATTCACCAGAGAGCCAACCGGCGCGAACGCGTCGCAAGCTCAAGCTCGAACGATTCCAGGCACTGTGCCCGGACGAAGCCGACAGCTTTCGTGGCTTTTCTGAATAAGTCATCCAAATGTCGGGTGCATTGCCTCCATGCGGGTCCGCACCGCCCCGAGCCTTAGATCAGACTTAATGCCGCTCGATCGGCACGCTGGTGGCGATCGCTGCTAACAGAACGATCAATCCTCAAAGAATTGGTCCCAGCACTTTCTGCGGTTATTCTCAGCTTTTTTGAAGCATTCAGCGGGCCTTTTTCGCCCGTCTGCGCTCGCGCCAACTTCGAGCAGGCGGCGGCGCCTCAACCTGCTGCACCGCCTGAGCTTGCTCACGCAACGCCGCACGCCGTGCTCTCCACCGCTCGAGTTCACTGTCGATGTCCCTGGTGGGTGTGATCACCGGCGGGCCACCGAGCAGCTGACGGCGAGCCTCGATCACCCGCCTGTTGAAGTCCTCGAGGATGCTCCGGACCTCGGCCTCGGTGCTGACACCGTCGAGCCGCTCGTTCAGCGCCGCATCCTCGGTGCGCAGGGTCAGGGCAGGCGGTCCGAGCCCGGTTATCCGTTCGCTCTCGATCTTCTGGCGCAGCCACCAATCCGGGTCGTACACCCGGTTCAGGTTGGTCAGGGGCTTTCCGGTGCCGGGAAGATTGTCGAATTCGCCGCGCCGGATCGCCTGCTGAATCGCCATCTCGGAGATCTGAGCGCGTTGGTCGGCAGTCGGCGCCGCTGCCGGCTCCTGCTCCTGCTCTTCGGCGAGCGCGGGGTCCAACCGGTATCGGGCGGCTTTGAGCCGAGCATCCTCTGGCGGCCGCTTTCCCGTCATGGTTTCCAGCGTAAGGTTCGACCCCCGCCCGGTCGAGGTCTTGCCTTCACCGATGGGTGCGAGAAGGATCGGGAGCGGTGTGCCGGCAGTGCAGCCGGCCTCACAAGGAAAGAGAACACGATGAGACAGCTCGTTGTGCAGACATTTCTCACCCTCGACGGTGTCTTGCAGGCGCCGGGCGGGCCAGAGGAGGATACGAGCGACGGTTTCGCCTATGGCGGCTGGACGGTCAACTACTGGAACGACCAGCTGAACCAGGTCATGGACGGGTTCACCGGTAAACCCTTCGCCATGGTGCTCGGGCGCAAGACCTACGACATCATGGCCGCGTATTGGCCCCACGCGAGCGACGCGGACGGGGCATCCACCTTCAACAACGCGACCAAGTACGTCGCGTCGCGGAGCCGTCCGCAGCTGGACTGGAGCAACTCGGTCCTGATCGAGGGCGACGCCGCCGACGGACTGGCAGCGCTGAAGAAGGAAGACGGTCCGGAGCTGGTGGTCCCCGGCAGCGGCAATCTGATCCAGTCACTGCTTCGAGCGAACCTGGTGGACGAGTTCCGGCTGATGATCTTCCCGGTCGTCGTCGGCGTCGGCAAGCGGCTCTTTGCCGACGGCACCACTCCCGCAGGACTCAGCCTCGCTGACAGCAGCATCTCGAGCACCGGCGTGGTGACGGCGGTCTACCGGCCTGCCGGAGAGGTTCCGACGGGATCGTTCGGTTAGGGCAGCGGGATCGTGCGGTTTGGATCCCACGGCACCGACCAACCGAGTTCGTCGAAAAGCCGGTCGAGCACGAGCGCGGTGAAGCCCCAGACAACGACACCGCGTACGGAGAACGCGGGAGAACGGTAGTCACGCCCGCCGCGGGTGAAGACCGCGGTCACCCGGTTGTCCGGGTCCAGCAGGTCGGCCACCGGCATCCGGAAGACCTCGACCGCCTCCCGATGATCGACCGCAGCGACATTGGACGTGCGCGCCCACCACGCGAGCACCGGGGTCACCAGATTGTTGCTCACCGGCAACGCCAGCGGCGGGAGCGCGCCAAGCACCTCGACGCCCGCAGGGTCCAGCCCGGTTTCCTCCACCGCCTCGCGCACCGCGGTTGCCGCCATGTCGACGTCCGTGGCCTCCACTCCCCCGCCTGGGAACGAAATCTGCCCGGCGTGGTGACCCATCGCGGGTGCCCGTCGTTGCAGGAGCACATCCAGGTCCCGCGCGACCGGTGCGGTGGACTCTGCCGGGACCGAGTCGAGGACACCGAACAGCACAAGCACCGCTGCCAGGCGGGCGTTGGATGGATCACCCAGCACGCGCCCCGGCGCCGCCCAATCCCACGTGGTTGTGTCGAGCGCGCGCAGGTCGGCGTGGGCGTTTCTCATTGCTCCATCCTGACCGATTGGCACCTACCATGGGCGTTGTCGGCCTCATCGCCGCAGCCGCCCGAACAAGAACGCTGCCGAGGGGCCGCGCGGCACTCCCGAAGGAGATGGCAATGCGTTCAGAGCGGAGCGACGCCGATCAATCTTCGGCCGACCAGCTGTTCCTGGCGACCTTCGCGACCGAGCAGTCGATCTACGGTGTGATTCTCGTCTCCGGGATGGTGGTGGTCGCGGGTGCCGGCGGCGGCACCTCCTGGGAGGTCTTCACGACGGTCGTGTTCACGGTGATCGTGTTCTGGGCGGCCCACGTGTACGCCGGTACGGTCGCGCAGCACAATCTGGTCCCGGGTCAGCCGTCGAGTCTTCCGGACTCGTTCAAGCACAGCCTTCTGCAGTCGTACGGCCTATTGACCTCCGCCATCGTTCCATCGCTCGTACTGCTGCTCGGAGCGACGGAAGCGATTGACGATCTGTCCGCGATCTGGGCGGCGCTGTGGACCGGAGTCGCCGTGCTGGCGGTGCTCGGCTACCGCGCCTTCGCGAGACGAGGCGCGCCCTGGTGGGCGCGCCTCGCAGGAGCGGCAGGGACGGCCACCTTCGGGATCGCGATGATCCTGCTGAAGGCCTTCATCCACTGACGCGCGGATTACACGCGGGTAGTGCTTGCGGAGCCGCCCATCGCCCGAGCCTTGAGCGCCTCGTACTCGCTTGCGCTGATTGCCCCGGAGTCGAGCAGCGCCTTGGCTTGCGCGATTTCATCCGCGGGTGATGAGCCGGCGACGGATCGGATGTAGGAATCCGTGTCTTCGCGAGATCGTGCCATGGTCTCGGCCTGGCGCCTGGCCATCCCCGATCCGCGGGCGATCAAGTAGATCAGTGCCGTAAGGAACGGCACGAAGATCAGAAGGATGACCCACAACGCCTTCAGCCACCCGCTGAGTTCGTGGTCGCGGAAGATATCGCTGAGCACGGAGAACAGCACCATCAGATAGGCGATGAAGACGAAGCTCCAGAAGAAGAAACTTACAAAGTCCCAAAAGTTCATGTTCGGTGACCGTTTCTCTCAATGCGCGCCCGACGGGTGCTCTTTCGCGAAAATGTAATGCCCGCTCGTGCGCCCGGTCGTCATACTGCCGGGGTGATCTCGTCACCCCGGCTGCTAACGCAGCAGCCCGAGTTCTCGGGCACGCACGATCGCTGCGCTGCGGTTCGGGACGTCAAGCTTTCGATAGATGTGGACCATGTGGGTCTTGATGGTGTTCACCGAGACGAAGAACTGTTCGGCCAGTTCGGTGTTGGTCGTCCGGCTGGGCAAACAGGCCAGTATCTCGAGTTCGCGCTGGGTGAAGCGCCCGGCAAAGTCAGCATCGGGGCGGGCGGCCATCAGGCGCCTGCCCCGCTCGAGAATACGATCGTGGAACTCGGAGTGCTGCGCCGGCTGCCGCTGGAGCATCCGGATCACGTCGGGCCCCGCTCGAAGAAACGGGTCGACCGACTCATTGTCCTGGGCAAGCCGGAGAGCGTCATCGAGCTCGCGCTGCGCGTTCAGGGCTTTTCCCTCGACCTGGGAAAGCCATGCCACCAGGATCAACCGTTCGAGGTCTTCGGTTGCAGCCAGCCCGGACGCTATCCCCGGCCACGACGAGAGCAGGTCCCGCGCCGGCCTTGTCTCAACCAGTGTTAGCGCCGCGGCCACTTTCTCAAAAAGCACCCAATGTGACGTTCCGGATGCCCGCGGGGAGTCTCCCAGAGCGCGCTCCGGCTGTCCATCGAGTCTCCAGGCACGCAACTGATTGGCACTAAGGCGGTCCCGCACGATCGGTGGTGGCGGACCCGTCGGCTGCGGACAACGCGAAGTCGGGACGACGGAGGCGGCAGACTCCTCCAACTCTGTCTGAAGGAGGTGCCCGAGCCACAGCAACTGAATCCGCCCGTTCGATGCTGCCAGCGAGGCGCCTTGGTGCAACGCGATCGTGGCTTGAGCGAAATCAGTGCGTTCCGCAGCCGCGAACGCTCGAGCCAAGTGGGCGTCGGCAGTTCCCGGGTGTTCCGTCAGGCCCGCTTCCTCGGCGATCGCCAATGCCTCGCCTGCGAGGTCGAGGGCAGCCCCAGTGCGCCCGCACCAGGCTTCCAGGAGCGCGAGCGACCCCAATGCGTTGATGCGCCACAGCGAATAGCTCGAGCCTTCAGACGCGAGCGCCGCCCGCAACCAGCGCCTGCTCTCATCGAAGTCGCCCTGCAGAAACAGGGAACGTCCGCCGGAGAAGAGTGTCACAGTCTTCAGCGAGGATCGTGAGGTGACTCCAAACCAGTTGGGCGTCACGATGTGCGGGAGCCGGTCGAACATGTCGAGCGCACGTACGGCCAGCGTGGTCGTGGTTTCCCCGTGCGGAATCCACTGCGCTCGCGCACTGAGGAACGCCAGACATATCAGCCGATCCGCGTCAGAAGCCTCCTCGCTGTTCAGGACGTCACTGAGCAGGTCTGCCGCGACCACCATCTGACCCGCCAAGCAGTGCAGGAGTCCAAGCAGGAGTGTGCGTTCCGTCTGCCCGGGGTCCGCCGAAGCGGGCAGCTGCTCGATCCACCTGATCATGGTGAGCATCTCGCCGCGCTCGTACACCTCGTGACCTCGCGCGCGAATCAGGTCATATGCCTCATCCCAGCTCTGCGCTCGCAGCAGGTACTCCACCGCGTGATCCCAGTCCCCCTGGTCGACATGCCATCGGGCCGCTTTGCGCAGGAGTGCCCGCTCGACATCGGGCGCCGCCGCGCGAAGGCGATAGCGCAGCAAGTCCCGAAACAGCGAGTGGAATCGGAACCACGCGCGCCGATCGTCCAGCGCGACCAGGAACATCGACTCACGCTCGAGAAGTTCGAGGAACAGTTGCGCGTCTGCCTCGCCTGTGACTGCCGTGAGCAGGTCGCCGCTGATCTCCTCGAGCACGGATGCCTCCAACAGGCTCGCCCGCACCGACGGCGCCTGCGCGCGAAGCACCTCCTCGCCGAGGTAGTCGGCCACGAGTCGGTCGGTTCCGCCAAACCCGGCGACGAACTCATCGGCGTCCTCACGCGCGCGCAACATCAGCCCAGCCAGTTGCAAACCGGCGGCCCATCCTTCCGTGCGCTCGACCAGCCGGGTGACGTTCTCAGCGGACAGGCGTCTCCCGGAAATGCGCTCGAGCAGTTGCGCGGAGTGTTCAACGTCGAAAGCCAGGTCGGCGCTGCGGATCTCGGTCAGATCTCCGTGCAGCCTGCGCTGTGCCCACAGCAGTGGCAAGTCTGTGCGCGTGGCAATGGCGAAATGCACCTGGACGGGCAGCTGGTCCACTATCGCGACGAGGTCGCCGAGCAGCGCTTTGTTCGTCAGCTGGTGAAAGTCATCGAGCACGAAGAGAGTCGGCGGCAGTTGGTCGAACAGCACGCCGAGTTCCTCTAGGAACCGCGCGCCCAGACCGCCACGAACCATCGGGACGGTCGCGCTCAAGGCCGCGACATCCGTCCCCGAATTTTTCATCCCCGTGGTGAATTTGCGGGCCAGGTGTGCGGGATCGTTGTCGCGGGGAACAAGGTCGAGCCAGACCACCGACAGGTCACGCTGCTGCCCCGCCCACTGCCGCAACAGGACCGTCTTGCCCGCACCCGCCGGGGCGATGAGCAGGGCGAGGGGCACGGCAACCAGACCGTCCAACCGCTCTCGGAGGGCTGGGCGATCGACACTCTGATGGGTTGTTCGTTCGGCTACGGCCATACGCGAGGTCTCTCGTGACTGACAGTCTGCCAACACTCGGCGTGTGCGGCTAGTGGGCAGACAACCCGTGATGGATCACCCTCAGGGAGTGACGAAGCCGTCAGCCGTCGGGCTGATACTGGAGCCTCAAGCTCGGGTCGACGGTGGCGGGCAGGAAAGTAATCGTGACCATCCAGACTGTGGAACTCGTGATCAGAGGGACGTTGAGTCCCGCGTTCACCGAGGCGTTTCCCGGATTCACTGTGACGCGGGTCGAGCACGGCCGTACCCACTTGGTCGGGGCTGTGGAGGATCAGGCGAGCTGGCACGGTCTGCTCGATGTGCTGCCGGCGCTCAATATCGAGCTCGTCTCGGTGAGCGTGAAATCGTCGGATGCCGAAACGACGGACAATCCGACTTGACGCACGATCGAAGTCAGCGTCAGCCGTCATGAACATAGTCATGGTCCTCGCCAACTGCTCGGGCTCGAGCTGTTCGTGTTCGAGCACACCGGTACTGACACCGCCGCCCTCGCTCGCGCCAGCCACGTTAAAGAAGCGCCAAAGCCGGGACATCATCCCTTCAGGGTGATGTCCTCATACTGCTCCGGACTTAATTTCGGGGCACGAGCCGCAGGGGCGGCCAGCTCGCGGGATCGAGGAACACCCATGCAGAACACTTCGCGGGTCTTTCAGATGACGGCCCGAAGTGCGGATGCGCGGGAGCTCCCGCTCCATCAGGAACCTCCGCTCAGTCAGCCCGTTCCGATCGCGGGAGTGGTTCGTCGCCCGGCCAAGGACGCCGAGACGCTCGAATCCACCGCGCTGTTGATCGCTTCTGCCCTGTTCGTGGTCACATCGGTGATCGCCGCCATCCTGTTCTGGGGCAGATCCGCCCCGATCTCCGGTCCAGGATCAGTCGGCCAGTTCGTCGGTTTTGCCGGCGCCGTAACCGCCGCGGTCGTCTTCCTCAGCGCTCGCGCGCTGGTCAGCGGCGAAGCGAGAACTCGAACCCGCGATCAGCTCCCACCTGACCCGAGCGAACGTGCTGTGCCGGCGATGCCGCTCCGTTGGTTCGATGTCGCGGCATTGGCGCTGGCGCACGCCATAACCGCCGGGCTCGCCTGGATCGGAATCGCCGATCTGGTCAGCCGGAGCTTCACGGGAGCGGTCATCTACGCACTGTCGGCTGCGGTGCTGTCAGGCGCGGCGATTGCCCTCACCTGCTACGTCGTCTTTCTGTCGGCGGTCAGCGTCACACCGATGTTCTTGTCCGTCATCCTGGCGGCCTTCGTCGTCGTCGGTGTCTTTGCCAGCATGCTCAGCGCGTCTGATCCGCTGTGGTGGCAGGAGAACCTCAGCACCCTCGGTATCTCCGACGACTTCTCGGCTCGCTCCTTCAATATCACCTTGGTGATTGCGGGAGTCATCGTGACGACGATTGCGCACTATGCCACCGCTGCGCTCCCCACGTCCACTCCGGTGGAGTTGAGGGGCCGGAACTTCGTGCGCTACTGCCTGGTCGCCATCGGAATCCTGCTCGCATGCGTCGGGCTGCTGCCGCTCGATGAGTTCTTCGCGGCACACGGCGCTTCGGCGAGTGGGATGGTGGTGGTCTACGTGACGCTGGTCCTCGCCCTGCGCTGGGCTCTTCCCGCCACCCCGCGCGTGTTCATCCTGCTCGGCTACGTCTACGTCGGGGTGATCGCGCTCCTGGCGGTGTTCTACCTCACCGGCTACTACAACCTCACCGCGGTCGAGTTGGTCGCGTTCATGATGGTGTTCAGCTGGTTGATCGTCTTCCTGCGCAACACGATTCGCCCATGACACTCGAGCAGCCCTCCCCAGCAGACTCGGCCGCCCGACGGCGGTTGCCTCGCAGCAACCTGGCAACCCTGAATCCTGAAGAGAGCAGGGCCGACCCGGTCGATCTGATCAACGCGCAGGCCCAGACCCGCTATGCCGAGTTTGTGCCAGTGCGGCACACAAGGATGGCGGCATCCGCATTCGCCTTCTATCGAGGCAGTGCCATCCTGATGGCGCGCGATCTCGCCGCCCAGCCGGATAGCGGGCTGAGCACCCAACTGTGCGGAGATGCGCATGTCGCCAATTTCGGCCTGTTCGCCAGCCCCGACCGTCGGCTGGTGTTCGACGTCAACGACTTCGATGAAACCGGTGCCGGACCCTTCGAGTGGGATGTGAAGAGGCTGGCGACGTCGTTCGTGCTCGCGGCGAGGAACTCGGGTCTGAAACCGAAGTTCGCGCGGCTGGCTGCAGCGACCGTGGCGCGAGCGTACCGCGAGGGCATGGCCCAGCATGCCCGCACCCCGGTGCTGCAAGTGGCGTATCAGCGGCTGGAAACCCAGCGGGTCGAGGACATGATGCGCGCCGAGATGGGGAGGGAAGGCGTGCGCCGGGTCCGAGCCGGGGTGAGTGCTGCCACCGCGCGCGACTCCTGGTCGGCGGTCCGGAAGCTGACGCATGTCGTCGATGGCTCTCGGGTGTTCCTCGATTCGCGCCCGTTGCTGTTCCGGCTGCCGCTGGAAGGCGAGGTCGGCGAGCGGGTGCGGGCGGCATTCGAGGGGTATCGTCAATCGCTGCCGGCTCGCAGTCGCGAGCTGCTGGACCAGTTCAGAATCGTTGACTTCGGGCACAAGATCGTCGGGGTCGGCAGCGTCGGTCTCTACGCGTGGGTTCTGCTGCTGCAGGGACGCACTCCGGATGACCTGCTCATTCTGCAGATCAAGCAGGCCGAGCGGTCCGTGCTGGACCCGCTGGCGCTCGTGGAACCGCCGGACGACGACGCTCATGCCGGTCGGCGGGTGGTGGTCGGCCAACAGCTCATGCAGGCGGCGACGGACATCCTGCTCGGCTGGACCTCGAATGTGAACGGTCAGTTCTACTACGTGCGGCAATTGCGGGATATGAAGTGGTCGCCTGAGCTCCAGGCCGTCCAGCCGCGGCCGATGCTCGCGTATGCCAAGTTGACCGCAACCGCCCTCGCTCTCGCGCATGCCCGGGCGAGCAACCCGGTCCCGATCGCGGCCTACCTTGGGCGCAGCGACACCGCCGACCGGGCGTTCGCCGAGTACGCCCTGACCTACGCGGATCGCGTGGAAAAGGACTACGACAAGTTCCGCGAGGCGATCGAGTCCGGTCGCGTTGCCGCGGAGTGAGGCGGGGCAGGCCCGCGTCGGTCAGGCTTGCGGGGCGGCATCCGCTCGCACCACGTTGGTATCCGCCGGGTCGCGCTGTCGACGGCTGGCGAACAGCAGGGGAATGCCGATCAGTTCGATCACGCCACCGATCACGAGCGAGGTTCCGTAACCCCAGAGGTCGGCCGAGCGGCCCAGCGCCGGCTGGATGAAGACGCCGCCGAGACTGCCGAACAATGAATCGAACGAGAGCACGGTTGCCCGCTGCTTCGACGGGATCATGTCGTTGAGGTAGGCCCTAGTGACGGGTTCGGCGACCGCGAAGACGAATCCCCAGACGACAAGAAGCGCGATCGCGAGCCAGAACAGGCTGTTCACCCCGAGGATGATCAGGCTCACTCCGCTGGCGATCGATGCCCCGATAATCGTGCTGGTTCGCCGGGCGAACAGACCCCGGACGCGAGGCGCGAGCACGCCGCCTGCCACTTGCGACAGCGACAGGATTGCGGCGGCGAGGCCGGCGATCGAGTATGCCGACTCGTCGCCCCACAGCTCCAGCAGGTACGGCTGCAGCGCGTAGAACGCGTAGATCCCGACACCGGACGCGAATGGGGCGGCGAGGATCACGTAGCGCACCGAGCGCCGCTTCAGCCCGTGCTCGATCGATTGCGTGAGCACGTTGCGCGTCGCCTTCAGAGGACCGGCCCCGCGATCCGGGGTGAATCCGAGATCCCGCATCACGAAGAACGCGAACACGAACATCACCACGAGCAGTCCCGCGCGCAGCAGGAATGGGACACCGAGGTTGGTCGCTTGGGCGACGACACCGCCCAGCACCGACCCGGCGAACATCGCGATGCCGGTCACCACCAGCCCGCGACCGAATACCGCCTCGAGACTGCCGGTGTAGTCATGGAAAGTCAGCGCATCGACGAGCCAGGCTTCGACCGCACCGGAGAAGAAGGTGAAGCCGAGTCCGAGCAGCACCGAAACGAGCGCCCACCAGCCGAACGGCGCGTGCCAGACCCACAGCAACCAGTAGAGCGCTGTGGATGCCGACAGCGTGATCGTACCGAGCAGGTAGGACGCCTTGCGCCCCACCGTGTCGGCGACAACACCGGTCGGGATCTCGAAGATCACCATGCCCGCGGTGAAGAATGCGTTCGCGGCGAACGCTTCGAAATTGGACAGTCCGGCGTCCAGCAGGAACAGTGTGTTGATCCCCCAGATGAAGGACGCTGCCAGGGTGTTCCCGAGCAGGAGCACCAGGTAGACGCGCTGGATGCGCCGCGCCGCCTGGTTCATAACCGGCGCCCGATCGACTCACTCGATCCAGTCACACCAGCAATGATCGACCTCAGCGGTGCGGATGGCTAGGGGCCGTACTGTCCAGTCTCGCCAGTCGGGCGCGAGCGTTCTGCTCACTCGGTGACACCGGTCCGAGCACGCGTTTTGCCACCGTGAGCAGAACGCGGGTCAAGGTCACCGCGGGCCACCACGGCCGTTCCAGCCCGAGCAGGTTTCGGTAGTGCGGCTCGAGCGAGGCGACTGCTCCGCCGAAGAGGATCGGATAGACGGCACCGGTGAGGCCAGGCAGTCCGGGCCGGCGCAGGAATCGCACCGCCTGAGCCACGCGCTCGTCAGGTTTCGCGTCATCCAGAAACCCGGCCATCTCCGCGCGCAGTTCCGCGACCGTGGTCGGGGGATTCTGCACTCCCATCAGCCGGCCGGCCTGCGCCCACTCGCGCACGTAGGCGTCCGCGCCGCCCGGTATGGGTCCACCCCAGAGCTCGTGGGCGCCGATGAACGCCTCGGTGAACGCGTCGTGCACCCACCTCAGCAGCTCTTCATCGTTCGCCGAGTAAGGACGCTCGGTCCCCCGGGCATCGACGTAAGTGCCGGTGATCCGCTCATGCAGGCGGGACACGTGGGCGGATGCCGCGGCGGCACTGCGGCGATCGCCGAAGGTGGTCATGGCGACCCAGCGGACGGTGCCGTCGAGGCGTCCGAGCGGGTCCTCGTTGTACCGCGAGTGATCGTGGACGCCGGCCATGGCCCCGGGATGCAGCGTCTGCAGCAGCAGAGCGCGGATCCCCGCAACCAGCGTCGGCAGCGCGCCATTGACGGCCCACACCGCGCTGCCCGGTCCGAAGAACCCGGCGTCGTCACCCTCGGCGAGGGAACGCGTCCAGGCTGGCGGGTCTCGGCGCTGACGGCGGCTGGGTCGCCAGCGTGTGGCGCCCAGGCTGCTCCCCCGCTGATCGCTCATACTCGAACCTAATCCGGGGCGAGCGGTGCGCGGCTGCGGATCTGCTGCGAACCACTCTTGCCGCCGAGTCTCTTCCGGGTGTCAAATCGACTAATACGATGCGGCGCAATCCACGGCGGGAGTCCTCATGTCGACGAAAGGTGCCGGCCCGTCGAAGGGCTCGGGTCGAGGTCCGGAGCAACATCGAGCGGACGCATCCGCGGCAATCTATGCCAACCATCCGGAGAAGATCCGCAACGTGGCGCTCGTCGGTCGTTCCGGGGCGGGCAAGACGATGCTTGCCGAGGCATTGCTGCTGGCCACCGGCGCCATCACTCGTCTGGGATCGATCATCGACGGCACCACGGTGAGCGACTCAGACCCGTCCGAGGTCACGCAGCAGCGCTCGGTGGCGCTCGCCGTGTTGCCGGTGGCGGTCGGCGATATCAAGGTGAACCTGCTGGATACTCCCGGGTACCCCGATTTCATCGGGGATCTGCGCGCCGGGCTGCGGGCGGCGGACGCGGCGCTGTTCGTGGTCTCCGCGGTCGACGGCGTCGATGCCGCAACCACTGCCCTGTGGGCCGAATGCGAGCACGTCGGGATGCCGCGGGCCGTCGTGATCAGCCGCATCGACCATCCCCGGGCGAACTACGAGGGAGTGCTCGCCGCGTGCCAGGAGGCGTTCGGGGCATCCATGTTGCCGCTCTACTTGCCGATGCGGACGAACGGTGCCATCACCGGGCTGCTCGGGCTGCTGTCCGGAACGGTGTCGGACTACAGCGCGGGCGAGCGGCATCCGCTTGAGCGTGCTGCGACGGAGGCGGAACTGGCTGAGGCTGAAGCCGCCCGGGGCGTGCTCATCGAGGGCATCATCGCCGAGAGCGAGGATGAGACGCTCATGGACCGCTACCTCGGCGGTGAAGCGGTCGATCTCGACATCCTGATCACCGATCTGGAACGGGCCGTCGCCGGTGGATCGTTCTATCCGGTGCTGGCCGTGTCGGCGGAGGTCGGCGTCGGGATGGCCGAACTGCTGGAGTTCGTGACCCGGGCATTCCCGTCACCGGTGGAGCGTGACGTGCCGGCGGTGACGAGCTTGAATGGGGCCCCCGCCCGAGCGCTGACCGTCGACCCGTCCGGGCCGCTGGTCGGCGAAATCGTGCGTACGACAATCGACTCGTTCCTTGGTCGGGTCTGTCTGGTGCGACTCTTCTCGGGCACCTTGCGGGAGAACACCCTGCTGCACATCGGCGGACGCGGGCTGGCCGATCGCGGTCACCAGGATCACGACGCCGATGAGCGAGTCACGCACCTGCAGACCCCGATGGGCGCGAACCTGCGGCCGGTGACGTACAGCGTGGCCGGAGACATCTGTGCGCTGACCAAGCTGAGCAATGCCGAGACCGGTGACACGGTGTCGGACCGTGAGGCGCCCCTGCTGATCGTGCCGTGGGAGATGCCCGAGCCGCTGATGCCGATCGCGGTCGAGGCGGCGTCGCCGGCCGATGAGGACAATCTGGCGAAGAGCCTGGCGCGGGCGGCGGCGATCGACCCGACGCTTCGGGTCGAGCGGAACGCCGAGACGCACCAGCTGGTGCTGTGGTGCATGGGTGAGGCGCATGCCGAGGTGGTGCTCGACCGGCTGCGCGGCCAGGGCGTCAAACTGCGCACCGTCGACATCGTCACGCCATTGCGGGAGACGTTCGCGACGCCCGCCACCGGGCACGGAAGATATGTCAAGCAGTCCGGCGGGCATGGCCAATTCGGTGTCTGCGACATCGAGGTCGAACCGCTCGAGCGCGGCGAGGGCTTCCAGTTCGTCAACAAGGTCGTCGGCGGCGTCGTCCCCGGGCAGTTCATCGGTTCGGTCGAGAAGGGTGTCCGCGAGCAGATGCAGAAGGGCGTGTCGGCGGGCTTCCCGGTCGTCGACATCCGGGTCACGCTCACCGGCGGCAAGGCGCACAGTGTCGATTCATCGGATGCCGCGTTCCAGTCCGCGGGCGCGTTGGCGTTGCGGGAGGCCGCGGCGGCAGCGCGGATCCAGTTGCTGGAACCGGTGTCGGCGGTGACCATCACCGTGCCAGATAACTATGTCGGCGCGGTAATGAGCGACCTGTCATCCCGGCGCGGCCATCTGACCGGGACGAACTCGGTCGGGCGGGAGCGGTCCGAGATCACGGCGGAGATTCCGGACCAGGAGCTGTTGCGGTACGCGATTGAGTTGCGGGCACTGACTGCCGGGACCGGGGAATTCCGGCGGACGTATCTGCGGCATGAGCCGGTTCCGCAGGGCGTGGGCGCGAAGGTGTGAAGCCGGCCTGGCGAAAACTCGCTGAGCGCCATGGCGAGAGGTTCCTTCACTTTAGGGGTCGGCGTCCGCTAGCGTGAGTGGCGTTCAGCCGCCACTCGCGAAGGAGAACGATGCCGACATCCCGTGCTCGCTCCATCGGTGCGCTCGCCTTGGCCATCGGCACGGTCTTCATCGGGGCGGGCTGCGCGACGCCCGGCACGGCTCCGGAGCCACGCCAGACCGAGACATTCGAGCCCCTGGCCGTGACCGTGCCGATGCCGGACCTCGGCCCCAGACCCACGCCGGATCCGCTCAGCGACGAGCAGGCGAACGCTCGGCGCCTCGAGCTGCAGGATGAGTCGTGGAAGCTCGTTACCGACCAATACCCGAGCGCCGTGCGTCCCGAGGATCCGTTCGTGGGATACATCTCAGCGGACGAGAGCCTTGACCTGGTCACCGCCTGCTTAACCGAGAAAGGCGTTCCGTTCGGGTACGGCACCGATGCGTACGGCAACAGAGCCGGCTACGAGGTGAACCTCGACACGGAGGCGAACGCTGTCGGTGTGTTCGTTTGTAGGGAGATGCATCGAGGCCGTCCGCGCGGGCCGAGCACCGAAGCGGAACTCGGGTGGCTCTACGACTATCTGACCCAGTTCCTCGCCCCGTGCTACGAAGCGAACAACTACGAAATTCCACCGCCGCCGGCGCGAGACGAATTCATCGCTCGCTGGCCCAACCAGGGATGGTGGCCGTCACCGCCCGGAATGCCGCTTGAGCCAGCCGAAGAGATCGCCCTGAACGAAGCATGCCCGGGACCATCGTGAGACGCATACGCACGGCCGGTACTTGTATCGCTGTACTTTTGTCCGCGATCGCGCTCAGCTCCTGCGCCAGCACATCCGGCTACGAAGTCTTGAATGCAGAGGCGGGTTCGGAGGACCTACTGCCCGCCGGACTGCCCGACTACACCCTCGACGGGCTCGACCTCGATAGCGCCCGCCAGGTCGCAACGCACGGCGAAAACGACCTGTCTTTGGTCCGCGGTACTAAACCAGACCAGCTCTGCCTGGTGGTGTACACCGACGAAACCGAATGGAGCACCACTTGCGGCATGGAAGGAGCCGGGTTCAGCGTCGGGGCGTCAACCGGGTCGTACCACGTGGTGAGCAGCCATGCCCCTCCGCCGGATGACGTCACCGTGATTTCGGAAAACATCTGGCTGCGGACTGACTGACTGACACGCCTTGGGCAACGAGTCAGCGCTAGCGCACACGTCACAACTAAACCGCGCAGCAGCGATCCCCGGCTGGTCAGGGTGCCCGGATGGTGAGGATCTGCTCCGCACGGCCGACCGGGCCGTTCGCGTCATGCAACACCGTTGAGGTGAGTCCGATCCCGTCCGGGCCGAAGGTGACCGAATTCGCAAGGCCCAGCCACTCCCCTGTGGGCTCCCGGTACAGGTGCACCTGCAGGTCGACGTTGGGGAACAGGTAGTTGCCCGCGCCTGGCCTGACCCTGGCCGCGATTCCGTTGCTCGTGTCGATGAGGCCGACCAGGCGGGCGACGTCGGAGAACGGGGTATCGGCGACCAGTGGATGCGCGGTGCGCAACCACACGCGCCCGCGGCCCTTCCCATGAGCCGGCGCCGGACGCGCGTCGATCGACTGGATGTAGCCGCCGGGCCACTCTGACAGGTCGAGCGGTTCCATCGACACGTCCGGTCCCGGCATCCGCTCGTCTTCGATCGCAGCAACAGTGCTGGTGTCGGAGCGCTGCAGCCGCCAGGCGGTCGCCCGGACGGCGACGCGACCGTCCGAGATCAGTTCGGCCTGGATGAGTTCGATCGTTCGGCCGGGGCGCAGCATGGTGGTGCGCACCTCGAATTTGCCGTCCGGAATCAGCCCGAGGATGTCGAAGCTGATCCGCGCCATCCGCAGCTCCGGGCGCGGATGGAACTGCTCGAGGCTATGGGTGAGGATGCCGGACACCGGTGCCATGTGCTGTTCATGCGGGTTCCACGCCCCTTGCGCATGAATCGTGGACTCGAATCGGCCATTCCCGTGTGCGAAGTAGTAGGGCTCAGGCGTGGTCACGGTGCACAGCCTAGCCAGCCTCCTACGCGGCGCTCCGCAGGATGGACGTCATCTTCTTGCCGCGCGCCAGCTCGTCGACCAGTTTGTCCATGTAACGAATCTTCTGCATGAGCGGGTCTTCAATCTCTTCCACTCGGTAGCCGCAGATCACGCCGGTGATGAGGGACGCATCCGGATTGATCGCAGGAGCCTCAGCGAAGAAGGTCTCCAGATCGACGCCGTCGGCGATCACCCGGTCCAGGCCGGTGCGGTCGTAGCCGGTGAGCCAGGTGATGACCTCGTCCACCTCTTCCTTGCTACGGTTCTTCCGCTCTGCCTTCTGCAGGTAAAGCGGATAGATGCTGGCAAAGCTGATGCCGAAGATCCGGTGTCCGGCCATTAGTGTCCCTCCGTCGTCCTCATCATCGAACGATAATGCCGCCGTTACGACTGTAACGCCGTGGGTTATCGCGGTTCAGCTACCCGAGCCATCGCCCCTGTTGCTTGACAGGTCGGGGCAGGTCGCTAAGGTGAGCGCATGTCGGCAATCGATCTGCCCGACCACCGAACGCGCACCGTTCGCTTCCGTTGGGTTTCCATCATTGGATCACTTCTCGCGGCCGCACTGTTTCTCGGCTCGGCCGTGCTGCAGCTCGTGGCGTCGCTCCAGCGGTGGGTTGTGTTCCGTAACTCGCCAGAAGGCGCCAACTTCGCCGCCGAAGACCACCTCTACGATTACACGTTTCCCTGGGCTCCTTGGGAACCAATCGGGACTGCCGCTGAGTTCTTTGGCGCCGGCACCTTGCTTATGGCAGCAGGTGTCTTGGTCATGCCGCTCGGCGTCTCGCTGATCGCGCGTGCCACCGTCGGACGCGGCGTGGCCGTGCTCGTCATCATCGTCGAGATTGTGCTTGCCATCCTCGTCGCCGGCTCGTTCGCGATCCACGGAGCGCATGCCCTGCTCTCTGGGCTCGAGGGCAGTCCATCTGCACTGCAAGGGTTCGGGGCGCTCGGCTGGGTCGCGGTATTCGGTCTGGTCGCTCTCGCGGTGTTGTGGTTTCGCAAGTCGCGGGCGGCCATGTTGGCGTGCGGGTTCCTGTTCGGCGCAACCGGGCTCGGCTATCTCCTGGCCACTTTCGTGATCGCGCCGATGGTCGCCGGGTACGCGTCACACGACACGACTCCATGGTCGGAGACGGTCGTTGCGGCGTCGACGGCCGCGGCGGGCATCGCGATGATTGTCGTGGCCACCGCGACAGTCCTCCACAGGGGACCGCGTGCGGATTAGGTCGCGCCGACGCGATTAGCCCGGGCGTGTCTGGTCTGGAAGGTGGGCCTGTGGATGACACCGATTGCACCGCCAGGAACGCTCACGCGCGCCCCACCGTTGCGGGTGCGCCGCACAACCAGGTCGAAGGTGGTGCGCCCTAGTCTCACTCCCTCAAGAGTGAAGTCCGGCAACCATGGCGGCAGATGCGGATCGACGAGAATGCAACGGGCAGCGACCACCGGTCGCAGCATCAGCATCGCCTGGATGATCGCGATGATCGCGCTCGCCGACCACGCCTGTGGCGAGCAGGCGTTCGGGTAGACGCCGGGGAACGGATGCTCCGCTCCCCGCGGAAGACCGGAGATCACCTCGGGCAGCCGATGACCCTCGAACAGTGCTGCTGCGGCGAAGGTCGCTTCCGCGACAGCGTGCAACTGCGGCAAGCATCCGTAGCGCGCCAGCCCCAAGGACAAGGTGCCGCTCTCAACCGGCCACACGCTGCCGCGGTGGTAACTGAAGGGGTCGTAGGCCGGATGCTCAGCCGACAGGGTGCGCATCCCCCACCCGCTGAACATGTCTGGCTCGAGGAGACGCCGTGCCACGGTCGGTGCATAGCGGCTGGGCACGATCCCGGTGGCGAGCAGTTGACCGTCGTTGGAGTTCACCGACCGCACCGGGCGTTTGTCCGGTCCGAGCGCCTGCGCGTATGACCCGTGCTCCGGCATCCAGAATGCCCCATGAAACCGTCGCCGCAATGTGGCTGCCCTCGCGACCAGCTCAGCGGCGTAGGCGCGGTCGCCTGCGGTGCCGAAGGCGAAGGCGGCATACCGCAGCGCGGCGTAGTGGTAGCCCTGTAGTTCGCTGCTGGCAATGGGATTCTCGACCGATATGCCGTGCTCGTCGACGATCGCGCTGTCAGAGTCTTTCCAGCCTTGGTTCTTCAGCCCCTGCGGGGAGCGGGTCTCGTACTCGACGAATCCGTCACCGTCGAGGTCGGCGTACCGCTCCAGCCACTGCAGAGCCTCTCGTGCCGCAGGCAGCACCCTTCTGACCAGCTTGAGGTCGCCGGTCCACGCCAGGTATTGGCCGAGGAAGATGAGAAAGTCGGGGCTGGTCGACCAGTCGCCGTAGTAGGCGCTGTAGGGGTCGATGGCCAGCCTCGACAGCGGACCGTGGCGGCCCTGGTGCAACACCTTGCCGGGCTCCTCGTCACGCCAATCATCGATGCGCTGCCCGATTCGATCCGCGGCGAGCAGCAGCGCGTCCCGAAGCATCGTCGGTCCGGCGAGCAGAGCCTGCCAGCCGGCCGTCAGCGAGTCACGTCCGAAGATCTGTTGATAGATCGGCAATCCGGCCGCCGGAGCTGCCGGACCTGGGTGCTCGCCAAGCGGCAGGCAGGCCAGATCGCCGATCGCCGTCTGCCACGCCTGCGCGACGGTGGCATTGGTTGAGCGCAGGGTGGCTAACTCCGCCCAGAGCGCGGTTCGAGCGACCGCCGCAGAGTCCCCCCGCTCGGAATAACCGGCGTCAGGCGCGCGGCCCGTCACTCCGTCAAAGACCGGCTGCGTGAGAACGTCGGCGGCGGCGCTGCCGCCGGGTGGAACGACCAGATCGAACGTGAGCACCTTGCCTTCGTAAGACACTGCGGCAGTCGCCTCGACAGCGATCACCGCGGCCAGGTCGAGATCGGGGTGCTCGTATCGAAAGGTCACGCTGCTGCTGGCGGGATCCCACCGGTCGGTCACCGGCGCGGTCTGGCGCCGCTCGCCTCGGTCAGCCTCGTCGGTGTCGGCGAAGTCAGCGTCCACCTCAATGGCAACGTGAAACCGGTGCTCGACGTCCGAGTAGCTCTGCACGCGCAGTCGGGTGCGAAGCCCTTCGCCGAGGAACCGCTCCACCATCAGGTAGGCACCCCTGCGCGGCAACGACTCGCCCTCGACCAACTGTGCATATGACAGTTGTGCGTGAGCCCCCACCCGCGCGGTGCTGAAGATCAGCGGCTCCGAGCCGTTGACCGTGATTCGTTCAAGGCTGAGGATGCGCGTATTGCGGGCGAAGAAGCCGTGCGGGTTCGTGCGGATTCGGCCATTGACGTCCGTGATGACCACATTCCAGCCGCTCGAGACGTGGATCAGTTCCGGCCTGACCCGGGCGTCCCGGACCCGGTTCATCGCCCGGCGC